>NZ_LMIV01000002.1:0-1015000 GCF_001428865.1 Sphingomonas sp. Root241
CAGCTTAGCTTTAACCGATCCTCCGACGCCTTGAAGCCGCCAGAAACCGGAGCCGCCGCCCACATGTCCCTTCATCTCAATCACTATGTCAAAGAGCGACGCCGCACCCGAAAGTGAGGCGCTACTCAAAGGCGCATGGCAGACTGCAGAACAGTCCGCCAGGAAACCAGTGAGTATGATTTTTTCGCGTCGGCCGAAGACCACCGTGAAAGCCGGCGACGCTTTCGCATCGTGCCGGGAGCGCTCATCTATGGGGGGCGTCCCCACCCGTCAACCCATCGAATCAAAAAAAGGACGTAAAATCACTCGATCCGTCGATTCAGGACGCCGCAGCCGCTCTCTCGCGTACGCGCCAGCCCTTCGGTTGATCAGGCCCATTCCCGGCAAGGCACGACTCCTGAATTCCAGCGGACACCGATTGTGGTACAATACCGCACGCGGTCCGGCGTCGCCGGCCGCGCGCGCCCTCCGCGCCTCCGGGGTTCCGCCCTGAGCATCGCGGGCTTTACGGCGGTTGAGAATCATATGGGATGTTCGGATCGCCGATCGCAACCGCGCCGTTGCCGGAGGCGACATTGCCCGCGCCGATCGACACGGCCTGGCCATTGATCGCCCGGGCACCCGCACCCAATGCGACCGAACGGTTGCGTCCGGCAACATTGGACGGGCCGATGGCAACGGCATCGGTGCCGGTCGCCCGCGAGCCTGGCGCGCTGTTGTTGGCGCGGAAATAGGCCCCATTCGCCAGTGCGGTGTTGGCGGTCGCCCCGGCAGCGGTCGACACCGCGTCGAGCTGATTCAAAATGACCGCATCGGCCGCCGCCGTGCCGGCGGCAACATTGATCAGCTGACGCTCGGCGCCGCCGCTACCAAGGGAAACGCCGTTGTCGCGGTTGGTCACCGACCCTTGGCCCAGCGCGATGCTGCCTGCATGCAGGGCGCGCGCCTGCTGGCCGATTGCGGTGCTGCTCTCACCGCTCGCTTCGGTCGCCGGCCCGTCGCGGTGCTATTGCGCTCCCAATGCGGGGCTGAAAACGGCGGCGGCGCTGCTTTACCCGATCGCGATGCTATTGTCCCCGCTGGCCGTGCTGTCCTGTCCGTCGCAGTGCTCCTGTCCCCCGTGGCAGAGGAATTCGTCCCACATGGGCGCGGGCCCGTCGTTGCACTCCGACGTCGGATCGGCGCGTGCCGGCGAGGGAAATGCGAACATGGCAGCTTGGTCTCCATCACGAACGGCACCCCGCGGGGCGCTGTTTCCGACTTGCCGCGGGAAATCCCGGCATGAGTCGGGCGGACGCTAATCGGGATCGAATGCGCGAGCGTCGAACGTTCGTCCAAGAAAATGCCGACGGGATCTCGATACGCGTTTGCAATGACAGCAATCGTCCGCGGCACGCTTCTGCCTTCGCAGGCGGAGCACCGACTTCGGATGCACGAGCCCTGAATTGAGGCGGGTTGCCGTTTTCGTAGTCACGCGGCATGGGGGCAGCTCGCTACGAGGCTCGAGAGGCAGGCATGAAGGACAGGCTGGTAACGCTGATCGGCGGCGGCGGATTTCTGGGCCGCTATGTCGCGCAGGAACTTTATCGCGCCGGCGCGCGGGTTCGTGTCGCGCAGAAGCGGCCGCGCGATGCCTGGTTCCTGAAGCCGCTCGGCGGGCTCGGCCAGACCCAGTTCGCCGCGGCGGACGTTACGGCGCCCGGTTCGGTCGCCCGCGCGATCGAGGGGTCCGATTTCGTCGTCAATCTGGCGGGCACATTCGGCGCGAAGATGCGCGCGGTGCATGTCGACGGCGCCCGTAATGTCGCCGAAGCGGCGCGGCGCGGCGGGGTCGAGGCGCTGGTCCAACTCTCCGCGCTGGGTGCCGACACCGAATCGCCTTCCGCTTATGGCCGCACCAAGGCCGAGGGCGAGCGTGCGGTGCGCGATGCGTTTCCGTCCGCGACGATCCTGCGGCCGTCGCTCCTGTTCGGCCGCGAGGACGCATTCGTGAACCGCTTTGCCGGGCTGATCGCGAACGCGCCGGTCGTGCCGGTGCTGCGACCCACGGTGAAGTTCCAGCCGGCCTATGTCGCCGATGTCGCGCAGGCGGTGGTGAAGGCTTTGGCACATCCCGCCGCGCATGGCGGTCATATCTACGAACTGGGCGGTCCCGACATAGTGACCATGGCCGAGCTCCATCGCTGGATCGCCGGTGCGATCGGACGCGACGCGCATTTCATGGAGTTGCCCGATGCATTGGGTGGCCTCGTCGCTTTGTTCGGTGCGCTGCCGGGCGCGCCGATCACGCTGGATCAGTGGCGCATGCTCCAGCGTGACAATGTCGTTTCGGCCGGCGCCGGCGGGTTCGGGAAGTTCGGCCTGACGCCGACGCCTTTGGCCGCCGTCGCGCCGAACTGGCTGGTTCGTTTCCGCCGCCATGGCCGATTCGGCCAGTTGGGCGAAGCCGCCTGAAATCCTGCCCGATAAAGGCCGCCGGCACGGGGCCGGCTGCCGCGTGAACGAGAGGCCTCTCCCTTATGACCGAACTTCTCGTCGCGATCCTGCTCGGCATCGTCGAGGGCGTCACCGAATTCCTGCCGGTATCGTCGACCGGCCATCTGATCCTCGCGAGCGAGCTGATGGGCTATGATGCCGCGCAATGGGCGGTGTTCAACATCGCCATCCAGCCCGGCGCGATCCTGGCGATCGTAGTGCTCTATTGGCGGACCTTCCTTGCGGTGTTCAAGGGCCTGCTGCGCTGGGAGGCGGCCTCGGTCGCCTTCGTGCGTAACCTGCTCATCGCCTTCGTTCCCGCGGTGGTCCTCGGCCTGGCTTTCGGCGATCAGATCGATGCGCTGCTCGAGAATGCCGTGGTCGTCGCCTGGGCGCTGATTGCCGGAGGCGTGGCAATTCTCGTGATCGAAAAGCTCGCCCGGACCGAGAACGTGTTCGGCATCTCGGGAGTCTCCACCATGCAGTCGATCAAGATCGGCCTCGTGCAATGCCTCGCCATGATCCCCGGCGTCAGCCGTTCGGGTGCGACCATCATGGGGGCGATGGCACTCGGCATCGACCGCCGCACCGCCGCCGACTTCAGTTTCTTCCTCGCCTTGCCGACCTTGACCGGAGCGACGGTATTGCAGCTCTACAAGCACCGGGATGCGATCACCGCCGACAGCCTGGGGCTGATCGCAGTGGGCTTTGTCGTTTCCTTCGTGGTGGCGCTTGCGGTGGTGAAGGCGTTCCTCGCGATCGTCACCAAGCACGGTTTTGCGCCTTTTGCCTGGTACCGAATCGTCGCCGGGGCAGCAGCATTGGTGTGGCTGGGAATGCGGTAGGACCGCATCGGCCCTTTATTTCTGCGCAATAATGTTGCAAATTGAGCTTTCCACCAGATGAATCGATAAATAGGGCAGTGTTACTGCCTTTTATGTCACGCGCCCTTGGAATAAGGGGCTCGCATGGCAGACGATGCGATGCTCAAATTCGTGGCGCGAGGGCAGGAGTATCCGGCCAAGCGCGAGGCTGAACTCCGCGCGGAGGATTTCCGGGAGATCGCGGATCGCTATGCCGTGCCCGACGCAAAGGCGCAGGCCGGGCGCTGCTCGCAATGCGGCGTCCCTTATTGCTCGGTGCATTGCCCCCTGCACAATCACATCCCCGATTGGCTGCGGCTGACGGCGGAAGGGCGGCTGCGCGAGGCGTACGAGCTCTCCAATTCGACTTCGACCATGCCAGAGATCTGCGGTCGCATCTGTCCGCAGGACCGGTTGTGCGAAGGCAATTGCGTGATTGAATTCTCCGGCCACGGCGCAGTGACGATCGGATCTGTCGAGAAGTTCATCACCGACAAGGCATGGGACGAAGGATGGGTCGAGCCCGTCCGCGTCGGCCCGGCACGCGGCCAATCCGTGGGAGTCATCGGCGCAGGGCCGGCGGGTCTCAGCGCCGCCGAATATCTGCGCGAGATGGGCTATGACGTGCACGTCTATGACCGGCACGACCGCGCCGGCGGGCTGCTGACCTATGGCATTCCCGGCTTCAAGCTCGAGAAGCACATCGTCATGCGCCGCGTCGCCCGACTCGAAGAGGCGGGAATCACGTTCCACACCGGCTTCGAGGTCGGCCGCGAAGCCACGCTCGAAGAACTGCGGGCGCGCCACGACACGCTGCTGATCGCCACCGGCGTCTACAAGGCCCGCGCGATCAAGGCGCCCGGAGTCGGCGCTGCGGGCGTGGTCGAGGCACTCGATTATCTGACTGCCTCGAACCGCAAGGGCTTCGGCGACGTCGTGCCCGCATTCGACGATGGCAGCCTGAATGCCGTGGGCAAGAACGTCGTCGTGATCGGCGGCGGCGACACCGCGATGGACTGCGTCCGCACCGCGATCCGCCAGGGCGCGGCATCGGTGAAGTGCCTGTATCGCCGCGATCGCGCCAACATGCCCGGCTCGCAGCGCGAAGTCGCCAATGCCGAGGAGGAAGGCGTCGAGTTCGTCTGGCTCTCCGGGCCCGAGGCGTTCGATGGCACCGACAAGGTGACCGGCGTGCGCGCGTCGAAGATGCGGCTGGGTGCACCCGACGCGTCCGGCCGGCGCGCGCCCGAAGTCGATCCCGGCGGCGCGTTCCAGCTCAACGCAGACCTCGTGATCAAGGCACTTGGCTTCGAAGCCGAGGATCTGCCCAGGCTGTTCGGTTCGGAAGGGCTGGGCGTAACGCGCTGGGGCACGCTGCGCACCGACGGCAGGACCATGATGACCAGCCTCGACGGCGTGTTCGCGGCGGGCGACATCGTGCGCGGCGCGAGCCTCGTCGTCTGGGCGATCCGCGACGGCCGCGACGTGGCGGCGCACATGCATGCGTGGATGCGGGCGAAGGCGAGGGTTGCCGCATGACGGGCATCGTGAGGGCACAAGGATCGACGATCGCTCTGGCGCTTGCGCTGGCGCTGCCCGGCGCTGCGGCGGGGCAGACTGTCCCGCCGGCTGCTCTGCAAACGGCGCCGGCCGATCCGGCGCGGCTCGCAGTAGCGGGGAAAGTCGTCGCGAAGCTGGTGCCGCAGGGCGTCTATTTGCGCATGATGCGCGACGCCTTTCCGCAGATGATGGATGCGATGATCGGCCAGATGAGCGGGCTGACCCCCACCGAGCTCGGCGAGGAGGACACCAGGGGCAAGACGCTCGAGCAGATCGCCGCCGAGCGCGACCCCGCCTTTCGCGAGCGCATGACGATCATGACGCGCGTGATCAGCGACGAAATGGGCAAGGTAATGGACAAGCTCGAACCGCGCGTCCGCGTCGCGCTGGGCAAATCCTTCGCGCGCCGCTTCACGCTTCAGCAGCTCGGCGAAATGGACGCGTTCTTCGCGACGCCGACGGGCGCCGCCTTCGCGCAAGACTATCTGCTGACCTTCATGGATCCCGAGATGGTGCAGGAAATGTCCGCTGCCGCGCCCGAGATGATGCGCGTGATGCCCGCCGTCATGAAGCGCATCGAGAAAGAGACCGCGCACCTGCCGCCGCCGACCAAGCCCGAGACCAGCCAATGACCGATAGCGAACGCACCCGCCTCGCCCGCGAGGGCATGTACCGTCCCGAGTTCGAAGGCGATGCCTGCGGCGTGGGCATGGTCGCCGCGACCGACGGTCAGCCGTCGCGCCGCGTCGTCCAGTCGGCGATCGATGCGCTGAAGGCGGTGTGGCACCGCGGCGCCGTGGATGCCGACGGCAAGACCGGTGATGGCGCCGGTATCCATGTCGACCTGCCGGTGCGCTTCTTCGACGACGCGATCGCAGCGGGCGGGCATCGGGTGATGCCGAACCGGCTCGCCGTCGGCATGATCTTCCTGCCGCGCACCGATCTGGGCGCGCAGGAAAGCTGCCGCACGATCGTCGAATCGGAAGTCATCGAGGCCGGCTACACCATCTATGGCTGGCGCCAGGTGCCGGTCGACGTTTCGGTCATCGGGATGAAGGCGCAGGCGACGCGCCCCGAGATCGAGCAGATCATGATCGCGGGTCCGATGCCCGATGCGGTCGACGCCGCCGAATTCGAGAAGAACCTCTATCTGGTCCGCCGCCGGATCGAGAAGCGCGTGATCGCCGCGCAGATCAGCGGATTCTACATCTGCTCGCTGTCGACGCGCTCGATCATCTACAAGGGGCTGTTCCTCGCCGAGAGCCTCAGCGAATTCTATCCCGACCTCAAGGACGAGCGCTTCACCAGCCGGGTTGCGATCTTCCACCAGCGTTATTCGACCAACACCTTCCCGCAATGGTGGCTGGCCCAGCCGTTCCGTTGTCTCGCGCACAATGGCGAGATCAACACGATCCGCGGCAACAAGAACTGGATGCTCAGCCACGAGATCAAGATGGCGAGCATCGCGTTCGGCGAGCAGAGCGAGGACATCAAGCCGGTGATCCCGGCGGGCGCATCGGACACCGCCGCGCTGGACGCGGTGTTCGAGGCGATCTGCCGTTCGGGCCGCGACGCCCCCACCGCCAAGCTGATGCTGGTGCCCGAGGCGTGGGACGACGACACGCCGGAGAGCCATCTGGCGATGTACAAATATCTGGCGAGCGTGATGGAGCCGTGGGATGGCCCTGCCGCGCTGGCGATGACCGACGGCCGTTGGGCCGTGGCGGGCGTGGACCGGAATGCGCTGCGTCCCTTGCGCTACACCCAGACTTCGGACGGCCTCCTTATTGTCGGCTCGGAGACGGGCATGGTCCAAATCTCCGAATCGAGCGTCGTCGCCAAGGGACGGATGGGTCCGGGGCAGATGATCGCGGTCGATCTGGACAAGGGCGTGCTGTTCGATGACGCCGCGATCAAGGACCGCATCGCCGGCGAAGCCAATTATGCCGCGATGATCGGCGAGTTCATCACCATCGACGACCTGCCCGCGCCCGCCGACCAGCCCGGCCATTACGATCGCGCCGAACTGACGCGCCGCCAGGTCGCGGCAGGACAGACGCTCGAGGACATGGAGCTGATCCTCGCCCCGATGGTCGAAACCGCCAAGGAAGCCATCGGGTCGATGGGCGACGACACGCCGCTCGCGGTGATCTCGGACAAGCCGCGGCTGATCAGCCAGTTCTTCCGGCAGAATTTCAGCCAGGTCACCAACCCGCCGATCGATTCGCTGCGCGAGCGCCAGGTGATGACGCTGCGCACGCGCTTCGGGAACCTGGCGAACATCCTCGATCCCGAAGGCGCGCCCGGACGCGTGCTGGTGCTCGAGAGCCCGGTGCTGACCAATGCCGACTGGCATCGCCTGCGCGCGCATTTCGGGGCGCAGTCCGCCGAGATCGACTGCACCTTCGACGCCAAGGGCGGTCCCGAGGCATTGCGCGAGGCGATCAAGCGCATCCGCTACGAGGCCGAGCAGGCTGTCCGCGCTGGCTGCACCGAATTGTTCCTGACCGACGAGCATCTCGGCGTCGACAAGGTCGCGATCGCGGGCGTGCTCGCTGCGGCCGCTGTCCACACCCATCTCGTGCGTCGCGGACTGCGCTCTTATGCGTCGGTCAACGTGCGCTCCGCCGAATGCCTCGACACGCATTATTATGCGGTGCTGATCGGCGTCGGCGCGACGACGGTGAACGCCTATCTGGCCGAGGCATCGATCGCCGATCGGCAGGCACGCGGTCTGTTCGGCGACCTCAGCCTCGCCGAATGCCTCGAGCGCCACCGCAAGGCGATCGACGAGGGGCTGCTCAAGATCCTGTCGAAGATGGGCATCGCAGTGATCTCGTCCTACCGCGGCGGCTATAATTTCGAAGCGGTCGGTCTCAGCCGTGCGCTGGTCAACGATCTGTTCCCCGGCATGCCGGCCAAGATCTCGGGCGAAGGCTATGCCTCGCTCCATCTCAGCGCGATCATGCGCCACGAGGCGGCGTTCGACCGCGCGGTTGCGGCATTGCCGATCGGCGGCTTCTATCGCCAGCGCCACGGCGGCGAGACGCATGCCTATTCGGCGCAGCTGATGCACCTGCTGCAGACCGCGGTGTCGACCGACAGCTATTCGAGCTATCTGCAATTCGCGCGCGGGGTGCGCGACATGCCGCCGGTCTATCTGCGCGATCTGCTCGAGTTCAATTTCCCGAACGAAGGCGTGGCGATCGACCAGGTCGAGGCGATCACCGAAATCCGCAAGCGCTTCGTGACGCCGGGCATGTCGCTCGGCGCACTCAGCCCCGAGGCGCATGAGACGCTGGCGATCGCGATGAACCGGATCGGCGCCAAGGCGGTGTCGGGCGAGGGCGGCGAGGACAGGCTGCGCTACAAGCCCTATGAGAATGGCGACAACGCCAATTCGGTGATCAAGCAGATCGCCTCGGGCCGCTTCGGGGTCACCGCCGAATATCTCAACGCCTGCGACGAGATCGAGATCAAGGTGGCCCAGGGCGCCAAGCCCGGCGAGGGCGGCCAGTTGCCCGGCTTCAAGGTGACCGAGTTCATCGCCAAGCTGCGCCATGCGACGCCGGGGGTGACGCTGATCAGTCCGCCCCCGCACCACGACATCTATTCGATCGAGGACCTCGCGCAGCTCATCTACGACCTCAAGATGATCAACCCGCGCGCGCGGGTCTGCGTCAAACTGGTCAGCTCGGCAGGCATCGGCACCGTCGCGGCGGGCGTCGCCAAAGCGCATGCCGACGTGATCCTCGTCGCCGGCCATGTCGGCGGCACCGGCGCCAGCCCGCAGACTTCGGTGAAGTATGCCGGCACGCCGTGGGAAATGGGCCTGACCGAAGTCAACCAGACGCTCACCCTCAACGGCCTGCGTGGCCGGGTGACGCTGCGCACCGATGGCGGGCTCAAGACGGGGCGCGACATCGTCATCGCCGCAATCCTCGGCGCCGAGGAATTCGGCATCGGCACGCTGAGCCTCGTGGCGATGGGCTGCATCATGGTGCGCCAGTGCCATTCGAACACCTGCCCGGTCGGCGTCTGCACGCAGGACGAACGGCTGCGCGCGAAATTCGTCGGCACGCCCGAAAAGGTCATCAATCTGATGACCTTCATCGCCGAGGAAGTGCGTGAGATCCTCGCCAAATTGGGCTTCAAGAGCCTCGACGAGATCATCGGGCGCACCGAATTGCTCCGCCAGGTCAGCCGCGGCGCCGAGCATCTCGACGATCTCGACCTCAACCCGATCCTCGCCAAGGTCGATGCCGACGATTCCAACCGGCGCTTCAGCCTCGCCACCTTCCGCAACGAGGTTCCCGACAGCCTCGACGCGCAGATGATCCGCGACGCAGCGGCAGTGTTCTCGCGCGGCGAGAAGATGCAGCTGACCTATTCGGTGCGCAACACGCACCGCGCGGTGGGCACGCGGCTCTCCTCCGAGGTCACGCGCAAATTCGGCATGTCGACGCTCGCCGACAACCACGTCCAGGTGCGGC
Organism: Sphingomonas sp. Root241; assembly: GCF_001428865.1. Classification (GTDB taxonomy): domain Bacteria; phylum Pseudomonadota; class Alphaproteobacteria; order Sphingomonadales; family Sphingomonadaceae; genus Sphingomonas. The sequence goes on from NZ_LMIV01000002.1 coordinate 9,392, forward strand.
TGCGCGGCTCGGCGGGCCAATCGCTCGGCGCGTTCCTGTGCAAGGGCATCACGCTCGAAGTGTTCGGCGATGCCAACGACTATGTCGGCAAGGGCCTGTCGGGCGGCGTCATCGTGGTGCGCCCGATGGTGAGCTCGCCGCTCGCCAGCCAGGACAACACGATCATCGGCAACACCGTGCTCTACGGCGCGACTTCAGGCCGTCTGTTCGCCGCCGGACAGGCCGGCGAGCGCTTCGCGGTGCGCAATTCGGGCGCCGAAGTGGTGGTCGAGGGCTGCGGCGCCAATGGCTGCGAATACATGACCGGCGGCACCGCGGTGGTGCTCGGCAAGGTCGGCATGAACTTCGGCGCCGGCATGACCGGCGGCATGGCCTTCGTCTATGACGCAGATGGCAGCTTCGCCGCCCGCGCCAATCCCGAAAGCATCGTCTGGCAGCGCCTCGCCTCGGCGCATTGGGAAGCGAAGCTGCGCGGGCTCGTGGAGGCACATGCCGACTCGACCGACAGCAAATGGTCGCAGGGTATCCTCGAGGACTGGGACCGCGTGATCGGGCTTTTCTGGCAAGTCGTGCCGAAGGAAATGCTCACCCGGCTTTCGCACCCGCTCGACGATGCAGTGGAGGCCGTGGCGGCCGAGTGATCGGTTCAGCCTAGGCTAAGGCATCGGAACGCATATATGATGGTCATCCTGACGACTCGGGAGAATGTCATGCGTCTCGTCCCCGTTGCCGCTATTCTGTGCGCCCTTGCCGTCCCCGCCGCCGCGCAATCGCGCGCCGAGACCGATGCCGTGCGCCGGCTGAACGATCCGATGGTGCAGGAAGGCGTCGCGATGGCGATGAGCGCGCTGGCGGGCATCGTGCTCGACACCAGGGTCGGGCCGCTGGCGCGCTATGCCGATCCGGACGAGGATATCCGGCCCTCGGATACGCTGCGCGACGTCGAACGCCGCAGGGACCCGCATTTCGAAACCAAGCTCCACGACCGGACGCGCCGCGCGGTCGGCACCGTGGGCGCGGTGTCCAGCGATGCGCTGGCGATGAGCGGCGAACTGGCACGCACCGCCAACCGGCTGCGCGCGGCGCTGGCGCCGCTCGCGAGCATGGCCGAGGCCTATAGCGACGATAATTGACGCATCCGCTGGACGCGCCGCGCGTCCACGCTAGATACGAGTTGCATGTGGCAACTCCTGCAATTCCCGCTCTGTCCGTTTTCCCGCAAGGTCCGGCTGCTGCTCGGCGAGAAGGGCATCGGCTATGAGCCGGTGCGCGAATCGCCCTGGCTGCGGCGCGACGAGTTCCTCGACCTGAATCCCACCGGCCAGGTGCCGGTGATGGTCGATACCGAGCGCGGCGTGACCTTGATCGATTCGACCGTGATCTGCGAGTTCTTCGAGGAGACGGTCAGCAAGAACGCGATGATCAACGGCACCGCTACCGATCGTGCCGAGATCCGCCGGCTGGTGATCTGGTTCGACGACCATTTCTACGGCGACATCACCGCGCCCTTGCTCCACGAACGGATGATCAAGCGCGTGGTCCACAAAACCGCCCCCGATGCCAAGGCGCTGCGCGAGGCGATGAAGGCGGCGGTCGCGCACCTCGATTATATCGATTACCTGCTCGACCATCGCACCTGGCTCGCGGGCCCGACGATGAGCCTCGCCGATCTCGCCGCCGCGGCGCAGATCTCGATCGCCGACTATCTCGGCGGGATCGACTGGAAGAGCCACGATCAGGCCAAGCGCTGGTATGTCGGCATGAAGAGCCGCCCGAGCTTCCGGCCGCTGCTGTCCGAACGGATGGAGGGGATTCCGCCGCCCGCGGATTACGAGAAGCTGGACGTGTAGGCCCGAACGCGTCGAGAGGAGGCGATCTGCGATATAAACTGCATTTGCAGATCCCCATCACCCTCGACGCGCCTCGTACCTGTCAGCGGCCGCCTCCGGCCATTTGCGCGCGGCTGGCCTGCGCGGCGACGGCCTGGTTGCGCAGCGCCGCGACTTCAGCGGTCTTTTTGATGACGCAGCGCCGCGCGGCGAACTGACGCCCCGTGTCGACCGTGGCCTCGGACGCAAGACAGACCGACCGGATCGCCCCTGCAAGACGGCGATCGAGCGTCTTGATGCCCGCCTTCGTCTGCAGGTTCAGGTCGGCATGAACGACGCGAACCACCGGCTTCGCCTCCTGCGCATGCGCCGCGACCGGCAACAGCGCCAACACGGTCAGGGCCATTTTGAAAATCTTCATCTCGATTGCTCCTCTTCGTTCCGAGGGCTTCCAGATGCGCCGCTCCGGTAAGCGGGACCAGCAAATCGCTGGGCTACAGATATAAATTGTGCTTATATCATGCGCATGCCTACCTTGCCTCCGCTCGCTGCCGTTCGCGTCTTCGAGGCCGCCGCACGTCACGAGAATTTCAGCCGGGCGGCGGACGAGCTCGCGATGACGCAAGCGGCGGTAAGCTATCAGATGAAGGTGCTCGAGGAGCGGCTGGGCGCCACGTTGTTCGTTCGCCATGGCCGCGGGATGACGCTCACCGAGCTGGGCCGCAGGATCGCCCCGCAGGTCACCGCCGCCTTCCATACGCTGCAGGAAGCTTTCGCGATCGCGCGCACCGAGAGCGACACGATCCTCTCGATCACCGCGCCGCGCACGTTCGCCACCAACTGGCTTGCCGGCCGGCTCGGCACCTTTCACGCCGCCCGGCCCGACCTGACCGTCAGGCTGGATGTATCCGACCAGCTGATCGATCTCGCCTCGAGCGAGTTCGACGCGGCGATCCGGGGCATGCCCTGCCCCACGCCGGGTCTGGTATCGCATTTTCTGATGCGGATGCCCGTGACGCCGCTGGTCAGCCCATCCTTCCTCGCGTCCCACAAGCTGTCGACGCCGGAGGATCTGTTCTCGGTCCCGCGCCTCTCGCCGGAAGACGATTGGTGGGATCTGTGGTTTGAGTCACTTCCCGGGCCGGAAGCGCAGCAGCGATCCGGCCCGGCAATCCGGTTCGAATCGCAAGTGCTCGACGGGCATGCCGCCATTGCCGGCCACGGCGTCGGGATCCTCTCCCCGCCCATGTTCAGGTCGGCGATCGACGCAGGACTGCTGGTCCAGCCGTTCCCGCATGTCGCCACCTACAGGAACGCCTATTGGCTGGTTTATCCCGAGCATAAGCGGTCGCTGGCGAAGATCCGGGCGCTGCGCGATTGGCTGCTCGCGGCTGTCAGAGAGGCGGCTGGAGACGATATGACCCTATTGACGCCGTTACCGTCGCTTTAGGCTGCCAACCTTTCGAACGCTTGGGATTCATGCGCCTACATTAGGAAGCGCGGACGCTCGCCCAGGCGGTGCCGATTTCCTCGAGGCTGGCCGCGGCTTCGCGGAAGGGAGCGGGATCGCTGCCGAGGCTGGCATGGATGACCTGCTGGCGAATGCCGTGATAGAAGGTCGCCAGGGTCCGCGAGACTTCGCCGCCCTTGTCGAAATCGAGTCCCGCCTCCAGCGCGAACAGGATGGCCGTGGCGCGCGAGACGCGCTCGCTCTTGATCTGGACCTGCCGCCCCTCGGCAGCGCAGGCGGCGGCGCGCAGCGCGGCGACGCCTTCCTCGTAGAGCAGGCCGACGAGACGGTGCGGGTCCGCGCCCGTCGTGCGGCCGGTCAGGTCGATCTGGCGATAGGTGGCGGCAGGATTGGCAAGCGCGGTCGCGTAGCGGGTCATCGCATCAATCGTCCGAATTCCACGCCGCGATCTGCTGGGTGAGGAAGCTCTGCGTCGATTTGTACGCCGCCACCTTCGAATCCATCGCCGCAAATTGCTGGGTCATCCGCGCGCGCATGGTCTCCGCCGCGGCGAGTGCGTCCGCTTTGTCGTCGGCGACGTCTTCTTGCGCGTCGTCATAGAGCGCCAGGCTTGCGGCGAGGCCGGTGGGCCGGCCGAAACGCGAGTCCGAAGCCTTGCCGATGGCAGTTTCGGCGATTTTGGAGAGCGCCGTGGTGAGGCCGGCGCCGCCGGCGAACATCGCCTCGAGCTGATCGGGATAGGTGTTCAACACCTTCGAGAGCCGCGCCGAATCGACTCGCAGTGTGCCGTCGCGCTGCGTGGCGACACCGATGTCCGCGAGCTTGCCCGGGACATCGTCGGTGGCGCCGGGCAGCAGGATGGTGAGCGACAGTCCCTTGAGCTGGCGCAGCAGCTCCTTCGCCGCCGGATCGCCCCGCAGCTCGCCCGAAATCGGGTCCACAGCAGCCTTCACCATCTTGTATATCTGGTTGTAGGTCTCGACGAAATTGGCGACCGCCTCGCCCAGCTCGGTGGTGGGCCGCGTCGAGCCGATGGCCACCTTGGTGCCCACCGAAGCGGCGACGAGATCGAGCCGCACGCCCGGGATCAGGTTCGAGATGTTGTTGGTCGGATAGGTGACGTCGACGCCGTCGAGCGAGACGAGCGCATTCTGGGCTGCCGCGTTGATCGTCGAACCGCTCGCGTCGCGGCCGATATCCAGGCTCGCCAGAGCGCCGCTGCCCGAAAGCTCGAACGCCTGCGAGGCACCGGTGGCGCTCTTGACCACCAGCCGCGCGCCGTTGCCGTCGGTGATCACCGATGCGGTGATGCCGGGCTTCGCGGCATTGATGGCGTCGGCGACGCCCTGAAGCGTGTCGTGCGCGGCATCGATCGTGATCGTGATCGGAGCGCCGGTCCCCGCGGTGAAGTCGGTCATCGCGCCGTCGGCGACCGTGGCGGTGCCTAAGGTGAGGGTCAGCGTGCCGGTGCCGATCACGCTAGCGGCACCGTCGGCGAAGGCGGCGGTGCTGGCGACCTGGCCCTGGGCGAGCTGGCGGACTTCGATGCTGGCGTTCAACCCGGCGAGCGTCGCGCCGGGAAGCCGGGTCACCCTGACGATGCCGGTGTTCGCGCTGCTGGGTTGGGTGGCAAGCGTGCCGCTCGTGGTAAGCTGCGAGAGCGCATTCGCGAAATCGCTGATCCCGCTCCGCACTTCGCTGACCTTCGATATCTGCGCGGTCAGCTTCTCGCTTTTCGCGGTCAGCGAAGCGTTCTTGTTGGCGAAGGAGGCATCGACGAGTTGGCCGACCAGCGACGTGATGTCGATGCCCGATCCGGTGCCCAGAGTCTTCGCAATCGATTCGATGGCCATCGTTTCCCCCTGTCCCAATAAGCGGCCGCGCAGGCGCGCGCTTTAGGCCGGACGCTCCATTTTCTCGCCATTCTCGTCGAACAGGGCGCCGGCGGGCACGGTGACCGGCGGCTGGCCGCCGCCCGCCCGCTGGTTGACCCCGAACACGAAGGCGAGAACCGTCGCGATGGCGAGATAGAGGTCGTCACGAACCTCCTGCCCTTCGCGGCTGGTGTAATAAACGGCGCGGGCAAGCTGCGGATATTCGAGCACCGGCACTTCGAATTCGCCGGCGAGTTCGCGGATCGCGAGCGCGGTCTGGCCGCGGCCCTTGGCGACGACCACCGGCACCTGGTCCTTGCCCGAATCATAGCGCAAGGCGACCGAGAAGTGCGTCGGGTTGGTGAGCACCACATGCGCGGTGGCGACCGCTTTCCGGTAGCCACCCTTGAGGATCTCGCGCTGGCGTGCGCGCTGCTGGGCCTTCAATTCGGGCGAGCCCTCGGTTTCCTTATGCTCTTCCCTGACCTCCTGCTTGGTCATGCGGAGCTGGCGGAAGTGGCGGACCATCTGGATCGGCAGGTCGACGCCGGCGATGATCAGCAGTCCACCGGCCATGACGAACATCAAGGTGAGGAACTGGCCGCTCAGCGATCCGACGGCACCGTGCAGGTCCGACGAGACCAGCCCGAGCGAGCGATGCGTGATCGAACGCAGCATCCAATAGCCCATCGCGCCGAGCAGGCCGACCTTGAGCAAGGACTTGCCCATCTCGATCCAGCCGGTCGGGCCGAACATCCGCTTGAGCCCCGAGGCCGGATTGATCCGCGAACCCTTGGGCGCGAACAATTTGTTGTTCCAGCCGATCGAGCCGAGCCCGGCCTGGCTGAGGATCGCGGCGATCACGGTGAGCGCGAACAGCCCCGCGAGCGACGGGGCGAGCTTCCATCCCGCCGATGCCAGCGGCCGCCACGGCTCGAAATTCTCGACATCGCCGCGCCCGAACGAGAAACTCGCGGTCATCACTTCCTTGCATGCGCCGATCAGCGAGGGGCCGAGCAACGCCATCCATGCGCAGCCGGCCAGGATCACGATCGCAGTGCCGAAATCCCTGGATTTGAGAAGCTGGCCTTCCTCTGCCGCCTTGCGCTTGCGCTTCGGTGTCGGGGCTTCCGTCTTTTCGCCGAAGCTCTCCATCAGCCGAGCACCAGCCGGGGCGCGGCGTCGAGCGCCTCGCGGACGATGACGAGGAGGTAATCGCCCATCGCAGGGAGGGCGAGAAGGATCGCTACCACGCCCATCGCAAGGCTGGCAGGCAGGCCGACCGCGAACAGGTTGAGCGCGGGCGCGGCGCGGCTGAGCATCCCGACGACGACGTTGAGGCACAGCAAAAGAAAGCCGACGGGAAGTGCGAGCAGCAGCCCGGCGAGAAAGGCGTAGCCGCCGAACAGGGCGATGCTCAGCAGCCGCTCGGGCGCGATCCATGCGCCGGGAGGCATCGCTTCATAGCTGCGCACGACGAGGTCGACCAGGACTAGATGCCCGTCGACCGCGAGGAAGAGCAAGGTCAGCAGCAGCGAGAGGAACTGGCCGAGCGCCGGAGTCGAATGGCCGCTGGTCGGGTCGACGGCATTGGCGAAGCCGAGCCCCATCGACATGCCGATCACTTCGCTGGCGATCAGCGGCGCCGAGAAGGCGATCTGGAGCACGAAGCCGATCGCGAGGCCGATCAGCGCCTCCGCGGCGACCGCGAGCATCGTGGTGAGCGAGAAGATCTCGGCGGGTGGCGTGATGTGGGTGGTGTTGATCACCAATATGCCGATCGCGCCGGTCAGCGCGATGCGCGCCGGCAGCGGAATCGCGATCGCGCTGAACACGGGGGCGGCGACGAACGCCGCGCCGATCCGCACCATCGCGAACAGCAAGGTCCAGAGCTGCGGCTCGATCGAGAGGCCGAAGCCCATCATTGCCTATTTCACCAGATCGGGAATGCGCTCGAAGATGCTCGTGGTGAAGTCACCGAGCAGGCCGAGGATCATGCCGCCGAAGATCACCAGGCTCACCGCCACGACGATCAGCTTGGGGACGAAGGTGAGCGTCTGTTCCTGGATCGAGGTCGCCGCCTGCACCATGCCGAGGATCAGGCCCGAGAGCAAAGCCGGCAGCAGGATCGGCGCCGAGGCGAGCGCGAGGACCCACATCGCCTCGCGCGCGACGGTGAGGAAGTAGTCCGCGTCCATGCGGCTAGGTCCCGAAGCTGGCGGCGAGGCTGCCCATCGTCAGCGCCCAGCCGTCTACCAGCACGAACAGCAGCAGCTTGAACGGCAAGGAGATGATCGTCGGCGACATCATCATCATGCCGAGGCTCATCAGCACCGTGGCGACGACGAGGTCGATGACGATGAAGGGCAGGAAAATGAGGAAGCCGATCTGGAATGCCGTCTTGAGCTCGCTGGTGACGAACGCCGGGAGCAGCACCGAGAAGGGCACGTCGGACGGCTTGGCATAGGGGCCGCTCTTCGCCATGTCGGCGAACATCTTCACGTCGCGGTTGCGGGTCTGCTTGATCATGAAGCCGTGGAGCGCGTCGCCGGTGCCGGCGATCATCTGCGTCGCACTGATCTCGCCGCGCGCATAAGGCTGGATCGCAGTCGTGTTCGCCTGGTTGATCACCGGCGACATGATGAAGAAGCTCAGGAACAGCGACAGGCCGATCAGCACCTGGTTGGGCGGCGTCTGCTGGAGGCCGAGCGCCTGGCGCAGCACCGACAGCACGATGATGATCCGGGTGAAGCTGGTCATCATCAGCAGGATGCCCGGCAGCACCGTGAGCAGGCCCATGATGATGAGGACCTGCAGCGACAGGCTGAGCGGCGCGCCGCCGCCGCCGAGATCGCCCAATGCGCGATCGACTGCGTCCCCCACGCCGGGCGTGGCGACGGGTGCCGGCGCCGGCACGCCCTGGGCGAACGCCGGCGCGGTGAAGAGGATGAAGAAAGCGAGCAGCCCGACGAACAGCGCCGCGCGCCCGCCTACCGAGCGGGGAGCCGAAAGCCGTGCGAGCATCAGCTTGCCGCCTTGTCCACGAGCGTGACGCCGCTGCGGCTGACCGAGACGAGCAGCTTCTGCCCCTCGAACTCCACCACCGCGAGGCGCAGGCCCGGCGCGAGCATCATCGTCTCCTTGACCTGCACCATCCGCGTGCCCTGGTTCTTGGGCAGCCGCGCCTCGAGCTTGCGCCACGCATAGAGGCAGCCGATCAGCAGACCGCAGACCAGCGGCAGCAGGATCACCAGCTTGAGGATGTACGACCACATCATGCGCGGGCGGTCCGCTTCTCGGGGCTGACCAATTCGGTCATCCGCACGCCGAACTTCTCGCCGACGGTGACGACTTCGCCGCGGCCGATCAGCGTGCCGTTGACGAAGATGTCGAGCAATTCGTTGGCGTCGCGGTCGAGCTCGATCACGCTCTCCTCGCCGAGCGCGAGCAGTTCGCGCAGGGACAGGGAAGTCGAACCGATCTCCACGGTCAGCTTGACGTCGACGTCCTGGAGCAGCCGGAAATTGGTCGCGAGCGCGGTTTCGACTGCGAATCCGCCGGTCATGTCGTTCATCGGAAGTCCTCTTCGGTGAGCGGTTCGAATTGGGTGAGCCGGACCGCGGCGCGGCCGTTGGCGGTGCCGACGAGACCAGTGCCGAGGCGGCGCGACGCCACCATCACCGGGACCTCGGCGCCGAAATCGATCGGGATCACGTCGCCGGCCTGCAGCTCGAGCAGGCGGCCCAAGGAGACCACCGGCTCGGCGAGCACCGAGCGGATCGGGAATTTGACGCCCATGACCGCCCGGGTGAGGCCGCTGCGCCACTCGGGCTCGACCTCGGCTGGGATGCCGTGAACCTTCACCGCGAGCGCGGCGCCGTGCGGCTTCAATGCCGCGACGGGGTAGAGGATATCGACGAAGGCGGGCTTGCGCTCGCCCAGCGCCATGCCGAAGCGCGTGACGATGACGGGATCGTCGCCGGCGAATTCGGGGAGCGCGGCAAGGCTACCGCCCTCGACCGCGCGGAAGGCCACGCGAGTCAGCGGCTCCCAGGCGGCCTCGAGCGGCGCGGCGACCGCAGCGGCGAGGCGCACCGCCAGCGTCTCGGCGGCCGGCGTGAATTCGACTGGCAAGGGATTGGGCGCTTCGCCGTCCCCGCCGAAGAACGCGTCGAGCATCTCGAGCAACTGCTTCGCGTCGATCGCCAGATGCACGTGCGCGCGCGAACTGCCCATCGCCAGCGGCTGCCACGCAGTGAGGCCATGGCCGCGCTCGGTGCGATAGTCCGCCCAGCGCTGCACCGCGAGCGGTTCGGCCCAGACGCGCATCTCGGCACGGCACATCCCGTCGAACACCGGCTTCAGCGACTTGGCGAGCCGCGCGCACAGATGCTGCAGCGTGACCAGATCGCCGAACGGGTTGAGGTTCGACGATCCCAGCACCGGCGCGTGCTCCGCGCTGGCCCGGGGGCGTTCCCGCCGTTCGGCCGTGCCGATGTCTGAAGGGGCGTTAACCATGCCCGTTCACTGAACGATGAAATTGGTAAAGTAGACGTTACTTACGCCGCCGAAACCTTCCTTTTCCTTCAGCACGCCGTTGATCGCCTTCGCCAGCCGGTCCTGGATCTGGCGCTTGCCCTGCGCGGTGAAGACTTCTTCCTCGGTGGTCTCGCCCAGCGCCATCAGCACCTGCGAGCGGATCGCGATCTCGTGCGTCTTGATGTTCTCGACGACGCGCTCGTCATAGGGCGTCGAGACGGCGATGCCGACCTGGACGAAATGGACGCTGTCCTGGAGGTTCGAGGTGAACTCCTTTTCGAGCGGATAATAGGTCGAGGCATATTTGTCGCCGCCTTCGCCCTTGGGCGTCGGCTTGCCGTGGCCGGCGGAGCCGCCTTCATTGCTCTCGCCATGGCCGCCCTCGCCGCCGGCACCCGCACGCTTCTCCTCGCTCTTGGGAACGAGCCTTGGCGCGTCGTCATGCGCGTCGGCGGGCTTCACGCTGAACCAGCCGGCCTGCATGCCATAGACAGCGGCACCGCCGCCGGTGCCGAGCAGCGCGATGGGGATGCCGACGAGGAGGAGAAGCTTGCCGCCCCTCTTCTTCTTGGGCGCAGGAATTGCGTCAGGTGTATCGGCCATGATGGTCTCCGTTGATCTCAGGCGATGCGTTTATTGGTGGGATCGGTGGCTTCCGCCGCCTCCGCCGCGCGCGGCGCGGGCGATTGCGGCATCGGGACTTGCTGGGCGTGGCGGGCCGAGCCCTGTCCCGCCCCGCCGCCGTCGACGCTGGTCTGGCCGAGCTTGACGCCGCGAGCCTCGGCCAGTTCGGAGAGGCGCGGCTGCGCCTCGGTGAGGAGCTGGCGCGCGGCCGGCGTCTCGGTGGCGAAATGGACATGGATGCGATCGCCGTCCTGGCGGATCGATACGTCGACCTTGCCGAGCGCCTCGGGCGACAGGCTGAGGCGCGTTTCGCGCGACGGCGAGGCATCGCGCATCGCCTCGAGCCGGTCGACCATCTGCCCCATCCATTCCTGGCGGCGCATGTCGAGCGCGCTTTGCTGGACATCGGCGGCAGCGGCGATCGCGTGCGGCCGGACGATATCGCCTAGCGCGACCGGTGCGCCGGCAGGCAGCAGATCCTGGATCAGCGTCCGGTGCGTCTCGGTCGGCGCGGCGCCGGTAGCAGCGGCGGCGAAGAGCGCGGCCGCGAGCTGGGGTGCCGAAGTGAGGGCCGGTGCTTCCACCTGCGCCGGCTGCGCGACCGGCACGGCGACCCGGAGCTTGACGGGCTCGGCAGTGTCGGGCTGGGCGAGCTCGGGCCGAAGCTCGGGGGCCCGGGCTGCGTCGAGTTCGAGCTGGGCGGTTTCGGTGCCGGTGCCGTTTCCGGGGATGAGCAGCGATGGCGCCGGAAGCGCTTCGCCCTGCTCAGCCGCTCCGTCCAGGCCGATAGCGACAGGAGGTGGAGCGATGCCGAGCGGCGTGGCCGGCGCCGCCGGCGGCGCGATGGGAAGCGCGAACCACGCGAATGCGATATCCTCGGCGTCGGGTGCCGCTTCCTCGCCTTCGGCCCCGGGATCGGGATCGCGTTCCGGCCGGGTCTTGCCGGGGGCGGCAAGGATTTGCCGGCCGGGCACGAGGATCTCGCCGGCTTCGGCGGCAGCCGCATCCCCACCGGGCAGCGCGAAGCTGCCGGCTGCGCCTTGTGCAGGCGCGGCCGCGCGCACGGGCCCGTGCGGGATCGCGGCGGGAAGTGACGAAAGCTGGATCAACTGCAAAGACCCCCGGTGAAACGTTCACCGGGCACTTCAGCAAATATCGTGCCGTTTTCTGGAGTTGGCCGGCAGCGCCTCGAGGTCGCGCAGCGCCTTGAGCGCGGCCTTGACGTCTTCGCGCTCGATCAATTTCTCGATCGCGCTCTGATCGCGATGCGCCTCGCGGGTAGCGGCACGGGCATTTTCGAGCCCCTGCTGGGCGACGACGATGCGCCGCTCGGCGGCGTGCGCCGATTGGTGGAGCCGGTCGCGATAATGCGCGGCGGCGATCAGCGAGGTGGCGAAAGTCGGAGCCGGCGTCGCGACGGGCGCGACATTGGCGGCGAGCGCCGCGATGCGCTCGCGGAGCGTCTCTTCCTGATCGACCTTGCTGCGCGCATGCACTTCGGCGGCGCGGACCTGATCGAGCTGGAGCGTGCGGACACGCAGAAGCCGTTCGAGCTTCTTCGCCGTCCTAGGCATCGACATTCAGCAAACTGGCTCCCCTCCCTCCTAGGGAGGGGCAGGGGGTGGGTGCGCGCGTCTGCGCGCCCAAAGAATCTCTGGCGTGACAGCAAAGGACACCGGCCGGGGCATCGAGCCCCAGCCGGTGCCACCCACCCCTGACCCCTCCCTTGCAGGGAGGGGGAAGAGTTGAATATCGATACGGCCTACGCATCGCCGAACACGCCGGTCAGCTCGGCGATCGCGTCGGGCAGGGTCACGACTTCGTCCGCGCCCTGGCGGATATATTCCATCACCGCCGGATGGCAGGCGATCGCCGCGTCGATCTCGGGATCCGCGCCGGGGCGATAGGCGCCCATCAGCACGAGATCGCGGTTCTCCTCATAGGTGGCGAGATGCCGGCGCAGTACGCGCGCGGCGTGGATGTGATCCTTGTCCGCGATGTCGGTCATCACGCGGCTCACCGAGGGACCGAGATCGATCGCCGGATAGACGCCGCGTTCCGCCAATGCGCGGCTGAGCACGATATGGCCGTCGAGGATCGAGCGCGCGCTGTCGACCACCGGGTCGTTGCCGTCGTCGCCGTCGGCGAGCACGGTGTAGATCGCCGTGATCGATCCGCCCGACGAGACGCAGGTGCCCGCGCGTTCGATCAGGCTGGGCAGCATCGCGATGGCGCTCGGCGGGTATCCGCGCGCGCTGGCCGGCTCGCCGAGCGCGAGACCGATCTCGCGGCCGGCATGCGCCACGCGCGTGAGCGAATCCATGATCAACAGGACCTTCTTGCCCTCGGCGCGGAAGCTCTCGGCAATCGCAGTGGCGCGCAGCGCGCCGCGGATGCGCAGCACCGGCGAGTGATTGGCGGGGACCGCCACCACCACCGAACGCGCGCGGGCGGTGCCGAACACCTTGGTCTCGAGGAAATCGGCGACTTCGCGCGAACGCTCGCCGATCAGTCCGACCACGACGACATCGGCCTGCGCCGCACGGACGATCATGCCGAGCAGCACCGATTTGCCGACGCCGGATCCCGCCATGATGCCGACGCGCTGGCCCTGGCCGATGGTGAGCAGCCCGTTGATCGCGCGGACGCCGACGTCCATCGGTTCGAGAACCCTGCCGCGATCGAGCGGCGACTGGAGCTTGCCGGCAAGCGGCCATTTGCCTGGCCCCCGAACGGGTCCGAGCCCGTCGATCGGCTTGCCGGCGCCGTCGACGACGCGGCCGAGCAGGGCGGCGCCGACTTCGGCCTCGCCCGGAGGGCCGATCGGACGCACGGGTGCGTTGGGAAGCAGGGCGGCGGGGCCGCCCAAATTCATCATCAAGGTCCGGCCGGCCCGGAAGCCGATCACTTCGGCTTCGATCCGGCTGGCCCCGTCGCCGACCGCGCAGACGGTGCCGACGGGCAGCGAGAGGCCGACCGCCTCCATCAGCAGCCCGTCATAGGAGGAGAGCCGTCCCGAGACCTTGGGCCGCGGCGCGAAGTCGCGGCAGCCCAGCCCGTCCAGATAATCGTCGGTGAACTTGTTCAGCATGCGGGCGGGATCGGAACGCGGTCGATCGCCTGCGCGAGCTGCTCGATCCAGATGTCGGGACCATCCTCGACGATCGTCGAGGCGCTCTCGATCACGAAGCTGCCGCGCGTCACGTGCGGATCGCCGACCGGGAAGATCGTCGCCGGAAGCTTGCCCTGGACGAGCGGCACATCGTCGGGATGCAGCCGCAGCAGCGCCGATTCGGCACCGTCGGCGAGTAAGTCGACCGCAGCGGTGATCCGCGCGGCGAGGATGTCGGGCGCGATGCCGGCATCGCCGATCATCCGCTGGACGAGATGGAGCACGGTCTGGCGGAGATGCCCCGCCATGCGCTCGCGATCGAAATGCGCTCCGGCGGCGAGCGCGGTCGAGACCTGGTCGAGCAAGGCGGCCTCGCGGGCGTGCGCCTCCTCGATTTCGGCGAGCGCGGCGGCGCGGCCCTCGGCGAAGCCCGCCTCGTGCGCGGCGGCGATCGGATCGATGAAGGCGGTGGGCGCGGGCGGCACTTCGGCAGTGAACGGATCCCAGCCTTCGGTGGGGTTCACCCCCGGATCGGCGGGCGAGAAATGGCGCGGCGAGACCGGCGCCGGTTCCTCGAACCCGCGGCGGCCGATGCTGCCGACATCGGCGGCGGCGAACGCCGCGCCTTCGCCGAACGCGCGCTGGAGCACATTCGCGGCGGCCTGGATGCGGCCGGAAAAGCCCGGGGCGAAATCAGACATAATCGTCGTCGCCGCCCTTGCCCGGCATCTGCAGCGTGCCGTCCTTCACGAGGCCGCGCGCGATGGCGATCATCACCTTCTGCGCGTCGAGCACGTCGGCGAGCTTCATCGGCCCGCGCGCTTCCATCTCGTCGCGAATACCGTCGGCGGCGCGGCTCGACATGCAGCCGAGGAAGCGATTGCGGACATCCTCCTCGACGCCCTTGAGCGATTTGACCAGCACGTCGGCATCGATGCTGCGGATGAGGGTCGAGAGATTCTTGTCGTCGAGCTCGAGCAGATTGTCGAAGACGAACATCGCCTCCTCGATCGCCTTGGCGACTTCGCGGTCGATCTTGGCGAGCTTGGGCATGACGCGCTGCTCGGTGATCTTCCGGGCGCCCGACAGGATCTTCGCCGCCTCGCGCGTGCCGCCGAGCTGGAGCCCGATCGATTTGCGCGCGCCGCTCGCACGATTGGCGAGCATCGCCTTCAAGGTCTCGATCGCCTCGGGGGGTACGGGCCCCAATTTGGCGACGCGGCGCAGTATCTGCGGCTGCGCGTCCGGCGGCAGATGCTCGAAGACCTGGGCTGCGACTTCGGGATCGAGCTGCGCGAGCAATACCGCGGCGATCTGCGGATGCTCCTCGGCGATCATCGACGCGATCTCCTCGGGCTCGAACCATTGGAGCTGTTCGAGCCGGGCCGTCGCCTCGACGGGCACGATCCGGGCGAGCACGCCTTCGGCGCGATCGGCGCCGAGCGCACGCGTCATCATCCCCTCGACCTGCGGCCGGGGATCGAAGACGATCGAGGAACGGCCGCGCGCCTTGAACACGAAATCGTCGAGCACCTGCTCGACCTCGGCCTCGCTGACATCGGCGACGGTGAACATCGCCCGGCCGAGATCGCGGACCTCGTCGGGATCGAGCTTCTGGAGGATGGCCGCGGCCTCCTCTTCGCCGACCAGCATCATCAGGACCGCGGCGCGCTCGACGCCGTTGAAGCTGCGCAGCGCGTTCATCGGGCGTCCGCCTTGATCATGTCGCGGACGGCGAGCGCGGCACGCGCCGGATTTTCCCGCGTGAAGCCGCGGACCAGCCCGACGCGATCGTCATAGCTGTTGCCGCGATCCTCGAGCATGTCGATCGACACGCTCGGGACGGGTGGGCCCTGGCTGTCGGGGCTGCCGATCGGCAGCGCGGGGCGCTGCGTGGCGTCGTCGCGCTTCTTGAGCAGGGCCTTGGCGAGCGGGCGCACGCCGAGCAAGAGGACCAGCAGGGCGATCACCAGGGCGGTCGCGTTGCGCGCGGCCATCGGCACCCATTCGGCCTCGTACCAGGCCGGACCGGTCTTGCCGGCATCGGCCGCGATGCTGAACTTGCGGCTGACCACGGTGACCTGGTCCTGGCGCTGGGCATTGTAGCCGACGGTGGCGCGGACCAGCTCGTTGATCTGGTTGATCTCGGCGATGCCGCGCGGCTTGCCCGGCTCCTCGCGGAGCAGCACCGCGACCGAGAGGCGGCGGACATTGCCGGGCACCGCGCGGGTGACCGAGATTTCCTTGCCGGTCTCGTAGGTGCGGGTGAAGCTGTCGCTCTGCTTGCCCTGGGGCGGCGTGGCAGGCGTAGCGGTTGCCGTTGCGGCGGCGGCACCGCCTGCATTGGGCGCGACCAAAGTGCTGACCGGCGGCGGCGTGTTCGAGAGCGCGCCGGGGATGCCGCCGGGGGTCTGGCCGTCCTTCGACGTGCCGGTCCATGCGCCCTGCTCGGCGCGCATCACCTGGCCCTGCTTGTCATAGCTTTCGCGCGTGGCCTGGCTTTCGTCGAGATCGACATCGGCCTGGACCTCGGCAGTGAAGTTGCCGGCGCCGACCATCGGAGTCAGCAATTGCGCCAGCTGCTCGCGATATTTGTCTTCGACGCGGCGCTGGAAATCGATGCGGGTGTCGCCGGCGGTGCCGTCCTTGCCCCCGGATTTGGAGAGCAATGCGCCCATCTGGTCGACGATCGTCACCGCATCGGGCTGCATGCCCGGCACCGACGAGGCGACCAGGTTGACGATCGCGCGGATCTGCGGCTCGCCGAGCGCGCGGCCGGGCTGGAGCTTGACGATGACGCTGGCCGAGGGCGCGGCCCGATCGCGGACGAAGGCGGAGGCCTCGGGCGTGGCGAGATGGACGCGCGCCTCGGCGATCGCGTCGATCTCCTGGATCGAGCGGGCGAGCTCGGTCTCGCGCGCTTGGCGCATGCGCTCGCCTTCCACCGCGCGGCTGACGCCCATCGGCAGGTTGTCGAGGATGGCGTAGCCGCCGGGCGCCGCCTTGGGCAGGCCCTGGCTGGCGAGCAGCATCCGCGCCTTGTGGTAATCGTCCTCTGCGACGGTGATCGATCCCGACCCATCGATGTTGTTCGCGATGCTGGCGCCTTCGAGCGCAGACGAGATCGCCGCCTTGTCGGCATCGCTGACATTGGCGAACAGGATGCGCTGCGGCGAGGTCGCGACCATCGACCAGGCGAGGAAGCCGGCGAGGACGAGCCCGACGAGGAAAACGAACGGCAGGCTGCGCCTGACCGCAGGCTGGCCGAGCAGGCCGGTGAGCTGCTGGAGCGGGGCGCGCGCCGGGGTGCCGGCGGCGTCGGTGGGTGTGAGTGCGTTGCTCATCGGATCAGACCGGCATGCTCATGATGTCCTTGTATGCGGACAGGAGTTTGTTGCGGACTTGCAGGGTCGCCTCGAAGCCGACCGAGGCCTGCTGGCGAGCGAGCATCACCTTGGCGATGTCGATCGTCTCGCCGCGTTCGTAGCTTTCGGAGAGTGCGCCGGCCTGGGCCTGGGCCTGATTGACCGACTTGAACGCGTCCTGGAACGTGTCGACGAAGCTCGCGGGCTTGCTCTCGGCGGGCGCGGTGGGCGTGGGTGCCTGCTGGGCGCGGGTGAGCGCGGCGTTGCGCTCGAGGATCTGCGAGCGGAGCGCGAGGACGCGATCGACGCTCATCGGGCCGGTCACGCCGCTCATGCCGAGATAGCCTGGGCGATGTCTTCACCCTGTTCGCGTGCCTTGGCGAGGCGATAGCGCAGCGTCCGCTCGGAGATGCCGAGGCGCTTCGCGGTCTCGATCCGGCTGCCGTTGCACTCGGCGAGCGTCTCGCGGATCGCCTGGAACTCGTGCATCTGGACGATGTTGCTGAGCGTCTCGGGACGCTCCTGCTGCCGCATCTCCGGCCGGCGATCGAAGATCAGATGCCCGGCGTCGATGACGTCGCCGGGCGCGAGCAGCAAGGCACGCTGGATGACGTTCTCGAGTTCGCGGACATTGCCCGGCCAGTCGTGATCGGTGAGGATCTCGAGCGCTTCGCAAGTGACCCAGGGCAGCGTCGAGCGCGTACCCGCATGCCGCAGCACCATCGCCGCAGTGAGCGCGGCGATGTCGCCCGGGCGCTCGGTAAGCGCCTTGGTGGCGAGCGGGAAGACAGCGAGACGATAATAGAGGTCGGCGCGGAAACGGCCGGCAGTGACTTCGCCCTGCAGATCGCGATTGGCGCAGGCGATGACGCGGACGTCGATCTTCTCCGGGCTCGTGCCGCCGATCGGAACGACTTCGCGCTCCTGCAACGCGCGGAGCAATTTGGCCTGGAGCCCGAGCGGCATTTCGGCGATCTCGTCGAGCAGCAAGGTCCCGCCATTGGCGGCGCGGAAGAAGCCCTGCCCGCCCGACGAGGCGCCGGTGAACGAACCCTTGTGGTGGCCGAACAGCATCGCCTCGAGCATCGTCTCGGGAAGCGCGGCGCAATTGATCGCGACGAACGCGCCGTCGCGGCGGCTGGAGCCCATGTGGATCGCCTTGGCGAGGACTTCCTTGCCGGTGCCGGTGGGACCGTTGATCAGCACGGTGATGTCGGAGGCCGCGACACGCTCGGCGAGCGCGAGCAAGGCGAGGCTCTCGGGATCGGCGGCGACGGGCTCCCACGGGCCACGGGCCATGGCGCTGGCGAAACCGGCCCCGATCGCGGCGTCGTCGCTGCCATAAGAAAGGCGGGCGGGGTTGCCGTTAAGGAAGGGCACCGCGATGCGATCGCCCTCGCCGAGGATCAGCGTACGAGCCGGTGCGGGCGGCACTTCGCCGTCGGCGATCAGAAACAGATCCTGCGCGCCGGGCTTGCCGTCCTCGCAAGTTCCGATCGCGAAACCCTGCGCACGAAGCGCCGAGACCAAAGCGTATTTCTGTCGGAGAACTGCTGCCGAAGGAACGATCGAGCGCATGTATAACCCCCCTGATTGCGACCTATGTGCCGGCAAGGTGGTTAACGTGTCGTAAAACTACGTAACGGCGCACTTCTGCGGTCCCGGCGCGTCTACGCGCGCGCGTGATGGACGATTTTTTCGCTTAAGCCCGGAATTGCGCTGTCGTTCCTTGGCTTGGCGGCTCCGGGCTCCCGTTCAGGGGGGACGCGGGAAGCCGACAAGCATGGAGATTGATCATGACTGTTATCGGAACCAACACCGCGGCGCTTCGCGCCTCGAACGCGTCGAACAGCGCCAACAAGCTGCTCGGCACCGCAATGGAGCGTCTGTCGACCGGCAAGCGCATCAACAGCGCGAAGGACGACGCCGCCGGCCTCGCCATCGCCTCGACCATGACCGCGTCGATCCGCGGCATGAACCAGGCGATCCGTAACGCCAATGACGGCATCTCGATGGCGCAGACCGCAGAAGGCGCGCTCGAAGAAGTCACCAACATGCTGCAGCGTATCCGCGAACTGTCGGTCCAGTCGGCTTCGGGTACCTATTCGGACACCGACCGCACCAACCTGCAGACCGAAGTCGCGGCGCTCGCCACCCAGATCACGAGCATCCTGACCAATACCGAGTTCAACGGCGTCAAACTGTTCGACGGCAGCGCCGGCACGTCGGGCGTCGTCACCATCCAGACCGGTTCGACCGCGGCCGACACGGTGGACTTGACCTTCAGCGACATCGATCTCGACGCCGCCGTCGCGCTCGACATCTCGACCGACACCGCCGCTTCGGCAGCGCTGGCGACGCTCGACACCGCGCTGAGCACGGTCAACACCGCACGTGCCGGTCTCGGCGCTGGCCAGAGCCAGCTCGAGTCGGTCGTCAACAACCTGACCTCGAACGTCGCCAACCTGAGCGATGCGCGCAGCCGCATCCAGGACGCCGACTTCTCGGCCGAGACCACTGCGCTCGCCAAGGCGCAGATCCTGAGCCAGGCATCGACCGCGATGCTCGCCCAGGCCAACCAGAGCCAGCAGACGGTTCTTTCGCTGCTCCGTTAACCGCGTGCCGGTCGGGGTGTCACCCCCCTGACAGGCACCGCGGCCGGTCACCTCTTCTTCGGGGGAGGGCGCAAGGGGAACCCCGGTGGTCCGCGTGACCATCGGGGTTTTCCTTTGCCCTTCGTCGAGACTGGTAGCGCTACCAGAAATGCGATAGCCTCTTCGCAAACAGAATTGGAGAGGCCTGTGATCCGTAAGCTGACGACCGCGCTTGCCCTGCTGGGATCGGCCGCATGGGCGCCGCTGGCGAGCGCGCAGACCGCCGCCCCAAGGCTTCTAAACGATACTTCCGCTACCCCCGAACAACGCGCGCGCGACACGATCGCGCGGATGACGCTGGAGGAAAAGGCGCACCAGCTCGGCCACACCGCGCCAGCGATCCCGCGTCTCGGCGTTCCGCAATATAATTGGTGGAACGAAGGGCTGCACGGCGTTGCGCGCGCAGGCATCGCCACGGTGTTTCCGCAAGCGATCGGCATGGCGGCATCGTGGGACGCACCTTTGCTCCGGCAGGTCGGCGACGCGGTGTCGACCGAGTTCCGCGCCAAGTTCATCGAGCGGCGGCATCCCGACGGCGGCAGCGATTTCTATCGCGGGCTCACCGTCTGGTCCCCTAACATCAACATCTTCCGCGATCCGCGCTGGGGCCGCGGGCAGGAGACCTATGGCGAGGATCCCATTCTCTCCGGCCGGCTGGGCATCGCCTATATCGCCGGATTGCAGGGGAACGATCCGAGGTTCCTGAAGACGGTGGCGACGTCGAAGCATTTCGCCGTCCACAGCGGTCCCGAGAGCAACCGGCACCGCGAGGACGTCCATCCGACTCCGCACGATCTGGAGGACACCTATCTCCCCGCGTTCCGCGCGACGGTGACTGAGGGCAAGGTCGAATCGATCATGTGCGTGTACAACGCCATCGACGGCGTGCCGGGCTGTGCCAACAGCCGCCTGATGGAGGACATTCTCCGCAAGAGCTGGGGCTTCAAGGGCTATGTCGTGTCCGATTGCGGCGCGGCGGCGAATATCTACCGGCCCGATTCGCTCCACTACACCAGAACCGCCGCCGAGGGTGTCGCGGTCGGGTTCAAGGCGGGGATGGACCTGATCTGCGGCGACTATCGCAACCACATGACCACAGAGCCCGAGAACATCGTCGCGGCGGTGAAATCGGGGCAATTGCCCGAGACAGTGGTCGACCGGTCGCTCCAGCGGCTGTTCGAGGCGCGGATCCGGCTGGGGCTGTTCGATCCGCAGCTTCCCTTCGCGGACGTCACCGCCAAGGACTACGATACCCCCGAGCATCACGCGCTTTCGCGCAAGATGGCCGAAGCGTCGATGGTATTGCTCAAGAACCAAGGCGATCTGCTGCCGATCAGAGGCGAGCCGGGGACGATCGCAGTGATCGGGCCCAACGCCGACAGCTTCGATGCGCTGGTCGGCAATTATTACGGCACCCCCTCGAAGCCGGTGACGGTGCTCGACGGCATCCGGGCCCGCTATCCCAAGGCGAAGATCCTCCACGTCCAAGGCACGGGGCTGATCGGCCCGGCGGAGCTGCCGGTGCCCGACAATGTGCTGTGCGTCGATGCCGCTTGCCGGACGCCGGGGCTCAAGGCCGAGTTCTTCAAGGGCGTCGAGCTCGCGGGTGCGGCGATCGAGACGCGCGTGGACCCCAATGCCCGCTTCGAATGGCGCGGTGATCGTGCGACATCCGCCCGCTGGACCGGCACGCTCGTCGCACCCGAGAGCGGCGAATTCGGCTTCCGCTTCGCGAGCGAGAACGGCTATCGCGTCTGGGTCGGCGACAAGCTCGTCGTCGACGAATGGGGCGTCGGCGACGCGCCTTCGATCCTGTCGGGCACGATCACGCTCGAGAAGGGGCGCAAATACCCGCTGCGGGTCGAAGGCTTCCAGCGCGGGCAGCGCAGCAGCCAGCAGCTCGTCTGGAGCGTGCCGAGCGGCGACGGCGACCATGCCGTGGCAGCGGCGAAACGGGCCGATCTGGTGCTGTTCGTCGGCGGCCTTTCGGCGCGGATCGAAGGCGAGGAGATGAAGGTGACGGCCCCGGGTTTCGCCGGCGGCGACCGCACCAGCCTCGACCTGCCCGCCCCACAGCAGAAATTGCTCGAGCGCGTCCACGCGACCGGCAAGCCGGTGGTGCTGGTGCTGATGAACGGCAGTGCGCTCAGCGTGAACTGGGCGGATGCGCATGTCCCAGCGATCGTCGAGGCCTGGTATCCGGGCGGCGAAGGCGGGCACGCGGTGGCGGGGCTGATCGCAGGCGATTTCAGCCCCGCCGGGCGCCTGCCAGTCACCTTCTACAAATCGACCGACCAGCTTCCGCCCTTTCCCGACTATCACATGGCAGGGCGGACCTATCGCTACTTCACCGGCGATCCGCTTTACCCCTTCGGCCATGGGCTGAGCTACACGCGCTTCCATTATGCGCCGGCGCGGCTGAGCACGCCCACCGTGAAGGCGGACGGCACCGTCGACATCTCGGTCGACGTCACCAATCAGGGGCCTCGCGACGGCGACGAGGTCGTCCAGCTCTATGTCTCGCATCCAGGCGTGCCGGGTGCACCGGTTCGCGCGCTGCAGCGGTTCGAGCGCGTGCACCTCAAGCGCGGAGAAACGCGCAAGACGGCCTTCACGCTAGATGCGCGGGCGCTGAGCGTGGTGGGCGAGGACGGCGTGCGTCGGGTGTTCCCGGGGCGCGTGCAATTGTGGATCGGCGGCGGCCAGCCGGAGGCGCGGCCGGGCCTGCCGGCGGCCCCGGGCGTTGCGGCGCAGCTGGAGGTTGCGGGGAGCGCCGTGCTCCCCAAATAGCGACCGCTCGACGCCACAATTGCGAGAAATGCTGCAGTGCGGCGTGTGTTGTACAGATACAACACACGCGACTTTTTGTTGCACCCACATTTACAATTTGTTTCCGACGGGGCAGTTGCGGAAACATTGGCACGCGGGCGGGGGCTTACCGTATGTGCCCAGTCGACCCTTCCGAGAGACGGGCGTTCAGGGAGATTTTTTCAATGTTGTTCCACAATCGATCGACCGCAGCATCGCTGCGGCGTGGTGCCGCGCCGTTCGCGCTGGCGCTCGGGCTGCTCGCCAGCCCTGCCTTCGCGCAGGACGCGCAGACCGCCGCGCCGCAGGCCGCAGATTCGCAGGCTGCGGCTCCGGAAGCAGAAGGTCAGGAGGACAGCATCGTCGTCACCGGCTCGCTGTTCCGCCGCACCGATACCGAGACTCCCTCGCCCGTCACGGTGCTGACGTCCGATTCGTTGGCGAAGGCCGGTATCACCACCGTGGCGGAAGCGGTGCGTTCGATCTCGGCGGACGGCGCCGGCTCGATCGGCGTCGGCTTCCAGAGCGGCTTCTCGGCCGGCGGTTCGGCAGTGTCGTTGCGCGGCCTCGGCGTTTCGTCGACGCTGGTGCTGGTCGACGGCTTGCGCTCGACCAACTTCCCGATCAGCGACGACGGCCACAACGCCTATGTCGACCTGAACTCGATCCCGTTCAGCCTGATCGATCGCGTCGAAGTCCTGAAGGACGGTGCCTCGTCCACTTATGGCGCAGACGCGATCGGCGGCGTGGTCAATCTGATCCTCAAGAAGCAGTTCAACGGCATCGCCGGCACGGTCGAAGGCGGCGTATCGGAAAAGGGCGACGCCGGCCGCCAGCGCGCCAACCTGACCGCCGGCTTCGGCGACTATGATACGCAGGGCTGGAACGTCTATCTCAACGGCGAATATCAGCAGGACGGTCGCGTCAGCAACCACAGCCGCGGTTTCCCGTACAACAACCGCGATCTCACTTCGATCGGCGGCAACGACAACAACCTGACGGACAACTCGTTGACCACCGCGACGCCGAATGCTGTCGTGGTGCGCGTCAACCAGACAAATCTCAACAACCCGCTGGCCGGTTCGGCCACGGCGTTGAGCACGCAATTCCAGTCGCTCAACCTGAACTGCAGCTTCGGCACCTACACGCAGACCAGCTCGGCCGTGAACGGCACCGGCTGCCGGCACAATCTGGAAGACGAATATTTCCAGCTAGCGCCGCTGCAGCGCAAATGGTCCATCAACGGCCGCGTGAGCGTCCGCCTGTCGGACGATATCGAAGCCTATATCACCGGCAGCTACTCGAACAGCTATGTCAGCATCCTGAACGCCCCGCGCGCGCTGCGTAACACGCAGCCTTATGGCGGCGCGCCGGCTCTCGCCTCCAGCAATCCGGGCATCGTGCTTCCGGTGTGGATCTGCCCGTCGGGCGTCAATTGCGCGACCGTCGGCACGGCCGGGCGTACGCTCAACCCGAACAATCCCTATGCGGCCGCCAACGCCCTGACTCCGAATATCGGCGCGGCGCGCATCTATTATCTGTTCGGCGACATCAAGGCCGGCAGCGATCGTACCAACGAAGTGTACCGCGTCGCCGGCGGCCTGCACGGCTCGTTCGGAGGCGACTGGAACTGGAAGGTCGACGCCGTCTATGCCCGCGACAACCTCGAGATCGTCCAGCACGGCTATCTGAACATCGCCAACACGCTGAACGCGATCAACACAGGCGCGTACAACTTCGTCAACCCGTCGCTCAACAGCGCGGCGGTGCGCAACTTCATTGCGCCGGACAAGATCACGCCGTCCTTCTCCGAAATGTATTCGCTCGATGCATCGGTCACCAAGCAGCTGTTCGACCTGCCCGGCGGCCCGCTCATGGTCGCGGTCGGCGGCCAGGTGCGTCACGAGGAACTGGAGAACAACAACCAGAACGCCGCACTCGACACCTACAGCCTGACCACCTCGTCGGCGTTCGGCAAGCACACCGTCTCGGCCGGATATTTCGAAATCCAGGCGCCGATCCTCGACGTGCTCGAAGTCAACGCATCGGGCCGTTACGACCATTATTCGGAAGGCTTCGGCCGCTTCTCGCCGAAGATCGGCGCGAAGTTCACGCCGATCCAGCAATTCGCGGTCCGCGGCACCTATTCGCAGGGCTTTCGTGCACCGACCTTCGCCGAATCGGGTCCGCGCTCGCAATATGCCGGCTTCGTGACCACCACCCCTTCGACCCTCTTCTGTGCACAGCATTCGCCTAACCCGCCGGGCACTTGTGCGGCCGGCAACCCGTATAATGCCCAATATTCGGTCGGCCGCGGCTTCGTCGGCAACCCGGACCTGAAGCCGGAAACGTCGCGCAGCTTCACCGCCGGCGCGATCTTCGAGCCTTTCAAGTGGCTGAGCATGACGGTCGACTATTACAACGTGAAGAAGTCGAACCTGATTGCAAATGGTCCGCGTGCGGGTGACGCGATCGCCGCTTATTATGGCCAGACCACGCTGGCTGCCGCGACTGCCGCGGTTGCTGCGGTTGGCCCGGGCTACTCGGTCAACACCATCGACGCCGTCGATCCGCTGTTCCCGAATGCGCTGCCGCGTCTGCTGATCATCAATGCTCCGTTCGTGAACGTGAACAATGATCTGACGACCGGTCTCGACTTCTCGGCCACGGTTCGTGCGCCGCTGAGCGACGGTCTGCGCCTAACCAGCCGTGTCGAAGCGACCCATGTCATGCTGTACAACCGCCATACTGCGAACGGTGTTCAGCGTTTTGCGGGTACGCTTGGGCCGTATGATCTGTCGTCCGGCAACGGCACGCCCAGCTGGCGCGGTAACTGGCAGACCACGCTCGAAACGGATGACTTCTCGCTGAGCGCGACCGCCTATTACGTCGGCAAGATCAAGGCCGTTGCTACCGACCAGGGCAATATCTCGACCGATTGCTCGGCATCGCTCTACAAGGCACCGAACGATGGTCCGGGGTTCAACAAGTTCTGCTACGTGAAGAGCTTCATCACGGTCGACCTGAACGGCTCGATCAAGGTCAACGACAGCTTCACGTTCTTCGCGAACGTGGGCAACGTGCTGAACGCGCGCGCACCGATCGCGCCGGCATCCTATGCCAGCTCGCCGAACTTCCTGACGACCTGGCACTATGCCGGGCTCATCGGACGGACGTTCAAGGCCGGCGCTTCGTTCAAGTTCTAAAAAAGCTGAGCGCTCCCTCGCGCCTCAGGACGGCGGTCTCCCTCGGGAGGCCGCCGTCTTGCTATGTAATCAGCCCAGCCGGCGCTGGAGTGCGCGTTTTAGCCGGGCGTGCGCCGAGGCCTTGATCTGGCAGATCCGCGCGGCGCCCACGCCGAGCACCAGGCCGATCTCCTCGAGGTTGAGTTCCTCGACATAATAAAGCTGGACCACCTGCGCCTCGCGCTCGGGCAATTCGCCGATCGCCGCGATCAGC
This sequence comes from Sphingomonas sp. Root241, assembly GCF_001428865.1. Taxonomy (GTDB): domain Bacteria; phylum Pseudomonadota; class Alphaproteobacteria; order Sphingomonadales; family Sphingomonadaceae; genus Sphingomonas. Next base: position 35,127 of record NZ_LMIV01000002.1, read on the forward strand.
GCCTCGCGCTGGTCGCCTTCGGCAAGCTGGTCGAACGCGTTCGGCTCGTCGGACATGAACCATGGCGATTCGTCCGAATAGAGGTCGTCGATCGAATCGAAGCGCACCGCCTCCGCCCCGGCATATTCGATGCGCAGCTTCTCCGGGCTCACGCCGAGCTTTTCCGCGACCTGCGCGTCGTTCGGCGCGTGGCCCAATGCGGTGGCGAGCATGGACACCGTCTCCTGATAGGCTTTGCGCCGGCGCATCGCGCCGCGCGTGAGCGTCGCCTGGCGGCGCAATTCGTCGATCATCGCGCCGCGCAGCCGCGTCATCAGATATTGCTCGAAGGTAACCTGCCCGCGATCCTCGAAGCCGCTCACCGCCTCGATCAATGCGACCATGCCGATCTGGATGAGGTCCTCGACCTCGACGATCGAGCTCATCGAGCCGTGCACGTGCCACGCGATCTTCCGGACCAGCGGCAGATGTTTCCGCACCATCGCCTCGGCATCGCGTTGCGGCGAGGGCGCGCGTTCATAGGTGAGCGGCGCGGATGCGAGAGAAGCCATGTCTTTCAGGTTCCCCGGTGTGAAAGCGTTCATGCTGCAAGCGCCTCCGGCGCACCGATCACGGCGACGACTTCGACGGCCTTGTCCTCGGGCACTTCGAAGAAACTCATCACCGGCGTGTCGGGAAGGATGGTCTTGACCAGTTTGCGGATCGCCACGCGGATCGCCGGCTGGACGACCAATGCGAAGGGCTTGGCCTCGGCGATCAGCGGCCCCGCGGCGCGCTGGAGCGCCTCGGCGATGCGGCGGCCGAGATCCGGCTCGATCGTGTGGCGGCGCGACGGGTCCGAACGGACCGCCTGCCCCAGCAGCGCCTCGAGCTGGCCTTCGAGCGTCATCACCCTGAGGGGCTCGCGCACCCCGCACAGCCGCTGGATGATCAGCGGGCCGAGATCGGGGCGGATCAGCTCGAGGATCTCCTCGGCATCGAGCGTCTTCTGCGCGGCGACGGCGATCGCCGCGGCGATCCGGCGGAATTCCTTGAGCGGCACATTCTCCTGGAGCAACCCGCGCAGCACCGTGGTGAGCGTGGTGAGCGGCACCGGCTGCGGGGAGAGCGAGGCGACCAGCGAGGCGGCGCGCTCCTTGAGTCCGTCGAGCAGCGCCTGGACCTCGTCGGGGCCGAGCAGGTCGGCGGCGTTCTGGATCAGGACGTGGTTGAGGTGCGTCGCGATCACGGTGCCGGGATCGACGACGAGATAGCCTGCGCCGGTGGCGGCATCGGCATCGCCGTTTGCCACCCACACTGCATCGAGCCCGAAAGTGGGGTCGCGAACGGGCTTGCCCTGGAGCTTGCCGACGGCTTGTCCCGTATCGAGCGCGAGCATCTCGTCGGGCGACACAGTGTCTTCGCCGATGACGACGCCGCCCAGGATGATCCGATAGGTGAAAGGCGCGAGGTTGATATCGTCGCGCACGCGGACCTGCGGGACGACGAAGCCGAGATCCTTGGAGAGCTGGCGGCGCACCCCGGTGATCCGGCCCATCAACGGCCCGCCGCGGCGCTCGTCGACCAAGGGCACGAGGCCGTAGCCGATGTCGAGCATCACCTGCATATTGTCGGTGACTTCCTCCCAGCCGATCTTCGACAGATCGACCGGCTCGGCGGCGGGTGCGGGCGGCGGTGGGCGATTGGCGATTTTCCGTAGCTTCCACGCCGCGAAACCCGCAACGGCGGCGGCCGGCAGGATCACGAAATGCGGCATGCCGGGCATCACCCCGAGCAGGCCGAGGATCACTGCGACCGGAGTCCAGGTCTTGTGGCTGCCGAACTGGCTGCCGATCTGGCCGGCGAGATCGTGCGTGGAATTGACTCGGGTGACGATCGCGGCGGCGGCGATCGAGAGCATCAGCGCGGGCAGCTGCGCCACCAATGCGTCGCCGATCGCGAGCATGATATAGCTCTGCGCCGCATCGCCGACCGTCATCTGGTGGCTGACGACGCCGAGGATCAGGCCGCCGACGATGTTGATCGCGAGGATCAGCAGCCCGGCGATCGCGTCGCCCTTCACGAACTTGGACGAACCGTCCATCGCGCCGTAGAAATCGGCCTCGGTCGAGACCTCGACCCGGCGCGCGCGCGCCTCGTCGGGCGTGATCAGCCCGGCGTTGAGATCGGCGTCGATCGCCATCTGCTTGCCGGGCAGGGCATCGAGGGTGAAGCGCGCGCTGACTTCGGAGACGCGGCCCGCACCCTTGGTGACGACGATCATGTTGATGATCAGCAACACCGCGAACACGACGATACCGACGACATAGTCGCCGCCGATGAGGAAGGTCCCGAACGCTTCGATGACATGGCCCGCCGCGGCGCCGCCCTCATGCCCGTTGACCAGAACGACACGCGTCGAGGCGACGTTGAGGCCGAGGCGGAACAGGGTCGCGAACAGCAGAACGGTGGGGAAAGCGGAGAAATCGAGCGGCTTCTGCGCATTGAGCGCGACCATCAGCACCGCGAGGCTGATCATGATGTTCATGATGAAGAAGGCATCGAGCAGGACGGCCGGGATCGGCACGACCAGCAAGGCGACGAGCAGCAGGATGGCGCCGGGAAGCGAGAAGCTCCGGAGTGCCGGCAGCAAACCGGCGGGCAGGGCAAGTCCGTTCACGAGGATCAGGCCCCCAGTTTCGCGAGCATGAGATAAGCGAGCTTCGCCGTCTCCGGCGTCGGCCGGAACGGATTGAGCCGCTCGCCGCCGGCAACGTCGGTGCCGGAGCGCGCAGACTGGAGCTGGGCGAGCGTGGTCTCGACCCAATGCCGGTCGCCGCCGATCGCGTCGTTGCCGAGCACCACTTCGGCATCCCCAATACCGGCGCCGAACGCGTCGAGACCGTTGGAGAGATCGTCGAACGCGTCCGACGCGCGACCGGTCGCGCCGACCGCGGCAGCGCCGTGGTCGAGCTTGGCGGTTAGGCGGGTGTAGATTTCGCCCAGCGTGCGGGGGTGGCCATTCGAGGCATAAAAGACACTGCGATTAGCGCGCGCGGCGGCTGGAAACAGCGCCGCGCCGGCACGATCGGGACTGTTCTCCATCGCCCCGAGGAACTTCGCGGCGCCGCCCTGCCCCAGGAAATGCGCCATGTAGAGATCGGTGCCGGTGGCAGGCCGGCCGAGCCTGTCCTCGAGCACGGCCTTGTTGTCCGAGGCATGCTCGGCCGCCATCAGCGCCGCGGTGCCGGGATCGCTGCGCATGTCGAGAATCGCGCGCCGCGTGGCGGGATCGCTCACCACATAGCGACCGCTGGCGGTCTGGCGGATCGAGTCCGCGGCCCAGCCAAGGCCGTGCTCGGCGCCGTGATCCTTGACCACCCCGAGCCAGCTCTGCTCGATGAACTGATAGAGGCCGGTCGCGCTCGACGTGGCGGCGCGCGCATCGGCGCGCATGCCGCTCTCGACCTGCGCCTGACCCAGCAGATAGTTGAAGTCGATTCCGGTCTTGCGGCTGGCGGCGGCGATCGCCGTCTGGATGCCTGCCTTGGTATTGACCGATACGATGCTCATCGATCCGTGATCCGATTAACCCTTGATAGGGTGCAGATCAGCAAGGACCGTGCCAGTCCGCCCTCAGGCGATGGCGTACCCGCCCGGTCGATAGGCTGGTGCCGTCTCGCCGGAAAGAAGTTGCAGGCGGCGGCGAACATTTGCCGCCATCAGATTGACGTAGATCCGGCAGGTCTCGTTGAGGCGGTGCGCCTCGGCGGCGAGCTCCTTGACCTCGGGCGAAGGTGCCTCGCCATCGTAGAGCGCGACAGTATCGATGCCGGACAGCTTCGCGCGCGTCGCCGCGTCTAGCGCGGCAGCGTCGCTCGCCTTCAGCGCCGCGATCTCGGCGTGAAGCGATTCGATCACGGTGATGAGCGCATCACGCCGCGTCATTGGGGCTCCATTCGAGCTTCAGCGCGAGCAACCGGTCGGCGATCGTCGTGGGGTAGATCGGGAATTTGCCGTCCTCGATCGCCTTGCGGATCTTCGCGACGCGTTCGGCATCGACCGGAGGCTTGGCGGCCATCGCGCTCGACAGTTCGGCGGCGGTAGATTCGACCGCTTTCACTTCGTTGGCGACGGGCTTCGCCACTTCCACCGGAGCGGCGGGAGCGACCGGCGCAATGCGGCGGTCAGCGACCGCGCCTGCCTTGTTGCCGATGGGATCCACCATTGCTGCTTCCTCGGGAAACTGTTCCTGCAGCGATAGGAACGGCCGCTTCAGGGGCGGCTTTAGGAAAAAATCATTCGGTCCATCCGGGCAGGCGGGCACGGCCGGATTCGAGCGCCACTGCCTGGATCGGCGGCTTCTTGTCGTCGACCTTGACCATCAGCCGTGCGCCCGGCGCGGCATCGCCCATCGCGATGCCGTCACGCGTGATCGAGAAGCCGGGCGAACCGGCCTCGACGGTGATCGGATCGCCGCGGCGGATCACCGGCGCGAGCCTGGCCGGAGCGGCCGGCGCCTGCGCGGTGACGACGGGCGCCGCCTTGGGCTGGGGCACGGCATTGACCGGGACATAGATGCGCCAGGCGGGCGCCATGCAGCGCACGACCACCGCGTCCTTCGCTTCGCTGCGCCATTCGAGCTGCGGGGCGGGACACGCCTGAAGCTTCAGCCTTTTGTCGACCGGCGCACGGGCGCCGCCCTGCTCGCCCACGCCCACGCCGGTGAACTGGGCGACGATCGTGTCGAGCACCGGCGTCGACTGGAAGTCCTGCGCGGCAGCCGGCGCGGCGGCGACGAGAGCGAGGGACAGCAGCATGAGAGTCTCCTTGAGCGGGCGGCAAAACCGCGTTGCCGGGCGGCAGATCATTGCCGGCCTCCGTCATAGCCGAGCGAGAGGACTGCGCGGCGCTTGCCACGGGCAGTGACGATGGCGATGCGTTCGGGCGCGACCGCGCGTGCCCGGACCAGCATCGCCGCGACGGCGCGGGCGCGATCGGCGGCGAGGATCGGGCCGCTGCCGGTAACCGGATCGACGTCGGCGGCGCTGCCGTCGACCTCGCCGATGATCCTGAGGCGGGTGCGCGGATCGGCGGCGGCAGTGCCGGCCCAGGCGAGCGCTGCGGCGCCGTCCGGAAGCTGTGCCGAGCCGGGCGCAAAGCCGTTCACCGCGGCGAGATCGACCGGCATCGCCGGCGCCTGTTCCTTGATGCCGAAGCCGGCGCGGAAGCCCGCGGCGAGCGTGTTCGGATCTACCTGGTCGGCCTGGAGCAGCACGAAGAAGCCGACCAGCAGCAACGCGAGATCGGCGAGCGTGGTCAGCCAGATCGGCCGTGCGGGAAGATCGTCCTCGAACGTCATGCCGCGATGTCTTTCGCGTGGCGAGGCTCGACCGCGGCGAGCTCGGCAAGCGGCGCGGCGAGCCGGGCGCGCTCGTGCGCCTCGTGCCGCGACTGACGCTTGAGCCGCGCGGCAATGGGCGTGGCGATCAGGCAGGCGATCACGGCGCCGTATAGTGTGGTGAGCAAGGCGACGGCCATCGCGGCGCCGATCGTCTTGGGATCGCGCATCGCAGTGAACATCTGGACCAGCCCGATCAGCGTGCCGATCATGCCCATCGCCGGCGCGATATCGGCGGCGGCGCTCCACATCTCGGCGGCGGCGCGGTGGCGCTCGAACCGGGCTAGGCGGCGCTGCTCGAGCAATTCGGCGACCTGGTCGGGCGTGGCGCCGTCGACGATCGCGGCGACCGCGGCGGCGGTATCGGGATCGGCGATCACGTTGCGATCCAGCGCGATCACGCCGTGGCGACGGACGATACGCCTGAAGGCGGCAACCTGCGCGAGCAACGGCCCGGCATCGAAACGGCGGCGCGCCAGCGTGCGGAGCGCCACGATGCCGCGGCCCAGATCGCCGAGCGGGGTGCGCAGTACGACAGCGAGAACCGTACCGCCGAACACGATGGCCAGCGCGAGCGGATCGAGGAAGGGGCCGAAGTTCATGCGCTCCCGACTGCAAGGGCCGGGCCAATTCGGCGCGGTCGCTGACGCTGGTCGTTTCCTTGATCGTCATCCCGGCGAAAGCCGGGATCCAGAGCCGCGAGCGGATCGCCTGGGACCCTGGGCCCCGGCCTTCGCCGGGGGTGACGACGAATGCAAGACCGCGATCCGGGCGCTTCACCAAGGTCCCGGCAGTCGGTTGCCGCCGGACCGGCAAGACTTTGCCGGTTAGGTGTAGGACTCACATCCTTCCCTCGTCACCCCGGCCTTGCGCCGGGGTCCCGCTGCCTTTGGTCGAGAAGAAGCGGGACCCCGGGTCAAGCCCGGGGTGACGGGTGGATTTGGGGAGATCGCACGCTCCGGAGAAAAACTGGCACGGCCATTGCAGCGACACGCCCGAACTTTTGTGCGGGAGACGTGCAATGCCCAATGACAGCCTTTTCGGCGTACACGGCGCGGCGCTGACCGTGCGCTCGCAGCGCATGGGCGTGCTCGCGTCGAACATCGCCAATGCCTCGACCCCCGGGTACAAGGCGAAGGACATCGACTTCCAGGCCGCGCTCGCCTCGATCGAAGCGCCGGGCGGGTCGAGCGATGCCGCGATGGACGCCGCGACACTCTATCGCGTGCCGCTCCAGCCGAGCCAGGACGGCAACACCGTCGAGCTCGCCACCGAACAGACCGCCTTCGCCGAGAATGCCGTCGCCTATCAGACGACCCTGTCGTTCCTGAACGGCCGCATCTCGACGATCACGCGCGCGCTCAGGGGAGAATAAGACATGGGCAACCAGCCGCTCTCGATCTTCCAGGTCTCCGGCCGCGCGATGAGCGCGCAGCTGGTGCGGATGAACACGACCGCATCGAACCTCGCCAATGCCGGCACCGTCGCGTCGAGCGCCGAGGCCGCATATCGCACGATCAAGCCGGTGTTCCGCACCGCCTTCGACGAGGCGAGCGGCATGTCCACGGTCGATGTCGAGCAGGTCGTCACTGCCGGATCCGAGCCGACCAAGCGCTACGACCCCGGCAATCCGTTGGCCGACAAGGACGGCAATGTCTGGGAGAGCGCAGTCGATGAAACGCGAGAGCTCGTCGACATGCTCGAATCGTCGCGCACCTACCAGAACAATGTCGAGGTCATGCAGACTGCCAAGCAGCTGATCGTCGACACCCTCAAGCTGGGCCGCTGATCATGGATTTCGATAGCACGCTGCAGACCCTGGGCATCAAGCGCTACGGCGCTTCGTCCCCGTCGGGCAACACCGACACGGCGAACCTCGGCAAGACCGAGATGGACCAGTCGGACTTCCTGACGCTGATGACCGCGCAGCTGAAGAACCAGGACCCGTTCGAACCGGTCGACAACACCCAGATGGTCGCGCAGATGGCGCAATTCTCGTCGCTCTCGGGCATCACCGAGATGAACACGACGCTGAAGGCGATCTCGGACAAATTGGCGGGCACCTCGCTCGGCGACGCGCTCGGCTATGTCGGCAAGACCGTGCTGACCGAAGGCTCGACTGCCTATCCGCGCACCACGGGCGGCATCGCCGGCGCCGTGGCCCTGGCCGACAACGCCACCGACGTCAGCGTCACGATCAGCGATCCGAGCGGCAAGACGCTCAAGACCATAGTGCTCGGCGCGCAGGACAAGGGCGCGGTCGCGTTCGACTGGGACGGCGTCACCGAGAGCGGCGATCCCGCCGGCGAAGGCCCGTTCACGGTGAAGGTCACTGCGCGCAACGCCGATGGCGCGGTCAGCGCCACGCCGCTCGTCTGGGCTCCGGTCTCGACCGTGTCGCTCGGCAGCGACGGCCAGCCGGTCCTCACGCTTCCCGGCATCGGCCAGATCGCTCTCTCCGACGTCTGGCAAGTCGGCTGATCCAGGATTCCAAGGAGTAACCTCATGTCCTTCTTTACTTCGCTCAGCGGGCTCCAGGCTGCCCAGACCGAAATGTCGACGATCTCGCACAATCTCGCGAACGTCTCGACCAACGGCTTCAAGCGCTCGACGACGCAGTTCGCCGACGTGATCGCGTCCACCGCCAATTCGAACCCGACCAACGTGATCGGCTCGGGCACGGTGGTGAAATCGGTGCGCCAGCAGTTCAGCCAGGGCGGCTTCACCCAATCGACCTCGGCGCTCGACGTCGCCGTCGCGGGCGAGGGCTTCTTCGTCGTGAAGAGCCCCGATGCGAGCGGCAACGGCGTCGCCTTCACGCGCAACGGCAGCTTCCTCGTCAGCTCGGACCGCTTTGTCGTCGATGCGCAGGGCAACAAACTGCAGGTCTATCCGGTCGACGGTTCGGGCGCAGTGGTCGCCACCGGCCTCGGCTCGACCGTGGCGCTCCAGCTGCCGCAGACCAGCGGTATTCCGGTGGCGACCGCGAACGTGAACCTGTCGCTCAACCTCAATGCCAATTCGACCGTGCCGACCGCGGCGTTCGACCGCTTCGACCCGTCAACCTACAACCATTCGAGCCAGACGACGATCTTCGACGCGGGCGGCAATGCGATGACGCTGACGACCTATTTCGTCCGCGACAGCGCGCCGAGCAGCGGCGATCCGACCAGCAGCTGGAGCGCCTATTCGTTCGTCGGCGACAAGCAGCTCAGCGCGGATTCCGATCCCGATGCGGGCACGCCAATCGCGATGACCTTCGATGCGAGCGGCGCCATGACGTCGCCGACCGGCACCACGACCTTCGCGGGCTTCCTTCCCCCCGGCTCGACCGTGGACCAGGTGCTCACCGTGGATTTCGGCAATGCGACGACGCAGGTCTACAAGCCGTTCAACATGGACGTCGCCACGCAGGACGGCGCCCCCGTCGGCCAGCTGGAAGGCGTGGCGATCGGCGAGGACGGGCTGGTCCGCGCCAGCTTCTCGAACGGCGACACCCAGGCGCTGGGCAAGGTCGTGCTCGCGGGCTTCTCGAACCCCACCGGCCTGCGCCAGCTCGGCAGCAGCACCTGGTCGGCATCGGGCCTGTCGGGCGATCCGCGGCTCGGCGAGCCGGGCACGCAGGGTTTCGGCGGGCTGATGACCGGCGCGATCGAGCGATCGAACGTCGACATCACCGAGGAACTGGTCGGGCTGATCGCCGCGCAGCGCGCCTTCCAGGCGAACGCCAAGGCGCTCGATACCGCGAGCCAGATCTCGCAGACCATCTTCAACATCCGCAGCTGACGAAAGGCTGAGGGGGAAACCGCATGGATCGGCTGGTCTATACCGCACTCACCGGGCTGCGCAGCCAGATGGCGGCGCAGTCGACGATCGCGAACAACATCGCGAACGCATCGACCACGGGCTATCGCGCCGATCGCGTCAGCTTCGATCGGCTGGTGCTGACCGGCGGGCTCGAGACGCGCCAGCTGGCGGCGGAGGAAGTCGACGACTTCGATCGCCGCGCCGGCACGATCGTCCAGACCGCGCGGCCGCTCGACGTGGCGGTGACCTCCGATTCGTGGATCGCGGTCCAGGCGACCGATGGCAGCGAAGCCTATACGAGGCGCGGCGACCTTTCGGTCGCGGCCTCGGGCGTGCTGGAAACCGGAGACGGTTTCCCGGTGATGGGGTCGGGGGGCCCCATCACCGTGCCGCCCTATCAATCGATCGCCATCGCCGAGGACGGCACCGTTTCGATCGTGCCCGCGGGCGGCGATCCGACCCAGCCGCAGATGATCGACAAGATCAAGCTGGCGAGCCCGGAAGGCAGCCAGACCGCCAAGGGTCTCGACAACCTCCTCCACGTGAAGGGCGGCGGGGTTTTGCCCGAGGATCTCGACGGCAAGCTCGCTTCGGGCGCGCTCGAGCAATCGAACGTCAATCTCACCCAGGCGCTGGTCGACATGATCGAGAACCAGCGCAGCTACGAAGTGCAGGCCGGGCTCCTCAAGGAAGCCCGGAACATGGACGAGAGCGCCGCATCCTTGATGCGGATGCCCGCGTAACGAAAGGATTTAGACGATGGGTTCCTCGGCAATGCACATCGCGCGCACCGGGCTCGACGCTCAGGATATGCGCATGCGGGTGATCTCGAACAACCTCGCCAACGTCAACACGACGGCATTCAAGCGCGACCGCGCCTCGTTCCAGACGCTGGCCTATCAGGTGGTTACGGCGCCGGGCGCGGCGAGCACCGCGGAGACGAAATACGCGACGGGGCTCAACCTCGGCACCGGCGTGCGGATCCAGGGCACCGCGCGGGTGGAGACGCAAGGCAGCTTCCAGAATACCGGCGGGTCGCTCGATCTGGCGCTGGAAGGCGAAGGCTATTTCCAGGTGCAGATGCCGGGCGGCCAGCTCGGCTATACCCGCGCGGGCAATTTCTCGCGCTCGGCCGAGGGGCTGATGGTGACGAGCGACGGCTATCAGGTCCAGCCGGGGATCACGATTCCCGAGGGTACCACCGGGATCACGATCGGCGCCGACGGCACCGTCTCGGCGACGATCGCCGGGCAGACCGAAGCGAGCCAGATCGGCCAGATCCAGGTCGCGACCTTCCCCAATCCGGGCGGGCTGCAGGCGACCGGCGACAATTTCCTGATCGAGACCACGGCGAGCGGCGCTGCGAGCCTCGGCGCGGCCGGCGATACGGGTCGCGCCAAGATCCGCCAGGGCACGCTGGAGGCATCGAACGTCAACGTCGTCGAGGAGCTGGTCGACATGATCGAGACGCAGCGTGCGTACGAGGTCAATTCGAAGATGATCTCGGCGACCGACGAGATGCTCAAATATGTCAATCAGAACATCTGAGGCCGCTGCGATGAAATTCCTCACCGGCCTCGCCACCAGCGCGCTCGTCGTCGCCGCGATCGCATTCACCAGCGCTCCGGCCAAGGCGCAGTTCCTTGGGCTGGGCAAGAAGAAGGCGAAGGAGGATTTCTCCGCCACGCTTCCTGCGGCCGAGCCCGTGGCGGCGCCCGCAAACGGCGGCATCTTCCAGGCGAACGACGGCTATGCCGCGCTCTACGAGGGCCAGCGCGCGCGCCGGGTGGGCGATCCGTTGACGATCGTCCTGGTCGAGCGGACCAGCGCGTCCAAGTCGGCGAGCTCGAAGCTCGACAGCGGCGGCGGCTTCTCGCTGACGCCGCCGAGCACCGGCGCGCTCAACCTGTTCAACAAGAGCGATGCGAGTGCGAGCGGCAGCCGCAACTTCAACGGCACCGGCACCGCCGATCAGGCGAATGCGCTGTCGGGCGAGATCAGCGTCACCGTGGCCGAAGTCTATCGCAACGGTGCGATGCTGGTGCAGGGCCAGAAGCGCGTCACGCTCAACCGCGGCGACGAGTTCGTCCAGATCAAGGGGATCGTCCGCACCGCGGACATCGACGCGTATAACCGCGTCGCCAGCACGCGCGTCGCCGATGCCCGCATCGCTTATACCGGCAAGGGCGACGTCGCCCGCGCCAGCCGCCAGGGCTGGCTGAGCCGGTTCTTCCAGATCCTCAGCCCCTTCTGAGCGGAGCCGCACCATGATCCTTCACCTCCTGGAGCGCTTCCGCATCCCCCCGTTCGTGCTGAGCTTGTCGAAGCACGGCTCTCCACCGTCGTCTCGCCTGCGGCTCTCGCCCTTCGACAAGGCGAACGGTGGGGTCGTGCTGGCCCTGCTCGCGCTCTTCGCCGCGGTCTCCCCCGCACAGGCGCAGCGCGTGAAGGATCTGGGCGGCTTCCAGGGCATCCGCACCAACCAGCTGACCGGATACGGCGTCGTCGTCGGGCTTCCCGGTACCGGCGACGACAATCTGGAATATACCGTGCAGTCGATGCGCGGCGTCGCCTCGCGCTTCGGGTTCCAGCTGCCGCCCGGCGCCAGCCCAAGCCTGAAGAATGCCGCGGTGGTGATGATCACCGCCGAACTGCCGCCCTTCGCCAAGCCCGGACAGAAACTCGACATCACCGTCTCATCGATGGGCAAAGCCAAATCCTTGCGCGGCGGCACGCTGATCCTCACGCCGCTGCAGGGCGCCGACGGCCAGATCTATGCGATGGCGCAGGGCAATCTCGCGGTCGGCGGGCTGGGCGCGGACGGCGCCGACGGCTCGAAGATCGTCGTCAACACGCCTTCGAGCGGCCGCATCCCCGAGGGCGCGACCGTCGAGCGTGTCGTCGACACCGGGTTCGATCGGGCGCCGATGCTGACCTTCAATCTCGCCCGCGCCGACTTTACCACTGCCCAGAGGGTACAGGAAGCGATCAACAGCCGCTTCGGCGGCGCGCGCGCCCGCGCGATCGACGGCGTGTCGATCGCAGTGCAAGCGCCGGCCGGTGCGGATGTCCGCGCCGAATTGATGTCCGAGATCGAGAATCTCACTGTCGAAGCGGCCGAGGCCGCGGCCAAGGTGATCGTCAACGCGCGCACCGGAACCGTGGTGATCAACTCGGCGGTCCGGGTCAGCCCGGCGGCAGTGACGCATGGTAAACTCACCGTTCGTATCGATGAGGCCCAAAATGTCAGCCAGCCCCTGCCGTTTAGTAAGGGCGAAACCGTCATGGAGCAGCACAGCGCCGTGAACGTCGAGGAAGAGAAGCACCCGATGTTCCTGATGCAGCCCGGCCCGAAGCTCGCGGACGTGGTCAAGGCGGTCAACGCCATCGGCGCCTCGCCAGCCGACCTCGTCGCGATCCTCGAGGCACTCAAGGAAGCCGGCGCGCTCAAGGCCGAGCTGATCATCCTGTGACCCAGGTCAACGCGCCCGCAACGAGCAATGGCGGCGGCGTGTCGATGGACACGTCGCGGCTGGCTTCGAAGGAGAATCTCGATGCCGCCGGCAAGCGCTTCGAGGCGATCTTCGTCGGCATGATGCTCAAGTCGATGCGCACCGCAAATCTCGGCGAAGGGCTGTTCGACAGCAAGGCGAGCCAGCAGTTCCGCGACATGCAGGACCAGCAGCTCGCCCAGAGCATGGCTGCGCACGCCCCCATCGGCATCGGCAAGGCGATGACCGAATTCCTCGCCAAGGCCGCGCCGGTGGTAGCCGCCGCGCCCGAGACTGACGGGAGCACGCCATGAGCGACATGCTGTCGATCGGCGCGTCGAGCCTTCGGGCCTATCAGGCGGCGCTGACCACCACGTCCGAGAACATCGCCAATGCCGGCAATGCGGGCTATTCGCGCCGCACCGCGCCGGTGCGCGAAGTCGTCGCGCCCGCCGGGATCATCACCGGCTCGGCGCAGGGCTTGGGCGTGGTCGTCACCGGGATCGCCCGCGCGGCCGACATCTACAAGACCGCCGAGGTCCGCACCGCGACCGCCGAGCTGGCGCGGACCGAGACCGGGGCGACCTGGCTCCAGCGGATCGAGGATTCGCTGAGCGGCAATCAGCTGGGTGACCGGCTGACTGCGTTCTTCAACGCGGCCAGGGCCGTCGCCGCCGATCCGGCGTCGCTCGCGCCGCGCGCGACGATGATCGAGGCCGCTTCCAGCGTCGCTTCGTCCTTCGCCGCCACCGGCAAGGCACTCGACGGCGCGATGGCGGATCTCGACGCCAGCGCGAGCGCCGCCGCGACTCAGCTGAACGGGCTCGCCCAGGCGCTCGGCAAGGTCAATTCGGGGCTCGGGCGCTCGGCACCGGGGACTAGCGGCCAGGCGGCCCTGCTCGACCAGCGCGACCGGCTGCTCGAGGAGATGAGCGCACTGACCGATGTGTCGGTGACCACCGACGAGGCCGGCCGGGCGCTGGTGCGGGTCGGCGGCGTGGCCGGACCGGTGCTGGTCGAGGGCGAGAACGCCGGCGCGGTCAGCTATGCGCGCAGCGATGCGGGCCTGGTCGCTTATGCCGTGCATTTCCAGGGCCAGAGCAATGCGGTGTTCCCGAGCGGGGGCGCGCTGGCGGGCTTTACCGAAGGCGCACAGCGGATCGCCGATGCGCATGCCGAGATCGGCCGGCTGGCGACCGCGTTCGCCAACGGCGTCAACGCCGTACAGGCCGCAGGCGACGATCTGCAGGGCAACAATGGCGCGCCAATGTTCGCGATCGGCGACCCGGCATCGCAGCTCACGCTCGTGCTCGACGATCCGCGCGGCATCGCCGCCGCAGCGACTGGTGCCGGGGTGCGCGACAATAGCAACCTCACCGGTTTCGAGACGCTGCGCAGCACGGGCAGGTTCGAGGACGGTGTGTCGAGCCTCGCCACCGCCAATGCCGCCGCGCTCTCGGCGCGCACCACCGTCGCCGAGGCGCAGTCCGCAATGCGCGATTCGGCGATCGCCGAACGCACCGCCGCGACGGGCGTCAACATCGACGAGGAAGCGGTCGACCTGATCCGGTTCCAGCAGGCGTATCAGGCATCGACCCGCGTGATCCAGGTCGCGCGCGAGACGCTGCAATCCATCCTCGATATCCGGTGATCCAGGCCATGCGCATCGCAACTTCGCAGCTCTACAACCGCCCCGCGTCGCTGATGACCCAGCTGAGCGCCGAGGCCGACCGGATCCAGACCCAGATCGCGACCGGCAAGCGGATCCAGACCGCGTCGGACGATCCGGCCGCGTTCCTGCGCCTGCAGGGCATGAAGCAGCAGACCGCCGACGACGGCGCCTGGTCCGCGAATATCGGCACGGCGCAGGGGCTGCTCGCGCAGACCGACACCACGCTCGACAGCGTCGAATCGCAGCTCCAGCGCGCGCTCGAGCTCGCCACCCAGGCTGCGAACGGCACGCTATCCGACGCCAATCGCGACGCCATCGCAGAGGAGCTGAATGCGATCCGCGACGCCTTGTTCGGGCTTTCGAACACCCGGGACGTGCGCGGCCAGCCGCTGTTCGGCGGCGCGACCGGCGACGTCGCCTACGTCCAGGCCGCCGACGGCACGATCAGCTTCGCGGGAACCGGCGAACCCTCCGCGATCCCGATCGGCGAAGGCACGAGCATCCAGGGAACGGTGACCGGCACGCGCGCCTTTGCAAGCGGGAGCAGCGACATGTTCGCGGTGCTCGCGAGTTTCACTGCCGCACTGGAAGCCGGGGGCGACGTCAAGGCGGCAGCCGATGCGGCGATGACCGGGCTCAACGGCGCGCTGGAAAGCGTCAATCTCGCCCGCGCATCAGCCGGTGCACGTGCGGCGCGGCTCGATCTCGATGCCGGGCGGCTGGTCGACGCGGGCGAGGCGCGCGAATCTGCGCGCACGGCGTTGGAAGACACCGACATCACCACCGCGGTGACCCAGCTGCAGAAGACGCTGACGATCCTGCAGGCGACGCAGGCGAGCTTCACCAAGCTCACCAGCCTGTCGCTGTTCGATTATCTGCGCTGATCCCGCACGGCATCCGCATTTTTCCGCGAATTTCCGCTGAAAGTTACGGCGAAGCGGTCGTTTACCACAGCGAGTGCCGGCGCACCGACACGCGCACCGTCACAGGGGGAAGTTTAGTCGCATGTTTGTGTTGATCGGCTTTGTCGTCCTCATCGCGATGGTGTTCGGCGGATTCGCCATCACCGGCGGCGCGCTGGGCCCCGTGATGCACGCGCTCCCGCACGAGATGCTGATCATCGGCGGCGCGGCTCTGGGCGCGCTCATCATCGGCAATTCGACGAAGGAGCTGAAGGCGCTGGGCGGCGGCTTCATGAGGGTCGTGAAGGGCCCGAAATACAAGAAGCAGGATTATCTCGACACGATCTTCCTCGTTTCCAAGCTGATGAAGATACTGCGGACCGAAGGCCCGATCGCGCTTGAGCCGCATGTCGAGGATCCCCGGTCCTCCGCAATCTTCGCCGAATATCCCCGGTTGCTGGCCGATCACACGCTGATCAACCTGATCACCGATACTTTGCGGCTGGTCGTCGTCTCGTCGGGGACGCTCGACGTGCACGCAGTGGAAGACGTGATGGATAATGCGATTCGGACGCACCACCACCATGTCCAGGGCCCGCAGACCACGCTCCAGAGCCTTGCCGACGCGCTGCCCGCTCTGGGGATCGTCGCCGCCGTGCTCGGCGTGGTGAAGACGATGGGCTCGATCGACAAGCCGCCGACGATCCTCGGCGCGATGATCGGATCGGCGCTGGTCGGCACCTTTCTCGGCGTGCTGCTCGCTTACGGCATCGTCGGTCCGCTCGCGACCCGGCTCCAGCAGGTGATCGACGCCGACGCGGCGATCTACCACACGGTCAAGCAGATCATCATCGCCTCGCTCCACGGCCACCCGCAGCCCTTGGTGATCGAAGCCGCGCGCTCGGGCATCGCGCATTCGAACCAGCCGGGCTTCGGCGAGGTCTTCGACGGGCTGCGGGGACGGTAAATGGCTGCGCGGGCTCCGCATGGGAGCAATCAGCCGCCGAAGATCATCGTCAAGAAGATCTTCGTCGAAGGCCATGGCGGGCATCACGGCGGCGCCTGGAAGGTGGCCTATGCCGATTTCGTGACGGCGATGATGGCGTTCTTCCTGTTGCTCTGGCTGCTCGGCGCGACCACCGAGAAGCAGCGCAAGGCGCTCGCCGATTATTTCGCGCCGACGCTGATCGACTTCAAGCAGAACAGTGCCGGCTCGAACGGGCTGCTGGGCGGCGACGCGATCAATTCGCGCGACAATTACCCGAGCAAGGCCGCGCAGACCGGCACGCGATCGATGACGATCCCCGCCGGCGCGATCGGCGGCAACGATGTCGGCACCGGCGAGAAGGGCACGCTCAAGGAGCAGCGCGCGCTCACCCAGCAGGACCAGAAGAACTTCAGCGAGACCGCCAAGAAGATACAGGCCAAGATGCGCTCGCGCCCCGGCCTGGCGAAACTCGCCAACCATATCCGCTTCGTCGCGACGCGCGACGGCATGCGCATCGACCTGCTCGACGACGCCAATTATTCGATGTTCGATCTGGGCACGACGGCTCTGGTGCCCGATGCCGGCGCGCTGATCGGCACGATCGCCGAGACGATCGCGGACATGGAGAACCCGATCATGATCCGCGGCCATACCGACAGCCTCGGTTATGGCGATCCGCGCAACATGAACAACTGGATGCTGTCGAGCGGGCGCGCCGAGGCGACGCGCCGGCGTCTGTCGGGCGGCGGCGTGCCCGAGATGCGCTTCGAGCGGATCGAAGGCGTCGCCGATCGCGAACCTTTGATCGTCGACACCCCCACCGACCCGCGCAACCGCCGCGTCTCGATCACCCTGCTGTTCCGCCGGATCATGGACCAGGACAAGAACGAGCGCTGGCGTCGATAACTAGAATGGGCCGTCGAACTTCAGTAGGACGATAGACAATATTGATCGCGAGATGTTGCTAAAGTTCGGAGCATCCCGCCTCTATCCGCGCACTCCTAGCGGACCACCACATCCCATAAGCCTCGCCGACTGCCCAAGATAAGTCAGTAAATTCTTGACTCAGTTGCGCCGATCTCGTGTCGACCTCACGAATTACGTCGCCAATACATATCGCATCATTTTGACATTGGCCAATAGCCCAATTTCTATAATTTTGAATTTCATCCCACTTATTTGCATAGTCGAAAGATTCGTATTGCTCTTGGGCATAGTCGTACGCATCTTTGTAATAAAACTCCCACCCACTAAGTTCAGAACATTCATCCTGAGCTAAAGCCGGACTTGAAAAAGCAAATAAGCATATCGCTGAAATAAAGACTTTCATAATCATGCCAGCACCCCCTATCTCTACAACATAACTACAATACTTACCCGAGCCGTACTGGCCAAGTTTCATTATAACTACATTGACGATCGAATGGGATCTTATCTAGAAAATTTGCTTTCGAAACGAAAGCCGAATTACGCGCCCCAGAGGATCCAACAGATTAGGTGCATAAGCCCCAGGGACCGCACCATTCGAATCAGTCACGCGCTGTCTGGCGTCCAACAGATTGTCCACGCGAAGCTGAATGCGCGATCCGCGCAGCCACGGGTTCTTGAGCAGGAAATCGATATCCTGACCCGGATTGAATTCCGTCAGCAAACCGATCCTCGCCAAGCTGCCGAAGTTGAGCCTCGTCTGGCTGCCAAGCGAGCCGGTCATCCGCTGCGATCCGCTTTGCCAATTGGCAGTGGCTTGGAGCAGCCACGCGTCGCGCTTCACTGCGGCCAAAGCATCGATCTGGTGCGCGGCGATGCTCTGACCGGAGGAGCCGTCGAGTTGGTCGATGACCGGTAGACCGGGTCGAATCACGGCTTCGTCATTGAGAATCCAACGATGATCGAGTGTAAAGCGGATGCGATTGCCACCGCCACCGAAGCCGCCGCGACCACCGCCGAAGCCGCGCCCGCCGCCGCCCGGCGCACCGCGGAATCCACCACCTTGGCCCTCACGCTCGCGACCACGATCTTGTGCCGCCTGATCCTGAGGTTGTCCCTGCGCTTGACCTTGGCCTTGCACCTGACCCTGACCCTGACCCTGGCGGCGCTGGTTGCCGCCGAACAGGCTCTGTTGTTGGCCGAGGCGCCGGAACTGTTCGAGCTGTGCGGTGAACTCCGGGGGTAGTGGTTGGCCAGTCCGGCGTGATTCGGCCATCGCCGCCTGAAGCGCGGTACGGCGCTCCTGCATGCGCTTCGCCTGCGGCGACGCGAGCGGGATCGAGAAATCGATGCCCCAGCGGAGTTCGGAGTGAGCGGTGCTCGTGTAATTGACCGGCCGGTAGTCGATGCTGATCAATCGCCCGTCCGGGCCCCGAACGAAGCGATCGGGGAAGGCGGCCTCGATCTCCGCAGTAGCGCCGGGAAAGCCCTTGGTGGGGTTGCGATAATGCTGGTTGCTGTAGCTCGCTCTGATGTTCAGGTCAGTTTGGGTAAACGGCTTGATGTTGACGCGAGCATTGAATGTGTGGCGACTGTCCGCCAGCAGCACCGGATTGCCCCCGGTGATCGCGATGATGTCGACGCTCTCGTTGCGGACGAAATCGAATATGCGCCGGTTCGGCGTCACCAGCACCGGATCGCCCAATCTGCCCGGGTCTGGCGCGTTGCGATCGTCGTTGATGCTAATGTTCGCGCGAATTTGCGGGATCGGCGACCAGTTGAGCCCATAGGTGGTGCTGGTGAGCTGGCCGAAGTCCGAGAGTTGCTCGACTTCGAGATTGCCGGTGATCGACAGATCCCCGATCGCGTCGAGCACGCCCAGCCGCCGGCTGGTCAGCGGCAGCGAGATGTTGCCGCGTATGCTGGCGGTGTCGCGCGAGACATCTCCTCCCTGAAATCGGTTGGCGATCCAGGATGCGCTGTGCTGGTCCTGGCTCCGCCCGGCCACACGCAGAGTTGCGCGGACATCGCCGGCGGGCATTTTGAACAGCGACCCGAAGGTCGCGAAATCGATTTTTGCGTCGCCGCTGTTCGACTTGGCGATCTGATCCGGTCGCAGGCTGACCAGCGAGGGCGAGATCGGCCCGAACGGATTGAAATCCGGATCGCGCGCATCGAGCAATGTTTGCGCCAGCGCGGCATCCACGCCGGTGGGGGTGACCGATTTGGACTCGCCATAATCGTAGCCGGCCTGAAGCGACCAACTCCAGCTGGCGAGCCACGGCGTGGTAGTGCCGTTGAAGCTCAGACCCCCGCTGATCGTGCGGTTGTCGCTCGAGCGCGAGAGCGGCGCGAGATTGTCGTAGTAGCGGAACAGCTGCACGTCGTTCGAGAACGGCGAAAACGGATTGCCGGCGGGCAGCCGCAGCGTCGCGCTCGGCAGGCCAAACAGCGAATCGCTGTGGTTCGCCGTGAACCCGACCGTGGCGGTGGCGCTGACCTTGTCCGAGATCGCCGGCGTATAGGTGCCGCTGATCGCAAGGTTCTTCTGCGGGGTCGCACCGAACCCCACATTGCCGCCACCACCCCCGGACAAGGTGCGATAAGGCGTGAGATCGGCCGCATTGGCCTGGTTCGCATTGGCCGCGAAACCGGCGAGCGTGGGGGCGCCACCGACTGCACTGTCCGGCACACCGGCGAGCGTGACCGGGATTCCCGCGAGGGCACTGAGCGCCGGATCGATCTCGGCGCCGCCGAAGCCTGTGATATTGCCGACGGTATCGAACAGCGTCTGGGGAGCGCGCGTCACGCCGCGCTCGCTTTCGAGGATGCCCGAATTCTGGCTGTACTTGATGTCGAGTTCGAGCCGTTCGTCGCGCCGGATCTTGTTGAGATTGACGTTGCCGCTCTGCCACGAATTGCCGCCGGCGGTGGGCATCGCCCCTTCGAGCACCGAGGTGAGCCCCATGAATCGGCGGCGCAGCACGAAATTGACCACCTTCTGGTTCGCGCCATAGCCGAACTGGAGCGCCGCTTCCTCGGGCAGGATGTCCATCCGCTCGATCGCTTCGGTCGGCAGGTTGCGAATTTCGGCCAGGCTGGAGCGGCGGCCGCTGAGCAGGATCACAGGTTGCTCGTCACCGCGGCCCGAACCGCTGCCGAGTTGCGCCGAAAGCGCGTTCATCAGTTCGGTGACGTTCGACGCGCCATAAGCGCGGATGTCGGCGGGGTTGAGCGTGACTTCGGGCTTGACGTCGCCCGGGACGGCGCCGCGCAGCTGACCGGTCACGACGATGTCCTCGCCTGCCGCCTCCTCGGCTTCTTCCGGCGGGGCTTGCTGCGGAGTCTGTGGTGCGGCAGCCGGATTGGCCGGAGGCGTTGCCTGATCCTGCGCCTGCGCCATCGGCGCCGCGCCGACCATCAACGCGGCAACCGCGCAACCCCATCTCAACATTACCGTCCACTCCCTTGACCGGCGCGCTCCCGCATTGCGGACGCGCATCTCATCGTCCGCTACAGGCGACTTGTCGCAGAATTGTGCCAGGGATCGGGAAAAAGTGCGGCGCCGCCGAAGCGGCGCCTCTCAGGTTTCTGGTGCGGTCGAGAAGACTCGAACTTCCACGGCCTTTCGGCCACAACGACCTCAACGTTGCGCGTCTACCAGTTCCGCCACGACCGCACGTGAAACTCGCCGGGAGGTCCCCGGCGTCTGGTAAGGCGCGGCCCCTAGCAAAGCGTTCGGGGGCATGCAAGCCACCCGCGCACGCTTTCGCGTAATCCGTTTCCGCTTTGCCGAAACCACAGTAAAGGCGGCGGCCCGCGATGTTGCTCTCCCCCGCCCTCACCGCCGAGATGCGCCGCATCCTCGCCCTTGCCTGGCCGGTGGTGCTGACCAGCCTCAACTGGACGATCCTGCACGTCACCGATGTGGCGGTGGTCGGGCTGGTGAGCACGAGCGAGGCGGCGGCTCTGGGCGCGAGCCGATCGCTCACTTTCCCCGGCATCGTCGTGGGGCTGGGCTGGCTGACCGGAATCCTCGTCTATGTATCGCGCGCCGACGGCGCCGGCGACCTGCGCGAGACCGGGCGCGTGTTCCACCAGGGCATGCTGCTCGCGCTGATGCTGGGGGTGATCAGTGGGCTGGCGCTGTTCCTGTGGCCCGAGCCGATGCTGCTCGGGCTCGGCGTCGCGCCCGGCACCGCGCCTGCCGCAGCGGACGTGGCGCAGGTGATGGCGATCGCCTACCCCTTCCAGTTGGTCATCGTCGCAGCGAGCTTCTTCCTCGAGGGCGTGAGCCGGCCGCGGCGCGTAACCGTGGTCAATTTGTCGATCCTGCCGCTCAACGCCGTGCTGGCGTGGGTGCTCGCCACGGGCCAGCTGGGACTGCCGGTGATGGGCGCGGTCGGCGCGGCGCTGGCGACGGCGATCGCATCGGGCCTCGGCGCAGTCGGGATGGTCGCCGCCGCCTGGACGCTGCCGCGCGCCGGTCAGCGCGGCGTGCACGATCTGAGCGAACTCGGAAGCCGCGACTCCTGGGCTGGCGCGCTGCGGCTCGCGCGCTTCGGGCTGGTGCCGGCGATCGCGTCGGGGCTCGAGCTGATCGGCTTCGCGATCCTGATCGCGCTATCGACCCAACTCGGGACGACCACAGCGCACGCTTTCCAGATCGTCTTCTCGATCCACAACGTGACCTTCGCGGTGGCGCTGGGGCTGGGCTCGGCGGCCGGGGTACGCGTCGGCAATGCCGTTGGCGAGAGCGTGCCCCACGACGCCGCGCGACGCACGGCGATCGCGGCGCTGCTGGCGGCGCTGGCGACGGGGACGCTGTCGCTGCTGCTGATCGTGCTGGCTTTACCCGTGGTCGCAGTCTTCCCGGCAACCGGCGATGTCCACGCGCTCGCCGCGGCGATGCTGATCCTGTGGGCACCGTTTATCCTGTTCGACGGTGTGCAAGTCGTGTTCGTCTATGCGCTGCGCTCGCTCGGCGACCAGGTGATGGCGGGAGTCAACGGCATCATCGCCTTCTTCGTCATCACCGGCGGTCTGGGCGTGCTGCTGGTGCATGACGGCTTTGGCCCGAACGGTCTCGTCCTGGCCTCCGGGCTGGGAATGGTCGCGGCCGCGCTGCTGCACGGCCTACGGCTCGGCTGGGTCAGCCGCCGATTTCGTTCGCGAAGCTGAGCTTGACCGTCTTGGCGTTGCGCGGAACGTCGAGCTTGGCACCGGTGAAGTCGAGCGCCGCCTTGGGGCCGAGCGTGCGGTTCTCGGGGGTGATCCGCCAGCTATAAACGATGTCGTCGGCGCCATCGAGCAGCTCGACGCGGATATCGGGGATACGCTGACCGGTACCGGTGGGGTTGTTCACCTTGCCCGAGACGACGAACGCATCGCTGCCATTGGGCATCGGGCGAAGCTCGACGCTCTTGTCGGTGAAGAGCAAGGGCGTCTCGACCTCGCTACCGATGCCGAGGCCCAATTGCGCCGCGATGCCCGGCGCGCCCGAATAGAGGATGGCGCCGGTGCCGAGCAGCATCGAGAAGCCGGCGATCACTGCGGCGGCGGTCCATCGTTTGGCCGGATTGCGGCGCGGCTTGAAGCGCGGCTGCGGCGCGAAGGGATCATATTCGGGAGCCGCTTCGGCGATCGGATCCTCATAGACGCGCTGTGACGGCGGCGCCGTGCGCGTCGCGGGTGCGGGCCGCGCCGCGATAGGCGCCGGCGCTTCCGCCTCGGCCATTTGCGTTTGTGCGGGGGCCACCTTCACGCTGAACGCCTGGGGTGCGGATCTGGGTTGCTCGACGGGCGCAGCCGACGCGGGCGTGGAATGGCTTTCCGCCGGCACCGGGCGCGTCGTCCGATCGAGGATGGCAGGCGCCTGAAACCAGCTATGCTTGCAGCTCGCACACCGCACCGTTCGGCCCTCGGCTCCGATCGCGCTGTCGGGGACGAGATACCGCGTCCGACACTGGCTGCATTCGAGGATCATCTAAGCGTCTCACCCGGCCGGCTGCCCACTGGCCGGCTATGGTGATTCTAGCTGTAACGAATCAGCCCCACAAGAGTCTCGGTTGCGCGCGCCGTGCCACCATCGCTTGAGCCCGCGAGCGGCCTGTGCGATGCCGTCCGCCACTGGGAAGCAAGGAGCGGCCGGCGCCGGCGAATGGCCAATATCGTCCAATTCGAGAATGTCGGCTTGCGCTATGGCACGGGATCCGAGACGCTCTCGGACGTCAGCTTCACGCTCAAGAGCGGATCCTTCTATTTCCTGACCGGCCCGTCCGGCGCGGGCAAGACCTCGCTGCTCAAATTGCTCTATCTCGCCCAGCGTCCGACGCGCGGGGTGATCCGGCTGTTCGGCGAGGACGCCGGAGCGTTGCCGCGCCAGAGGCTGCCGGGCTTCCGCCGGCGTATCGGCGTGGTGTTTCAGGACTTCCGGTTGGTCCCGCATTTGTCCGCCTATGACAATATCGCACTGCCGCTCCGCGTGGCGGGGGTGCAGGAGAACGATGTCGAGGCGCCGGTGCGCGAGATGCTCGCTTGGGTCGGTCTCACCGATCGTGGGCGGGCCAAGCCGCCGACGCTTTCGGGGGGCGAGCAGCAACGCATCGCCATTGCCCGTGCGGTGATCGCGCGCCCCGAGCTGCTCGTCGCCGACGAGCCGACCGGCAACGTCGATCCCGAGATGGCCGAGCGATTGCTCTATCTGTTCGAATCGCTGAACCGGCTGGGCACCACCGTCGTCGTCGCGACGCACGATTTCCATCTGCTCCATCGCATCCCCAATGCGCAGATGATGCGGATCGAGCATGGCCGGCTCAACGATCCGACGGGATCGCTGCGCAATCCGCCGGGGCAGCCATGATCCTGAGCCTCAATCCCAATGCCCCCGACCGGCGGCTGCTCGACGAGGGGCGGCGCACGCGGGCGATGACATGGATCATGGCGATCATGCTGTTCCTGACCGTGCTCGCCGGCGCACTGGGCCTCGGCATGTTCGCGGCGACGGGACAGCTGGACCGCGAACTTGCGGGCCGCCTCACCGTGCAGATCGTCGAGCCGGTGGCGAGCCTGCGCGATGCCCAGGCCGCGGCGATGGTCAAGGAGCTCGGCCGGCTGCCGACGGTATCGCGCGTCCGCGAAGTCGATCGCACGCATCTCGCCGAATTGCTGCGGCCCTGGCTCGGCGACGCCGGGCTCGATCCCGATCTGCCGATGCCGGCGATGATCGACGTCGAGGTGCGCGGCAGCGATGTCGCCGCGGTCGAACAGGCGGCACGGCGGATCGTGCCGGGCGTGCGGGTCGATCGGCACGCGCAGTGGCTCTCGCCGGTGCGCAGCTTCATGTCGACGATGAGCTGGCTCGCGGTGAGCCTGATGCTGCTGATCGCGGGCGCGACCGCCGCGGTGGTGCTGCTCGCGGCGCGCGCGGGGCTGGACACGCACCGCGACACGATCGAGGTGCTCCACATGCTGGGTTCCACCGACGTCCAGATCGCCCGCCTGTTCCAGCGGCGCATCGCCTTCGACACGCTGCTCGGCGGGCTGGGCGGCACCGTGGCGGCTTTGGTGCTGGTCTGGTTCCTGCAAGGGCGGATGAGCGCGCTCGGATCGGAGATGCTCGGCGGGGTGGCGCTCCAGCAGCGCGACTGGTTCCTGCTGTTGCTCCTGCCGCTCAGCTTCGCGCTCGTCGCCACCGTGGCCGCGCGGGTCACCGTGCTGCGCAACCTGGGAACGCGGCTGTGATCTGGCGGACCTGCCTGTTGCTGCTGCTCGCCTGGGCGCTGGGCTTCGCGCTCTTCCTGGTGTCGCTCGGCAAGCCGCTCGACAATCGCAAGACCGACGCGATCGTGGTGCTCACCGGCGGCTCGGGGCGGATCGATCGCGGGCTGGCAGTGCTTCGCGCGGGCGATGCCAAGAGGATGCTGGTGAGCGGCGTCGATCCCGACGTTCGTCCCGTCGAGCTCGCGGTGCAGTTCAAGATCGACCGACGGCTGATGGCATGCTGCATCGACCTCGGCTGGCAGGCGGTCGACACGCGCTCGAACGCCGACGAGACCGCGAAATGGGTGCAGCGCCATGGATACAAATCGGTGCGGCTGGTGACCACCGACTGGCACATGCCGCGCGCGCGGATGGAGCTGGGCAGCACGCTGGGCAGCGGCGTCGAAGTGATCGGCGACGGCGTGCGCAGCGGACCGAACAGCCCGGGCTGGGGCGTGCTGTTCCGCGAATATCACAAGTTCCTCGTGCGCCGGATCGCATTGTGGGTCGGCGCGGGCTGATGGATCGCGTGCGCAGCGTCCTGTTCAAGACCGCCTTTTACGGACTGTCGGTGCCGATCGTGCTGCTCGCGCCGGTGATGGCACTGTTCGGCCAGCGCGCGTTTCGCCGCTGGGTGCTGTTCTGGACGCAATATCACGCGTGGTGCGCGCGCGACCTGATGGGAATCCGTACCCGCGTGGAGGGCGCTCCGCTCGCCACCGCCGCGCTCTATGCGGCGAAGCACCAGTCGTTCTTCGAGACGTTCGAGCTGGTCCGGATGCTCGACGCGCCGGCAGTGGTGATGCGCCAGGAATATGCGCGCATCCCGGTGTGGGGCTGGGCGGCGCGGCGCTACGGCGTGATCGTCATCGATCGCAGCGGCTCGGCGACCGCACTCCGCCAGATGATGCGCGAGGCCAGGGCCGCGGGCGCCGCGGGGCGATCGGTGATCCTCTTCCCCGAAGGCACGCGCTCGGCGATGGGCGAGAAGCCCCCGGTGCAGGCAGGGCTGGCGGGGCTGTATCGCGCGATCGGTCTACCGGTGGTGCCGGTCGCGCTCGATACCGCGCGGGTCTGGCCCAAGCGCGGGCCGATGCGTGCCGGCACGGTGACCTTCCGTTTCGGCGAACCGATCCCCGCGGGGCTGAAGCGCGAGGAGATCGAGACGCGGGTCCGCCGCGAGATCAATGCGCTGAACTAATCGTGCGAGCGGCCGAAATCGGGGCGGGCGTCGTCCTGGCCTTGATCGATGATCGAGCGGCGGACGGCGCGGGTGCGGCTGAACAGCTCGAACAATTCGTCGCCCTTGCCCCAGCGGATCGCGCGCTGGAGCGCGGTCAGGTCCTCCGAGAAACGCTGGAGCATGTCGAGCACCGCCTCGCGATTGGCGAGGAACACGTCGCGCCACATCGTCGGGTCCGAGGCGGCGATGCGAGTGAAGTCGCGAAAGCCGCCGGCGGAATATTTGATGACCTCGGACGCCGTCACTTCCTCGAGGTCCGAGGCGGTGCCGACGATCGTATAGGCGATCAGATGCGGCAAATGGCTGGTGACCGCCAGCACGCGATCATGGTGCGCGGGCTCCATCGTCTCGACTTCGGCGCCCAGCCGGCGCCAGAATTCGAGCACGCGTTCGGTGGCGAGCGACGGCGTGCCTTCGGGCGGCGTGACGATGCACCAGCGATGGTGGAACAGCGAGGCGAAGCCGGCTTCGGGGCCGCTATTCTCGGTGCCCGCCACGGGGTGGGCGGGCACGAAGGTTGCCTCCGGCAGCGCGGCACGCACCGCCTCGATCACGCTTTCCTTGCACGATCCGACATCGCTCAAAATCGCATCGGCGGGCAGATCGGCGGCGATCTCCGCCGCGACTGCCCCCATCGCGCCGACAGGAACGCAGAGCACCACCAGATCGGCATCGATCACCGAAGTGCCGGCGGTGTCGGCCACATCGTCGCACAGGTCGATACGCAACGCGGTCTCGCGCACCGCCGGATCCATGTCATAGCCGGTGACGCGGACGCTGGGCATGTGCTGCCGCACCGCGCGCGCGATCGACGAGCCGATCAGGCCGAGACCGATGACGGTGACGCGGGCGAAGGGCAGCATCAGGCGCCCGCCAGCGCCCGGAGCGCCGCGATCACGCCGCGCGTTTCGTCCTCGGTGCCGATGGTGATGCGCAGGCCGTGCGGCAGCCCCTGCCCGGGCAGCCAGCGGACGATGTAACCCGCGTCCATCAGGCCTTTGTACGCGGCCTCGGCAGTGAGCCGGCCTTCGAACAGCACCAGCACGAAATTGGCCTGGCTCGGCACTGCGCGCAGCCCGGCATTGCCCAGCTTGGCGATCTCCTGCGCGAACCAGCGGCGCCATTCGGCATTGTGCTTGGCCGTGTGCTCGACGAAGCCGGTATCGCCCAATGCGGCGATCGCCGCGGCGGTGCCGGCGATGGTGATGCTGAACGGCAGGCGGATGCGGTGCATCGCCTCGATGATCGGCGCGGCGGCATAGCCCCAGCCGATCCGCTCGGCGGCGAGCCCGTACATCTTCGAGAAAGTGCGCGTGACCAGCACGTTGGGCGCCGACCGGGCCAGCTCCATGCCGCCATCCTCGACATCGCCTTCGATATATTCGGCATACGCGTGATCGAGCACGAGCAGCACGTGCGAAGGCAGGCCGGCGTGGAGCCGCGCGATCTCGGCGCGGCTGGCATAGGTGCCGGTCGGGTTGTTGGGATTGGCGATGAAGACGATGCGCGTCCGCTCGGTCACGCAGGCGAGGATCGCGTCGACATCGGTGGCATAGTCCTTGTCGGGCGCCACGATCGGCTTGGCGCCGACGCGCCGCGCCGCGATCTCGTACACTGCGAAGCCGTAATGGACGAAGATCACTTCGTCGCCCTGCCCCGCGAACGCGCCGGCGGCGAGATGGAGCACTTCGTCCGAGCCGTTGCCGTAGATGATCCGCGCCGGATCGAGATCGTATTTTGCGGCGAGCACATCGCGCAATTCGGTGGCGCTGGCATCGGGATAGCGCTCGAGGCGGCCCGCAGCCGAGGCGAACGCCTCGCGCGCGGCGGGCGAAGTGCCGAGCGGGTTCTCGTTGGACGAGAGCTTGATCGCCTTCTTGCCCGAATCGGTGGTGGCGCGACCCGGTATGTAGGGCGCGATCTCCATGATCCATGGCTTGGGAACGGGTGCAGTCATGGCCGCGCGGCTTGGCGGAATGGTCCGCGGATGGCAAGCTTGGTCTGGGCGAGCACAGGAGGGGGGCGATGCGGGGAAGCAGCACGGTGTGGCGGGCGCTGGCGGCGGCGCGCGCACGCAACCTCGCCGAGGCGGGCGAAGCGGCGCCGATTCCGGGCGCGCCGGGGGCGACTCGCCGCGCATTGCTCAAGGGAATCGCCGCCGCAGGCATGGCCTCGGCGCTACCGCGCCCCGCTTATGCTTTTGCCGGCGGGCGCGTGGCGATCATCGGCGGCGGGATCGCGGGGCTGAGCGCGCTCCACCACCTGCGCGAGGCCGGTATCGATGCGCATGTCTATGAGGGGCGCCCGCGCACCGGGGGCCGCATGTTCACGCATCGGCCGGCGGGCGGCACCGCGTTCGAAGTGGGCGGGCAATTGGTCAACACCGACCATGACGACATGCGGGCGCTGTGCCGTCATTTCAAAGTGCCGCTGGTCGATCGGAAGGCCGAGCCGCATGATACGCTGATCCTCGGCGACGGCCGGCTGCTGGGCGAAGCCGAGCTCGCCGAAGGGCTGCGCGGAATCGCGGCGCAGATCGACAGGGATTCGGCGCGGCTCGACAAGGACTTCGACCGTGTCGCGGCCGAGCTCGACCGGATGTCGATCGAGGGATATCTCGACAAGCATCGCGCGCTGATGGGCTCGGACTGGGTGCGGCGGCTGATGGAGGCGACGAGCCGCACCGAATATGGCGTCGAGCCTGCGCACGCATCGGCAGTCGAGCTCGTGTTCAACCTGCCGACGGTCGACGGCCAGCGTGTGGAGGTGCTGGGCGAATCCGACGAACGTTATGTCATCCAGGGCGGCAGCAGCGCGCTGATCGAGGCGATGACGGCGCATTATGCCGATCGCATCACCACCGGCAAACGGCTGCTCCGCATCGAGAGCGCGCGCGGCGGCGTGCGTCTCGCCTTCCTCGACGGGACCAGTGCCGAGGCGGAGACGGTGATCGTCGCCGTGCCCGCGCCGCTGCTGCGCCAGATCGACTGGCGCGTGCCGCTGCCCGCGATCTGGCGTGCGTTCATCGCCGAGATGGAGCTTGGCCATAACGAGAAAATCCAGGCGGGCGCTCGCGGCACGCCGTGGCGCGCGCCGATGGGCGTGGGGGGCGAGCTGTGGCAAACGCAGGCCGATGCCGGTTGGGCGCTCGGCTGGGACGGCAGCGTCCACCGCGCCGACGGCGTCGCGCCGGTCTGGACCTGGTTCCTCGGCGGCGACGAAGTGCGGCGCGCCGAAGCCGAGGCGCCCTCCGCACTGGCGATGCGCTTCGCTGAGGGTGCCGCGCCGGCGATACCGGGACTGGCGGAGGCTTTCACCGGCCCCTTCGCGCGCACCAACTGGCACGCACAGGCGCTGACGCTCGGCGCCTATGTCAATTTCCGCCCCGGCCAGATCACTCGGTTCGCGCGGTTGCTCTGCGTCGAATCGGACGATCCAGCCGAGCGCCATATACCGTCGGAAGGACGGATCTTCTTCGCCGGCGAGCATCTGTCCGAGGCCTATCCGGGCTATATGAACGGCGGCGCGCAGACCGGGCGCGTGGCGGCGGAGGCGATCGGCGGCCGACGGAAGGTGAAGCATGCGGCCTGATCTTGTCGACCGGGCCCTTGGCATGCGGCTGTTGCTGGCGGCCGCGCTCGTGCTGCCCGGGCCGTCCGCGGCGTGGACGCAAACCATCGACGAGAAGAACAGCAGCTGGAATTGCCTGCTCTTCTTCCGCCTCGGAGATGGCGAGACCGCGGTGACGGGGCGCTATGCGCAAGGCCTGAACTTCGACGGAAGCCAGTCCTCGGGCGTCTACGCCCTGTGGGGCACGACACGCGCCGAATGGGCGATCAGCGGACCGCCGGACGGGATGCGCAAACGGCTCATATATTTCGCGCTCGACGCGCCAATGCTGCGCGACCCAAAGGGTGTCTATGGATATTTGCTCGGCGACGGCCATCTCGTCTCGACGATCACCCTTCTCAACCCCGAGGATTTCCGGCGCAGCTACTCCAGCTCGCCTTCGGCGAGCTTCAGCGGGAGCGGAGTCGAGCAAGCCCTAGATCGCTATGACCAATGGACGTTGGTGCTGCGTTCCGGCGACGGAATCGAACTGTTCCGGCGTCCCGTTTCCCTCCCCGACCGGCAAGCGCGCGCGGAGGCGCTCAAGATCCATCGCGCAGCCATCGAGGCGGCATGGCAGACGCGCGACCTGAGCTTACTGGAAACCACGCCTGCCGACGCACTGCCGCGTGATCGGGCGAATTGCCTGCTGTCGACACCTGAATCCCGCGAGATCATCGAGAATTCCACCGTCGATCCGGTAGCGTCCGAGCGGAGAACGAAGCCAAGTCCGTGACGCGTTATTGCCACTCCGCAGCACACGCCCTAACCGGTCCCGATGTCTGACGATCCGCGTTTCGGCTTGAGCCGCCTGGTGACGCTGCCGGGGCCGCTGCGGCTCGACGGCGGCGTGCTGCTGTCACCGGTCGATATCGCCTATGAAACCTATGGCAGTCTTGCGCCCGACGCCGGCAATGCGATCCTCGTCTGCCATGCGCTGACCGGCGATCATCATCTCGCCTCGGATCATCCGGTAACCGGCAAGCCGGGCTGGTGGGCGCGGATGGTGGGATCGGGCAAGCCGATCGACACGGATCGCTATTTCGTGATCTGCGCGAACGTGCTCGGCTCCTGCCTCGGCTCGTCGGGGCCGGCGAGCATCAATCCCGCCACTGGCAAGCCCTGGGCGATGGGCTTTCCGGTCATCACCATCCGCGACATGGTCCGCGCGCAGGCGATGCTGCTCGACCATCTCGGCGTGGAGCGGCTGTTCGCGGTGATCGGCGGATCGATGGGCGGCATGCAGGCGCTGAGCTGGGCGGCGACCTTCCCCGAACGCGTCGCCTCGGCAGTGGTGATCGCCAGCGCGGCGCGGCATTCGGCGCAGAATATCGCCTTCCACGAAGTCGGGCGGCAGGCGATCATGGCCGATCATCGCTGGCGCGGCGGCGATTATTACGAGGACAATGATCCGCCGACCTCGGGGCTCGCGGTGGCGCGGATGGCGGCGCACATCACCTATCTCTCCGAGGCGGGGCTCACCGCCAAGTTCGGGCGGCGGCTGCAGGCGCGCGAGGCCAAGACCTTCGGCTTCGACGCCGATTTCCAGGTCGAGAGCTATCTGCGGCACCAGGGGCTGAGCTTCGTCGACCGGTTCGACGCCAATTCCTATCTCTACATTACGCGGGCGCTCGACTATTTCGATCTTGCCGAAGAACATGGGGGCACGCTGGCCAACGCCTTCACCGGCGACACGCGTTTCTGCCTGGTGAGCTTCGACACCGACTGGCTCTATCCGACCGGCGAATCGCGGACGATCGTCCACGCGCTTAACGCCGCGGGCGCGCCGGTGAGCTTCGTCGAGCTTTCCTCGCCGTTCGGCCACGACGCGTTCCTGCTCGAAAGCCCCGAGCTCGACCGGGTCATGTCGGGCTTTCTGGGCGCGGGGGAAAAGCGATGAACTACCGGATTTCGTTCGATCCCGAGGACCAGCAGCTCGACGTCATCCATGGTTACCTGACGCGTTCCTATTGGGCGGAGGGGATCCCGCGCGAGACGGTCGCGCGCGCAGTCGCGCACTCGCTGTGCGTCGGCGCCTATGACGACGAGATGCAGGTCGGATTTGCGCGCGTCGTCACCGATCGCGCGACCTTCGCTTATCTCGCCGACGTGTTCGTTCTGGAAGGGCATCGGGGCCGCGGGCTCGCCCAGCAGATGCTCGAAGCGCTGGAGGATCATCCCGAGCTGCAGGGCCTGCGCCGCTGGGCGCTGTTCACGCGCGACATGCAGCCGCTCTACGCCAAGCTCGGCTGGGAAGCCTATCCGCACCCCGATCGGCTGATGGTGCGCGACGTTCCGGATATCTACACGCGATGAATCTGCGTCCCGATCTCGCGATCATCGCCGCCAACGTCCAGCCGGTGACGCGCGTGCTCGACGTCGGCTGCGGCGACGGCGCGCTGATGGCGGCTTTGCGCGACCAGCGCGGCTGCGACGCGCGCGGGCTCGAGCTCGACCCCGCCGACGTCGCCGCCGCGATGGCGAAGGGGCTGTCGGTGGTGCAGGGCGATGCCGACAGCGATCTCGCCGATTATCCCGATGCAAGCTTCGACTATGCCATCCTCAGCCAGACGCTGCAGACGACGCGGCGGCCCGATTGGGTGCTCGACCAGTTGCTGCGGATCGGCCGGCGCGCCTTCGTCTCCTTCCCCAATTTCGCGCATTGGCGGGTTCGCACCTCCTTGCTGTTCGGCGGGCGGATGCCGGTGACGCGGCTGCTGCCGATCGCCTGGTATGCGACGCCGAACATCCACCACGTGACGGTCGACGATTTCCGCGCGCTGGTGAAGGCGCGGGGCATCATCGTCGAGGAAAGCTGGTTCCTCTCCGGCGATCAGCGCACCGGATCGGGCTTCGCCAATTTCTTCGCCGAACATGCAGTGTTCCTGCTCCGGAAAGACCGGTGACCCGGCGCGCGGTCCTGTCCGTGCACCCCGCCTATCGCGACGATATCGGCGATCTCGTCACGCGGCGGCCGGTGCCGGGCCCCGGTATCGAGAATGTCGGCGCGTTCCTGTTCCTCAACCATCACGGGCCGCAGACCTATCCGCCGAACAATCGCGGGCTGCCCTTCGGCCCGCATCCGCATCGCGGCTTCGAGACGGCGACCTTCATCCTCGAAGGCGAGCTGGCGCACACCGATTCGGCGGGACATGAGAGTGTCATCGGCGCGGGCGGCGTGCAGTGGATGACCGCTGGGCGCGGGATCGTCCATGCGGAGGTCTCACCCGCCGACTTCAAGCGCCGCGGCGGGCGGCTCGAGATCCTCCAGCTCTGGGTGAACCTGCCCGCCCGGCTCAAGATGACCGCGCCGCGCTACGTCGGCCTGCAGGCCGAGGGCATTCCCGCGATCGCGGCCGAGGGCGCGACGCTGCACCTGATCTCGGGCGACTGGCAGGGCGTGCGCGGACCGATCGAGTCGCTCACCGGCGTGTCCCTGAGCTGGGCCGAGATGCAGCCGGGCGCCAGCGTGACTTTCGACGGGCTGACCGGCCGCGACGTGTTCCTCTATGCGGTGCGCGGCGGCATCGAAGTCGCGGGAAGGCAGGTTCCGCAATTCCATCTCGCGCAACTGGGCGAAGGCGAAAGCGTGACGATCGCTGCCGCCGGGCCGGCGCTGTTCCTGTTCGGCCATGCCGATCCGATCCCCGAAGCCGTAGTCGCGCACGGGCCTTTCGTGATGAACAGCATGGAGGAAATCCGACAGGCCTTTGCCGATTATCAGGCGGGCAAGTTCGGCGTTGCGGAGATCGTCGAAGGCTAGATGCCGCGACCCCAATTGACCGTCGCGCGGGTTCCGCCGTCCATCGGCTCGGTGATGACCATCAGGCTGCGCTTAGATTCCTCGCCCGCCGAATACATCGTCGCGGTCGACAATCGCTGGCCGAGCCCCGAGGCATTGGCCTGCGCGCGCGACCAGCTGAGCACCTCGGCCGGATCGGCCTTGACCAGATAGACGATCGTCCCGCTGACGTGCCGCGGCGTCCCGTCCGCGCTCGACACGCAGGTGGTGATCCGGGCGCCTTCATAGACCGGCACGAAATCGGGCCTGTTCGAGCAATCGGCAGCTGCCGTGATCGCCGCCGACGTACCATCGGCGGCCGCCGCAGCGACATTCTGCCCGGTGGGATCGCTCGTCGTCTCGGAGGACACGCCGCCGCCACAGGCCGCCAGCAGCAGCGGGGAGCCCAGTAGCAGGCTGCGCATCCGGGATCCCCTGTAGCTGATCAGAACGGCACGTCGTCGTCGAGATCGTCGGGGAAGCCGCCGCCGAAATTGCCGCCGCTCTTCTGGCCGCCGCCGTTGAAGTTGCCGCCCCCGGCGCTGCCGCCGCGGCTCGATGACTGGCCCGAGAACTCGTCGCCGCCGGCGCCCCAGTCCTCGCCACCGCCGCCGCTGCTGCGGCCCGCACCGCCGCCCTGTCCGGGCGCGCCGTCGAGCATGGTCAGCACCGAATTGAAGCCCTGGAGCACGATCTCGGTCGAATAGCGGTCGGCACCCGACTGGTCCTGCCACTTACGCGTGGTGAGCGCGCCTTCGATATAGACCTTGCTGCCCTTGCGCAGATATTTCTCGGCGACGTTGGCGAGGCCTTCGTTGAAGACCTTGACCGTGTGCCACTCGGTCTTTTCCTTGCGCTCGCCGGTGCCGCGATCCTTCCAGCTCTCCGACGTGGCGATGCGCAGTTCGACCACCTTGCCGCCATTCTGGAACGAGCGCGATTCCGGGTCGCGCCCGAGATTGCCGACCAGGATGACCTTATTGACGCTGCCGGCCATGGAAACTCCGCTTCTTATTCTCTATTCGTGTGGCCAACGATATGGCCGAGATCATCAATCTGAACAAGGCGCGGAAGGCCAAGGCAAGGGCCGACAAGCCCATCCGTGCACAGGAAAATCGCATTCGTTTCGGGCGAACCCGATCGGAGAAGGCAGCCGGTGCGGCCGACACGGCGCGAATCGCAAGGAAGCTCGACGACTCGAAGCGCGACTAGATGCCGCCACCCACCGAAATGGCGCTTCCGCAGCCGCTAAATTGACTCAGTTGGCGGAAACGCGATTCAACACGCAACATTATTGCTCGTGCGTGGGCGCCTGTTCTCCTTCGCGCCCGATGCCGACCGCGCGAGCCAAGCAGGCGAAATCCTACATTGCAAGCGGGACGCGCTACAGCCCCAGCGCGACCGCACTCCAATAGGTTATTCCCGCGGCCACATAAGCGAGCACGAACAGATAGCCGACCATGAAAGCGGGCCATTTCCAGCCGTTGGTCTCCCTTCGCGTCACGGCGATCGTCGAGATGCATTGCGGCGCGAACACGAACCACATCAGGAAG
The DNA here is from genome assembly GCF_001428865.1 of Sphingomonas sp. Root241. Taxonomy (GTDB): domain Bacteria; phylum Pseudomonadota; class Alphaproteobacteria; order Sphingomonadales; family Sphingomonadaceae; genus Sphingomonas. The sequence goes on from NZ_LMIV01000002.1 coordinate 70,241, forward strand.
GCGAGCGCGGTGGGCAGGGTCCAGTTCTTCCGGAGATTGGCGCGGATCGCCTCCTGCCCCGCATCGCCTTCGGGATCGTCGATCGCGTAGACGGTGCCGATCGCGGCGACGGCGACTTCGCGCGCGGCCATTGCGGGGATCAGAGCGAGCGCGATGTCGCGATTGAAGCCGATCGGCGCGACCACGGTCTGGAGCCCGTTGCCGATCCGGCCCGCGATCGAATAGTCGACCGGCGAGATGCCCGACCCTTCGGGCGGCTTGGGGAAGCTCAGCAGCGCCCAGAGCACGATCGTGGTCAGCAGGATGATCGTGCCGGCGCGCTTCAGGAATATCTCGGCGCGCTGTAATAGCCCGAGCAGCACGTCGCGCAGGCGCGGCATCTGATATTTGGGCATCTCCATCATGAAGCCCGAAGTCGCGCCCTTGGTCACCGTCCGGCGGAGCAGCAATGCCGCGCCGAATGCGCCGGCGATACCCATCACATAAAGCGCGAACAGCACGAGGCCTTGCAGGCCGATCCCCGGAAGCACGGCCTTGTCGGGGATCAGCGCGCCGATGATGATCGTATAGACGGGCAGGCGCGCCGAACAGGTCATCAGCGGCGCGATCAGGATCGTGGTCAACCGATCCTTCTCGTCCGAGATGGTGCGCGTCGCCATGATGCCGGGCACCGCGCAGGCGAAGCTGGACAGCAGGGGAATGAAGGCGCGGCCCGACAGGCCGACGCTCGCCATGATCCGATCCATCAGGAAGGCGGCGCGGACCATATAGCCCGAGGCTTCGAGTACGAGGATGAAGGCGAACAGGATCAGGATCTGCGGCAGGAACACCACGACCGCGCCGACGCCGGCGATCACGCCGTCGGTGAGCAGCGAGCGCAGCGGCCCATCGGCCATATGGTCCTTGAGCGCGCCCTGGAGCCACGAAAAGCCCGCGTCGATCGCATCGGCCGGCGGCGTCGCCCAGGCGAACACCGCCTGGAACATCACGAACAATATGCCGAGCAGGAGGATCGTGCCCGCCACAGGATGGAGCGCAACCGCGTCGAGCCGATGCGTCCAGCGGCGTGCCGCGGTTTCGGAAATGGTCACCGCGGTGGCGATCTGGCGTGCGCGGCGCTGGAGGACGACGATATCGTGCACGACGCCGGCACCGGGGCGGACCGCATGGACGTTGCGGACGACCTCGCCGAGCCGCTCCTTGAGCGCATCGAGCCCGCGCTTGCGCACTGCGACGGTGGGCACCACCGGCACGCCGAGCTCGCGCTCGAGCGCTTCGGGATCGAGCTTCAATCCATCCCGCTCGGCGAGATCGACCATGTTGAGCGCGACGACGATCGGCAGGCCCAATGCGATCAGCTGGAGCGTGAAGCGGAGATGGTTGTCGAGATTCGAGGCATCGACCACCGTGATGATCGCGTCGGGAAGCCGCTCGCCCGCCTGGCGGCCGATCAGCACGTCGCGCGTCACCTGCTCGTCGGGCGAGGAGGGATCGAGGCTGTAGGCGCCGGGCAGATCGAGCAGTTCGACCGGACGGCCGTCGGGCAGCGCCATGCGGCCGGCATGCCGCTCGACCGTGACGCCGGGATAATTGCCGACCTTCTGCCGCGCGCCGGTCAGCGCATTGAACAGCGCGCTCTTGCCGGCATTGGGATTGCCGACCAGCGCGACCAAAGGTGCCTGGTTCATGGTGCCGGGTTCGGCGAAACGTGGATCGCGGCGGCGACGTGGCGGCGCAGCGCCACGGTCATGCGGCCGATCCGGCAGGCGACGGGCCCGCGCCCGAGAAAGGAGCGATGGAGCAATTCGACTTCGACGCCCTCATCGAGCCCCAGCTCGCGCAGGCGGCGCCCCTCGGGCTCGGAAAGCAGATGCCAGTCGACGGCCGAGACCATTCCGGGTTCGAGACGAGGCAGTTGGGCAAGCCGGACAGGCTGGGGAATCGCAGCGGCGACGTTCATGCTGCGAGTCATTATCAATAACCTGCCCGGTGCGCTAGTGGGGGCATCGACATTGACTCCCCTCCTTGCTTGCAGGGAGGGGCAGGGGGTGGGTGCGCGCGTCTGCGCGCCAAAGAGAATCTCTGACGTCGCGATAAAAGGCATCGGCTGGGGCATCGAGCCCCAGCCGATGCCACCCACCCCTAACCCCTCCCTTGCAGGGAGGGGAAACGTTGAATGCAGGTGCGCTCGCTCGCGCCACCCTCTCCCGACGGGAGAGGGGATTTGGCCTCACACCACCGGGTAGCGCAGCCGGCCGATGAAGCGCGACAGGCTGGGGCGATGCGCGGCGCGGGCGAGGAAGCCGGCCTTGGTCTTCTCGAACTTCATGATGTCCTCGATCCGGCGGCCGAGGAATGCGCGGGTATCGGCATGGCCTTCGCTGTCGTCCTGGAGGAACACCGCGATCGTCGCGGCATAGATCGAGGCCAGCAAGGTACGCTTGGTGTAATGGTTGTAGTCGGTCGCGGCATCGCCGGCGAGGCGCCACATCACGTCCGCCGAACGCCAGCCGAGCTTCGCGGCGCGGACGACGTTCTGCGGCATGGCGAGAACCGCAGCGGCGCGGCGCAGCGCCTCGCGATCGGCGGCGAGCACTTCGAGCCGCGTCTCGACCAGGGCGGTGATCCGCGTCCGGATCTTCATCGCGGCAAGCGCCTCGGGCGTGAAGCGCGCGGCCATCGCGCGATCGACGCCGGCGAACCACGCGTCGATCATCGCCACTGCGCCGTCCGAGAAAGCGAGCCGGGCCACGTCATGATCGACGCCCAGGCTGTCGGCGGCGGCATCGAGCGCGGCCGTGTTCCAGCCATCGAAGGCGGCATTGGCTGCCACCGCCGGGGCGAGCGCCTCGCGGAGTTCGTCGAGCGTTGCGTCTGCCAGGTCCATCACGTGGATTTAGGCTCCCCCGCGCCGGGCGCAAGCGGCTGCGGCTTGTTCCCGCCGCGGACCAGTACCAGCGCCAGCGCGACGAGCACTGCGCCGACTGCGTCCGCCGCGGCGAGCCGCTCGTCGAAGACCACCCAGCCGATCGCCGCCCCGACCGCGGGCTGGATCAGCAACGCGATGCCGACGACAAGCGGCGTCAGGTGCCCGAGCGCATAGATCATGCATCCCTGCCCGATCAGCTGGCTGACCACCGCCATTGCGAGCAACGGCCACCAATTGCCCGGCCAGACCTGCTCGCCGAACGCGAAAGCGAGAAACAGCAAGGGCGGGATCGAGGCGAGCGACGACAGCGCCAGCGCCGGCATCGGGGCGAGCCGCTCGCGCACGCCCGCCATCAGGACGAAATAGACCGCATAGAGCACCCCCGCGAGCAGGCAGAGCAAGTCGCCGCCGAGGTTTCGCGGCGACAGGCTCGCCGAACGCGCCATCAGCAACCCGGCGCCGACCGCGGCGAGCGCCAGGGCGAGCGCCTGCATCCGCGACGGCCACATCCGCGCGGCGATGAAGCCGTAGATCGGGAAGATGAACGTCGCCGAATTGCCGAACAGAGTGGCATTGGCAAGCGTGGTGCGGCCGATGCCGATATGCCAGCTCGCCAGATCGGCGGCGAAGGCGAGGCCTGCCAGCGCGAGCACGCCCCATAACCCGCGCGACGCGCGGACCGGACGCTCGCCCATCAGCATCGAGGCGGCGAGCAGCACCGGCGCCGCCAGTGCGATGCGCCAGAAGCCCGACGCCACCGGCCCGACATCGGCAATGCGCACGAAGAGCGGACCGGAGGCGAGCGTGATGTTGGCGATCACCACAGCGGCGAGCGCCGTCGCGGCGTGGCTTCTGGCGGGAATAGTTTTCCTTGCGGTCCGGGCTTCCTGCATGGTGCCCTGTAACGCCCTATCTGCTCCGGACCACAAGAAAGGGTTTCTTCCCCCATGCCCAGCCTGTTCGATCCGATCCAGCTCGGCGCGATCGCCGCGCCCAACCGCATCCTGATGGCGCCGCTGACCCGCGGCCGCGCGACCCGCGCGCACGTGCCGACGCCGATCATGGCCGATTATTATGCGCAGCGTGCCGGTGCCGGACTGATCATCTCCGAAGCTACGGGCATCAGCCAGCAGGCGCTGGGCTGGGCCTATGCGCCGGGGCTGTGGAGCGAGGAACAGGTCGAGGCGTGGAAGCCGGTGGTCGCGGCAGTGCACGAAGCGGGCGGCCGGATCGTCGCGCAGCTCTGGCATATGGGCCGGCTGGTCCATTCGGACTTTCTGGGCGGCGAACCGCCGGTCTCTTCGTCCGCGACCACTGCGCCGGGCGCCGTCCGCACCTATCCGGCGGAAGAGAGCGGGGAGATCAGGCGGCCCTATAGCCAGGCGCGCGCGCTGCGCGCCGACGAGATTCCCGGCATTCTCGACGATTATGCCCATGCCGCCGCCAATGCGATGCGCGCGGGCTTCGACGGGGTGCAGATCCATGCCGCCAATGGCTATCTGATCGACCAGTTCCTCCGCGACAATTCGAACTTCCGCGACGATTCCTATGGCGGATCGATCCCCAACCGCATCCGGCTGCTCCGCGAAGTGACGCAGCGCGTGGTCGACACCGTCGGCGGCGACCGCACCGGCGTACGCCTGTCGCCCAATGGCGAAGTGCAGGGCGTCAACGACAGCAATCCGCATGCGCTGTTCGAAGCGGCCGCCGCGGCGCTCGACGATATCGGCATCGCGTTCCTCGAGATGCGCGAACCGCGTCCCGGCGGCACGCGCGGGCTGCCCGATCATCCGCCGGTGCATCCGGTGATCCGCAAGGTGTTCAAGGGCCCGCTGGCGCTCAACGCCGATTATCATGCCGACGACGCGCAGGCGGCGCTGGATGCCGGCGAGGCCGACGCGATCGCTTACGGCCGTCCCTTCATCGCCAATCCCGATCTGCCGGTCCGGCTGGCGGAGAAGCTGCCGCTCAATCCGCAGCGCGAGGAGCTGTTCTATATCGGCGGGGCCGAGGGCTATATCGACTATCCGCGCTGGGAAGAGAATCGGGCGGCCTAGGGACTCCTATTCAGAACGCGTCATCCCGCGAAAACGGGGACCCATCTCCCGAGCGAGCGGCAAAATGCACCGGTGCGCTCGTGGAAACTGTTGGAGATGGGTCCCCGCTTTCGCGGGGATGACGAATGGAGGGCAAATCAACAAGTTATGTAGGTTCTCCACCCGACTCCCCGTGTCCTTCCCTCGTCAAGCCTGATCGAAGCCGTCGATCCAGCGGGTGATGCCGGTCCGGATCTGCGTGCGTATCTTCGGATTGGCAATGACCACGAAAACCAGGACCAGCGCGAAGGGCCAGAACAGGAAGGCCAGCACGACGAGCAATGCCACCGCGACGGCGATGCCGTAGCGCAGGTTGGTGAGCCTCGCCCGATTGGAATAGTTCATGCGGATCGTGCGCGGCGCCTTGTCGTCATACCAGCGCCGGGTGACGAAGGTGCCGGAATCCAGGCCTGCGCTGCCCGCTTGCGCTCCCCTTCCGCTTGCGGGAGAGGGAGGCGCCGACAGATCGCGCGGACCGGGTCCGACTTCCCCTCTGGCACCGGCAAGCGGGAGCGGGGCGGAAGATCGCGAGACCGGTTCGCCGGTCAGCGTGTCGATCACTTCGAGCCGGCGGCCGCGCTCCACCACTTTGTAGCGGGTGGGCGGCGGCCGCATGGTCAGGCGAACCTGGCCTTGAGCGCCAGCATCGCCAGCGCCGCCTTCGCGGCCTCGCCGCCTTTGTCCTTCTGCGCGGGATCGGCGCGGACCAGCGCCTGCTCCTCATTCTCGACGGTCAGGATGCCGTTGCCGATCGGCGTTCCGTCGAGCGCCAGCGCCATCAGGCCCCGCGCGCTCTCGCCCGCGACGATCTCGAAATGATAGGTCTCGCCGCGGATCACGACGCCCAATGCGACATAGGCGTCGTAATGGCCGGTCTCGAGCGCCATCGCGACTGCGCCGGGAACTTCGAGCGCGCCGGGGACAGTGACGACCTCATAATCATGCCCCGCCTCCTGCAGCGCAGTGCGCGCGCCGTCGAGCAGCATGTCGTTGAGATGCGCGTAGAAACGGGCTTCGACGATCAGGACGCGGGCCATCAATTCTCCAGGTCGATTGCACGCTCGCCGACGATCGACAGGCCGTAACCGTCGAGCCCGACAAGCGTGTGGTGGGTATTGGTGAGCAGGATCATGTCCTGCACGCCGAGTTCGGTGAGGATGGTGGCGCCGACGCCGTAATCGCGCAGCTCGTCCATGTCCTTGGGCTCGCGCGTGCCGGCCTTGGCCTCGAGCGCGAGGCTGAACTGGTCGGGGCGCGGCTTGTTGATCACGACGACCACGCCTGCGCCCTCTTCGCCGATGATCTCCATCGAGCGGCGGAGCAGGCCGCCGCGGCTGCCGCCTTCGCCGAAGATGTCGCTGAACGGCGAGAGCGCGTGCATGCGGACGAGAGTGGGCTTCGACGAGTCGATCCGGCCCTTGACCAGGGCCACCTGCTCGCTCTCGGTCGCCTTGTTCCAGAAGGTGTAGGCGGTCCATTCGCCGCCCCAGTCGCTCTCGAACCGGGCCTCGGCGCGCTTCTCGACCAAATGATCGTGGCGCCGGCGATAGGCGATCAGGTCGCGGATCGTGCCGATCTTGAGGTTGTGGAACTGGGCGAAGGAGACGAGATCGTCGAGCCGCGCCATCGTCCCGTCGTCCTTCATGATCTCGCAGATCACGCCGGAAGGGTTGAGCCCGGCGAGCCGGGCCACGTCGACCGCGGCCTCGGTATGCCCGGTACGGACCAGCACGCCGCCGTCGCGCGCGACCAAAGGGAAGACGTGGCCGGGCGAAACGATCGCTTCCGGACCCTTGGAGGCGTCGATCGCCACCGAGACGGTCCGCGCGCGATCGGCCGCGGAGATGCCGGTGGTGACGCCTTCCTTGGCTTCGATCGAGATCGTGAACGCCGTCTCGTGGCGCGTGCCGTTGTTGCGCGACATCAGATCGAGCCCGAGCTGGTCGACGCGTTCCTTGGTGAGCGCGAGGCAGATCAGCCCGCGGCCGAACCGCGCCATGAAGTTGATCGCGTCGGGCGTCGCCATCTGGGCGGGAATGATGAGGTCGCCTTCATTCTCGCGGTCCTCGTCGTCGACGAGGATGAACATGCGGCCGTTGCGGGCCTCGTCGATCAATTCCTCGGGCGAGGAGAGGAAGCCATGCTTCAAACGGGCCAGTTCAGGCTTTGCCACGGAGCGCCTCCATGCGCTGGAGATAACGGGCAAGCACGTCGATCTCGAGATTGACCGCCTGCCCGGGTTGCAAGGACCCGAATGTAGTGACGGCGGCGGTGTGGGGAATGATGTTGAGCATAAGATTTACGCCGGCATCGGTGTCTTCGACGGCATTCACGGTGAGCGAGACGCCGTCGACAGTGATCGAGCCCTTGGCAGCGACATAGGGGGCGAGGTCCTTGCCGGCCGCGATGGTCAGCCGGTGCGATCCGCCCTCTTCGCGCCATTCGGCGACCACGCCGATACCGTCGACATGGCCGGTGACGATATGCCCGCCGAGTTCGTCGCCGAGTTTCAGGGCGCGCTCGAGGTTGAGGCGGCGCCCCTGGGTCCACATGTCCGCCGCGGTGCGCGAGACGGTCTCGGCCGAGACGTCGAACGCGACGCGGCCGGGCGCCTTGTCGACCACCGTCAGGCACACGCCCGAACAGGAGATCGACGCGCCAAGGTCGATCGTGCCGACGTCATAGCTGGTGGATACCTCGACGCGCAGGTCGCCCTGGCGGCTGACGGCGACGATAGTGCCGATATCGGTGACGATTCCCGTGAACATCAGGTGCTCGCGTAGACTTCGAGGCGGTCGCTGCCAAGCATCCGCGTATCGGTGAGCCGCCAGCGGCCATGCGCCGTGGCAAGATCGGCGAGGCCGAGATCGCCGAGCGCCGCCTTGCCGGCACCGATCAGGATCGGCGCGCGGTAGAGGAGTAGGCGGTCGACCAACCCTTCGCGCAGGAACGCGGCAGCGGTTTCGGCGCCGCCCTCGACGAGCAGGTGATCGACGCCTTCGAGGGCTGCGATGTCGGACGGGGTGGCCAATAATTCCCATCCGTCATCCCCGCGAAAGCGGGGACCCATCTCCTCACCGGGCCGCAAATTGGACAGCGCGGGAGATGGGCCCCCGCTTTCGCGGGGGTGACGAGAAAGGAGTAGGCGCCTCGGCGAGCGGGACTCGAGTCCGGGAAGGCGCACATCGAGTTTTGGTTGGTCGATCTCCCACGTCCGGCGCCCGACGAGGATCGCTTCGTGCCGCGCTCGCTCCAGATGCGCGTGGGCGCGGGCCTCCGGGCCGGTGATCCAGCGGCTCTCGCCCGAGGCGAGCGCGATGCGGCCGTCGAGCGACGTCGCGAGCTTGAGCGTGACGAAAGGGCGGCGCTTTGTTTGGCAGGTGAGGAAACCCGGCATTGCCGCGCGCGCCGGCGCTTCGGCGACACCCTCGACCACTTCGAGTCCCGCAGCACGCAAGCGCGCCGCGCCCTGGCCATTGGTGCGCGGATCGGGATCGCCGAGCGCGATCACCACGCGCGCGACGCCGGCGGCGATCAGCAGGTCGGCACAAGCGGGGCCGCGCGGCGAGACGTGCGCGCAGGGCTCCAGCGTGACATAGCAAGTTGCGCCGCGCGACTTTTCGCCCGCCTGGGCGAGCGCCATCGCCTCCGCGTGCGGACGGCCACCGGGCTGGGTCCAGCCGCGGCCGATCACGCGATCATCTTTCACCAACACGCAGCCGACATTGGGATTGGGCGCCGTGCGCCCGCGCGTGCGCTCGGACAATGCGAGCGCCGCGGCCATCCACCGCGAGTCGTTCAGAAGCCCCACTTTTCGAGCTTGTCGTCGAGCCGCTTGAACTCGGCCTGCTTGGCCTCGCGCCGCTTCTTCAGCTCGGCCAGCTGGATGGCCTTCTTCGCCTGATCGATCTTCTGCTGCGCGCGGATCTGCTCGTCGGTGCGGGTGATCGGCCATTGCTCGACATAGATGATGTTGCGTTCGTACGGCTTCTGGAAGTTCGCATCCTTGAAGAATACGAAGATGATCAGCGTCGTCATGGCGAGCGAAAGCGCCATGAACCACAGCTCGTGCCGCCGGCGCGTCGCGAGGAAGAGGCGCAGATCGCGATACGCCGCGAGAGGCGAGAAGAATTTGAGGAAGGTCATGTCGAGCCCCAAGATAAGGGCGCGGGGGCTCCAGGGCAAACCCCCGCGCCGACCGGCCGCCGAAACGGCCGGCAAGGGCTCACTGGTCCTTGATCAGGAACCGGACGCTCAGCGTCTTCCAGCTCTCTTCAGGGATGCCGCCGCGCGTCGCCGGCTTGAAGCGCCATTTCGACAATGCCTGGCGGCGAGTCGCCTCGAAGAAGGCGTCGCTGGTCGCGCTGACCGATTGCGCGGCCTTCACGCGTCCGTCCACGCCGATCAGCACGCTAATCTGGACGAAACCGTCGCGCTGGGCGCGAAGCTCGGCGGCGGGATAAGCGGGCTGGAAATCCCGCGCGAAACGTGAATCCTGCTCGGCGCGGAGCAAAGGGGGCAACGGCGGGGGCGGTTCGGGGACGAAGATCGGACCGTCGTCCACCTTTGGCAGTGGCGGCAAGGGCGGATCGCCGATCACCGGAGTGGTCTTCGTGTCATTGTCGCTCTTGCTCTTGATGAACGGGTCGGGAGCAGTGGGCGTCGGATTCTCGGCGCGATTGTCGGGTTTCGGTTTGGGCAGATCGATGGGTGGAGGTTCGACTGGATCGCGGATCGGAATCACATTGATGCCATCCTCGGGCCCTTTCGGAATGACGTTAGGCGCCGCGAAGATCAGTCCGGCGATCAGCGCGCCATTGATCAGCAGGGCGCTGCCCAGACTGACGGTGCGCGATTTTGGCGGTGCGTAGCGATGTTCGGCATACATGGCGTTGCTCTCCATCCTTGGCCGGTCTAGTGCCGACGTTGGTGATGATACAACGTATCATTCAACGAGTAAATAGGGTGGCTATCCGGCTGCCGCGAGACGCGACAGCGCACGATCCTTGCCGATCAGCGGCAGGAGCGCGGCCATATCGGGACCATGTTCGCGGCCGGTGAGCGCGAGTCGCAGCGGCAGGAACAGTGGCTTGCCCTTGCGGCCGGTCGCTTCCTTGAGCGCGCCGGTGAGCGCGTGCCAGGGATCGGCGGACCAGTCGATCGCCGCCGCCGCTTCCGCCGCCAAAGCGAGATAGGCGCGATCTTCAACCGGCAGATCGGGCAAGTCGATCGGTCCCTCGACCACGCGCCACCAGTCTCCGGCCTCGGCGATCGTGGAGAGATTGGGGCGGATCGCCTCCCAGGCCTCCGACGTCATGCCGTCGGGAAGCCGCGCGGCAACTGCATCGAAGCCGAGCTGGTGGACGATGCGGGCATTGAGCTGAGCGAGCTCGGCCTCGTCGAAGCGCGCCGGCGCGCGGCCGAAACGGGCGAAATCGAAGCTCGCGATCAGCGGCGCGGGATCGGCGAAGGGCTCGACGGGATCGCTGGTGCCGATCCGCGCGAGCAAGGCGACCAGAGCCTGCGGCTCGATGCCCGTCTCGCGGAAATGATCGACGCCGAGCGAACCGAGCCGCTTGGAGAGCTTGCCTTCGTTGCCGACCAGCAGCGCCTCGTGCGCGAAGCGAGGCGGCGCGCTTCCCAGCGCGTCGAACATCTGGAGCTGGGTGGCGGTATTCGAGACATGGTCCTCGCCGCGCACGACATGCGTGATGGCCATGTCGACGTCATCGACCACCGAGGGGAAGAGATAGAGCCACGAGCCGTCGGCGCGGCGGATCACCGGGTCGCTCATCGTGCCGGCATCGAAGCGCTGGTGGCCGCGGACCAGATCGTCCCATTCGATCGGCGCATCGTGATCGAGCCGGAAGCGCCAGTGCGGCGTGCGGCCCTCCGCCTCGAAGGCGGCACGCTCGGCATCGCTCAGCGCCAGCGCGGCGCGATCATAGACCGGCGGCAGGCCGCGGCCGAGGAGCACCTTCCGCTGGAGATCGAGCTCCTGCGCAGTCTCGTACGCCGGATAGACGCGGCCGGCGGCGACCAGCTCGGCGAATCGCGCCTCATAGCGATCGAAGCGCGCCGACTGGCGTTCCTCGCCGTCGGGCGCGAGCCCGAGCCAGGCGAGATCGGCGCGGATCGAAGCGACATGCCGCTCCTCCGAACGCTCGCGATCGGTGTCGTCGATGCGCAGCAGGAAGCGCCCGCCATTTGCCTTGGCGAACATCCAGTTGTGGAGCGCAGTGCGCAGATTGCCGACATGAAGCGTGCCGGTAGGGCTGGGAGCGAAGCGCGTGGTGACCGTCATGCGCCGCGGACTAGGCTCCGCGCGCTTTAGCGGCAATGCCCCTTTGCCTCTCCGCCTTCGCGTCCTAAGGGGACGTCAGGGACCAGCGGACGGAGCGCGCGCATATGAAATTGATGGCCGGCAATTCGAACATGCCGCTTGCCAGCGCGATTGCGGATTATCTCGAGATCCCGCTGACCCAGGCCAATGTCCGCCGCTTCGCCGACGAGGAGATCTTCGTCGAGATATTGGAGAATGTCCGCGGCGAGGACGTGTTCGTGCTCCAGTCGACCAGCTATCCGGCCAACGACAACCTGATGGAGCTGCTGATCATGATCGATGCGCTGCGGCGCGCATCGGCCAAGCGGATCACTGCGGTGCTCCCTTATTTCGGCTATGCCCGGCAGGACCGGAAGCCCGGCCCGCGCACGCCGATCTCGGCCAAGCTCGTCGCCAATCTGATCACCACCGCGGGGGCCAACCGGGTGCTCTCGGTCGATCTCCACGCCGGCCAGATCCAGGGCTTTTTCGACATTCCAACCGATAACCTGTTCGGCGCCCCGGTGATGTCGGCCGACATCCAGACGCGCTTCCCCGACAAGCAGTGGATGGTGGTTTCGCCCGACGTGGGCGGCGTGGTCCGCGCACGGGCGCTCGCCAAGAGGCTCGACAACGCGCCGCTGGCGATCGTCGACAAGCGCCGCGAGCGCGCGGGCGAATCCGAAGTGATGAACATCATCGGCCAGGTCGAGGGACGCTTCTGCATCCTGATCGACGACATCGTCGATTCGGCGGGGACCCTGTGCAACGCGGCGGCGGCGCTCAAGGCGGCGGGCGCCGAGGATGTCGTGGCTTATTGTACCCACGGCGTGCTCTCGGGCGGCGCTGTCGCGCGGGTCGACGGATCGGCGCTGCGCGAGCTGGTGATCACCGATTCGATCGGCAACCACAATGTCATCGCCGAGAGCGCGAAGGTCCGCCATCTGACGATCGCGCCTTTGCTCGCCGAAGCGATCAAGCGGATCGCCGACGAAAGCTCGGTGTCGTCGCTGTTCGACTGAGAGTTCCCCTCCCTGCAAGGGAGGGGTTAGGGGTGGGTAAGAATAAGGCCGGGCTCGATGCCCAGCCTTTTCTTTTTCGCCATGAGGTCGCAGGGCTCGCTTCGCTCGCACCCACCCCCTGCCCCTCCCTTGCAGGGAGGGGAGTTAGAGAAGCGCTTCCCAGATCAATGCGCCTCCCACCAGGATCATCAGCCAGTAGATCGCGGTGTAGAAGCGTTCGGGGGCGATGCGGCGGACCAGCCATACGCCCGCGACCGTCGAGCAGAGCGCGAGCGGCAGCAAAGCCGCCGCAGTGAGCAGATTGGCCCGGGTAAACTGGCCGAGCGCGGCATAAGCCGGCACCTTGATCCAGTTGATCGCCGCGAAGAACAAGGCCGTGGTGCCGATCAGCACGTCGCGATCGAGTTTCCGCGGCAGCACCCAGAGCTGGAAAGGCGGCTGGCCGGCATGCGCGATCTGGCTGGTGAAGCCCGAGGCTATCCCGAACAGCGACCCTACCCATAGGGGCCAACGCGCCGCCTCGTGCGGGGCGGCGTGACGTGCGGCCCAGAGGCGATAGGCGCCGAAAATCATCGAGATAGCCCCCACTGCCGCCATGACGCCAAGCGGCGACACGCTGGCGGCAAAGGCATAGCCGAGCCAGATGCCGAGCACCGCGCCGGGCATCATCCAGCCGAGCAGCTTCCAATCGACGGTGCGGCGGAACGCCCAGACGCCGACCACATCCTGCGCGATCAGGATCGGCAGCAGGATCGCCGCAGCGCGCACCGGATCGATCGCGAAGGTCAGCATCGGCAGCGACAGCGCGCCCATGCCGGCGAACCCGCCCTTGGCGAGGCCGAGCAGGATCACGGCGGGGATGGCGAGTGCGTAGAAGTGCCAGTCGAGGATCATGGTCGTGCCGGTAGCGGGTTTGCGCCGGAGGCCAAAGTGCCTATCGGACGAGACGACAGGAGGCGCGGGCATGGCAGAGGATCGCACGGGGCAGCTGGTGGTGATGTTCGTCTCCGAGCGCACCGGGGACGACCCGGAAGGTTATGCCGCCGCGGCCGAGGCGATGGACAGGCTCGCCGCACAGCAGCCCGGCTATCGCGGAATCGACGGCGTCTCGGCGGACGGCCTGGGCATCACGCTCAGCTATTGGGCCGACGAGGCGAGCGCCGTGGCGTGGCGCAAGCATCCCGAGCACGCCGCGACGCGCGAGGCGGGGCGCGGGCGATGGTACAAATGGTATCGGCTGCACGTCGCCGACATCCATCGCAGCTATTCGTGGACGCGCGAGTGAGGGTCCGCCGCTTCGATCGCACCTTCGCGCTGCTCTTCACGGTGATGCTGACGATCGCGGCGGGGAACACCGCACTGCAATCGGTGCTGCCGGCGCTCGGGCGATCGCTCGGCGCGGCCGACAGCGCCGTGGCGGCGGTTTTCTCGGTGTCGGCGCTGCTGTGGGTAGTCGCCGCGCCTTTCTGGGCGAATCGTTCGGACCGGCACGGGCGGCGCGCGATGGTGCTGGTCGGCGTGGCGGGCTTCACCGTGTCGCTGCTATTGTGCGGGATCTTCCTCGCGCTGGGGATCAACGGCGTCCTCGGGCCACTGGCGACCTTCATCGCGTTCATCATCGGCCGGGTGATCTACGGAACCTTCGGTTCGGCCGCACCGCCGGCGGTGCAGGCGATCGTCGCCGGGCGGACGACGCGCGAGGAGCGGACGCGGGCGCTGACCTTGCTCGCCTCGGCATTCGGGCTGGGGACGATCCTGGGGCCGGCGATCGCGCCCTATCTGGTGCTCGGGCATCTCTGGAGCGGCGGGCCCGAGATCGGGCTGGCGGGCCCGGCCTTCGTGGCGGCGGCCATCGGGGCAGTGATCTGGATCGCAGTGGTGCGCCTGCTTCCGCGCGACGAAGGCTATGCCCATGGCGCGGCATCGAGCTACCCCTCGATCGGCGGGCAGGGGACCGGCGCGACGGTGACCGCAGCGACGGCCGAGACCAGCGAGAAAGTGGGCTATTTCGACCCACGGGTGCGCGCGTGGATCGTCAGCGGGCTCGTCATCGGCCACGCCCAGGCGATGACGGGGCAGGCGATCGGCTTCCTGATCATCGATCGGCTGGCGGTGTCGCCGATGGAGGCGCTTCATCCCACCGGTCTCGTGCTGATGATGGGCGCGGGATCGGCACTGCTCGCGCAATGGGGACTGATTCCCCTGCTCGACCTCAAGCCGCGCGCGCTGATCCTCGCCGGCGCGGCGTTGGGAGTGTTCGGCTGTATCGCGGTCGGCAGCGCGACGTCGCTCTACGGGATCGCGCTGGGCTATGCGCTGACTTCGCTCGGCATGGGGCTGGCGCGGCCGGGCTTCACGGCGGGATCGTCGCTCGCGGTCGGCGCCGAGGCGCAGGGATCGGTCGCGGGCAAGGTCACTTCGGTCAACGGCGCGGCGTTCGTGCTCGGGCCCTCGATCGGGGTGGGGCTGTACGAGCTGTGGCGGCCGCTGCCGTATCTGACAGCGGCCGCCGCACTCGCGTGCCTGCTCCTCTACGGCTGGCTCAATCTGCGCCCTTCGGACCCCGGCCGTGGAGCATCCCCGGCGCAATGAAGCCGAGCGGCTGGATCGCCGATGCCTGCTGCTTCAGCCGGCCGGACATAGCCTCGTACTCCTCCTCCATCTCGGGCGTTACCGTGGCGCGCGAATCGGCGAGGGCGTCTTCGAAATCGGCCATGGAGACATGGCTGGCACCCAGCGATTTCCGCAGCGCGACCAGGCCGGCGCGGCGGACCACGTCCTCGAGATCGGCGCCGGTATAGCGTTCGGTCTCCTCGGCGATCGCAGCGAGGTCGACATCGCTCGCGAGCGGCATCTTCGCGGTCTGGATCTTGAGGATGCGCTCGCGCCCGGCCTTGTCGGGTACGCCGACATAGACCAGTTCGTCGAACCGCCCGGGCCGGAGCAGCGCCGGATCGATCAGATTGGGTCGATTGGTCGCACCGATCACCACCACCGATTGGAGCTCCTCGAGCCCGTCCATCTCTGACAGAATGGTGTTGACCACCCGCTCGGTCGCCTGCGGCTCGCCCAAGCCCCCGCCGCGTGCGGGGACGAGGCTGTCGAGCTCGTCGATGAAGATCACGCACGGGGCGACCTGGCGCGCGCGGGCGAAGAGGCGCGCGATCTGCTGCTCGGACTCGCCATACCATTTGCTGAGCAGGTCGCTCGACTTGGTGGCGATGAAGTTCGCTTCCGCCTCGCGCGCGACTGCCTTGGCGAGCAGGGTCTTGCCGGTGCCGGGCGGGCCATAGAGCAGGAAGCCCTTTGCCGGGCGGATGCCGAGGCGGCGGAACGCGTCGGGATCCTTGAGTGGCAGCTCGACGCCTTCCTTGAGCCGCATCTGGGCGTCGTCGAGCCCGCCGACATCTTCCCAGCGGACGCGCGGCGCCTCGACCATCACTTCGCGCATTGCCGAAGGCTGGACGCGCTTCAATGCCTCGAGGAAATCCTCGCGCGTCACCGAAAGCGTATCGAGCACCTCGGGCGGGATGGTGCGGTCCTCGAGATTGAGCTGCGGCATCAGCCGCCGCACCGCCTCGATCGCCGCCTCGCGGGTGAGCGCGGCGAGATCGGCGCCGACGAACCCATAGGTCGTCCGGGCCAGTTCGCCGAGATCGACGCGATCGCCGAGCGGCATGCCGCGCGTGTGGATGCCGAGAATCTCGCGACGGCCGCGCTCGTCCGGCACGCCGACGACGATCTCGCGGTCGAAGCGGCCGGGACGCCGCAATGCCTCGTCGATCGCCTCGGGACGGTTGGTCGCCGCGATCACGACGATGTTGGCGCGCGCCTCCAGCCCGTCCATCAGGGTCAGCAGCTGCGCGACGAGGCGCTTCTCGGCCTCGCCCGAAACCTGGCCGCGCTTGGGCGCGATCGAATCGATCTCGTCGATGAACACGATCGACGGCGCCGACTTGGCCGCTTCCTCGAACACCTGGCGCAGCCGCCCTTCGGACTCACCATAGGCCGAGCCCATGATCTCGGGGCCATTGATCAAGTGAAAGGTGGCGTCGCTCTCGTTCGCCACGGCGCGCGCCAGCCGGGTCTTGCCGGTTCCGGGCGGGCCGTGGAGCAGCACGCCCTTGGGCGGATCGACGCCGAGACGCTGGAACAGTTCGGGATAGCGCAAGGGCAGCTCGACCATCTCGCGGAGCTGGTCGATCGTCGAGGCCATCCCGCCGATATCGTCATAGGTCACGTCGGCGCGGCGGCTCTCGGATGCCTCCTCGAACTCGGGCCGCAGCTCGACCTCGGTATTCTCGTCGATATGGACGATGCCCTTGGGCGTTGCCGCGACCACCGCGAGGCGAATCTCCTGCAGCGCATAGGCCGGCGCATTGACCCAGCGCTGGACGTTGGGATCGACGACGCGGTGATGCCCGGCGGTGGCGACGATGTCGCCCTGCGCGAGCGGCCGGCCGTAGAAGGTGCGCTGAAGCGCCTGTGCCGAGCCCTGGAGCCGAAGATTGGCCTGGGCCGGCGCGAACACGACGCGCGTCGCCGGCTTGGACACTGCCGCCCGGACCTCGACGAAATCGCCCGAGCCGACGCCGGCATTGGCGCGCTGGAGCCCGTCGATGCGGAGCAATTCGAGTCCTTCATCCTCGGCATAAGGAAGCACTGCGCGCGCCGGCGTGGCGCGCTTGCCGACGATCTCGATCACATCGCCTTCGGTGATGCCGAGCGCAGCCATCTGGCTGCGCGGGATGTGCGCTATGCCGCGGCCGCTATCCTCGGGCCGGCTGTTCGCAACTTGTAACTTGCGTCCTCTAGTCTCGTCGTCCGCCACGCTTCATTTCCTTCAGGCAATGAAGCGGGAACATAGGAACGGACTTTCCGTGCCGCGAGGGGCAAAAAAAAGGCGGGCCACAAGGACCCGCCGGGAAAGTTTTAGGAGAGGATGCCTGAAAGGCACGTCCTATGTGCAGTGCGGCGAATTATTGTGCAAGTGCGAAATGCATCCAGCCGAATTGCAAAGGTTGCAATCGTAATGGCACCGTACGATAGTGGCTGCACAGGCGCATTGAAGGCTTGCACCGGCGCGAGCTCTCGGCGAAGCTTGTACCGCAGTGCACAAAAGAAAGATCATGCGTAGGCTACCGCCCCTCACCGCCATCGAGGCATTCGTCCAGGTTGCGCGTCTCGGCTCGATCAAGGCCGCCGCGGAGGAACTCGCACTTTCCTCGCCGGCACTGAGCCGTCGGGTGCAATCGCTCGAACGCTTCATCGGCAAGCCGTTGTTCGAGCGCCGCCACCAGGCGCTGCGGCTCAACGACGATGGCGACCGGCTGCTGGGGCTGATCGCACCGGCACTCGATGCGATGACCGACGCGGTCGAGGCGATGACCAGCGGCAGCGAATTGCTGCGGCTGCGGCTCGGCGTGCTGCCGCTCTATGCGACGCAGCAGCTGCTGCCGCGGCTCCCCGAGCTCAAGCGCCGTCACCCCGAACTGCACCTCGACGTCGATACCGCGGGCTATGGCGTGGCGCGGCTCGGCGACGGGCTCGACGCGGCGATCGTGATCGCCCGCGACATCGATCCGGGCTTCTATTCGCGCCGGCTCGATCGCAACCGCGTCCACGTCATCGGCGCGCGCAGCCTCGTCGAAGGTCCCGATCCGATCACGCGGCCCGAGCAGCTTTCGAAGCTCACCGCCCTGGTCCATCGCGACATGCCCGAGACCTTCACTGCGTGGCGCGCGGCGGCGGGCTTCCCCGATCTCGAGCCGCTGGCGATCGACCATTTCGATTCGGGCAATCTGATGCTCGAGGCGGCAGCGCAGGGACTCGGCGTCGCCTTCATGCTCGAATCGCATTTCGAGGCGGCGCGCGACGAACGGCTCGTCCAGCTCTTCGACCTGACGGTGGAGAGCCATTACAGCTATTGGTTCGTCTGCCGCCCGCGCGCGCTGAGCCAGCGCCCGGTGCGGATCTTCCACGACTGGCTGATCGAGTCGCTCGGCGTCGACGCGCCGGCGGCCTGAGACCCCGGCTTCGCCGGGGTGACGGGATTTTACGCCTCGACGGTCGCCTTGACGATCTTGCCGGGCGTGCGCGGCGGCTCGCCCTTGGGGAGGGCGTCGACGTTCTCCATGCCTTCGGTCACTTCGCCCCACACCGTGTACTGGCGATCGAGGAAGGTCGCGTCGTCGAGGCAGATGAAGAATTGCGAGTTGGCGCTGTTGGGATCGTTGGTCCGCGCCATCGAGCAGATCCCGCGGACGTGCGGCTCGCCGCTGAATTCCTGCGGAAGGTTGGGCTCCTTCGAGCCGCCCATGCCGGTGCCCGAGGGATCGCCGCCCTGCGCCATGAAGCCGTCGATCACGCGGTGGAAGACGACGCCGTCGTAGAAGCCGTCCTCCGCCAGCTTGACGATGCGCTCGACATGTTTCGGCGCCAGATCGGGACGAAGCTTGATCCGGACATCGCCGGTATCGAGAGTCAGGACGAGCGTGCTGGCGGACATAGACTACTCCAATGGAACTTTGCCTGCGGCCCTAAGCACCTTGCCTGTGGCTTGCAACATGCGCGCTGCATTGGCAGTGGCGACGCGCCGCGCTAGGAGCGGCGCAACCGGGCGCATCAGGGAGGTCGAACGATGAGCGAGACCGAACTTCATCCAGAATCGCGGGCGCCCGAAAGCGAGCTCGACGAGGACGATCGGCTCAAGCCCGAATTCGTCAGCGCCGTGCTCGAGGCGGTCGCCGCGGGCGATGCCGAGACTGCCCGCGCGCGCGTCGCCCCGCTCCATCCTGCCGACATCGCCGATCTCGTCGAGCTGACTCCCGCCGAGCTGCGCCCGGCGCTGGCGGCGGCGATCTCGGACCTGATCGACGGCGACGTGCTCGCCGAGATGAACGACTGGGTGCGCGAGGCGCTGGTCGACGCGCTCGAGCCCCACCAGGTGGCGGACATCGCCGCCGAACTCGATACCGACGACGCCGTCGCGATCATCGAGGACATGGACGTCGAGGATCAGCGCGAAGTGCTCCGCGCGCTCGACCCCGACGATCGCGCCGCGATCGAGGAGGCGCTCTCATACCCTGAGGAAACCGCCGGCCGCCTGATGCAGCGCGAGCTGATCGCGGTGCCCCAGCATTGGACGGTCGGCGACGTGCTCGATTATCTGCGGCGCGAAGAAGAGCTGACCACCGATTTCTGGGAAATCTTCGTGGTCGATCCCGCGCACCATCCGGTGGGCACCTGCCATCTGAGCTGGATCCTGCGGACGCCGCGCGCGGTTTCGATCGCCGACGTGATGAAGCGCGAGCAGACGCTGATCCCGGCCGATATGGACCAGGAGGAAGTGGCGCTCCGCTTCCAGAAATACGCGCTGATCTCGGCCGCGGTGATCGATTCGAACGGCCGGCTGGTCGGCATGATCACCGTCGACGACGTGGTCCACATCATCTCCGAAGAAGCCGGCGAGGACATCCTGCACCTGTCGGGCGCGGGCGAAGGCGACATCAACGAGCCGGTGATCGACAGCTACAAGGGCCGCGTCCGCTGGCTGCTCACCAATCTGGTGACGGCGCTGGTGCCCGCGACGATCGTGTTCCTCTTCGACGCGACGATCGCGCAAAAGGCCATGCTCGCGGCGCTGATGCCGATCGTCGCCGGGGTCGGCGGCAATGCCGGAACGCAGACGCTGGCAGTGACCGTGCGCGCGCTCGCCACCAACCAGCTGACCCAATCCAACACGCTGCGTGCGATCCGGCGCGAGATCTCGATCGCGGTGCTAAACGGGCTCACCGTCGCGGCGGTGATCGGGCTCGGCATCGGCGCGGCGTTCCAGGACGCGGCGCTGGGGATGGTGATCGCGGCGGCGATGCTCGCCAACATATTGATCGCAGGACTGGCCGGCGTGCTGGTGCCGCTGACGCTCGAGCGCTTCCGGCAGGATCCGGCAGTCGCGTCGTCGGTGTTCGTCACCATGGTGACCGATTCGATGGGGTTCCTCGCCTTTCTCGGCCTCGCCACGGCGAGCGGGCTGGTCGGTTGATCGCGAGCCGCCGCAACCCCAGATTGCAGCCGTGCCGCTACATCTGACCAAGGTCGCCTATGGCTGCGACAGCATCGAATATCTGCAGGAGCGCCTCGCGCTCAAGGCGGCGCACCAGCCTGCCTTCCTGACCACGCGCTATCTGCCCAAAAGGCATGAAGAGATTGCCGGTGGATCGCTGTTCTGGATCATCAAGCACCAGTTGATCGGCCGCTCGCCGATCCTGGGCTTCGGCGAGGCCGAGGGCGGGCGCGTGGCGATCTATCTCGAGCCGAAACTGGTGCTCGTCCAGGCGCGGCCGAAGCGCGCGCACCAGGGCTGGCGCTATCTCGAAGGCAAGGACGCCCCGGTCGATCTGGGCGAGGCCGGTGCGGGGGTTGCCGAGATGCCGGCGGGCCTGGTCGGCGAACTCGCAGCGATGGGGCTGATTTGAGAGCGCATCGAACGCCCCCGTCCCGTTCGTGCTGAGCTTGTCGAAGCACCGCCTAAAGCGGTTCGCTTACGGATGGGTGCCCTTCGACAAGCTCAGGGCGAACGGAGGTTGCGCGCCGCTCAATTCGCGAGTTGCGGGAAGGCATTCCTAAACGCGGCGACCTTGGGCTTGTCCCAGCGCACGATGTAGGGGTGCGTCGGGTTCCGCCAGAAAAAGTCCTGATGCGCGGCTTCGGCGGGATAGAAAGCGCCGCTCTCGATCCTGGTCACGATCGGCCTGGGCCACGCTTTGGTGCGGCCGAGCTGCGCGATATAGGCGGTGGCGACACGGCGCTGGGCAGCGTCTTGCGGGAAGATCGCCGATCGATAGCTGGGGCCCACATCGGGGCCCTGGCGGTTGAGCTGGGTCGGATCGTGGGCGACCGAGAAATAGACGCGCAGCAGCGTGCCGTAGCTCACCTTCGTTGGATCGTAGACGATACGCACCGCTTCGGCATGGGCAGTGCGTTCGGTCGACACCTGGCCGTAGCTGGCAGTGCCCTTGGTGCCGCCGGCAAAGCCGCTGGTCACCGAATGCACGCCCTTCACCGACTGGAAGACGGCCTCCATCCCCCAGAAGCAGCCGCCGGCAAGCACCGCGACCTGCTCGTTCTTGCCGCCGGGAACATCCTGCGCCGGCGGCGGGATCGGCACCGCGCGCTCGGCGGCGGGGGCGGCGATCGCCGGCAGCAGCAATGCCGCTCCGGCGAGGCCAGCGGGAAGGGCCCATTTCAGCATGGGCGCAAGATCGTGCGTTCCGTGCCTCAGCGCAAGGCCGCGCAGGCAGTCTGGATGCGCGTGCACGCCTCGGTCAGCAAAGCCTCCGACGTCGCATAGCTGATCCGCATCGCCGGCGAGAGGCCGAACGCGGCGCCGTGCACCGCCGCGACCTTGGCCTCATCGAGCAGATAGGCGATCATTTCCTCGTCGGTGGTGATCGTCTGCCCCTTGGGCGTCGTCTTGCCGATCAGCCCGGCGAATTCGGGATAGACATAGAAGGCGCCTTCGGGGCGCGGGCAGGTCATGCCGTTGATCTGGTTGAGCATAGACACGACCAGATCGCGTCGCCCCTGGAACGCCGCGACGCGCTCCTTGAGGAAGCTCTGGTCACCGTTGAGCGCAGCGACCGAGGCCGCCTGCGAGATGCTGCACGGGTTCGACGTCGACTGCGACTGGAGCTTGCCCATCGCCTTGATGAGCCACACCGGGCCGCCGGCATAGCCGATCCGCCAGCCGGTCATCGCATAGGCCTTGGACACGCCGTTGGCGGTGAGCGTGCGATCGTAGAGCGAGGGGACGACCTGCGCGATCGTCGCGAATTCGAAGCCGTCGTAGAGGATGTGCTCGTACATGTCGTCGGCATAGATCAGCACGTGCGGGTGCCGCTCGAGCACTTCGCCGAGCGCCTTGAGCTCGGCAGCGCTGTACGCCGCCCCCGTCGGGTTGGACGGCGAGTTGAGCACAACCCATTTGGTCTTGGCAGTGATCGCGGCTTCGAGCTGCTCGGGACGGATCTTGTAATTCTGGTCGGCGCCCGCCGCGATGAACACCGGCTTGCCGCCGGCGAACTCGACCACGTCGGGATAGCTCACCCAATAGGGTGCGGGGATGACGACTTCATCACCGGCGTCGATCGTCGCACAGAAGGCATTGAACAAGGTGTGCTTGCCGCCCGAGTTCACGCTGATCTGGTTCTCGGCATAGGTCAGGCCGTTGTCGCGCGCGAACTTGGCGACCACCGCCTGCTTCAATTCGGGGGTGCCGTCGACATTGGTGTACTTGGTCTTGCCCGCGCGGATCGCCTCGATCGCCGCTTCCTTGACGAAATCGGGGGTGTCGAAATCGGGCTCGCCGGCGCCGAGGCCGATCACGTCGATGCCCTGCCGCTTCAGCTCGAACACGCGGCTCGTCATCGCGAGCGTGGCGGAGGGCTGGATGCGCTGGAGCGCGGCGGAGGTCTGCATGGTCCTGGGCCTTTTCCGGAAGGGAATGGCCGCGCCTATACGTCTGCCTTCGCCGGCTCCGCAACTGTAACGGCAGATACGAGTCCGCGCAGTGCATTGCCCAGCTGGAAACCGCCTGCGAGATCCTCCGGACGCAAATCCCGCTCGACCGCACGGCCGCTCTCGATCAGCTCGGCGCGGAGCACGCCGGGGAGCAGCCCGCGCGCCAGCGGCGGCGTGAGGAGCACGCCGTCGGCGCTTCCCACGAAGATGCTGGTGAAGCTGCCTTCGGTGAGGAAGCCCTGCGCGTCGGTGAATACGACTTCCGGCACGCCCGCCGCCGCACGCGCGCGATCGTAGAAGCCGCGGCGGCTGGTCTTGTGGCGCAGTCGAAAGTCGTCCGGCGCGACTTCGAGGGGGCGGATCGCCACACCCATCGGTTGATCGGATATCTCGGGCGAGGGGCTGATGCCGATCGAGATCGCGCCCGAGCGCCCGAGCAGCAGCCGCACCTTCGAAGGCGCCCGCAGCCGGAAAGTCGCGGCCTGGAGCTCGTTGCGTACCGAATGGCGGTCGAAAGCGAAGCCGAGTGCCGCCGCGCTGCTTTTCATCCGCCCAAGGTGGCGCTCGAGCAGCGGGATGCCCTCCATCGGATCGAAGCGCATCGTCTCGATCAGGTCGAACGGGCGCTCACCCGCCGTCACGAATGCGCCCTTGGCGAGGCATTCCTGCCATTCCTGCTCCGGGTCCGAATCGGCAACCACGCCCGACCCTAAACCCAAAACCGCGCGCGAGTCGCCCCCGGCAACGGTCAGCGTGCGGATCGCGACGTTGAACATCGCATCGCCGTTCGCGTCGAGCCGGCCGATCGCGCCGGTATAGATGCCGCGCGGCGCGTCCTCGGTTTCGGCGATGACTTCCATCGCCCGCAATTTGGGTGCGCCGGTGATCGAGCCGCAGGGGAACAAGGCCGCCAGCGCGTCGATCGCATCATGGTCCGGGTCGAGATCGGCGGTGATCGTCGACACCATCTGATGGACCGTCGGATAATGCTCGACATGGAAGAGCTGGGGCACCGCGACGCTGCCGGCGCGCGACACGCGGCTGAGATCGTTGCGCATCAGATCGACGATCATCAGATTCTCGGCGCGCTGCTTGGGATCGGCGCGCAGCTCCGCGGCATTGGCCGCGTCGCGCGCCGGATCCGTGTCACGCACGGTCGTGCCCTTCATCGGCTTCGCAGTGAGCCTGCCGCCCTCGAGCGCGAAGAAGAGCTCGGGCGAGAAGGACAGCAACCACTCCTCGCCGGTGGCGACGAGCGCGCCATAGCCCGCCGCCGCGCGCCCGCGCACCAGGGCATAGACCGAGGCGGGAGAGCCCGCCGTCGGCACTTCGGCGCGGAAGGTGAGATTGGCCTGGTAGATATCGCCCGCCGCAATCAGTTCGGCGACCCGGGCGAAGCTTTCGGCATAATCGCGGCGCGTGATCCGCGGTTCCGGCGCTCCGGCCCATGCCCCGGCGGGATCGGGCAGGATCGCTGCGGGGTCGACTTCCTCATAGCCGTTGAACAGCCCGAACCAGAGCAAGGGGCCCTGCCCGGCGAGATGCGCCAGCTTCGGCTCGAGCCCCGCCGCCGCCTCGTATCGGATATAGCCCGCCGCTTCGAGCCCGCGCGCACGCGCGGTCCGCAGCGCCTCGAGCGCGGGCCGGACCTGTTCGGGCCGGTCGGCACGCACGATCTCCACCGGATCGGCATAGAGCCGCGCCGCCGCGCCCCCCGGCCGGGCATCGTCGAACAGCACGAAGGGAGGAGCGGGCAACGCCATCGCGCTGCGCATGCCGCCGCCGCCGCCTTACGGCAAGCCCGTGTTGCCGCCGTACCCTGCGCGACCTATCAGCGGCGCATGTCGAACCCTCCGATGCGCGTGGCGATCGTGCCGGTCACGCCGCTCCAGCAGAATTGCAGCCTGCTCTGGTGCACGCGCACGATGCGCGGCGCCTTTGTCGATCCGGGCGGCGATCTCGATCGTCTCCGCGCGGCGGCCGCGCAGCACAAGGTGACGATCGAGAAGATCCTGATCACCCATGGCCATATCGACCATTGCGGACTGGCCGGCGAATTCGCCGCCGAGCTGGGTGTCGGCATCGAGGGCCCGCACGAGGCCGACCGCTTCTGGATCGACAGACTCGAAGAGGATGGCCGCAAATATGGCGTGCGCGGCGTGCCGTTCGAGCCCGGCCGCTGGCTGGCCGATGGCGACCAGGTGACCGTCGGGGAGCTGGTGCTCGACGTCTATCATTGCCCCGGCCACACGCCGGGCCATGTCGTCTTCCACCATGCGCCGTCGAAGCTGGCGATCGTCGGCGACGTGCTGTTCCAGGGATCGATCGGCCGCACCGACTTCCCCAAGGGCAATCATCAGGACCTGATCGACGCGATCACCGGCAGGCTATGGCCGCTGGGGGACGACACGGTATTCGTCCCCGGCCATGGCCAGCCGAGCAATTTCGCGCATGAGCGGCGGACCAATCCCTTCGTGAGCGATGCGGCGCTGGCGCGCGGCTAACCGACCGGGCGGATCTTGAAGACGGTGGTCGGCGGCTGCTTGGGCGCCTGCGCGCCGAGATAGATGGCATAGCCGGCGAGTGCCAGCATCGGCAGGAAGGTGAGCAGCATCCCCGCCTGCCGCATCCACAGCCGCGCGACCATCCCGACCGCATGGAGCGCCCGGCCGAGCAGAAACGCGGCGGCAAATCCCCAGAGCCAGATCGTCGGCCCCGTCGCGAGTTCGATCAGGGCAATGAGAATCAGCGTGATCGGCGCATATTCGGTGAAGTTGAGATGCGCGCGCATCCGCGTGGTCAGCTCGCCATTGGGACCCTCGCCATGGAGAATCCTGTTCGACACGCGGATTCGCGAGATTCGCACGCCGAGCCAAAAGTTGAGCAAAGCGGCGGCGCCGGCAGCGGTCAGCGTGACGGGCAGGAAGAGTGTCATGGAGGTCCCCTTTTGAGCTTCCGATCTGCCACGCCCTTGCAACTCGGGCAAGAATCGGTATACGCGCGGCCTCGCTTCGTGACCTGCCCCGTTGGTCCGGCGGGCAGCCGGCCTAACCGTCGCTTGCCCGGACACCTATGCGGGCGTATCGCGACCTGATTCATGTGTTCTTCGAAGTAAAGGTGCCTGAATGGCCGTTCCCAAGAGAAAGACCTCGCCCTCGCGGCGTGGCATGCGCCGGGCGCACGATGCGCTCACGGTCGATGCGTTCCAGGAATGCTCGAACTGCGGCGAATTGAAGCGCCCGCACAATCTGTGCACGGCGTGCGGCCATTATAACGGCCGCGAAGTCACCTCCGTCGAGGGCTGAGCCACGCACGCGACCCAGGGCCAGCCGGCATGACCACCCCAATGCGAATCGCCGTCGATGCGATGGGCGGCGACGAGGGGATCGCGGTTATGCTCGCGGGCGTTGCGCGTGCGCGCCGTCGTTTCGAGGGGATGGAATTCATCCTCGTCGGCGACGAGGCGCAGATTCGCGCGGGTCTCGAAAGCCACCCGAATTTGACGGCTGCGTCGGAGATCGTCCACGCGGCCGGCGTCGTCGCGGCCGATGAAAAGCCGAGCACCGCGATTCGCCGCGCCAAGACCACGTCGATGGGAATCGCCATCGATCAGGTGAAGCAGGGCAAGGCCGGCGCCGCGGTATCCTCGGGCAACACCGGCGCGCTGATGGCAATGGCGAAATTGTCGCTGCGGACGATGCCCGGCATCGATCGCCCGGCGCTCGCTGCCTTGATGCCGACGCTCGGCGAGAACGACACCGTCATGCTCGATCTCGGCGCCAATACCGAGGTCGACGCGCAGAACCTCGTCCAGTTCGCGGTGATGGGCGCCGCTTATGCGCGAATCGCGCTCGACCTCGAAAGCCCCCGCGTCGCGCTGCTCAACATCGGCACCGAAGAGATGAAGGGCACCGACAAGATCCGCGAGGCGGCCGCCGAGCTGCGCGCCGCCCGGCATCTCCGGCTCGACTTCAAGGGCTTCATCGAAGGCAACAAGCTCTCGCGCGGCGAAGTCGACGTGATCGTCTGCGACGGTTTCTCGGGCAATATCGCGCTGAAGACGATCGAAGGCACTGCGCGTTTCGTCGCGGACCTGCTCAAGCGCGCTTTCTCCAGCTCGACGCGCTCGAAGATCGGATTCCTGATCTCGCGCCCGGCCACCGAGCTGCTGCGTACCCATCTCGATCCCAACAATCACAATGGCGCGATCTTCCTCGGGCTGAACGGCATCGTCGTGAAGAGCCATGGCAGCGCGAACGAACTGGGCGTAGACACGGCAATCGGCTTCGCGGCGAAGATGCTGCGCGACGACCTCAATCGGCGAATCGCCGAGGATCTCGGGAATTTCGAGGCAAAGGCTGCGTGACCATTCGTTCGGTGATTATGGGTACCGGCTCCTTCCTGCCGGAACGACGCGTTTCCAATGCCGAGCTGGCGGAGCGCGTCGAGACTTCCGACGAATGGATCGTCGAGCGCACCGGAATCCGCTTCCGCCATATCGCCGGGGATGATGAGACCACGAGCACGCTGGCGACCGCGGCGGCGCGCGCCGCGCTCGAATCGGCAGGGATCGCCGCGACCGATATCGACCTGATCGTGCTGGCCACCGCCACCCCCGACCAGACCTTCCCGGCCAGCGCCACCCGTGTCCAGACTGCACTCGGCATCAACGACTGCGTCGCGTTCGACGTCGCGGCGGTATGCTCGGGCTTCCTCTACGCAGTGCAGGTCGCCGATTCGATGATCCGCGCGGGCGCACACCGGCGCGCGCTGGTGATCGGCGCGGAAACCTTCAGCCGCATCCTCGACTGGGAAGACCGCGCGACCTGCGTATTGTTCGGCGACGGCGCCGGCGCGATCGTGCTCGAGGGCCAGGAAAGCGACGCGGCGACCGGCCGCGGCATCCTCGCCACCCGGCTGCACGCCGATGGGCGCCACAACGACCTGCTCTATGTCGACGGCGGCCCCTCGACCACGGGCACCGTCGGCAAGCTGCGGATGAAGGGGCGCGAGGTCTTCCGCCACGCCGTGGTCAATCTCGCCGCGGTGATGGAGGAGACGCTCGGCGCCGCCGGACTGTCCTCGGACCAGGTCGACTGGGTGGTGCCGCACCAGGCCAATGCCCGCATCCTCGATGCCACTGCGCGCAAGCTCGGGCTTGCACCGGGCAAAGTGATCGTCACCGTCGACCAGCATGCCAACACCTCGGCGGCATCGGTGCCGCTCGCGCTCGATACCGCGGTCCGCGACGGGCGGATCAAGCGAGGCGACCTCCTGGTGCTCGAAGCCATGGGTGGGGGTTTTACCTGGGGTGCAGCGGTCGTACGTTTCTGATATGTGTCAGATTGGGTGATGAGTCGTTACCGAGGCGGAATGTTGAGGTTTGCGGCGTGATCGCAATCTGATAGAGTCAAGAACGTACACTGATTAACTTGGGGGACATGCCGACATGCCGGCTGCGGGCACGCTGACAAGGGCAGATCTGGCCGAATCGCTGCATCGCGAAGTCGGGCTCTCGCGCGCCGATGCCTCGCGTCTCGTCGAGCAGATTCTAGCCCATATGTGCGAAGCCCTTTCGAAGGGCGAGAACGTCAAGATCTCCGGTTTCGGCAGCTTCATCCTGCGCGACAAGGGCGAACGGGTGGGCCGCAATCCCAAGACCGGTGTCGAAGTACCGATCGCACCCCGCAGGGTGCTTACTTTCAGAGCCAGCCAGATGATGCGCGACCGCATCGTGGCAGGCAACTGAGAAGCGCCGTGCCCCCCGCGGAGAAGGCGGCAGGCGCCCTCCGCACCATAGGGGAACTCGCGCAGGAAATCGGCCGACCCCAACATATATTAAGGTATTGGGAGACCCGCTTCCCCCAACTCCGCCCGCTGACCCGCGCGGGCAACCGCCGCTATTACCGGCCCGACGATGTCGCTCTGGTGCGGCGCATCCACCATCTCCTCGCCGACCAAGGCTATACGATCCGCGGCGTGCAGAAGCTGCTGGCCGACGAAAAGGCGGCTAGTCGCGGTGCGCCCCGGAGCAGCGCCCAGGCCTTCACCGCGATCCGCGACGCGCTGGTCAAGGCGCTCGAAGAGGATGGCGGCTAGCACATCATTGTTCGTCACCCCCGCGAAAGCGGGGGCCCATCTCCGGCACGCGCATTCCGGCGGAACAGCTGTTGGACTGATTGGCTAACGCACGAGATGGGTCCCCGCTTTCGCGGGGATGACGGTTTGGATCAGGGCGTATCCGGCCCGAGGCTGGGATCGAGATCGCGCGGGCGCACGAAGCGCACCAGCGTGGCACTGCCGGCCTTCACCTCTTCCCAGCCGGCAATGTCGAAGGTCATCTCGGCCAGGGTCGCCGTGGGAAACTTGATCTCGACTTCGTCGCGCAGCGCGCCGCCGTCGGGCACCAGCAGCAGCACCAGTTCCTCGAGCCCCGGATTATGCCCGACGAGGAGCACGTGATCGGCCCCTTCGGGCAGCCCGTGGACGACGTCGAGCAGAGTCGCGGTCGAGGCGAGGTAGATGCGCTGGTCCCAGGCGGGGGCGAGATCGCCGCCATAGCCCTGGCCGACATGATCGAGCGTCTCGACCACGCGCACCGCGGGCGAGGCGACGACGCGCTCGAAGGCGAGGCCCAGCGACTTCATGTGGCGGCCGACCATCGCGGCGGCGCGCTGGCCCTTGGGGTTGAGCGGCCGATCGAAATCGCGCGCGACCGGATCGTCCCAACCCGACTTGGCGTGGCGCAGCAGCGTGAGCGTCTTCATCACTTCCCCAGGCTCGTCAGGCGTTCGCGGGCGCCTCATGCCGCAATCGGCTCTCGAGGGAAAGCCGAACGCGCGCCACGGCCTCGTCGAGCGACACCCGCGCCACCGGCGTGCCCGGCGGAAACGCGTCGAGCAGCCGCGACGGGCTCGCCGCGGAGAGCAAGACGAAGGCGCCGCGATCGTCGGCCCGGCGAATCAGCCGGCCGAACGCCTGCGCCAGCCGTGCGCGGACGATGCGATCGTCATAGGCGGTGCCGCCGCCGGCAAGCCGCCGCGCCGCATGGAGCACGCTCGGCTTGGGCCAGGGTACGCCTTCCATCACCACCAGCCGCAGCGAATGGCCGGGGACGTCGACCCCGTCCCTGAGCGCATCGGTGCCGAGCAGCGATGTCCGCGGATCGTCGCGAAAGATGTCGACCAGGGTGCCGGTGTCGATCGGATCGACATGCTGGGCGAGCAATGGCAGGCCCTCGCGCGCCAGCCTATCGGCGATGCGGGCATGGACCGCGCGGAGGCGGCGGATCGCGGTGAACAGCCCGAGCGTGCCGCCCTCCGCCGCGACGACCAGCCGGGCATAGGCATTGGCGAGCGCGGGCAAGTCGCCGCGCTTGACGTCGGTGACGATGAGCACTTCGGCCTGGCCCGGATAATCGAACGGGCTGACCGCCTCGAATCGCTGGGCGGGGCGCAACAGATGCGACGCGCCGGTACGCGCCTCGGCAACGTCCCAGTCGCCGCCTGCTCGGAGCGTCGCCGAAGTGATCACTGCGCCGTGCGCAGGCTCGAGCACGGTCTTCGCGAAAGGCTTGGACGGATCGAGCCAGTGGCGGTGGAGCCCGACATCATATTCGCGCCCCTCGACTCGATCGACCGCGAGCCAGTCGACATATTCGGGATCGGCAGGCCCGCCGATCCGGGCGATCAGCGCCAGCCATGCGCCGACGGTCTCGGTGCGCCAGCCCAATGAGGCGATCGCGCCCTCGATTCGCGCGCGCGCCGGGCCGTCCATCCAGTCGGGCGCATCGGCGAGCACGGCTTCGAGCCGGCGCCCGAGCTTGACCAAGGGGCGGACGAGCGCGTCGAGCGCCGCCCCTGCGGGCCCCGCCGCCTCGACCAATGCGCCGTCGGGCTCGGCCAGCTCGGTCTCGAGGCCATAGCCCGCATCGCCCGAACCATTGACGTCACGCGCATAGACCAGCCCGCGTACTGCCGCGAGCAGCGCCTCCACGGGCCCGAACGGCTCGCCTTCGTTCAGCCGCTGAAGCCAGCCGTCGCTCGGCAGCGCGCGGGCGGCATCGACTGCCTCGGCGATCGCGAGACCGCCTTCCTCGTCATAGCTGGCGACATCGGAAAGCCGCGCAGCCAGTCCGCGCCGGCGGCCGCGCGATCCCGATTCGGGGCCGGTGATCCAGCGGCGGATCTCGATCGCTTCCTGTCCGGTGAGCGCCGCCGAGAACATCGCGTCGGCGGCGTCGAACAGATGATGCCCTTCGTCGAACACATAGCGCGTGGGCCGCGTCGCCGACTCCCGCCCCCGCGCCGCGTTGACCATCACCAATGCGTGGTTAGCGATGACGATGTCGGCCTCGGCGGAGGCACGCGCCGCGCGCTCGATGAAGCATTTCCGGTAATGCGGGCAGCCGGCATAGATGCATTCGCCCCGCCGGTCGGTCAGCGCAGTCGAGCCGTTGCGGCGGAACAGAGTGGGCAGCCAGCCGGGCAAATCGCCGCCGATCATATCGCCATCGGCGCTGTACGCCGCCCAGCGCGCCACCAACTGCGCGAGGATAGCCGCGCGGCCGGCGAACCCGCCCTGCAGCGCATCTTCGAGATTGAGCAGGCAGAGATAGTTCTCGCGGCCCTTGCGCGTGACGATCTTGCGCTTGCGCGTCTCCGGGTCGGCGAACAGCCGATCGCCTTCCTGCGCGAGCTGGCGCTGCAGCGCCTTGGTGAAGGTCGATACCCAGACCGGCCCTTCGGCGCGCTCGGCCCAGAGCGAAGCGGGGGCGAGATAGCCGAGCGTCTTGCCGATCCCCGTGCCCGCCTCGGCGAGGATGAGATTCGGTGAATCGCGCATTTCGCGCGGGGCGAAGGCACCGGCGGCGGCGGCGGCATAATCGCGCTGCCCCTGGCGCCGCTCGGCACCGCTGCCGGTGAGCCGCGCCAGCCGTTCGGCGATATCCGTATCGGCGAGCGTGATGGTGCGCGGCGCGGGGCGCGGCGGGCGCTCCTCCCATTCGGGAAGTTTCGAGAACAGCCAGCGTTCGGCCTGGCCAGGCTTGGCGATTGCCGGACTCAGTGCCGGCGCCCAGGGCCAGCGCAGCCGGAACAGCGACTGGAGCGAATTCCACGCCCCTTCGCGCTCGGGCCATTGTCCGGTGGGCACCGCCAGCAACGCCGCGGCGGCATCGCGCAGGAAACCGGCGACGTCGGTATCGCTCGCCGGCGCATCGATCCCGGCGGCGCGGGCGAGGCCCTTGGGTGTGGGCACCATGAACCGTGCGGGGCGGAGGAAGGCGAAAAGTTCGAGCAGATCGAGCCCGTTGATTTCCGGATGGCCGAGTCTTTGACCGATCAGTGGGGCGTTGAGCAGGATCGTAGGCGTATCGGCGGCGATCCGGATCGCCTCGCCCCGGCTGACGGCACGCGTTTCCTCCGCGGTTGCGATCCAGATGCCGCCATGGCTGGCGTGGAGCGCGGGATAGGGCAGAGGCGGCGTCATCGGCGTGTCAATCTGTACGCTTTTCGTTCCGCGTCGCCAGCCGAAATCGCGTGTCAAGCGCGGCAAAGTTGCGGTACTCGCATGTCATTCGTCAACTTTGCCCCTTGGCAGGCCGCGTCTCGGCGGCGTCGAGAACGCCGCACGTATCGCGGCCATCGCCATGCGGCTTTCGAAGCTGTGGATCGTCCCGACATATCTGCCGCGATAGAAACGCGGCCGGGTCGAGCCATACCGCACCTGATCGATCATGAAAGCGAGCGCGCGTTCGCGTGCTTCGTCTTCGACGATGTGCCACGCCAGCGCGAAGCTCTCGGCATGCGGGCGGCGGCGCAGACTATAGGCGGAGGCACCGCTCATCCCGACCGAGCGCGCCGCCTGCGCGACCACGCCGGTTCTGGCAAGCGCGGCGATGAACCCGCGCTGGCGCTCGGGCGTCCAGCCGTCGTGGCGATGCCGGGTGAGCGGGACGGGGGTGAAATCGGGGAGCTCGTCCTCGATGTCGGGCGGATCGGGAGGCGACGACTCGTGCATCCACGAGTCTATCCCAGACGAAATCCTACATTGGAAGGGGGAGGGCGAGGTCTGCTGACGCCCCAATAGCTGCCCCTCAGATCCTCCCCGTTCCGGGGAGGATCTGAGGGGCAGCTAACCGCCACTTCCCTCCGTTCGCAATCCTGGGTCTGCGCTCCATGGAACTCTTGGAGCATCGTGTCGCTTGCGAAGGGCGGGCGACAAGGACAACATCGGGCGATGGGATGGGTGGCAGAATTTCTGATCCAGGGCTTCTGGGAAAGCCTTGTAGAAGCTGCATACCGCAAATGGGGTTGGGTCGGTGGTATGGTGGCGTTTGCTGCCCCCTTTCTGCTGATCGGGCTGATCATCGCCGTGGCGCTCTGGTCCTAGCCGCCGCTTCCGCCTGCGCGACGCCGAACGGCATATTGTAACCGGTTTCATGGTGCGGCATGTTCCGGCTCCGAATCGAAGGGGGAGACCTGCATGCGCTTGCTGCTCGGGATTCTGGCGCTCGGGACTGCTTTCCTCACACTGCCCGTTCAGGCGCAGCCCGGTGATGCCGAGTTCAGCGCGCGCCTGCATCGCATCGCAGTTCAGCTCGGGCTGCCGGGCTTCAGCGCCGCCGTCGTGCGCGACGGCAAGATCGTCTATCGCCATCAGGAAGGCGTGGCGGACCGGAGTTCGGGCGCGCCGATCGGCGCCGACTCGCTGTTCGGCATAGCATCGGTCACCAAGTCGATGACCGGGATCATCCTCAGCCAGCTCGAGGCGGAGGGGAAAATCCGGCTGGACGATCCATTGCTCGCTTATCCGCTCAACACCGGCTGGCATCCGCCGGAAGGGATCGGCGATCCCAACATCACGCTCGGCGACGTGCTCAGCATGAGCGCGGGAGACCGGCCGGGCCGGACCTATGTTTACAACGGCGCGCGCTTCAATCTCCTGTCCGGCGTTTTCGACAAGATCAGCACCTCGCCGTCGCCACAGAGCTATGTGGCGCAGAACCGCCAGCGAATCCTGACTCCGCTCGGCATGGCCGAGACCATGACGGGCTATCAGAAGGACAACCCGCTCGCGATCCGCGCGGTCAAGCGCTACCAGGCCGAAATCTCTCCTACCGGCTGGAACTATGTCGAGCGGCCTTATGACTGGGATGCGGCCTATCCGGCCTCGGGCCTGATCTCGACGATCGACGATC
This sequence comes from Sphingomonas sp. Root241, assembly GCF_001428865.1. Classification (GTDB taxonomy): domain Bacteria; phylum Pseudomonadota; class Alphaproteobacteria; order Sphingomonadales; family Sphingomonadaceae; genus Sphingomonas. The sequence goes on from NZ_LMIV01000002.1 coordinate 104,331, forward strand.
TGGCCAAATATGCGGCGGCGCTCGACCGCAACGCACTGATCGGACAGGCCGCTTATGACCGCCTGACGGCGCCCCGGAACGGACATCCCTATGGCTATGGCTGGTTCACGCAACGGAGCGCGGGAGTGCGGCTGCATTGGGTGTTCGGCTATGGCCAGGCCGAATCCGCATTGTTCCTGCGGGTGCCGGACAGCAAGCTGACCTTCATCTTCCTCGCCAATGCGGACACGCCGTCCGCGCTGGCGCAGCTCGATTATGCCGATGTGCTGCGCCAGCCGTTCGGCCTGGCATTCATCGACAGCTGGGTGAAAGGCGGCAAGGCGATCGATTTCGACCGGCCGACAGCCGATGTCGCGCGCACGATCGGCACGAAGCCGGCGCCGATGGCAGTGGAGCAATTGCTCGACGAGGCACTGCTCCAGGCATTCCGCGCACGCATGACCGGCCAAGGCGGCGATCGCGCGGTCGCGCTGAGCGAGTTGCTGTTGCAGGTGGCGCCCGAACGCTTCGCACAGCCCGATGTCTATATGCTGCGCCTGTTGTCGGACGTCACGTCGCCTCGGCTGGAACCGGCGGCGCGCCGGCTGCTCACGCGCTTCGATCTCGACGCCGATCGCCGCCCGGTGATCCCGTTCTGGAGTGGCAACGTGCTGGAGAAGCTGGGCGATTCCGCAGGCGCAATGAAGCTCTACGCGCTGCTGTGCGATCGGGAGGGGTTCGATGATGAGCCGCTGAAGGCGCAAGCGTGCGAACGGCTCGGCGCGCAGGAGCTGGCGGCGGGGCAGGTCGAGGCCGGGCGGCGGCATTTGTGGCATTCGGCGCGCATCTCGCGCCTCGCCAATGACGGCGGCGAGTTCGACCGCAAGCTCGCACTCCTCGCCGGAACCGGTCCGAAGCGTTGAACTGACGGCGGCGCGCGACGCTGGCTCCCTGCGCCGGTCTTCGCTAGACGCACCCGATCATGACCGACATCGCACCCGAACTGCGCGCCGCAGCGCTCGCCTCCAAGGCCTGGCCCTATGAAGAGGCGCGCAAGCTGCTCAAGCGCTATCCGGACGGCGCGCCGGCAAAGGGCCATGTGCTGTTCGAGACCGGCTATGGCCCGTCGGGGCTGCCGCATATCGGCACGTTCAACGAAGTGCTGCGCACGACGATGGTGCGCCGCGCGTTCGAGACCTTGTCGGACATTCCGACGCGCCTGATCGCATTCAGCGACGATATGGACGGGCTACGGAAAGTGCCGGACAACGTGCCCAACAAGGAGATGCTGGCCGAGCATCTCGGCAAGCCGCTGACGCGGATCCCCGATCCGTTCGGCACGCATGAGAGCTTCGCCGCGCACAACAACGCGCTGCTCCGCGAATTCCTCGATCGCTTCGGCTTCGACTATGAGTTCGTCTCGTCGACCGAACATTACGAGGGCGGCAAGTTCGACGAGGCACTGAAGGGTGTGCTGCGCCATTATCAGGGCATCATGGACGTGATGCTGCCGACGCTGCGCAAGGAGCGCCAGGCGACCTATTCGCCGGTGCTGCCGGTGAGCCCGAAATCGGGCGTGGTGCTGCAGGTGCCGATCGAAGTGCTCGATCCCGACGCGGGGATGATCGCGTTCGAGGATGAAGGCGAGCGGATCGAGCAGTCGATCCTCGGCGGGCAGGCCAAGCTGCAGTGGAAGGTCGACTGGGCGATGCGCTGGGTGGCGCTCGGCGTCGATTACGAGATGTCGGGCAAGGATTTGATCGATTCGGTGATCCAGTCGTCGAAGATCACGCGGGTGCTGGGCGGCAGGCCGCCCGAGGGCTTCAACTACGAGATGTTCCTCGACGAGAAGGGCGAGAAGATCTCCAAGTCGAAGGGCAACGGGCTTAGCCTCGAGCAATGGCTGACCTATGGGCCCGACGAGAGCCTGGCCTTCTACATCTATCGCGAGCCGAAAAAGGCCAAGGCGCTGCATCTCGGGCTGATCCCGCGCGCGGTGGACGATTACTGGCAGTTCCGCGGCAATTATGCCGCCCAGCCGATCGAGCAGAAGCTCGGCAATCCGGTGCACCATATCCATAACGGCCCGCCGCCGGCGGAGACCTTGCCGGTGACGTTCGGATTGCTGCTCAACCTTGTCGGCGTGATGGGCGAGGCGAGCAAGGAGCAGGTCTGGGCCTATCTCGCAAACTATGTCCCCGATGCGACGCCGGAGAGCTATCCGGCGCTCGATGGCCTGATCGGCTATGCGCTGGCTTATGCCCGCGATTTCGTGACGCCGACGCTCAAGAAGCGCACGCCCGAAGGCGTGGAAGTCGAGGCGCTCCGGCGGCTCGATACCGACCTGGCCGCGCTCCCGGCCGATGCATCGGCCGAGGACATCCAGAACCTAGTCTACGAGATCGGCAAGACCGGCGGGTTCGAGAATTTGCGCGACTGGTTCAAGGCGCTGTACGAGACCCTGCTTGGCTCCGAGCAGGGACCGCGCATGGGCAGCTTCATCGCGCTCTACGGGATCGAGAACAGCCGGAAACTGATCGCAGAGGCACTGGCCAGGGCATGATCCGACGCGTCCGCTCGGCTACCCGCGACTTCCTCCATAGCGAGGCGGCAGGCGGGATCGTGCTGATGGCGGCGGCGGCGTGCGCGATGCTCGTCGCCAATCTGCCCGGGCTGTCCGCGGACTATTTCCACCTGCTCCATCTCGAGACCGGCCCGGTGATCAGCCCGAAATACGGGCCGATGAGCGTGCATCTGTGGATCAACGACGCGGCGATGGCCTTGTTCTTCCTGCTCGTCGGGCTGGAGATCAAGCGCGAGTTCGTCGTCGGGCGGCTGGCGAGCTGGGACCGGCGGCGACTGCCCGTGCTCGCCGCCGCGGCCGGGATGGCAGTGCCGGCATTGCTCTATCTGCTGGTGGCGGGGCATCAGCCCGCATTGGTCCGCGGCTGGGCGATCCCTGCGGCGACCGACATCGCCTTCGCAATCGGGATCCTGGCAATCCTCGGCAAGCGCGCGCCGACGTCGCTCAAGCTGTTCCTGACCACCGTGGCGATCGTCGACGACCTCGGCGCGGTGGTGATCATCGCCTTGTTCTACACCGCCAAGCTCGACCTGGTGTCGCTGGCATTGGCGGCGGGGGTGCTGCTGGTGATGTTCGGGCTCAACCGCGCCGGTGTGCGGCGGCTGTCGCCCTATCTGCTGCTGGCGGCCTTGCTCTGGGTGTTCGTGTTCCGATCGGGAGTGCATGCGACGATCGCGGGCGTGCTCGCGGCACTGGCCATCCCGATTTCGCGCGATCCGGGCGAATCGCCGCTCCACCGGCTCGAACATGCGCTGCATCCGTGGTCGGCGTTCCTCGTGGTGCCTTTGTTCGGCTTCGCCAATGCTGGCGTGTCGCTCGCGGGCGTGACCCCGGCGGTGCTGCTCGATCCGCTGCCGCTCGGCATCGCGCTGGGGCTATTCGTCGGCAAGCAGCTCGGCATCTTCGGCGCGATCGTCGCCGCGCACCGCATCGGTTTCGCACCGAAGCCGGGCTGGTCGAGCTGGCCGCAAATCTATGGCGTGTCGCTGCTCGCCGGAATCGGCTTCACGATGAGCCTGTTCATCGGCGGGCTGGCTTTCGCAGGCGACGCAGCACTCGCCGATGAGGTCAAGATCGGGGTGCTCGCGGGATCGGTGCTGTCGGCAGTCGCGGGCTATCTCGTCCTGCGCTTCGCACCGCCACGCCGCGCGCTGGCGATCAAGCTGATCGCACGGCGGCGGGGCCCCTGAGCGCGCGGCGTTCGGCCAGCACCGCGACGCACCAGACCAGGAAGCCGCCCAGCGCCAGCCCCGCGCCGACATAGCCGGTCGAAGTCCAGCCCCAGCCCGCGGCGATCGCCATTCCGCCGAGCCACGGCCCGAGCGCATTGGCGGTGTTGAATGCCGAATGGTTGAGCGCCGCCGCGAGCATCTGGGCATTGCCGGCGACGTCCATCAGCCGCGTCTGAAGGATCGCACCGAGCGCCCCGGCGAAACCGATCGCGAAGACCGCGAGGCAGATCGACCAGAGATGCGCGGCGGCAACCGGATAGAGTGCGAGCGCCGCGGCGCTGCCGAGCAGCAATACCGCCGCGGTGGGCATCAGCGCGCGATCGGCGAATTTGGGGACGATGATGTTGCCGATGGTCATCCCGGCGCCGAACACCGCGAGCACGACCGGGATCATGGCCGCGGAGACGTGCGTCACTTCGAGCAAAGTCGAGGCGACATAGGTATAGACGCAGAACAATCCGCCAAAGCCGATCGCGCTGATCCCGAGCGTGAGCCACACCTGGCCGTTCGCCAGCGCACCGAGTTCGCGCAAGGGGCTCGCGTCCTGCGCCGGCCGGTCCCGCGGGGCGAGCCACCAGACCAAAGCCATGGTGAGCGATGCGAGCACCGCCACGACGGCGAAACCCCAGCGCCAGCCGATCGCCTGGCCCATCCAATTGGCCAAAGGCACGCCGATCACCGTCGCGATCGTCAGCCCGAGCAGCACCCGCCCCACCGCCTGCGAACGCTGGTTGTCGGGCACCAGCGACGCGGCGACCAGGGCGGCGATACCGAAATAGGCGCCGTGCGGCAGCCCGCTGAGGAAGCGGAACACCAGCATCCAGCCATAGGTCGGCGCCAGCGCACTCAGGGCGTTGAACAGGCCGAAGCTCGCCATCAGCAGGATCAGCAGCGTCCGCCGCGCCATCTTCGCGCCCAGCACCGCGAGCAAAGGCGCGCCCACCACCACGCCGAGCGCATAGGCGCTGATCACGTGCCCCGCGGTGGGCTCGTCGATGCCCAACCCTTGCGCGAAATAAGGCACGAGGCTCATCGTCGCGAATTCGGTGGTCCCGATCGCGAACCCGCCCATCGCCAGCGCGAAATGGACGAGCGCGACGGGCGTGGTGCGGGCGGCGGGGGCGTGCATCCGCCCCCAAGTGGTCACGCTGCACTGCAGCGTCAACCGGGCGGCGCCGCACATACGAATGCAGCCGCAAGAACTGCGGTCAGCGCGCGATTGCGGCACATACAGCCCGGCCCGGCATGCCCCGCTCCGATTCGAGGAAGTCGGTCATCCGGTCGGGGTTCGGCGCAACCCAGTTCTTCTGGAGCAACGCAGCGATCTGGCCGCGATGATAGGTGCCGTGCATGGCGACGTGCATCAGCATCTCGCCGCGCGTCATCCGCGCCGGCCCACCGTTTGAATATTCGAATTCGATGATCGCGTCGCGCCGTTCGGGGGTCAGATCCTCGGCATAGTCGACATACCATGCCGCGATGGCGCGCGCCTTGCGGTCGATGGCTTCGAACGAAGGCAGCTCGATCGACCGCGGCGCCAGATGGCCGTGAAACCCGGCTTCGAGATTGTGGCAGAAGATCTCGTCGACGACATGGATGTGATCGAGCAGCCGCAGCACGAGGATGCGGTCGGGCTCGACGATCCGCCCGAGATTCTCGGCGATCACGTCGTTCAGGCCATGGGTCGCCCAGCGCTTGTAGCGCATCGCGGCGCGATGGGGGCAATTCGACATCGGATTCCTCGCTTGCGGTTGCGGGCCGCGAATTTGCGAGCTATCGCTCACATTGTCTACTCGCATTGGGGGGAATGCCGCCGTGGCGCGCGCCGTGTCGACGATCCCGCGGAAATCCGCGTCGCAGAAGCGCTCGCAGGCGACTGTCGATACGCTGCTCGACGCGACTGCTCGCGTTCTGGTGCGCGAGGGATATGACCGTGCCAGCACCAACCGCATCGCCGCGGTGGCGGGGGTCAGCATCGGTTCGCTCTACCAATATTTCCCCGGCAAGGAGGCGCTGGTCACAGCGCTGGTGGCGCGGCACAATCGCGAGATGCTCGCGTTGCTGCGCGGCGCGATGGCAGCGGTGGCGACGCTGAGCGTGGCCGAGGCGGTGCGGCTGCTGGTCGCGGCGATGATCGATGCGCATCGCGTCGATCCCGAGCTGCACCGGATCTTCGACGAGCAGGTGCCGCGGATGGGCCAGCTCGCCGGGATCGAGGCGATCGAGCAGGAGACGTTCGCGCTGGTCCGCGCATTCTTCGAAGCGCGCCACGACGAGATCACGGTCCGCGACCTCGATACCGCGACCTATATCTGCGTCACCTCGGTCGAGACGCTCACGCACGACTTCGTCATCCGCCGGCCGGAAGCGAGCGCAGCCGAGCAGGCCGCGATGGTCGAGGAAATCACGCGCCTTCTGGTCGGCTATCTCGAGCCCACCGCCCGCGCTGCCTGAATGCAGGAAGGGCGACCGTCACCGGCCGCCCTTCCGATCTCCGCGAGGCGAATCGTTCAGAGCTTTTCGGTCAGCTCCGGGACGATCTTGAACAAGTCGCCGACCAGGCCGATGTCCGCGACCTGGAAGATCGGGGCGTCCTCGTCCTTGTTGATCGCGATGATCGTCTTCGAGTCCTTCATGCCGGCGAGATGCTGGATCGCGCCGGAGATGCCGATCGCGATATAGACTTCGGGCGCGACGATCTTGCCGGTCTGGCCCACCTGATAGTCGTTCGGCACATAGCCGGCGTCGACCGCGGCGCGCGAGGCGCCGACCGCGGCGCCGAGCTTGTCGGCGAGCGGTTCGATGATCGCATGGAAGTTCTCGCTGTTCTGCAGCGCGCGGCCGCCCGAGACGATCACCTTGGCGGCGGTCAGCTCAGGACGCGTCGATTCGGCGATCTCGGCACCGGCGAAGGTCGACAAACCCTTGTCACCCGCACCCGACACCGCCTCGACCGTGCCGCTGCCGCCGCTGGTCGCCGCCTTGGCGAAGGCGGTGCCGCGCACGGTGATCACCAGCTTCTTGTCGCTGGTCTGGACGGTGGCGATCGCGTTGCCGGCATAGATCGGCCGGGTGAAGGTGTCCGGACCCTCGACCGAGAGGATATCGGAAATCTGCATCACATCGAGACCCGCGGCGACGCGCGGCGCGATGTTCTTGCCGGTGGTCGTCGCCGGGAACACCACGGCATCATGGCTGTCCATCAGGCCCACGATCAGCGGCGCGACATTCTCGGCGAGCGCATGCTCATAGGCCGCCTCGTCGGCGAGATGGACCTTGCCCACGCCGGCGATCTTCGCGGCTTCGTCGGCCACCGCGGCGGCGCCCAAGCCGGCGACGAGGAGATGGACCTCCCCCAGCTGCGAGGCGGCGGTGACGGCGGCGAGCGTCGCGTCCTTGACGTGCTTGTTGTCGTGTTCGACCCAGACCAGGGTTTTCATAGCTTCTCTCTCCGTTCGCCCTGAGCTTGTCGAAGGGCGGTGAGACTCACTCGGGCTTCGACAAGCTCAGCCCGAACGGGTGGTTACTTTGCGACGCCGAGACCCTTGAGCTTCTCGACCAACTCGTCGACGCTGCCCACCTTGATGCCTGCCTGGCGCTTGCCGGGCTCGACGACCTTGAGCGTCTTCAATCGCGGCGAAACGTCCACGCCGTAATCGGCGACGGTCTTCTTCGCGACCGGCTTGGACTTGGCCTTCATGATGTTGGGCAAGGTGGCGTAGCGCGGCTCGTTGAGGCGGAGATCGGTGGTGACGATCGCCGGCAGCTTGAGATCGACCGTCTCGAGCCCGCCATCGACTTCGCGCGTCACCTTCACGCCGTTGCCGCCCAATTCGACCTTCGAGGCGAAAGTGCCCTGGCTCCAGCCGAGCAAAGCCGCGAGCATCTGGCCGGTCTGGTTCGAATCGTCGTCGATCGCCTGCTTGCCGAGGATGATCAGCCCCGGCTGCTCCTCTTCGGCGACCTTGGCGAGCAATTTGGCGACGCCGAGCGGCTCGATCTCGTCTTCGGTGGCGATCAGGATCGCGCGGTCCGCGCCCATCGCGCGCGCAGTGAGCAATATGTCGGTCTCGGCCTTGGGCACGCCGATCGTGACGACGACGACTTCGGTGGCCGCGCCCTTCTCCTTCAGCCGGACCGCCTCTTCGATGGCGATCTCGTCGAAGGGGTTCATGCTCATCTTGACGTTGGCGAGGTCGACCCCCGTCCCGTCCGCCTTCACGCGAGGCTTCACGTTGTAGTCAAGCACCCGCTTGACCGGCACAAGGACCTTCATCTGCTTCTCTCCTTTGGCTCACCCCAATTCCGGGGAGGAAAGGTCGAGCCTCGAATAAAACTCCACTGGCTTACGTTTACGCGAACGTCAACCTGCGCGCGACCGCGCGAATTCGGCTATCAGCGGTTCGAAAGATTCGGGCGGCGGAAACGTCTCGAAGCTGTGCGTAGCTCCGGTCTTGGCCCAGGGCAGAGCCTCGGACGTGAAGCTTTCGAGAAAAGGCGGGTCGGCCGGCGGCACGTCGAGCAGCGTGGTGCGCACATTGACGAAGGCATCGAAGCCTTCGGGCCGGGTGAACATCCAGCTCATGCAATGGCCGCAGAAATAATGCCGCGTCGCGCCGTGGAGCCCGCCGATCACCGGTTCGCCGGCGATGACTTCGAACTGTTCCGCGGGCCAGGCGCCGCTCACCGAATAGGCACTGGCACTCATCCGCTGGCAGCCGCGGCAATGGCAGGCGCCGGTGAAGATCGGCGTACCGGACAGGCGGAAGCGGACGCGCCCGCAGCGACATCCGCCTTCCACCATGCCGGGCGCGTCGGTCATGCCGCCTGCTGGACCTCCGCGACGATCTTCTTCGCGGCGTCGCCAAGGTCGTTGGCGGCGACGATCGGCAAGCCCGAATTGGCGAGGATGTCCTTGCCCTGCTGGACGTTGGTGCCCTCGAGGCGGACGACCAGGGGAACCGAGAGGTTCACTTCCTTCGCCGCGGCGACGATGCCCTCGGCGATGATGTCGCAGCGCATGATTCCGCCGAAGATGTTGACGAGGATGCCCTTCACCGCCGGATCGCTCAGGATGATCTTGAACGCCGCGGTGACCTTCTCCTTGTTGGCGCCGCCGCCGACGTCGAGGAAGTTGGCCGGGAACATGCCGTTCAGCTTGATGATGTCCATCGTCGCCATGGCGAGGCCGGCGCCGTTGACCATGCAGCCGATATCGCCGTCGAGCTTGATGTAGGCGAGGTCGTATTTCGACGCCTCGAGCTCCATCGGATCCTCTTCGGTCTCGTCGCGCAGCTCGGCGAGGTCCTTGTGGCGGAACATCGCATTGCCGTCGAAAGCGACCTTGGCGTCGAGCACGAGAAGCTTGCCGTCGTCGGTGACGGCGAGCGGATTGATCTCGATCTGCTCGGCATCGGTGCCGAGAAAGGCGTCGTAAAGCTTCGAGGCGGTCGACGCGGCCTGCTTGGCGAGATCGCCGGTCAGCCCGAGCGCGGCGGCGACGGCGCGGCCGTGATGCGGCATGAAGCCGGTCGCCGGGTCGATGTCGATGCTGTGGATCTTCTCGGGCGTGTCGTGCGCGACGGTCTCGATGTCCATGCCGCCCTCGGTCGAGGCGACCATCGAGATGCGGCCGGTGGCGCGATTGACCAGAAGCGCGAGGTAGAATTCCTTGGCGATGTCGACGCCGTCGGTGACGTAGAGGCGATTGACCTGCTTGCCGTGCTCGCCGGTCTGGATCGTCACCAGCGTGTTGCCGAGCATGTCGGTCGCCGCGGCGCGGACCTCGTCCTCGGTCTTGGCCAAGCGGACGCCGCCCTTGGCATCGGGGCCCAGTTCCTTGAACTTGCCCTTGCCGCGGCCGCCGGCATGGATCTGCGCCTTGACGACATAGAGCGGCCCGGGAAGCTTCTTCGAGGCCTCGACGGCCTCCTCGACGCTGAGCGCGGCAAAGCCGGCGGGGACGGGCACGCCGAACTTGGCGAGCAATTCCTTGGCCTGATATTCGTGGATGTTCATGGGCGCGCCCTCGTGTTGCCGGCGAAGTTTGCGAGCGCCTTAAGCACGGCGCTGCGATGAATCCAAATCTTTTCCGCTCAAATGCGATTGCGAGGTAATCGCAATAATACCCGTGCGGTGGGTACGACCCACTTGATCCTCCCCGTGCCGGGGAGGATCTAATGCGACTAGCCCAGCCCCGTCGCGCAAAGCGCAGCCGAGCTGGAGGTGACCCCGAGAATCTCGGCATCACCGAGCGCGCGGACGCGGTGGAGGAACTGGTCGATCGACTCGGATCCGCGCGCCTTGGGCAGATCGGCGATTCGCATCAGCTGCTTGAGCGAGAGGCGATCGGCCATGCGCTCGGCCATGCACGCCGACAGCGGCTCGGGCAGTCCTGCATTGGTCAGACCGGTCCGCAGCCGCGCCTCGGGAACCGCGCATCCGGCCAGCGAGACCAATGCCGCACCCGCAACCAGCAACCTCGCAACCATCGTCTCGCCTCGCTATATCGCCGATATGCATCCCGCTTTGGGCATCCTGCTGTTTTTGGCAACGATCCTGGCGATGGAAGGCTTCGCCTATGTCGCCCATCGATGGGTGATGCACGGGCCTGGCTGGTTCCTGCACGCGAGTCATCATCGCCCGCGTACCGGCGCGTTCGAGCGCAACGACCTCTATGCCGTGCTCTTCGCCATTCCCTCGATCGTGCTGCTGCTGGGTGGGGTCCAGCTCGGCTGGTGGCCGGGGTCGACGTGGATCGGTGCGGGGATCGCCGCTTATGGCGCGATCTATTTCGGTTTCCACGACATCATCGTCCATCGCCGGCTGCCGCATCGTTATGTGCCCCGCTCGCGCTACATGAAGCGGATCGTCCAGGCGCACCGGCTGCATCATGCGGTGGCGAGCAAGCACGGCGCGGTGAGCTTCGGATTCCTCTGGGCGCCGCGCGCCGACATCCTCAAACGCCGGCTCAAGGCGCGCGGCGACTTGATCAGGGTTAATATGGACCCGGATTGACGCGCGCCGCCCCCGAGCACACATCAGAGTCCATGGAACAGCTCAATCTGTCCGAGTCCGAGTGGCGCAAGCGGCTCACTCCCGAACAATTCCATGTGCTGCGCGAAGCCGGCACCGAACGCGCCTTTTCTGGGCGCTACAACGACAACAAGGCCGATGGCATCTACGCTTGCGCCGCGTGCAAGCTCGATCTGTTCGACAGCATCGACAAATATGATTCGGGATCGGGCTGGCCGAGTTTCACGCAGCCGATCGCGCCCGATCATGTCGTCGAGCATGCCGATGTCAGCCATGGCATGCGCCGCGTCGAGGTGCGTTGCGCGCGCTGCGACGGCCATCTCGGCCATGTCTTCCCCGATGGGCCACCGCCCACGGGACAGCGTTACTGCATGAATTCGGTTAGCCTCGATTTTCGTTCACGCGGCGGCAACCCGAATGGGGTTAGCGAACCTTCCGGCTCCTGATTCTTGTGAGCCGCGGCTTTAGGGCTTAACCACCGCTTCGATGGCTTCCAGAAAACCGAAAACCGCTCGCTCGAAATCCTGGTGGCGCACCGGATCCGGATGGAAGCGCCTCGCCTTGTGGACGGTGATCGCCGGCGTGGCGGTCGGCCTCATCGCAGCAGTCGCGCTCGGGATCGCGGTCTATTCGACCCGCAATTCGCTGCCGAGCTATGACGAGCTCAAATCCTCGCCCAACGGCCAGATGATCCGCGTCCATGCCGCCGACGGCACCGTATTGGTGTCGATGGGCCCTAGCTATGGCGAGTGGATCCGATACGACCAGATCCCGCAGGTGATGAAGGACGCGATCATCGCGGTCGAGGATCGCCGCTTCGAGGACCATTGGGGCGTCGATCCCTGGGGCCTTGCGCGCGCGGTGCGCACCGGCATCGCCAATCGCGGCACCGGCCGCCGCCTGCAAGGCGCGTCGACGATCACCCAGCAGGTGGCGCGGACGATCTTCCTGTCGAACAAATATGATTTCGGACGCAAGATGCGCGAAGCCGTGCTCGCGCTGGCGATGGAGCGCAAATTCTCGAAGGACCAGATCCTCGAGCTCTATCTCAACAAGGTCTATTTCGGCGGCGGCGCCTATGGCATCGACGCGGCGAGCCGCAAGTTCTTCGGCCATTCCGCCAGCGAGCTGAGCCTCGCCGAGGCCGCCGTGATCGCGGGCCTCGTCAAGGCGCCGTCGCATTATTCGCCGACCGCCGACGCCGAGGCCGCGGTTAGCCGCGCCAGCGTCGTCCTCGACGTGATGGCCGAGACCGGCAAGATCAGCCGCGCCACCGCGGCGGCGACCGATCCGCGCACCGTCAAGCTCGCCCCCGAGCCGCGCCAGAACAGCGTGCGCTACTTCACCGACTGGGCGCTGCCCCAGCTCGAAATGCTGATCGACGAGAGCGAGGCGCCGCTCGAGGTGTGGACCACGCTCGACCTCGACATGCAGCGCGCCGCCGACGAAGCGATCCGCAAGAACGCGCCCGGCAACGCCCAGGGGGCGCTGGTCAGCCTCGACCGCGACGGCGCGGTGCGCGCGATGGTCGGCGGCAAGGACTATGTCGCCTCGATCTACAATCGCGCGACCCAGGCGACGCGCCAGCCGGGATCTGCGTTCAAGCTGTTCGTCTATCTCGCCGCGCTCGAGGCGGGGCACAAGCTCGACGACACCGTGGTCGACGAGCCGGTGACGATCAACGGCTGGACCCCGCGCAACAATTCGGGGCGCAATTCGGGCCCGGTCTCGCTGCGCACCGCCTTCGCTTATTCGCTCAACACGATCGCGGCGAAGCTCGGCCAGGAAGTCGGTTTCAGCACGGTGGCGAGCATGGCGCGCCGCTTCGGCATCACCACGCCGATCAATACCCAGCCGGCGATGGTGCTCGGCACGTCGAACGTCCGGCTGATCGACATGACCCGCGCCTTCGCCTCGGTGGGGCAGAAGGGCGTGGCGGTGACACCCTACGGCATCACCCGCGTCACTGCCAACGGCGCGGTCATCTACCAGCACGAAGTCGATACCAGCCATGTGCTGGTCGCGCCCTATGTCGCCGCACAGATGACCGACCTGCTCCAGACCGCGGTCGCCGCGGGCAGCGGCCGCGCCGCGCAGATCGGCCGTCCGGTCGCCGGCAAGACCGGCACCACCACTTCCAACAAGGACGGCTGGTTCATCGGCTTTTCGAGCGGGCTCACCACCGGCGTGTGGATGGGGCGCGACGATGCCAAGGTCGTCCCCGGACTGCAGGGCGGCACCGCACCGGCGCGCGCCTTCGCCGCGTTCATGACCAAGGCTGTGGCGAAGCGCCCGGTCGAGCAGTTCGAAACGCAGGTCACCTTGCCCGAATGGCAGCTCGAGCCCGAGGACAATGCCTATTACACGCCGGACAACGGCATGTTCGTCGACGAGGACGGCAATCCGCTGCCCGTCGATCAGCAGCCGCGCAGCGACGGCACCGAGGAACAGACACCCCCCGACGAACGGCTCGACCAGGACTGGATCGACCGGATGACGGGAGGCGCGCCGCCGGCGCCATCAGCGCCGACCCGTACCCAGCCGCCGCCACGCGACGATCGCCGCCAACCGCAACCGGCCGAACGGGTACCGCCGCGCGAGAACAATCCGGACGGATTCTGAGCCCAAAGATTCCTCCCTCGCGAAACGGGGGAGGATTTGCTTATCAGCCTGTTTAAGCTGGTAGCCCCTGGCGCCCCACCCAGTGCAAGGACGAGCCGTTGCGGCGGAGCCATTCGCGGGCAGGGCCGGGATCGGCTTCGTAGAGTTCGGCGACCAGCCGGTGGAAGACCGGCGAATGGTTCATGTGGATGCGATGCGCGACTTCGTGCGCGACGGTCGCGCGGCGGACGAAATGGGGGGCGAGGATCAGCCGCCAGCTGTAACGGATCGCTCCCGACGAGGCGCAGCTACCCCAGCGGCCGCGCGGATCGCCGACCGATACGCGCGTCACGATAACGCCCGCTCGCGCGGCATATTCGGCGGTCTCGGCGCTGAGCACGCGCAACGCTTCGGCGCGCAGCCAGCGCTCGACGCGGCGTTCGAGCCCCTCGCGCGGACCGCCGCAGATCAGCGTATCGCCCTCCAGCTTCGGGATGCGCGACGCCGAAGGTGCGGAGACGATCTCGATCTCGCGGCCGGCGAACGGGAAATATGCGCCCGGTGCCAGCGGCCGCATCTCGGGAAGCCGCGCCTGCTGCGCCGCGATCCAGCCGCTCTGCGCCTCGGCCCAGGCGAGCCCCTTCTTGAGCGAAGCGCGCGGCGGCAAAGTCAGCCGGATCCGCCCATCGCGCGGATCGACCGCGAGCCGCATGCAGCGCGCCCGCGCATGGCGGACGACTTCGATCCCGCCGCTCAAAGCTCGCGGTCCACCAGATGGTGCTCGAAGTCTCCGGCATCGTCCTCGGAGATCGTCCAGCCGCGCGTCGATTGGCCGGCCGCATGCACTGCCTCGGGATCGCCGCACACCAGATAATGCCATTCGGGCAATTGCTCGCCCGCCGCGCGCAGCCGATAGGCACAGGTCGAGGGCAGCCACTCGATGCCGGCGACGTTGTTCGCGTTGAGCCGCACGCATTCGCTGACATAGGCATGGCGGTGGCGATAATCGCTGCACCGTCCCATCCGCCGATCGAGCAGCCGGCAGGCGACATTGGTCGCGTGCAGCTCGCCGGTCTCCTCGTCCTCGAGCTTGTGCACGCAGCATTTGCCGCAACCGTCGCACAGGGCTTCCCACTGGGCGCGATCGAGCTTCGCGAGCGGCACATCCTCCCAGAAGCGCGCGCTCATCGGACCCAGTGCTTCACTTGCCCGGCGATCGCCTGCCCGTCCTTGTCGATCGGCAGCGACGTGATCGGCTCGCCATTCGGCCCCATCAGGAAGGCGACGGCGAGGTGATCGACCATATAGCCGCCGCCGGGTCCGGGCGGCTGTTTCTTGAAGTAGACGGCATAGCTCTTGGCGACTGCGGCGATCGCCTGCGGGCTGCCGGTGAGGCCGACGATACTCGGGTGGAAGTTCGCCACGAACTGCTTGATCGCAGCCGGCGTGTCGCGCTCGGGATCGACGGTGATGAAGATCGGCACGACCTTGGCAGCGACCCGCGGGGCTTCCTTGTCGAGGATCTTCATTGCCTGGCCGATCTTGGCCATGTCGGTGGGGCAGACATCGGGGCAATAGGTGTAGCCGAAATAGACGATGCGGTACCGGCCGGCGAAATCACTGTCGCGCACGGTCCTGCCATTCTGGTCGATGAGCGTGAACGGCCCGCCGATCCGCGCGCCGGCGAGCGGCGGCTCCTCGGGCTTGGCGGTACCGCAGCCGGCGAGCGGGATCGCGCAGAGCAAAGCGAGGGCTGGAAACATCCTGTACATGGCGCCGTCAGCCATGATCTGTTAGTCGAGCGCTTGCAAGAACGGGGTTCAGTGAGGGGTTCAGCCGCATCATGGGTTTTCGTGTGTTCCGCGTAGCCGCCGTCGCCGCATTGGCGCTCATTGCGGTCCCTGCCGTCGCGCAGCAGTTTTCGGACGGCTATGAATTCCTCAAGGCCATCCGGGATGCGGATGGGCCCAAGGTCAACAAGTTCCTGCTCGATCGCTCGCTGCGCATCGTCAACACCAAGGAGCGCGGCAGCGGCGAGGGTGCGCTGCACATCGTCGCCCGGCGCTCGGACGCGCTCTATCTGCGCGCATTGCTCCAGGCCGACGACATCAACCCGAACCTGCAGGATGCCCGCGGCAATACCGCGCTGATCGTTGCGATCGAGCAGAACTGGAGCGAGGGTGTCGGCATCCTGATCAAGTATCGCGCGAACGTGAACCTTGCCAATGCCGGGGGCGAAACGCCGCTGATCCGCGCGGTGCAGATGCACAATATCGATATCGTCCGCCAGTTGCTCGACGCAAAGGCCAATCCCGACCGCGCCGATTACGGCAGCGGCAAATCGGCGCGCGACTATGCCCGCGAGAACACGCGCTATCCGGCGATCGCCAAATTGCTGGCCGATGCTCCCAAAGCGGGCGCGAAGACCGGCGCGACCGGCCCCGGCGCGAACTGACGCTCGTCTTCTCTCAGAAGACCTGCTCGGCCTCCGGGTCGAGCAGATGCGTCACGCGCCGTGCCGCACGCCGGGCGAAGGCGAGGGTACATTTCTTGCGCGTGGCGGCGGCGAGCGGCACCGTCGCCGCCTCGCGCACCACTGCCGCGTCGTAGCGATCGGCGACGATCAGCCCGGCGCGCGCCGGCAGGAACCCTTCTTGCTCGAACGGCCGCAGATCGAATCCCGCCGGCACCGCCCAGAAGAAGCGGTCGCAATGCGCGAGATAGTCGGTCCATTTGCCGTCGCCGAGCAGATCGGCACGCGACACCTTGATCTCGACGATCAGGATGTTGCCGCGCGAATCGAGCGCCATCAGATCGGCGCGGCGGCCGCCGTCGAGCGGGACTTCGGCGATCGCGACGCAATCGTGGCGCAGCAGCATCCGCGTGACGCCGCGGGCGACTTCGCTCGCCACCAGGGGAGCATCGGATGGCAAAACAGCCGGGGAGGTCATCCCCGGCTGTTAGAACATTCCACGAACGCGGGAAAGTCCCGCGCCGGAATAAGCGCCAAAATTAACGGTAGAAAATGTGATTGCCCACCGTGGCGACGCGCGCGCGCGCCCAGCTCGGCTTCACGTAGCGCGCGTGGAAATAGAGCGCGTTCTCCGCGGGGCTGTCCCACAGATCCTGCTGCGCGACCTTGGCGACGCCGAGCGCCTTGCGCCACTGGGCGTTGGCGGGCGGGGTCGGCATCTTGCCGCCGCGCACGAACGAGAACTGGCCGCGCTGGGTGATCACCGAACAGATCGACTTGGGGAAGCGACCCGATTTGGTGCGATTGATGATGACGTCGGCAACCGCGAGCTGGCCGGCGAGCGGTTCGCTCTTCGCCTCGTAATAGACGCCGACCGCGAGGCAATTGAGCTCGGCATCGGCGCCGGCGCCGCCCTCGTGCGCGGCAACCGCGGCGGAAAGGGTCGCGAAATCCTGATCTTCCTTGAGCGCCGCTTCCGGGAGCGGCTGCACGATCTCGCCGTCCTGCTTCAGGACCGGCTGCGCCACGATCGTCGGCGCGGGAACAACGTGGTGTTCCTGAGTGTTGACTGCCTGAACCGGAGCCTCCTGGCTCACCATGTTCGCGTCGAGCGTGGCGGCATTCGCAAGTGCGCCAGCGCAAAAAGTCACAGCCGCGAAAGTCGCGGCGCGTGGCATGAACTTCATTATGCTTCATTACTGTGCGGTTGGCGCGCGACAGACCGTCAACAAACCTGGTCTGCCGGGCTTCCCCCCCGACTGCGTAACCGCCCGGTCTCACACCCCGGTCGGCACAACGCTATGGAACGTCTGCCGCCTTTCCCCGCGCGGGCGCGCAATGTCAATCAATGTTAAACGTTTCAGCGGCGAAGCGTTCCGCCCCTGCGATATCCAGTTCGACCACCCACAGGTCCGTGTCGAAGCCGCGGCGGCGCTGCCAATAGGCAGAAACCGCGCTTTCGTCGGCGAATTCGGGGGGGCCGGAAGCGATCAGCGCCGGGTCCCCTTTTGGACCAAGACCGCGTTCAAAGAAGCGCGGATTTGTGCCTTTTTGGTACGCGAGAACCAGGATTCCGCCTGCGGTCGCGTCGCCTTTGGCGAGCACCATCGCCGATCCGCCCGCCTGGTCCACGCGCCGCACCAATGCGCTCACCAGCACCGCGCTGGTCAGCCGCGCCATCACGCCGCCCGATAACCGGGGAGCGAGGCGAGCGGGATCCGCGAGCGCATGAAGGTGCCGGTGCCGCGCGCCGCCTCCTCGCCGCTCGCGTCGATCAGCCGCGCCTCGGCGACGAACACCCGGCGCTGCCCGCTCACCCAGCGGCCCTCAGCAATCACCGGACCTTCGCCCAGCGGCTTGGTGAAGAGCAGGTTGAACGCAGTGGTCAGAAGGAAGCGATCGGTGACGAGGCTGTTCGCGGCATAGAAAGCGGCGTCGTCGAGCATCTTGAAATAGCTCGTCCCATGCGCCGCGCCGGCGGCGTGGAAATAGCGCGAATCGATGTGGAACCGGATCCGGGCGACTCCGCCCTCGGCGATCTCGAGCACCGATTCGAACAGCCGGTTGATCGGCGCGGCGGCATAGAGCGATTCGAGTGCGCGGAAATGCGCCTCCGCGCCCCGCGGCTCAGGGCGGGGCTCAGGCGGCGTCACGCGTCTCCACGCCGACGAGCAATGCGAACAGCGCGTCGTCCGAGCCCGCACCGCGCAACTTGGCGGCGAAATTGCGGTCGCGCAGCTTTCGCGACACGCAGGCGAGCGCCTTGAGATGCTCGGCGCCCGCGCCCGTCGGCGAGAGCAGCATGAACACCAGATCGACCGGCAGATCGTCGATCGCGGCGAAGTCGATCGGCTGGTTGAGCCGCACGAACACGCCCGCGACATGCTTGAGCCCGTCCAATTTGCCGTGCGGAATCGCGATTCCGCCGCCAAAACCGGTCGAGCCGAGCTTCTCGCGTTCGCCGAGCCGATCGGTCACGAGCTTCGCGTCGACGCCATAAGCGCGCGCCGCGGCGGTGCCGAGCTGCTGGAACAATGTCTTCTTGTTTGCTGCGCCCAGGCCGGCAAGCACTGCCTCGGGCGTCAGCAAATCGCTGAGTTCGGTCATCGGTTGTCCAAAGCGTTCCGCCCCCAGGGCGCGCTCTCCTTTAGGCCTCGTATTCCCTGCCCGCAACGGCCGGGATCGTCCGGAGACGAGCGCTGGCAAGGAAGCTCGCGCAGCGCGGGCTGGTGGCCCGTGCAAGCGGGCTGACGCAGTCCAGCGTTCGTCTCCGGACGACCGCGCAGGGGCACCCCACAAAGTACTACTTTGTGGGGACCCCGATGCGGCGGGCGGATTTTGGCGCACAGCCACGTCATTCGTCGGTCACGAGTGCGAGGTGAACATCGCCCCGCGATGTTCAGGTCGTGCCGGGGGCACGACCGGCCTCGAACTCCACATCGCTCCCTCCTCATTCCTCCCTGTGCGCCAAAATCCGCTCCGTCGCGGCCATTGCGGGCAGGGAATACGAGGCCTCAGGCCTGAGTGCGGTTCGGCTCAACCCAGCCGATCGTCCCGTCGCCGCGGCGATAGACCATGTTGTGGGTTCCGGTTGCGGTATTGCGGAACAGCAGCGCATTGGTGTGCCGCAGATCGAGCATCATCACGGCGTCGGAAACCGTCGCCTCGGGCACGTCGACGCGCGTCTCGGCGATGATCAGCGGGGCCTCGGACGGTTCCTCCTCGGGAGCCGGCTCCTCGAACAGCGTGTAGCCGGCATTGTCATAGGCACCGTTCTCGGCGAACGCATTGACGGTGCCGTTCTGCCGGTCCTTGAGCCGCCGGGTATAGCGGCGGAGCTGCTTGTCGATGCGATCGGCGGCGCCGTCGAACGCGCCATTGGCCTCCATCCCCGAATTCGAGGATTTGAGCACCAGTCCCTGCATCACGTGCATGACGATGTCGCAGGTGAAGCCATTGTCGTGCGGCCCCTTGCCGAACGTGGCCTGGGCCGAGATGGCACGCGAGAAATATTTGTCGGCGATACCCTGGAGTCGTTCGGTGACCAGCGTCTTGAGCGCTGCGCCGGTTTCGACCTGATGGCCAGAGACTCGGATATCCATGACATTACCTCCGCTTCAAAATGAGGTCGCTCCGACACGGGTGTCGGCGAACCCGGTCAACCGGATGCCGCCGATACCCAGAGCGGGTCCTCCAACTTCTGGACAAAGGCTGCGTGGCGCTCAAGTTCCGCAGCCGATGGCGCAAAATGCCGGGCGGGTCGCACATGGACCCGGTTCGCAGCCTCGGCGGGCGTCTCGCGCATCACCGGCGCGTCGACCGCGAGGCCCAAGGTGATCTGCCGCCCGCCGGTCAGCTCGACATAGACTTGCGCCAGCAGCTGCGCGTCGAGCAGCGCGCCGTGGAGCGTGCGCGCGCTGAGATCGATTCCGTAGCGCACGCACAGGGCGTCGAGCGTGTGCTTGGCACCGGGATGCTTGACGCGCGCGATCGCGAGCGTGTCGACCATCCGGCCATGATCGATCAACGGACGCCCGCAGCGGCCGAGCTCGCCATTGAGGAACGAGAAGTCGAATCCCGCATTGTGCGCCACAAGCGGGCAATCGCCGAGGAATTCGATCAGATCCTCGACCACATCGTGGAACAGCGGCTTGTCCGAGAGGAAGCGCGCGCTCAGTCCATGGACGCGTTCGGCCTCGGCCGGCATGTCGCGCTGGGGATTGATATAATGGTGCAGATGCCGCCCGGTGGGCACCCGGTTGACCAGTTCGATGCAGCCGATCTCGACCAGCCGGTCTCCGCCCGCGAAGCTGAGCCCCGTCGTTTCGGTATCGAACACGATTTCGCGCATTCCGCCTTATCCTCCCGCGCGCGCGGCTAGGCAAGTGAGGACGTGGCGCACCTGCGCGCGGGTTTCGTCCAGCGGGCCATCGGTGGAAATCACGAAATCGGCGCGGGCGCGCTTCTCCGCATCGGAAAGCTGGCGCGCGAGGATCGATTCGAAGCGCTCGACAGTCATTCCCGGCCGCGCGAGCACGCGGGCGCGCTGTACTTCGGCCGGAGCGGAGACCACGACGATCTTGTCGACGGCCGCCCAGCCGCCCGCCTCGAACAGCAAGGGCACGTCGAGCATGACGATCGGCGCACCTGCGTTGGCCGCCAGGAACCTGTCGCGTTCGCGCGCAACCGCCGGATGCACCAGCGCCTCCAGTCGGGCGAACGCCGATTCATCGCCGAACACCGCCTCGCGCAGCGCGGTACGATCGACGCCTTGCGGACCGGTGGTGTCGGGAAAGGCTGTCTCGATCGCTTCGACCAGCGCACCGCCGGGCCCCTGCAGCGCGTGCACGGTCGCATCGGCGTCGAACACCGGCACGCCCTCCGCGGCGAACATCTGCGCGACGGTCGACTTGCCCATTCCGATCGAGCCGGTGAGACCGACGGTGATCATTTCTCCAGCAATTCCCGAAGCCCATCGTCGCGGTCGCGCGGCGGCGCGGCACCGAAGAATAGTTCGAATGCCAGAGCGGCCTGGCCGATCAGCATGTCGAGGCCGTCCACGGTATCGAGCCCGCGCGCCCGCGCCTGGGCGAGCAACGGCGTCTCGAGCGGCGAATAGACGATGTCATAGACCACCGCATCCTCGGGGAGCGGCGACAGATCGAGATCGAGCGGCGGTTGCCCCCCCATGCCGAGCGCGCTGGCGTTGACCAGCAGGTCGGCGGGGGGGAGCGGACTGCCGAGCGGCACCGCGTCACCCTTGATCCCAAAGCTCGACAGCAAGGCCGCAGCCTTGAGCACGTTGCGGTTGAGGATCGTCACCCGGCCGATGCCCACCCGCGACAGTGCAAACAGGATCGCGCGCGCGCCACCGCCCGCGCCGACCACCACCGCATGCCGGCCTTCGAGGTCGAGCCCGGCGATCGGCGCGTAGAATCCGCCGGCATCGGTGTTGGTGCCGATCAGCGCACCGTCTTCGGCGCGCACCACCGTATTGATTGCGCCGATCGAGCCGCGCACGTCGCCGCGGTCCTCGACATGATCGAGCGCTGCCTGCTTGTGCGGGATGGTGATGTTGGTCCCGCGCCATGCGGGATCGCTCCGCCGCGACTCGAAATAGGCGGCCAACCCTTCGGGAGTGACGTGCGTCGCGCGATATTCGGCGTCGATGCCCAGCGCTTCGAGCCAGAAACCATGGATCAGCGGCGATCTCGAATGCGCGATCGGGTCGCCGATCACTTCGGCATATGGCAAGGGAAGCGTCATGACGTCAGAATTCCCCGGACGCGCAGATAATCGAGCAGTGGCAGCATCGGCATTCCCAGAATGGTGAAGTGGCTGCCCTCGGTGCGGCTGAACAGCTGCACACCCGGCCCCTCCATCCGGTAGCAGCCGACACAGCCGCCGATCGCGGGCCATTCTTTGTCCAGATATTCGGCGATGAAGCCTTCCGACAATGTCCGGACGTGCATCCGCGCGCGATCGACGTGCCGCCAGACGCCGCGACCGCCCTCGGCGATCACCGCGGCGCTGTAGAGATCGTGGTGCCGTCCCGACATCATCCGCAGATGCTCGGCGGCATTCTCGCGGCTGACCGGCTTGTCGAGCAAGGTGCCGTCGTCGAGCGCAACCACCGAATCGCAGCCGAGCACCAGTGCGCCCGGCGCCATGCGTGAGACCTTGAGCGCCTTCAATTCGGCGAGCGCGTCCGACAAGTCGCGCGCGGAAATCCCGCCCGCGATCAGCGATTCCTTCGCCGAAGCCTCGTCGACCTGCGCCGCGACCGCTTCATACGGCACGCCGGCGGCATCGAGCATCGCCCGGCGCGACGCGCTCTGCGAGGCGAGGATCAGATTCATGCATCCTTCTCCCGCAATGTCCGCTCGTTGCAGAGCTGGATGATCGCCGCCGCGGTCTCTTCGATCGATCGCCGCGTCACGTCGATCACCGGCCAGCCATTGTCGGCGAACATGCGGCGAGCATAAGCGATCTCGCGCTGCACCGAATCCTGATCGACATAGGCCGTTTCGGGACTCTGGTTGAGCGAGAGCAGCCGGTTGCGGCGGATCTGGACGAGCCGGTCGGCGCTGGTGGTGAGCCCGACGACCAGAGGATGCTTGAGTCCGAACAGCTCCGCCGGCGGCGGCGATTCGACCACGATCGGGATATTGGCGGTCTTGTAGCCGCGATTGGCGAGATAGATCGACGTCGGCGTCTTGGACGAGCGCGACACGCCGGCGAGGACGATGTCGCATTCCTCCCAATCCTCGGCGCCGATGCCGTCGTCATGCGCCATGGTGAACTGGATCGCGTCGACCCGCGCGAAATAGGCGGCGTCCAGGGTATGTTGCCGCCCCGGCCGGGCCTTGGCTTCCTGCCCGAGCAGGTTCGACAGCGCGTGGCTCACCGGATCGAGCGGCGCGATCGCCGGCAGCCCCATCGCGCGGCAGCGCGTCTCGAGCGTGCGGCGGACATCGTTGTTGACCAAAGTGAAGATCACCAAGCCCGGATTCTGCGCGATCTCCTCCAAGATGCGCTCGAGATGCGCTTCGCTGCGCACCATCGGCCAGAAATGGCGCAGCGTCTCGACGTCGTCGAACTGTGCCAGCGCGGCCTTGGCGATATTCTCCAGCGTCTCGCCGGTGGAGTCCGAGAGAAGGTGGAGATGGAGCCGCATCAGGCCGTGCGTGAATCTGTGGAGAACATGATGGACAGCCGCTAGCGCAACCGCGCGCAGCGGCCAAGCGCGCGAAAACCGGGCTCCGGCTCGCGATTCTTCCACAACCCCGTCCCCAGCCCCCGGTTCCGGGTCACAGGCTGTGGAAAGCGGGGACATGAAAGCCGAATCCGCGGGCATCCGTGGGGGCGACGGAGTCAATCTGTTGGCAATTTGCGGGCGAGTGCCTAAGCCCCGGCTTCCACGCCCCTACTATCTCCAACAACCCTTAGATTCTTCTCTTATAGAATTAGGATAGAGGCCCTGAGCTCCCCGTCTCCCAAGCCCCTGCTCGCGACTTTGAAGGGTGCGCGACAGCTGGTTCCTCCGATCTGGCTGATGCGCCAGGCGGGCCGCTACCTCCCCGAATATCGGGCGCTGCGGGAGGAGAAAGGCGGCTTCCTCGCGCTCGCGATGGAAAGCGACGCGGCGGCCGAGATCACGCTGCAACCGATCCGCCGCTTCGGCATGGACGGCGCGATCCTGTTCTCCGACATTCTGATCGTGCCGATGGCGCTGGGGCAGGATCTCTGGTTCGAAATCGGTGAGGGCCCGCGGCTCGCACCCACGATCACCGCCCGCGACGTGCTGGAAGGCCTCCGGACGAACGCAGGAGCACTGGAACCGGTGTACGGCACCGTCCGCAAGGTGGCGACGCTCTTGCCCCCTGAGACCAGTTTCCTCGGCTTTGCAGGCAGTCCCTGGACCGTCGCGACCTACATGATCGCCGGGCAGGGCAGCCGCGAGCAGGCCGAGGCGCGGCGCCTTGCTTATCGCGATCCCGCATTGATGCAGGCGCTGGTCGATCGCATTGCCGAGTGCACGATCGATTATCTGCTCGGCCAGATCGCTGCCGGCGTCGAGGCGGTCCAGCTGTTCGACAGCTGGTCGGGCAGCCTTTCGCCTGTGCAATTCGAGCAATGGGTGATTGCCCCCACCGCGCGCATCGTCGCGGCACTTCATGCCCGTGCGCCGGGCGTCCCGGTGATCGGCTTCCCCAAGGGCGCTGGCGGCAAGCTCCCTGCGTATGCCCGTGAGACGGGCGTCGATGCGATTGGTGTCGATGAGACCGTCGATCCCGTCTGGGCGCATGCCTCGCTGCCCGCGAACATGCCGGTGCAAGGCAATCTCGATCCGCTCGCGTTGATCGCCGGCGGTGCGACGCTCGATGCCGCGGTCGACCGGATTCTGGCCGCTTTCGCCGAACGCCCGCATGTGTTTAATCTCGGCCACGGCATCCTGCCCGATACGCCGATTGCGCATGTCGAGCAGCTGCTGGCGCGGGTGAGGACGGAAAAATGACCGCCCGCGAACGGAGGCGAGCATGACTGGATTTTTGGGTGGCGCCTATCTCTGGGTCAAAGCGTTCCACATCATCTTCGTGATCTTCTGGATGGCGGGCCTGTTTTTGCTGCCGCGCTATCTCGTTCATCACCAGGAGGCGCTCGGCACGCCGCAGGCCGCCGATTGGGAAAAGCGCGAGGCCTTGCTCCGCCGCACGATTCTTGTGCCGTCGATGGCGATCGTCTGGCTGCTCGGACTTGCGCTCGCCACCAATTTCGGACTGTTCGACGGCGAGCCCGGGCTCGGCTGGCTCCATGCCAAGCTGCTGCTGGTGATCGCGCTCAGCGGCTATAATGGCTGGGCGGTCGGCTATTCGAAGAAGCTGGCCAAGGGGCAGGGCAGTCTCTCGCCGCGCCGGCTGCGCATGCTCGGCGAGGTCCCCGCGCTGGCGGTCGTGCTCATCGTCGTGCTCGTGGTGGTCAAACCGTTCTAATTTTGCGGCGGCTCCGCAGTTTCGGCAATATTCCTGCGCGTAAATCGTTGCGATGGCCGTTGACTTGACGAAGACCCACACCTAATTCGCACATCAGACCGGACGCTCCTCGGGCGACGGTTCCCTCCTTCAGCATCGCCACTCGTGCGCATCCGCCGACCGACGCTCTCCCCATAGCTTCCCAGCACCCGGACTCCCCATGCACCTCAAGGAACTCAAGAAAACCCCGCCCGCCGAACTCGTCAGCATGGCTGAAGAGCTCGGCGTCGAAAGCGCGTCGACGCTGCGCAAGCAGGATCTGCTGTTCGCAATCCTCAAGGCCCAGGCCGAGAATGGTGAGCAGATCATGGGCGAAGGCACGATCGAAGTGCTGCCCGACGGCTTCGGCTTCCTGCGCAGCCCGCAGGCGAATTATCTTGCCGGCCCCGACGACATCTATGTCTCGCCCAACCAGGTCCGCAAATTCGGCCTGCGCACCGGCGACACCGTCGAAGGCGAGATCCGCGGCCCCAAGGACGGCGAGCGCTATTTCGCATTGACCCGCCTGGTCTCGGTTAATTTCGATGATCCCGATGCGGTCCGCCACCGCGTCAATTTCGACAATCTCACGCCGCTCTATCCCGAGAGCAAGCTGACGCTCGACACGCTCGACCCGACGATCAAGGACAAGTCGGCGCGGGTCATCGACATCGTCGCGCCGCAGGGCAAGGGCCAGCGCGCCTTGATCGTCGCGCCGCCGCGCGTGGGCAAGACGGTGCTTCTCCAGAACATCGCCCGCGCGATCACCGAGAACCACCCTGAGGTCTTCCTGATCGTGCTGCTGATCGACGAGCGCCCCGAGGAAGTCACCGACATGCAGCGCAGCGTGAAGGGCGAGGTCATCTCCTCGACCTTTGACGAGCCGGCGCAGCGCCACGTGCAGGTCTCCGAAATGGTGATCGAAAAGGCCAAGCGCTTGGTCGAGCACAAGAAGGACGTGGTGATCCTGCTCGATTCCATCACGCGCCTCGGCCGCGCCTACAACACCGTGGTGCCCAGCTCGGGCAAGGTGCTGACCGGCGGTGTCGATGCGAATGCCTTGCAGCGACCGAAGCGCTTCTTCGGTGCCGCGCGCAACATCGAGGAGGGCGGATCGCTCTCGATCATCGCCACGGCGCTGATCGACACCGGCAGCCGCATGGACGAAGTCATCTTCGAAGAGTTCAAGGGCACCGGCAACTCGGAAATCGTGCTCGACCGCAAGGTGGCGGACAAGCGCATCTTCCCGGCGCTCGACGTCGGCAAGTCCGGCACCCGCAAGGAAGAGCTGCTCGTCGACAAGAACAAGCTCTCCAAGATGTGGGTGCTCCGCCGTATCCTCATGCAGATGGGCACGATCGACGCGATGGAGTTCCTGCTCGACAAGATGAAGGACTCGAAGACCAACGAGGACTTCTTCGATTCGATGAATCAGTAAACCTATCCGTCATCCCGGCATTGTGCCGAGGTACACCGTGAGGCTGGCTGAAGAGCAGGCGCCTTCAGTCCTTCGCATGCGGCACCGTTGGATTCCGGCACTTCGGCCGGGATGACGTGTCTGGGAACCTCGCTGCCCGACGCAGTTTGTTGAACACAGGGAGAGGCCGGCATGATCGTCGAACACGCTCTCCTCCATGTCCGCTCGGGCGAGAGCGAAGCCTTCGAAGCGGCGATGCGCGAAGCAAGGCCGCTGATCGCGGCCTCGCCGGGGTTCGTCGCAATCGAGGTTCGTCCCGCTGCGGAGCGCGCGGATCTCTATCTGTTGCGAGTGGTTTGGACCGATATCGCCGCGCATCGCGATGGTTTCCGCACGTCGGCGGGTTATCAGGACTGGCGCAGGCTGCTCCACGGCTTCTATGAGCCGATGCCGGTGGTCGAATATTTCGGGGAGTCGATCGTTTGAGCCTGTTCGCACTGCTGTCTGCCGCCGCTTCCACAGCCGGCGGGATGGGATCTCCGCTGGACATCTGGCACCATATCGTCGCCGACTTCTCGAACATCACCGAGCCGGCAGCGCTCGCGGCGTTCGGGTCGGTGCTGATGATCGATCTGGTCCTTGCTGGAGACAATGCGATCGTCGTGGGAGCGCTCGCGGCGGGTCTTCCCGCCGGGCAACGCAAGAAGGTCATCCTGATCGGCATCGGCGCCGCGCTGGTCCTGCGCATTTTCTTCGCGCTGATCGTCAGTTGGCTGATGGGCATCGTCGGGCTGATCTTCGCCGGCGGGCTGTTGCTGCTTTGGGTGAGCTGGAAGTTCTGGCGCGAGATCAGGCACATGGGCGAGAGCCCGGGCTCGGAGGAGATTCACGGAGACGAACGTTCGGGAATCCGTTCCGCGCGCAGCTTCGCCGGCGCCGCCTGGGCAGTCGCGATCGCCGACGTGTCGATGAGCCTCGACAACGTCCTCGCCGTCGCCGGCGCGGCGCGCGAACATCCCGGTATTCTCGTCGTCGGCCTGCTGCTCTCGGTCGCCTTGATGGGCCTTGCGGCCAACTTCATTGCCAAGCTGATCGATCGCTATCGCTGGATCGCCTATATTGGCCTCGCGGTGATCGTCTTTGTCGCTTTCCGGATGATCTACGAAGGCTGGGTCGGCACCCACGAAACGCCGGGGATCCTCAGCTTTTTCGGCTGAGGCGTCCTGATACCTTGGCCATTTCCGCGAAGGCGAAAATGACGAAGGAGCCTCAGCCCAGATACTCGGCGAAAAATGCTGCCGTCCGGTCGTCCGCCAGCTGCGCCGCGGCCTCCGATCGACGCTTGCCCATCTCCGCCGCGAAGCCGTGATCCTCGCCGGGATAGTCGAACAAGGTCACTTTGGGGTGGTCGTCGAGTCCGTCGTGCATCTTTGCACGGACGTCGGCGGTGACGAAATGGTCGGCACCGGCGATGTGGAGCAGCAACGGGTTGGCGATCGCGTGTTTCTCGCCGAGCAGATTGTCGATGCCGACGCCGTAATAGCCGACGGTTGCGTGGGAATCGGTTCGCGTCGCGGTCATGAAGGCGAGGCGCCCGCCGAGGCAATAGCCTACCGCGCCGACCTTGCCCGTGCCGCCCAGCTTCGCTCGCGCCACCTTTATTGTCGACTCGATGTCCTCGATGCCCTTGGTTTGGTCGAACTGGTTCATCCAACCGAGCGCTTGCTGGAATTGCTCGGGAATGTCGGGATCGAGCTCGATTCCCGGC
Source organism: Sphingomonas sp. Root241 (assembly GCF_001428865.1). Taxonomy (GTDB): domain Bacteria; phylum Pseudomonadota; class Alphaproteobacteria; order Sphingomonadales; family Sphingomonadaceae; genus Sphingomonas. Next base: position 132,431 of record NZ_LMIV01000002.1, read on the forward strand.
TGCAACCGCCAGAACAGATCGGGTGCGAATGCGAGATATCCCTTTGCCGCCCAATCGTCGCATTTCTGGCGGATCCCCGGGTTCACACCGAAAATCTCCTGGATCACAACGATTGCGGCGCGCGGTGTACCCGCGGGTTCGGCGACATAGGCGCTGAAGCTGCCGCTGCCGTCGCTCGCTTCGATGCGTACCGTCATAGCAAGATCTCTCTCGAATGCCGCCGCTCGTGCTCGAGCAGCCAGGATTTGGTCTTGGGCCCGTCGCCACCCGAATAATGTCCGAGCGCGCCACCGCTGCCGAGCACGCGGTGGCAGGGCACGACGATCGGGAAGGGGTTTCTCGCGCAGAGCTGGCCGATCGCGCGCGGGCTCGATCCCAGCACCCGGGCCAGCGCTCCATAGCTCAGCGTATCGCCATAGCCGATCGCGATCAGTCCGGCGCGCAGCTCCTCGCCGCGCGGAGTGCCGGCGGGGACGAGCGGCAAGTCGAACACTTCCCGCTCCTTGGCGAACCATTGCTCGAGCTGCTCGACCGCCGCGCGCACGGCCGTATTATTGCCCGGAGATGGCGCGCCGTCGCCGCCGATCCGGATTCCGGTCAACACTGTCTCATCGCCCTCGACCCGGATCGCTCCGATGGGCGTTGCGATCAGGGCATGGTCGCGCGCATACATGACGCAAGACTAGCAGCCGCCCGGCGGCCCGCGCAACGGAGACGGCGCCCATGAAGATCAATGTCGAAGTCGATTGCACGCCCGAGGAGGCGCGCCGTGCCATGGGGCTTCCCGACCTCTCGCCGGTGCACGACCGTTATGTCCAGATGATGGTAGAAGCTATTGAAAAGCAAGGAACTCCTGAAGGTTTTGCCGACATGATCCGCAATTGGGGACCGATGGGTGACGGCGCGATGAGCTTCTGGCGGACGATGTTCGAAAGCGGCAAGCAAAGCGGCTGAGATGGATACGATCTTTGCGGTGTCGAGCGGGGGCCCGCCCGCCGCCATCGCGATATTGCGCATGAGCGGGTCGCGCGCGTTCGAGGCCGCGGCTTTATTGGCGGGTGATCTTCCGGCACCCCGCCGAGCAGGGCTGCGCGCGCTGCGCGATCCGGCCACCGGGGAGTTGCTCGATCGCGGGCTCGTGTTGCTCTTCCCCGGCCCCCGCAGTGCCAGCGGCGAGGATCTTATCGAACTTCATCTACATGGCGGTCGCGCGGTGGTGCGCGCGGTCGAGACCGCGCTCGGCGCGATCGAGGGCCTGCGCCCCGCCGAACCGGGCGAGTTCACGCGCCGCGCGTTGCTCAACGGCCGGATGGATCTGAGCGAAGCGGAGGGACTGGGCGATCTGTTGATGGCCGAAACCGAGGCGCAGCGCCGCGTTGCGGTCCGATCGGCCGAGGGGGCAGTGCGCCGCCAGATCGAGGACTGGTCAGACCGCCTGCTGATGCTCGCCGCCGAGATCGAGGCGCAGCTCGATCACAGCGACGAGGACGATGTCGCGGGGGCGGATTCGCTGGCGGGGCTTCATGATGCCGCGGCGGCGCTTGCCGCGGAGATCAAGCAGGTCACGGCTCGGCCGCCGGTCGAACGTCTCCGCGACGGGCTGCGCGTCGTGCTCGCCGGCCCACCCAATGCCGGCAAGTCGACATTACTCAACGCGATGATCGAACGCGACGCGGCGATCGTCTCGCCAATCGCCGGCACAACGCGCGATCGAATCGAGGCGCCGGTGGTGCGCAATGGTACGGCATATATGCTGATCGACACCGCCGGCCTGGCTGAAGCGACCGTCGACCCGATCGAAGCGATCGGCATCGATCGCGCGCGCGCCGCGCTGGTGGAAGCAGACATTTTACTGTGGCTCGGGGACGCGCCGCCGCCCGATCATCCCGTGACGCTGTGGCTGCATGCCCGTGCCGATCTTCCCGGACGGGAGTCGACGATCGACGAGGACTTGGCGATCTCGGCCGCCAGCGGAGCGGGTATGGATTCGCTGTGGGAGCGGCTCGAGGCACTGGCCGCGAAGCTGTTGCCGCCGCCGGATTTGCTCGCGCTCAATCGCCGCCAGTCTGATCTCGCCGATACCGCGGCCGATGCGCTGAATCGTGCTGCGGCGCAGCACGATCTTCTTCTGGCCGCGGAAGAACTGCGAACGGCGCGGCGCGCATTCGATGCAATCACAGGAAGGGCGGGGGTCGAGGCTATGCTCGACTCGCTTTTCGCGCGATTCTGCATTGGCAAATAGATGTTCCACGTGGAACGTTTTGACGGACCACGCGCGAATCTCTAGCGAATGCGGAATGTTTGATGTCATCGTGATCGGCGGGGGCCATGCCGGCACCGAAGCTGCAGCTGCGTCCGCCCGCCGCGGCGCGCGAACCGCGTTGCTGAGTTTCGACCTGACCAAACTCGGTGCAATGTCGTGCAATCCGGCGATCGGTGGGCTCGGCAAGGGCCATCTCGTTCGCGAGGTCGATGCCTTCGACGGTCTGATCGCGCGCGCAGCCGATGCTGCCGGCATCCACTATCGGATGCTCAATCGCAGCAAGGGTACTGCGGTGCAGGGACCGCGCGTCCAGGCCGATCGCGTGCGCTATGCCGCAGCGATTCAGGCGATGCTCAAGGCACAGCCCAGTCTGGAACTGGTTGAAGGAGAGGCCGACGCGCTCGAACTCGCCGGCGGCCGGATCGCAGGCGTGCGCCTAGCGGACGGCACATTGCTTGCGGCCAATGCAGTGGTGCTCGCCACCGGTACTTTCCTCGGCGGGCGGATCTTCCGAGGAGAAGAGCGCGAGCTCGGCGGACGGGTGGGGGAAGCTGCGGCCACACAGCTAGCCGGGCAGCTTCGCGCATTGGCGCTTCCGATGGCGCGTCTAAAGACCGGCACGCCGCCACGCCTCGACGGCCGCACCATCGATTGGACGCGGGTCGCCGAACAGCCTTCGGACGACGATCCGTGGACGATGTCGCCGATTACCGCGAGCCGCACGTTGCCCCAGCTGTACTGCGGCGTGACGCGCACCACTGGAGCGACACACGATGCGGTCCGCAGCGGCCTCAGCCGCTCGCCACTGTTCACCGGCGCGATCGACGCGCTGGGGCCGCGTTACTGTCCCTCGATCGAAGACAAGATTCATCGCTTCGGGGACCGCGACGGTCACCAGATCTTCCTTGAGCCCGAAGGCCTCGATACGCCTCTGATCTATCCCAACGGCATGTCGACTTCGCTGCCGGTCGATGTCCAGGAGACGATGGTCGCATCGATACCGGGGCTGGAGCGCGCCCGGATCGTCACGCCCGGTTATGCCGTCGAATATGACTATATCGATCCACGCGCGCTCGGCGCGACCTTGGGCTTGCCGGACATTCCCGGCCTCTATTTCGCGGGTCAGATCAACGGCACCACCGGATATGAGGAGGCTGCAGGGCAGGGCCTCGTCGCCGGGATAAATGCCGCCGCTCACGCGTGCGAACTGGAGCCGCTGATCCTGGATCGCGCAACTTCCTATCTCGGGGTGATGGTTGACGACCTGATCCTGCAAGGGGTCACCGAGCCTTATCGGATGCTCACAGCCCGTGCCGAGTTCCGCCTCCGCCTGCGCGCCGATAATGCCGAAACACGATTGGAAGGGGTCTCCGGGAACCTCGGGGTACTCGGTGTCGAGCGGCGTGCGCGTTACGCCGCACGTCGCAACGCGCGGGCGGTCCTAGAGGAAAAGTTCGCCGTGTCGCTCACCGCATCGGCGGTCCATGCGCTTGGCGCGCCCGTCGGGCTCGATGGTGCGCGGCGCTCGGCGAAGGAATGGTTGCGCTTTCCCGGTGTGGAACTCCGGCATGTCGTGGAAGCGACGGACGCCGATCCGCGACTCCTTGCGGAGTTCGTCGAAGATGCCCGTTACGCGCCGTATCTCGAACGGCAACAGGCTGAGGTCGAGCAACTTCGCGTGAATGATAATGTCCGTCTACGCGTGGATCTGGATTTTGCCGCGATCCCGGGACTGTCGAACGAGATGGTCGAGAGGTTGAACTCCGCGCGTCCCGAAACGATCGGAGCGGCATCGCGCATCCGCGGCATCACCCCGGCGGCCCTGTCGGCGATCCTGCTTCACGCTAGGAAGTCCGTAGCGTGACCGAAGGCGAAGCTCGAGGATGGATTCGGGAACGCTTCGGTGTTTCACGTGAAACGCTGCTTGAGCGATACGAAGTGCTCTTGCGCGCGGAAGCCCGGAACCAGAACCTGATCGCCGCCTCCACATTCAATACTCTATGGGCACGGCATTTCGTCGATTCGGCGCAACTCGTTCCTTTGGTCAGCAATGCGCAGCGAGGGATGTGGCTCGACGTGGGCAGCGGCGCGGGCCTACCTGGAGTGGTTGCGGGCATTCTGCTCGATCGCCCAGTCGTGCTGGTCGAACCTCGCGTCCGCCGCGTCTCGTTCTTGCAACGCGTAGCATCTGAGCTGGGGCTGATTCGCGTCACGGTGCAGCAGAGCAAAGTCGAGAGCTATCGTCCGACGAATCGCGCCGCAATCGTTTCGGCGCGGGCAGTAGCGGAGTTATCCCGACTGCTCTCGTCCACAGCGCACTGCACAGATTCATCCACAGTCTGGGTGCTTCCAAAGGGTAGAAACGCCCAATCAGAGGTGGAAGCCGCGCAGGTGAAATGGCAAGGTGTGTTCCACGTGGAACCAAGCATCACACAGCCGGATTCCGGTATCGTGGTGGCCCGAGGGGTGCGGCCCAGATGATCTGCATAGCGATCGCCAATCAGAAAGGCGGGGTGGGCAAGACCACTACCGCGATCAACGTCGGGACAGCGCTTGCCGCAACCGGGAAGCGCGTGCTGCTGATCGATCTCGATCCGCAGGGTAATGCTTCGACGGGGCTTGGCATCGGCCGTGCTGACCGCGTGCAATCGAGCTACGACTTGCTCGTCAGCGAACTCAGCCTCGAACAGGTCGCGATCGCCACCAAGGTGCCGCGGCTCGACATCGTCCCCGCCACACAGGATCTGTCGGGTGCGGAGATCGAGCTGATCGAATTCGAGGCGCGTACGCATCGCCTCGATGCGGCAATCAGCCGACACGCCGCACAGCGTTGGGACGTAGTGCTGATCGATTGTCCGCCGTCGCTCGGGCTGCTGACGATCAATGCAATGGTAGCCGCGCACGCGCTCCTCGTGCCGCTGCAATGCGAGTTCTTCGCGCTTGAGGGGCTCAGTCAACTGCTCAGCACGATCGATCGCATCCGCAGCCGCTTCAATCCCGGCCTGTCGATCCTCGGCGTTGCGCTCACCATGTACGATCGCCGTAACCGGCTGACCGACCAGGTCGCAGATGATGTTCGCGCTGTACTAGGGAAAGTGGTGTTCGATACCGTGATTCCACGCAACGTTCGTTTGTCCGAGGCGCCGAGCCATGGCATGCCGGCATTGATCTACGATTATCGCTGTGCCGGCTCCGAGGCCTATATCGCGCTCGCCCGCGAAGTGATCGAGCGCCTGCCCAAGCTCAGGAAGGCCGCATGACCGAACCCGCTCCTCGCAAACATGGCCTGGGCCGCGGCCTCAGCGCCTTGCTCGGCGATTCGGTTCCCGAGGCGCCGATCTCCGGCGCAGCGGAGACGAGCAGCACTCCGGGGCTGCGTACTTTGCCGGTCAGCGCGATGGCACCGCATCCCGGGCAGCCGCGCCGCCATTTCGATGAGGCCGCCCTCGACGATCTCGCCGAATCGATCGCGGCCCGCGGCCTGATCCAGCCGATCGTCGTCCGTCCGCACGGTCACAGCTATCAGATCGTCGCCGGCGAGCGCCGCTGGCGCGCCGCGCAGCGTGCCCGGCTCCACGAAGTCCCCGTCATCGTCCGCGAACTCACCGACGCCGAGACGATGGAAATCGCGCTGGTCGAGAATATCCAGCGCGAGGATCTCAATGCGATCGAAGAGGCGGAGGCTTATGCCAGGCTGATCGGCGAGTTCGGCCATACGCAGGAAGCGCTCGGTCGGCTCGTGCACAAATCGCGCAGTCATGTCGCCAACCTATTGAGATTGCTAGATCTTCCCCAGCCGGTCCGCCAGATGGTGGTTGAGGGTCTGATCGAGATGGGCCACGCCCGCGCGCTGATCGGCGCTCCCGATGCCGAGCGTCTCGCGCGTATTGTCGCCGAGAAGGGGCTGTCGGTTCGCGAGACCGAGAAGCTCGCGCGGGACGCCAAACCTGTGTCGAAGCGCAAGAGCGAGGAGGGGGCGTTCCGGGATGCGGATATCCAGGCGCTCGAGCGCCAGCTCGGCGACGTTCTCGGCCTCAACGTCAAGATCGTCCATGGCGCCAAAGGGGGCAGTCTCACGCTCGCTTATTCGACCCTCGATCAGCTCGACATGGTCTGCCAGCGGCTCACCGGCGAGCGGATCTAGCCCCGCGCCCGCGCCGCTGCGCGCGCAATCGCGATACATTCCGCGTCGGCCAGCACTTCGCCCGCGCTTCCCGAATGCATCAATGCGCGCTCGGTCTGGCGGACGCGATCGATGGCGCGGACGATTTGGGCGGCATTCCAGCGCCGCAGCGCTCGTCCTGTCGCGGCTTTTTCGCGGAAGAATATACGATGCTTCTCAAGTACTTCCTCGATACTCGCACCCTTGTCCATGTCGCCGCGCAGCTCGGCCAATGTCATCAACCGGCGTGCCAGCTGACGCAGCAGCGGGATCGCGGTGCCGTCGCCCAATTGCGCCAGCTCGGTGCCGATCTCCGCAACGCGCCCGTCGAGCACGGCTTCAATGGCGTGGAATAGCTCGGTATCGCCAAGATCGGCGCCGATCGCGTCGAGCGCCGCGCCGTCGGCATCGCGCGGGCGGTCGGGCGCGGCGTCGAGGAACAGCGCCAGCTTCTCGATCTCGCGTGACAGGATCGCGCGGTCGCCCCCGGTTGCCGTTGCCATCCGCTGCGGCACGTCGCCGGTGAGACGCAGGCCGTGCTCGCGTGCGACGGTCGTCGCCAGCCGCGCCGCGTCGATCCCCTCGGGCACATAGCAGGCGAAGGTGAGCGCAGTGGGCGCCGCGATCGCGGTCTTGACCAATTTGCCACTGGCCTTGAGCCCCGGTCCGATCGCTATCACCGGATTGCCGGCTTGCTCGGCGCCCAGCAGCAGCGCGACTGCCTCGCCGGCGCCTTCCTCCACACCGGTGATCCGCACATAGCGCACGCCACCGAACAGCGACATCGATGCCGCTTCATCGGCCAGCCGCCCTGGTTGTTCGCGCAGTGATTTCATGTCGAGATCGACGCGCTCCGCTTCGGGGCCCAGCGCGCGCGCCAGCCGTTCGGCGAGCTCGGCCGCGCCCGACTCGTCGGGCCCGTGGAACAGATAGAGCCGGGTCGCCGGATTGGGCTTGTCGACAGCGGCGCGGATCTGTGCCGCGCTGGCCTTCATTGCCCTGAAGCACCCGTGCTGGCGGGCGCCGGCGCCGGCTTGCCGCCCGATTGCGCGAACCGCGCCACGCGCGCGACGATCTGGTCGGCTACGATTCCCGACAGCCGCTCCAGCGCGGTCTTCTCGGCCGCGATCGTCGCATATTCGGATCCGACCACGTCGATGCCCGCATCCGACCCAGCCGTCGCGTCGAGCACGACACCGCCGGTGGAGAGATCGACCAGCTGGTAACGCGCGCGCAACGTCCGCCGCTCGCGCGCGACGCTGTCGTCGCTGCGCACGCCGAGTCCTGCGATCGAATCGTCGAGTTTCACCTCCAGCCGATAGCGCGGCGTCGTCTCACCCGCCTGCAGCCGGTCGCGCAATGCGTTGGAGACGAGCCAACCCGATTGCCCCTCGATCGGCGCGACCTGCACCGTGGAGAGCATGGTCTGCACCGGCCCGCCGGCCCCGCCGCTGTACAGCGGCTTGAGTCCGCAGGCCGAAAGCGCCAGCGCGCCTGCGCAGAGGAGCGCCGCGGCCCTCATGCGACGATGTTCACCAGTCGATCGGGAACGATGATCACTTTCCTCGGAGCCTTTCCTTCGAGCGACCGAACGATCTTCTCGGCAGCAAGTGCCGCAGCCTCGACCACATCCTTCGGCGCGCCCTTGGGCATTACCAGCGTATCGCGCAGCTTGCCATTCACCTGCACTGCGATCGTGACTTCGTCGTCGACGAGCAGCGCCGGATTCACGTCGGGCCACGGCGCGTCGGCGATCAATCCGACATTGCCCATCGCGGCCCAGGCCTCCTCGGCGATATGTGGCACCATCGGGGCGACGATCCGAACGATCGTGCGGATCGCATCCGTCCGGGAGGCCGAAGGCGCCGCCTTCTCGACTGCGTTGACCAGTTCGTAGAGCCGCGCCACGGCCTTGTTGAAGGTCAGCGCCTCGATATCGCCGGCGACACCTGCGATCGTGCGGTGCAGTCGCCGATCGAGGTCCTTGTCCTCACCAGTCGCATCCTCCAGCCCGTCGAACAGTCGCCAAAGCCGCTGGACGAAGCGCCACGCGCCTTCGATGCCGTTCTCGCTCCACTCCAGATCGCGCTCGGGGGGGCTGTCCGACAGCATGAACCAGCGCACTGCGTCCGCGCCGTACTGGTCGACGATCGGCTCAGGATCGACGGTGTTCTTCTTCGACTTGGACATCTTCTCGATGCGGCCGAGCTCGGCGACATCGCCCGACGCGATTTCGACCACGCCGGCGCTCTCCTTGCGGATTTCCTCGGGCGACAGCCAGCGCCCGTCCTGTGCCCTGTAGGTCTCGTGCGTCACCATGCCCTGGGTGAAGAGCCCCGCGAACGGCTCGGCGACGTCGAGCTTGCCGATATGCTGGAGCGCGCGCGTGAAGAAGCGCGCATAGAGCAAGTGCAGGATCGCATGCTCGACTCCGCCGATATACTGGCCGACCGGCAACCATTGCTCGGCCACTGCCTTGTCGAACGGCTTGTCGGCAGGCTGGCTGGCGAAGCGTATGAAATACCACGACGAATCGACAAAGGTGTCGAGCGTGTCGGTCTCGCGCCGCGCCGGTGCATCGCACTTGGGGCAGTTCACATGCTTCCAGGTCGGATGCCGGTCGAGCGGATTGCCGGGGACATCGAACGACACGTCCTCCGGTAGCACCACCGGAAGCTGGTCGCGCGGCACGCCCACCGGCCCGCACGACTCGCAATGGATGATCGGGATCGGCGTGCCCCAATAGCGCTGGCGGCTGACACCCCAGTCGCGCAGGCGCCAAACAGTCGTGCCGGTGCCCCAGCCGCTTTGCTCGGCCCGCTGGATCACCGCACGCTTGGCGTCGGCCACGTCCATGCCGTCGAGGAAGTGCGAATTCACCAGCGTGCCCGGGCCGCTATATGCTGCGGAATCATGGAATTCAGGCGCGGTCTTGTCTCCGTCGGAGACAACGCGGCGGATCCCCAGGCCATATTTGATCGCGAACTCGAAATCGCGCTGGTCATGCGCGGGCACGCCGAAAACTGCGCCGGTGCCGTAGTCCATCAGCACGAAGTTCGCGATATAGACCGGCAATTCCCAAGCAGGATCAAAAGGATGCGTCGCACGCAGCCCGGTGTCGAAACCCAGTTTCTCCTGCGTTTCCAGCTCGGCCGCAGTGGTGCCGCCCTGCTTGCAACGGTCGATGAACGCCTGGATTCCGGGATTGCCGCTCGCCAGCTTCTGCGCGATCGGATGGTCTGCGGCGATCGCGACGAAGCTCGATCCGAAGATCGTGTCGGGCCGCGTGGTGAACACCTGGACTTCGCCGCCATCGCTGAGCGCGAACCGGAACCGCAGTCCCTCGCTCTTGCCGATCCAGTTCTCCTGCATCAGCTTGACCTTGTCCGGCCAATGCTCGAGCCCCTGGACGCCGCTCAGCAACTCGTCGGCGAACTGGGTGATCTTCAAGAACCACTGGCTGAGCTTCTTGCGCTCGACCAATGCGCCCGAGCGCCAGCCGCGTCCGTCGATCACTTGCTCGTTGGCGAGCACGGTCATGTCGACCGGATCCCAATTGACTGCGCTTTCCTTGCGATAGACCAGCCCGTTTTCGAAGAAATCGAGGAAGATCGCCTGCTCGTGCCCGTAATAATCGGGCTCGCAGGTCGCTAGTTCGCGCGTCCAGTCGAGCGCGAAGCCGAGGCGCTTGAGCTGCGCCTTCATCGTTGCGATGTTCTGGCGGGTCCAGTTGCCGGGATGGACCTTCTTTTCCATCGCCGCATTCTCGGCGGGCATGCCGAACGCATCCCAGCCCATCGGATGGAGCACTTCCATGCCCTTCATTCGGCGGAAGCGCGCGAGCACGTCGCCCATCGTATAGTTGCGGACATGGCCCATATGGATGCGCCCCGACGGATAGGGGAACATCTCGAGGACGAACGACTTGGGTTTGGGCGAATCGTCGCGGGCGGCGAAGGTGCGGCGTTCTTCCCACGCCTTCTGCCACGCCGCGTCCGCCTTCAGGGGGTTGAAGCGCGACAAGTTACAAACTTCCTCTGGCGGGAGCGGCTACAAACGCCGCGCCTTATTAATTCGCGATGGCGGCCCGGCGCAGATCGCGAGCGCGGGTGAGGATGATGTCCTCGAGCTTCTGCACCGTCGCGGCCTGAACGGGGGCTGCGACCCACTGACCGGTGCGGTTGACTTCGCGCAGCGCCGCGACGCGGAGCGCATCGGCGCGCAGGTCCTGGTCGAGCACGGTGACGGTCACCTTCATCCGCTCGGTCGGCGTGTTCGGGTTCACATACCAGTCGGTGACGATGACGCCGCCGTTCGAATCGGTCTGGAGCAGCGGCATGAAGCTCAGCGTGTCGAGGCTTGCGCGCCACAGATAAGAATTGACGCCGATCGTCGTCACCTTCGACGCGGCGAGGTCCGCTTCGGGGCGCTTGCTGCCGCCGCACGCGGTGATCGAAAGAGCGAGCGACCCCAGGATCGCGGTGCGCAACAGGCGGTTCATCGACACATTCCTAAAGGCGAAAGGGAAAAGCGAAAGCATCTATAGGGGCTCGTGTGGCGGGAGCAAGGCGGCAGCGCGCGGGCGAATCACCGGAAAATGGGTCGATTCGCCGCCGAATCTGTGGGCATCGGGCAACACTGGCACGAAATTTGAGCGGAAGGTGGAACCGAGCTTCCGAATCATGGTACGCACCTCCATATAAAAGGGGATGAAAATGCGTTTGGCACGGTGGACGACGTTGATGGGGCTGGGGGCGATCTGCGCCGCCGGCGCTCTCGTCGCGCCAGCGCTCCAGGCACAGGAAGGCCGCGGCGAGCGCGCTTATGCCAAGCGTGCCGCCACCGCAGTGCGCGGGGGCATCGGCACTTTCACGCCGGCCGCCGCCGATCCCAAGCTTGCCGCGATCCTCGCGCGCAGCGGCCTGCCCGAGAACGGCTTCCGGTTCACGCCGTCCGAATCGCGCCGCAGCAGCCGTGCCGTCACCGTGGCGGTTCGGGCGCGCTCGACTCGCACGGCGATCGCCGATCGCAGCCTGGTCGCTGCGGCCGCGCCGGTCAGCCTCGCGCCGATCGCCTATAATCTCGGCGTCTCGGTCGGCTGGAAGCGCTTCGCGGTCGCAGGCGACGTGACTCGCATCGAGCTTGCCGCCCAGCCGGGCAGCACTGAACGCGCCAATATCGGCGTCAGCTATACCGGCAGCCGCCTCACCGGCCGCGTTCAGGCCGCTGCCGAGCGTCCGCTGGCCGACACGCCGGTGCTGATCGGTGACAAGCCCAGCTATTCGATCGACGTCGGCGGAAGCTATTCGCTGACCCGCAACCTCGATGTGACTGCGGGCGTGCGCTACAAGAGCGAGCAGGACCGCCTGCCCAAGATGACCGACAATCGGCGTGACAGCCAGGCGGTCTATGTGGGCACCGCCTTCCGCTTCTGAGGCGCGTGGTCATCCGGCGAACGCCGGGATCTCGAATATTCCCCGATTCCCTCACCCCCGCGAAAGCGGAGGCTCACCTCGCGACTCCGTCCACAGGCCTTGCCGGTGTATTTTGTCGCTCGCTCAGGAGATGGGTCCCGGCTCTCGCGGGGATGACGAAGGCGTGGTCGTCCACGCATCGATCGCCGCCCAACCGTAAATCCCCAAAGGCTGCAGGCTGGCGGCACGCCGCGCATTCATCCCGCCAAGCGCAATTATCGGCACTGGCAACCCCCGAATCATCAGTCCCAATCGTGCCTGCCCCAGCGATCGCGCCCCGGGATGCGATCGCGTCGGGAATACCGGCGACACGAACAGAAGATCGGCGCCTGCGCGCACGCCTGCCATCGCTTCGCGCCGTGAATGCGCCGGCCATGTCCGCAGACCCGCACCGCGCTGCGCGTGGACTCCCGACTCGCCGCGCGCGAGCCGCTCGGCACCGGCACGAATCAACACCAGCCTGCGCCGTCGCGCGATTCTTGCCACTTTCGCGAACAGCGCCCGCCGATCGGCCAGTCCGAGCCCATAATGCCGGAACACCACGCCGCCGCCCCGCGGCAATCGTTCGAGCGCCGTCCATAAAGATTCGTCCATCCGCTCGTCGGTCATCAGCCACAGGTGCGGGAGAGGGTGGCGGGGTCGCATCCGCCCGCCTATAGCGCGCCGCATGTCCTTGGACGACGCCTCAATCCGGCTCGCTGAAGTCCGCGAGAAGATCGCGCGCGCGGCGCGTATCGCCGGCCGCGAACCCGCCGATGTCGAGCTCATCGCCATCTCCAAGATGCACGACGTGGCGGCAATCCGCCCGCTGCTCGATGCCGGACAGCGCGTGTTCGGCGAGAACCGCGTTCAGGAGGCCGTGGCCAAATGGCCCGAGTTGCGCGAGACGACTTCAGGAATCGCGCTCCACCTCGTCGGCCAGCTCCAGTCGAACAAGGCCGAGGAAGCGGTAACGCTGTTCGATGCGATCCATTCGGTCGATCGCTCTTCGCTGGTCGAGGCGTTGGCTCGGGCGATGGACAAGGCGGGGAAGCGTCCGCCCTGCTTCGTGCAGGTCAATATCGGGGACGAGCCCCAAAAGGGTGGCTGCGCGGTCGCCGACTTACCCGTTCTGCTGGCCGAGGCCCGTGCCGCCGATCTCCCGGTAGCCGGCCTGATGTGCGTGCCACCGCTCGAGCTCGAGCCCGCGCCCTATTTCGCCTTGCTCGCCAAGCTCGCCCGGGATCATGGCATCACCGGTCTCAGCATGGGCATGTCGTCCGATCACGAGACGGCGGTGACGATCGGCGCCACCCATGTTCGCGTCGGGACCGCCTTGTTCGGAGCGCGGGCATGAGGTTCGACGATGGCGTGGAAGGGCATCAGCCCCCCGGGCTGTTGTCCGTACGGTTCGATGCCATCATATTCGATTTCGACGGCGTGCTGCTCGAAAGCGAATATGCGGGAAACCGCCAGATCGCCGAATATCTCACCAGCATCGGCCATCCGACCACGCCCGAGGATTCGATGGCTAACTTCATGGGCCTGGCCGGCGCGGATTTCCTCGGGGCGATCGAGACTTGGATCGGCCGGACGATCCCCGACGACTTTCACGCCGTGCGCGCCGAGGAGGACAGCCGCGTTCTGGAGGAAGGGCTCCCCGCGGTCGCCGGCGCGATCCGCTTTATCGAGAGCCTTCCCGAAGCGCTTCCTCGCGCGATCGCGTCGTCGAGCAGCAGCGAGTGGATCACACGCCATCTCGATCATCTCGGCGTCCGCGCCGCGTTCGGCGACAAGATCTTCAGCGGCCGCGAGCATGTCGAGCGCGGCAAGCCCGAACCCGACGTCTATCTCCACGCCGCCAGGGCGCTCGGCGTCGATATCCATCGCTGCGTGATCCTCGAGGATTCGCCAGTCGGCGTCACCGGCGCAGTCGCCTCGGGCGCCTGGGTCATCGGCCTATGCGCCGGCAACCACTGTGCGCCCGATCACGCCGACCGCCTCCGCGCGCTCGGCGTCCACGCCATCGCCACCGATTTCGAGGAAGTCGCCCGGCTGATCGCCTAGCGATTCTCGCGCGCGAGCAAGTGTGTGCGCAGCGCTACTGCGTCGTGATAGGCGTTGTGCGGCACCGCGCTGCAGGTTCGAATCGAACCCGAACGCGTCGCACAACTCAAAGCGTATCCGATCGATATTGTGGCGGCGACCGGGGCCAGCGATCAGCGCCATGGATGCGTGCGCTATGTCTTCCGGCCAGTCGGCGACCAGCAAAGGGTCGGGATCGTCGCTCAGATAGTGCGCCAGGCCATAGCCCAGTTCCTCGCGTGAGACCGGGACCGTGCCGAGCACCGGCAACACGTGCGTCGCCACCCACTCCGTCGGCCGCGTACATTCCAGTGCTTCGTAAAAGGGCGCCGCGCCCTCCAACTCGGGCACAAGTGCAAGCGAGATCAGCGCTCCGCCAAAGCCGTTGAACTCGGTGTCGAGGAAATAACGCATCAGAGCTGGTGCCCGGTGCGATCGCGCTTGGTGGCTAGATAGCGCTCGTTGTGCGGGTTGGGCGGCAGCTTGTGCGCCACCCGCTCGGCGATCGTGATCCCCGAAGCCTGCAGCGCCGCCACCTTGTCGGGATTGTTGGTGAGCAGCCGTACCGTTTTCTGGCCGAGCAGCTTCAGCATCCGTCCCGCCACTGCGAAATTGCGGGCATCCACGGCGAAACCCAGCCGGGTATTGGCGTCGACCGTGTCGAAGCCCTGATCCTGCAGCGCATAAGCTCTGAGCTTGTTGATCAGCCCGATGCCGCGGCCTTCCTGGCGCAGATAGAGCAGGATGCCCCAGCCGCTCGCCTCGATCGCGGCGATGGCGGCCTTGAGCTGCGGCCCGCAATCGCATTTGAGGCTGCCGAGCACGTCTCCGGTCAGGCATTCGCTGTGGAGGCGGACCAGGGGGAGATTGCCGTTTGGTTGCCCGATCAGCAGGGCGACATGCTCGCCGGGCATCTCATCGGTGCGGAAAGCGACGATCTCGGTGTCTTCGGCACCCTCGACCGGAAGCCGTGCGCGGCCGACGATGTGCAGTCGGTCGGCATCCTCATGCCCGTCGATATCGGCGGGGGTGATCGCCTCGTCGGCATCGCCGGTGATCGCGAAGAACGCCGGCAGCAGCCCTGCCACGCGCGCCAACCGCAGCGCAGCCGCCGCCGCGTCGGGTGCGTCTATGCAGATCGCCCGGAATGGCCCCTTGAGCGGAGTTGCGAGATCGAGCTGCGGATCGGCCAACGCTGTCGCGGTATCGAAATCGAGCCAGGGCACGCGTTCGACCAGCACCGGCCCGTCGGGCGCCGCCGCCTCGCGCTGGTTCGCCAGCTTGAGCGTCGCCGCTCGGCCGGCCGAGAGCAGAATCGGCGCCACGCCATCGGGATCGAATGCCTTCAGTCGTTCGGCATCGGCCGTCTCGATCGCGAGCAGCTTCAGCGTGCCTTCCGCCCCGCGAATCGCCACCGGCCAGCCGCGACGCAGCGCGTCCACCACTCGGGCGACGGCGCGCGGATCGGTCAAAAGTCGAACTCGGTGATGATCGGCACATGGTCCGACGGCTTGAGCCAGGAACGGCACGGCTCGCACACCTTGTGGGTCGTCGCCTTGTCGGCGACCTCGCGGCTCGCCCACATATGATCGAGTCGGCGCCCGCGATCATTGGCGGTCCAGTCCTTCGAACGATAGCTCCACCAGGTGAAGCAGCGTTCGGGCGCGGGAATGAAGCGGCGGCCGAGATCCACCCAGTCATGCGCCGCCTGCAGCCGTCCCAGCGCCTCGACTTCGATCGGCGTATGGCTGACCACGTCGAGCAATTGCTTGTGGCTCCACACATCGCATTCGAGCGGGGCGATGTTGAAGTCGCCGGTCAGGATCGACGGCACGTTCAGCGTCTCGGACCAGCGCGTCATCCGTTCGACGAAATCGAGCTTCTGGCCGAATTTGGGATTTACCTCGCGGTTCGGGATATCGCCGCCCGCCGGGACATAGACATTCTCGAGCCGCACGCCGTTGGGGAGCCGCACGCCGACATGCCGCGCTTCCTGATTGGCCTGCCAGTCGAAGCGGTCGTCCTCGGCCACCGGGACGCGGCTGATGATCGCCACGCCGTGGTGCATCCGCTGGCCGTGCTTGATGACGTGATCATAGCCGAGTGCGCGGAACGGGGCCTCGGGGAAGTCGCCGTCGATGACCTTGGTTTCCTGCAGGCAGAGAATGTCGGGCATCTCCTCGCGCAGGAACTGCTCGACGATCTCGATGCGGAAGCGGACGGAGTTGATGTTCCAGGAGGCGATCTTCATCGGGGGCGATGTAGAGTCTCCTGTCGTCCGGCACCAGCCCGGCACCTTTTCCAAAAAGGAAAGGCCCCCGCTCCGGGGGCAATGGAGCGAGGGCCGACCTAGCGTTCGTCACGCAGGCGGGAAATGGTTCGATCCCGAGCAACAGGGGGAAAATCTCGGGTACCGCCCCACATCCGCAATTTGGTTTCTAATGGCCTCAACCTGTCGCCAGCATGAACGATGTTCAGAAAACTCAGCGATTCCGCGGGCCTTGGCTCCGTGGGTCGTTCCAACGGAACACTCCGTCGGACACGTTGCCGTTGAGCTGCTGATTGGTGAGACGAATCGTCGTGCGGTTGTTCTGCGAGTCGAGCGCCACCCAGCCCTGGAGGATCAGCCCCGCCGGCCCGGCCGCGTTCTTCTGGAAGATCATCGTGATGCGGCCATATTCGGGATGCGCTTTGTCATGCACTTCGATCGAGACCACCCGCGGATCGCTCGTCGGGTTGAGCTTGGCGAATTTGGTGATGTCGCGCTTGGGGTTGAGCAGAACCGCGAGCGGCGAATTGCCGATCGGCCAGCGATTAACCTGCCGCACCTGATAGTCGATGAAATAGAGGCTGCGCCCGTCGGCGACGATCAGCTGGGGCACGCCCTTTTGATACTGGAAGCGGATCTTGCCGGGGCGCTTGAGCGTCATCGTGCCGGTCAGCACCCGGCCGTTACGATCGGTCTGGCTGAAGTTCGCGGTCATGCTCGAAACGCCGGCGAGGTGCTGCTGCACCTGGGCGAGCTCGCCCGCGACGGGCGCGGCGGCGATCAGCGCGGGGGCGGCGAACAGCGTGAGGGCCAGGGGTCGTGCAAACACGTCTATCTTCTCCGAATGCTTTGGCTGGACCGCTACGAGGCGCGGTTTGAATGCCCCCTGAACCCCCATGCTCCCCAAACGATCCTCAGAGCGGCCGCCCGTCGGTGTCCATCAGCACTTCGCGGCGGCCGACATGGTCGGGGCGCGAGACCAGCCCGTCCTTCTCCATCCGCTCGACCAGCCGCGCCGCCGAGTTGTAGCCGACGCGCAATTGGCGCTGAAGCCATGACGTCGACGCCTTCTGGCTCTCGGCGACGAGCTGGGTGGCACGCCGATAGAGCTGGTCCTCGGGCGAATCGTCGCCATCGGGGCTGCCTTCCAGGGCGAAGCCGCCATCCTCGGGTTCCTCGGTAACCGCGGTGATGTAATCGGGGGCTCCCTGCGCGCGCCAGAAATCGGCGACCGCCTGAACTTCCTCGTCGCTGACAAAGGGGCCGTGGACGCGGACGATCTGCTTGCCGCCGGGCATGTAGAGCATGTCGCCCTTGCCGAGCAGCTGCTCGGCGCCCTGCTCGCCGAGGATGGTGCGCGAATCGATCTTCGACGTGACGTGGAAGCTGATCCGGGTCGGCAGATTCGCCTTGATCACGCCGGTGATGACATCGACCGAGGGGCGCTGGGTCGCCATGATCAAGTGGATGCCCGCCGCCCGCGCCTTTTGCGCGAGGCGCTGAATCAGGAATTCGACTTCCTTGCCCGCGGTCATCATCAGATCGGCGAGCTCGTCGACGATCACCACGATCTGCGGCAGCGGCTGAAGGTCGAGCGTCTCCTCCTCGTAGATCGGCCGCCCGGTATCGGGATCATAGCCGACCTGGACTTTCCGCCCGAGCTTCTGCCCCTTGGCCTTGGCCTGCCTCACCTTGTCGTTGAAGCTGGCCAAGCTGCGGACATTGACCGACGCCATCATCCGATAGCGGTCCTCCATCTGCTCCACCGCCCATTTGAGCGCGCGTACCGCCTTGGGCGGATCGGTCACGACGTCGGCGAGCAGATGCGGGATGTCCTTGTAGATGCTGAGTTCGAGCATCTTGGGATCGATCATGATCATCCGGCACTGGTCCGGCGTCAGCCGGTAGAGCAAGGACAGGATCATCGCATTGAGGCCGACCGACTTGCCCGAACCGGTGGTGCCGGCGACGAGCAGATGCGGCATCGGTGCCAAATCGCCGATCACCGGATCGCCGGCGATGTTCTTGCCCAGCACCAAAGGCAAGGTCGCGCCCTGCGCCTCGAATGCCTCGCTGCCGATCAGTTCGTGCAGGTTGACCGATTCGCGCTTCACGTTGGGCAGTTCGATGCCGATCACGCTGCGGCCGGGGATCGTCGCGACGCGTGCCGAGATCGCGCTCATGTTGCGCGCGATGTCGTCGGCGAGCTGGATCACGCGACTGGCCTTGATCCCCGCGGCCGGCTCGAGTTCGTACATCGTGACCACCGGGCCGGGCTTCACCTCGACGATCTGGCCCTTCACATTGAAGTCGTCGAGCACGCTTTCGAGCAGCCGCGCGTTGCGCTCGAGCGCGAGCTTGTCGATTCCCGGATTCTGGTTCGGCGGCGCAGCCTTGAGCAGGTCGAGCGGCGGCAGCTTGTAGCTGTCCTTGAAGTCGAGACTGCTCTGCACCGGCGGCTTGGGCTTGGCGGGCGAGGGACTGAGGCTCGGCTCGGCGATCACCGGGCCGGGGCGATTGTCGGGCACCACCAACTTCCGCGGTTCGCGGGCTTCGCGCGATTCCCGTGCCTCGCGCAGCTCCTGCGGATCGGGTCCGCGCAGCAGCGGCGTCTTTGGAGGTCCGAACAGCCGGGGCATGCCGATTCCGCCACGCTCTGGCAGCGTGAAATCGAGGCTGCGCCACCAGATCCACAAACCCGCGAGCCCGAAGACGAGCCCGAGGCCGCGCCCGATCCAGAAGATCAGCACCGGATCGCCGATGAAGCCGATCATCCAGTTGAACAGCCCGGCGATCGACAGCCCGACCACGCCGCCCCAGCCGCCGACCAGCCACAAGACCGAATCGCTCGAAAAGAAAGTGAGCGACGTCGCCATCAGCACCACGCCGATCGCGACGCCACGAAGCATCTTCTTCCAGTCGCCCAGCGGCCGATCGAGCCACAGCCGGTTGGTGATGATCAGGCCCGCGGGCGCGATCAGCGCGACCGGCAAGCCGAGCGTGGCGAGCAGCAGATCGGCGATCCAGGCGCCAGGCAGGCCCAGCAAGTTGCGCGCGGGCCCGCCTGACGCGGTGTTCAGCGACGGATCCTGCGAATTATAAGTGAGCAGCGCCAGCACGACGCCGACCGTCACGAGGAACAACAGGGTTCCGACGATCAGCGCGCTGCTGCGGCGCACGCCTGCCTTCATCGTGTCGCGCAACAGCGACGGTTGTGCCCGGGACGCCATGGCCCGTTCTCCAAAAATTTCAGGGGGTGCAAACCGAATCATCGCCGTTGACGAGTCCGCCGTCAAGCCGCGTGCACCAGGCCCTTAAATTGACTCACTTGGCGGAAACGCAATCAATCACGCAACTTTATTACCCGTAAAACGAAAGGCAGCAGGGCGAGCGACTCCATATTTGCGGAACAATAGCAGAACAGGAACGTGTAGGAAAGCATTGTCGCGCGAAGGGCGCAGCGTTAGGGCAGGCGCATGGATAGCGCGGACGTACTCATCCTCGGCGGCGGACTCGTCGGCAGTGCGCTGGCGACGGCGCTCGATGCGCATGGCCTGACTTCGATCGTCGTCGACCCTGCCGATCCCGCCACCATCCTCGCCACCGGCCATGACGGGCGCGCCTCGGCGATCGCCAGCGCGCCGATGCGGATGTTCGAGGCGATCGGCGTGGCGCCACGGCTGGCGGGCAAGGGGTGTGCGATCGAGGGCATCCGCGTCAGCGACGGGCTCGCGCCGGGCAAGCTCGATTTCGCGCCCGATCCGGATGGCGGCGCGCTCGGCCATATGTTCGAGAACCGCATCCTGCGCACGGCACTGTTCGAGGCTGCGCGGGCCGCGCCGGGGGTGGACCTCCGGATGCAGACCCGCGCGGTTTCGGTCGAGCGCGGCGAGTTCGGCGTCACCGCGATGCTCGATACGGGTGCCGTCGTCCGTGCACCGCTGCTGGTCGCCGCCGAGGGGCGCAACTCGCCGACGCGTGACGCCGCCGGGCTCAAGACCGCGCGCTGGAGTTACGATCATGCCGCGATGGTCGCGACGCTCGGCCATGAGCGCAGCCACGAGAACATCGCTTTCGAGATATTCTATCCGGAGGGGCCGTTCGCGATCCTGCCGTTGCTCGACGACGCCAACGGCCATCGCTCGGCGATCGTGTGGACGGTTAACGCGCGCGACGCAGCGGGGATGAACAAGATCTCCGATCGCGCCTATCTCGCCGAGGCGGAGAAGCGCATGGGCGGGTTCCTCGGGCGCCTGGGCCCGCTCTCGTCGCGCTTCAGCCATCCGCTCGGCTTCCATCACGCTGCGTGGATCACTTCGAACCGGCTCGCCTTGGTCGGCGATGCCGCGCACGGCATCCATCCGATCGCGGGCCAAGGCGTCAATGTCGGCTTCCGCGACGTCGCCACGCTCGTCGAAGTGCTGGTCGAGGGCAAAAGGCTCGGCCTGGATCTCGGCGATCCGCAGCTGCTCGCGCGCTATCAGCGTTGGCGCGGGCTCGACACCTTCATGGTCGCCGCCGCCACCGACGGGCTGACCCGCCTGTTCGGCATCCCGGGCAAGACGGCAGCCGCGGTCCGCCGCTTCGGCCTCTCGGCAGTCGACAAGCTGCCGCCGCTCAAGGACTGGTTCATGGCCGAGGCGCGCGGCGAAAGCGGCGATGTTCCGAAACTGCTGCAGGGGCTGACGGTTTGATGCTCGCGCTGGTGGCGGCATTGCTGGCGCCGCAAACCGCGGCCGATCCGCTTGCCGATGCATGGCTCGTGCAGGTGCGGCCTGGGGCCAAACGCCCTTTCTACGACGATGTCGAAGGCGCGAAGCCCCGACCTAGCCGAGCTTATGTCGTTGCGGGGGACATGCTCGTCGCCAGCGAGGTCCGCGGGAATTTCACCTCGGTCACGTTCGTCACGCCGAGCGGGCGGACCCGCAGCGGCTGGCTGGAGAGCGCAGGCCTGATCCGGATTGCCGAGGCAAAGAACTGGCAGGGCGTGTGGAAAGCGTGGGAGTCCGAGATCAAGCTGGCCCCCGGCCGGATTCGCGGGACGCTGCACGTCGAAGGCTCGGCGACCTGGGGCGGGCATGATCCCGAGCGGGTGGCGCGCGGAGGCGTTCATGTCGGCGAGTTTGCAGTCGATGCGCGGGCAAATGGAGACCGCATCGCCTTTTCGGTCGACGAGAGTGCCGGAGCCGGCGCGCTGGCGCCTCCCTTCGGCGATGCACCCGAAGAGACGTATCGCTGCCGCGTACAATTGCGCCTGGTCGGCCCGTATCTGCTGGCGCACGATAATAGTGCCTGCGGTGGCGCGAACGTCACGTTCACCGGCATCTATCGGCGCAGCCGCTAGAGGCGCCGGGCTTCCTCGATCAGCAATACCGGCACGCCGTCGCGAATCGGATAGGCGACACCCGCCGCATCGGACACTAGCTCCTGCCGCGCTTCGTCATAGCGCAGCGGGGTGCGAGTCGCGGGGCAGACCAGCTTTTCGAGTAGCCATGGATCGATCATTGCCCGAGCCTCACTGGAGCGTCGCTCCGCCCTCTTCGCCGTGGCGGCCGAAGAACTGCATCAGCTGGACGATCAACTCCGATCGGGCCGAGAGTCCGTCGGCTTCGAGCAAAGCCTGTTTGGAGGCGACGTCGAACGGCGCGATCTGGGCGATGCCGTTTACCAACGATTCGTCGTCGAGCCGCGTCACGGCTTCCCAGTCCACCGCATAGCCGAGCCCATCGGCGAATCGCCGCGATTCCATTTCGAGCGAGGCGCGCTCGGCCATTGCGAGCACTTCGCCGGTACCTGTGTCTTCCAGTTCGGCCTCGACTTGTCGGAACGGCGTCGTGACGTCGAGCTCGCGCAGCACGGTGAAGCGCGCCAGCCCCTCGAGCACGATGTCGTACCGGCCGTCGGGCAATGCTTCGACTTCGGCGATCCGGCCGACACAGCCGATGTCGAACAGGGTCGGGGGATCGCCGGCGTCGCGCGGCTGGATCATGCCGATTCGCCGATCCCGCGCGAGCGCATCGGAGATCATCGCCCTATAGCGCGGCTCGAAGATGTGGAGCGGCAAGTGCATCCGCGGGAAGAGCAGGGCGCCCGCCAGCGGAAACACCGAGAGCCGCGTTGCCGTCATCCGAACAGGATCGCCGAGAGCTTCCGACGCTGCGCCGAGACCCAGGGATCCTCGAGCCCCACCGCCTCGAACAGCTTGAGCAGCCGCGCGCGGGCGGCGCCTTCGTTCCATTCCCGGTCCTCGGCGATCATCGCGAGTAGCGTCTGCGCGGCGGCGTCGCGGTCGCCCGCGGCCATCTGTCCGCCCGCGAGTTCGTAGCGTGCATCCATGTCGCCGGTCGCGGCCTTGGCGGCGAGCTCCGACAGGTCCTCGACGGGAGTGGCCTCGCGGGCGAGCGCCAGCGCGGCGCGTGCCTGTTCGATCTCGGGGCCCTTGGCGGCCTCTTCGGGAAGCGCGACGAGCACCGCCTCGGCTTCGTCGGCGCGCCCGAGCGCGAGCAATGCGCGGGCGCGCCCGGCGGCGATCTGCGGATGCTCGGGCGCCATTTCGGCGATCTGCTCGAAGACCGAGAGCGCGCGCTCGGCATCGCCTTCGGCCAATACCTGCTCGCCCATCGCGATCAGCGGTTCGAGTTTTGCCTCGGCCGCCGCCTCTTCGCTCTCCACGGGGAGCTGGCGGAGGATCTGGTCGAGCATGGTGCGCAGCTGGCTCTCCGTCCGCGCGGTCGACAGGTCGGCGACGAGCTGGCCCTGGAACATCGCATAGACCGTCGGGATCGATCGCACCTGGAATTGCGCAGCGATGAACTGGTTCGCGTCGACATCGACCTTGGCGAGGGTGACGCCCTTGGCGGCATAGTCCGCGGTCACCTTTTCGAGCAGCGGGGTCAGTGCCTTGCACGGCCCGCACCATTCGGCCCAGAAATCGATGACGACGAGGCTGGTCATCGACGGCTCGACGACGTCGCGGCGGAAGGCGTCGACCGCTTCCTTCTCGGCGGGGGACAATCCTAGCGTGGCCAATTGGATGCTCCTGGCAAATCGATCCGGGTTCGGCCGCTATGTGGGCGTTCGGGCCTCGTGCGCCAAGCCTTTTCCCGAATCGGTACTAGGGGCTTGCGCTGCCCGAAACCCGCTGCTAGTGGCCGCGCCTCACCCGCCCCCAGCGACACGTCGCGACGGGGCAAGACGCCAGAGCGGGCGTAGCTCAGGGGTAGAGCACGACCTTGCCAAGGTCGGGGTCGAGGGTTCGAATCCCTTCGCCCGCTCCAGCCGCCGCGCGGTGATTTAGCGAAGCTAAATACCGCATTTGGCGGCGGCACGGCCGGCACGGCACTTCGCCGTGTCCGACGACGCGGCTTTGCCGCGGCGCGATTCCCCAACGTTCCGTTTCCAAATCCGCGCCTTGTGCGGCACATCTGCGATTTCCAGATTCGGTGTCGTTCACCGGAGAGCCATCGTCGGTGTTCGAAAGGGTCTGAGATGAAGTCCATCGTTTCCAACTCGCTGGCGGTCGCGCTTGCCTTGCTGCCCGCCGCCGCTCCCGCATTCGCCGACGAAGCGCCCGCGCCGCCGCTGGCGACCGAATGGCGCAACCCGTCCAACAGCGTCCATGTCCGCATCGACGAATGTGGAGGCCAGCTCTGCGGCACCGTCACCTGGGCGAGCGCCAAGGCCCAGGCCGATGCCCGCAAGGGCGGCACCGAAAATCTGGTCGGCGCCCGCCTGTTCCGCGATCTCAAACCCGCCGGCGCCGGCAAGTGGAGCGGCAAGGTCTTCGTGCCCGATATCCGCAAGACCTTCTCGGGCACGATCACCTTCGCCGATTCGGACACGATGGTCGGCAAGGGCTGCGTGCTGTTCGGGGTGATCTGCAAGTCGCAGACGTGGAAGCGGCTCCCCTGAATTCGAACGCAGCTTCCGGACTGACCAGGCGCGCTTTCTCGGCTAGAAGCGCGGCATGGCACAAGCACCCATCAGAATCGGCATCGGCGGCTGGACCTTCGAGCCATGGCGCGGGACCTTCTATCCGGAGGGTCTGAGCCAGAAGAAGGAGCTCGAATTCGCCAGCCGCGCGCTGGGCGCGATCGAGATCAACGGCACCTATTACTCCACCTTCAAGCCGGCGACCTTCGAAGGCTGGTCGAAGACCGCGCCCGACGGCTTCGTCTTCACGGTCAAGGCGTCGCGCTTCTGCACCAATCGAAAGGTGCTTGCCGAGGGCGGCGAATCGATCCGGCGCTTCGTCTCGCAGGGGCTCGTCGAGCTCGGCGACAAGCTCGGCCCGATCTTCTGGCAGTTCATGGCGACCAAGAAGTTCGAGCCCGAGGATTTCCGCGCCTTTCTCGCCTTGCTCCCGCGCGACGAGGCCGGCGTGAAGCTCCGCCACGCGGTCCAGGTGCGGCACGAGAGCTTCCATGTCCCCGAGTTCGTCGCGATGTGCCGCGATGCCGGCGTCGCGATCGTCTACGCCGATTCGCCGCAATATCCGGCGATTGCCGACATCACCGGCGACTTCGTCTATGCTCGGCTCGAGGCCGGCGAGGACGAGAATCCGCTTTGCTATCCCGAATCGGATTTCCCGCGCTGGACCGAGGTCGCGAAAACCTGGGCGAGCGGGGGCCGTCCCGAAGGGCTGCCCTATGTCACTGCGGAGGCCCCGCCGGCGACGCCGCGTGAGACCTTCCTCTTCTTCATCCATGGCGGCAAGGTCCGCGCGCCCGCGGCGGCGCAGGAATTGACCCGCAGGCTGGCCTAAGGCCGCCTTGGGCTCGGCTTGTCCGAAACCATCCGCTCGCCGTCGATGACGATGGGGCTCGCCAATCCCGGCAACCCCTCACGCTCGATCTGCATTCCCCGCGCGATCACCTGCGGATCGGCGAACACTTCGTCGACCGTGTTGATCGGCCCCGCCGGAACGCCCGCCGCTTCGAGTGCCTCGTAGAGATCGGCCTTGGCCCAGCGCCGAATGGCGGCTGTGACGAGCGGGATCAGCACCGCCCGATTGGTCACGCGTGCCGGATTGGTCGCGAAACGCGGGTCGTCGGCGAGATTCAGCTCGACCACTTCGCACAATTTCCGGAACTGCGAATCATTGCCCACGGCGACGATCAGCGCGCCGTCCTTTGTCTCGAAGGCTTGGTACGGGACCAGATTGGCGTGGCCGTTGCCCATCCGGTGGGGGACCTTGAGCGGGTTCGCCATCCAGTTGAGCGCCTGATTGGCGAGCACGCTCACCTGCGTATCGAGCAGCGCCATGTCGATATGCGCGCCTTCGCCGGTGGCGTCACGACGTCGCAATGCCGCGAGGATCGCCACTGCCGAGTAGACCCCGGTGAAGATGTCGGCATAAGCGACCCCGGCTTTCTGCGGCGCGCCGTCCGGCTCGCCGGTCAGCGACATCGCCCCGCCCATCCCCTGGATGATGAAGTCGTAGCCGGCACGGTGCGCATAGGGCCCGTCCTGGCCGAAACCGGTGATCGAGCAGACCACAAGCCGTGGATCGGAGGCGCGCAAGGCAGCGGGGTCGAGCCCGTATTTGGCGAGTCCGCCGACCTTGTAATTCTCGATCACGACATCGGCGTCGGCGATCAGCGCGCGGGCTTCGGCCTGACCCTCCGGCGTGGCGATGTCGATGCCGCGGCTCTCCTTGCCGCGATTGCACGCATGAAAATAGGCCGCGTCGAGATTCTCGCCGTTCGGACCGTGGAGGAAGGGCGGTCCCCAGTGGCGCGTGTCGTCGCCCGCGCCCGGCCGCTCGACCTTGATCACTTCGGCGCCCAGATCGGCGAGCAACTGGCCGCACCATGGCCCGGCGAGGATCCGTGCCAGCTCGACGACCCGAAGCCCCTCGAGCGGCTTCACGGCCTGCGGATCTCGTAGATCACGTGGGGCTTCATCTCGCCCGCCATCAGCCGCAATTCGGGAGGCCCGGCCCGCAGCGCGCCGCCGATCTTCTCCATCGCCTTGCGCGAGCGGACATTGCCTTCGCCGACCGTGAAGACGACGGTGCCGACCTGCGTGTGGATATGGTCGAGCATCAGCCGCTTGATCTCGCGATTATAGCTCCCGCCCCAATAATCGCGCGCGAGATAGGTCCAGCCGATCTCGATCTCGTCGGCCTCGGGCTTCCAATTGTCGAACCGCGACGATCCGATCACCTTGTCCGTCGTGCGATCGAGAATCGTCAGCGCGCCGCCGCTCGCGATTCCGGCGTCGAAATAGGCGCGGAACACGTCTTCCTTCCAGCGGTCATGCGCCGGATGGACTTCCCAGATCAGAGGATCGGAAGCGACGGCGAACAACGCCTCCCAATCGTCCGGCGTGCTCGGGCGCAACGTCACGCGTTCGCCGGTGAGTGTCGGCTGGCGGTCGGGTGCCATCAGAACGCCGCGATGCCGGTGATCGCGCGGCCGAGGATCAGGCCGTGCACGTCGTGCGTGCCCTCATAGGTGTTGACCGTCTCGAGGTTGATCGCGTGGCGCATCACGTGGAATTCGGCGGAGATGCCGTTGCCGCCGTGCATGTCGCGCGCGACCCGGGCGATATCGAGCGCCTTGCCGCAATTGTTGCGCTTGATGATGCTGATCGCCTCGGGGCTCAGCGCGCCTTCGTCGAACATCCGCCCGCAGCGCAGGGCGGCCTGCAGCCCCAATGCGATCTCGGTCTGCATGTTGGCGAGCTTCAGTTGCACCAACTGGGTCGATGCCAGCGGCTTGCCGAACTGGGCGCGATCGAGCGTATATTGCCGCGCGGCGTGCATGCATGCCTCGGCTGCGCCCATGGTGCCCCAAGCGATGCCGTAGCGCGCGCGATTGAGGCAGCCGAACGGTCCCTTCAGCCCCTGCACCTCGGGCAACAGCGCGTCTTCGCTCACTTCGACGCCGTCCATCACGATCTCGCCGGTCACCGAGGCGCGGAGCGAAAGCTTGCCTTCGATCTTGGGCGTCGAGAGGCCGGCCATGCCGCGTTCGAGCACGAAGCCCTTGATCCCGCCGCCATGCGCGTCGGACT
The DNA here is from genome assembly GCF_001428865.1 of Sphingomonas sp. Root241. GTDB lineage: Bacteria > Pseudomonadota > Alphaproteobacteria > Sphingomonadales > Sphingomonadaceae > Sphingomonas. The sequence continues at coordinate 159,682 of NZ_LMIV01000002.1, forward strand.
TCGCCCAGACGACCATGACGTCGGCGATCGGCGAATTGGTGATCCACATCTTGGTGCCGGTCAGCCGATAGCCGCCGTCGATCTTCTCGGCGCGGGTGCGCATGCCGCCGGGATCGGACCCGGCATCGGGCTCGGTCAGCCCGAAGCAGCCGATCCATTCGCCGGTCGCCAGCTTGGGCAAATATTTCCGCTTCTGCGCCTCGGTGCCGTACGCATAGATCGGGTGCATCACGAGGCTGCTCTGCACGCTCATCGCCGAGCGATAGCCCGAATCGACGCGCTCGACTTCGCGCGCGACCAGTCCATAGGCGACATAGCCGAGGCCCGCGCCGCCATAGCTTTCGGGAATCGTTGGGCCGAGCAGCCCCAGCGCCCCCATCTCGGACATGATCTCGCGGTCGAACCGCTCCTCGAGGAACGCGCTGGTCACGCGCGGCAGCAATTCGCCCTGCGCGTAATCGCGCGCGGCGGCCTGCACCATCCGCTCCTCGTCGGTCAGCTGCGCGTCGAGCGCGAACGGATCCTGCCAGTCGAACCGGCCCATCTCTGCCATGTGTCTTCCTTCAGCTGCTCGCCGGGCGCGCGGTGGCCGCGGCCGGCGGCGTGGCGGACGGCGCGTCGAGCGCGGCCCGTTCGATCTCGAGCAATCCCTGTCGCGCCGCGATATAGCGCCGCGCGGCCGCGGCCCAGCTCTCGGCACTGGCGACCCCGGGCATGTGCACCACTTCGGCGAGCGCGGTTTCGACGTCGCCATGCTCGAGCGCGAGCCGGGCGCGGCGGAGGCGGTCCGACGTGCGCGGGCTCGGCGAATCGGCCTCGCGGAGCACGACGAGATCGCTCAGCAGACGCCGCACGCTCATCCACATGCTGTCGTCGGCCCCGCTCGCGAGCCGCGGCGCGATCGTCTCGAGCGCGAGGCGGAGATCGCCGAGCGTCACCGGCTCGGCCGAGGCGCGTAGGATCATGCTCACCGCCTCGCCATGGCTCTCGCCGAAGCGCTGGCGCAACTGGCCTTCGAGCGGGCCCAGCGGCTGGCCGCGTTCGATCGCGCGGCGCACGCTCGCGGCGATCAGCAATTGCTCCGCGCGGCTGGCATAAGAGGATGCGTTGCGCGCGCTGCCGGTGATGTCGCGGAGCCGCAGCTCGAGCTGGTCGAGCCTGCCGGCAAGCTCCTGCTCGCGTGCGCCCAGCGTCGCGACATCGGTCCCCGCGGGCAAGGCGGCGGGCCGATTCGGCTCGGTCTGGACGGTCTCGACCGGCACGAGGCTTGGTACCGGGCGGGGCGTGCCCCCACCTCCGCCAAGCTGGAACGCTGCCGCGGTCACGGCGATGCCGCCGACAAAGGCAAGACCGCCAATGAGATAGGGGGGCCGCGTCTCGGGGCCGCGGGCCGGCTCCGGCGCGAGGGGCTCGTCGCTCATGCCCCCTTATTCGCTGCGCCGCTCGCGCGGTCAATCGGCGAGCGCGATTGCGGCCTCGATCAATGCTCCGCTGCGAAGATCGTCGGGCACCACGACTCGTTCCCAGCCTTGACCTGCCGCTTCCGCCGCGCGGGCGCTGACCGCCACCAACAGGATGCCGTCTCGGTCGATTCGCGCCGCATCGACGATGTGGCCGAGCCGCGCTCCCGCACGCGCGGATTGCACCAGTGCGATGCTGCCGGCGAGGCGCGCCACATCCTGCGGCGCCTCAGGTTCGCTGGCATAGACCGGGATCACCCGTGCCACGATCCCGCCCGCCTCCAGCGTCCGTTCGCGCCCCGCCAGGTGCAGTGCGCGGCGAATCCCCGCCGTCTCGGCCGCCGCGACGAGCGCCTCGGCGTCCTCCGTCCCGACGCACGCGACACGGAAACCGGCGCCCCGTGCCGCTTCGGCCGTCGCGGTGCCCACCGCATAGACCGGCAGCCGGAGCAGCGCCGAAAGGCCCGGTCCGCCGTGGCGAATGGCATTGGCGCTGGTCAGGATCAGCGCGTCGAATGCGCCCGCGTCGGGAGCATCCCATGCCAGCGCGCGCACTTCGAACAGCGGTATCCGGATTGCGTCATATCCCCGCGCCTCGATCGCCGACGCCGTGGCGCGATTGCCCGGCTCCGGGCGCAGCACGGCGATTCGACGGCTCATCCGCCGAACAGCCGGCGAATCTCTTCGGGGGCGCCCACCAGCAGGTCGCGCGCAACTGCGATCGGCAGAGCCGGATCGGACGGCGCGCCTGCCTCTTGGGCATAGACATGGACGCTGCCGTCTTCGGACAGCAATTCGGCCCTGAGCGTCATGATCGCGCCTTCGATCGTCGCCAGCGCCGCCACCGGCGAGTGGCAATCGGCCTTAAGCGCGTCGAGCAGCGCGCGCTCGGCGAGGACGCAGGCATGGGTCTGAGGATCGTCGATCTTCGCGAGCATCGCCCGGGCATGCGAATCGTCGGCGCGGCACTCGACGCCGACTGCGCCTTGTGCCGGTGCGGGCAACATCAGGTTGATCGGAATCGCGCTTCCGACGTCATGGCGTCCCAGCCGATCGAGCCCGGCAGCCGCGAGCAGGGTCGCATCGGCCTCACCCGCGGCGAGCCTGGCCAGTCGCGTGTCGACATTGCCGCGGAACAGCACGATCTCCAGATCGGGCCGCAATCTGCGCATCTGCGCCGCGCGCCGCGGCGAGCTCGTCCCCAATACCGCCCCCTGCCGCAGCGCCTCGATCGAGCCGGCACCGACCAGTCGATCCTGCACATCGGCGCGCGGCAGCATCGCCGCGATCGCGATCTCGGCGGGGCGGATCGTCTCGACGTCCTTCATCGAATGCACTGCACAGTCGATCTCGCCGTCCAGCAATGCGCGGTCGAGCTCCTTGGTCCACAGCGCCTTGCCGCCGATCTCGGCGAGCGCGCGGTCCTGCACTTTGTCGCCGGTGGTGCGGATCGGGACGATCTCGATGGCGTCGGGCGCGAGCGCATGCGCGGCGACCAGCGCATCGCGCACCATATTGGCCTGGGTGAGGGCGAGCGGCGAGCCGCGGCTGCCGAGACGGAAGATGGGCATGGCTTGTGCTAATGCCCCCGTGGACTAATTGGATGCAATGGCGCTGATCCTTGGAATTGAATCGAGCTGCGACGAGACCGCCGCCGCCTTGGTGACGAGTGATCGCCGGATCCTCGCCCACAAGCTCGCGGGGCAGGAGGCGGCGCACCGGCCCTATGGCGGCGTCGTCCCCGAAATCGCGGCGCGCGCGCATGTCGAAGTGATCGGTCCGCTGGTCGAGGCGGCGCTCGCCGAGGCGGGAGTGGCGCTCGATGACGTCGACGCCGTTGCCGCCACTGCGGGGCCCGGGCTGATCGGCGGGGTGATGGTGGGCCTCGTCACCGGCAAGGCGCTCGCGCTGGCCAGCGGCAAGCCGCTGATCGCGGTAAACCATCTCGAAGGCCATGGCCTGTCACCGCGGCTCGCCGATCCCGAGCTCGCTTTCCCCTATCTGCTGCTGCTCGTCTCGGGCGGGCATTGCCAGTTGCTGCTGGTCGAAGGAGTGGGACGCTATCGCCGGCTCGCCACGACGATCGACGATGCCGCGGGAGAAGCGTTCGACAAGACCGCCAAATTGCTCGGCCTCGGCTTTCCCGGCGGTCCCGCAGTCGAGAAGGCCGCGGCGCAGGGTGACCCCCGCGCCGTGCCGCTGCCGCGCCCGTTGGTCGGCTCGGCCGAGCCGCATTTCTCGTTCGCCGGGCTCAAGAGCGCCGTCGCGCGCGTGGTCGGCCAGTATAGTGCCGAGGATATCGCCGCTTCTTTCCAGCAGGCAGTGGTCGATTGCCTGCTCGATCGTACCCGGCGGGCGTTGCAATCGGTCGAGGCCACGGCCCTGGTCGTGGCCGGCGGAGTCGCTGCGAATGCAGGCGTTCGCACCGCGCTTGAATCGCTCGCCCGCGAACACGGCATGCGTTTCGTCGCGCCGCCTCTGTGGCTGTGCACCGACAATGCCGCGATGATCGCCTGGGCCGGCGCCGAGCGATTCGCCGCCGGGCTCACCGATCCGCTCGATTTTCCGGCGCGGCCGCGCTGGCCGCTCGATCCGGGGGCGGAAAAGGTCCGCGGCGCAGGCGTGAAGGCATGAGGATTCGGTCATGAGGATCGGAGTGATCGGCGGCGGCGCCTGGGGTACCGCATTGGCGCAGGTGGCGGCGCGCGGCGGGCAACCCGTCACGCTCTGGGCGCGTGAATCCGAAGTGGTCGAGAGCGTCAACGAATCGCATGAGAATCGCCACTTCCTCGCCGGCGTCGCGCTTTCCGATACGATCCGTGCCACCGGCGACCTCGCCGACCTCGCCGGCCATGATGCTTTGCTCGTCGTCGCCCCGGCCCAGCATGTCCGCGCCGTCCTCGCCGCCGCTCCGATCGGCAGCACGCCGCTCCTGCTCTGCGCCAAGGGGATCGAGGCGGGCAGCCGCCTGCTCGTCGGCGAAGTCGCGCACCAGGCAGCGCCCGATGCGCCGATCGCCGTCCTCTCAGGCCCCACCTTCGCGCACGAAGTCGCCGCCGGAAAGCCCACTGCGGTCACACTCGCCTGCGAGGACGAGGAACTACGCGCGCGCCTTGCCGAGCGCCTGGCCGGTCCCGCCTTCCGCACTTATGGCTCGGCCGACGTGATCGGCGCGGAGATCGGCGGCGCGGTCAAGAACGTTCTCGCGATCGCCTGCGGCGTGGTCGAGGGCGCCGGACTCGGTCTGAATGCCCGCGCCGCGCTGATCGCGCGCGGTTTCGCCGAGATGACGCGTTTCGGCCTCGCCCGTGGCGGCCAGGCCGAAACGCTCACCGGCCTCTCGGGTCTCGGCGATCTCGTCCTCACCTGCTCCTCGACCAATTCGCGCAATTTCTCGCTCGGCGTCGGACTCGGCCAGGGAAAGCGCGCCGCCGAGCTGATGGCCGATCGCAAGACCGTGGCCGAAGGGGCCTTCACTGCCCCGGTGCTCCGCGAGGCCGCCGCCGAAGCCGGAGTCGACATGCCGGTGACGCAGGCAGTCAACGCCTTGCTGGAAGGCGCCGCGGTGCGGGACGTGATCGAGGCGCTGCTCAGCCGCCCGCTGCGGGAGGAAGTCCAATGAAGTGGGCGGCGATGCTGCGCGGGATCAATCTCGGCAAGCGGCAGCTCAAATCGGCCGAATTGAAGGCCGTGGTCGAGGGAATGGGCTTCACCGAGGTCAAGACGATCCTCGCCTCGGGCAATGTCGTCTTCGAGGCGGGCGACGCGAAACCCGAAACACTCGAGCGCGATCTCCATACCGCGTTGGAGAAAGCGACCGGGCTCAAGTCCGAGGCCTTCGTCCGCAGCCGCGCCGAGCTTGCCACGCTGGTCGAAGCCAATCCCTTCCCCGAAGCGGCACGTGAGCGCCCGAGCTTCCTCGTCGTCAGCTTCCACCGCGATTCCGTCGACAAGGCGGCGATCGATCGGCTGGCCCAGAGCTATGACGGCCCCGAACGGATGGTGGTGGTCGGCCGCGAGCTGTTCACCGATTTTCCCGACGGCCAGGGTCGCTCGAACCTGATCCCGGTGCTGCAGAAGGCGAAGCTCTCGCAGGCCAATACCGGGCGGAACTGGAACACGGTGCAGAAACTGCTCGCCGCGCTCGACTCCTAGAAGTCGACGGCGATACCCTTGCGCTCCCAATCGCCGTAGCGCGTCGGGTCGAGCGGGTCGGTTGACGGCGCGGCGGGTGCGGGCTTGGGCACCGGCGGGCTCTTCGAGAGATGCTGCGGGGGCTTCACATGGCTCGGGCGCTGGCCCATGGCACTGGCTCCAATGAGTAAAGCCCCCAATCGCCCCCGCCGCCCGAGCGGTCAAGAGCCCGACGGCCCCGGCGTTCCCGCGCGCCGGGCGGCGCTCAAGCTGCTCGACGCCGTACTCCGCCGCGGCCTCGCGCTCGAACAGGCGCTGGATTCGGCTGCCTCCGGCCTCGCGCCCAATGATCGCGGGCTCGCGCATGCGATCGCCGCCGAAACGCTCCGCCGGCTTCCCGATCTCGATGCGCTGATCGATTCGGCTACCCAGCGCGACTTGCCTGATGACGCCAAGGCGCGCTTCGCATTGCGCATCGCCTTGGTCCAGGCGCTGGTGCTCGGCACCCCCGGCCATGCCGCGATCTCCACGGTTCTCCCGCTCGTCGATGGCGGGCCCCGGAAACTCGTCCACGGCGTGTTCGGCACGCTGATTCGGCAGGGAGCGAGTCTGCCGGAGCCTCCCACGCTTCCCGACTCGGTGGCGCTGCGCTGGCACGCCGCCTGGGGCGATCAGATGATCGAAGATGCAGAGCGCGCCATCGCCGTCCCGCCGCCGCTCGACCTGACGTTGCGCGATCCGGCGCACGCACCCGATCTGCCGGGCAAGAGCCTGCTGCCCGGCCATCTTCGCCTCGACGAAAAGGCCGCGGTCACCGGCATCGAAGGTTATGCCGAAGGCGATTGGTGGGTGCAGGATCTCGCCGCCTCGATCCCCGCCCGGCTGCTCGGCAAGGGCAGCGGCACAGCACTCGATCTTTGCGCCGCGCCCGGGGGCAAGACGCTCCAGCTCGCCGCAGCCGGCTGGGCCGTGACCGCCGTGGATGTCTCTGAAAGTCGTCTCGCGCGACTTCACGAAAATCTCGCACGCACCGGGCTCGCCGCGACGGTGATCGCCGCCGATCTCTTTAAATGGCAGCCGGATGCGCCTGCCGATGCCGTGCTGCTCGACGCGCCGTGCAGCGCCACCGGCATCTTCCGGCGCCACCCCGACGTGCTCCACCGCGTCCGCCCCTCGCTGATCGCCGAAATGGCCGCGCTCCAGTCTGGTCTGCTGGCCCGCGCCGCTTCATGGGTGAAGCCCGGCGGCACGCTGGTCTTCTCCACCTGCTCGCTCGAGCCGCAGGAAGGCGAAGCGCAGCTCACCCGCTTCCTTGCCGAGCATCCCGAATTCGCGATTGCGCCGATATCGCCCGATGAACTCCCGCAGGGCATCGCGCCGCGCGAAGACGGCGCGCTCCGTCTCCTGCCCGGCGTGCTCGCGGAGAAAGGCGGGCTCGACGGCTTCTTCATCGCACGGCTACGAAGGGGCTGAAGCCGTCATCGGCGTGAACCCCGGTTGCGCGCGAATCATGCCATGCTAGAGCAATCGACATGCCCGCCGTCCGCATCGCCCCCTCGATCCTTTCCGCCGACTTCGCTCGTCTCGGCGAGGAGATCCGCGCGATCGACGCCGCGGGGGCCGACTGGATCCATGTCGACGTCATGGACGGGCATTTCGTGCCCAACATCACGATCGGTCCTGCAGTGATCAAGGCACTCCGGCCGCACACCGCCAAGCCGTTCGACGTCCATCTGATGATCACGCCGGTCGATCCACTACTCGCCGCCTTCGCCGATGCCGGCGCCGATACCATCTCGGTGCATCCGGAATCGGGCCCGCACCTCCATCGCACGCTCCAGACGATCAAGGCGCTGGGCAAGCGCGCCGGCGTGGTGCTGAACCCCGCGACCCCCGTCGATGTCGTCGACCATGTCATGGACATGATCGACCTGATCCTCGTGATGAGCGTCAATCCCGGCTTCGGCGGGCAGAAGTTCATCGAGAGCCAGCTTCCCAAGATCACCGAGCTCCGCCGGCGGATCACCGCATCGGGCCGCGCGATCGACCTCGAGGTCGATGGCGGCGTCGATCGGGATACCGCGCCGCGCGTGATCGCCGCGGGCGCCGACGCGCTGGTCGCCGGCACCGCCACCTTCACCGGCGGCCGAGATCATTATGCCGACAACATCGCTGCGTTAAGGGGCGGATGAACGATTCACCGCCCGGGTCCGGCGCCGACGGAGTCGAGGAAGGCAAACGGCTCATCCGCACCGGCGGCGATCGCGGGCTGAGCCTTGCCGAGCGCATCTCCGAACGCTTCCAGCGCCTGACCTGGGGCACGCCGCTCCACGCGATGCGGCTGCGCGGACGCCATCCGCTCAAGCTCATCGCGGTCCCCGACGATCCCTTTTTCGGCGATGTCCATCGCGGTAACGGCCTGCTTCAGGGCGTGGTCCGCTTCCGCGGCGAGGAACGCGCGATCGAGCAGCTCGATTTCAGCAAGCCCGGCTGGTCGACTCCCTTTGCCGAATATCTCCAGAGCTTCGCCTGGCTTCGCGATCTATCCAGCGTCACGACCCGCGCGCAGGGCGCGCCGATCGCCGAGGAGATCATGCGGCGCTGGCTGGAGGCGCATGGCGAGAAAGTCTCCGATCCGGCATGGCGCGCCGATCAATGGGGCCGGCGCATCCTGTTCTGGACCGCGCATGCCCCGCTGATCCTCTCGTCCAGCAATCTGATCTACCGGTCGAGCGTGCTCCATGCGTTAGCCCGAGGGGCGCGGCACCTCGATCGCAGCGCCGATCGCGTTCAGCCCGGGGTGGCGCGGATCGCCGCCTGGTGCGGGGTGCTGGTAGCGGGTCTGTCGATGCCGGGCGGAGATCCGCGCCGCGCATTTGGCGAAAATGGACTCAAGCGCGCGCTCGAGCATTCGGTGTTTGAGGATGGCGGCAGTGTCACGCGCTCGCCCGCCGCGCAGCTCGAATCGATCCAGCTCCTGACCATATTGGAAGAGGCCTATGCCTCGCGCCGGCTCCGGACCCCGGACTTCATCGATGCCACGCGCGCGCGCATGGTCACCGCATTGCTCGGGCTATGCCATGGCGACAAGGGCCTTTCGAGCTGGCAGGGCTCGGGGCCGATTGCAGGCGACGTCATCGAGCAAGTGATCGAGGCGACTGGCGTGCGTACCCGTCCGCTCAAGCAGGCACGCGAATGGGGCTATCAGCGGCTCGCTGCGGGACAGAGCGTGCTGATCATGGATGCCGCGCCGCCGCCATTGGCGCGGCTGGTCGAGGGCGGCTGCGCCTCGACCTTGGCGTTCGAATTCTCCGACGGCACGGATCGCATCGTCGTCAATTGCGGCGGCGCGCGCTCGGCGAATGCCCTTGTCCCCGCGGCGCTCACCGAAGGCTTGCGCACCACCGCCGCGCATTCCACTCTCGTGCTCAGCAACAGCAATTCGACGGCGATCCATTCGGACGGCACGCTCGGCCGCGGCGTGGTCGAAGTCGAGCTCGCGCGGCACGAGACCGACAGCGCGAGCCGGATCGAGGCGAGCCATGACGGCTATGTTCGCCGTCTCGGCTATCTCCATCGTCGTGTCGTGGCGATGTCGCCCGATGGCAGGGACATCCGTGGTGAGGACATGCTGCTCCCCGCTGATCGGCGCAAGCACAAGACTCCGACGCCTTTCACCGCGCGCTTCCATCTCCACCCGCAGGTCGAAGTGACGCCCACCGCCGATGGTTTCGCCGCGATCCTGCGCACTGCCTCGGGGCATCTCTGGCAATTCCGCTGCAAGGGCGGCGAGCTCACGATCGAGGACAGCCTCTGGGTCGATCCGCGCGGTCGCCCGCTGCCCAGCCAGCAGCTCGTCGTCACCGGCGCCAGCCCCGCGGGCGGGACCAATCTCAGCTGGCTGTTCCACCGGGCGAAATAGGGGTTGCGACGTGGGGCTCGATCCTTAGGAGGACGGGCCATGGACCAGGTCACGATCAAGCGCGCGCTCCTTTCGGTTTCCGACAAGGCTGGAATCATCGAACTCGGGCAGGCGCTAGCGGCGCAGGGCGTCGAGCTCGTCTCCACCGGCGGCACTGCAAAGGCACTGCGCGACGCGGGACTCGAGGTCCGCGACATCTCCGATCTCACCGGCTTTCCCGAGATGATGGACGGCCGGGTCAAGACGCTCCATCCCAAGGTCCATGGCGGCCTGCTCGCCGTACGCGACAATGCCGAGCACCTCGCCTCGATGGACGAACACGCAATCGGGGCGATCGATCTGGTGGTGGTGAACCTCTATCCCTTCGCCCAGACCGTGGCGCGCGGTGCAGCGCGCGAGGAGATCATCGAGAATATCGATATCGGCGGTCCCTCGATGGTGCGTTCGGCGGCGAAGAACCACGAATCGGTCGCGATCCTAACCGATCCCGCCGACTACGCGCTTGTTCACGGAGGCGGCACGACGCTGGAGCAGCGCCGGAAGTTCGCCGCCAAGGCCTATGCCGCCACCGCCGCTTATGACGCCGCGATTGCGAGCTGGTTCGCCTTCGCCGATCAGGGTGAGGCGTTCCCCGCCACGCTGCCGGTCGCCCTCACCAAGGGCCCCGAACTGCGCTACGGCGAGAATCCACACCAGTCGGCGGCGCTCTACCTTCCCCAGACCGGCACGCGCGGCATCGCGCAGGCCGAGCAGCTGCAGGGCAAGGCGCTCAGCTACAACAATTACAACGACGCCGATGCCGCGCTCGAATTGGTTTCCGAGTTCAAGGACGGTCCGCCCACGGTGGTCATCGTCAAGCACGCCAACCCGTGCGGCGTCGCCACTGCCGATACGCTGAAGGCAGCCTATCTCGAGGCGCTCGCCTGCGATTCGGTTTCTGCGTTCGGCGGCATCATCGCGGTCAACCGCACGCTCGACCGCGAGACTGCCGAGGCGATGGCCGGCATCTTCACCGAAGTCGTCGTCGCCCCCGATGCGGACGCGGATGCCCGCGCCGTCTTCGCTACGAAGAAGAATCTTCGCCTGCTGATCACCGGCGACTTGCCCGACCCCGCCCGCCCGGGCTTGATGCTCAAGTCGATCGCCGGCGGGATGCTCGTTCAGTCCCGCGACAATGGCCGACTCGGCGAACTCAAGGTGGTGACGAAGCGTGCACCGACCGAACAGGAGCTCGCCGATTGCCGCTTCGCCTGGACCGTGGCCAAGCACGTCAAGTCGAATGCGATCGTCTATGCCAAGGGCGGCAGCACGGCCGGGATCGGCGCGGGCCAGATGAACCGTCTCGAATCGGCGCGCATCGCCGCGTGGAAGGCCAAGGATGCTGCCGACAAGGCTGGCTGGGCCCAGCCGCGGACGATCGGCTCGGCAGTCGCCTCGGATGCCTTCTTCCCCTTCGCCGACGGCCTGCTGGCGGCGGTCGAAGCCGGCGCCACTGCCGTGATCCAGCCCGGCGGCTCGATCCGCGACGACGAAGTCATCGCCGCCGCCGACGAAGCCGGGCTCGCAATGGTGTTCACCGGAATGCGGCATTTCCGCCACTGACCGGCGCTGTCATCAGGTCAGCCTTGCTGACCTACTCGACAAGGCTTTTGAAATTTTATAACAAGCGTCCGGAAACCGGGCCCGTGCGTTCACGAAGCGACACGGCCTGCAATTCGGAGAGACCATGGACGCCTCGCGCGCCAATTTGCCGCCGCTATCGCTGCATGTGCCGGAACCCAGATTCCGCCCTGGCGACGAAGCCGACTTCAGCGATGTCGATGTTCCGCCCGCAGGTTCGGCCCGCCGCCCGGACACCGCCGAACCCGCCGCCAACTTTCATGAGCTCGCATACACGCTTGTTCGTGTGCTCGACGAATCGGGCCAGGCGGTCGGCCCGTGGAACCCGCGACTCGATGCGCAAGTGCTCCGCAAGATGCTCCGTTCGATGGCGATGGTCCGCGCGTTCGATGAGCGCATGTTCCGCGCCCAGCGGCAGGGCAAGACCAGCTTCTACATGAAGTCGACCGGCGAGGAGGCCGTATCGGTCGCCGCGACGATGGCGCTCGCCAGCGACGACATGTGCTTTCCCTCCTATCGCCAGCAGGGAATCCTGATCACGCGCGGCTATCCGCTGGTCACGATGATGAACCAGATCTACTCGAACAAGGGCGATCCGCTGCAGGGCCGGCAGTTGCCGATCATGTATTCGGCCAAGGACCACGGCTTCTTCTCGATCTCGGGCAATCTCGCCACGCAATATCCGCAGGCAGTGGGCTGGGCGATGGCGAGCGCGGCGAAGGGCGATACCCGAATCGCGGCGACCTGGTGCGGCGAGGGATCGACCGCGGAAGGCGACTTCCACTCGGCGATGACCTTCGCGACCGTCTACAAGGCGCCAGTCATCCTCAACGTCGTCAACAATCAATGGGCGATCAGCAGCTTTTCGGGCTTTGCCGGCGCCGAAGCGACGACCTTCGCGGCGCGCGCGGTGGGCTATGGCATCGCCGGGCTGCGCGTCGATGGCAACGACGCGCTGGCGGTCTATGCAGCCACGCAATGGGCCGCCGAACGCGCGCGGACCAATCAGGGCCCGACGCTGATCGAGCATTTCACCTATCGTGCCGAGGGGCACTCCACGTCCGATGACCCGACCGCCTATCGCTCGGCGGGCGAGCCCAATGCGTGGCCGCTCGGCGATCCGGTCCGCCGACTGAAGGATCACCTCATCGCGCTCGGCGAATGGGACGAGGAGCGCCACGCCGCGCAGGATCTCGAGCTCGCCGAGGAAGTGAAGCGCGCGCAGAAGGAAGCCGAGAAGAACGGCATCCTCGGCCATGGCATGCACCAGCCCTTCGAGACGATGTTCGAAGGGGTGTTCGAAGAGATGCCGTGGCACCTCAAGGAACAGTCGGAACAGATGATCGCCGAGCGCAAGGCTGCGGGGATATGAGCGCCGCGGACGAAGCGGGAGCGACCACCCGCATGAACATGATCCAGGCGATCAACTCCGCCATGGACGTGATGATGGCGCGCGATCCCGACGTCGTCGTGATGGGCGAAGATGTCGGCTATTTCGGCGGCGTGTTCCGCGCCACCGCGGGGCTGCAGGCGAAGTACGGCAAGACCCGCGCCTTCGACACGCCGATCACCGAGATCGGCATCATCGGCGTGGCGATAGGCATGGGCGCATACGGCCTGCGCCCGGTCCCCGAGATCCAGTTCGCCGATTACATCTATCCCGCGCTCGACCAGCTCGTCTCCGAAGCCGCGCGGCTGCGCTATCGCTCGGCGGCGGACTTCACTGCGCCGATCACCGTCCGCTCGCCTTATGGCGGCGGCATTTTCGGGGGGCAGACGCACTCGCAGTCGCCCGAGGGAATCTTCACGCACGTCTCGGGCATCAAGACGGTGATTCCGTCGACGCCCTATGACGCCAAGGGGCTGCTGATCGCTGCGATCGAGGACAATGATCCCGTCCTCTTCCTCGAGCCCAAGCGCATCTATAACGGCCCGTTCGACGGCCATTACGACCGGCCTTCGAAGAACTGGTCGGCGCATCCGGCGGGCGAAGTGCCCGAGGGGCATTACCGCGTCGAACTCGGCAAGGCGGCGACGGTCCGCAGCGGCGAGGCTGTGACGATCCTGTGCTACGGCACGATGGTCCATGTCGTCGCCAACACCATCGAGGAACTGGGCGTGGACGCCGAGATCATCGATCTGCGCACGCTCGTGCCGCTCGACATCGAGGCGATCGAGCAATCGGTGAAGAAGACCGGCCGCTGCATGATCGTCCATGAAGCGACCCGCACCGGCGGTTTCGGCGCCGAGCTCTCGGCTTTGGTGCAGGAGCGCTGCTTCTACCATCTCGAAGCGCCGATCGAACGCGTCACCGGCTTCGACACGCCCTATCCCCACAGCCTCGAATGGGCCTATTTCCCGGGCCCGGTCCGCATTGCCGAGGCGCTCAAGAAACTCCTGAAGGACTGACTCGCATGGCCCGCTTCACTTTCCGCCTGCCGGATATCGGCGAAGGCATCGCCGAGGCCGAGATCGTCGCCTGGCATGTGCGTGTCGGCGAGCGCGTCGAGGAGGACCAGCAGGTCGCCGACATGATGACCGACAAGGCGACGGTCGAGATGGAATCGCCGGTGTCGGGCGTGGTGGTCGAGCTTGCCGGCGAAGTCGGCGATCAGGTCGCGATCGGATCGGCGCTGATGGTTGTCGAGACGGATGGGGACGAAGCGGCGGTTTCCGAGGAAGTCGAGGAACAGGTCGAGGCGGAGAATCCGGGGGTTGAAGCGGCCGAAGAAAAGCCCTCTCCCCTTCAGGGGAGAGGGTTGGGAGAGGGGGAGTCTTCCTCCAGCCCGGCGCCCGTGGTTCAGGCCCCTCTCCCCAGCCCTCTCCCCGCAAGCGGAGAGAGGGAGCAGAAGCACGTCCTCGCCTCCCCCGCGGTCCGGGCCCGTGCGCGCGACCTCGGCATCGATCTCGCCGCCGTGAAAGCCGAAGGCGATCGCCTGCGCCATTCCGATCTCGATGCCTATCTCCGCTACGGCCAGGGCCAAGGCTATCACGTCCCGCACGCGAGCCGTGCCCGCGAGGACGAACCGGTCAAGGTCATCGGCATGCGCCGCCGCATCGCCGAGAACATGGCTGCCTCGAAGCGCGCGATCCCGCATTTCACTTATGTCGAAGAGATCGACGTCACGACGCTCGAAGCCATGCGCGGCGACTTGAACGCCAATCGCGGCAATCGCCCCAAGCTGACGATGTTGCCCTTCCTGATCGTCGCGATCTGCCGGACGATCCCCGATTTTCCGATGATCAACGCGCGCTACGACGACGAGGCCGGCGTGGTCACACGCCACGGCCGCGTCCATCTCGGCATGGCGACGCAGACCGATGCGGGGCTGATGGTGCCGGTGATCCGGGATGCGCAGGACAGGAATGTCTGGCAGCTCGCGAGCGAGATCGGGCGTCTCGCCGATGCCGCGCGCACCGGCAAGGCGAAGAGCGAGGAACTGAGCGGCTCGACGCTCACCGTCACATCGCTCGGCCCGCTCGGTGGCATCGCCACGACCCCCGTCATCAATCGGCCCGAAGTCGCGATCATCGGCCCCAACAAGATCGTCGAGCGGCCGATCTTTCAGGGTGACGAGATCGTCCGCGCCAAATTGATGAACCTGTCGATCAGCTGCGACCACCGTGTCGTCGACGGCTGGGATGCGGCGAGTTACGTCCAGGCAGTCAAGAAACTGCTCGAGACGCCCGTATTGCTCTTCGCCGACTGAGATGGCGCATTTCCTGCTCCGCTACGATCTCGTGCCCGATTATATCGAGCGTCGCGGGGCATTTCGCGAGCGCCACCTCGCGCTCGCCTGGGCGGCAGCCGGGCGCGGTACACTACTGCTCGGCGGCGCGGTCGGCGATCCGGTCGAATCGGCGCTGCTGCTGTTCACCGACGCCGATGCCGCCCGCGCCTTTGCGGAGGCCGATCCATATGTGGCGAACGGGCTGGTGACAGGCTGGCGCGTCCAGCCCTGGAACACCGTCGTCGGTGCCGAAGCCGCCAATCCGGTGCGGCCGGCCTAGCCCGGCAGGAAGATCGACCGGCTCAGCACGTCGCGCACCATTTCGCGGCCCGAAGCGATCCGCTCCTGTGCCGCGCGTTCGATCCGCGCCGTCTCTCCGGCCAGCTCCATCCGGCGCTTCGACAAGGCGCGGAACCGCGCTTCGTCGTCGCCGCTCCGGAAGCCGAAATAGCCGCCATTGTTGAACCAGCCGCGCTTCGCCAGCAGGTCGCATAGCTCGGAGGTCGCGCCGACCATTGCAAGCTGGTTGTCCCGCAGGGGATCGCCGGCCGATGCCTCCCGCCCGGACATCATTGCAATGCCTTGCTTCGCCTTCGCGGGCAGATTGGCCGCACCCAGCGCCTGCGCCATCGCCGTGGCGCGGCGGTTGCGGTCAACCGCTTGCGACTGCGCCAGTGTCCGGAGATCGGCAATCGCCACACATTGCGACAGCGCGCGCGGATCCTGTTCGAGCAGATAGGGGCTGGTGAGATTGGCCACGCCGAGTCGGCCGAACGCAGTGCCGAAATCGCGCTGCGCCAGCGTATCGGCAGTCACGCTCTCGACGAACAGCCGCGAAAGCGGCCCGCGCGATGCGGCACCCGCCGGCACCTTGGGTGCGCCGCCCGGCCCGAACTCGACTTCGGCGAAGCTGCTCGCATCGGCACGCGCCAATGTTTCATATTGGGCGTGCGCGATCATCGCCGCGCCGGCGCCCGCCGCCAGCAGCAAGGCGAGCGAACCGAGCTTCCACGCTATCGTCGAGTAGCGCGTCGTCGCGACGAAACCGACTGCCCAGAGCAGCAGTGCCAAGACGACGCCTGCACCGATCAACGACCCGAGCGGCTGTTGCGGCACGAGGCGCGGCGCCAGCAAAGCGGCGAGCACGAGGAGGGCCACGCCAATTAGGGTTGCGATGACAGGATGGTCGTATGGGGTCTCGCGCCCCGCTTCCTCGATGTGATTCATGCGTTCCCCCCGAGCGCAGGAAGTAACCGAGTCGCGCCGGCACGCAAGAGGGTCGCGCAGCATCGGCGTAGCCCGGCTTTGCCGGGACGAAGCCATCTGCGGCTTGCCGATTCGCGCTCGCCGGGCAAAGGGGAATGCATGCGTACTTCGTCCACCGTCGATACCGGCGGGCTCGCTCTCGGCGTCGGCGCCTACACGCTCTGGGGTGTCCTCCCGCTCTACATCCATCTGCTCAAGGGCGTGCCGGCGCTGCAGGTGCTCGCGCATCGCGTCCTCTGGTCGCTGGTGCTGCTCGCGGTGATCATCGTGATCTTCCGGCGCGCCCGGCCGATATTCGCCGCGGCGCGCGGGCGAACCTTGCTGCTGCTCCTCGGCAGCGCCCTGCTGATCGCGATCAACTGGATCGTCTATATCTGGGCGGTCCAGAACGATCATGTGCTCGAGGCCAGCCTCGGCTATTTCATCAACCCGCTGATCAATGTCGCGCTCGGGTTCGCCTTTCTGGGCGAACGGCTGCGACGGACTCAGGGCGTGGCGATCGCGATCGCCGCGGTCGGGGTGGCGGTGCTCGCTATCAACGGCGGCGGAGCGTTGTGGATCTCGCTCACGCTGGCGATCAGCTTCGGCCTCTACGGGCTGCTTCGGAAAGTCGCGGCGATCGACGCGCTCGGCGGCCTCACTGTCGAGACATTGCTGCTCGCGCCGTTCAGCCTCGCTTTGCTGGTCCATGCAAGTCAGGCGGGCACCGGCGCATTCGGCCAGACGACGCATCTCGATCTGTTGCTGATCCTTGCCGGCGCGGTGACTGCGGCGCCACTGCTGATGTTCGCCGCCGCCGCCCGCCGCATGCCGCTCGCGACATTGGGGCTGCTCCAATATATCGCGCCCTCGCTCCAGTTCGCCGAGGCAGTGTTGCTGTTCGGCGAGCCGGTGCGCACCGTCCATATCGCCACCTTCGCGCTGATCTGGACGGGCTGCGCGCTCTACGCATTCGACAGCATCCGCGCGTCCCGGGCTTCGGCGGCGGCGACCTTATCGGAGTAATATTCAACCATCTGGTTGACTAAATCGGCACCAGTCCTATGTTCAACTATATGGTTGAACAACGACTCGATACGACGTTCCACGCTCTGGCCGATCCCACCCGGCGGGGCATGCTCGCCACACTAGCGCTCGGCGAGAAGTCGATCGGCGAACTGGCTGAGCCCTTTTCGATGAGCTTCGCCGGCGCGGCCAAGCACGTGAAGGTGCTCGAAGGCGCCGGGCTCGTCGCGCGCCGCAAGGTCGGCCGCAACCAGCTCTGCCGCCTCAACGCCGGGCCCTTGGCCGAGGCGGACAAATGGCTCCGCCAATGGGAGCAGTTCTGGACGCTGCGCCTCGATCGGCTCGAGGCACTGATCGCCGAAGACCAGCAGAAAGATATCGGAGGACGCGAATGACCAAAGCGACCCCTTTCCTCATGTTCCAGCACGGCAAGGCGCAAGCGGCACTCGATTTCTATGTCGAAACCATTCCCGGTAGCCGCATCGTCTCGATCGAGCGCTTCGGGGCCGAAGGTCCGGGTCCTGAAGGCACGGTGCTGCGGGCGCATGTCGAGATCGCCGACCAACCGGTCATGGTGCATGACAGCTTCATCACCCACGGCTTCGATTTCACGCCGTCCTGGTCCTTCTTCCTGGATTGCGCCGACGAGGCGGAGACCGACCGGCTGTTCGCGGCGCTCAGTGCCGGCGGCGGAGTACTGATGCCGCTCGACAATTACGGCTGGAGCCGTCGCTTCGGCTGGGTGTCCGACAAGTTCGGCGTGTCGTGGCAGATCAACCTCCAGTGAGCGCGCCGCTTGTCCTCACGGTGACACGCGACTTCGCCGCACCGGCGGAGCGCGTGTTCGATGCCTGGCTCGATCCCGCCGATGCCGCGCGTTTCCTGTTCGCCACGCCCGACGGCGAGATGATCCGCTGCGAGATCGATCCGCGCGTCGGCGGCGGCTTCACGCTCACCGAGCGCCGTCCCGACGGCGATGCCGAGCATCGCGGCCGCTATCTCGAAATCGATCGCCCGCGCCGCCTCGTCTTCCTGTTCGCCGCCGATCCCGCGGAGGAAGGCGAATGGACCCGCGTCTCGATCCACATCACCGATGCGGCCGATGGCTGCACGCTTACCCTTACCCACGAAATCGACCCGCAATGGGCGGCCTATGAGGCGCAGACCCGCAAGGGCTGGACGATGATCCTCGAAAGCCTGGCCCGCATATTGGAGAGTTGAAATGGCTGACACGATCACTGCAGAAACGTTGCGCTTCGAGCGCGATCTCGCCGCGCCGGTCGAGACCGTCTGGCAATATCTGGTCGATCCCGAACTGCGCGCGCGCTGGTTCATGGGCGGGCCGACCGAGCTGCATGAAGGCGGCGCGCTCGGCATGACGATGCGGCACGGCAACCTTGCCGACGAGCCCGATCCAATGCCCGAACGCTATGCGCCCTATGACGGCAAGGCGTGGAGCGAGACGATCACCAAGCTCGAACCACCCCGGCTGATCGCCTTCACCTGGTCGGGCGGCGAGGCCGGCGAAGTGACGATCGAGCTGGATCGCATCGGCAATGACCGCACCCGCCTGACGCTGACTCATGCCGGTCTGCGCGGCGCCGACGATGCGCGCAATTTCGGCGGCGGCTGGGGCTCGCACCTCGCCGTGCTCGAGCAACGGCTGGAGGGCAAGCACATCGCCAGCTTCTGGGCACTGCACGCCCAGGCCGAGGCCGCCGCGGCCAGGGCGCTGGGGCTGCCGGCTTAAGGAATCTCAAACAGGCCGGCGGCGCCCATGCCGCCGGCCGTGCACATCGACACGACGACATAGCGCACGCCGCGCTTGCGGCCCTCGATCAGCGCGTGGCCTACCAGCCGCGATCCTGTCATTCCGAACGGGTGTCCGATTGCGATCGCGCCGCCATTGACGTTGAGCTTGTCGGGATCGATGCCGAGCGTGTCGCGGCAATAGAGGCATTGGCTGGCGAACGCCTCGTTTATCTCCCACAGCCCGATATCCTCGATCGCTAGCCCCGCACGCGCGAGCAATTTGGGCACCGCGAAGACCGGGCCGATTCCCATCTCGTCGGGCTCGCAGCCGGCCACCTGGAAGCCGCGATAGATGCCGAGGACCTCTCTGCCCTCCGCCTCGGCGGTCTTGCGGTCCATCAGGATCTGCGCGGCGGCGCCGTCGGAGAGCTGGCTGGCATTGCCGGCGGTGACGTTGCGACCTTCCGGCACGAACTCGCCGTCTTTCCACACCGTCCTGAGCCCCGCCAGGGCTTCGGCTGTGGTGCCCGGGCGGATGCCCTCGTCCTGCGTCACCGTGACCGTCTCGCTGCCGGTGCGGTTGCCTTCCTTGTCGTACAGTGCCTTCTCGACAGTGATCGGCACGATCTCCTCGGCGAACACGCCGTTTTCGAGCCCCGCCATAGCGCGCTGCTGGCTCATCGCCGCGAATTCGTCCTGCGCCGCGCGGCTGATCCCGTAGCGCTCGGCGACGATCTCCGCGGTCTCGATCATCGGGATGTACGCCGCGGGCACGTGCTCGATCACCGAGCGGTTTACTACGCGCGGCGCGTTCTTCATCGTCAGGCTGATCGATTCCATCCCACCCGCGAGTGCGACGTCGATCTCGTCGGTCATGATCGAGCGTGCGGCGAGTGCGATCGCAGTCAGGCCCGAGCCGCATTTGCGATCGAGGCTGAACGCCGGGACGCTGTGCGGAATCCCCGCCGCGAACAGAGCGAGCCGCGCCATGTTGCCGCCCTGCGTCCCCCATTGATTGCCCATGCCATAAAAGACGTCGTCGATCCGCGCTGGGTCGATCCCGGCGCGCGCCACTGCCGCGTTCATCACATGCGCGGCGAGAACCGGCGCTTCGGTATCGTTGAAATAGCCGCGCCCGGCCTTGCCGACACCGGTACGCGCAGTAGAAACAATGGCGGCCTCTCGCATGCTCGGGACTCGCTTTTCGAGTTTCGGGTATGCTCCCGGTCTAAGGCTGCGGCGTTCGATTGCAAGACTCAGTCGGTAAAGGCCGGCGCGCGTTTCTGCATGTTGGCCATCACTGCCTCGATCTGGTTCGGCGAACGCAGCAAAGCGGCTTGCTCGCGGCTTTCTGCGAGCAGCACGGCGCCGGCATCGCCTTCGAGGTTCGACAGGCGCTTCGCCGCGCGCACCGCGTCTGGGTTGCGCCCGGCAATCGCGTGCGCGAGCGCCATCGCCGCGGCATGCGGATCGGCGGCGATCCGCGTCACGAAGCCCAGCGCCAGCGCCTCCCCGGCGCCGAACTCGCGGGCGGTGTAGATCAGTTCGCGCAGCGCATCGTCGCGAACATTGCCGCGCCACAATGCATAGCCCGCCATGTCGGGGACGATCCCCCATTTCATCTCCATTGCGGAAAGCCGGGCATCGGGCGTTGCGATGCGGATGTCGGCGCCGCTGGCGATTTGCAGGCCGCCGCCGAATGCGACGCCGTGGATCGCGGCGATCACGGGCACGGGCAATGTCCGCCATCCCCAGGCGACTTGCTGGAAATCATTGGCGAGGCCGTGCGTCCGCGCCGCGAGGTCCACGCCCGATCCGGCGCTCGCCATGCTCGCCATGTCGAGCCCCGCGCAGAAGCCGCGCCCTTCGCCCGACAGCACCACCGCGCGCAGCCCGGACGTGGTTTCGAGCTGCGCGATCGCGTCGATCAGGGCGGCAAACATCGCCGGATCGAGCGCATTGAGCTTGTCCGGCCGCGTCAGCCGCACGTCGGCGACATTGTCCTCGATTGCGATGCTGACGCGCTGTTCGGCCATTTCCTGTCCTCTCTTGTGCCGCCACGCTACGCCAATCGGGGGCGCGGGTCAGCCCGCCGTGAGCCGATATCCGCGCCCCTTGTCGGTCCTCAGCATCGGTACCGCGAAACCGCGGTCGATCTTGGCGCGCAGCCGCGAGACATGGACTTCGACGACATTGGTACCCGGATCGAACCGTAATCCCCAGACCGAAGCGAGCAGTTCCTCGCGTCCCACGCAGCGGTCCGCCCATCGGGCCAGATGCAGCAGCAGCGCATATTCGCGCGGGAGCAATGCGATCGTCCGTCCGTCGCGCTCCACGCGCCGATCAACCGGATCGATCCGCAAGCCGCCCAGCGCGATCCGCGGCGGCTGGCAGCGCAGTCGCGCCGCGAGCCGCGCGGCGATTTCGCCGGCGCAGACCGGCAGCGCCACGGCATCGTCCGCTCCCGCATCGAGCGCGCCCTCGACGCTCGCGCCGCACCCGCGGGCGAGCACCAGCATCAAGGGGCGGCGCCAGCCCTGCGCGCGCACCATCGAGACGCAGGCGGCGGGATCGCGGCCGTCGAACCCGATGATCGCCGCCTGCGCGCCGCTATCCCCCAAAGCCGCCGGTGCGATCGGCACCAGATCGAACCCGCGCGCGCCCGCCGCCCGATGGAGCTCGGGTATGTCGAGCGCGCAGGCAACGATTCCGGCCACGGCAGCAGCCTAGCGCGCATTCCGGCCATATCGGACTGAAGCATCTCCGTTACGGACCATCTCGCGCCGCCAGCCGCAGCCGCGCGTGGCCGGCGACATAGCGGCTGGCGGCGGATGCTGCCGTCTCGAGGAGCGCGTCCGCCTGGCTCGATTTCGCCGAGGCCAAAGCGTCGAGCGCGGTCATGCGCATGCGGTCGCACGGATGATGCCGGGCGAATTCCGCCGCCAGATCCTCGCCGTTGCCGAGGCGCACCGCGACGGCCAGCAGTGCTTCGGCGCTGGTGCAGGTCAGCCCTTCCGCGATCACGCCGCGGGTGATGTCGAAGCGATATTGATCGAGCCAGGGCTGGGCGGGATCGGCGCCGAGGATGTTGAGCGAGACCGAGAAGCTGTCGGGCGGCAACTGGACGTGGATGTCGCGCCGCATCCGATAGAGCATCAATTTGCCCGGTTCGAGCCGCGAGCGCTCGACGAAACGCAGGCGCGCATCTTCGCCGGGTACGCCCGCCAGCGCCGCCACGTCATATTCGAAATAGTCGCTCCAATAGCCCGGGCCGAGATAGCCATAGGTCAGGAACGGGAAATTATGATCGTGTGGCAGATCGTAGAAGAAGGCGCCCGGGCCGCTCGCGCGCACTACCGGATCGGTGCGCGCGGGCCAGAAATTGGCGCGCAGCACAGTGCGGCCATTGGGCGGACGCAGCAGGAAGACCTGCGCGCCATAGCCGTTGCCGCGATGCTGCGTCTCACACCGTCCCTTGAGCTCGTCGATCGCCAGCTCGGCGAGGAAATCGGGGTTGCGGCCGAGCCGCGCGAGCAGCGGGCCGAGCGCGGCGAATTCCTCTTCGTCGCGCGCATCGAACGGCGTGGAATCGAGTGCCTCGACCAGTTCGTCGAGCCCGATAGCCGCCCCCGCGCCCGGTTCGATCAGGCGGGGCATCGCGCCGCCGCCAGCCGCTGCTCGACAATCGGCAGCATGCGCGCCGCCGCGGTCCGCACTTCGGCATGGGGATCGGCGCATGCCATCTCTGCAAGTCGCGCCGCCGCCGCCGCCGCATCCAGCGCCAGCCATTCGCGCATCGCCGCCCAGCGCAGATGAAATCCGGGCGCATGCGTCGCGTCCTCGAAGCACGCGCCGGCATCCGCGCGCCCGGCGACGCGAAGGAAGCGCAGCAGCATCTCGGTGCGCGAGGGTCGATCGTCGGCATCGGCGATGCGAAGCAACGCGCCGCTGTCGATGTCATATTCGCGCATCAGCGGCGCCGCGCCGGCGCGGATCGTCGCGACCAGCGTCACGACATCGCTTTCGGCATCGCAGATCAACTGCGCCCGGCTGCGGCCGTCCGTGCGGCGGACCAGGCCGTCCTGCAGCCGCACCGGTGCCAAGGATGTGCACGGCGCCGCATCGGCCGCTGCGAATTGCGGCCCTATCGGCTCGGCACGCCAGCGCCGCAGCCGCGCGCCGCCCGCGCGGATCGTGCGCGTGACCGCCATCCTTCCGGTGAAGACGATCGTCCGTGGCGGCGGCAGCCTGGCCATCGCCGATGCGCTGGTGATGCTCGCGGCGATCGATGCCGCCGGACAGTCGAACAAGACGGCACCGGTACGCAGCGCGTCGCGATGCGCCTTGAGCGGTGGTTCGAAAAGCGGATTCGCTGCCAGCGCCTCGATCAAGCGGGCGATCAGCGTTGCTGCCAAATCGGGATCGTCCAGCAGTTGCTCGGCCCGGTCCGCCGCCCGCTCCGGCAAATCCGTGCAATCGGCGAAGGCAGTCGTCGCAGCCCGAAAGGCGGCGCCTTCACGGCACTTCCGGATCGCGGCACCCGCCTCGGCCCGCGCCGCGACGATCGCCGCGCGAGTCGCCTCGGACACGTGCATCGCGCTCAGCCCGGCGCCATCTCGTAGATCAGCACCGCGATCCCCACGAGCATTTCGAACAGATCGTCGACGCTGGCGATCTCGCCGGCACGCACCGCGCCGTGCACTGCCACCTGCGTTCCCAGCTCGACGATATCGCCCAGATCGATCCGCACCATCTGCATCTCCCCCTTGAGAACGCCTCAGGCTAGATCGGCAGAAAGCACTGGCGCACGTTACAAGCGTGTAATGTCGCCACCGGCCATGGTTTGCGCCGGCCGATTCGCCGCGCTAGGGGCGACGGATGACCGACAGCGAGACGCCACGGGCGCGCGCCTTCGATCCCAAGCTCTTGTTCGGCGGCCGTTTCGGCGGGCACGGCGGGCGGCTGGGGCTCGTCTATCACGACCACGGCGACGACTGGTCCGAGCTCGCGCTCCCATACCATGCCGATCTGATCGGTGACGAGGCCTCGGGAGTCATCGCCTCGGGGCCGATCCTCGCGCTGATGGATATGGCGACCAGCATCGGCGTCTGGCTGAAGCTCGATGCGTTCAAGGCGCACGCCACGCTCGATCTGCGCATCGATTATCTGCGGCCGGCGCGGCCCGGCCACACGGTGATCGGCCGCGGCGAATGCTATCGGATCACGCGCTCGATCGCGTTCGTCCGCGGCCAGGCGCATGACGGCGACCCGAGCGATCCGCTCGCGCACGTCGCCGGCACCTTCATGGCGGTGGAGGGCTATTGGTGATCCCCTATGCCGAACTTCTGGGGCTCAGCGTCGAGCCCGGCGAAACCGCGCCGACCTATGTCATGCCCTTCGTCGTCGATGTGATCGGCCGTCCGGGCTTCCTCCACGGCGGCGCGATCGGCGGTCTGCTCGAAATGGCGGCGGTCGGCGCGCTCAAACAGGCGCTCGCGGCGGAGGGCGGCGGGCGGATCAAGCCGATCAATCTCACTGTCGATTATATGCGCGGCGGCCGCGACAAGCCGACCCGCGCGCGGGGCACCGTCACCCGGCTCGGCACCCGCGTCGCCAATGTCGAAGCAGTGGCGTGGCAGGACGAGCCCGACCGCCCGATCGCCGCGGCGCGGATGAACTATCTGATCGTGCGCTGACCGATCAGTTCGCCGTCAGCTTGAGCAGCCGGCCCTGCGAGCCGTCGCTGCCGTCCTCCAGCAGCCAGATCGCGCCGTCAGGGCCTTGCTCGACTTCGCGGATGCGCGCGCCCATCGGCCATTGATCGCCCTTCTTCGCGTTGGTGCCGTTCACGTCGACGCGCACCAGCGACTGGCTCGACAGCCCGCCAATGAACAAGTCGCCCTTCCACTGCGGGAACATCGCGCCCGAATAGACGATGAGACCGCCCGGGCTGATCACCGGGTTCCACCAGACCTTGGGCGCCTCGAAGCCGTCGCCGGGCGCATGATCGGGGATGTCGCGGCCGTCATAATGGTCGCCGTTCGACACCTTGGGGTAGCCATAGTTCTTCCCCGGCAGGATCAGATTGGCTTCGTCGCCCCCCTTGGGCCCCATCTCCTGCTCCCAGAGATTGCCCTTGGCGTCGAAGGCGATGCCGAGCAAATTGCGGTGGCCGTACGACCACACCGCGGGATGGAAGCCCTGCGCCGCCAGCGGGTTGCCCGGAGCCGGCCTGCCGTCGAGCGTGAGCCGAAGCACCTTGCCGAGCGTCGCCTTGGGATCCTGCGCAGGATCGAACTTCTGGCGCTCGCCATTGGTGAAGAACAGGTACTTGCCGTCCGGCGAGAAGGCGATGCGGCCCGAATAATGGCCGTTGCCCGAAACGAACGGGGTAGCGCGGAACAGCTCGGTTACTGCGGTCAATTCCGGCTCCCGTTCTCTCCAACAAACATTGTTTGTCGAACAGACGTCATCGCTATCAGACAGCTGGCCGCGTGCCAGCACCACGCCTTTCCCGCCTTCGCCCGCGGTTGAATAGCTCAAATAGACATGCCGGCTCTTGGCGAAGTCCGGCGCGAGGACGACATCCATCAGTCCGCCCTGTCCCGCCGCATCGACCGGCAAGATCGCAACCGTGTGCTTCTGCTTGCCGTCGGGCGAAACGAGCAGCAGCGTCCCCGCTTTCTCGGTGATCAGCATCGATCCGTCGGGGAGGAATGTCATTGCCCAGGGCGCGTCGAAATCGGCGACCGGCGTCACCTTGAACGGAAACGCCGTCGCCGTGGGCGTGCCGTCCTGCGCCACTGCGCCGGTCGGGGAATTGCACGCGGCGAGCAGCGCCACCGAAAGGAGCATGCGGAGCCTGGGCATGGTTTCACCTTGATGCTGATCGAACACGCAACGTTCATCCCCCGCTTGCGCTCCGCCGTCCAGATGCGGCGGACGCTCATTCCACCTGCGTATCAATAAATTGCGTAAAATCACCACCTTGCGCAATTTTGTGTCCAAAGACATGGTCGCCGGACTGATTCGGGGGGTCCATGTTCGGACGCTATCTTTGCGGGGTCATTGCGTGCGTGCTGCTGCCGGGGACGTTCGCGTCGGCCCAGCCGGCCGCGCCTTCGGCCCGCGCCTATTTCGCGCAGCCTGCGATCGAGGACGCGGCGCTCTCGCCCGACGGGCGGCTCGTGGCGGCGCGTACGCTGGTCGCCGGCCGGCCGAGGCTCGCAATCTTCGACATGTCGGGTGCCGCGCCTTCGGTGCGCCCGATCGCCCTGCCCGAGCGCGAGCGGCTCGAATGGCATCGCTGGCTGGGGCCCGACCGGCTGCTCGTCAGCCTGCTCCTCGAAGGCGGAGCCCCCGCGAAGCGACTCGTCCGAGTCGACATCGCGACCGGCAGGCTCACCCAGCTCGGCCCGGCGAGAACCGCCGAATCGGGTGACGAGATCCTCCACGTCTCTCCGAATGGCGGTTTCCTGCTGCTCAGCGCGGCGGTTCCGGGGCGTCCCACGCCCGGCGTGTACCGCATCGACCTCACCACCGGCGCCGCAACGCTCGCCGTCGCGCCGCAGGATCATGTCTGGGACTGGTACGCCGATTCGGCGGGCGTGATCCGGGCGGGCATGGCGCAGGACGGCAAGCGCTCCTGGATGCTGTATCGCAAAAGTGAGCATGATCGTTTCAGCCGCTCGGCGCGCGGCGCGGGCGCCGCGGGTTCCGGGATCGACCGTTTCGTGCCCATCCGCGGCACCGATCGCGGCTATGCGCTGGCGCAGACGCCCGAGGGGCGAGTCGGCCTCTACAGCTATGATTTCGCCGCGGGGAAGCTGGGCGCATTGCTTTACGAGGACACGCGCGTCGATCTCGACGGTTTCCAGACCGATCCAAACGGGCGCCTGCTCGGCGTCGACACTTCGGCCGATCGCCCGGAGACGCGCTGGTTCGAGCCGTTCATGGCGGCGCGGCAGGCGCAGATCGATGCCGCGCTCCCCGGCCGCGCCAATCGCGTGATTGCGACGACTGCCGACCGCAGCCGCTCCCTGGTGTTCAGCGAATCGGCCGGCGATCCCGGTGCCTTCTATGTCTTTGGCGAGGGCCGGGCGACTCTGGTCGCGGCGGTCAGTCCCGGGCTCGCCGGCAAGCCCGCGAGGATGGAGACGGTGCGTTACCGCGCACGCGACGGTCTCGAGATCAGCGGATATCTCACGCTTCCGGCCGGCCGCGCCGCGCACGGCCTGCCGCTGATCGTCATGCCGCATGGCGGGCCGTTCGCGCGCGACAGCTGGGGCTATGATCCGTGGGTCCAGTATCTCGCCGATCGCGGCTATGCCGTGTTCCAGCCCAATTATCGCGGCTCGACCGGCTTCGGCCGCGGCTTCGTCGCCAAGGGCGACGGCGAATGGGGCCGGGGGATGCAGGCCGATATTGACGACGGCGTCGACTGGCTGGCGGGCAAGGGTGTCGCCGATCCCGGCCGCGTCTGCATCATGGGCGCTTCCTATGGCGGTTATGCGGCGATGTGGGCGGCGGCGCGAAGCGATTCGCGCTATCGCTGCGCAGTGAGTTTCGCCGGCATCTCCGATGTCGGTGCCCAGCTCGCCTATGACCGCAAGACCTTCAACGAGCGCGACTATCGCAACTGGAAGCGCCGCATCCAGGGCGATGCGCCGTCGCTCGACGCGCTCTCGCCGATCGCCCGCGTAGCGACATTGCGCATGCCGATCCTGATCGCGCACGGCACCGCGGACGAGACCGTCCCGCCCGACCAGTCGATCCGCCTTCACGACGCACTCACCCGGCTAGGGCGCGCGCATGACTATGTCGCTTATCCGGGCCAGGGGCACACGCTGGAAGGGCCGGTCGACAATGCCGACTTCCTCGAACGGGTCGGCAAGTTCCTCGAAACGCACAACCCCGCCTAGTCCCACTTGCCTGCCGGGCGGCGAGCGCGTATATCGCTCGTGCTTTCTCGACATCGTCAAACATGCCGAGGTCGGGGCCCGCAGGGCTCCGGCGCTGAAGCTGCTTATCTGATTGCCCGGAGATCCAATGGCGGACATCGCCGCACTGACCAGCCTGATCGAACCCGAAGCCAAGGCACTCGGGCTGGAACTCGTGCGCGTGAAGATGTTCGGCGGCCAGTCGGATCCGACGCTGCAGGTGATGGCCGAGCGCCCCGATACGCGCCAGCTGACGATCGAGGATTGCGCCGATCTCTCGCGCCGCATCTCGGATCGGCTGGACGAGCTCGAGGCGGCCGGCCGCGATCCGATCGAGCATGCCTATCGGCTCGAAGTCAGCTCGCCCGGAATCGATCGCCCGCTGACGCGCTTCCAGGATTTCGAGGACTGGAAGGGGCATGAGGCCCGGATCAATCTCGTCGAGCCGACCGAGGATGGCCGCAAGCAGCTGACCGGAATGCTGCTCGGCGCCGAGGCCGACCAGGTCAGCGTGGACGTCCATAAATACAAGCAGGTCACCGTGCCGTTCGCCAAGGTCGCGGACGCCAAATTGCTGATGACCGACGCACTCATCGCCGCAACCGCGCCCCTCTCTGCAGAGGGCGCAGAAGAATTCGAAGCAGAGGAACAAGACTGATGGCCACTGCCATTACCGCCAACCGGGCCGAGCTGATTGCGATCGCCGATTCGGTGGCCAAGGAAAAGCTGATCGACAAGGCGATCGTCATCGAGGCGATGGAAGACGCGATCCAGCGCGCCGCCAAGAATCGCTACGGCAGCGAGAACGACATCCGCGCCAAGCTCGATCCGGTCACCGGCGATCTGCGCTTGTGGCGCGTCGTCGAAGTGGTCGAGGCGGTCGACGATTATTTCAAGCAGGTCGACCTTAAGGGCGCGCAGAAGCTCCAGAAGGACGCCAAGATCGGCGATTTCATCGTCGATCCGCTGCCTCCGATCGAATTCGGCCGCATCCAGGCGCAGGCTTCGAAGCAGATCATCTTCCAGAAGGTCCGCGACGCCGAGCGTGAGCGCCAGTTCGAGGAATTCAAGGACCGCATGGGTGAGATCATCACCGGCGTGGTCAAGCGCGTCGAGTTCGGCCATGTCGTCGTCGATCTCGGCCGCGCCGAGGGCGTGATCCGCCGCGACGCGCAGATCCCGCGCGAAGTCGTCCGCGTCGGCGATCGCGTCCGTTCGCTGATCCTCAACGTCCGCCGCGAGAACCGGGGCCCGCAGATCTTCCTCAGCCGCGCGCATCCCGACTTCATGAAGAAGCTGTTCGCGCAGGAAGTCCCCGAGATCTACGACGGCATCATCGAGATCAAGGCCGCAGCCCGCGATCCGGGCAGCCGCGCCAAGATCGGCGTGATCTCGCATGACTCGTCGATCGACCCCGTCGGCGCCTGCGTCGGCATGAAGGGCAGCCGCGTGCAGGCGGTGGTGCAGGAGATGCAGGGCGAGAAGATCGACATCATCCCCTGGTCGCCCGACACCGCGACCTTCGTGGTCAACGCGCTCCAGCCGGCCAATGTCAGCCGCGTGGTGATCGACGAAGAGGATGACCGCATCGAAGTCGTCGTCCCCGACGATCAGCTCAGCCTCGCGATCGGCCGCCGCGGCCAGAATGTCCGGCTGGCGTCGCAGCTCACCAACAAGGCGATCGACATCCTCACCGAGGCCGATGCCAGCGAGAAGCGACAGAAGGAGTTCGTCCAGAACAGCGAGCTGTTCCAGAACGAGCTCGACGTCGACGAGACGCTCGCCCAGCTGCTGGTCGCCGAAGGTTTCGGCAGCCTCGAAGAGGTCGCCTATGTCGAGCTCGGCGAAATCGCTTCGATCGAAGGTTTCGACGAGGAGCTTGGCCAGGAGCTGCAGAGCCGCGCGCAGGAAGCGCTCGAGCGCCGCGAGGAAGCCAATCGCCAGCTGCGCCGCGAGCTCGGCGTCGAGGACGATCTGGCGACCATGCCCTATCTGACCGAGGCGATGCTGGTCACGCTGGGCAGAGCGGGCATCAAGACGCTCGACGACCTCGCCGATCTCGCCACCGACGAGCTGGTCCAGAAGAAGCGCCAGGAGCCCCGCCGCCGCGCCGAGAACGCCAAGTCGTCGGAACGCGCCGAGGACAAGGGCGGGATTCTCGCCGAGTATGGCCTCAGCGACGAGCAGGGCAACGAGATCATCATGGCAGCCCGCGCGCATTGGTTCGCGGACGAAGAGCCGGCTCCGGCCGGTGCGGAGGACGCTGTTGCGGACTCCGAGCAATGATACCCCGGGGCTAATCGACAGCCTCCGCCACCCCGGCCTCGTGCCGGGGTCCACCGTGCAGCCGAACGATGGCGGCGCGAAGGTGCGGCCGTGTGCCGCGGATTCGCAGGCGCCTTCGCTGGTGGCCCGGTGGATGCCGGAACGAGTCCGGCATGACGAAGAAGGGAGGGCGCGCGCATGAGCGATCCCACCCGCACCTGCATCCTCAGCCGTGAGGAATCGCCGCGCGAGGGGCTGGTGCGTCTCGCGCTCTCGCCCGAGGGCGACGTGCTTCCCGATATCCGCGCCAAGGCTCCCGGCCGTGGTGCGTGGATCGGGGTCGCGCGTGCCGAGCTCGAGACTGCATTGGCCAAGGGCAAGCTGCGTGGCGCGCTGTCGCGTGCGTTCAAGACGCAGGACATCCGCATTCCCGAAGATCTCGGCGAACGGATCGAGACGCAGCTTCAGCGTAACCTGCTCGACCGGCTCGGCCTCGAAGCCAAGGCCGGCCATGTCACGATCGGCGGCGAGCGGCTCGACAAGGCGGCGCGCTCGGGCAAGCTGCACCTGCTCCTCCACGCATCCGATGCGGGCGAGGACGGCGCGGGCAAGCTCGCCCAGGCATGGCGCGTCGGATCGGATATGGAAGGAAGCGGGCGCAAGGGGTTAACATTGCCGATCCCGCGCACCATATTGTCCTTGGCGCTGGGCCGCGAAAATGTGGTACATGCCGGCCTTATCGACGCCAAAGCGGCCAAGCGGGTGAGCGAAGCGCTCGACCGGTGGCTGCACTTTATCGGACCCGACCCCACGCCTCGCCCTTGCGAAACAGGCTCGCAGGGCGCATCGGCGTTCCCGCCGAGCGGGTCGCAGAACACGACGAACTCGACTGAAGGACTTTGAGCAGCCGCATGAGCGATACCGAAAACGAAAAGCCGAAACTGGGCATGCGACAGCCGCTGGGGCTCAAGCGCACGGTCGAGACGGGCAAGGTGAAGCAGAGCTTCAGCCATGGCCGCTCGAACACCGTGGTGGTCGAGGTCAAACGCCGCCGCGTCCTCGGTCCGCAGGGCGCGCCGCAGGAAGAGCAGACGCCGGCGCCCGAGCCCGTTGCCGCGGCCCCTGCGCCCCAGGCACCGCCGCCGCCCCCCGCACCGCGTCCGCCGGTCTCGAACGAAACCGCGCAGGAGCGTCAGGCCCGCCTGCTGCGCGAGGCCGACGAACAGCGCATGAACGCGCTCGAGGAAGCGCGTCGCCGTCAGGAGCGCGAGCGTGTCGAGGCCGCCGAGGCCGAAGCTCGCCGCATCGAGGAACGCGCGCGCGCCGAAGTCGAAGCCGCCAATGCGCCCAAGGTCGAGGCTGAAGCTGCCGCCCCGGCTCCCGAGCCCGCACCTGCGGCCGAGCCCGCGGCGCCTGCTCCGACGCCCACCCCGGCACCCGCGCCTGCGCCGCAGCCGGTCGGGATCCAGCTCGATCCGAGCCGGCCCGCGCCGCGCCGCTTCACGCCGGTGCAGCGTCCCGAAATCCCCCGCCCGCAGCCCAAGCTCGAGCCGGCGCCGCAGGAGCGGCCGGCAGCCGCTGCCGCCGCGCCCGCCGCTTCGGCAGGCTCGGCCGCGCCGCGCACCGCGCCTTCGGGCGGCGGTCTCGCACCGCGGCGTCCGGCCGAGCCGGCGCGTCCGCAGCAGCGCGACCGCAAGGCAGACGATCGCCGCCAGTCGGGCAAGCTCACCGTCAATCGTGCGCTCGGCGACAATGACGGCGCCCGCGCCCGCTCGCTCGCCGCGCTCAAGCGTGCGCGTGAAAAGGAGCATCGCCGCTCCTATGGCGGTTCGCGCGAGCCGCAGGCCAAGCAGGTCCGCGACGTCGTGGTGCCCGAGGCGATCACCGTCCAGGAGCTCGCCAACCGCATGGCCGAGAAGGGCAGCGACCTCGTGAAGGCGCTGTTCAAGATGGGCATGCCGGTCACGATCACGCAAACGATCGACCAGGACACCGCCGAACTGCTCGTCACCGAGTTCGGCCACAACATCCTGCGCGTCAGCGAGAGCGACATCGACATCGCCCACGACACCAGCGAGGATCCGGAGGACCAGCTCCAGCCGCGTCCGCCGGTGGTCACGATCATGGGTCACGTCGATCACGGCAAGACGTCGCTGCTCGATGCGCTGCGCGGCACCGATGTGGTCAAGGGCGAGGCCGGCGGCATCACCCAGCATATCGGCGCCTACCAGGTCACGCTGAAGGACAAGTCGAAGGTCACGTTCCTCGACACGCCGGGCCACGAGGCATTCAGCGAGATGCGTGCGCGCGGCGCCAACGTCACCGACATCGTCGTGCTGGTGGTGGCCGCGAATGACGGGCTGATGCCGCAGACGATCGAGGCGATCAATCACACCAAGGCGGCCGGCGTGCCGATGATCGTGGCGATCAACAAGGTCGATCTCGACAGCGCCAACCCGCAGCGCGTGCGCGAGCGTCTGCTCGAGCATGAAGTGATGGTCGAGGAGATGGGCGGCGAAGTTCAGGACGTCGAAGTCTCGGCGCTCAAGAAGACCGGGCTCGACCAGCTGATCGAGAAGATCCAGCTCCAGGCCGAACTGCTCGAACTGCGCGCCAACCCGAATCGCGAGGCCGAAGGCACCGTGATCGAGGCCAAGCTCGACAAGGGCCGCGGCCCGGTCGCGACGATCCTCGTCAATCGCGGCACGCTCAAGGTCGGCGACGTGTTCGTCGTCGGCGCCGAGAGCGGCAAGATCCGCGCTTTGGTCGACGACAAGGGCCGTCAGATCAAGGAAGCCGGTCCGGCGATGCCGGTCGAGATCCTCGGTTTGTCGGGCGTGCCGATGGCGGGCGATCCGCTCCAGGTCGTCGAGAACGAGGCGCGCGCCCGCGAAGTCGCGGAATATCGTGCCGGCGTGATCCAGCAGAAGCGGACCACGAATGCCCCCGCGAGCCTCGAGAGCATGTTCTCGGCGCTCAAGGAAAAGCAGGCGATGGAATATCCGCTGGTCGTCAAGGCGGATACCCAGGGTACCGTCGAGGCGATCGTCGCCGCGATCAACAAGATCTCGACCGACGACATCAAGGCGCGCGTGCTCCACGCAGGCGTCGGCGGCATCACCGAGAGCGACGTGACCCTGGCCGGCGCCAGCGGCGCGCCGATCATCGGCTTCAACGTCCGTCCGAACGCCAAGGCACGCGAGATCGCCGATCGGCAGAAGGTCGCGTTCAAATATTACGACGTGATCTACGAGCTGACCGACGAGATCCGCGCCGGCATGGCGGGCCAGCTCGGGCCGGAAGCGTTCGAGACGGTCGTCGGCCGCGCCGAGATCAAGGAAGTGTTCAGCGCGGGCAAGCACGGCAAGGCGGCGGGTCTGCTCGTCACCGAAGGCGCGATCCGCAAGGCGCTCAAGGCGCGCATCACCCGGGAGGATGTCATCATCTACCAGGGCGAGATCGCGTCGCTGCGTCGCTTCAAGGACGATGTCCCCGAAGTGCGCGCGGGCCTCGAATGCGGTGTCACGTTCACGCAGAACTTCACCGACATCAAGGCGGGCGACTATCTCGAAACCTTCGAAGTCGAGATGCGCGAACGCACGCTGTAACAATCTCCCTCTCTCCGCTTGCGGGGAGAGGGCCGGGGAGAGGGGCCTGAAAGTCGGGTGGTTCGCACTGCCCCTCTCCCCAGCCCTCTCCCCTGAAGGGGAGAGGGAGCGATGAATTCGATCTTCGACGATTTCCCCACCCCGTCCTCGGCAAAGCTGCTCGGTTGGGAAGTGCGTGCGGTGGACGTCACGGCGCAGTCGATCGAGATCGGCTTCGTCGCCGATGATCGCTTCCTCAATCCGGCGGGTACGGTGCAGGGCGGCTTCCTCGCGGCGATGCTCGACGACACGCAGGGGCCGGCGCTCTACGCCGCCACCCAAGGCGCAGTCTACGCGCCGACGATCGACTTCCACGTCGTTTGCCTGAAGCCCGCCCGTCCGGGGCGCTTCACCGGCAAGGCGCGGGTGGTCAGCCTCGGCAGGACCATCGCGGTCACCGAGGCGGAATTGTTTGACGAAGGCGGCACGCTTGTCGCCCGCGGCACCTTCACGGGCCGTGTCATGGAAGGCGCGATGGCGCGGCGGGACTGAACCATATGAAGCACAACCAGCCTGAAGAACGCTCCGTCCGCCTGCTCCGCGTCGGCGAGCAGGTGCGCCATATACTGAGCGAGATCCTCCAGCGCGGCGACGTGCATGACGAGACGCTGGCGCGCCACATGGTCTCGATCACCGAAGTCCGCATGTCCCCGGACCTGCGCCACGCCACGGTGTTCGTGAAGCCGTTGCTAGGCAAGGACGAGGAAGCGGTGCTCAAGGCGCTGCGCACCAACACCGCCTATCTCCAGCGCGAAGTCGCCGCGCGGGTGAAGATGAAATACGCCGCCAAGCTCAAATTCCTCGCCGACGAGAGCTTCGACGAAGGCACGCATATCGACCAGCTGCTGCGCGCTCCCAAGGTGGCGCAGGATCTCGGCGAATCCGAGGACTGACTTCGCCGCTGCGGGTCCCTAAGGCTGCTATATGGCCAAGCTCTATTTCTACTACGCCTCGATGAATGCGGGAAAATCGACCACCCTGCTCCAGGCCGATTTCAATTATCGCGAGCGCGGCATGCGCACCTTGCTGTTCACGGCGGGCGTGCATGATCGCGGCGGCAAGGGTGTGATCGATTCGCGGCTGGGCATCAGCGTCCCGGCAATCCCCTTTGAGGCCGAAACCGATCTCCAGCAGATCGCTCAGGACGCGCATTTCGAGGCGCCGCTCGCCTGCGTATTGGTCGACGAGGCGCAATTCCTGTCGGCTGCGCAGGTCCGCCAGCTCGCGGGCTTGTGTGACGAGGACGATATCCCCGTGCTCGCTTATGGGCTGCGTACTGATTTCCAGGGGAGATTGTTCGAGGGCTCGGCCGAACTGCTCGCGCTCGCCGACGCGCTGGTCGAGATCAAGTCGGTCTGCGAATGCGGCCGCAAGGCGACGATGAACGTGCGCGTTGACGATACGGGCCGGGCGGTGCGGCAGGGCGAGCAGAAACAGATCGGCGGCAATGAGCGCTATGTCGCCTTGTGCCGGCGGCACTTCATGCAGCGCACCGGCGCGGCAGGCTGAGATGCACGGCTGGATCATCCTCGACAAGCCGCTCGGGCTCGGCTCGACGCAAGGCGTGAGCGCAGTCAAGCGTGCGCTGCGCGAAGGCGGCTATGGCAAGTTCAAGGTCGGGCATGGCGGCACGCTCGATCCGCTGGCGACCGGCGTGCTGCCGATCGCGATCGGCGAGGTGACCAAGCTCGCCGGGCGGATGCTCGACAGCGACAAAATCTATGAATTCACCATAGGCTTTGGCGCGCAGACCGACACGCTGGATCTCGAAGGGCGCGAGATCGCCACGTCCGATGTCCGGCCGACGCTGGCGCAGGTCGAGGCGGTGCTGCCGCGCTTCACCGGCCCGATCGAGCAAGTGCCGCCGGCTTATTCGGCGCTCAAGGTCGACGGTGCGCGGGCCTATGATCTTGCGCGTGCGGGGGAGGAAGTGACGCTGGCGACGCGGGCTGTGACGATCCAGGCGCTTCAGATCCTCCCCGGCACGGGGAGGGGGACCGCCGCCGAAGGCGGTGGTGGAGGGGGAGCGCCACGGGCGATATCCTGCGCGGAGAGCCCCCTCCACCAGCCTGCGGCTGGTCCCCCTCCCCGTGCCGGAGAGGAATTGCAGGAAATCACCCTCACTGCACACGTCTCGAAGGGCACGTACATCCGCTCCCTCGCCCGGGATATCGCGCTCGCGCTCGGCACCGTCGGCCATGTCACGATGCTTCGCCGCACCCGGGCCGGGCCGTTCGGCGTGGATTCCGCGATTTCGCTGGACAAACTGGCCGATGCCGCTAAGGCCCGCACGCTTGAACACCTCCTCCTGCCGCTGAGGGCGGGGCTGGACGACATCCCGGCTCTATCCCTCACTCCCGACCAGGCAGGGCTGCTCCGACAGGGGCAGGTTCTGGCCGGGATCGCCGCTGAAGATGGCCAATATTTCGCGCTGCTGGAGGAAACTCCCGTCGCGCTGGTGGAGGCTCAATCCGGACTCGTCCGGGTTATCCGCGGGTTCAACCTGTAAAGTGATGTCGTAGGATAAAGACACATGACGATTTCGCAGGAGCGCAAGGACGCGCTCGTCAAGGAACATGGCCGCGAAAAGGGCGACACCGGCAGCCCCGAAGTGCAGATTGCGATCCTCACCGAGCGCATCGTCAACCTGACCGAGCACTTCAAGACCCACGCGAAGGACAATCACTCGCGCCGCGGTCTTCTGCTGATGGTCAACAAGCGCCGCAGCCTCCTCGACTATCTGAAGAAGAAGGACGAGGGTCGCTACGCAGACCTCATCGCGAAGCTCGGGCTTCGCAAGTAACCTGAAAGGGCGCCCTCGCGGCGCCCTTTTGACATTCGAGCCACAGGCAATCCGGCTTGTGGTTCCGGCAGGGATGAAGACCATCCCGAACCGCCCGGGCCGGATAGCCCGGACATAGGCCCCCGCCGCATTGGGCAGCGGGAGTGAAGGAAATCCAATGTTCGACAAGAAGACTGTATCGATCGAGTGGGGCGGCAAGACGCTGACTCTCGAAACGGGCAAGGTTGCCCGCCAGGCCGACGGCGCGGTGATCGCGACGCTCGGCGAGACCGTGGTGCTGTGCGCAGTGACCGCGGCGAAGCATGTGAAGGAAGGCCAGGACTTCTTCCCGCTCACTGTCCATTATCAGGAGAAGTTCTCTGCCGCGGGTCGCATCCCGGGCGGCTTCTTCAAGCGCGAGCGCGGCGCTACCGAGAAGGAAACGCTGGTTTCCCGCCTCATCGATCGTCCGCTCCGCCCGCTGTTCCCGGAAGGTTTCTACAACGAGATCAACTGCATCGCGCAGGTGCTCTCGTATGACGGCGAGAACGAGCCGGACATCCTCGCGATGGTCGCCGCCTCCGCTGCGATGACGCTGTCGGGCGTGCCCTTCATGGGCCCGATCGGCGCTGCGCGCGTCGGCTATGACGGCAGCGACTATATCCTCAACCCGACCGACGAGCAGGTCGAGGCCGGGCTTCTCGACCTGGTCGTCGCCGCCACGCACGACGCCGTGATGATGGTCGAATCCGAAGCCAAGGAGCTTTCGGAAGAAGTCATGCTCGGCGCCGTGATGTTCGCGCATCGCGAATCGCAGCGCGTGATCCAGGCGATCATCAAGCTTGCCGAGCAGGCTGCCAAGGAGCCCTGGGAGCTCAAGGTCCAGGACGACAAGGCCGAAGTGAAGGCCAAGCTCAAGAAGCTGATCGGCAAGGACCTCGAGGCGGCCTACAAGCTGACCGACAAGCAGGCCCGCCAGACCGCGATCAACGACGCGCGGACCAAGGCCCGCGACGGCATGGCCGACCTCAAGGAAAGCGATCCCCAGGCCTATCTCGCCTCGCTGAAGCTGGTGAAGAAGCTCGAGGCGGACATCGTCCGCACCGCGATCCTCAAGACCGGCAAGCGCATCGACGGCCGCTCGACCACGCAGATCCGTCCGATCGAGGCGGAAGCGCACTTCCTGCCGCGCGCGCACGGCTCGGCTTTGTTCACCCGCGGCGAGACCCAGACGATCGCGACCTGCACGCTCGGCACCCGCGACGCCGAGCAGATGATCGATGGTCTCGGTGGCCTCAGCTACCAGCACTTCATGCTGCACTATAACTTCCCGCCTTACTCGGTCGGTGAAGTCGGCCGCTTCGGCGCGCCGGGCCGCCGCGAAGTCGGCCATGGCAAGCTGGCATGGCGCGCGCTGCACCCGGTGCTGCCGACCAAGGAAGAGTTCCCCTATACGATCCGCCTGACCAGCGACATCACCGAGTCGAACGGCTCGTCGTCGATGGCGTCGGTCTGCGGCGGCTCGCTTTCGTTGATGGACGCCGGCGTGCCGATCAAGCGTCCGGTCTCGGGCATCGCGATGGGCCTGATCCTCGAGGGCAAGGAATTCGCGGTCCTCAGCGACATCCTCGGCGACGAGGATCATCTCGGCGACATGGACTTCAAGGTGGCGGGCACGTCCGAAGGCATCACCACGATGCAGATGGACATCAAGATCGCCGGCATCACCGAAGAGATCTTCAAGACCGCGCTGATGCAGGCCCGCGAAGGCCGTGCGCACATCCTGGGCGAAATGGCCAAGGCGCTCGATCACACCCGTGAGGAGCTGTCGGCGCACGCACCGCGCATCGAGACCTTCACGATCGACAAGTCGAAGATCCGTGAAGTGATCGGCACCGGCGGCAAGGTGATCCGCGAGATCGTCGCCACCACCGGCGCCAAGGTCGATATCGACGACGAAGGCGTGATCAAGGTCTCGTCCTCGGATCCGGCGCAGATCGAAGCCGCGATCAAGTGGATCAAGGGCCTGGTCGAAGAGGCCGAGGTCGGCAAGATCTACCAGGGCAAGGTCGTCAACCTCGTCGATTTCGGCGCGTTCGTGAACTTCATGGGCGGCAAGGACGGTCTCGTCCACGTCTCGGAGATTCGCAACGAGCGTGTCGAGAAGGTCTCGGACGTCCTGAGCGAAGGCCAGGAAGTCAAGGTCAAGGTCCTCGAGATCGATCCGCGCGGCAAGGTTCGCCTGTCGATGCGCGTCGTCGATCAGGAGACTGGCGAAGAGCTGGAAGACACGCGTCCGGCCCGCGAGCCCCGCGAAGGCGGCGATCGTGGTCCGCGCGGTGACCGCGGTGACCGCGGTGACCGCGGCGATCGTGGTGACCGTCAGCGTGGCGGCGGCGGTGGCCGTGGCGGCGATCGCGACCGTGGTCCGCGTCGCGAAGGCGGCGGTGACCGCGGCCCGCGCGGCGAAGGCCGTGGCGATCGCGGTCCGCGTCCTCCGCGCGAAGGCGGCGAGGACAAGGGTGGCGACGATATCGGCCTGCCCGCGTTCCTGACCGGCGACCGCGACTAATATATCCGGCGAAAGTTCGGAGAGGATGAAGGGGGCTCGCGGAAACGCGGGCCCCCTTTTTATGTCGCTCGCTGGTTCAGGCTCATTGCAAAGGCACAGGCCTGCACGACTGCGCCCGGCGCAATCGAAGCCGCGACAAT
The DNA here is from genome assembly GCF_001428865.1 of Sphingomonas sp. Root241. Taxonomy (GTDB): domain Bacteria; phylum Pseudomonadota; class Alphaproteobacteria; order Sphingomonadales; family Sphingomonadaceae; genus Sphingomonas. Next base: position 198,917 of record NZ_LMIV01000002.1, read on the forward strand.
TCTATTAGGGAAGTGGGGAGCTTCTGTTGCCCGGTGCTCCCCGTACCGCTGGATTCCGCTTCTGTTGCCCGGTGCGGTCCAACCGCGCATTTTAGTCTAACCTTGGGCCGTTAGGCCGTGGGGTTAGGCCGCAATAGCGAGTGCTTCGTTATCGTTGGCACTTGTGTTTCAGACCGTCACAGTGGCCCACGCTGAGAGATAGTCGGCGCTTTTCAACACACGTCGATCCTGGTTCGGCCCCGTCAGAAACGGTGTCCAGATACACCACCATTTATGGTGGAGCCGCCGGGTACTGCCCCCGGGTCCGCTGCGTCTATTGCACGCCGTCGTTTATCCCCATAGCCGGGCGAACCCGGCAAAACCCATATAGGACGTCCATCGCTTAATGAAAAGGTCAGGTTGGGACCCCTAAGGGGTTCACACCGAGGCAATCACTTGGCATGAAGGGTGCATCATGTTGACGCAGCGTTCCCGTTACGCGCTTCGAGCGATGCTTTTCCTCACGCAGCAGCAGTCCGCCACCGGGCCGGTGCCGATGAATCGCATCGCAACCGAGGCCAATGTGCCGAGAAAGTTTCTCGAGCTCATCCTCGCCGATCTGCGCGAGGCGGACTTCCTGCTGTCGACTCGCGGCAAGATGGGCGGCTATCGGCTCGCCCGCCCGCCGCATTTGATCTCGCTGGGCGAGATCATCCGCGTGATCGAAGGCCCGCTCGCTTTGGTCCCCTGCGTCAGCCGGACCGCCTATCGCCCGTGCAACGACTGCAAGGACGAGGCGAGCTGCGCGATCCGCCACGCGATGGCGCGGGTGCGCGACGAGACGGCGCGCATCCTCGACGGCACCAGCCTCGCCGATGCCGTCGCGGAGGAGCTCGCCGCGGCCTAGGCCGCGCCCCGCTTCTTCAGTTCGTCGCGGATCTCGCGCAGCAGTTCGACTTCCGCCGGATCGGCCGCGGCCTCCGCGCTGCTGCGAAGCACCTTGTTGGCGAAGCGCACCAGCAGGAAGATCATGAAGGCGAGGATCAGGAAGTTGATCACCACGGTGATGAACGCGCCGAAGCCGAGCAGCGGCACGCCCGCGGCCTTCAACGCGGCATAATCGGTCAGCGATCCGGTATAGCCGGCGGGCACCGCCCCCAATGTGATGAAATAGCTCGAGAAATCCAACCCGCCGAAGAGTGCGCCGACCACCGGCATGATCAAATCGTCGGTCAGCGACTTGGTGATCGTGCCGAAGGCGGCGCCGATGATCACGCCCACGGCGAGATCGAGCACGTTGCCGCGCGCGATGAAGGTCCTGAATTCCTTCCACATGGACACTATCTCCGTTTCTGGTCGTTCGACATCGTTACATGTCCGATTTCGCTATCGGGCTCCAGTGTTGCCGTCGTATAAGACACTTCTCGACAAGATCCGGAGGATCACCAGGTGATGAAGTTTCGTGCCGTTTTCGCCCTCGTCGGCGCCGCCCTGCTCTCGGCCTGCGGGCTCAACAGCGTGCCCACTGCCGAGGAAAACGCCAAGGCGCGCTGGGCAGACGTCCAGACCAACTATCAGCGCCGCGCCGATCTGGTCCCCAATCTCGTCGCGACCGTGAAGGGCGCCGCGGGCTCGGAAGGCAAGATCCTCAACGACGTGGTCAGCGCGCGCGCGCGGGCGACGCAGGTCCAGGTGAGCGGCGACGACCTCACCGATCCGGCCAAGGTCTCGGCGTTCAACCAGGCGCAGAACGGCCTGTCGCTGTCGCTGCAGCGCCTGCAGGAAGCCTATCCGCAGCTCCAGAGCCAGGGCAATTTCAAGACGTTGATGGACCAGCTGGAAGGTACCGAGAACCGCATCGCCATCTCGATCCGCGATTATAATGCCGCGGTGCAGGCCTATAACACCCGCATCCGCACCTTCCCCGACGCAGTCGGCGCCAAGATCTTCTATGGCTCGAAGCCGATGACGCCGTTCCAGGCGAAGGCAGGCGCGGAGAATGCCCCGACCGTCGATTTCGGGAACGGCAGCTGATCATTCTGCGGCTCGCTTTCGCGCTTGCGCTGGCGGGCTGCAGTGCAGCGCCGGCGGACCAGCCGGTGGCGTCGAAGACGGCGTTGCCGGCGCTCACAGGGCGGGTGGTGGATGATGCCAACCTGCTCGCACCCGAGCAGGAAGCGGGCCTCGCCGCGAAGTCGGCGGAGCTGGAAAAGGCGACCGGGCACCAACTGGTCGTGGTCACCATACCCAGCCTGCACGGACAGGACATCGCCACCTTTGGCGTCGACCTGGCTCGACGCTGGGGCGTTGGACGCAAGGATATTGACGATGGTGTGCTGCTGATCGTGGCGCCCAACGAACGAAAGGCACGGATCGAAGTGGGATACGGCCTCGAAAAGGCGCTGCGTGACGAGGAGGCGGGCCGCATTCTGCGCGACGCGATCCTTCCGGCATTCCGCGCGGGCGACATGCCCAAGGGTATCGCCGCCGGTGTCGACGGCATCATAGGCGAGATAGGGCCGGGAGCCGGCGCATGAGGTTGCTCCGGACCCTGCTCGCCTTGCTTCTGCTGCTGCCGATGGCGGCGCAGGCGCAGCCCAATTTCCCGAAGCGCGATCGCGAGGCGGTGGTCGATGCCGCCAATCTGCTCAACGATGCGCAGAAGGCGGAAATCACCAAGCTCGCCGAGGACATCAACACCGCGACCACGCGGCAGTTCGTCGTCGCCACCATTCCCGATCTTCAGGGCTACGACATCGCCGATTATGGCTATCAGCTCGGCCGCGCCTGGGGGATCGGGCAGAAGGACGCCAATAACGGCATCATCCTCATCGTCGCGCCCAAGGAGCGCAAGGTCCGGATCGAAGTCGGCTATGGCCTCGAGCCGATCATGACCGACGCGATGTCGAGCAGCATCATCCAGGACACGATCCTGCCGCGCTTCAAGGCCGGCGACATGCCCGGCGGCATCGTGGCAGGCGCGCAGGCGATCGGCGAGCAGATGAAGCTGCCGCTCGAGGCCGCCGAAGCCAAGGCCAAGGCGCAGGCCGACAAGGCGAGCACCACGCACCGGCAGAACCGGCGCAGCGGCGGCGGCTTTCCGTTCGGATTGCTCTTCTGGGGAATCATTCTCCTCTTCGTCATCCTGCCGATGTTCGGGTTCAGCCGGTTCGGCAAGCGCCAGCGGCAGGGCCCGTGGGGCGCGCGTCGCTATCGCGGCGGCAATGACGGCGGCGTGCTGCCGATCATCCTGTGGAGCATCGCCAGCGAGATCAGCCGCGGCGGCGGCTCGTCGGGATGGGGTGGTGGTGACGGCGACGGTGGCGGAGGCGGCTGGGGCGGCGGCGGTGGCGGCGGCTTCTCCGGCGGCGGCGGATCGTTCGGAGGCGGTGGCGCCTCGGGGAGCTGGTGATGCGTCTGACCGAAGCCGATCATGCGCGGGTGAGCGCCGCAGTCACCGAGGCCGAGCTCGCCACCGACGGCGAGATCGTCGCGGTCGTGGCGGGGCGCTCGGACGCCTATCACGATGTCGCGCTCCACTGGACGGTGCTGGCGATGCTGCTCGTGCTCGCGCTGCTCGCCTGGCAGCCGGCGCCGGTCGAATGGCTCCACGCGCATCTGATCGACGCCTGGTCGGAAACCCCGCCGCGCTGGTATCTCACCTTCGCGCTGATTCTGATGGCGGTTACCTTCCTCGTCGCCCGCGTCATTCTCGCGCTCGATGCGCTCAGGATCGCGCTCACGCCGGGGGCGACCAAGTCGCGCCGCGTCCACGCCCGCGCGCTGACGCTGTTCCGCGCCGCCGCCGAAAAGCGCACCAAGGCGTCCACCGGCGTGCTGCTCTATCTGTCGCTCGCCGAGCACCGCGCCGAGATCATCGCCGATGAATCGATCCATTCGAAGGTGAGCGCCGAAGTGTGGGGCGAGGCGATGGCCGCGCTGATCCTCGCGGTGAAGGACGGCCGACCGGGCGACGGCCTCGCCGAAGCCGTCGCGCAGATCGGCAAGGTGCTTGCGGAACATTTCCCGCGCAGCGAAGGCGACACCAATGAACTTCCGGATCGCCTGATCGTCCTATGAGCATTCCCGAAGAGCCGGTCGAGACCGTCTGGCAAGGCAAGTGGATCGTCGCCAAGCGGCAAGGCAAATGGGAGTTCGTCGCGCGGGCCCGCGGTATCGAAGCGGCGGTGATCCTCGCGGTCGACGAGGACGATCATGTCCTGCTCGTCGAGCAATATCGCGTGCCGCTCGGCCGGCGCTGCCTCGAGCTTCCCGCCGGCCTGATCGGCGATTCGCACGACGGCGACACCGCGATGGACGCGGCACGGCGCGAGCTCGAGGAAGAGACCGGCTATCGCTGCGAGCACGCCGAGGATCTCGGCTTCTTCCACGCCTCGCCCGGACTGGTCACCGAAGGCTTCACGCTCGTCCGCGCGACCGGGCTCACCAGGGTCGGCGACGGCGGCGGCATCGAAGGCGAGGACATCCTGGTGTACCGCATCGCGCGCCGCGACGTGCCGGATTTCGTCGCCGCGCGGCGTGCCGAAGGCGTGGCAGTCGACGTCAAGCTGCTGCTGTTGCTCGCTCAGTCGCTGCTGGGCGGGTAGAGCATCTCCGCGCTCAGCCGGTCCCAATAGCCGCGCTGGAAGACGATCCGGCCTTCGACGACGTGGAAGAAGCCGCAGCCGCGCAGCCCTTTCGGGTCGCGCCATTCGAGGATCGCCCACGCGCCGTCGGTGAACTTGTTCTCGACGATGCAGACCATTTCCGCCGCGGCGAATTCGGCCGCGAACATCGCGCGGATCGCATCGCGCCCGGCAACGGGCTCGCGCACGACCTGATGGTTGACGGCATCGGGATGGTACAGGGCCGCGAGGGCGTCCGGATCAGCGGCATTGAATGCCGCGATCCAGCGGTCGAGCACCTCGATCGGCGTCACCGGAAATTGTCGGCGTAGGCCTGCAGCTTGAGTTTCCGCGTCGGCGCGGGGACGACGTGAAAGGCATAGCCTTCGCGTTCGGCATATTCCTTTGCCGCCTCGAGCGTCGGAAAACCGATGCGGACCTGATTCGACGTGTCGCCGCCGCCGTTCCACCCGGTCAGCGGATCGGCCTCCTGCGGCTTCTGCGGCTCGAACTCGAGCATCCACAGATCGGTGCGGGCGCGCCCCGACTGCATCGCGTTCTTCGGGCGCTGATAAATACGGGCGGTCTTCACCTGGGGCCTCCAATGGATCCTCAGTGCCTTAACGCGGCGCGGCGTTCCGTGCATCAGCATTTTTGGTGCGCAATGTGGCCGAGGCATTTGCCGGGTCGTCGGGCCAGGGGTGCCGGGGATAGCGCCCGCGCATTTCCTTGGCGACCGCCGCCCAGCTTCCGCCCCAGAAGCCGGGCAAGTCGCGCGTCGTCTGGATCGGGCGGCCGGCAGGCGAAGTGAGGCTCAGCACCAAAGGCGTCCCGTCGCCCAGCATCGGGTGCGTCGCCAGTCCGAACAGCGCCTGTACCCGAACCTCCACCGTCGGTCCCGCCTCGGCGGCATAGTCGATCGCATGGCTGGAGCCGGCGGGCGTATCGAACCGCGCCGGGGCGAGACGATCCACGGTCTTCTGCCCCTCCCAGCCGAGCAGATTCTGGAGCGCCTGGGTCAGCGCTTCGGGCGCCACGGCATCCAGCCGGCGCTTGCCCGCGAGCGCCGTGGGGAGCCAGTCGTCGAGGTTTGCCAGCAACGCCGCGTCGCTCAGCGTCTCGACTCCCGCATAATTTGCCCGCGTTCGAAGCGCCTGCGCGGTTTCGGACCAGGGCAACAGCGCGAGGCCATGTTCGCGCACGCCTTCCAGCAATGCCGCCTCGATCTCCGCGGGGCTCGCGGCCGAATCGCTCCCGCTCGAAAGCCGGAGGGCGCCGAGCCGGCGCTCACGCAGCGCCTCGACTCGGCCAGTCGCCGGATCGAAGCGGACGCTGCGCCGCGTCTCGATCCGCTCGCCGAACAGCGCCTCGACCGTTTCGACTTCGATCTCGGCAGCGGAGAGGATGCGCGCACCTGCGGCCATGCCCTGCGTCTCCGCCACCGCCAGCCACTGCGCGCGCGCCAGTGAGGAACTCGGATCGAGCCGGAATCCGCGCCCGCCAACCGAAGCCCAGGTCTCGCCGGAAGCGTCGCGGCGGCGTGCGATCCGGTCCGGGAAGGCGAGTGCGACGCAGGTGGCCAACTCCCTCTCCCCGCTGGCGGGGAGAGGGCTGGGGAGAGGGGGAGCGCGGTGCGTGTGCGGTTCAGGCCCCTCTCCCCGACCCTCTCCCCTGAAGGGGAGAGGGAGAAGCTTGCTCCAGCGTTCGGCCAGCTTTCGCCCATTCTCCGCCCGCACCCCGCGTTCGCTCCGCCAGCGCCGCAGCCGCAGTTCGAGATCGGGATCATTCCCCCCAAGCCCCCGCTCGCCGAGCAGCACCGCAACCTGCGCGGCGGTGCGCGCTAACCCCATCTCCCCGGCACGGACCAGCATATGCCCGAGCCGCGGCGGCAGCGGCAGTCGCGCGATCGCCTTGCCGTGCGGGGTCGGCCGTCCATCTTCGTCGAGCGCTTCCAGCACGGTCAGCCGCCTGCGCGCCTCGTTGACTGCCGCCTCGGGAGGCGGATCGAGCCAGGCGAGATCGCGCGGATCGGCGACGCCCCACAAAGCGCAATCGAGCATCAATGCCGAGAGATCGGCCTCGAGGATCTCGGGCGAGTCGAAGCGCGGTAGCCCCGCGGTCGCCGCTTCCTCCCACAGCCGGTACGCCACGCCCGGCCCCTGCCGCGCCGCGCGACCGGCACGTTGCGTGACCGAAGCCTGGCTCGCCCGCTCGGTGACCAGCCGCGTCATCCCCGCGGCGCGATCGTAACGCGGCCGCCGCGCGAGCCCCGAATCGACCACCACCCGGATCCCGTCGAGCGTCAGCGAAGTCTCGGCGATCGACGTCGCCAGCACCAGCTTGCGCCGCCCTTGCGGATCGGGTGCGATCGCCGCGCGCTGGGCGCCGGGGTCGAGGCTGCCGTGCAGCCGGTGCAGCACCACGCCGCTCAGATCGCCGAGCCGTTCGGCAGTGCGCTCGATCTCGGCGACGCCGGGCAGGAAGGCGAGCACCCCGCCTACTTCCTCGCGCAGCGCAGTGCGGACCGCCGCCGCCACCGAATCCTCGATCCGCGCCTCGGCGGCGCGGCCGAGATGGCGCAGTTCGAGCGGATAGCTGCGCCCCTCGCTCTCGATCACCGGCGCGTCGCCCATCAGCGTCGAGAAGCGCGCGCCGTCGAGCGTCGCCGACATCGCGACCAGCCGCAGATCGGGCCGCAGCGCCGCCTGCGCGTCGAGCGCCAGCGCCAGCCCGAAATCGCTGTCGAGGCTGCGTTCATGGACCTCGTCGAACAGCACCGCCGATACGCCCGCCAGCTCGGGATCGGTCTGGATGCGATTGACGAAAATGCCTTCGGTGACGACCGTCACGCGCGTCGCCGCCGAGCGCTTGCTGTCCATCCGCGTCGCATAGCCGAAGGTCTTGCCGACGCTCTCGCCTGCCAGCGCGGCCATCCGCTCGCCCGCCGCGCGCGCCGCGAGGCGCCGTGGCGAGAGCAGCAGCACTTCGCCGGTGCACCAGGGTTCGGCGAGCAGGGCCGGCGCGACCGCGGTGGTCTTGCCCGCACCCGGCGGCGCTACCAGCACGGCGTTGCTCGCGGCCCGCAATGCGGCGAGCAATCGGGGCAATATGGCGTGGATCGGCATTGTCTCGCTCATCGCGCGCAACCATTTCCCCAAAGCCGGGTTTGGCGCAATCGAGGCAAGGAGCACGCAGACATGGCAAGGACCCTGGCACAGTTCACGATCACCCCCGTCGGCGACGGCGACTATACGTTGCATCTCGAGGACGACGACGGCGAAACGCTGGAATTCACGGCTGGATACGAGCAACTCGACCTGATCGTCGAGGCGATCGAGGAGCAGCTCGACAGCGACGAAGAGGATGTTCTCGGCGTCGACGACGACGAGGACGAAGCCGAAATCGAGGAATAGGGCCCGGAAGGACCCTCAGTAGGCCCGGGCCACCGCGAACTCGACTGCCTCGACCATCGCATCCTTCGCCGCCCCCGGCGCGAAGCCGCCGAGCGCGTCGATCGCGCGCTGGCCGTAATGGCGGGCGCGGGCGAGCGTGTCGTCGACCGAGCGGCTGGCGCGGACCAGGGCGATCGCCTCGGCGAAATCCTCGTCCGAGGAGCGGCGCCCTCCGATCGCATCCTTCCAGAAGGTACGCGCAGCCTCGTCGCCCCGGGCGTAAGCGAGGATGACCGGCAGCGTCATCTTGCCCTCGCGGAAATCGTCGCCGGCATCCTTGCCCATGGTCGAGGCGTCGGAGATGTAGTCGATCGCGTCGTCCACCAGCTGGAAAGCGATGCCGAGATTGCGGCCATAAGTATCGAGCGCGGCCTCCTCGCCTTCGTTGCGCTCGGCGACCACCGCGGCGATCCGGCAGGCGGCGGCGAACAGGGCCGCGGTCTTGGCGCCGATGATGTCGAGATAGCGTTCCTCGGAAATGTCGAGCCGGCGCACCGCGGTGAGCTGGTTGACTTCGCCCTCGGCGATCACCGCGCTGGCGTTCGACAGGATCTTGAGCACCTTGAGGCTGCCGTCCTCGACCATCAGCTCGAAGCTGCGGCTGAACAGGAAGTCGCCGACCAATACGCTGGCGGGATTGCCCCAGATGATGTTCGCGGTGCGGCGGCCCCGACGCAGGTCGGACGAATCGACCACATCGTCGTGGAGCAGGGTCGCGGTGTGGATGAACTCGACCGCGGCGGCGAGCTTGTGGTGGCGCGCGCCCGAATAGCCGAGCAACTGCGCGCTCGCGAGCGTCAGCATCGGCCGCATCCGCTTGCCGCCGCCGGCGATCAGGTGCCCGGCCAGCTCGGGGATCAGCGGGATGTTCGATTGCATCCGGTCGAGGATGACCGCGTTCACCAGGTTGAGATCGTGCGCCACCAGCTGCAGCATCGGTTCCAGCGAAGGCTCGGGGCGCGAGCCCAGGCGATGGATGGTGGCGCTCATGGGGCGGCTCTGGCGCGTGGCAGCCGCAAAGGCAAGGCTTGCGTAGCGTCGCGGCGCGGGCAAAAGGGGCACATGCCCGACGAGACGCTCAACCGCTATCGCCAGAGCATCGACAATATCGATGCCGCGCTGATCCACATGCTCGCCGAGCGCTTCAAGGTCACCCAGGCGGTGGGAGCTTATAAGGCGACGCATGGCCTGCCCCCGGCGGATCCCTCGCGAGAGGAAGCCCAGATCGCGCGGCTTCGCGGTCTGGCCAAGCAGGCCGATCTCGATCCCGAATTTTCGGAGAAGTTCCTGCGCTTCATCATCGACGAAGTGATCCGCCACCACGAGCGGCTCCAGGGGAGATAAAATCTACGTCACCCCCGCGAAAGCGGGGGCCCATCTCGTGCACTCTACAGCGTTACGACAGCGGTATGTGCCTGCTGCGCTTGCCGGAGATGGCCCTCGCTTTCGCGGGGGTGACGACAGTGCGGAACACGATCGCGCATCCACCGTTCGACAGGGCAAGAAGGGGAGCTGGGTGAGCACTGACGATTATCTGATCTTCCGTCCCGACGATGTCGATCTCAGCCGGTCGCCGCTCCGAAAGTCGATCCGCGAGCCGACCTATGTCCTCGGCGCGTTCAATCCCGGCTTCACGCGGCTGCCGAACGGCAATCTGCTGTTGATGGTCCGCGTCGCCGAGGCGCTCGCGGAGCCGGTCTCCGGCGATTGCGCACGGGCTATCCGCTGGACGCCGGGCGGCTATGTGCTCGATCGGCACGCCTTGCACGGCATCCACATGGACGATCCGCGCCAGTTCGCGCTCAGGGACCGCAACCCGCGCCTGCTCGGCCTGACCTCGCTTTCGTGGCTGCTCCCGGTTGAGCTGACCGGCGACGCACGGCGCATCGTCGCGGTGCATTACGACAAGGCGATCGGGCCCTCGGCGAGCTTCCTCGAATATGGCGTCGAGGATGCGCGGATCAGCCTGGTCGGCGGCAGCTGGTGGATGACCGTGTGCGGTGTCTCGGCCGAGCGCCACTGCACCGCGATGTACCATTCGGTGAACGGCCTCGACTACAGATTGCTCGGCGTGGTGCTCGATCACCAGAACAAGGACATGCTGCTGTTCGAGGGCAAGGTTGACGGCAAGTACATGGCGCTCACCCGGCCCTTGGGCGAAGTCTATTTCGCCTATCCCGAGGATAGCGAATGGCTCGGCGGCCCCGCGATCAACATGGCGCAATCGCCCGATGGGCTTCACTGGAAGCCGCTCGACACCCCCGGCATCCGCGCCCGCAAGGGCACGACCTCGACCCAGCGGATCGGCGGCGGCAGCCAGCCGGTGCTGACGCCCGATGGCTGGATGCTGATCTATCACGGCGTCGAGAAGCAGGGCGCGGTGGGGATATATCGCAGCTTCTGGGCGCTGCTCGACCGCCACGATCCGAGCAGCATATTGCGGCTGGAGGACGAAGCGCCGCTGCTCGAGGCCGATCCGGCGCTGACCCGCGACATCGCCCACCAGATGTACCTGCCGACGCCCGTGGTGTTTACCACGGGTGTGGCGGATGCGGGGGACAGCTATATCGTCGCATCGGGCGAGGCCGACCTGGCGTGCCGGATCACCTATCTCCCGAAGGAGCGCTTCCGCTGAAGCGCTCCTTCCCAATTGCGCCTATTTTCCGGCCGCGGCGCCCATGACGAGGGTATTCACGACATTTCCGCTCGTGTCCTTAAGGATGATCTGCGAGTTCGCGTAGAAATCGATCGCGAGCGTTTCGGTCGTGACGATGGAAGTCGGCAGCCCCGCGGCCTGCATGACCGCGTTGATGTCCAGCCCCCAGAAATGGTGGCCCTTGTACGTGTCGCCATAGTTGATCGCGGTCATACCGGCCAACGTGAGCTGATAGACGATCTGGATCTGCAGCACGCCCTTGCTCGCTTCAAGCTCGGCCTCAACGGCTTGGCCGGGTTGTAGCGTCACTACCACACCCGAGCTGGTGCCCAGCGTCACGGTCTCGCTCTCCGATCCGCCCTGCTCCCATGTCTCGGTGAACGACATCGACGTTTCCCCGCCCGCCCCCGAGCCGAGAAAGCCGATCTCATAGGAAATCGTCTGGCCGATTTCGAGCGCGCTCGAATTGGTCCAATTGCTTTCCGTGCCCACGGCTACTTCCTGGGTGATGCCGGTGTTGAACTCGGCGGGAACGCTGCTGTCGTTCTTGAATATCTGCGAGCTCAATATCGCCGGGTTGCCCGAAACGCCGAGAATGGTCGCGCTCTGCACCGCCAATGTGGTCTGGACCTGCTGCCACCCGTAGGTCTCGTACAGATCCCCCCACGGCGTCGGACTGCACAAAAAGGCGTCGTCGGGAGCCTCGCCGAAATAGGTCGCCACCGCGCCCTTCAGGCTCGCGTCCTCGATGCTGAAAGCAGCTCGCTCGCCGTCGGTGATGATGTGCAGATCGGTTCCCGATACGGCGACAGTAGACGACTGGGCGTCGGGTCCGGCGTTGACGCTGATTGTCAGGGGCATGGCTGTTCCTTTGCTGAGAAGCGGAGGGAATCGGCGACGTCGATCGGACGCGGCAAATGAAGACTCCTCCGTCATGCGATCGACGGAAGAACATGATACTATTCAGGTATGACTCGTTTAATTGGATCGAAGGTGTATCGAACAGGTAAAGATACGCAGGACTGGGGTGCGACCCTGAGACCTATCTATTAACCCTGTTAATCACCGCGATGTGCGCCCGTGGCTGATAATGAGTCAAGTTACAAAATACTGAGAATTTATTTCTGAAAAGCGCAGCGCGCCGGCCGACGACCCTGGCACGTCACAAGACGACAAGCGGATCGCTCCGAATTGATCCTAACCGGAGCACCGGGAACGGAGCCGCACTCGTGACGTTCGGCGAGGAGAGATTTGCCGAACGGGCCGGTTCTGCTCTAGAGCGGAGGGCCCATGTCCCGGGGGTAGGATTGCGCCACGACAGCCGCCTGATATTCGCGCTTGACCGGGAGCGTGGCCGATGAGCGGCGCGCTTTGGTGGCAGAGCGGGGTGATCTACCAGATCTACCCGCGCAGCTTTCAGGATTCCAACGGCGACGGCGTCGGCGACCTCGCCGGAATCGAGGCGCGGCTCGACTATTTCGTCGATCTAGGCGTGGATGCGATCTGGCTTTCGCCGATCTTCCTCAGCCCGCAAGCCGACTTCGGCTACGACGTTGCCGACTATTGCGGGATCGATCCGCAGTTCGGGACGCTGGCGGAATTCGATTCGCTGCTGGCGGCGTGCCACGCGAAAGGGCTGAAACTGCTGCTCGACCTGGTTCCCAACCATAGCTCGGAGGCGCATCCCTGGTTCGTCGAGAGCCGGGCGTCGCGCGAGAGCCCGAAGCGCGACTGGTATATCTGGCGGGATGCCGCGCCCGATGGCGGCCCGCCCAACAACTGGATCAGCGACTTCGGCGGATCGGCCTGGGAATATGACGAGGCGACCGGGCAATATTATTACCACGCCTTCCTGAAGGAGCAGCCCGACCTCAACTGGCGCAACCCCGAACTGCGCCGCGCGATGCTCGACGTGCTGCGTTTCTGGTTCGATCGGGGCGTCGATGGCTTCCGGATCGACGTGCTGTGGCACATGATCAAGCACCAGGATTTCCCCGACAACCCGGCCAATCCGGCATACACGCCCGCAATGGGTGAGATGCACCGCGTGCTCCAGCTCCACTCGACCGACCAGCCCGAGGTCCATGGCATCGCCGCCGATATGCGCCGTGTCGCCGACGCATATTCCGAACGCGTGCTGGTCGGCGAGATCTACCTGCCGGTCGATCGGCTGATGCACTATTACGGCCGGGGCGAAGCGGGCGTGCACTTGCCCTTCAACTTCCAGCTGATCGAGGCGCCTTGGGAGGCGCGCAGCCTCGCCCGGTTGATCGCCGAATACGAAGCCGCGCTGCCTCCGGGCGGCTGGCCGAACTGGGTGCTCGGCAACCACGATCGCCCGCGCGCCGCCACGCGCTTTGGGGAAGCGCAGGCGCGGGTCGCGGCGATGCTGCTGCTGACGCTCAGGGGCACGCCGACGATCTATTATGGCGACGAGATCGGCATGGCGGACGTGGCGATCCCCCCCGATCAGGTGCAGGATCCGCGCGAGCTGCGCGAGCCGGGGATCGGGCTCGGCCGCGATCCGGTGCGCACGCCGATGGCATGGGATGCGAGCGCCCATGCCGGCTTCTCCAGCGCCGCGCCGTGGCTTCCGCTCCATCACGACTGGCGCGCGTGCAACGTCGCTGCCCAGCGTGGGGATCCGCGCTCGATGTGGCGGCTCTATCACGACTTGCTGGCGCTGCGGCGGGCGCGTCCCGCTTTGTCGGTGGGCGATTGGCTGCCGATCGAATGCGCCGGCAGCCTGCTCGCCTACGAACGTCGCGCCGGCGACGAACGGCTGCTGGTCGTGCTAAACCTCGGCGACGCCGCCGAAAGCTTTGCGATACCCGAATGGGCCGAGGGTTTGTCGGTTCTGCTCACCACCGGGACCGGCGACGATCCTGCGGTATTGGGCCCGAACGAAGGCTATATTCTCGGATGAAGATCGCGATGCTGGCGCCGATCGCGTGGCGCACGCCGCCGCGGCATTACGGCCCATGGGAGCTGGTGACGAGCCTGCTCACCGAGGCGCTGGTCGCGCGCGGAATCGGCGTCACTCTGTTCGCGACACAGGACTCGATCACCGCCGGCAAGCTCGCCGGGGTGGTGCCGCGCGGCTATGAGGAAGACCCTGCGATCGACGCCAAGGTCTGGGAATATGCCCATCAGTCGCATCTGTTCGCCCGCGCGAAGGAATTCGACCTGATCCACAACCAGGCCGATTTCCCGGCGCACGCTTATGCGCCGCTGGTCGACACGCCGATGGTGACGACGATCCACGGCTTCTCCTCGGATCGCATCCTGCCGATGTACAAGCCGTTCGAGGATCGCGTGCATTTTGTCGCGATCAGCGAGGCCGATCGGCACCCCTCGCTAAAATATGCCGCGACGATCCACCACGGCATCCGCCTCGACGAATTCCCGTTCGATCCGGAGGGGAGCGACGACCTGCTCTTCTTCGGCCGCATGCATCCCGACAAGGGCGCGGCGGAGGCGATCCATGTCGCCCTTTCCACCGGTCGCCGGCTCGATCTCTACGGCATCATCCAGGACCAGGGCTATTTCGATCGCGAAGTGCTGCCGCACGTCGATGGCGAGCGCATCCGCTATCTCGGCCCGGTCGGTGGCGAGCAAAGGCTGCGCGCGCTCGGCAAGGCCAAGGCGCTGCTCCATTTGATCAATTTCGACGAGCCCTTCGGCCTGTCGGTGATCGAGGCCATGGCCTGCGGCACTCCGGTGATCGCGATTGATCGCGGCAGCATGCCCGAGTTGATCACGCTCGAGACCGGCATCCTCGTAAAATCGGCCGGCGAGGCCATCACCGCACTGGGCGAGATCGACGGCATCGACCGCGGCGCCTGCCGCCGCCGGGTGGAAGCGCATTTCTCGGTCGGGGCGATGGCCGACAAGTACATCGCTTTATACGAGCGGATCCTGTCCTGACCCCCTCTCCCACAAAGGGAGAGGGAGGGAGCCAGCCTTGCAATGTAGGATTTCGCCTGCTCCACTGTGGCGCGCTCCTGCACGCGCCGCTCTTTGAAGCAATCAATCGTCCAACAGGATGGCGTAACAATCTGTCGCCGCCCGGCAAGTTTCTTTCACAAACCGCGGGCAAAGTGCGAAGTTAAGCCCACGAAATCCTACTCCGCCGCCAGCAAAGTCTCCGCGCCGCCCAGGTCCACCGACACCAGCCGGCTCACCCCGCGCTCGACCATGGTCACGCCGAACAGCCGGTGCATACGGCTCATCGTCGCGGCGTTGTGGGTGACGATCAGGTATCGCGTAGCGGTCTCGTGGGTCATCGCTTCAAGCAAGTCGCAGAAGCGCTCGATATTGGCGTCGTCCAGCGGCGCATCGACTTCGTCGAGCACGCAGATCGGGGCCGGGTTGGTGAGGAACAGCGCGAAGATCAGCGCCACCGCGGTCAGCGCCTGCTCGCCGCCCGAGAGCAGGGTCAGCGACTGGAGCTTCTTGCCCGGCGGCTGCGCCATGATCTCGAGCCCGGCCTCGAGCGGATCGTCCGAATCGACCAGTTCGAGATGCGCCTGTCCGCCGTTGAACAAGGTGCTGAACAGCCGCCGGAAATGCACGTCGACTGCCTCGAACGCGGCGAGCAGCCGCTGTCGCCCCTCGCGGTTGAGCGTCCCGATCGATCCCCGCAGCCGATTGACCGCCTGCGCCAGCTCGTCGCGTTCGGCGGCGTTGCTGGTGAAGGCGGCCTCCAGCTCGGCGAGCTCGGTTTCGGCGACGAGATTGAC
Source organism: Sphingomonas sp. Root241 (assembly GCF_001428865.1). GTDB lineage: Bacteria > Pseudomonadota > Alphaproteobacteria > Sphingomonadales > Sphingomonadaceae > Sphingomonas. Next base: position 214,371 of record NZ_LMIV01000002.1, read on the forward strand.
CGGCCCGATCCGCTCGCGCTCGGCGCTCAATTTTTCGTGCGCCGCGGATTCGTCCTGCGGGCTGCGCACGCTCTCCGCCTCGAACCCCGCCTTCTGGGGCAGCAAGGGCGGCGGGCATTCGAAGCGCTCGCCCGAGAGGCGCCCCATCTCGATCCGCCGCGCTTCCTGATTCTCCGCCCGCGCAGTCGCGCCGGCACGCGCCTCGCGCGCCTCGGCCAGGCTTTCATTGGTGGCGCGAACGTCGCCTTCGGTGGCACGCAGCGCGGTTTCGGCCTCGCGCTCCGCCGCCTGCGCGGCCGCCGATTCGGCGCGGGCGGTCTCGGTCGCCGCTTCGGCTTCGGCCACTGCAGCGTCGAGCTCGGCGGGCCGGGTCGCGATCGCTTCGCTCTCCTCGGCCAGTTCGGCGGCGCGCTTGTCCATCTCCGTCGATCGCCGCGCCGCCTCGCCCGCGCGCGATTTCCAGCTGCGGCTTTCGGCGCCCGCGGCAGCGAGCCGTTCGCGCGCCTGGCCGATCTCGCGCTCCAGCGTCCCCCGCTCGCTGCGCGCATTGGCGGCGGCGGCGCGGCGTATCTCGGCTTCGGATGACAGCGCCGCGACCCGCCCGCGTGTCGCCGAACCGTCGGGCAACGCGGCCTTGGCTGCTTCGGCGCGGGCGAGTTCGCCCGCCGCCTCTTCCTGCTCGGCGGCGATGCGGGCGCGGCGCGATTCGAGATCGGCACGCTGCGATTCGAGCCGTTCGAGCTGCGCAGTCGCGCGGTCCTCGGCGCGACCGGCCTCGCGGCCCGCATTCTCGGCATGGTCGAGCACGCGGCGGCAATCCATGGCGGCGCGGCGCGCCTCGGCGATGGTCTCGTCGATCCGCGCCAGCTCGATATCGGCGGCATCGACGGCGCGCACCGCGGCGGGGCGCGCCTTCTCCAGCGCGGCGAGCCGATTGACCCGTTCGAGTCTTTCGGCCGCCGCCGCCCCGCCCGATTTGGCGACATAACCGTCCCAGCGGCGCAGCACGCCGCCGAGCGTGACCAGCCGCTGGCCCACTGCGAGCGGCTGGCCGGTATCGGTCTCCCCCACCAGCACCTGCGCCAGGCGGCGGGCGAGCCCCGCAGGTGCCTCGACATGGCGCGACAGCGGCGTGGTGTCGGCCGGTGCGGCGGGATCTCCCGGTACCGGCTCGGCGCCCGCCCAATAGCGTTCGGCACTGGCATCGAGCCCCGCTTCGAGATCGTCGCCCAACGCGGCGGCAAGCGCGCGTTCATAGCCGGCGTCGACCTTGAGCCGGTCGAGCAGCCGATCCTTGCCCGACGGCCGCGTCGCCTTGGCGAGTGCGGCGGATTCGCTGTCGAGCTGCGCCAGTTCGGCATGCGCGGCGGCGCGTGCGGATTGCGCCCGGTCGCGCGAATCGATCGCGCTGCGTTCGCTCGCATCGGCGCGGGTCAGGCCCGCGCGCGCCGTTTCCGCCTGCCGCAGCGCCTGCGCCCGTGCCTCTGCCGCGCGCGCCTTCTCGGCCTTGAGCGGCTCGGCGTCGCCCAGCGCGTGGATCTCGGCATCGACGCGCGCCTGGTCGCGCGCCGAGCGCTCGGCGCGGGTGCGTGCCGCGATCAATGCGGCTTCCGCGACCCGCGCGTCTGCCGCCTCGCTCGCCTGCGCTGCCAGCGCCTGGGCAAGCGCCACCTCGGCATCGCGCGCTGCGCGCTCGGCCTCGGCCAGCGCGGCGTCGAGCATGGGCATTTGCGCGCCGGCCTCAGCGATCCGCGCTTCCAGCGTGCTTGCCTCTTCGGCGAGCCGCGCCAGTGCCTCGGCGGCATCGTGCGCGAGCGCGCCTTCGCGGCTGCGGTCCTCGGCGAGCCGGATCGCGGCGTCGCGCAGCTCCACGATCCGCCGCTCCACCGCCGCGCGCTCGCTGCGGAGCGTCGCCAGCCGGTGCATCGCCTCGGTGGCGCGGTCGCGGACAGTGAGGGAATCGGCGCGCACTCCGGCGAGTGCTTCCGCCGCCGCCTGTTGCCGCGCGGCAGCGGCGTCGTGCGCCTTCGCGCGTTCAGCGACCAACGCTTCGGCGGCAGTGGCCTCCTTCTTAGCCGCGTCGGCAGCCTCGGCGGCATCGCGCCAGCGCGCGAAGATCATCCGCGCCTCGGCGACGCGGATACGATCGGAGAGCTCGCGATAGCGCTCGGCCTGCCGCGCCTGGCGCTTGAGCGCGGCGGCCCGCGTCTCCTGATCGCCGATCACTTCGTCGAGCCGGGTCAGGTTCGCCTCGGTCGCGCGGAGCTTCTGCTCGGCGTCGCGGCGGCGGACGTGCAATCCCGCGATCCCGGCCGCTTCTTCGAGCATCGCCCGGCGCTCGGCGGGCTTGGCCGAGATGATCGATCCGATCCGCCCCTGGCTCACCAAGGCCGGCGAATGCGCGCCTGTGGCCGAATCGGCGAAGACCAGTGCGACGTCCTTGGCGCGGACGTCGCGGCCGTTGAGCCGGTATGCCGAACCCGTGCCGCGCTCGATCCGGCGGACCACTTCGAGTTCGTCTTCCTCGCCCGCCTGTTCGGCAAGGATCGAGACTTCGGCGAAGTCGCGCGCTGGCCGGGTCGCGGTGCCGGCGAAGATCACGTCTTCCATGCCCGCGCCGCGCATCGACTTGGCGCTGTTCTCGCCCATCGCCCAGCGGAGCGCCTCGAGCAGGTTCGATTTGCCGCAGCCATTGGGGCCGACGATCCCCGTGAGGCCGGGTTCGATGCGCAGATCGGCCGGATCGACGAAGCTCTTGAAGCCCGTCAGTCGCAGCCTTTTGATCTGCATCGGCGCCGCCCCCCGCGGTTTGTCGTCAGCGGGCCCCGGCCGCCTGCAACGCTGTCTCGACCTGCGACCACATCGCCGCGTCGACTGCCTTGCCGTTGATGAAGAAGCTCGGCGTGCCCTGGACGCCGCGATTGTTCGAGGCATCCGCCATCACGTCGGCGATGCTCTTGATCGTCGCCTGATCGGCGAGGCACTGGCGCGCCTTTGCCTCGGGAATGCCGCGCTGCTTGACGAATTCGATCGCCCCCATTCCTTCGGCCATCGCCGCGGCGGCCTGGGGCGGCGTCATCGTCTGGAGCTGCTGCATGAAGGATTCCGGCAGCGCAGTCATTTTCTCGCCGAAGCCTGACTGGTTGGCGAACATCTGGTCGAGCATCGGGAAGAACGCATCCGTGCCGACGCACTGGTTGAGCAGGGCGAGCGCCAGATCGGGCGGGCCGTGCAGCGGGAAATCGCGGAATTCGTAGCTCACCTTGCCGGTCGAGACATATTTCTGGCGGAGCGGCTCGACGCCCTCGGCGGCGAAGCGGCCGCAGGTCGGGCAGGTGCGCGAGCCATATTCGACGAGCTGGATCGGCGCATTGGGATTGCCCTGGCGGAAGCCGGCCTCCGGCGTCTTGCTGACCACATCGACCCATTGCTTGCCCGCCGGCGGCGCGACGTTGGCGACTGGAGTGCTCGACGTCACCGGAGTGGACGCATTCTCGGTACCGCTGCCGCAGGCCGCGAGCGCGAGAAGGGGGAGCAAGGCGAGGGCAAAACGCATATTCGTGTCTCTCCGAAGAAAATTCGATCAGCTGTCCGCGGCGCGGAGTTCGGGCTGAAGTTGATCCCAGCTATAGGCGCGCACGCGGCGGCCGTTGACGAAGAAGCTCGGCGTCCCCTCGACGCCGGCCTTTGCTCCGGCGGCGAACGTGTCGGCGACACCCTTGATCAGCGCGGGGTTGGCCAGGCAGCGTCGCGCCTGCGCCTCGGGCAGCCCACGCGCCTTCATGAACGTGATCATGCCCAGCGCCTCCGCGAATTTGGTCGCGGCCTGGGCTGGCGGAAGCGCCTGCCATGCCTCGATCTGCTTGGGCTGGCTGTCGATCAGCTTGTGCAGGGGCGCATCGAAGGCCTGCTGGTTGGCGAACATCGCGTCGAGTGTCCGGAAGAAGGCCGGCGTGGGCACGCACTGGTTGAGCAATGCCAGCGACAGATCGGGCACGCCGTGGATCAGATAGTCGCGGAATTCGTAGCTGAGCTTTCCGCTGGCGATCCATTCGCGACGGAGCGGCTCGACGCCCTCGGCGGCGAAGCGGCCGCAGGTCGGGCAGGTGCGTGATCCATATTCGACCAGCTTGATCGGCGCATTGGGGTTGCCCTGGCGAAAGCCGCCTTCGGGAGTCTTGGCGACCACGCTCACCCAGTTCGCGGCGGGCCCACGGCGCACCTGTTGTGCAGGAGCGGTGGCGGCACCGAGCGTCAGAAGCAAAGCGGCGGCAAGCAAGCGCAACATCATCAATCGATCCTGCCGAGCTTGAGCGTCTCGTCCGCCGCCGCGACGCCTGCCGCGAGCGATTCGAGCACTGCCTTCAATTCGGGATCGGCGATGCCGCGCAGACTGTCGCCCATCGCCTCGGACAGCGGCTTGAGGCTGGGCGGCGGCGCGGCCTTGGCGGTGCGCTTGATCTCGCCCTGGCGGATCGCGACGCGGACCACCGCGGGATAGCCGAAGAAGCGATTGACCCGGTCGACGATCTCCGGGGCGATATGCTGCATCATCGGGGCGTGCGCCCCCGCGACGACGAGGCTCAGCACGCCCTCGGCGCGCTTGCCCTGCGGAAAGCGAATCGATTCGGGTGCCGAGACCCGGGCATAGCGCTCGCCGACGATCTCGCTCCAGCGGCTGACGATCGCATGCTGGACGAAACCGAACTTGCGGAACGCGGCACGGCCGACATCGGGCAGCAGCTCGGAAACGGGCCGCGCACGGTTCGATCGCTGCGGTTCGAGCCGGGGCTGGCGCGTGGTCGCGCGCTTCGGTTTATCGGGGGCCGTCGTCATTTCGGCCTACCCATGCCATAGGCGAGGCGTGCCCGACAACGTCCCTCGCGCAATCGCCGCTCCGCTGCTCAAATGGTACGACGCTCATGCCCGCGACCTGCCGTGGCGCGCGCCGCCCGGCGCCAACGCCCCCGATCCGTACCGGGTTTGGCTGAGCGAGGTCATGCTCCAGCAGACCCAGGTCGCCAGCGTGATCCCCTATTTCGAGAAATTCACTGCGCGCTGGCCGAGCTTCGCGGCGCTGGCGGCGGCGGCGGATGCCGAATTGATGGCCGCCTGGGCGGGGCTCGGTTATTATGCCCGGGCGCGCAATCTGCTCGCCTGTGCCCGCGAAGTCGCGCGGCGCGGCGCGCTTCCCGAAACCGAAGCCGAACTGCTCGGGCTGCCCGGGATCGGGGGCTACACCGCCGCCGCGATCGCGGCGATCGCCTTCGGCCGGCGCGCAGTAGTGGTCGACGCCAATGTCGAGCGCGTGGTGACGCGGTTGTTCGCGCTGGCCGATCCGCTTCCCGGCGCTCGGCCCAGGATCCGCGCGCTCACCGATTCGATCACGCCCGGTGCCCGCGCCGGCGATTTCGCGCAGGCGATGATGGATCTCGGCTCGAGCATCTGCACCGCCCGCGCGCCGCGCTGCCTCCTCTGCCCCTTGCGCGGGCAATGCGACGGCTTCGCCGGCGGCGCACCCGAGCGCTTCCCGGTCAAGACGGTCAAGCTCCCCAAGCCGCAGCGCTACGGCACGATGTTCTGGCTCGAGCGGGACGACCGGGTTCTGCTGGTGCGGCGTCCGGCCAAGGGGCTTCTCGGCGGAATGCGCGCGCTCCCAACCGGCCCCTGGACCGATTCACCACCCGGATTGGCGGGAGCGCCGATCGCCGCCGAATGGCACGCGCTCGATACGCAAGTCCGTCACGGCTTCACGCATTTCAACCTGGAAGTGGCGCTTGCGGCTGCAACAATCCCGGCGCACACAGACGTGGCCGAGGGCGAATGGTGGCCGATCGCCGAAATCGAGGCGGCGGGGCTGCCCACCGTTTTCGCGAAGGCGGCGAGGATGTTCGGGAGGATGCATGCGTAGTTGGCGGATATTCGGATCGATCGCGGCGCTGGCGATCGCCGGCCCGGCCTGGCCCCAAACCGCTACCGCACCAATGCCCTCTCCCGATTCGCGCAGCCTCACTGCGCAGGGCGAACTGGCCAGGCGTGTCGTCGCCGAGGGCAAGGTGCCGGGCATCGTCATCCTCAGCGCGGTGGGCAACAGCATGCCCCATATGGTCGCCGAGGGGCGGATCGCGATCGAGCCGGATGCCCCGGCCGCCAATGCCGACAGCCTGTGGCGCATCTATTCGATGACCAAGCCGATCACCGGAATCGCCGCGATGATCCTGGTCGAGGAAGGCAAGCTAAGGCTCGACCAGCCGATCAGCGATTTCATCCCGGCGTTCAAGGACATGAAGGTCCTCGTCGATCCAGCCAAGGACCTGACCAGCCGTCCCGCCACGCGCCCGATCACGGTGCGCAACCTGCTCACCCACACGGCCGGCCTCGGCTATACCATCGTCACCAAGGGTCCGCTGCTCGTCGAATATAACCGGCTCGGGATCAATCCCGCGCAGGTCAACGCATTGCTCGAGCCCGGCATGCGCGCCGCACGGCCGTCGACTCTCGAAGAATTCGCGAACCGCACCGCGACATTGCCGCTGATCGCCGATCCGGGCACCAAATGGAGCTATTCGATCGGGCTCGATGTTCTCGGCCGGGTTATCGAAGTCGCCGGCGGCATTCCGTTCGACCAGTTCGTCAACACGCGCATCTTCGCGCCGCTCAAGATGCAGTCGAGCTTCTGGACGGTGCCGCAGGCGAAAGCCGGCATCCTCGCCACCAATTACATGGCGCCCAAGGTCGCGATCGATCAGGGCGCTACTTCGGTATGGCTCCAGCCGCCCAGCTTCCCTTATGGCGGCGCCGGCCTCGTCATGTCGGCGCGCGATTATGACCGTTTCCTCCACATGCTGCTGAACGGTGGCGAGCTCGACGGCGCTCGTATCCTCAAGCCCGAGACGGTGCGGCTGGCGATGTCGGACCTGCTTCCGCCCAGCGTCGATCGCTCGACCCTCGCGCAGATGACCGCCGATACCGGTGCGCCGATGGGCTTCGGCGCGGGCGGCTCGGTCTATCTCGCCGACGTTCCCGGCGGTCCGGGCAAGGGCACCTATGGCTGGGCCGGCGCGGCGGGGTCGATCGGCTGGGTCGATCCGGCGCACCGCCTGCGCGCGACGATGATGATCAATTCGTTCAGCGAGCAGGCGCTCAAGCGCGAAACATCGAAGGCGATCTACGCCGATCTCGCCCGGTGAGGGCGCCCGGCTTTACCGGCGGCACGCTCGATCGTGCCGACCGGGTCCGCCACGAACCGGCGCTGCTCGCCGCCGCCGAAGCCGATCCGCGCGCCCAGCTGCTCGTGCTCCACGGGCTGGATCCCGAGCTCGACGAGGCCGATCGCCTCGTCTGGACGTCGCTCGATGCCGCGCCGGGCGAGCGGCTGTTCCTCGGCTTTGACGAAGGTGTTCCGCTCTTCGCTGCCGCACCCCCGCGCGGCCAGGTCTTCTCCGGCATGCGCTCGCCGGCCCTGTTCGCGATGCTCGATCGCTTCCATGCGCAGGATGCCGCGCTCTACGCCGCCGCGCGTAGCCTCGTCGATTGGCACGCCCGCCACGGCTATTGCGCGGTCTGCGCCACGCCCACCGCGATCTTCCGCGCCGGCTGGGGACGGTCCTGCCCCAATTGCCATGCCGAGCATTTTCCGCGGGTCGATCCGGTGGTGATCATGCTTGCCGAGCTCGGCGACAAGGTGCTGCTCGGCCGGCAGCCGCCATGGCCGCAGGGGCGTTACTCGGCGTTGGCCGGTTTCCTCGAAGTCGGAGAATCGATCGAGGAAGCAGTCCGCCGCGAGATATTCGAGGAAGCGGGGGTCCGCGTCGGCGCGGTGCGCTATGTCGCCAGCCAGCCCTGGCCTTTTCCCTCGTCGCTGATGATCGCCTGTATCGGCGAGGCCGAGGACGACGCGATCACGATCGATGTCCATGAGCTCGAGGACGCCCGCTGGTTCAGCCGCGACGAGGCGCGGTTGGCACTCGCCGGCGATCCTGCGGCCCCGTTCGGTGCACCGCCGCCTTATGCGATTGCGCACACGCTGCTGACCGCCTGGGTCGAGGGCTAATCGTCGTCGGCTACGGGCTGGGTCGCCCAGCTCGCATGCAGCGTCGGCACCGCCAGATGGAGCGTCATCAGGTAGAAGCCGAGCGAGCGCAGCTGATCGAGGATCGTGAAGCGCGGCCAGTCGCCGATCAGCGCGAGGCCGATCACCAGCCAGATGCCGGCGAATGCCGCCATGCTGACTGCGGCGAACCCGGCGAGCATCGCGCGGCTCCGCAATGCGCGATCGAACTCGTCGACACGTTCGGGTGACCCCCACGGCTTGAGCGGCCCGAAGATCGGCAGCATCACCGCGATCGCGAAGCCCAGCATGATCAGCGCATAGCCCGCATTGACCAGATCGATGCGGATCAATCCCGTCAGCATGCCCGCCGATGCCATCGCCAGCGCGACGATCGGCACCCAGCGCAGATGCCGCCGGCGCGCCTGTCCCCTGGCGATGGCGGGGACGCCGGTATGTTCGGCGGCGGCGTCGAGCCTGGCGAAAAAGCGTTGGTTGAACTTGGTCATGGACCGGCTCCTATTCGGCGGCGCGGCGCAGCGCCGTCGCCACGGATTCGAAGGGATCGAAGGAGAAGAGCAATTCGATCGGCACGTCGAACACCCGGGCGATCTTCATCGCCAGCTCCAAGCTCGGGCTGTAATCGCCGCGCTCGAGATAGCCGATCGTCTGCGGGTTGACGCCCGCCGCGTCCGCCAGCGCGCGACGGCTCATCCCGCGCTCGGCGCGGAACAAAGCGATGCGATTGTGGATTTGCGACATTGCAGCGACTCAGGCGACGATATGTTGTCTATACACAACGAATCATCGCATGAGTCAAGCGGGGCCGGTCAGGGCCGCTCGCGCGCCTGCGGGTAGGTGCCGAGCACGCGCATCCACTTCGAATGGAATTTGAGTTCCTCGAGCGCGCGATCGACTGCGGGATCGCCCGGGCCGCCGACGATATCGGCATAGAATTCGGTCGCCGCGAAGCTGCCGCCGCGCTGATAGCTCTCCAGCTTGGTCATGTTGACGCCGTTGGTCGCGAACCCGCCAAGTGCCTTGTAGAGCGCCGCCGAGACGTTCTTCACTTCGAAAATGAAGGTCGTCATCACCGGGCCCGCGATCGGCAATGCCAGTGGTTCGCGTGCCAGCACGACGAAGCGCGTCATGTTGTGCTCGGCATCCGCCAAGTCCGATTCGAGCAGATTGAGTCCATAAAGCTCGGCGGCTCCCGGCGGCGCTAGCGCGGCAATCGCGGGATCGGCCATCTCGGCGATCACGGCAGCGGCACCCGCAGTGTCGGGATAGGCGACCGGCGCGATCCCGCGTGCCTTGAGCCAGTGACGGCATTGGCCGAGCGCCTGCGGGTGGCTCATCGCCTGGCGGACCTGGTCGAGAGTGCCGGTGCCCATCAGCCCGTAGCGAATCGGCAGGAAATGCTCGCCGGTGATCGCCAGGCCCGATTCGGGCAGCAGGAAATGGATGTCGGCGACGCGGCCGTGGAGCGAATTCTCGATCGGGATCATCGCGCGGTCGGCGCGGCCTTCCTTCACGGCATCGATCGCGTCCTCGAACGAAAAGCACGGCAAGGGCAGCCCGTCGGCAAAGGCTTCGCGCACCGCGATGTGCGAATTGGCACCCGGCGCGCCCTGGAACGCCACGGTGCGCCCCGGCTCGGCCGAGGCCTTGGCGATCATGTCCGCGACGATGGGCCGCGCAGGTGCTGCGAAATTCTCCATGGGATCGCGCGCTAGCGGTGCGCGTTTCCCGCGGCAACCCCGGCTTGCGATAGCAAAAACCGCAGCCTAAAGGGCGGACGACTTTCCTTTAGGGGCGTGTGATGGACGATCGGTTCAATACGATTGCGGGTTGGGCACTGGCGGGCGGCATTGCGGCGCTCGGCCTTTCGATCGTGAGCGGCATGGTCTTCCACTCCGAGCGGCCCGAGAAGATGGGCTACGCGATCGAAGGCGTCGAGGATACGAGCGAAGGCGGTGGTGCCGCCGTCGCGCCGATCGCGACCCGCCTCGCTGCCGCCGATGTCGCCAAGGGCGCCGACATATTCAAGCAGTGCACCGCCTGTCATACGATCAATCAGGGCGGCGCGTCGGGCATCGGCCCCAATCTCTATGCCGCAGTCGGCAAGCCGCACGGCCATGTCCCGGGCTTCGCTTATTCGGACGCGCTCAAGGCGGTTCCCGGCACCTGGACCTTCGAAGCGCTCGATTCGTGGCTCACCTCTCCGCGCAAATACGCGCCGGGCACCAAGATGACCTTCGCCGGCCTGTCGAACCCGCAGGATCGCGCGAACGTGATCGCCTACCTCAACAGCCAGGGCTCGAACCTGCCGCTGCCGGCTGCTTCCGCCGCGGGGGAAGAACCCGCCGCGGGCAACGCAGCCGAGGCGAACGTCGCCGAAGGTGCCGGGACCGCCAACGTCTCCAACGAGGCGACGCCGGCCGAAGGCACTCCGGCCAAGGATCCGCAGGCTGCGATCCAGGCCGAGAAGAAGGGCCACTGAGCCGAGACTAGAGGTCGGGCAGCGCCTGCCCGGCCTCGCCCCAGCCTTGCAGCGCGCGGCTCGTCGCGCGTTCGAGCAAGGTAGCGGCATCGCGGATCGTGTAGAGCTTGGCGGATTCCAGATCCCGCAGCTCGGTCCAGCTGATGGGTGCGGCGACTGGCGCATTCTCGCGTGCCCGCGCGACATAAGGCAGCACTGCAGTCGCGCCGCGTTGGTTGCGCAGATAGTCGATGAAGATCTTGCCCTTGCGGGTGACCTTTTTGAGATTGGCGGTGAAGCGATCGGGTTCGGCCTGCGCCAGCGCCCGTGCGAAGCGCTCGGCGAAGCTGCGCACCGCGGGCCAATCTGCCTCGGGGAGCAGCGGCACCACAACATGGACGCCCTTGCCGCCTGACAGCAATGGCCAGCTCGTCAGGCCAATATCGGCGAGATGGCCCTTCAGATCCTCGGCGGCCCTTCGGACCTGCGCGAAATCGAGCCCCTCGTCGGGATCGAGATCGAAGACCAGCCGGTCGGGCTTCTCGATATCGGCGACGAGGCTGCCCCAGCCATGGAACTCGATCGTGCCCATCTGGACGCAGGCCATGATCCCGTCGAGATCGTCGACATAGAGATAGGGTTCGACCGAGCCGTCCTTCTCGCGGACGTCGACATGATGGACACGCTCGCCGAAGCTGCCGGCGTCGTGCTTCTGGAAGAAACAATGTTTCGCGCGTCCCTGCGGGCAGCGGACGAGGCTGATTGGGCGGTTCGCCAGCCAGCGCAGCGCCACCGGGGCGATCGCGGTGTAATAATCGGCAAGCTGGCCCTTGGTGAGACCGGCCTCGGGGTAAATCACCCGATCGCGGCTGCTGATCTTGATGCTCGATGGAGCGGGGGCAGGGATCTCAGGCAGCGGCGCGGGCTTTTCGGCCACGACGTCCCTGGGCTTCTTGTCCTCGCGCAGCCCGATGAAGCTGCCATGGCGCACGACATTCTCGGCGGTGAATTCGGTGAAGGCGATTTCGGCGACCAATTTGGGTTGGAGCCATTGCGCGCCGCGCGCCTCGGCGCGGGGAACCTTCACCGGTGCTTCTTTTGCCGGAATCCTGTCGAAGCGTTCGCGAAGGTCGTGGAGCGTGGCCTGGTTGAAGCCCGTACCCACCTTGCCGGCATAGACGAGGCCATCGGGGCCGTTGAGCGCGAGCAGGAGCGAGCGGAAGCCGCGGCCCTTGGCGCTGCTCGGGGTCCAGCCGATGATCAGGAATTCCTGGCGATGGATGCATTTGACCTTGAGCCAGGCCTTGGTGCGCGCGCCGCGATAGGGTGCATCGGCGCGCTTCGAGACGATCCCCTCATAGCCTTCGCGGCACATCGTCTCGAACAGCTTCTCGCCCGCGCCGACGATATGTTCGGAGAAGAGGATGCGCCCGTCGGCGCCGTCCAGCAGCGCGCGCAGCCGCTCTTTCCGGGCGAGCTGGGGGAGCTTGGTCGTATCCTCGTGGTCGGCGAGCAGGTCGAAGGCGAAGAAAGTCAGGTCTTCACCGCCGTTCGCGATCGCCTCCTGCAGCGTCGAGAAATCGGGCTTGCCTTCCTTGTAGGCGACGATCTCGCCGTCAATCAGCGCGGGGGCAGGGAGCGTCTTTGCCGCCTCGGCAATGCCCGGAAACTTGTCGGTCCAGTCGAGACCCGTGCGCGTGTAGATTTTCGGGCCCTTGGCACCCGTGGCGATCAGCGCGCGATAGCCGTCATATTTGACTTCGTGGAGCCATTGGTTGCCGGCGGGCACGCTGTCGACGAGGGTGGCGAGCTGGGGGGACTGGAAGGCGGGTAGTTTCGATCCTCCCCGTCCCGGGGAGGATCTTGGCCTTTTTGCCCTCCGCGATTTCCTGCATCGTCCGTCCGGTCGTGATGCTGGTGAGCCCGGTTTCGACCAGATAATCCGTGGCACCGGCATATGCGTCGTCGATCTTCCGCAGCAGCCAGTTCTCGTTCTTCTCGTTGCCGCGCGGCTTGAGGCGGATGAGCAGCCATTCGCCCTTCATCCGCTCGCCTTCGAGCCGGAAATGGAGGTGGCCCTTCTCCAGGTCCTTCGCGCTCTTGCCCTCGACCGGCTCCCAGACGCCGTCGTCCCACAGCATCACCGTGCCGCCGCCATATTGGCCCTTGGGGATCGTGCCTTCGAAATCGGCATAAGAGAGCGGATGATCCTCGGTCCGCACGGCGAGACGCTTCTCGTTGGGGTCGAGACTGGGGCCGCGGGTGACGGCCCAACTCTTGAGCACCCCGTCTACTTCGAGACGAAAGTCCCAATGGAGGCGCGTCGCATCGTGCTTCTGCACCATGAAGCGATTGCCGCCGGTGCGTGCGATCTTCCCCGCCGGCTCGGCGGTCCGAGTGAAATCACGCTTGGCGTTGTATTTGGCGAGGGGATCGCGACCGGCCACGGATCAGGCCCGCTTCCTCGCCGGCGCCTTCTTCGCAGGCGCCTTGGCGGGCTTGGTCTTCACCGCCGCGCTCGACTTGGCCTCGGGCCGCTCGAGCGACTTCTTGAGCGCGGCCATCAGGTCCACGACGTTCGATCCGCGGCTCGGAGCGCCTTCGTCGGCTTCCTCGATGATCTTCCTGCCCTTGGCCTTCTTCTTGCGCTCGATCAGGTCCTTGAGCGCGTCGACATAGCGGTCGTGGAATTCCTTGGGGTCGAACTTCGCGACTTTCTTGTCGATCAGCGTCTCGGCGAGGCCGAGCAATTCGGGGTCGGGTGCAGTGTCGGGGATGTCGCGGAAATAGCCTTGCGCCTTGTTGACTTCGTCGGCGTAGCGCAACGTCTCGAGCACCATGCCGCGCCCGCACGGCTTGAGGCTGACGACATATTCGCGGCCCCTGAGCGCAAGCTGGCCGAGCCCCACCTTGCGTGTCCGCTTCAACGCCTCACGCAGCACGATGAACGCCTCCTCGGCGAGATCGTCGGCGGGGACGACGAAATAAGGCTTCTCATAATAGAGCACGTCGATCTCGTCGGCGTCGACGAACTGCGTGAGCTCGAGCGTCTTCTTCGATTCGAGCTTTACCGCATCGATTTCGTCCTGCTCGAGCAGGACGTAGCTGCCTTTCTCATATTCGAAGCCCTTGACGATCTCCTCTACGTCGACCGGGCCGACGCCGGGAGCGACCTTCTCATATTTGATCCGCTTGCCGGTCGGCTCGTGGATCTGGTGGAAGCTGATCTGCGCGCCCGATTTGGTCGCGGAGTAGATCTCGACCGGGATCGAGACCAGCGCCAGCCTTATCTGTCCCTGCCAATAGGCGCGCGCGGCCATCTCCAACTCCCTCGTTGCGAAACCGATTCAATTCGCCAGACCGGAGTCCGTTCCTCGACACCAAAATGGTGTCGGCGTAGAGGGCAGGCACGATGACAACCGATCCCTTCCAGCTGTTCGACGCGTGGTTCGCCGAGGCGCGGGCGAGCGAGCCCAATGATTCCAACGCGATGGCGCTGGCGACGGTCGACGCCGCTGGCCAGCCTTCGGTGCGGATGGTGCTGCTCAAAGGGCACGGACCCGACGGTTTCGTGTTCTACACCAATCGCGAGAGCCGCAAGGCAGGCGAACTCGCCGCTGTGCCCAAGGCGGCGCTGCTGTTCCACTGGAAGTCGCTGCGCCGCCAGATCCGCATCGAAGGCACGGTCGCCCAGGTGACCGATGCCGAGAGCGACGCTTATTTCGCCAGCCGCAGCCGCGATTCGCAGCTCGGCGCCTGGGCCTCGGAACAGTCGCGCCCGCTCGATGCGCGCGCGACCTTAGAGGCGCGCTACGAGGAAATGCGCGCACGCTTCGAGAGCGGCGAGGTGCCGCGGCCGCCGCATTGGGGCGGGTATCGCGTCGTCCCCTCGGCAATCGAATTCTGGCAGGACCGCGAACACCGGCTCCACGAGCGCCGGCTGTTCGTCCCGGCCGCGAACGGCTGGAGCGAAGGACTCCTTTACCCATGAACCTCGCGCGGCGGGCTGCGCTGGCGAGCGTCGCGTGCGCGGTGCTGCTCGGCACGCTCAAGGCATGGGCGGCGTGGCGCACCGGTTCGGTGGCGGTGCTCGCCAGCCTCGCCGACAGCGTGCTCGATCTCGTCGCGTCGCTGGTGACCCTGGCCGGCGTCCATTGGGCGTCGCAGCCTGCGGACCATGATCACCGCTTCGGACACGGCAAGGCCGAGGCGCTGGCGGCTTTGTTCCAGGTCGCGGTGATCGCCGTCTCCGCCTTCGCGATCCTGTTGCGCGCCTCGCAGCGGCTGATGGAACACCAGTCCAGCGTCGAGGCCGAATATGGCATCGCGGTCTCGCTGATCGCGATCGTCGTGACGCTGGCGCTCACGCGCTACCAGCGCGCGGTGGTCCGCCGCACCGGCTCGATCGCCATCGGGACCGATCGGATCCATTATGAATCGGACCTGTTCCTCAACAGTGCGGTGATCGTCGCGCTGGCGCTGGAAAGCTATGCCGGGATCGCGGGCGCCGATGCCGTGTTCGGCATCGCGATCGGGCTGTGGCTGCTGTTCGGCGCGTGGCGCGCCTCGGTCGCGGCGATCGATCAGCTGATGGACAAGGAATGGCCCGAGGAGAAGCGCCAGCGCTTCGTCGAGGTGGCTGCGCGACACCCCGAATTGATCGGGCTGCACGATCTGCGCACGCGGACCAGCGGGTCGAAGGATTTCGTCCAGTTCCACATCTGGATGGATCCGCACATGACCGTGCTCGAATCGCACGACGTGGTCGAGCGGCTCGAAAAGGAACTCGCGGAAGAATTTCCCGGCACCGAGGTGCTGATCCATGTCGATCCGGAAGGCCAAATAGACGAGCCGGGCAATCCGCTCGCCGAGACCGATTTGCTCAAGGACACGCGATGAAACTGCCTTTCGCCCAGATCGACGCGTTCGCGGACCAGCCGTTTACCGGCAATCCGGCGGCGGTGATCTCGCTCGATGCCTGGCTCGACGACGCGACGCTGCAGGCGATCGCGGAGGAGAACAACCTCTCGGAGACCGCCTTCTTCGTTCCCGACACGAGCGGCGAGGCGGAGTACGAGCTGCGCTGGTTCACCCCCGCAGTGGAAGTGGCGTTGTGCGGCCATGCCACGCTGGCGAGCGGGCATTATGTGCTCGACCGCGAACAGGACCGCGACCTCGTCCGTTTCCGCACGCGCAAGTCCGGCGTGCTCGAAGTGGCGCGGCACGGCGACGATTATCTGATGGCGCTGCCAGCTTTTCCCCCCGAGACGCAGGACGTGCCGGGCCTGCTGGAGGCGCTCGGCGTGGCGCATGCCGAGACGCTGCGCCACCCGCGCGGCTATGACCTGGTCGTGCTCGATAGCGCGGAGGCGGTGCTGGCGCTGACTCCCGACTTCCGCGCACTCGCGGCGATCGGCGATACGCTCAATATCGTCACGGCGCCCGGCACAGACACCGATGTGATCAGCCGCGTCTTCGCGCCGGCGGCGGGAATCGACGAGGATCCGGTGACCGGATCGGCGCATTCAGTGCTGGTGCCTTATTGGGCCGCGCGGTTCGGACGGAATGCCTTCACTGCATTCCAGGCGAGCCGCCGCGGCGGGTATGTCGGATGCGAGCTCGAAGGTGAGAAGGTGATCCTCGCCGGCAGTTGCGTAACGGTGATCGAAGGCGAACTCAGGCTGCGATGAGCTCGGCGCGCTCGGTATCCGCGATCCAGCCGCCGCCGAGGACGCGGTCGCCGGCATAGAGCACTGCGGCCTGGCCGGGCGCGACGCCATATTCGGGGGTCTCGAAGACCACGCGACCGGCCTCCAGCCGCGCCGGGACCGGCTTGGCCAGCGAGCGGACCTTGACCGTCATTTCCCCGGCGTGATCGCCGCCGAGCCAGTTGATGTTCTCGATCCGCGCAGCGCGAACCGCGAGCGCACGCTTCGGGCCGACGACGACTTCGCGTGTCGCGGGGTCGAGACGGAGCACATAATAAGGTTCGGGCGCGCCGCCGATCTCGAGCCCGCGGCGCTGGCCGACGGTGAAGTGGATCAGGCCCTTGTGTGCGCCGAGCTTGCGGCCGCTCTCGTCGACGATGTCGCCACCGGTCTCCGCCTCCGGCCGCAGCTTCTTGACCAGGCTTGCATAATCCCCGTCAGGGACGAAGCAGATATCCTGGCTGTCTGGCTTGCCCGCGACGCCGAGACCGAGCTCGGCGGCGAGTTCACGGACCTGCGGCTTGGGCATGCCGCCCAGCGGGAAGCGCAGAAAGTCGAGCTGCGCCTGCGTCGTGGCGAACAGGAAATAACTCTGATCGCGCGCGGGATCGGCAGCGCGGTGAAGTTCAGGGCCGCCGGCACCTTCGACGCGCCGGACATAATGGCCGGTGGCGAGACAGTCCGCACCCAGATCGCGCGCGAGCGCGAACAGGTCGGTGAATTTGGGCCCCATATTGCACTTCACGCATGGGATCGGAGTGCGCCCGGCGAGGTACTCGTCGGCGAAATCGTCGATCACCGTCTCGCGGAAGCTCGAGGCGTGATCGAACACGTAATGCGCGATGCCGAGCTTGTCGCAGACGGCGCGTGCGTCGCGGATGTCGCGGCCGGCGCAGCAGCTGCCCGCGCGGCCGACCGCCTCGCCATGATCGTAGAGCTGGAGCGTGACGCCGATCGTCTCGGCGCCGCTGCGCGCGGCGAGCGCGGCCACCACCGAGGAATCGACCCCGCCCGACATGGCGACGACGATCCGCCGCTTCGAAAGCGGCTCCGGCAGCTGAAAATCCACGGGAATCACCAGGCGCACATAGGCGCATGTGCCGCTTCAATCCAGTCCAGTCCGTGGAAACGGATCAGCAACGCAGGTTAAGCGAGGGTTCCCATCGGCTTTACGGCCCCTTCATCCTGCTTCGCTAAAGTTGGTCGACCAAGAGAGTTGAGACTGGATTTGTATCCGTGGATTTGAGCTTTGCCAGACTGGATCGCGACGTGGCGGTCACCGCCATGCCGACCGAGCTGGCGGTCTTGCTGGTGGGCGTGGCTGCCCGACAGGCGGCAAGCCCCACGGCATGCGTTCAGACGCGACTGGCACTGGCGGCACCGGCCGATGCCCTGCTCGCGCCCGCCCATGGCGCCTTTCACCGCGCCGCGGCGCTGGCGCTAACGCGGTGGCAAGAGGAATGAAGCCCACGTTTACCTAGGCGTTTTAGTCGTTGTTCAAGCGCTGGGCATAAAGGTGGTGAAGTTGAGTAACGGGGGCCCCCGCCCCGATGAGGCAAGTAGATGATTGAAAACCAGAAGATCCGTCCTGCGAAAGTGATCGGGCCGCTCGGCGAGCCGCTGACGCTCGATACGCTGCCGCCGCCGAGCACCACCCGCTGGGTCGTGCGCCGCAAGGCCGAAGTGGTCGCCGCGGTCAATGGCGGACTGCTGAGCGTGGACGAGGTTTGCGAGCGCTACGGCCTTACCGTCGAGGAATTCGCCGGCTGGCAGCGG
This sequence comes from Sphingomonas sp. Root241, assembly GCF_001428865.1. Taxonomy (GTDB): domain Bacteria; phylum Pseudomonadota; class Alphaproteobacteria; order Sphingomonadales; family Sphingomonadaceae; genus Sphingomonas. The sequence continues at coordinate 232,387 of NZ_LMIV01000002.1, forward strand.
GCGATCGACCGTTCGGGCATGCCAGGGCTGCGTGTCACGCGCATCCAGCATTATCGTTCGCTGTACGAGCGCCAGCAGAAATACTGATCTAGCCCTCCCATCGGGCCCAAGGCGGCTCGCTCTCAGGACCCGGGAGCGGGCCGTTTTCTTTTCCGGCACTGTCCGGACGCCGGAAAGTTCCGACCCAGTGTCGAAAAATCGATACGGAACCAATATGAGTGCTTGCGGATTTTCTCTCTGTCGCCCGGGCCCGCCGGGCTAACAACGGAGGGACTATCTATGGTGGGTCTTCTTGTTTGGCTTGTCATCGGCGGCGTCGTCGGCTGGCTGGCGAGCATCGTAATGCGTACCGATGCCCAACAGGGCATCTTCCTCAACGTCATCGTCGGCATCGTCGGCGCATTTATCGGCGGCCTGCTTTTCGGCGGCTCGATCAATAACGGCGCCGTCACGCCGATGACGTTCCTGGTATCGCTGCTGGGTGCGATCATCCTGCTGGCGATCGTCAACCTCGTCCGTCGCGGCGCAGTGCGCTAAAGACGCCAGGCGAGTATCAAAAAGGGACCGCCTGCGAAGGCGGCCCCTTTTTTCGTGCGCTTCTTACTTGAGCAGGAAGCGGACCGAGAGCGATACGCGCAGCTCGCTTTCACCCGCGACGACCTGCGTCGCATCGGCCGCGGCTTCGGCACGCATCATCATCATCGGCCGCGGCGGTACCGGCATCGCGCCGCTTTCTGAAATCGACAGGATGCGATCGACTCGCAACCCAGCCGCCTTGGCATAGAGCTCGGCCCGGGCGCGCGCCGTGGCCACGGCGGCGGTGCGGGCTTCGTCGAGCGCGGCCTCGGGTTTGTCGACCATCAGATTGGGCCCGGAGATGTTGTTGGCGCCCTCCTTCACCAGTGCATCGAGGATCGCGCCGCTCTTCGCGATGTCGCGGAAGCGCACCGTGACCTGGTTCGAAGCCTGATAGCCGGTGATCACCGGCGGCTCATTCTGCGCATAGCGATATTGCGGGCTGAGCGCGATGCTCGAGGTCTGGATATCGCGTTCGGCAACACCCGCGCGCCTGAGTGCCGCGAGCACCGTCGCCATGCGCGTGCCGTTCTGCCGCATCGCATCCCCTGCAGTCGCAGCCTGCGTGACCACGCCCGCCTGGATCATCGCGAGGTCGGGCGCGCGCGTGCTGGTGCCGTCGGCGGAAATCTCGAGCATGGTGCCGTCGATCGGCATCGTCATCGGCCGCGCTTCCTGCGCGGAGGCTGAGACGGTGGCCAGCGTGAGGCCGGCGGCGGTTGCATACAGGGCCAAGCGAATCATCGATACTCTCCCGGAACAATGAGCGTCCTGCCTCGCGCCCTGCCGGATGCAGGGCACACCGAAGCTGAACGAACCCGAAGGCCGGCGTTCAGATACGCCGGGCGATCACCATCCGATAGAGCGCCAGCAGGACCACGGCGCCGGCGGTGGCCGCCGCATAGGCCTGCCAGGTGCTGTCGCGCACTTCGATTCCCAGCACCGGCGTGAGATAGAAAGCAAGCAGCGCGCCGGCGATGCCGATGAGGATCGTGACGATCACGCCGCCGGGATCCCGGCCGGGCATGATCAGCTTGCCGAGTGCTCCTGCGACGAGGCCGATGAGGAGCCATCCGAGGATACCGTGGGGCATGCCATCCCTCCTGTTGCCGCCCGATCGAGGGCGCTGGAAAACAGGGTCGTCCCAAGATGGTTTGATTGCAACCGTTTCTTGAATGGAACGATCGCGATCTTGCGAGAGGGACTCAAAACGGGCATTGCACGGCGCACGAGGCGAAACGGCTCTTGTGGCCGGTGCTTTATTCATCTAATACAGTGCGATCAAGAGGGGCATCGGCCATGGCGGCCGGACAGGAAGCTCGCACATGAACTATGAGGCAGGGATGTTCGGACGACAGGAGCGGCTGGAGTTCACCGGCGAGGAAACCACGCGCAAGAGCAGGCGGTGGATCTGGATCGTCGGCGTGGCGATCCTCGTGGTGGGAGCCCTTGCCTTCTTCATGATGAGCGGCTCGAAGACCGAGGCGCCGAAGGGCGCGGCGGGCAAGAGCGGCCCGGCTGGCGCCAGCCAGTCGCAGATCCCCACCGTGACCGTCGCGATGCCCGGCCGCAAGACCGTGCAGACGATCATCACCGGCACCGGCAGCCTCGCGGCGCGGCGCGAAATGCCGGTCGGCGTGGCCGGCGAAGGCGGTGTGGTGACTCGCGTGCTCGTCGAGCCGGGCAGCTGGGTGGGCAAGGGCCAGGTGCTCGCGACCGTCGACCGCAGCGTGCAGGCGCAGACCGCCGAATCGCTCGCCGCTTCGGTTCGCGTGGCGCAGGCCGATGCGCGGCTGGCGCAGGCCGAACTCGACCGCGCGCAACGCCTCGTCGCGAACGGCTTCATCTCCAAGGCCGATATCGACCGCAAGACCGCGACGCGCGATCAGGCGCAGGCGCGCGTCCGCGTCGCCCAGGCGCAGCTTTCCGAGACGCAGGCGCGCAATCGCCGGCTCGATATCCGCGCGCCCGAGGCAGGACTGGTGCTGACGCGCCAGGTCGAGCCGGGTCAGATCGTCAGCGCCGGATCGGGCGTGCTGTTCCGCATGGCGATGGGCGGGCAGATGGAGCTGCGCACCCAGCTTTCCGAAGTCGATCTCCAGAAGCTTCATCCCGGCGCGGTCGCAGAAGTGACTCCCACGGGCACCACCCAGGTCTTCAGGGGCGAAGTCTGGCAGGTCTCGCCGGTGATCGATCCGCAGACGCGCCAGGGCATCGCCCGCGTCTCGCTCAATTATGATCCGGCGCTCCGCCCCGGCGGCTTTGCCAGCGCGCGCATCGTCGCCGGCGGGATCACCGCGGTGATGCTGCCGCAATCGGCGGTGCAGAGCGACAATGACGGCAATTTCGTCTACATCATCGACGACAAGAACCAGGCGGTGCGCCGCGGCGTGACTACCGGCGATGTGACGGAGGCGGGCGTGGCGATTACTAGCGGTCTGAACGGTACCGAGCGCGTGGTGCTCACTGCGGGCGCCTTCCTCAACCCCGGCCAGAAGGTTATCCCCAACCTTCAGAAGTCGAAGTAAGCGAGGCGAGCTGCCATGAGCTTCCGGAACATCTCCGCCTGGGCGATCCGCAATCCGGTTCCGCCGATCGTCCTCTTCATCGCGCTGACGATCGCCGGGCTGGTCAGCTTTGCCCGGATGGACGTCAACAACGATCCGGACATCGACTTCCCGATCGTGTGGATCTCGATCAGCCAGCCCGGCGCCGCGCCGAGCGAGCTCGAGAACCAGATCACCCAGAAGGTCGAATCGGCGGTCCGCAGCCTGCAAGGCATCGACGAGATCAATTCGACGGTTTCCGAAGGCAACAGCCAGACCGTCGTCCAGCTCGACATCGGCATGCCGATCGATCGCGCGGTCGAGGACGTGCGCAGCGCGATCCAGCAGATCCGCAGCGACTTGCCCGACGGCATCCTCGAGCCGCAGATCGGCCGCGTCGACACGGCTAGCGACAACGACATTGCGAGCTTCACTGCCGTCGCCACCGACATGACGGTCGCGGACCTCAGCTGGTACATCGACAACAGCGTCGCCAAGGAACTGCTCGCGGTCTCGGGCATGTCGGCGGTCGAGCGCAACGGCGGCGTCGATCGCGAGATCCGCGTGGTTCTCGATCCCGCCAAGCTCCAGTCGATCGGGCTCACCGCGAGCCAGGTCAACCAGCAGCTGCGCCAGGTCAATTTGAACGCTGCGGGCGGCCGCGCCGAGATCTCGGGCTTCGAGCAGTCGGTGCGCGTGATCGGCAATGCCGACAACGCCTATCGCCTCGGCCAGACCCAGATCTCGACCGGTGGCGGACGGACGGTGCGGCTCGCCGACATCGCCGAGGTCAAGGACGGCTATGCCGAACAGCGCAGCCTGGCGAAGTATAACGGCCAGCAAGTGATCTCGTTCGACATCAAGCGCGCCAAAGGCGCGTCGGACGTCGAGGTGTTCCACGACGCCGAAAAGGCGCTCAAGAAGCTCGAGGAGCACAATCCGAAGGTCAAGTTCGAGCTGCTCAACAACAATTCGAAATATGCCGAGCAGCAATATGAAACCGCAATGGAAGCGATGCTGGAGGGCGCCGCCCTCGCAGTGGTCGTCGTGCTGATTTTCCTGCGCGACTGGCGGGCGACGGCGATTTCGGCGCTGGCGATCCCGCTCTCGGCGATCCCCAGCTTCTGGTTCATGGACATGCTGGGCTTCACGCTCAACCAGATGACCCTGCTCGCGCTTTCGCTGGTCGCGGGCGTGCTGGTGGACGACGCGATCGTCGAGATCGAGAACATCGTCCGGCACATGCGCATGGGCAAATCGGCCTATCAGGCGTCGATCGACGCCGCCGACGAGATCGGCGTCGCAGTGCTCGCCACGACGATGGCGATCGTCGCGGTGTTCCTTCCCGTCGGCCTGATGCCGGGCATTTCGGGCCAGTTCTTCAAGAATTTCGGCCTGACCGTCGTCGCCGCGGTGCTGATGAGCCTTGCGGTGGCACGCCTGCTGACGCCGATGATCGCGGCCTATTTCCTCAAGGCCAAGGGCCATGCCAATCATGGCGAGGGCCGGATCATGGATGCCTATACCGGGCTGCTGCGCTGGACGCTGCGGCATCGCTGGTCGGCGGTGCTCGGCTATGTGCTCTCGCTCGCGGCAACGGTGCTCATGTTCGCAACCTCGCCGATGACCTTCCAGCCGGCACAGGACCAGGATAACGTCACCGTGACGATCGAGATGGTCCCCGGCACGCCGCTCGCCGATACCGAGCGCGTCGTGGCGCAGGTCGCCGGCATCCTGCGTCAGGAAGCGATGGTCACCGATATCTACAGCCGCAGCTTCGTCGGCAATGGCCGTGTGACTGCGCAGCTCAAGGAAAAGCGGGACGAGACGAGTACGGCGTTCGAGAAGCGGCTCGCGCCCAAGTTGATCGCAATCCCCGATGCACGTGTGAACTTCCGTTCGCAGTTCGGCTGGGGCTCGTCCGGCCGCGACCTGACCGTCACTTTGGGCGGTGAGGATCCGGCGCTGCTCAACGACACCGCGAACAAGCTCGTCAAGCAGATGGAAGGGATGAAGGAAGTCGTGGCGCCGCGCGTCGCCGGCGATCTCAACCGCCCCGAGATCGTCATCCGTCCGCGGCTCGATCTCGCCGCCAATCTGGGCGTGACGACAGCCGCGCTTTCCAGCGCGATCCGTATCGCCACGCTTGGCGACATCGACCAGAACAGTGCGAAATTCTCGCTCTCCGATCGTCAGATCCCGATCCGGGTGGCGCTCGATGAGGATGCCCGCGCCAAGCTGTCGACGATCCAGAACATGCCGGTGCAGACCCAGATGGGCGGATCGGTGCCGCTTTCGGTGGTCGCCGATATCGGCTTCGGCGCAGGCCCGACGCGCATCCAACGTCTCAACCTGCAGCGCCGCCTGGTCGTCGGCGCCGACCTCGCCATGGATCCGGCGACCGGCAAGCCCTTCGTCAACAACGAAGTGATGAAGAAGATCAACGAGCTCCCGATCATGAAGAGCCTGCCTCAGGGCGTCGGTCAGATGACCGTCGGCCAGGCCAAATGGCAGGCGGAGATGCTCAACAACTTCTTCATCGCGCTGGCTTCGGGCATCTTCCTCGTCTTCGCGGTGCTGGTGCTGCTCTATCGCCGCTTCGTCTCGCCGCTGGTCAACATGGGGTCGCTGCTCAACGCGCCGCTCGGCGGGCTGATCGCGCTCAAGCTGTTCGGCATGCCGCTGTCGCTGCCGGTGTTCATCGGCATCCTGATGCTGTTCGGCATCGTCGCGAAGAACTCGATCCTGCTGGTCGATTTCGCGCTCGAGGAAATGGCGAAGGGCGTCGACAAGTTCACTGCGATCGTCGATGCGGGCCACAAGCGTGCCCAGCCGATCGTGATGACCACGATCGCGATGGTCGCCGGCATGATCCCGACGGCGATGTCGCTGAGCGGCGACTCGTCGTGGCGCGCGCCGATGGGCATGGTCGTCATCGGCGGCCTGATCCTTTCGACCGTCCTCACGCTCGTCATGGTGCCGGCTTTGTTCAGCCTGGCGGTCGGACTCGAAGGCTGGCTCGGACCGCGGCTCTCGCGGCGCCTGCTCACCTTCAAGCCGGGCGACGACGGCGCCCGCGTGCTCGGCCAGGCGCATGGCGCCGGCACGATCGAGCACAAGCCCGGGGACGATACGCCGCAACCTGCGGAGTGAACTTCGGCGCGGTTCGGGTATTGGGGAGCGTGTGACCAGGTCGCCCGCTCCCCTTTCGCTCGAGACAACGCCGCCGGGGCTGCGCCGCATGCGGCTGGTCGCGACCGGGCTGCTCGTGCTGATGGCGGCGGTCTTCCTCGCCGCGCGGCAACTGCAGTATCTGCATCCCGCGATCGGCTATGTCCGCGCCTTTTCCGAAGCGGCGATGGTCGGTGGGCTGGCGGACTGGTTCGCGGTGACGGCGTTGTTCCGCCATCCGCTCCATCTGCCGATCCCGCACACTGCGATCATCCCGCGCAACAAGGATCGTATCGCAGGCACGCTGGCGGCGTTCCTGCGCGACAATTTCCTGATCCCCAGCGTGGTCGCGCGGCGGATGCAGCGCGTCGATGTCGCGCGGGCGGCGGGGCGCTGGCTCGCCGATCCGGGAGCGGGGCGCGGACGGCTGCGCGCGGGCATCGGCCGGCTTGCCGCCGACATGCTGGAGGCGCTCGATCAGGAGCGGCTGGGCGGCATGGCCAAGCGTGCGCTGGCCGAGCGGCTGCGCGGGCTCGAGATCGCCCCGCTGCTGGGCCGCGCGCTGGCGACGGCGATGCAGGAGGATCGCCACCGGCCGCTGCTCGACGGTATCGTCCATTGGGCCGCCAAGGTGCTCGACGCCAACGAGCACATGATTCGCCAGATGGTGCACGAACGCTCGGGCTCGGTAATGCGCTGGACCGGGCTCGACGAGACGCTGGCCAACAAGATCATCGCGGGGCTCGCCAAGCTGATCGGCGACATGGCTGAGGATCCGGAACACCCGCTACGCGCCAAGGCCGAGGAGGGGCTGACGAAGCTGGCTCAGGATCTCCAGCACGATGCCGACAGGCGCGCGCAGGTTGAGGCGTTCAAGAACGAGCTGCTCGACAATCCGGCGCTGGGCGATTGGTGGATGGGCGTGTGGGAATCGGGCCGGGCGGCGCTGCTGCGGCTGGCGCGCGATCCCGATCGCGTGCTGGCAGGCGATCTCGGCGGCGCGCTGCGCCAGCTCGGCGAGACGTTGCAGGGCGACGCGCGGCTCGCCGACACGATCAACCGCTTCGTGCGGCGCACTGCGGTCGGCGCGGCATCGGACTATGGCGACGGGATCGTCCGGCTGGTCTCGGACACGATCCGCGGCTGGGACGCGCGCACCGTGACCGGCCGGCTGGAGAACGCCGTCGGGCGCGACCTCCAATATATCCGGATCAACGGCACTCTGGTGGGCGGAATGGTGGGCGTCGCGATCCACGCAGTGGATGCGGTGCTGCGCTAGCGCGATCGTCCGATTAAGGGTCGACGCCTGCGGTCCCGCCTGTCACCTTTCGCGGCAATCACCTCACTGGAGAGAGCCCGTCGCGATGATCCTTGCAGCCTTTCTCGCTTTTGCCGTCGCCGCGCCGGCCGACGATACCGGCATCCTCGCGTTCGCCGATGCCTTCGACCGCGCGCAGCTGGCGCAGGACGCTGCGGCGCTGAACGAGATGGTCGCCGATGAGCTCGTGTTCATCGACGGATCGGGCAAGCGGCAGGGGAAGAAGGAGTTCATCGCCGGCTGGACCAGCGCGGGCGACCGGTTCGATCCGGTAACGCTGCTCGATCGCAAGGTGGTTCCGCTCGGCGGCGATGCCGCGATCATCAATGCCGAGACCACGCTGGGCGGCACCTCGGGCGGGCACCGCTTCGCCAGCCGCATCCGTTTCGCGGACACTTTCCGCCGCGTGGGCGGAAAATGGCGCGCAGTGCACATTCAGGTGACGCCGATCCGCTAATATCTCCAGTCGAGCAGCGGCCAGCCGCGCTCGGCGGCGAGGCTGCGGAGCGGGCCATGGGCATTCACTGCGAACGGCTCGTCGGCCCATTCGAGCAGCGGCGTATCCGAGACATGATCCGAATAGGCGCGGACATGGACGTCGCCCCGCGCGATCCCCGCACCTTGCATCCATGCCTCGATCATGTGGAGCTTTGCGGGCCCGTAACAGTTGTCCCCCTCGATCAGGGAGAGAATACGGCCTTGCCCATCGCGCTTCGCCTGTGTGGCGACCACATCGTCGAAGCCCAGCAGCCGGGCGATCCCCGCGGCGTAATAGCCATGCGAGGCCGTCGCCATCACCAGCCGGTAGCCCGCCGCGCGGTCCGCCGCGATCCGTTCGCGCGCACCGTGGAGTACGCCCGCGGCGATCTCGGCTGCGGCGAAGGTCCCGGCCACGGCCTCCAGATCGGCGGGGGCGAGCGCGCGACCGAGCAGCAGCCGCTGCGAAAGCTGCTTGAGCGCCGCGCGATCGATCAGCTTGAGCAGATAGCCCAGCCCGGCGATTCCGACGATCGGCATAAATGCCAGCCGCCACGGCGCCCGGCTGCGCGCCGCATGCACCAGGAAGCGCGTCCAGGTGGGCGTCGCAGTGATCGTCTTGTCCATGTCGTAGATTGCAAGGTGCCGCATTGGCGCATCTAGGCCGCGTCGGCATGCCTGAGCAAATCCTTGCCGTTCCACCGCGAATCGCCGAAAGGTGGCAGCGATGAGGGGAAGCGCGGATTTCGAGCAGATCGATGCGGGCGGCGCCACGACGCTGCGCTTCACCGGCAATTTGTCGCTCGCCTGCCTGCGCGACCTGCCCGAGCGGCTCAATGCGATCGAGGGTGACGTCGCCAGGCTCGATCTGAGCCAGGTCGAGCGGATCGACACCGTCGGCGCCTGGCTGATCCACCGTTTCGCGCGCGACCATGGCTCGAAGGTCGAAGGACTCGAGGAAGACGAGCAGCATCTGTTCGATCAGGTGGCTGCCGCCGAGCATCCGATCGAGCTTCCTCGCAAACCCGCCGATCCGTTCACGCGGATGCTGGGCGAAGTCGGCGATGCGATCTTCGTCGCGGGCCACACGCTATATGGCCTGCTCGGCTTCATGGGTGCGACGACGATCGCGTTCTGGAACGTGTTCACCCATCCCCGCCGCTTCCGCTTCAACGCGACGGTGCACCGGTTCGAGGTCGTCGGCGTCTCCGCGCTCGGCATCATCGGGCTGATGAGCTTCCTGATCGGCATCGTCATCGCGCAGCAGGGCGCGGTGCAGCTCCGCCAGTTCGGCGCCGAAGTCTATACGATCAATCTGGTCGGCCGCATCACGCTGCGCGAGCTCGGCGTGCTGATGACCGCGATCATGGTCGCGGGCCGATCGGGATCGGCGTTCGCCGCGCAGATCGGCACGATGAAGCTCACCGAAGAGATCGACGCGATGCGCACGATCGGCGTCTCGCCGATGGAGGCCCTGGTGGTGCCGCGCACGCTCGCCGTGGTGCTGATGATGCCGCTGCTTGGTTTCTATGCGTCGCTGGTCGCGATCATGGGCGGTGGGCTGCTCTGCTGGATCAGCCTCGACATCCCTCCGGTGACCTTCATCCAGCGCATTCGCGAGGTCGTACCGCTCACCGATCTGTGGGTCGGGCTGGTCAAGGCGCCGGTGTTCGGCGCGATCATCGCCATTTCGGGCTGCTTCCAGGGGATGCAGGTCGAGGGCGATGCCGAGCAGGTGGGCAACCGCACGACGATCGCCGTGGTGCAGGCGATTTTCCTCGTGATCGTGCTCGACGCCTTCTTCGCGGTGTTCTTCAGCGAGGTGGGCTGGATATGATGGTCCGCCGCGAACAGGAAGACGTGATCATTCGCGTCCAGGGCCTCAGGAACGGCTTTGGCGAGCAGATCGTCCATGAGGGGCTCGACCTCGAGGTACGGCGCGGCGAGATCCTCGGCGTGGTCGGCGGGTCGGGTACGGGCAAGTCGGTGCTGATGCGCTCGATCGTTGGGCTCCAGACCCCGCTCGAAGGCAGTATCGAAGTGTTCGGCGAGAACACGATCGGTCGCGAGGAAACCGAGGCGATCAACATCCGCAAGCGCTGGGGCGTGCTGTTCCAGGGTGGCGCATTGTTCTCGACGCTGACCGTTTCGGAGAATGTCCAGGTCCCGATCAAGGAATTCTATCCTGGGCTGGATCAGGCGCTGCTCGAGGAGATCGCCGCATACAAGGTGGTGATGACCGGGCTTCCGCCCGATGCCAGCCCCAAATTCCCCGCCGAGCTTTCAGGCGGCATGAAGAAGCGCGCCGGCCTCGCGCGCGCGCTGGCGCTCGATCCCGAATTGCTGTTCCTCGACGAGCCCACTGCCGGCCTAGATCCAATTGGCGCGGCTGCGTTCGACGAGCTCACCGCTTCGCTCCAAAAGACCTTGGGGCTGACGGTGTTCCTGATCACGCACGATCTCGACACGCTCTATGCGATCTGCGACCGCGTCGCGGTGCTCGCCGACAAGCGCGTGATCGCGGTTGGGACGATCGACGAATTGCTCGCGCTGGATCATCCGTGGATCGAGGAATATTTCAAGGGGCCGCGCGGACGCGCCGCGGTCGCCAGCGCCGAACGGGCGCAAGCGAGGACATGAGGCTCTGATGGAAACGCGATCGAACCATGTACTCGTCGGCGCGGTGGTGCTGATCCTCCTCGCGGTCCTGGCCCTGTTCATCGTCTGGCTGGCGCGGCTCGGCGGCGGGAACGAGCGCCAGTACGACATCTTCTTCAAGCAGGCGGTCGACGGGCTCAATCCCGGTTCGGCGGTGAGCTTCTCGGGCGTGCCTTCGGGGCAGGTCAAGGAGATCAGCTTCTGGAAGCCCGATCCCAGCCTCGTCCGCGTCCGCATCAGCGTCAACGACGACGTGCCGATCCTCGAAGGCACCACCGCCTCGATCCAGGGTAGCTTCACCGGCCCGAGCACCGTGCAGCTCGACGGCGCGGTGAAGGGTGCGCCGTCGATCCGCTGCCCCGAGCAGAACCCGCGCGCAGCCTGCCCGCTGGGCGTGCCGGTGATCCCGACCAAGCAAGGCGGTCTCGGCGCGCTGCTCAACTCCGCGCCGCAGCTGCTCGAACGCATCTCGACGCTGACCGAGCGCCTCTCCGAGCTGCTCGGCGACAAGAACCAGAATTCGATCGCCGGCATCCTGGCCAACACTAATCGGCTGACCGACGCGCTTGCCGATCGCGGGCCGGAGATCGCCGCGACGCTCGCCGAGACGCGGCTCGCGATCCAGAAGTTCGGGCTGGCGACCGAGGAACTCGGCAAGCTCGCCACCACCACCAACGGCGTACTCGCGGACGACGTTCGCCCGACGATCGCCAACCTCAACCGCACGATCGCTTCCGCGCGCAAGTCGATGGAGACGCTCGACGCGACGATCGGCGATGCGCGGCCGGGGCTCCAGGCGCTGTCGAAGAAGACGATCCCCGAGATCGGGCAACTCGTCCAGGATCTGCGCGTGATGTCGACCAGCCTGGCATCGGTGGCGGAGAAGCTCGATCAGGGCGGCGCATCGAGCCTGGTCGGCTCGCCCAAGCTGCCCGACTACAAACCCAAATGAGGCCCATGATGAACAAGCGCGCTTTGCTCCTCGCCCCGCCGCTGCTCGCGGCCTCGCTGAGCGGCTGCATCTCGTTCGGCGGCAAGCCGCCCAAATCGCTGTTGACGCTGACCCCGGCCGCCGCCTTGCCGGTCGGCGAATCGCAACGGTCGAACGTCGCGGCGACGATCACAATCGCGGTGCCGTCGCTCCCGCAGGAGCTCGCCTCCTCGCGGATCCCGGTGCATTCGGGCGGGACGGCGATCGCCTTCGTCAAGGACGCGCAATGGGTCGAGCGTCCGTCGCAATTGTTCCAGCGGCTGCTCGGCGACACGATCACCGCCAAGACCGGGCGGCTGGTATTGAGTTCGCGCCAGTCGATGCTCGATCCCGGCGCCTATTTGATGGGCGAACTGCGCCGCTTCGGCGTGGAGGAAGAGACGAAGGAGGCGGTCGTCACTTATGACGCCGCGCTGATCCGCGGCCCCGAAAGCGTGGTCGAGAAGCGCCGTTTCGAGGCGCGTGTGCAGGTGACCGAGATCGAAGCCGCCTCGGCCGGCGCGGCGCTCAACGATGCGGCCAACCAGGTCGCGGCGCAAGTCGCGGAATGGGTGGGCAAGTAACGCTCATTTTAGGGCGCGCGGCGGATCGGTGCCTGCGCATTGCAGATATCGGCGCCACCCGCGGGCACGGTAAAGAAGGGCGGCTTGCGGTTCTCGCGCTCGCCCAGCCACGCGGCGAAGCGGACATTGTCGGTCGCGCGATATTGGAAGCGCGGGCGCTCGTCCTCGGGCAATTGGCTGGCCAGCCGCACTGACAGGATCGGCAGGCGCTCGGCCTCGTTCTCGTAGACGCCGAGGCCGCCGCCGCCGCGCGGCAGGCTCGAGAGCCATTGCATGCCCTCGACGACACGGCCGACCAGTGCGATGTTGCGGTCGAGATGGCGCGGCGCATGGCCGATCACGGTATAGAGCTCGGCGCCGCTGCCGGTGCTCGGCGCGAGATCGCGCGCGACGCCGACCATGCCGTAGCAATGGGTGAGCCAGCTCGCCTTGCCGTCGGTCGCGAGCGGCCAGCCATCGGCGCTGTGGCTCGTCTTCGTCGCATAGGGATCGGTCCGCGCGAGGCTGGTCACGCCGTCGAAACGTGCCCATTCATATTCGGCGGGCGGGTTCGCGATCACGCTGGGCGGCAGCGGCTTCTTCTCGGTCGCGTCGCCCCATTGGGTGACGTAATTGTCCTGGACGCGATAGACGCTGGTGCCGTCCCACCAATGTGCCTCGGCGAGCTTGCGGATATTGGTGACGTGCGCCGGCGCATAATGCGGCGCGAGCCGGATATAGACCTGGTGCCCGCCCTGCAGCGTCATGACGAGCATCTCGTTGTCGGGAATCGGCTGCCAATCGGCGGCGATCGCGTCGGCGGCGGAGGGTGCGGTCTGGGCGAGGGCCGGGACAGCGGCGGCGAGCGCGGAAAGCGCGAGCAAGGGCTTGAGCATGGCTTCAGACTGGCACGCGCGCCTGCGCTTGCCTAGCCTGCCTGCACGGGCTAGGGCCGCGCCTTCCGGGTAATGCGGAGCGGTGGCCGAGTGGTCGAAGGCGCTCGCCTGGAAAGTGAGTATACGCCAAAAGCGTATCGAGGGTTCGAATCCCTCCCGCTCCGCCACAATGCTTTGGTTTTATTGGGTAATTTTTCGCTTGAGCCCTCTGCAACCCGGTCCGCAACTTGGGTTCGGATGCGAGTTGATACGATCAAGCGGGGGGCCAAGTGCGGACGAACCGCGGACATTAGACTCCCAGTTGAACAAAAGGCTTGCCTTGAGCCACCTCGCTCCGCTGACCTGCGTGCGAATGGGTTGCCTATCGCCGGCTTCGAGGCAGTCTAATTGGGCGCCACGAGGATGGCGCCGAGGCGTGAGAACTTTGCTTGAGAGTCGAGACCCGCAACCCTTCGGCCAGGTGGCTGAAGCGTATGTCCAAGCCGCTTGCGGCCAATGCATCGGCGCATTTCTCAAATTTGAGCAGATCGACGAACACCGAACTTCCCGGACGCGAACATCGCGCTGAGCACGCTGTCCGAGGCTGGGCGGGCATCGAATTGCACCAATCCGCGAGCTGCGCGGCAACATCACGCCCGTCACGGCGTAGCTGGGCGACGGTCCGGTTGTAGCTTCGGCCGAGTTGCACAATGCGGACCGTGCGGCCTGCGAGCAGCCCGCGCACCAGCGCGGTCGCCGTACGAACGCACTGGCGAGAAGAGGGTCAATGCCGGAATCTCCATATGACCCGCCGCGGTCTCTCGCGCAATCGAGAGCGCGCGGTGGCAACCGCGTAGGATCAGGCGCAGCGAGCGCCGACGATGTTGGGAAGGGCGGACAGGAGCTGATGCACAAAGCCGGTTGATACCGCCGGAGCAGGAAAACCCATTTGGGCCGTGCACTTCGAGCGCGAGCTAACGATCGGGACCTGAACCGCGCGAATGGCATTATGGCCAGCGGCGCATGACAAGGCCGCATCACAGGTCGAACACATGGCCGCACCAACCAGCACTGCGAGAGATCAGAAACCCTTTGCCAACGGAGGGCCGTCCACACACGGACCAGACGTGATCGTTGAACGGATGGTCGGAATGGCCGGAATTGGGCCGGGTGCTGCCCGGCTGCTCCCGGGCGGCACAACCGCGAAACCGGACATTGCAGATAGCAGGTGCATCGCCAACCAGCCCGTCGGATGGATACTGCAATTGCCCGACAGGTCTTTGTCTGACAGGCTTTACGTGGAGGCTATCGGTCGCGGATTGAACCGGGCAGCCTATAGCCTGCACTAACAGGCCATGCGGCACGGACGAGGCGCGTTGAACGAACGGCTCTCAACAAAAGGCGGGACAAAAATGGCGGCGCGCGGCGGCGACGAGGAGGAACTTCGCCTCATCGCGCGCGTGGCGGAGCGCGATCTGGAGGCGTTCGAGCAACTCTATCGCATCTACCACCGGCGATTGTCGCGTTTCCTGTTCAATCTCCTGCGCCGTCCGCCGGTGATCGAGGAGGTTTTGAACGACACGATGATGGTGGTTTGGGAAGGTGCCGGAAGCTTCAATGGCGCGAGCAGGCTTTCGACCTGGATCTTCACCATCGCCTATCGCAAGGCTGCCAAGGCGCTGCGCCGGCAGGACGAGCCCGTCGAGGTCGATCGTAGTGAGGAACTCGTTTCGCTCGATGCCGGCCCCGACGAGGAACTGGCGCAGGAACGCCGCCAGGCGCTGCTCGCCGAAGCGGTGGCGACGCTGTCTCCGGACCATCGGGCCGTGGTTGATCTCACTTACTTCCACGAAATGGGATATCGTGAGATTGCCGGGATCATGGATTGTCCGGTGGATACGGTGAAGACGCGGATGTTTCATGCTCGGCGTCAACTTCGGCGTAAACTTGGCGGCGGGCTGGCGGACTGGATATAGGATCATCGCGTTGAGCAATGTCATCAAACTCCATGGCGATCTGCACGAGCAGACGCAGGCGCTGCTTCCCTGGTACGTCAACGGCACGCTCGACACGGCCGAGGCCGCGATGGTCGAGGCGCATCTGGTCGAGTGCGCGGAGTGCCGGGGCGAGCTGGCGTTCGAACGCGCGATGGGTGGTCGGATCGGAGGGCTTTCGATGGATGTCGAGCAAGGCTGGGCGGCTATGCGCCAACGGCTCGCGGCCGCGGAAGCGGCACCGGCACCGACCGCGCGCGTGATCCCGTTCCTGCGCCGCCGCGTCACCCTGGGCTGGGCGATCGCCGGACAGGCAGCCGCCGCGGCACTCGTTCTCGTCGCCGTCGGTTCGCTCCGGCAGGCGCCGAACGGCGCGGAATATCACGCGCTCGGCGCAGCCGGTCCCGCGCAGGCCGGCAACATGGTCGTCGTCTTCCGTCCCGAGACCGCGGAACGCGACATCCGCACGCTGCTCGACGGCGCGCAGGCCCGCGTGGTGGAGGGACCGCTGACCACGGGCGCATGGGTATTGCGCGTCGACGGCGCGCGGCGCGACGCGGCAGTCGCGCAGCTCCGCGCCTCGCCACGCATCGCCCTTGCCGAGCCGCTGGACGGCGACGGCAAGCCGTGAACCGTCTCGCCACTCTGTTCGGTGCCGTCCTGGCATTGTGCGCCCCGATCGCCCTGCCGGTGCCGGCCGGCGCTCGCGCACAGGACGCGACGGTCCAGCAGCCGACCACGAACCGGCAGATCCTCGTCATGCTGCGGCTACCGGCACCCCATTTCCGCCCCAACACGAGCTATTCCGGCGCCTATGGCGACAAGGCCTCGGCAAGCGCGCGACGCCGCATCGCGGCGGCGATCGCACGTCGCAACGGGCTGACCATCGAAGACAGCTGGCCGATGCCGCTGATCGGCGTCGACTGTTTCGTGATGCGCGTGCCGGAGGACAACACCGTCGACGACATGCTGACGCGCCTCAACGGCGACCGGCAAGTGCTCTGGGCGCAGCCGATGCAGCTCTACCACGCGCAGGGCAGCACGCAGTCCGAAGGCGATCCGCTCTATGCCGTGCAGCCCGCCGCGAGCGCCTGGCGGCTCGCGGACCTGCACCGCGTCGCCACCGGGCGCGGGATCACGGTCGCGGTGATCGACAGCAAGGTCGAGACCGACCATCCCGACCTGAGCGGCCAGTTCGCGGCGAACCGCGATTTCGTCGTCGGTCACCCGGCGCCCGCCGAGCAGCACGGCACGGGCATCGCCGGAGTGATCGGGGCGAAATCCGGCAACGCGCTGGGCATTGCCGGAGTGGCTCCGGGTGCGCGTATGCTCGCGCTCCGCGCCTGCTGGCAAATGCGGCCGGCCGCGGCCACGCCGACGGTATGCGACACGCTGAGCCTCGCCAAGGCACTGCACTTCGCGATCGACAGCGACGCCAAGGTTGTCAATCTCAGCCTGAGCGGCCCGTTCGACCCGCTGCTGGCGCGACTGGTCTCGATCGCGCTGTCGCGTCATGTGTCCGTCGTGGCGGCCTATGATCCCAGCTTGCCAAAGGGAGGATTTCCCGCTTCGGAAGCGGGCGTGGTGGCGGTTGCGGATCAGGCTTTGCCGGCGCGGCCCTCCGGGGTGTACGGTGCCTTTGGGCGCGACGTGCCAACAACACAGTCCGGGGGCAAATGGTATTTCGTAAACGGCAGTTCCTACGCGGCAGCCCATGTGAGCGGGCTGCTCGCCCTGACCCGCGAAGAGCGCAGGACGGCATCTCCCCGCATCGTGACGGCGCCCGGCGCGCGAGGGAATATTGATGCCTGCGCGACACTCCTGCCGATATCCACGAACTGCGATTGCAGCTGCTCGCTCCAGCGCGCGGTCGCCAAGCGCCACTAGCCGGTTCTTCCGTGCTTTTCGTCGTATGGGACTGGCGATCGCGATCGCTGGTACGAGCCAGATCGTGCCGGCCGAGGCCCAGATAACCGGCAGCGTCAGCGTGGAAAGCGATGTTCGGTTCAGGGGATATTCGCTGAGCAGCGGAGATCCCGCCGCGACGATCGACCTCGGCTATGATCATGAATCGGGTCTCTATCTGAATGGGTCGGCGACCGCCGGCTTCGACCAGTCCGATCCGGCGCTGCTCGCCTATCAGCTCAACGCAGGCTATGCGGCGCGGATAAGCCCGAGCGTCTCGATCGACGCCGGAGCGGTCCGGAGCTGGTATACGCGCCATTCCAGCGCGGGCGACAGGCACTATACTGAAGTTTATCTCGGCGTGACGGCGCATGGAATCTCGTCGCACGTCTATTACTCGCCCGATTATCTTCGCCCGGGAGTCCACACGCTCTACGGGGAGGTGGAAACCACGCTGAGCCTGGCGCCCAAATGGCGGCTGACCGGACATGCCGGCCTTCTGACCCACCTCAGTGATCCGCCGCGCTATGTGCGGCACGAGCATTATGACTGGCGCGTGACGCTCGGCCGGGACCTTGGCAGGCTGGACCTGCGCGCCAGCCTCTCGGGCGCGGGCCCCGGGCGCGATTATTATTCCCGCCGGCGCCACAGCGCCACGGCGCTGACCTTCGGGGCCTCGCTCCCCTTCTGATCGCCGGCTTTTGAACCTCGCCGCGCGCGGGCGGCACTTACGGGATGTCGGCGCGATCGGAGCGTCGGTCCTCGGCCGCGAGCTCCCCGGTGTTCGTTCGTCCGTTCCGACCGCGCCGACTCCATCGAAGGGAGTCGACCGCATATGCAGGATTCAGGAAAAGCCCATCCCTCTCGCCGCGGCCTGCTGCGGATCTCCGGCGCCGCGGCGCTGCTGACTTTCGCCCTGGCCACGGCGGCAGCCCCGGCGACCGCACGATCGCCGGCGCCTCAGAAATACACCGTGGTGATGGCGAATATGAGCTTCGGCAAATTGCCGGGCGGCGTGAAGGTCGGCGACACGATCGTCTGGGTGAATCGCGACAGCGTGCCGCACACCGCCACCGCACGCGACAAGAGCTTCGACGTCCGGGTCCAGCAGGGCCAGAGCGTCAGCATGGTCGTGAAGAAGGCAGGGAGCATCGCCTTCTATTGCATCTACCATCCCGCGATGCGCGGCACCCTTACAGTCGCCGCGCAATGACGCGGCGGGGGCGGCCGCGCTCGTGCCCCGGGCGCGGCCGTTTCAGCGTTTGACGATCATCCCCTGGCTCCAGGGGAGCGCGATCAGGGTCTCGGGCTTCCCGGCGAAGAAACTCTCGAACGTTTCGCGCACGCCCGGATCGGCATAATCGTCGCCGAGCAGGATGCCGCCGGGAAGCAGGCGCGGATAGAAGAATTCGAGCGCATCGCGCGTGCCTTCGGGCAGATCCAGATCGAGGTGGACGAAGGCGAAGCGCATATCCCCCAGCCCCGCCGCCGAATGCGGGAATATGCCGGGATGGAAGCGGACGTCCGCAAAGGGGGCCAGCAGCTCTTCGACGGCGGCGAGAATCCCATGGACGCCGCCGAAATGCGCACCGACCGCAGTGTGGGGAGCATCGTCCGCCTGCAACGTCTCGAACACGTCGAAAAGATGCAGCGTCGCCGCGCTTTTGGTCGCCGCGATCAGACGGGCGCTGCCGCCCATCAGCACCCCCGCCTCGGCCATCGCGCCGTCCAGCCCGGAAGCGGCACGCACGCAGGCGACGAGATGGAGCGCCGCCGCATCGGTCATCAGCAGTGCGGTCCGGCGCCGGGTCTCGTGCACCAACGCGAGATCGCCGCGCGCCTGCACGGGCAGCCGCGCCAGCATTGCGCCCCGCTGCGCGAGCAGCAGTCGGGCAAGGGCGCCTTTCCGCGAATGGATGCGCAGCGCCGGCGGAACCGCGGCGGATCTCACAGCCGGATGCGCAGCGATGCCTGCACCACCGTCTGCGATTCGGTCGGCGGCAGGTCGAAATAGACTCTCCGCGTGCCCCGCGTGCTGCGCACATGGAGCAATTCGAGGAAACCGGTCATCATCGGATTGAACGTCCAGCGACCCGCCGCGGTGAGCGCCCAGCCGCGCTGCTTCTCGTCGTCATGCGACATCTCGCTGCCATGCTCGCTGGTGTCGAACGCCTCGATCCGGCCCGATATCTCGCCCGCGCCGATCTCCTTCGCGAGCAGCGCATAGGCCGAGCGATAGCGCGTATCGACCCAGACGACGCCGTTGGTCTTGAAGCCCATCTGCGTCGTTCCCTCCATCGCCTGGGCGAGGAGGCGCAGCCCCGGCGCCAGCTCGGCGGTGAGCCCGATATTCGCGAAGCGCGTGCGCCAACCCCATTGGCCAGTGGGCTTGAAAGCCTGAGGGTTGCCGCGATTGTCGTAATAGAAGGCATTGATCGTCACCGGCACGGGCGGCCGCCATTCGAGGCGCCCATAGAAGCCGACGCGATTGTCGAGCTCGATCAGCGAGCGCGTCCGGTCCTCCTGGAGGTGGACGATGAAGTCGTTGAGCGGCGGCAGATCGAAATGGCCGAAGGCAGTCGCCTTGATGTCGTGCAGCGCCCAGCCGCGGAACGATAGCAAGGTGCCCGACGTGTCGTTGAACCCGAACACGCCGGCCGTCGCCGAAAAGTCGCTCTTGCCCAGCGTGGCCATCATCGAGACCTCGGCGCCGACGACCTTCACTTCCTCGCCGACCCAGGAATTGATCGCCGAGGGCGTGATCGTGTGCACCGTGCTCCATGCGCCGCCGGTGGCATGTTCGAGCGAGATCTCGGGCCAATAGAGCCCCGCTTTGGCCGAGAAGCTGACATTGCCCGAGCGCTCGGGCAGGAAGGTGAGGAACGCCTCCATCACGTCGACTTCATTCTCCTGGTCGCGCTGCCACGCGACCGAGACATTGCCCGCGAGCGAATTGGTGAACCGGGGCGTCCAGATCAGATCGGCCTCGATCGGCAGCGGATTGACTCGGAAATCGCCGTCGTCGGTGCCCGAGAAGCGCGTGATCGAAGGACCGCCGGTGGAGAAGCGCTCATGGCCGTTGGCGACGACCAGGCGCGCGTCGAGCAGGATCGAGAGCGTGCGGCCCGAGAGGATATCGGTGGAAGGCGGCGGCGGCGTGTCGGCGGGCGCTTCTTCCTGTGCGGGATCGGTGGCGGCGGCGGCATCGGGGGCTGGCGCGGTTTCGGCCGGAGTCTCGGTCTGGGCCCAGGCGGTACCGGTGCCGGCGAGAAGCAGCGCGGCGAGCAGGGAAGTCTTGGCGGCAAACGTCATTGGAGTGCACCCATAGTTGAGAGAGATTCGGTTCCGCGCGGTGGGATCGCGAAGTCGGGATCGGCCGCGGATGCGCTGGTCCAGCGGCGGATGTTGCCGTGCCGGCGGATGCGGCCGGCGGCCGCCAGCGCGCCCAGCGCCGGCACGAGATCGAGCCGGGCGACGCGGGGAATGCCGCCCACCACCACCAGCGCGATATCTTCGGCGCGCGCTTCGAGCAGCGGCCTGGTCAGCACGACGATATCGGCCGGGGCGCCGGGATCGAGTGAGGGTGTTGGAAGGCCGAGGCGCCGCGCCGCCGTGGCGCCGACCGCATCCGCAAGCCGCGCATCCGAGAGGAAACCGAGCCGGTGGGCGAGGCGCAACTCGTCGAGCAGGTCGCCGTCGCCGGTGAGCAGCGAGTCGCTGCCCAGCAGCACGTCGAGGCCGTCCTCCAGCAGCTCGCGCGACGCCGTGCGGCCGAGCAGGAACAGGTTGGACGTCGGGCACCAGACCAAAGCCGCACCCGACGCGCGGAACCGGGATATGGCCTCGCTTTCGATCCCGACGCCGTGGATGGCGACGAGCCTGGGCGAGAGCAGGCCCATGCGGTCGAGCTGGTCGACCTCGCTTGTGGCGGTCGCGCTGACGCCCTCTGCGACATGCAGGCAGAAGCGCGGTGCCGCCGCGGGAACCGCGAGGTCCGACACCATGCCGAGCGAATCCACGCTGGCGATGCGCGCGACGCGCAGCGGGAAGTCGCGGTCGAAATCCGCTTCCCACCGGTCGTGATGGACAACGGTGGTGACGCCGGCGAACAGGTTCTTCCACGCGCCGGCGAGCAGCGCCTCGCGGCGCGGGAGCGCGCGGCGTTCGGCGATCAGGTCGGCATGGCGAAGCTGGATGTCCCGCGCCCAGGCATAGGCGTCCGGATAAGGCGGCTCTCCGAGCCGGCCGTAATGGTTGCGGTGGAGATGGTCGTGCGCGTTGATCAGGCCGGGGCGGACATGGCCCTGGGCGAAGTCGAGCCGGATGTCGAAATCGCCGGACGGCTCGGCGAGCGTTGCGCCATGGATCGCGACGTCGCGATCGGGCGTGCGGATCAGGATCCGCATCGGTCTTCCTTCACGAAGGAAAGCGCCAGCACCACCGGCAAGCCGTGATGCGCGTCGTACAATGCGATCCGCCCGGCGCGTTCGTAGAAGGACCGGACGGAAGGGCCGATCTCGGCCTCGCGGACCGCAATCAGCCGTAGGCCCGCGGCGCGCGCGGCTTCGCGATGCGTGGCCAGCGCATGGACGTAATGCTCGACTTCATGGACCGTGTCGCCGTGCCGGAAAGTCCGGCGATGGCCCGCCGCGTGTGCTGCTGGATGGAAATCGGTGACGATCACCTGGCCGCCCGCTGCGGTGACGCGTCCGAGCTCGGCATAGGTCGCTTCGCATTCGGGCAAATGCCCGATCACGAGGCGGCACCAGACCAGGTCGAAGCCGGCATCGGGGAGCGGCAATGCCCGGACGTCGCCGACGAGCAAGCGGACTGCGGGATCAAGATCCGCACGGCCGGTCTCGATCATCTCGGGGCTCAGGTCGATCCCGGCCGCCATGACCGCACCGCAGTCGCGCAGGCGCCGGCCGGTGCCGCATCCGGCATCGAGCAGGCGCTGCCCGGCGAGCGGCGGAGTCATCTCGGCGACCAGCGCGGCCTCGAGCTGCGAGACGGCGTTCTCGGCGCTGTAGGTAGGTGCCCAGAGCCGATAGCCTTCGCGGACCGGGAGCGCGCTCATGCCGCAACGTCCAGCGCGTCGGCGCCTTGGCGGAGATGGCCATAAGCCTGGCGGTCATCGCGGGTGCGCTGGGCGAGCCGGTGGACACTGCGCAACAGCACCGGGTTGCGATAATCCTCGCGCGCCCAGCTGCGCAGCGCGAGGATGCGGCCGACCAGCTTGCCCCAGGCGCGCGTCCGGCCGTCATGCACCGAGGGGAAGCGGCTCTTGAGCACCAGTTCGAAATTCTCGACCCGCGCCTTGATCCGCCGGTCCATCCACGGAAGGTGCGGATCCTCGTGCGTCATCCAGCTGACCCAGTCGGGCTGGATCCATTCGTCGAGATCGGTGGGCGTGCCGGTGAGCGGATCGACGTCGCCATAGGTCGCGGCGCGCTGGGGCGTGGGCGTGTAGAAATAGGTGATCAGCTCCATCTCGGGGTTGATCGCCTTGAGGCGGCGGATGAAGCGGAGCGTGTTGTCGGTCTCGCGCTCGGGCTCGTCCGGATCGCCGAACACGAACGAGAATTCGGGGATGATGCGATGCTCGCGCGTCTTCGCCGCGACTGCCAGGATCTGGTCGGTCGTGGTGCCCTTCGACATCTTGGCGAGCACTTCGTCCGATCCGGACTCGGCGCCGCAGAACACCATCTTGAGCCCGGCGCGGCGGAGCAGGTCCCAGGTATCGTCGGAGAAGCGCGAGAGCGTGTCGACGCGCGCCTCGCACCACCAGCTTATCCCCAGCGGCAGGAACGCCTCGCCGATCGCGCGCGCGTGCTTCTCGTTGAGGAAGAAGTTGTTGTCGTAGAAATGGACCGAATCCATCCCGTGCTCGCGCACCAGAAAGGCCAGGTTCGCGGCCACGCGATCGGCTGCCTGCACCTTCTCCTTGCGCCCGAACACCGAGATCACGCCGCAGAAGCTGCACCCGAAGGGGCAGCCGATCGACGCCTGATAGACGCCCGAGCGGCGGCCGAGGATGGTCGGATGCAGATAGGTGCCGATGTGGATCTTGTGGAACGGCGGGTCGCGCAGTTCGTCCGGCCCCACCCAATTGCGCTCGGGCCCGATCCAGTGCGTCCCGTCGGCCTGGCGGAAGGCAAGGCCCTTCACGCTGGTGGGATCGCGCCGGCCCTCGATCACTTCCAGCAGCTCGAGGAAGGTGTGTTCGCCCTGCCCGCGGATCACCCAGTCGACATACGGCGCGTTGAGCACCGGCGCGGGATAGAGGCTGCCGAAATAGCCGCCCCAGATGATCGGGATGTCCGGATACCGCGTCTTGAGCGCCTTCGACAGCGGCACCGCACTGACGAGCTGCGGCCCCGGCATCACCGTGAGCGCGATCGCGCGCACCGGGTCCGGCGTCGCGGCGCGCGCGTCGATCATCGCGGTCGCATCGGCGAGCAGGTCCATGCCGGGCAGATTGCCGTCGAGTATCTCCCAGTCGGTGCCTTCGGGAAGCGCGGCGCCGATCGCCATCAGGCTCAGCGGGAAGCGGCGGTTCTTGGGCCGGGTGGCGCGGGGGTTGATCAGCAGGATCATGGGATTTGCGCGGTCCAGATATCGAAGCGGGAGGGCATGCGGGCTCGGCGAATAAGCGCAGCGAGCGGGCGCAATTCGTACCAGAGCGGATAGCGGACGCGCCGCCGCCGCCAGGCGAGGCCGAGCGGCGCCGAGGCCTCGCGCAGCCGGGCGGCGGTCAGATATTCGATGTGCGGCAGCGCGAGCAGGCTGTGCGCGCGATCGCCGAACCGCTCGGCGGCTTGGGCATGCTTCTCGGCGACCATCGCCGCGCCCTGCGGGTCCTTCGCGTAGAAGGGGGAATCGAGGATGACGAGCGTGCCGCCGCGCCGCGTCGCCCGCGCGGCTTCCGCAAGCGTCGCGCCCAGATCGGTCGCATAGTGCAGCGCGGCGTTGAAGATCGTGAGATCGGCAAAGCGATCGACGACCGGCAGCGCGTCGAAAGACGCGACCAGACAGTCGAACGGCACCCGCGCGCGAAAGGCCTTGGCCGCGCCGAGACCATCCACCCGGTCGTCGCGAATGTCGACGGCAGTGCATTCGTGCCCGCGCAATGCGAGCCGATAGGACAGCCATCCGTTGCCGGCACCGAGATCGAGGACTCGCAGCGGCCGCCCCGCGCCTCGCGCCTTCGGATCGGCCACGCGCTCGAGAAAGGCTTCGAAGGTGCGGGCCCGCACGCCCCATTGCCGCGCCAGCGGTCCGCTCCGCAGCCAAGGAAGATCGAGCAGCTCCGCCTCCGCGAGCCCGCGCCCTTCGGCGGCGCGATGCGCGGCATAGTCGGCACGGAAGCGGTCGAGCGTGTCGGAGAGCGGCGCGTTCATGCGGTGTCCCCGTCACGGCGGCGTTTGAAACGATAAAGGATGTGATCGCCGAAAGGCGCAAACCTACGCGCGGCGACCCGATCGGCAGCCTCGAGTCCGGCCAGGAGCCGGGGATGCCGGGAAATCCAGGGCTCGGCCGCGCTCGGCGGGACGAACAATCCGATCGCGGTGCGCCCTGCATAGTGGAACTCCGGCGCCATCGCCGCCACGATCGCTGCCCTGCGGTGATAGCGAACGTTGAAGCCGCGCCCGGCGAGTGTGGCGGGTACGTCGCCCTTGCCGGCCCTGCGCAACACATTGCGGAAGCGCCCACGCACCGCTTCCGTGATCATCTCGCCCGGGCAGCAGCACCCGAAAACCACCAGCACGACATGCCCGCCGGGCCGCACCAGCCGCGCCAGGCTCGGGCCCATGGGCGCTAGGTCCGAGACGCAATTGATCCCGGCGAAGTTCGAGAAGGCCCCGTCGAAACACTCACCGCGCTCGGCAAGGCGATCGAGCTGCTCGATCGCCATGACTTCCGCCGAATTGGGCCCCAGTTTGCGCGCCGCCTCCGCCACCATCGCCGGCGAAGCATCGGTGAGCAGCACCTCCCGCCCGTGCGCCTTCAGCCAGGCCGCATCGATTCCGGTCCCGCCGCCCATCTCCAGCAGGCGCGACCCTTCGGGAAACAGATCGACGAGCGCGCGGCGCACCGCACGCCGCTGCGCCTCGACGCTCTGCCAGTCGCCGAACCGCGCATCGAAATTGCCGGCGATCGCATCGAAGGCCGCACCGGCGGGCAGCAATTCCGCAGCCGCGTTCACGCGCGAAGCTCCATGCCGGCCGGACTGGACGATCGATGCGCGTCCGCCCGCCGGGCAAGGTCGTGCCAGCGCAATTCGTCGACCATCCCGGTATCGACGTCCGCGTGCAGCGCGTCGCGCACCAGCCGGTAGAAGGCAGTGTCGAACGTCCCCTGGAAAAGCATCGCGAGTTCGTCGGTGTCGCGCCAGTTCCGGCGCGCGCCGAGCTCGGCGACCACGCGATCGTGGAACACCGTGCCGGGCAGCGGATAGGAGACCGAGACGCCGATCTCGTCGGGCCGCTCGTCGCGGAGCAGATCGCGAGTGAGGAGGATGTCCTCCCAATCCTCGGGGGGATAGCCGAGCTGGAGGAACCAGCCGGAGCGGATCCCATGGCGGCGCAAGGTCCGCGTGGCGACGCGCACCGATTCGACGCTCGTGCCCTTGTCCATCGCGTCGAGGATCCGCTGCGAACCCGATTCGACGCCGAGCCACACTTCCTCCGCGCCCGCCGCGGCCAGCGCCTCCGCTACCGGTTCCGTGATCAGATTGGCACGCGACTGCATCATGAACGGGATGCGCGCGTCACGCCGCAGCACCTCTTCGGCGAACGCGGCGATCCAGTCCCCGGTCATCCCGAAAATGTCGTCGGCGAACCAGATATGGTCGGGCGCGACCTCGCGCTTCAGCTGCGCCATTTCCTCCGCGATCGAGGATGGCGATCGCTGGGTGTAGCGCCGACCGAAGGTGGGCTTGGCGCACCAGTTGCACGAATAGGGACAGCCGCGCGACGCCGCCATGTTCCAAGAGAAATGGCCGTGCGCCCGCGTCCAGGTCTCGCGATACGCAGCGACGTCGACCAGGTCCCAGGCGGGAAAGGGCAGCGCATCCAGCGCCTGTTCCTGCCGGCGCGGCGGCGTGTAGCGAAGTTCCCCGGCCTCGATCAGGATCAACCCGGGGACCGCTCCAAGCGGAGCGCCGCTTTGGAACGCGTCGACGATCGCCGCTGCCCCGAGCTCGCCCTCGCCCGTCATCACCGCATCGGCACCGGCATCGAGATACAGGCGCGGATTGTCCGAGGCGTCCGGCCCGTTGACGGCGACCCGCGCACCGGATTTGCGCGCAGCCGCGACGATGTGCAGCGCATCGGCACGCCGATCCTCGGTGCACATCTTGGTCAGGTAATTGAAATTGTCCTCGACCAGCAGGACGATCTTCGGATCGAGTGCGGCGATCCGCGATCCGAAACCATCGGCGCAGGGCTCGAAGGTCGCATCGAACAATGCGACCGGATGCCCCCGTTCGCGAAGGATTGCCGCCGCGAGCAGGGTGGCAAGCGGCGCATAGGGCTTTGATCGTTCGAATTGCTTGCGGTCGCGCCGCAGACAGAAGGAATGAGCGACCAGAATCACATTGCCACCCCGTTTCTACGCACTGGTTTGAGGTTAGTGGCGGTGCGGCCTGCCGAGGTTCAAAGCGGGGTCGAGGAAAGCGGCAGGGCGATTTGAACCTTCGCGTGCGTCGGGCCCACTCAAGAAGTGGAGCAAGCGGGGCGCAGGGTGATGAGCGCGGAAATCGGAACGACACCAGCAACGGACAAGCTGCCGACCGGCGATTGCGCCTTCGCGTATTTCTCACCGCTGGGGGTGATGCTCCGCGTCGAGGCCAGCCATCCGCGACTGATCGAAGCAGTCGCGGCGGCATGTCGCGGCTGGGAGGCGCCTGCCGATCCGCAGGGACCGACATTGCACCTGTCGCTGAAGGTGGGTCCGGTTCCGGTCGACGACACCGGGCCGCTGGTGGACACCGTCGGGCTTCGTCTCTCGATCAGCGGCGACGTCGAAGCGCATGCCGACGCCGGACACGGCCAGGCCCGGTGCCGCGTCGCCAATGTGGGCGCATTCGAGGACCCGGCGTTTCGCGAACAGGTGCTCGACTGCCTGATCCTGTGGCTGCTCACGCGCAACGGACGCACGCCGATCCACGCCTCGGGCTTTGTCGTGGGGCCGACGGCTATCCTGCTCGCGGGGCGCAGCGGTTCGGGGAAGAGCTGCCTTGCGCTGGCCGCGCATTCGGCCGGTTTCCCGCTGCTTTCCGACGACACCGTCTATCTCGAAACGGGGCGCAGGTTGCGCGTCTGGGGCATTCCACGCCCGGTGCATCTCTTCCCCGAAGACGCTCCCCAATTGCCGGGCGCGGCGATCCGCCTCCGTAACGGCAAGCGCAAGCGCGCCATCGCCCTGCCTGCGCCGCCGCAACCCGTCACGGCGGACGCCGCGACCCTGTGCGTGCTCCATCGCGGGGACCGTGCGTCGCTGGAGTGGCTGGATCCTGCGACGGCAATTGCGGCGCTTGGTCCGCTCGAGCCGGGTTTCGACCTGCTCGCGACGGAGATCGAGGCCGGGCTGTGCCGGATCACGCGGCGCGGGGCATGGCGACTGACGCTCAGCGCCGAGCCGAAAGAGGCGATCGCGCTTCTCGCCGCGAACCTGCCCCGGCTGATCGAGCATGCCTCCTCGTGAGGTTGCGCATCGCCCAGGTGAATTGCGTCCTCGATCCCCTGCGGCGCGAGCCGGAAACGTTGCTGGCTGCCTGGCCGACCTTGCCGGCGATCGCCGAGGCGACGGCCGGGGCGGGTGCCGAAGTCGTGGTGGTGCAGGTGAGCCACGCCGGGGCCCGGTTCACGCGGCGCGGTGTGCGCTACCATTTCATTCCCGTCGGGACGGCGCGCGCGCTTGCGCCTTGGCGCCTGCGGCACGCGGTGCGGGAAGTGGCGCCCGACATCATCCATCTCAACGGCCTCGATTTCCCGTTGCATGCCCGATTACTGTCTACCTTGGTGGCGCCGGTGGTGGTGCAGGACCACGCCAGCCGCGCCGCCCGGCCACGGCTCGGGCGATTGCGACGATGGGGGCACGCCCATGCCGCAGCCGCGCTGTTCACTGCCGAAGCGCAGGCCGAACCGTTCCGCGCTGCTCGCCAATTGCCGGCGAGGACGTCGATCTTCGCCGTACCGGAAAGCTCCAGCGGCTTCGAACCGGGCGACCGGGCCGAAGCGCGCGTGCGAACCGGCGTGCGCGGCAATCCGGCGATCCTGTGGATCGGGCGGCTGGACGCCAACAAGGATCCCCTGACTGCGATCCACGCCTTCCGCCTGGCGCGCGAGCACCTTCCCGGGGCGGAGCTCTGGTGCGTCCATAGCTCGGATGCGCTGCTTCCCGCGCTCGAACGGCGCCTCGCGGAGGATTCCGCGCTGGCCCGCCATGTGCACTCGCTCGGGCACGTGCCGCATGCGCAGGTCGAGCAGCTCTGCCGGGCCTGCGATCTCCTTCTCGCCACCAGTCACCGCGAGGGCTCGGGCTATGCGCTGATCGAGGCGCTGGCGTGCGGCCTGCCTTCGGTCGTCAGCGACATCGCCCCGTTCCGCGCGCTGGTCGGCGATCTGGCCGAGAGTCGTTTCGCGGCACCCGGCGATGCGCCCGCCTTCGCTGAAGGGCTGGTATCGCTGGCGCGAGAGGCAAGCGCGCAAAGCCGCACCGCGGTTCGCCGGCATTTCGACGCGCATCTGGCATTTCCGGTCGTCGGTCGCCGGCTCGTCGATATCTACCGGACCGTCATCGCGCGGAGCGCGCACGCATGAGGATCGCGCTGATCACGCCGGGCGGAGTCGATCGCACCGGCAGCCATCGGGTCATTCCGTGCATGCTCTGGCTGATCGAGCGGCTGACCCAGGCCGGGCACGACGTCCAGGTCATCGCCCTCCAGCAGGAGCCGCGCCCCGATCAGTGGCGGCTCCTCGATGCCGATGTCCACAATATCGGATCGCGGCCCCGATCCCTGCGCGGCGTTGCCAAGCTGCTGGCGCTGCATCGCGAGAAGCCGCTCGATATCGTCCACGCTTTTTGGGCGAGTATCCCGGGACTTGTCGGCGGCTGCGGCCGGGCGCTGGCGGGCATTCCTATGATACTGACTTTGCCGGGCGGCGACGTCGTGCGCTTGCCAGAGATCGGTTACGGCGGCTACCTGACCTGGAAGTCGCGCGCTGTCACCGCGCTGTCGCTTCGCGCCGCATCCTTCATCACCGTGCCGAGCGAGACCATGCGCGATCACGCCCGCGCGGCGGGCGTCGACGCGTTGCGCGTGCCCCTGGGAGTCGCGCTCGACCGCTGGCCGGCCGCGCCGCCCCGGCGCCGCGATCTCGCCCAACCCCTCCGGCTCCTGCAGATCGCCAGCCTCAATCGCGTCAAGGACCAGCCGACCCTGCTGGCCGCGGCGGCGCGACTGCGCGATGCCCGCCTGTCCTTCACGCTCGATATCGTCGGCGAGGACACGCTCGACGGGGAGATCCACGCAGCGATAGCCGCGCTGAGGCTGGAAGATCGCGTGCGATTACCGGGATTCCAACCCCAGGGCCAATTGCGCGCCTGGGTCGATCAGGCGGACCTGATGGTCGTCAGTTCGCTCAGCGAAGGTGCGCCGATCGCGATGCTGGAAGCCGCGGTCGCCGGGGTGCCCACGGTCGGAACCGCGGTGGGCCATGTCGCGGAATATGCGCCCGAGGCGGCGATCGCGGTGCCGAGGCGCGACGCGGGCGCGCTGGCTGCGGCGATCCTCCGCCTGGCCGGTGACGAGGAACTCCGCTTGCGGCTGGCCAATGCGGCGCAGGTGCGTGCGCTGGCGGAGGATGCGGATTTCACCGCCACGGCGTTCCTCGATCTCTATGCGCGCGCCATCCACGCCAGGAAAGCGGCATGAAATCCTCGGGCGCCGCATTGGCGCATCTCGCGCGCGATTTCGCCGCGTTCGGCGGAACCCGGCTGTTCGTCGCGATAGCGTTGATGGTGGCAGGCACCTTGGCCGAGGGCGTCGGCATCCTGCTGCTGGTGCCCGCGATCCTCGGTGTGCTCGCGCCGGCCAGCGGGGGCGCCGGTCTCTTGCCGATGCTGCCGCGAGGAACGTCCCTCTCTTCGATATTGGCGCTGTTCGCACTGCTGGTCGCGATCCGCAGCGTCATCGTGCTGGCGCGGGAACATCTGACCAGCCGGCTTCAGGTCGGATTCGTCGAGGCGAAGCGGCTGCGCCTTGCCGATCGGCTGACCCGAGTGGCATGGGCCCGGATCGCGGAACTGTCGCATGCCCGTATCGTCCAGGCGATGAGCGTGGAGATCCACCAGGTCGGTATCGCCGTGAACTCGCTGATGGCCGCAACTGCCGCCGCTGTGATCGCGGCGGGAATGGTGTTGACCGCGATGGCGGTTGCTCCGCTCGCCGCGCTGATCGCCTTCGCGATCACCGGCCTCAGCTATCTCGCGATGCGCCGGATGCTGGGCCGCATACGGCGCCTCGGCGAAAGCATCACCAATCGCCATTTCGGCATGACCGAGAATGCGATCGACTTTCTCGCCAGCCTGAAGGTGGTGGCCGCCGAGCGAACCGGTCCGGCCTGGCTCGGGCAGCAGCGCCTCCTGTCGGACGACGCGATCGCGGATCGCGTCGCTTTCGCCTCGATACACGCGCGGGCCAGGGAGTTGAGCGTCTGCCTGACGGCGGTCGCCGCGATCGCGCTGGTCGGTACGGGTGTCGCGATCGGCTTTTCCGCGGCGAGCCTCTTCGCGCTGTTGCTGGTGCTGAGCCGGATGAGCGGCCCCCTGAGCGAAGTGCAGCGCGGGCTTCAGCAACTGATCCACAGCTTGCCGGCCCATGAGCGGCTGCGCGCGCTGGAAGAGATATTGCGCCCCGCCCGCGCGGCCCCCGCATCTGGCGTGATACCGTCCGACACCACGGCCCTGTGGTTCGAGAACGTGTCCTTCTCCCGTGGGCGCGATATCCTGCGCGACTTCTCGATCCGCATCCCGTCCGGCGCCTTAGTCGGAATCGCGGGTCCCTCGGGCGTCGGCAAAACGACGCTTCTCGACCTGATGGCGGGGATCCTGGATCCCGATGCGGGGCAGATTCGACGCGGCAGGACGGATCCGACGCGCTTCGCCAACGACCTTGCCTATGTCGGGCAGGATCCGGTGCTCGGAGGCCGGACGCTTCGTGAAAGCCTGTCCTGGTCCAGCAACGCCGAAGCATTCGAAATGGAGAAAGCTCTGTGCATCGTCGGCGCCGCCGCATTGTTGCAGCGCATGGGCGGAATCGATGCACCGCTGGGCGAGCGCGGCGCGATGATCTCCGGTGGGGAGCGTCAGCGTGTCGGGCTGGCCCGTGCGCTGTTGCGCCGCCCCCGGCTCCTGCTGCTCGACGAAGCGCTGAACGCGCTCGATGCCGATAGCGAAAGAGACATCCTGGCCACGCTCGCCAGCCTGAATCCGCGCCCGACGATCGTCATCGTAGCGCACCGGCCGGAAGCGTTCGCCTTGTGTGGACGACTGATCCATCTTTCGCAGCAGCATCCTCCCCAGATCGAGGAACGGGATCACATCTCTCATCCGACCTGCGAGGTTTCCGCATGAACATTCCCTCTTTCTTGCCTGTGATCGATTTCGAACAGCGTTTACATGCGGCGGCTCGCGCCGGACGACCCGAGTGGCTCTGGTTCGAGATCGCCGAGCCGGACTGGGCTAGAGCCGTGATCACTATCGAAACCGCCTTGCGGGACGTGCTCACCCTCGGCCGCAGCGACGACGTGCTGATCGACGATCCGGTAGCGCTCAGCATCGCCTGTTACACTTCAGGCACCGGCCCGCTGCTGGGTTCGTGGATCGAGCAGGGCAAATTGACGACGACTGCGGCGAATGCCGAGATTCTCGGAATCCATCTGGAGCATAATCGCGCTCGAATGGCGCGATTGACCGCACAGGCCACGGCAGCCGTCGACGCCCTGTCAGAAGGCGGAGCAAGCCCGATCGTGATGAAAGGGATGCACACGGCACATCATTATTTCGATGAACCCGGTCAGCGAATCGCCTCCGATATCGATTTGCTGATAGGTCCGGACCAACTGCCGGTTGCGGCCGCGATCCTCCCGAAGCTGGGCTATGAGCCCGGGAAGGGCGGATTCTGCCAGCGCAGTTGGGCGATGCCCGATGTCGCGACGCGACCCGTCACGCTGACTTATGTCCATCGCGACGATCCCTGGTCGATCGACCTGCACGAGGGTATCACACGCAAGCTCGCCGGTGGCGCGCATAGGGTCGATATCGACACGCTCATCCCGACCGTCGCCCTCGAAAAGTGGCGTATCTCTGGCGGTGCCATCTTCCCGCCAGCGCTACTCTTGGTGCACCTTCTGGTGCATGCAGGCAGTTCTTTCGAGAGCCTGACTCTCCAGCGGCAATATGAAATTGTCTTGGTGATTCGTAAACACGGTGGTCGTGAGGGGTTCGACTGGTCGGCCTTCACTGTCCTTTGCGACCGCGCTGGCTTGTGGCCCTTTCTCTACCCTGCGCTGTGCTGCGCGGAGCGCTTGTCGCCGAATCTCGTTCCCGATCCGATCATATTGCGGTCGCGCGCCGCGACGCCGCTTATGGTTCAAAGGCTGGTAGAATCGCATTCCGCCGCTTCTATCCACCGGACAGCTCGCTGGTCATGGACCGAACGATACATGTGGGCCGACGGGATGCTGCCCCGTCTTCGCCAGTTAGTTGGCGAGCTCGGAACGCAGGACCATCTGAACTCAAGAGAGTTCGTGCGGGTGTGGAAAAGGCGGATTTATCGTCAGTTGCGCCGCGCCGTCCCAAAAGTCAGAGGCCTGTTCAAACGACATGTGCTGTAGCAAAGCAATGCCGACATTTTTCATCGTTCGGCCATTTGGCCACGCTCAGGTCCTGCGGCTGAGACGCGCCCCATATTCCGCGCGCCGTCTGCGGCTGCCATTTTCCGGTCTCCCAGGTCGCCACCGGATGTCCGATCAAGTCTCCAGCTGAAGCCGGACCTTTCGCAGCAAATGTGCGAGCTCCGTGCGTTCTGCCGGCGCAAGGCCGACGATCATCCGGGCCGCCTCGGCAAAATGGGCGGCGACCGCGTCGTCGATCAGGTGCACGCCCTCGGCAGTCAGCGTCGCCATGAGCGATCGGCGGTCCGCCGCATCCGGGCTGCGGCGGATCAGGCCGCGCTGCTCCAGCCGATTGAGGCACGCGGTCATCGCTCCGGAGGTGAGCAGCACCGACCTTCTGAGCGCAGTGGGGCTGAGCCGATACGGCGCTCCGGATCGCCGCAGGGTCGCCAGCACGTCGAGCTCGGTATAGCTGATCCCATGTCCGCGAAGGCGCTGGTCCGCCCCGGTCTGCACCAATGCTCCCACGTGCAGCAGGCGCCCGACCACCGCCATCGCCGATGCGTCCAGATCGGGCCGCTCGCGACGCCAGTCGTCGAGCAATTGGTCGACGACATCCTTGTCCAAATCAGGGGGCAGTGGTTCCTCGATCATTCCAGAAATCTTCATATCAAGTATCTTGACATGAAATCATATATCCTCGACGCCGTGCACCGCAAGCTGTTTGGGAGTTGCTATGCGATCGATCCTGCAATTGTTGGGCTGGGCGCTGGTGTCGCTCCCGCTCCAGGCGATCCCCTCGGTAGCCTCGGCCCAGTCCCCGAGCGCTCGAATCGTGACCGAGCAAGGAACCGTCAAGCTCTCGACCGGCGAGACCGTCGCTTACGAAATCGGCACTTTGTACGTGCCCGAGAACCGAAGCTCGCCGACGAGCCGCCGCATCGGGGTCGGATTCGCGCGGATCAAGGCGCCCCATCCCACGGGCGCGCCGGCGGTCTTCTGGCTGCCGGGCGGCCCCGGGCTGAGCGTCCTCGGCGCCTTCACGGACAATGATGCGGCGGCACAAAGCCGTCTGCGCTCATGGCTGACCTTCGGAGCGGTCGGCGATCTCGTGGTGATCGAGCAGCGCGGCTATACGAAGCGCGGCGAGATGCTCGAGGAGATGGCCGGGGCTTCGCCATCCGACAAGCCTGCCTCGGTGCATGCCGACGCCCTTGCGATGCAGGCGCTGGCCCGGCGCGCCGTCGCGCATCACGCCGACAAGGACCTTTCCGGCTATACGATCGAGGCATTCGCCGCCGACGTCGACGATCTGCGGCGCGCGCTCGGCTATGACAAGATCAGCCTGTTCGGCGGCAGCTTCGGCTCGCAATGGTCGCTGGCCGTGATGCGGTTCCATCCGGAGATCGTGGCGCGCGCCGTGCTCTCGAGCGTCGAGCCGCTCGACAATGGATTCGACATGCCCTCGCACGTCTTCGCGGCGCTCCAGCGGATCGCTTATGATGCGGATCGTGATCCCGGTCTCGCTCCTTTCCTGCCCAAAGGGGGGATGGCGGAGGCGATACGCGCCTTGCATCGACGGTTCGCGGCGGGGCCGATCCCGGTACGCGTCCACGACGATGCCGGCCGGCCCCAAACGGTCACGCTGGGAGCGGAGGATCTTCAGCTCGCCTTGTTGTCGCATACCGATGAAGCCGAGCATTGGCCCGCCTTCATCCTGTCGCTGTATCACGGCCATTACGATCA
This sequence comes from Sphingomonas sp. Root241, assembly GCF_001428865.1. GTDB lineage: Bacteria > Pseudomonadota > Alphaproteobacteria > Sphingomonadales > Sphingomonadaceae > Sphingomonas. The sequence continues at coordinate 267,088 of NZ_LMIV01000002.1, forward strand.
ATGGGCGCGCGAGACATTGGCGGAACGCCGGGCAGGGCCGGTCAAGCTGATCGGGCCGCTTGCGGACAGCAGCCTCGGCGCCACCGCGGAGCGCCAGCAGCTGATGCGGACCGATCCGGCAACCGACCTGCTCGGCACGTGGAATTTCGAGGCGAACTTCGCCTCGGCGCCCGACTGGCCGACGCCAGACATGGGCGACGCGGTCCGGCGGCCGCGCGTGAGCACGATCCCCATCGTCTTCGTCCACGGAGACTGGGATACGTCGACTCCGATCGAGAACACCCTGGGCTTGCTGCCTTATTTCCCCAACGGCCACGCCATCCTCGTCCACCGCGGCGGGCATGACGGCGCCTTCTATCAATTGCGGGAAAGCCCCGCCGCAAAGCAGGCGATCCATGCCTTTCTGCGCACCGGCGCGACGGCCGATCTGCCGATCGAAGTCAGCCTGCCGGTGCCGAAGTTCGACTTGCCCGATTTCGCGCCACCGAAAGCGGTACGATGAGGCCGGACCTGGCAGGGTCCACTCTCGCGCTCGGAGGCCATATCGGATAGGCGCTCGGCCATGCCCTTCCTCCTCTTCCTCGCGGCCACCACGCCGCAAATCGTCGAATCGGTAGACTTCCCCGCGCTCGACGCGGCGATCGAGCGGTGCGACCGGGCGTCCGTTCTTCCGGTCTTTGCGGCTGAAGCCCACAGACGGAGCGCGGCGGTGACAGCCTTTTATGAGGAGCAGGTGCAGATCGCGGCCGAACGGATCGCCACTGCCGGCAAGCGGCGTGCGTTGCGAGAGGGAGGCGCGGCACCTGGAAGCGGACAAAGCGCGCCGGCCGCCTCCGATCAGGAACTCTCGCTCAAGCAATTGGCACTCGACGACCGGCAACACGCGCTGGACGATCAACGCCGACTGGAAACCATGCGCCAGGAAGCGGTCGACCTGAAACGCCAGTATTTCCTCAGCAAGTGCGCGGGCAAGAAGTCCGATTAGGCCGACCCCGAGGACATGCCGCCCGCGTGATGCTAATGCGATTGACTCGCAATATCCTCTTCCCTAGGAGCCGCGTCGGACGCACTGGGGAACAACATGAATCGATCCTTCCGCCATGCACTGCTCTCGAGTGCATTGCTCCTCCTGCCGGCCGGTCCGGCGTTCGCGGCCATGGATCCCGATCCTGTCGCGGACGAGGATACGCAGGACAAGGCCGAGATCGTCGTCACCGGATCGGTGGCGACCCAGTCGAGTTCGGCCACCGGGCTCACTTTGTCTCCCCGCGAGACGCCGCAATCGGTGACGATCGTCGATCGCCAGCGGATCGACGATTTCGCGCTCAACAACGTCAACGATCTGCTCGAGCAGGTCGTCGGCATCAATGTCGAGAAGGTCGAGACCGACCGGACCTATTTCAATTCGCGCGGCTTCGACATCACCAACTTCCAGGTCGATGGCATCGGCCTGCCGCTGATCTGGGGCATCCAGTTCGGCGATCTCGACACTGCCTTGTTCGACAGCGTCGAGGCGATCCGCGGCGCCAATGCGATCATGAGCGGGGTCGGCAATCCCTCGGCGACGATCAACTATGTCCGCAAGCGCCCCACCGACACGCTCAGGGCCAGTGCGTCGGCGCAGTTCGGCTCGTGGGACCAGAAGCGCTTCGAGGCGGATGTCGCCGGCCCGATCACCGACACGGTCGCCGCCCGGCTGATCTTCGCGCACGAGGATCGCGATTCGTATCTCGACTACAACCATGTCGATCGGAACGCGTACGGCGCGCTGCTGCGCTGGAAGGTCACGCCCGATCTCACCGCGACGATCGGCTATTCGCGGCAGGAGAACAAGGCGGACGGCGTGCTCTGGGGCGCGCTGCCGCTCACCTACACCGACGGCACCCGGATCGATTATCCGGCCTCGGCGTCGACTTCGGCCGACTGGACGTTCTGGAACGTCACCGACCAGAGCGCCTTCGCCGAGCTCGACTATCGATTTGGCGGCGGCTGGTCGGCCAAAAGCGTGCTCACCTACAAGCGCTTCGAGGAGCTTTCGAAGCTGCTCTATGCTTATGGCTATCCGGACAAGGCGACCGGGTTCGGCGTGGGCGGCATGACGGGCATCTATCCCTCGACCTACGACCAGTATCTCGCCGACTTCTATGCGTCGGGCCCGCTCCGGTTGTTCGGTCGCGAGCACCAGCTCGCCTTCGGCGTCTCCACTGCGCGCTCGGATGCGCTGGAGTGGGAGGATTTCTATCTCGGTGCAATCGATTTCCCGGCGGTTCAGGACTGGGGCCGCGTTCAGGTCGCCGAGCCGACCTATCCGGGCGAAGTTCTCGAAGCCGATTATACCGACCGGCTGACCCGTGCTTATGGCGCCGCGCACCTCAATTTCACGGATGACCTCAAGGCGGTGGTCGGCGCGAGCGCGATGTGGATCAAGTCGACCGGCACGTCCTACGGCACCGATCAGTCGCGCAAGGAAAGCGGCGTCAGCCCCTATATCGGCGCGGTCTATGACGTGACGCCGCATCTCTCGATCTATGCGAGCTATACCGGCATCTTCAATCCGCAGAGCGAAGTCGACATCAACCACGCGAAGCTCGATCCGGCCAAGGGCACCAGCATCGAGGGCGGCATCAAGAGCAACTGGTTCGGCGGCCGGCTCTACGCCACCGCTTCGCTGTTCCGCGCCAAGCAGACTGGGCTCGCCTCGTTCCTGGGCGTATTGCCCAATGGCGACAGCTATTACGAAGGCGTGGACACGACTTCGAAGGGTTTCGAGCTCGAACTCGCCGGCAAGGTCACGCAGAACTGGACGCTGAGCGGCGGCTATACCGGGCTCGAGATCGAGGACCAGGCCGGCAACAAGGCGCGGACCTTCCTGCCGACGAAATCGCTCAAGCTCGCGACCACCTATGCCGCGCCGCAGCTCAACGATCTCAAGCTCGGCGCGCAGCTGCGCTGGCAGAGCAAGATCCGCTATGCCGATGCCGGGGTGCAGGATTACGGCGTCGTCACCGGCGACGTGATCGTGTCGCAGGGCAGCTATGCGGTGGTCGATCTGATGGCGAGCATCCGCCTGCTCGATCGGGTGCGCGTGCAGGTCAATGTCCGCAATGTCGGCAACGAGAAGTATCTCGCGAGCCTGATGTGGGGGCAGGCATTCTATGCCGCGCCACGCAGCGCGAACGTCTCGCTCAGCTTCGCCTACTGATCGCCATGCATGGCGCGGTACAGAGGGGACCGGACCGACGGAGCTGGCGATACCGCGCCAATGTCGCCGCGCGCACGCTCGCCGGCACCATCGGCGCTTATGTGGTCGCGGCGCTGTTCGGCGCGGCGCTTGCGCGCATATTGCCGATGGAGCGACTGGAAGCGACCGTCGTTGCGACCCTGCTGGCGTTCCTCGTCGCCCCGGCGGTGACGGTCTGGGCCTATCTGGCGCGCGGGCCGTGGCGAGCTGTGGCGGGCGTGATCGGGCTGGCCGCTTTTCTCGCCGGGCTCGCCTGGTATGCGGGACCGCCGGCATGAGCGCGGTCCGCGAGGGCGCCCGCCAGGTCATGGCCTGGCTCCACGGCTGGACGGGACTGCTGCTCGGTCATGTTCTCCTCCTCATGTGCTTCGCCGGCACGCTGAGCGTCTTCAAGCCCGAGATCGGCCGCTGGATGCGCCCCGAGGCGGTCGCCACCGCCGCGCCGGTCGACGCGATCGCCGCGGCGACCGACTGGCTGAGCAAGAACGCCGTTGATTCCACCGGCTGGTATCTCACCGCCCCGGACGGCCGCATGAACACCGTCGAGGCGAGCTATGACAGCGGCGGCGCCTTCCTCTACCGCGCGCTCGATCCGGTGACCGGCGCACCGGTGGCGCGCGAGACGATGGGCGGCGAGTTCTTCTATCGCCTGCATTTCGAGCTCCAGCTTCCGTATCCCTGGGGACGGCTGCTCGCCTCGCTGGCGGCGCTGATGATGCTGGTGGCGCTGATCACCGGCATCATCGCGCATCGCCGCATCTTCCGCGATTTCTTCACCTTCCGCCCGGCCAAGGGGCAGCGCTCGTGGCTGGATGGCCATAACGCGTTGGGGGTCATGTCGCTGCCCTTCCACCTGATGATCACCTTCACCGGGCTCGTGACATTGGCGTCGCTCAACATGCCCTGGCCGATCACCGCCAATTATGGCCAGGATCCCACGGCGATGTACCAGGCTTTTACTCCGGGCGTGGTGAATCGGCCTTTGGCAGAGAAGAAGGCGCCGCTCGCCCCGATCGCCCCGATGCTGCGCGAGGCTGGCCGCCGCTTCGGCGGCGCCGCGATCGGGCGCGTCTATGTCCTCAATCCGGGCGACGCGGCGGCAGTGGTGACGGTGTTCCGCAGCGATGCCGGCCAGATCGCCTATGCGCCCGGCGAGATCAGCTTCGACGGCACGACGGGCCGGGTGCTCTCCGACTGGACCGAGATGCGCCCGGCGCTCAAGACCTACAACACCGTCTACGGCCTCCACATGGCCCGCTTCGCGCCCGGGCTGCTGCGCTGGCTCTATTTCCTCGGCGGCGCGATGCTGACCCTGACCATCGCGACCGGGCTGGTGCTGTGGGTGGTCAAGCGCCGCGAGCGGGCGCCGCTCTCAATCGGCAACCGCATCCTCGCGCGCCTGAACGCCGGGGCGATCGCCGGGGTGCTCCTCGGCGGCGTGGCCTATCTCTGGGCAAATCGCCTGCTTCCGCTCGACCTGCCGGCGCGTGCCGATGCCGAAGTGTCGATCGCGTTGTGGAGCGCGGGGATCGCGCTCCTGGCCGGCCTCGCTTTGCGTCCGACGATCGCCTGGCCGATATTGCTGGGACTGCTTGCGCTGGGTTGCGCGGGCGCGGCGCTGCTCGGCCTCGGCATCTCCGGCTTCTCGCAATGGGGCATGGACCTGGTCCTCCTCGCCGCCGCTGCCGCGCTGGCACTGATCGTGGTCCGGCAGATCCGCGCGCTCCGTGCACCCGCGGCGCCGCGCCGGGCGCGCGCAAGGGCGGCGGCATGATCTTCGCCGGCTTGCTCTATCTCGGCCTGTTCACCCTGGCGGCGAGCATGAGCCGGCATGCCCAGTTGGTGCCGGTGCAATGGCGGGCAGCGAAGCACGGCAATCGGCTGCAGGTTGCAGGATGGCTGCTCGTGGCCGCCTCGCTGATACTGGCCTTATGGTCCGCGGACTGGCCGATGCGGCTGCTCGCATGGATCGGACTGGCGCCGGTAGCGGGCGGCGTGGTGGCGCTCGGCCTGACCTACAATATCCGCTGGGCACGGATTGCCGCATTGCTCGCTTTCCTGCTCGTATTCGCTGGGATGGTCTCGCGCGGCTGACTGCACGCCGAACGTCGATTTCGAGCGACCGAGCGTCAGTCGACAGGCGTGCGGGCTTTTGCGATCAAGGCGCCGTGGATGCTCCCGATCCGGCCGCGCGACGCGAATTCTTCCTTGTCGATGAGGCGGGCCCGGACTCGCGGCCCCAGGCGCGTGCCGAAACCCGCGCCAAGCTGGTGCTCACGCTCAGCATGTGGGGCGCGAGCAGTGCGCTGTTCACGCTGGGAACGATCCTGCAGCACAGTCACATGGCGTTCGAGGGCGCCTTGCTCCGGATCGCCATGTCGGCCTGCGGCATCGCCATCTGCTACGGTCTGCATCGCCTGCTGCGACGGCTCTCTCATCGCTCGTTCCGAACGCGCGCGATTGCGGTGTCGGCGGTCGCGCCGTTCGTGGCGGAGACCTATGCCTGGGCCAATTATTTCGCCTTCGCCGCGCTCTACGGCCGGACCGCGCGCTTCGTCGTCGTCGACTGGAACGAGGCGATGTACGTGCTGTCGATGTGGACCTGGTTCTTCATCGCCTGGACCGGGCTGTATCTGGCGATCGAGTATAATTTCGACGCGCGGCACGAAGCCCAGCGTTCGGCCGAGCTGCGCGGCATGGCGCACGTCGCCAAGCTCAAGGCGCTGTCGAGCCAGATCAATCCGCATTTCCTGTTCAACAGCCTCAATTCGATCTCGGCGCTGATTCTCGACGGCCGCGGCGGAGAGGCGGAGCGGATGCTAGCACGGCTGTCGACCTTCTTCCGATCGACGTTGGCGATCGATCCGCTGGTCGATGTGTCGCTCGAGCAGGAATTCGAGCTGCACCGGCGCTATCTCGCGATCGAGCAGATGCGCTATCCCGATCTCGCCGTCGAAATCCTGCTGCCCGAGGAATTGCGGCGGGCGGCGGTGCCCGCGCTGATCATCCAGCCGCTGGTCGAGAATGCGGTCAAGCACGGCGTCGCGAAGTCGCGCCCGCCGACGCGGCTGTCGATCACCGCGGAGCGCGTCGGCGAGAGCCTCTCGATCCTGGTGGTCGATTCCGGCAACCCCGAAATCGAGCGCAAGGCATCGGGACCGGAGGGGATCGGCACCGCCAATGTCCGCCAGCGGCTCGCCGAATATTTCGGCGACGCGCAGAGCCTCACGCTGACGCCGGGGCGCGGCTGGTTCGAGGCGCGGGTGACGATGCCTTTGGCCTTTACGCGATGAGCGAAGACCGCATCCTGATCGTCGACGATGAGCCGCTGGCGCTGCGGCGGCTCGAAATCGTGCTCAGGGATCTGCCCGGGGTCCGGCTGGTCGGATCGGCGGCTTCCTGTCGCGAGGCGGTCCGCGCGATCGTGGAGCTTCGGCCCGATATCGTCCTGCTCGACATCCGGCTCCGCGACGGCACCGGCTTCGATATACTCGAGCAATTGCCTCCCGATGTGTCGCCGGCGGTGATCTTCACGACGGCATTCGATCATTTCGCGATCCGCGCCTTCGAAGTCTCGGCGGTGGACTATGTCCTCAAGCCCATCGAGACCGGGCGGCTCCAGGAAGCGATCGGGCGCGCACGAAACCGTCTTTCGGCCGATGGTTCGTTGCGCGAGGTCGAGGAGATGCGGCGGATCGTCGCCGATCTGCGCACCGGGTTCCAATCCGGCGGTCCCGCTCCTTACGAGACCGAATTGTGGATCCGTGGAGTCAGCGGCAGCCTGACCCATGTCGCGCTCGACCAGGTCGACTGGGTCAGCAGCGAGGATGATTATGTCCGGCTGCACACGCCCTCGGGATCGCATCTGCTGCGGCTTTCGATCAAGGCTCTGTCGGAGCGGATCGATTCGGCGAAATTCGTCCGCGTCCACCGCGCCGCATTGGTGCGCATCGCCGCGATCGCGCAGGTGCGCCAGACGCCCACCGGCCGACGCGACGTGATCCTGCGCGACGGCACCCGGATCGCGACGGGACGAGTCTATGCCAGGCGGCTGCGCGAGCTGCTGCGCGAACACGCATAGATAGAGGCAGTCGGCGCCGGACGTTCGGCGACGGATTTGCGACGTTCGCCCGCATCGTACTCCGCGAAAATTGCGCAGAGCCGCAAATGGAGTGGACGGCAAATGGGGGAGAGCTAGCTTGCGCAGGAAGACGATCGCGATCGCAACCTTGGTTGCGGGTACGCTCGACATCGCCGCGGCGATGATCACCACTGCGCTGCACGGCAAATCGATTGCCGGCATGCTCCAGTCCGTCGCCTCCGGTCCGCTTGGTGAATGGCCGCGGAGCGTCGGCTGGATCGGCGCCGCCGTCGGACTCGCGGTGCACTTCGCGATCATGGCGGTGATGGCCACCGCCTTCGTCGCGGCGGCGCGGCTGCTGCCGCGGGTGCGGGAATGGCGGCTGCTCTACGGCATGGCCTATGGCGCATTGCTCTATCTGGTCATGTACTGGATCGTGATTCCGCTGCGCTGGCCGTCGAGCTCGGGGGCGGCGGTCACGCCCCTGTCGGTGCTGATGCCGCTGGCGATCCATATCCTGCTCGTCGGCATTCCGATCGCGCTGATCGCCACCGCGGCGAAGGAGGTTCGCGCGCCGGTCGTTTGATTTTCGGCGCGGAGGCGGGGATACCGGCATTTATCACCGCAGGAGATCCGCATGACCGCGCGCGCATGGCCCGCTTTGGACTGGCAAGACGGCCGCGAGAGCGCGCTTCATCTGCAGTTGATGACGCAGATCGTCGGCAAGGTGCGGATCGCGCTGACGCCGTGGCTCAACCATGGCTGGCACGTGCCGCTCTATGTCACGCCGCGCGGGCTAGGCACTTCGCCGATTCCCTCCGAAGCCGGCCCGTTCGAGATCCACTTCGACCTCCGCGCGCACGTCCTGCACATTGCCACCGTTGCGGACATCAGAACATTGCCTCTCGAACCCGGCACCGTCGCGGGCTTTTACGCCAAAGTGATGGAAGCACTGCGCGAGCTCGGTATCGCGGTGACCATCGCGACATTGCCCAACGAGATGGCCGATCCGGTCCGTTTTCCCGAGGATCATGCCCCGCGGCCTTATGATCGCGACTGGATCGAGCGCTTTCACGACGCGCTCGTCCGCGTCGATCACGTGTTCAAGCAGTTCCGCACCGGCTTTCTCGGCAAGGCGAGCCCGGTCCACTTCTTCTGGGGCAGCTTCGATCTCGCCGTCACGCGTTTTTCGGGACGCGCCGCGCCGCCGCATCCGGGCGGCGTCCCCGGCCTTCCCGACGCCGTGACGCGCGAGGCCTATAGTCACGAAGTATCGAGCGCGGGCTTCTGGCCGGGCAGCGACGCTTGGCCGCGCGCCGCTTTCTATTCCTATGCCTATCCGGCACCCCCGGGGTCCGCCGAGGCGCCCGTCCGCCCGGCGGGCGCGCGCTTCGATGCCGCGCTCGGCGAGTTCATCCTCGACTATGAGGCTGTGCGCGCCACATCCGACCCCGAAGCGGCGCTGCTCGAATTCCTGCAATCGACCTATGAAGCCGCCGCGACGCTGGGCGACTGGGACCGCGCGGCGCTGGAATGCGCACCGGGCACCCCACGCAAGCCGAGGAACATATAATGGCACTCGTCGAACTCGGCCGCTTCGACCGGCAGGAAGCCTATATCGTCCAGTCGCGGCTGGAGAGCGAAGGCATCATGAGCTTCGTCTTCGATGCAGGGGCGAGCATCGCCGACGGCAGCTATCTGCTGATCCCGGTGCGCGTGATGGTCGACGACGAGGATGTGGACCTCGCCCGGAAAATGCTCGACGAGGCTGCCTGATTTTTGAGCAGACTTTCGCATCTGCACAAAAATTTACGCCTAAGTAACATTTAATTGCACGGCGGTGCGGCGGAATCGCGCGATTCTGCCTAATGGCACGGCCCTTGCTCCATGGTCCCCGGGTTAACCGCCAAGAGGGGGCGAAATGAAGCTCATCATCGCCATCATAAAACCGTTCAAGCTCGACGAGGTGCGCGAGGCGCTCACGCAAGTGGGCGTTACCGGCATGACCGTCACCGAGGTCAAGGGATTCGGCCGGCAAAAGGGCCAGACCGAAATCTACCGCGGCGCCGAGTACAGCACCAACATGGTGCCCAAGATCAAGCTCGAGATCGCCTGCGGCGCCGATATCGTCGACCGCGCGGTCGAAGCGATCCAGGCCGCAGCCAGCACCGGCGCGATCGGCGACGGCAAGATTTTCGTCCTCGATCTCGGCCAGGCGGTGCGCATCCGCACCGGCGAGACCGACGAGACGGCGCTGTGAAGAAGGGGGTCCAGATGAAGCTAGCAACCAAATTGGCCGCGGGGGCGGGTCTCGCCCTGTTCGCGGCTTTGCCCGCCTGGGCACAGGATGCCGCGCCCGCCGCGGCGGCGACGGTCGTGCCGACCGACGCCATGGTCAACAAGGGCGACGTCGCCTGGATGCTCGTCTCGGCGGCATTCGTGCTGATGATGTCGGTCCCGGGCCTCGCGCTCTTTTATGGCGGCCTCGTCCGCACCAAGAACATGCTGTCGGTGCTGATGCAGGTGCTCACCATCGTCTGCGTCGCGGGCCTGGTCTGGTGCGCCTGGGGCTATTCGATGGCGTTCACCAACGGCGGCAGCCTCAACGGCTTCGTCGGCGGCTTCTCGAAGGTGCTGCTCAAGGGCGTCGACGCGAACACGTTCGCGGCGACCTTCTCGAACGGCGTCTATCTGCCCGAGACCGTGTTCCTGGTCTTCCAGATGACCTTCGCGATGATCACCCCGGCGCTGATCGTCGGTGCGTTCGCCGAACGCATCAAGTTCACCCCGCTGATCCTCTTCGTGGTGGCATGGCTGACGCTCGTCTATTTCCCGATGGCGCACATGGTCTGGTATTGGCCGGGCCCGGACTTCCAGCCTGGCCTGCCCGACGATCACGGCTATCTCTGGGGCCTGGGCGCGCTCGATTTCGCCGGCGGCACCGTCGTTCACATCAATGCGGGTATCGCCGGCCTGGTCGGCTGCCTCGTGATCGGCAAGCGCGTCGGCTACAAGACCGACCCGATGCCGCCGCACTCGCTGACCATGACCATGATCGGCGCGGCCCTGCTGTGGGTGGGCTGGTTCGGCTTCAACGCCGGATCGAACCTCGAAGCCAACAAGTTCGCCGCGCTCGCCTTCGTCAACACCATGGTGGCAACCGCTGCCGCAGGTGCGATGTGGGCGATCATCGAGCAGATCATCCACAAGAAGCCGTCGCTGCTCGGCGCGGCCTCGGGCGTCGTCGCCGGCCTGGTGGCGATCACGCCGGCGGCAGGCTTCGCGCATCCGATGACGTCGATCGTGCTCGGCGCGGTCGCTTCGGGCGTGTGCTTCTTCTTCGTCACCACGGTGAAGAACAAGCTCAAGTACGACGATACGCTCGACGTGTTCGGCGTCCACTGCATCGGCGGCATCATCGGCGCGATCGGCACTGCGATCGTCGCCAATCCGGCGCTGGGCGGCCAGGGGTTCATGGACTTCAACGTGATCCCGGCCGTCGCGGGCACCTATGACATGGGCGCGCAATTGCTCACCCAGACCAAGGCTGTCGGCGTGACCCTGCTGCTCTCGGGCGGCGTGTCGGCAGTGCTGTTCCTTGCACTCAAGTACACGATCGGCCTTCGCCCGAGCCGCGAAGTCGAGCTCGAAGGGCTCGACATCAACGAGCATGGCGAACGCGCCTACAACTACTGACGAGATCGGGCGCCGCGCATCTCTCCTGCCAGCGCGGCACCCAACCGAAGTTCCTCCTGCGGACGACTGGGCCGGTGGTTTTCGAACCGCCGGCCCTCTTTTTTGCATGTCGCGCGGTTGACACGGGTTCGGGCATCCGCCGGGCCGGTTGACACGTAGAAGCCGGGATGTAATCGGAGAATTGTTTGAATTTACAAATGCTTGCTGCAAGATTCGATGCGGTTGTCAACCAAGAGGTTGGTTGACACGTTGACACGATAGCGCGTTGACATCTGTGTCAACCAACGCGTGTCAAGCACGGCGCCGGCGCGAATGTCGCAAATCACAAAGTTCAAAGAGCGGCGGGGACGCAGCCCCGCACCGCTAGCCAAGCAGGCGAAATCCTACATTGCAAGCGCGAGTCCGACCGGGAGGGGCCGGGTCGTGAACCTGTAAAGGGAGTGGTCGCTAACGACCCAGTTGCGGACCTTCCTTGCTCCCCTCTCTGCAAGGGAGGGGCAGGGGGTGGGTGCGAGCGCAGCGAGCCCTGCGATGCGCCTTGAAGAAAGAAAAGACCGGGCATCGAGCCCGCTCTTTTCTACCCACCCCCGACCCCTCCCTTACAGGGAGGGGAGATTTGGTTCACGTACCCAATTCCTCCGCAAGGAACGCGGCGCAGCGTTCGCCGATCATGATGCTGGGGGCATTGGTGTTGCCGCCGATCAATCGCGGCATCACCGAGGCGTCGGCGAGGTAGAGGCCGTCCACGCCGCGCACCTTGAGCCGCGGATCGACGACCGCGGCTTCGTCCGATCCCATCCGCGCGGTGCCGACGGGGTGATAGACAGTGTCGGCGCGGGTGCGGATCAGGCTTTCCAGCGCGGCATCGTCGGCCAGGTCGACGGGATAGCGATCGCGGCCCTTATAGTCCGCCAGCGGCGGGGTATCGAGGATGCGGTACATCGCCCGCACCCCGGCCTTGAGCACGTCCATGTCGCGCTGGTCGGAGAGGAAAGCGGGGTCGATCAGCGGCGCCGAAGCCGCATCGGGCGACTGGAGCCGGACGGTGCCGCGGCTCTCGGGGCGGAGCACGCAGGCGTGGCAGCTATAGCCATGCCCCTTCACCTTGGTGCGGCCATGATCCTCGACGATCGCGATGAGGAAGTGGAGCTGGACGTCGGGCCGGCCGCCGGCGAGCTCGGTGCGCAGGAAGCCGCCGGCCTCGGCAAAGGGCGAGGTCATCCCGCCGCGGCGCGTGAACAGCCACTGGGCCATCGCGCCAAGCGACTTGAGCGTGCCCAGCGGCGAACGGCCGAGGAAGAAGCTGCCCTGGGTCTCGAACGCCGCGACATAGTCGATATGGTCCTGAAGGTCGGAACCCACCGCCGGACGATCGAGCCGCACCTCGATCCCCATTTCGGCGAGATGCGCAGCCGGGCCGATTCCCGACAGCATCAGCAATTGCGGAGTCTGGAAGGCGCCGGCGGCGAGGACGACTGCGCGTCGGGCGCGAATTTCGCGCGCCTGTCCGTCCTTTCGATAGGCGACGCCCGAGGCGCGGCCATGGGTGAACAGGATGCGATCGACCAATGCGCCGCAGACGATCTCCAGATTGTCGCGCGCGGCGGTGGGCAGATAGGCGCGCGCGGCGGTCCAGCGCTCGCCCCCTTTCTGGGTCACCTGATACAGGCCGACGCCGTCCTGCTGCGCGCCGTTGAAGTCGGGATTTACCGGGATCTGCAGCCGCGACGCCGCCTCGATGAAGGCCCAGGAGCCCGGATGGGCGAAATCCTGGTCGCTGACCCAGAGCGGGCCGTCACTGCCGTGCAGGGCATCGGCGCCCCGCGTGTTGTGCTCGCTCGTCCGGAACCAGGGCAGGACGTCGTCCCAGCCCCAGCCGGTGCAGCCGAGATCGCGCCATTCGTCATAATCCTGCCGGTGGCCGCGGATGTAGAGCATCGCGTTGATCGCGCTCGATCCGCCGAGCCCCTTGCCGCGCGGCTGATAGCCGCGCCGGCCATTCAGGCCGGGCTGGGGCACGGTCTCGAACTGCCAGTTGGTCTTGTCGGTCTGGAACGGCATCATGCCGGGCATGATCGTCTTGAGGCCGGTATTGCGTCCGCCCGCCTCGAGCACGGCGACGGTGTATTTGCCGCCTTCGCTCAGGCGGCCCGCGACGGCGCTCCCGCCCGATCCGCATCCGATGACGACGATATCGGCTTCTTCCACATTTCCCCCCGCTCCTGGCGCGCTGCTTCCCAGCGCGCCTTTATCGTTTCCGACGTGTCCCTGCTGCCGTCGTGGCTCCACCCCGGCGGCCGGACCATGTAGTTGAGCCGGGCACGCCAGTCGGGCGCGTGCCAGACGTCCTTCGCGATCCCGACCCATTCATGGGTTGCCGCCCACAGGATGTTGAAGCTGCCGAGATTCTTGACGATGCCGTAGCGCGGCTTGTCGTCGTCGCGCTCGGGCTCGAACGTGCCGAGCAGCCGATCCCAGACGATGAACACCCCGGCATAATTGCGATCGAGATAGCGCGGATTGGTCGCGTGGTGGACGCGGTGGTGCGACGGCGTGTTCATCACGGCCTCGAACCAGCGCGGCATCCGGCCGATCACTTCGGTGTGGATCCAGAACTGGTAGATCAGGTTGAGCCCCGCGACGAAGAAGACCATCGCCGGCGGGAAGCCGATCAGGAACAAAGGCAGCCGGAACAGGAAAGCCAGGCTGAAGAAGCCGGTCCAGGTCTGCCGCAGCGCAGTCGACAGATTATAATGTTGGCTCGAATGGTGGATGACATGGCTCGCCCAGAACCAGCGGATGCGGTGCGCCGAGCGGTGGAAGAGATAATAAGCGAAATCGTCGAGCACGAACGCGATGGCGAACCAGTACCAGGCATAATCGATCTCGAAGAGCCGGAACTGCCACACCCAGGTCGCCAGCGCGAAGACCATGCCGCCCGAAAGCACGCCGGCGACGGTGCTGCCGGTGCCGAGCGCCAGGGAGGTCAACGTGTCGCGCGGTTCGTAGCGGCTGCGATCCTTGATCCGCGCGACCACCATCTCCGCGAGCACCAGCAGCACGAAGGCGGGAATGGCCAGCGTCACGGGATCGGCGAGCGTCATGCTCTCGGACTTACATCAATGTAAGTTGCGCTTCCAGCCTGTCGACATCCTCGGGAAGCACCCCGTAGAGCAGCACCGGGCCGAACATCCGCTCTCCGCTTTCGACCGTCACCCCTTCGGGCGAGGGCCGGCGCCAGAGCGGGCGGGCCAGCCGGCGTGCGGCGACCTTGGCGCCGTGGCGCTTGAGCAAGGCGATGCCGTCATTGCCGAGCACCAATGCCGCCGCGCCGTTGGTGCCGACCAGCGCATCCCGCGCGACGAAGCCGCTCAATGCATCTTCGGCCATCCGCTTGGCGGTTTCGGCATCGGCGATGCGGCTTTCGCCCAGCTTGAGCAGCCACGAGATCAGGACCAGCACCAGGACGGCGGCGACCGAGCCGCCGAGCTGCATCCAGTTCATGCGCGGCCGGAAAGCGCGTCGAGCAGCGGACGGATGCCCGAAATGTCATAGCCTGCACCGGCGGCCTTGGCGGTAAGCGCGTCGGGGTCGCCGCCGCGGCTGGCCTCGGCCAGCGCCCAGAGGTTGCACGAACGCGTGCCCGAGCGGCAATAGGCCAGCACCGGCCCGCCGGCGGCTTCGAGCGCCTTGACCATCGCCTCGACCTGCGTCGCCGAGAAGCCGGCATGCGTGACCGGGATCTCCGCATAAGCGAGCCCCGCGGCTTCGGCCGCGGCGCGGACCGCGTCGCCGGTCGGCTGGCCGAGTTCCTCGCCTTCGGGGCGATTGTTGACGATCGCCTTGAACCCGGCATCGGCGAAGCCGGCCACGTCCTCGGGCGCGATCTGCGGTGCCACCGATATCTGCTCGTCGATCTTCCGGATCATGCCGCCTCGCGAATTACTTGCAGGAATACCGATCCATAGGCTTCGAGCTTGCGCGCGCCAACGCCCGAAAGCTGGCCGAGCGCATCCAGCGTCCCGGGCCGGAGCATCGCCATGTCGCGCAGCACCGAATCGTGGAAGATCACATAAGGCGGCAGGCCCGCCTCCATCGCGATCTCGCGGCGCTTGGCGCGCAAGGCCTCGAACAACGGATTGCCGATCGGATTGACGCCGCCGCTTGCCGCCCGCCCGCGCGACCGCCGCTCGCGCTTGGGCGGGAGGACGAGCTTGACCTCGACTTCGCCCTTGAGGATCGGCTTGGCGCCGGGGCCGAATTCGAGCCCGCCATGGGCATTGGCCCGCAGCGCGTCGCGCAGCAGCAGCGCGCGTGCCACGGGCTTGAGCAATGCCGCTTCCTCGCCGTCGACGATACCGAACACCGAGAGTTTCTCGTGCCCGTTCATCAGGCTGCGCTCGCTCGACTGGCCGAGCAGCACGCTCTCGATATAGCCGACGCCGAACATCATGCCGGTGCGGAACACCGCCGAGAGGAATTTCTGCGCTGTGACGCTGGCGTCGATCGCCGCGGGCGGGCTCAGGCAATTGTCGCAATTGCCGCAATTCTCCGGCGCGTCCTCGCCGAAATGGCGGAGCAGGATCCGCCGCCGGCAGCCGGCGGTCTCGACCAGCGCGCCGAGCGCAGAGAGCCGTGCGCGCTCGCCCGTCTGCCGTCCGGGCTCGACTTCGCCGATCCGCTGGCGGGCGCGGGCGAAATCGTCGGCGCCCCAGAAGAGATGCGCGACCGCCGGATCGCCGTCGCGGCCCGCGCGCCCGGTTTCCTGGTAATAGGCCTCGATCGACTTGGGCAGCCCGGCATGCGCGACGAAGCGGACATCGGGCTTGTCGATCCCCATCCCGAACGCGACGGTGGCGACGATCACCATGTCCTCGCTCGCCACGAACGCCGCCTGGTTGCGGCGGCGGATCGAGGGATCGAGGCCGGCATGATAAGGCAGCACGCTGCGCCCGGTCTCGGCGAGCTTGCCGGCGAGCTTGTCCACGCCGGCGCGGGTCTGGGCATAGACGATGCCCGGGCCCGGTTGCTCGGCGATCAGGTCGACGATCTGGCGCGTCGTGTTCTCGCGCGGGACGATCGTGTAGCGGATATTGGGCCGGTCGAATCCGGCGATGATCAGCCCGTCCTGCGGGATGCCGAGCTGCTCGAGGATGTCGGCGCGGGTATGCGCGTCGGCGGTGGCGGTCAGCGCCAGCCGCGGGACGTCGCCGAACCGGTCGAGCAGCGGCCGCAACAGCCGGTAATCGGGGCGGAAATCATGCCCCCATTCGGAGACGCAATGCGCCTCGTCGATCGCGAACAATGAGAGCTTCGCCTGCCCCAGCAGGTTGCGGAACCCTTCGCCCGAGGCGCGTTCGGGCGCGACATAGAGCAAGTCGAGATCGCCCGCGCGGAACCGCTGGATCGTCTCTTCGCGATTCTCGTCGACCGAAGTAAGCGTCGCCGCGCGGATGCCCACCGCTTCTGCGGCGCGAAGCTGGTCGTGCATCAAGGCGATCAGCGGCGAGACGACCACGCAGGTCCCGTCGAGCGCAAGGCTCGGCACCTGATAGCAGAGCGACTTGCCCGCGCCCGTCGGCATCACTGCCAGCGTGTTGGCGCCCGCCATCACGCGATCGACCACCTGGCGCTGCACGCCGCGGAAATCGGGAAAGCCGAACGTCTTGTGGAGGATGTCGAGCGGGTCGGTCACGCCGCCCCTATCCCCCGGCGCGCCGCAACGGGCAAGTTCCGTCCACAGCAATGCGCCGAACCGCCCACACGGGGCCTTGCCTGCCGGGGGCGCCATCCGCCAAAGCGGCAGGCGAATGACGGTTCGCGTGGAAATGGGGAAGGACACGGGCGGGGCGGCCGT
This sequence comes from Sphingomonas sp. Root241, assembly GCF_001428865.1. Classification (GTDB taxonomy): domain Bacteria; phylum Pseudomonadota; class Alphaproteobacteria; order Sphingomonadales; family Sphingomonadaceae; genus Sphingomonas. The sequence goes on from NZ_LMIV01000002.1 coordinate 283,963, forward strand.
GTCGATGGATCTCGAGGAGCTCCTGGCCACGCGCCTGCTCGTCCAGGGCAATTCGGGGTCGGGCAAGTCGCATTTGCTGCGCCGCCTGCTCGAGCAATCCGCCGGGCAGGTCCAGCAGGTTGTGATCGATCCCGAAGGCGATTTCGTCACGCTGGGTGACCGCTACGGCCATATCGCGATCGAGGCTTCGGAGCATAGCGAGCGCGACGTCGCCCGGTTCGCGACGCGCATCCGGGAGCATCGCGCGTCGGTGGTGCTCAGCCTCGAGGGACTCGAGGCCGAGGGCCAGATGAAATGCGCCGCCGCGTTCCTGAACGGACTGTTCGATGCGCCGCGCGAACATTGGTATCCGGCATTGGTGGTGGTCGACGAGGCGCAGCTTTTCGCGCCGGCCGGCGGCGGCGAAGTGGCCGAGGACGTGCGCCGCGCCTCGCTCTCGGCGATGACCAATTTGATGTGCCGCGGCCGCAAGCGCGGACTCGCCGGCGTGATCGCCACCCAGCGGCTCGCCAAGCTCGCCAAGAATGTCGCGGCCGAGGCCTCGAACTTCCTGATGGGGCGGACCTTCCTCGACATCGACATGGCGCGTGCCGCCGATCTGCTCGGCATGGAGCGCCGCCAGGCCGAGGCGATCCGCGACTTGCAGCGTGGCCATTTCCTCGCGCTCGGGCCGGCAGTGGCGCGGCGGCCGGTGGCGATCCAGATCGGCGCGGTCGAGACCAGTGCGCGCAGCTCCAGCCCCAAGCTGACGCCGCTGCCGCAGGCGCCGGCGGAGGATTTCAGGGATTTGCTGCTCGCCCCCGCGGAACCGAGCTGGAGCCCGCCCGCACCGGCGGCCCCGGTACCGGTCCCGTCCGAACGGCTGATCGAAGCGCTCGCCCGCGCGACGCCGACGCCGGTCGAGGCTGCGCCTGACGTGCCCCCAGAGGAAGCCGCCGAGCGCATCGCGGACGTACTGCGCGACATCGTCGAGGATGCCGAATCGACCTATCGCTCGCCTTCGGTGCTCTATCAGGATTTCCTCGTGCGCTGCCGGATGGTCGGGCTGGCGCGTCCGCCGCTCGATCTCTCCGGGTTCGTGCGCCGGCTCTCGGCGGCGCGCGCGGGCATTCACGGCGATCCCGATGCGGACTGGGCACAGGCGCTCGATGCCGCGCGCGCACTTCCCGACGACATGCTCGGGCCCTTCCTGCTCGTCGCCCGCGCCGCGCGCGAAGGGCTGCCCTGCCCGAGCGACACCGAACTCGCCGCGACTTATGGTACCAGCTCGCTCGGCCGCGTCCGCCGACTGCTCACCTATATCGAGAGCAAGGAGTTGTTCGTCACGCGCGTCGATCTGGCCGGCAAGCGCTCGATCACGATCCCGCGGCTGGGCTGGACGACCCAGCCTGCCGAAGTCGGCTAGGTCGGCAGCACGCGCCGCAGCCACGCCTCGGTTTCTGCCGGGTGCGTCACCGGCAGCATATGGCCGCCGTCGATCAGCTCGATCGTCGCGCCGGGAATCTCGGTGGCGGTGCGTTCGCCGTTGAGGCCGGGATCGAGCACCGCGTCGCTGCGGCCATAGAGGATCGCCACCGGCACACGCATTTCGCCATAGCGTGCAGTGAGTGCCGCCATTTCGGTCGGCACGGTGCGGAGCTCGAACGATCCCGCCATATAGCTCTTCGGCCGCACCGCCAGCGCGCCGCCGCCGGCCAGAGCGAAGTCGGCAGGAACGGGATCGGGGGCGAAGATCGCGGCCGCAGTGCGGGGGCCGTTGCGCAGTCCGACCGGCACTGCCACCGTCCAGGCCAGCACCGGACGCAGCACCGGCGGCGCTAGCAGGCCCCTGAACGGCGCGGGCGCAGTCTCGACGACCTGGCTGAGCGGCGCGATCAGCGCGAGACCGCGGACCAGATCGGGCCGATCGAGCGCGAGCGCGAGGCTCACCGCGCCGCCCAGCGAATGGCCGACCAACAGCGGCTTATCGAGCGCGAGCTGTTCGATCAGCGCCGCGATCATCTTCGCCTGCGCGACGATGCCGGGCCGCGCGCCCTCGAGCGACGAATGTCCCCAGCCCGGCCGATCGACGAGGATGATGCGATGATCGGCGGCGAGCTGGCCGGCGAGTGAATGCGAGAAGTTGCGGAGCTGCCCCATCAGGCCGTGGACCATCACGATCGCGGGGCCCCCGGCATCGGGGTTGAGCTCGACATAATGGAGCCGCGCGCCGGGCACTTCGGCGAACTTGCCCTCGGCAGGCACCATCTCCTCGGCCTTGCGCCCGACATAGGCCGACCAGCCGGCGAGCCCGAGCACGAATGTCCCGAGCACTCCCAAAGGTATGAGCATCGCTTTCCTCTCCCGCCGCGCCGGGCTAGAGCCTAGGCATGTCCGACGTACGCAACAACGAAGAACGCAGCCGCTATGAATTGGTCGAGCAGGGCCATCTCGCCTTCTCGGCCTATGAAATAGACGGCGAGGTGATCACGTTCACCCACACGGTGGTGTCACCGGCGCTGCAGGGAATGGGCATCGGCAGCCGGCTGATCGTCGGCGCGCTCAGCGATGTGCGCAGCCGCGGGTTGAAGGTGCGTGCGCAATGCCCGTTCGTCGCGGCTTATATCGCGAAGCATCCTGAGTGGCAGGATTTGCTGGTCGGGGCTGAGTAACGGGCCACCCCCCAATTCGTCATCCCTGCGAAGGCGGGGACCCATCTCCTGAGCGAGCGGCAAAATGCACCGGCACGCTTGTGGAAACTGCCGGAGATGGGTCCCCGCTTTCGCGGGGATGACGCCTAATGAATATGGGTCCTAGACCACCTACTCCGCCGCCAGTTCCTCGCCTTCCTCGCGCTCCTGCGCCTGGCGGGTCCACATCTCGGCATAGAGGCCACCCTGGCGGAGCAGCTCGGCATGCGTGCCCTGCTCGGCGACGCGTCCGGCTTCGAGCACGACGATGCGATCGGCATGGACCACGGTCGACAGGCGGTGCGCGATGACGATCGTGGTGCGGCCGCGCTCGATCGCCTCCAGCGTCGCCTGGATATCGGCCTCGGTGCGGCTGTCGAGCGCGCTGGTCGCTTCGTCGAGGATCAGGATCGGCGGGTTCTTGACCAGGGTCCGCGCGATCGCGACGCGCTGCTTCTCGCCGCCCGACAGCTTCAATCCGCGCTCGCCGACGCGCGTGTCGAAGCCTTCCGGGAGCGACTGGATGAAGCCGGCGATCGCAGCACCGCGCGCCGCATTCGCGATCTCGTCGGGGCCGGCGCCTTCGCGGCCATAAGCGATGTTGTAGCCGATCGTGTCGTTGAACAGCACCGTGTCCTGCGGGACGATGCCGATCGCGGCGCGCAGGCTGGTCTGCGTCACGTCGCGGATGTCCTGTCCGTCGATCGTGATCCGGCCGCCGGTGACGTCGTAGAAACGGTACATCAGCCGCGCGAGCGTCGACTTGCCCGCGCCGGAGGGCCCCACCACCGCCACCGTCGCACCCGCCGGGATATCGAGATCGATGCCCTTCAGGATCTCGCGGTCGGGATCATAGCCGAACTCGACATTCTCGAAACGGACATGGCCGCGCGCCACGTTCAGCGGCACGGCATTCGGCGCGTCGGCGATCTCGGTCCGGGTGTCGATCAGGTCGAACATGGCCCCCATGTCGATCACGCCCTGACGGATCGTTCGATAGACCCAGCCGAGCATGTCGAGCGGGCGGAAGAGCTGGCTGAGCAGAGTCGAGACGAGGACCACGTCGCCGGCGGTGAACTTGCCCGAGCTCCAGCCAAAGACGATCAGCGCCATCCCCGCGCCGAGCATGGCGTTGGTGATAAGCGCCTGGCCGATATTGAGCCAGGCGAGCGAGTTCTCGGATGTGACCGCCGCCTTCATGTACGACGCCATCGCGCGATTGTAGCGCGCGGACTCGCGTGCCTCGGCGTTGAAATACTTCACCGTCTCGAAATTGAGCAGCGAATCGACCGCGTGCGCGACCGCGCCGGTGTCGAGGTCGTTCATCTGCTCGCGCAGCTTCGAGCGCCAGTCGGTCACCCAGCGCGTGAAGGCGATATAGACGACCACCATCACCAGCGTGCCCACCACCAGCCACACGCCGAAGCGCGTCCAGAAGATGCCGAGCACCAAGGCCAGTTCGAGGATCGTCGGCGCGATGTTGAACAGCAGGAAATAGAGCATCGTATCGATGCTCTTGGTGCCGCGCTCGACCACCTTGGTGATCGCGCCGGTCCGGCGCTCGAGGTGGAAGCGCAGCGAGAGGCGGTGAAGATGCGCGAACACGTCCGACGCGAGCCGCCGCGTCGCGTCCTGACCCACCTTCTCGAACACCGCGTTGCGCAGATTGTCGAACAGCACGGCGCCCAGCCGGGCGGCGGCATAGCCGACCACCAGAGCGGTCACCAGCCAGACCGCGTCGCGCGACCCGCTCGCCATCCGGTCGATCGCGCCCTGTAGCGCGAACGGCGCGCCATAGACCTGGACGAGCTTGGAGATCACGACGAGGACCAGCGAAATCACGATCCGCGCACGAAGCCCGGGCGAGTCCTTTGGCCACAGATAGGGCAGAAAGCGCCGCATCGTCGCGAGCAGCGGCCGCTCGGGCGCGGAATCAGGAACTTGCGGAGGCATCACGTCGCGATTTGGGGCGTCGGGCGCCGCGATGCAACGTTTCGCCGGAACGTGGGCTGTGCCGGACCAGAGATTGATCCAGCCATTTGTGTTCCCCGGCCTTCGCCGGGGAACAGCTTCGAACGCGGTGAATCCGACTTTAGCGTTCGCGTTCGATCGGCAGTGCCCAGCGGATCTGGTCGCGCAGCAGCGCTTCGAGATCGTGCGCGCCGGCATTGTAGGCGGCGGCCCGCTTGCGCAATAGCGTCACCAGCAGCGCGGCACGGTTCTCCGGCCGCTCCGATGCGGCTCGCCCCTGCGCCAATGCGCGCGACAGCTGGAACGAAAGCATGGTCATCTCCATCGCTTGGCGCCGGCCTGCTTAGGAAAAGCTTTCGCTTTTTGGTTGACGCGGTCTTGACCAAATTGGGGTTGCGAAACTCGGATCCGGGGCGCGCCTTTTGCGGCCCCAGGCCTGCCCGAACGCGCGTGCGATCCACAGGAGCTTGGCGCCGGCCGGCACCGTGACGCGCGTGTCCCAGGCGGATTCGCCCAGCGCCTCTACCCGGCGGGCGATGTCGCCATAGATGCCGGCGGCCGCGAGCACCGCCCAGGCGGAGCGAAACGGCAGGGCCGCGGCACCGAGACGTGCGCGCGCCTCATACTCGCCTGCCCGCCCGGTAAGGCGCTGTGCAAGACCGGCAAGCGCCGTTCGATCGGCCATCACGGCGTCACGCGCGATCCCGGCCTCGGCGAGCCAATCGGCGGGCAAGTAGCAACGGCCTGCGGCGGCATCCTCGCCGATATCCCGCGCGATGTTGGCGAGCTGGAAGGCGATCCCCAGTTCGCAGGCGCGATCCAGCCTTTCCTCGTCGGTCGGTGCGATCCCCATCACCACCGCCATCATGCAGCCGACCGCGCCGGCGACATGATAGCAATAGCGCATCAGGTCGGCCTCGGTCGCCGGCGCCCAGCCGGCGGCATCGAGCGCGAAACCCTCGACGACATCCCGGACCAGCCCGTGCGGCATGACGGTCTCGGCGACCACGATGCGGAGGGCGTCGAAGGCGGGATCGCCGACCCATCGGCCCTCCAGCGCCGCAGCGGTGCGTTCCCGGATCGCTTCGAGCCGTTCGGCAGGGTCGGCGATCGTCGCCATGGCATGGCCATGGTCCTGGCCGTCCGCGAGGTCGTCGCACGCGCGACACCAGGCGTAGAGCAGCCAGGTCCGTTCGCGCGTCGCGCGGTCGAACAACCGGCTGGCCGCGGCGAAACTCTTCGAGCCCCGCGCGATCGATTCGCCCGCGGTCGCGACGATCGCGTCGCGGGCAGGTGTCACAGCTCTTCGCTCGCCATGCGGATGATCGGCACGGCCGGCTCGAAATTCGCCATCTTGTCGAGCAGCCCGGCGAGGTCGCTATCGACCAGCAGCAGCCCCTGGTGCTGCGGCCGCACGAAGCCGACCTGTCCCATATGCTCCCAGAAATCGATCAGCTTGTCGTAATAGCCGGCAACGTTGAGCAGTCCGATGGGATCGGCATGGTAGCCGAGCTGGGCCCAGCTGAGTGCCTCCCACAATTCGTCCATCGTGCCGGTGCCGCCGGGCAAATTGACGAAGCCGTCGGCGAGATCGGTGAACAGGGCTTTGCGCTCGTGCATCGTCTGGACGATGTGGAGCTCGGTGAGCCCGCGATGCGCGACCTCGGCATTGACCAATGCCTGCGGGATCACCCCGATCACTTCGCCGCCGGCCTCGAGCGCCGAATCGGCGACCGCGCCCATCAGCCCCAATTTGCCCCCACCATAGACGACGCCGATGCCGCGCTCGGCAAGGCTGCGCCCGACATGGCGGGCGGATTCCACGTAGACGGGATCGGCGGGAGAGGCCGATCCGCAATAGACCGCGAGCCGCTTCATCGGCCGTCTCCCAGCATCAGCGTGGCGGTGGCCTCGGCGCTCCCGACGACGCCGGGGATCCCGGCACCCGGATGCGTGCCCGCGCCGACGAAATAGAGGTTCGAGATCGAAGCGTCGCGATTGTGCGCGCGGAAATACGCGCTCTGGGTGAGGATCGGCTCGAGGCTGAATGCCGAGCCGAGATGCGCCTTGAGGTCGGTCGCGAAATCGGGGGGCGCGTAGGAGAATTTCGTCACGATGCGGTCCTTGAGGTCGGGGATCAGCCGTCGGGCGATTTCGGCGAGGATGCGCTCTTCGAGCACCGGGCCGACTTCGCTCCAGTCGGCGGGGAACTTGCCCAGATGCGGCACCGGCGCAAGCGCATAAAAGGTCGAATGCCCCTCCGGCGCCATGCCGGGGTCGGTCGCGCTCGGGTGATGGAGATAGAGCGAGAAATCCTCGCTCAGCACGCCATGATCGTAAATGTCCTCGAGCAGCCCCTGATAGCGCGGGCCGAACAGGATCGAATGGTGCGGGATCTCCGGGAAGCTGCCGCGCAACCCGAAATGGACGAGGAACAGAGAAGGCGAGAAGCGCTTCTGCTCGAGGCTGGAAGCGGTGCGCTGGGCGCTGCGCGAATCCTTGAGCAAGTTGCGATAGCTGTGAACGATGTCGGCGTTGCTCGCGACTGCGTCGACTACGAGCTCGAAGCCGCTTTCGGCGCGCAGGCCGGTCACGCGATCGCCCAGCGTGTGGATCGCCGACACTGCGTCGCCGAGCCGCACCACGCCCCCCAGCCGCTCGAAATGGCGGACCATTCCGGCGACCAGCCGGTTGGTGCCGCCTTGCGCGAACCACACGCCGCCGTCGCGCTCGAGCTTGTGGATCAGTGCATAGATCGCGCTCGTCGTCATCGGATTGCCGCCGACCAGCAGGGTATGGAAGCTCAGCGCCTGGCGCAGTTTCTCGTTCTTCACGTAATGCGACACCATCGAATAGACCGAGCGCCACGCCTGATATTTCATCAGCGCCGGGGCGGCGCGGACCATCGAGCCGAAATCGAGGAACGCGACATGGCCGAGCTTCTCGTAACCTTCGCGATAGACGCCTTCGGAATATTTGAGGAAACGGCGATAGCCGGCGACGTCCTCGGGACTGAGCCGGGCGATCTCCGCGCCCAATTGGGCATCGTCGCCCGAATAGTCGAACGCGACGCCATCGGGCCAGGACAGGCGATAGAAAGGCGATACCGGCACCAGCTTCACGTCTTCGGAGATGTCGTGGCCGGAGATGCGCCACAATTCGCGCAGTGCGTCGGGCGCGGTGATCACGGTGGGTCCGGCGTCGAAAGTGAAGCCGTCGCGCTCCCAGAAATAGGCGCGCCCGCCGGGCTTGTCGCGCGCCTCGAGGATCGTGGTGTCCACGCCCGCCGATTGCAGCCGGATCGCGAGCGCGAGCCCGCCGATTCCTGCGCCGATCACTGCCGCTTTCTTCATTCGACCCCCATTATCGCGCGCGCCGCCCGGCCGATCGGCACCGGCGGCTTGCCCGTCATCACCCGGATCTTGTCGCCCAGGTTGGATTCGGCTGCATAGAAGCGGCCGATCAGTCCTTCGTCCAGTCGATAGAAGCGTTCGAGGATCCGATAGCGTTCCGCGGGCTCGGCCGCGCGGAACAGCATCGCCGCCAGCATCCGATAGAAACGGCGGCTTCGCCACAGGCGCCGCGCGTGATCGTGGAGGAAATCGTGCAATGCCTGCCCGTCGAAAATACCGGCATTGGCGACCAGCGCCGCGGTGCGCACCGCATCGGGCAGCGAATAGCTGGTCAGCGGATGAAAGAGGCCGGCGCGCACGCCGGCTTTGGCGACATTGCCGCCACTCGATCGCCAATAGGCTTCGAAATCCCCGCCGATCGCGACCGGAAGCACGCCCGTTTCCTCGCGCGCGACCTTGTCGACCTGCCAGCCTTGCGCGGCGGCATAAGCGTGGACCCGATCGCCGAGCGCCGCGGCGTCGATATCGGGAGTGTCGCTGTAATAGGTGTCCTCGACGAACACGCGATCGGGGGTGAAGGGCAGGCAATATGCGAAGCGATAGCCGTCGATCTGCTCGACCGTCGCATCCATCACCACCGGTCGTTCGAGCGCGGGGGGCCCATGCAGGACGAGCTCGCGGCCGAGGAATTTCTGCCAGCCGAGTTCGAGCGTCGCGAGATCGCCGGCGCCGCGGCAGTCGATCACACCCTTCGCCTCGACCCGGTCGCCGTCGGCGAGCATTACTTCGGTGCTGCTCGCCGCCAGCACTTTTCGGCCGAGCATCGCGGCGCGATCGGGCAATTCGCTCAGCACCACGCGTTCGAAATGGCGGGAGTCGATCGAGTGGTAGGGCGATTTCAGCGTGCGGGCATATGCCGGGAAGGCGACGTCGTAGCGCGTCCATTGATGGCTGATCAGCGGCGAGACCAGCCAGCGATCGGCGGGGGCGATGTCACTGGCGAAGAACGACCAGAGATGATTGCCGCCGATATGGGAGGAGGCCTCGATCAGCCGCAGCTCGGCCGCCGGGTGCCGGGCATGCACGGCGCGTGCGATCAGCCCTCCGGCAAGTCCGCCGCCGACGATGGCGAGATCGCAGCTGATCGTGGCCGACATCGCCTCGGCCTAGCCGAAGGGGAAGGGGCGTTCCAACAAAAACCCTCCCCGGCTCGCGCCGGAGAGGGCAGGTGTGGCGGGAGCGGAGCGATGCGGCTCGCCCCCGGAGCTTGTCTCAGGCGGCCTTGAGCAACGGCCATTCCTCGGCCATCGCGCGCGCCACCGACGGCCGCGTGCGCAGCCGGGTGCGATAGTCGAGCAGCACCGGCCAGTCGGCGATCGCCACGCCCGAATGCTCGCACCAATTGAGCACGCTCAGCAGATAGGCATCGGCGACAGTGAAGCGGTCTTCGAGAAACGCCTTTCCCTCCAGATGCCGCGACAGCACCCCGAACGGCTTGGCGACGCGCGCCAGTGCGGCGGCGCGCTCCTCAGGCCCGGCGGTCTTTCCGAGCAGCGGGATGAACACGGCCTTGTGCAGTTCGGTGCTGATGAAGTTGAGCCAGGCGAGCATGCGGTAATGCGCGTCCGAAAAGCCGGTGAAGCTGAGCGATCCTTCAGGCGCCAGCTCGGCAATGTAAGTGAGCACCGCGGGGCCTTCGGTGAGGACGAAGCCGCCGCGCGTCTCGATCGCGGGGACATAGCCCATCGGGCTGATCTGGCTGAAATGGCGGCCGTCGGGCAGCCGTCCATCCGCGGGCACGGCGACGAATTCGGCATCCAGCTCGGCCTCCTCGAGCGCGATCCGCGCGGCGAGCGAGCAGGCGAAGGGGCGAAAATAGAGCTTCATGGCCGGTCTCCCTTGATTTCTGTACAATCTCGCATAGAAATAGACGGGTCAAGAGATTATTTGCGGGTTCGCATAAAAATGTCGACCAAGGTCCGCGGCCGCCCGCGCAGCTTCGATCCCGACGAGGCGCTGGGACGCGCCACCGAGCGCTTCCGCACTTTCGGGTTCGCCGGGACATCGCTCGACGATCTGTCCGCGGCGACCGGGCTGGCGCGCCCGAGCCTTGCCGCCGCGTTCGGCGACAAGCGCGCATTGTATATCGCCGCGATCGATCGGCTTACCGCCCGGGTCGAGCGGCAGTTCCAGCGGCTCGGCGAAGCGAAGCTGCCGTTGCGCGAACTGGTCGAGCGCATCCTGATCGGCAGCATCGGGCTGTATCTCACCGGCAGCGACGGCCCCGAGGGCTGCCTGATCATCAACACCGCGGCGACCCAGGCCGCGTCCGATCCGCAGGTCCGCGAGAAAGTGACGGCCTTTCTCGCGGTCGAGGACAATCGCATCGCCGAACTGCTCGCCGCCGCGGGCAGCCCCACGCCCGAGGCGCACGGCCGTCTCGTCGCCTCGGTGCTCCACTCGCTCAGCGTGCGGGCGCGAGGCGGCGCGCCGCGCGAAGAGCTCGAGCGCGTGGCTCGTGATTGCATCGACCTGGTCGCGGGACCCGTGTCCTGAGCGCGCTGCGTCCGCCGCTGCGGATCCCGCGCGGCGCAGCGATCGCGGCCCTGCTCGTCGGGCTGGCCGTGGCCGGCATATTGCTGGCGATGGACCGCCCGCCGATCTGCCCGTGCGGCACGATCAAGCTGTGGCACGGCAACGTCCAGTCGAGCGAGAACAGCCAGCACATCGCCGACTGGTACAGCTTCAGCCACATCATCCACGGCTTCCTGTTCTACGCCGCCGCGCATTTCCTGCTGCGGGGCGAGGCACGGCGCTGGGCGCTGCCGATGGCAGCCGCGATCGAGGGGTTCTGGGAAATCCTCGAAAACTCGCCGATCATCATCAACCGCTATCGCGAGGCGACGATCGCGCTCGGCTATTCGGGGGACAGCATCGTCAATTCGCTGTCCGATATCGGCTGGATGGCGTTCGGCTTCTGGCTCGCCTCGCGGCTGCCGGCCTGGGCGACGATTGCGCTGGGGATAGTGTTCGAACTGGGCACGCTGGCCCTCATCCGCGACAATCTGACGCTCAACGTGCTGATGCTGGTCTGGCCGATCGATGCCGTCAGGACATGGCAAGGCGGCTAGTGTAGACGGCGGCCTATGGCCCTTGCCATCTTCCTTTCCGCCGCCGCGATGACGCTGATCGTCGGGCTGCGCTACCTCGTCACCTCCGGCGCGTTCGCCTTCGCCACCCGGCTGCGCCATCCGGCGCTCTATGCCGGGCTCGACCGGCAGATCCGCAGGGAGATCGGCTGGAGTCTCGCCTCGGCGGCGATCTATGGCGTGCCCGCGGGGGTGGTGGCATGGGGCTGGCAGAATCGCGGCTGGACGCGGATCTACACCGATGCCGGCGACTGGCCGCTCTGGTATCTGCCGGTGTCGGTGTTGCTGTATCTCGTCGCGCACGACGCCTGGTTCTACTGGACCCACCGGCTGATGCACCGCCCGGCGCTGTTCCGCGTCGCCCACGCCGTCCACCATGCCAGCCGCCCGCCCACTGCCTGGGCGGCGATGAGCTTCCACCCCGTGGAGGCGATCACCGGCGCGGTGGTGATCCCGGCGCTCGTCTTCCTCGTCCCCATCCATGTCGGCGCGCTCGGGCTGGTGCTGGCGATCATGACCGTGATGGGCGTGACCAATCACATGGGCTGGGAGATCTTCCCGCGCTTCCTCCACAGCGGGCCGCTGGGCGCTTGGCTGATCACCGCGAGCCATCATCAGCGTCACCACCAGCTCTACGGATGCAATTACGGGCTCTATTTCCGCTTCTGGGACCGCCTCTGCAGCACCGACAAGGGGCTGGGCGACTTTGCGCACGGCGCGGTGGCGTCCAGCCGATCTCGCCGCTAGGACGGGGGCATGGCAGAAGAAGAGGACAGCTTCGTTTATGACGAAGCGAGCGGCGAATGGATCAGCGCGGCCGAGGCGAAAGCCAAGGCCGGCGCCGCGGACGCGGTAGAAGTGCGGGATTCGGTGGGCAATCTGCTCGCCGACGGCGACCAGGTGACATTGATCAAAGACCTGACCGTCAAGGGCGCGGGACAGACGCTCAAGCGCGGCACGCTGATCAAGTCGATCCGGCTGACCGGCGATCCGCAGGAAATCGACTGCAAGTACGAAGGCATCAAGGGCCTCGTCCTGCGCGCGGAGTTCGTGCGGAAGCGCTGAGCGACGGTGGGCGGGTGACCAACTTCACGCGTTTGCAGGTGAACGGCGGAAGCGACTGCGAAGCGCCGCGATCTCGCCGGAAAGCGGCGGGTACGCGTCATCGGCGCGGCATCGAGCCCGGCTTTCCTTACCCACCCCTAACCCCTCCCTAGGAGGGAGGGGAATCTGAATGTCGATACGGGCTAGTGGCGCTTGAAATACTGGACTTCGCGTTCGTGCTGCTGCGCCGCGGCCTTGGTGTCGAAGGTGCCGAGGTTGCGGCGCTTGCCGGTGTCCGGGTCCTTTTTCCGGGAATAGAGGCGATATTCGCCCGATTTGAGCTTGCGGATCATGGGGCCGAAACGCGCAAGCTCTGGCGAAGGTGCCGAATTGATGCGCGTGGGCGGCGCGGATGGGCCTAGGGTGCTGCGGGGCACACCGCCTCCAAAGGACCTGCCATGGCCAAGGGCCAGAAGAAATCGAACCGCGAAGTGCGCAAGCCCAAGGCGGAGAAGACCAAGACGATCGCCGCCAATGCATCGACCAAGGACAGGCCCGTCGCGATGGTGACGATCAAGGACTGACGTAGCGGCCGGCGGTGGGGCGGCTCAGGCGCGTTCGAAATCCGTCGTCCAGTTGGTTTCCCAGATGGCGCCACCATCGACCGAAAGCGTCTGTTCCCAGCGCGGTGCTGCCGTGCCGGTGCCGGCCATGAATCAACAGCTTGTACAGGTTCTCACCCTAGACCACCTGCCGCGTCACCAGCGCGGCGTCGCGCATCCCGCGCCATATGCGCAGCGCCTGCGCGGTCTCGAACACGTCATGGACGCGGATCAGCTGCGCGCCGAGCTCCGCCCCCTTGAGCGCGACCGCCAGCGAACCGCCGAGCCGCGCCTCGGCGGGCGCCTCGTTCGACAGCGCCCCGATCATCCGCTTGCGGCTGGCACCGAGCACCACGCCGCAGCCGATCCCGTGGAACAGCGCAAGGCCGTTGAGCAATGCGAGATTGTCCGCGAGCGACTTGCCGAAACCGATGCCCGGATCGATCAGCACCCGCGCACGATCGACACCCCTGGCCACGACTTCGTCCACCCGGCGCTCGAGCCAGTCATGGACCTCGATCAGCACGTCGCCGTAATTGCCGCCTTCGTGACCGGTCTTGGCGGGGTCGGGCGAGTGCATCAGCACCACCGGACAGCCCGCCGCCACGGCCACCTCCAGCGCGCGATCGTCATAGAGCAGGGCCGAGACATCGTTGATCAGCTGCGCCCCCGCGCCGAGCGCCGCCTCCATCACCGCGGCCTTGCGCGTGTCGATCGACACCGCCGCGCCGCTGCGCGCCAGCCGCTCGATGACGGGGACGGTCCGCTCGATCTCGTCGCCTTCCCACACCGCCGCCGCGCCCGGCCGAGTCGATTCGCCGCCGACATCGACGATCGCGGCGCCGGCAACCGTCATGTCGACGCCGACCTGCGCCGCCGCGGCGGGATCGCCGACGTGGCGGCCGCCGTCCGAAAAGCTGTCGGGGGTGACGTTGAGGATGCCCATCACCTGCGGCTGATCGAGCCGCACCACCCGCTCGCCGAGCTTGAGCGGCACGCGCGGCGCCGAGAGGCGCGCGGCGATCGCCTGGAGGCGCGCGTCATCGGGGAGATCGGCGACCGGAATGGTCCGCTGGAGCGTGCGCCGGCCGCCCTCGACCGCGATCAGCTCATAGGCCGCGAACCAGCACAAACCGCCCGCCAGCCGGACGACTTCACCGTCGCGCCCGACCGGCGTGTCGACGAACTGGGTGGGGCGGAGATACAAGCGAGCGGAAGCGGGGAGGTTCATGCATCTGCCCTACTCGATCCTCCCCGGAACGGGGAGGATAAGATTAAGGCTGCGTCGCCAGCAGATATGTCTGCCTGAGCGCGTCGATCGGCTTGAGCACGCCTTCGTCCTCATAATGCCACCACGTCCAGCCGTTGCAGGAAGGCGCGTTCTGCAGCGTCGCGCCGAGCTTGTGGATCGAGCCGGCGGCATCGCCGCATTTGAGCGACCCGTCCGCGCCGACCACCGCGCGATGCCGCCGCTTCGAATCGGTGAGCACGGTCCCCGGCGCGAGATACCCGTTCTCGACCAACTGCCCGAACGCCACCCGCGGCGCCGCCTTGGGCGCCTGCATCGTGGTCAGTGCCGATTCGTCGAGCGGCAATGCCGCGTCGATCCGCGCCTGCGCCGCCTCGACATAGACGCCTTCGCGATCGATCCCGATCCAGCGCCGGCCGAGCCTTTTGGCGACCGCGCCGGTGGTGCCCGTGCCGAAGAACGGATCGAGGACCACGTCGCCCTTCTTCGTCGTCGCCAGCAGGATGCGGTAGAGCAGGGCTTCGGGCTTCTGGGTCGGATGGACCTTGTACCCGTCCTTCTTCAGCCGCTCCTGTCCGCCGCAGATCGGGAATTCCCAATCGCTGCGCATCTGCAGCTCGTCGTTGAGCGTCTTCATGCTGCGATAATTGAAGGTGTAGCGCGCCTTCTCGCCCTTCGACGCCCAGATCAGGGTCTCGTGCGCATTGGTGAAGCGCGTGCCCTTGAAATTGGGCATCGGATTGGCCTTGCGCCAGATGATGTCGTTGAGGATCCAGAAGCCGAGATCCTGGATCGCGCTGCCGACCTTGAAGATGTTGTGATAGCTGCCGATCACCCAGATCGAGCCGTCGTCCTTGAGGATGCGGCGCGCCTCGGCCAGCCATTCGCGGGTGAACTTGTCATAGGCGGCGAGGCTGTCGAACTTGTCCCATTCGTCGGTGACCGCGTCGACATGGCTGCCGTCGGGGCGATTGAGATCGCCGCCCAATTGGAGGTTGTAGGGCGGATCGGCGAAGATCAGGTCGATCGACTTGGCCGGCAGCGCCCGCATCGCCGCGATGCAATCGCCGCGCAGGATGGTGTCGAGCGGCAATACCGGCACCGGCGCGCTCGCCGTGCGGTCCCGCACCTTCACCTTTTCCAATACCCCCATCTGCGTCTCACTCCCTTGCCCGAACCCCCGTATTCGGGGCACGCGGAGTCCGTCGTCAAGCAAACATTGGTTAACGAAAATGGCTGCTAAAGCGTTAACGCCGCAGAACATTCGGGCATCGGGGCAGATGTTGAGTCAAGAAGTTATCCACAGGCGCAAGCACTGGTGGTGTGGCACGAAAGACTCAGTTTCGGGGTAGGCTAAAAATTCCTCCCTCGCTTCAGCGGGGGAGGATTTTAGAGATCACGCCGCGGTGCCGCCCACCGTCAGCCCCTCGACCAGCAGGCTCGGCTGGCCAACCCCCGCAGGAACGCTCTGCCCACCCTTGCCGCACATGCCGACACCCTCGTCGAGCGCGAAATCATTGCCGATGCCGGTGACTCGGGTCAGCACCGACGGCCCGTCGCCGATCAAAGTCGCGCCCTTGATCGGGCGGCCGATTTTGCCGTTCTCGATCCGGTAGGCCTCGGTGCACGAGAAGACGAACTTGCCCGAGACGATGTCGACCTGCCCGCCGCCGAAGCTCTTGGCGTAGATGCCGCGCTTCACTCGGCGCATCAGCTCGGCGGGATCGTCCTTGCCGCCCTTCATGAAGGTGTTGGTCATCCGCGGCATCGGCGCGTGCTGGAACGATTCGCGGCGGCCGTTGCCGGTCGGCTCGACGCCCATCAGCCGGGCGTTCAGCCGGTCCTGCATATAGCCCTTGAGGATGCCGTCCTCGATCAGCACCGTCTCGCGCGTCGGCGTACCCTCGTCGTCGATCGACAGCGAGCCGCGGCGGTCGTGGATCGAGCCGTCGTCGACCACCGTCACGCCCGGCGCGGCGACCCGCTCGCCGATCCGGCCCGAAAAGGCGCTGGTGCCCTTGCGGTTGAAATCGCCCTCGAGCCCGTGGCCCACTGCCTCGTGGAGCAGCACCCCGGGCCAGCCGGGGCCGCACAAGACGGTCATGTCGCCGGCCGGCGCGTCCTCGGCGTCGAGATTGACCAAAGCCTGCGCCAGCGCCTCGTCGATCGCGCGGTTCCAGGTTTCGGGCTCGAACAGCCGGTCATAGAGCGTGCGCCCGCCGGTGCCGAAGCTGCCGGTCTCGCGGCGGCCGTTCGCCTCGACCACGATCGAGACGTTGAGGCGGACCAGCGGCCGCACGTCGGTGGCGATGAAGCCGTCGGGACGGACGATCTCGACCACGCCCCAGGATCCGGTGAGGCCGACCGAAACTTGCACGACCCGAGGATCGCGCGCCCGCGCCGCCGCGTCGATCGTCTGGCACAGATTCACCTTGTCGGCGAAGGGGACGAGATCGAGCGGATCCTGGTCGGTGTAGAGATGGCGGTTATTGCCCTGCGGCGGCGGCGCCTTGCCGGCCTTGCCCGGCTCGATCAGCGCCATCGTCTCGGCCGCGCGCCGGATCGCCGCCGGGCTGATCTCGTTGGCGTGCGCAAAGGCGGTGGTCTCGCCCGAGACGGCGCGCAGCCCGAAGCCCGATTGGGTGTCGAAGCTCGCGGTCTTCAGCCGGCCGTCGTCGAAGCCGAACGCCTCCGACTTGCGATATTGGAGATAGAGTTCGCCGTCCTCCGCGTTCGCCAATGCATCGGCGGTCAGGCGGGTGGCGGTTTCGGGGTCAAGTTCGCGATACAGGAACGCGCGGGGATCGGACGGAATCGACATGCCGCCCGATATAGGCGCGTCAGACGCTGGCGCCAGCCGGGTGATCGGGCAATTGGCTCTGGTCGGCGCCGTCGGCAGGTCCGCCGATCAGCACGAAGCGTCGATCGCAATAGCCGCAATCGACATAGCCGGTCTCGTCGATCTGCAGGAACACGCGCGGATGGCCAAGCGCGGCGGGCACGCCGGGCCCACTGCCGTCGCAGGCGACGCGGGCATGGCTGGTACGGATCGTCTCGGACGGCGGAATCATGCGAACGCCGATAGCAAGGGGTTGGCCGCGCTTCAATTGCTTCCGACGCGCGCCTTTACTTCCCCGTTCGCCCTGAGCTTGTCGAAGGGCGGTTCTCCTCCTGCGAGCTGTCCGCGGGAACAGGACGGCGCTTCGACAAGCTCAGCGCGAACGGGAGAGGACAAACGCCACTTCGGCGTTGCGCGCTTGGCGAGCGCCGCACACGCGCTTACAGGCTCGGCCATGACTCAAGCCGCGATCGAGATCGACAATCTTTGCAAGACCTACGCCGGCGGCAAGCGCGCGCTCGATGGGGTGAGCTTCGATGTACCGCGAGGGACCATCTTCGGCCTGCTCGGCCCCAACGGCGCCGGCAAGTCGACGCTGATCAACATCCTTGCGGGTCTGGTCAACAAGACCGAGGGCCGCGCGACGATCTGGGGCTTCGACGTCGACGCGCATCCGCGCAATGCCAAGGCGAGCATCGGCATCGTCAACCAGGAGATCACCTTCGATCCCTTCTTCACCCCGCGCGAGACGCTGGAGATCCAGGCCGGGCTCTACGGCGTTCCAAAGGCGCAGCGCGATCCGATGGGGCTGCTGCGCGCCGTGCATCTCGAGGACAAGGCCGAGGCCTATTCGCGTACGCTCTCCGGCGGCATGAAGCGCCGGCTGATGGTCGCCAAGGCGATGGTCCATTCGCCGCCCGTGCTCGTCCTCGACGAACCCACCGCAGGCGTCGATGTCGAGCTTCGCCAGCAGCTCTGGGCCTATGTCCGCGAATTGAATGCGCGCGGCGTCACGGTGGTGCTGACCACCCATTATCTCGAGGAAGCCGAGCAACTTTGCGACCGGATCGCGATCATCAACCACGGCAAATTGATCGCCAACAAGCCGACGCGCGAGCTGGTCGGCATGGCGCAGGAAAAAGTGGTCGAGGTCACCGTCGACCGCGACGTGCCGGTGCTCCCCGAAAATGCCTGCTTCCAGAAGATCGAACTCAAGGCCGGGCGCACCCTGGTGATCACCTACCGGAAAGATCAGGCGAATGCCGGCGAAGTGCTCGGCGCGGTGCAAAGCGGCGGCTACGGCATCGTCGACGTCTCGACCCGCGAGGCCGATCTGGAGGACGTGTTCCTCAACCTGACCCGGGCGAGCGCTTAGAGCAGTCCGCTAGGTTGAGGACACATATTCAGAATCCGTCATCCCCGCGAAAGCGGGGACCCATCTCCTGAGCGGGCAGCAAAATGCACCGGCGCGCTCGTGGAAACTGTTGGAGATGGGGCCCCGCTTTCGCGGGGATGACGAAGAGGGGGGTCAACTCGTCAGTCAAATCAACGGGTTGATGGGTTCTCAACCTAGTGTCGGGCAGGTGCCTGGCAGGCTTCGGCTTTAGAATGATAGATAACGGACATCGGGCTCAAACGTTAGTTTGACCCGGCCACTCTGGCCGCTTGAGTTCTTTGCCAGTAATGATCGCTCCGACGAGTTTCAATTGATCGCCGACAAACGTCCGTACTATCTCTTGATCATCTGCCGTGCCTTCCCGCCCCTCAAGATTGGCAGCCATATCTTCAAGCGCCAAATTTATGAGTTTTAGCTGGCCGCCAACCGCTACCAAGTGGCGAGCTGTTGATCTAGGCCCCTGGTCCGACAGCTCGAAAATCGGGAAACGGTCGATTTCGCCAGCGACAGTGATCATGCTCAGGCCTGCGGCGCGAATGGAGATCGCCGTGGGCAGGAAGTGCCCCGATGTTCGATGGTAGCTTTCAAGTACCTCGTAGCCATTCAGCAAAAGCCGACCCGCTGCACGTTTCAGCTGTCGCCGCCTCTGCCAATGCGGCGCGAACGCCGTGAAATAGGTAACGATCAACGCCAGCATCGCACCAAAAAACTGTGCCCACCCCGACAAGCTCTCGTGAGCCTGTAACCACACAATCAGATCCGCCATTTCGCCCCCATTGCCAGTCGAAGCGCTGCCCGGCCTCAGCGCCGGTGTCGCGCGAAAAACGCCCACATCGCTTCGTTGTCCGCGGTCCACATATGCCCGGCTTCCGGCGTGATCCGCGCAATCACCTCCGCCCCGCCGCGACAATCGGTGTAGCCGCGCTCGATCATCCCGCTGTCGAGAACGCGCTCGGGGAGCGGACGGCGGCAGCCGTTGAGATCGGCCCAGCGCGCCTCGGCCCGGCGCATCGGATAGTGCCAATAGCCGGCCCCGCCGCCGTCGATCGGGTTGGTATTGTCCTTGCCGCCGGCGAAGGCGATCACCGGCATCGGCCGCGACGGCGTGCACGTCGCCGGATCGGGAAAGCGCGGATCGGCGGCCGAAGGATTGCCGGCGCGCAAGCCGACCACCGGGGCGATTCCCGCGAAACGGTCGGCCGCGACGCAGCCGAGCCACGACGCCATGCGCCCGCCGCCCGACAGCCCGGTGGCATAGACGCGGCGGCGATCGGTGCAGCCCTGTCCAGCCAGCCAGTCGATCGCCGCGCCCAGGAAGGCGACGTCGTCGGCATCCCCGGGGCCGGGCACCTTGCCGGTGACGGTGGGGACGCCCGGAATGTTCCAGACATAGCCCTTGCCCGCGGCGATGCCGCCGTCGGGCGCGGCGAGGAGGAAGCCGTGCCGGTCGCTCGTCGCCTCGAGCTTCGATCCGGCGAGGATCGCCGCGCCGTCGCCGTTGCTGCCGTGGAGCACGAAGACGAGCGGCGCCTTGCCCCGTGGCCCGGCCGGCACATGCAGCAGCAACGAACGGCCGGTATCGCCGATCGCGATGCGCTGGGTAGTGCCGGGCGTACCGAGCGTGCAGGCCTCGGCGGCGGGCGCGCAGAACAGGGCGAGCGCGAGACCCGCGAAACCCAGGCTTTGGCGGCGCATATCTCTCTCCATTTGCCAGCAGCCGCGCTTAGCGCCTAGTCGGAGGCCCAACCAGCGGAAGACACCAGCAAAAGCGATATGGCCGGCGATCCTCACACCAGCGACATCCTCGTCATCGGCTCGGGCGCGGCCGGGCTCACCGCGGCGCTCAACCTTGCCGCGCGTTTCAAGGTGACGGTGCTCGCCAAGGGCGGGCTAAACGAAGGCTCGACCGCCTGGGCGCAGGGCGGCATCGCCGCGGTGCTCGAGCCCGGCGACAGCTTCGAGAACCATATCGAGGACACGATGATCGCCGGGGCGGGGCTCAACGACCGTGCCACCGTCGAGATGGTCGTCGAGAACGCCCCTGCTGCGATCCAGCGGCTGGCGGAACTCGGCGTGCCGTTCAACACCGACGGCAATTCGCTCCACCTCACCCGCGAGGGCGGCCACAGCCATCGCCGCATCGTCCATGTCGACGACGCCACCGGCTGGGCAGTGCAGGAAGCCTTGCTCAAGGCGGCGCGCGCCAACCCCAACATCACTTTGGTCCCCGACATGGTGGTGATCGATCTCGCCACCAGCCGGCACGAGCAGCGCTATTCGGGCGCGGGCAATGTCTGGGGCGTCTATGCCTTCAACCGCGCCACCAACCGCGTCGAATTGTTCACTGCCAATGCCACCGTGCTGGCGACCGGCGGTGCGGGGCGGACGTACCTCTTCTCGACTGCGCCGCGCGGCGCGACCGGCGACGGCATCGCGATGGCGTGGCGCGCGGGGTGCCGCATCTCCAACATGGAGTTCATGCAGTTCCACCCGACCTGCCTCTACAATCTCGAGGTCAAGAACTTCCTGATCACCGAGGCGGTGCGCGGCGAGGGCGGGCATCTCAAGATTCCGGGCACCGGATACCGCTTCATGCCCGATTTCGACTCGCGGCTGGAGCTGGCACCGCGCGACGTGGTGGCGCGCGCGATCGATCACGAGATCAAGCGGCTGGGTCTCGATTACGTCCATCTCGACATCAGCCATATGGGCGCCGACTTCGTGAAGCAGCACTTCCCGACGATCCACGCCCGGCTGCTCGATCTCGACATCGACATGACCCGCGAGCCGATCCCCGTGGTGCCCGCGCAGCATTATACCTGCGGCGGCGTCGTGGTCGACCGCGACGGGCGCACCGACCTGCCCAATCTCTACGCCGCCGGCGAAGTCAGCCAGTCGGGGCTGCACGGCGCCAATCGCCTCGCCTCGAACTCGCTGCTCGAATGCTTCGTGTTCGGCGGCGCGGTCGCCAACCATATCGCCGCCAACTGGAGCGATCTCGCGCCGCCGCCGCCGATCCGGCCATGGGACGAGAGCCGCGTCACCGATTCCGACGAGGAAGTGGTGATCAAGCAGAACTGGACCGAGATCCGCCGCTTCATGTGGAATTATGTCGGCATCGTCCGCTCGACCAAGCGGCTCGAGCGCGCCGCGCACCGCATCCAGATGCTGCGCGGCGAAGTGAACGACTATTACGGCCATTTCCGCGTCACCGCCGACCTCATCGAGCTGCGCAACCTGCTGGAGAGCGCCGATCTGATCGTCCGCTCGGCGCTCCACCGCAAGGAGAGCCGGGGGCTGCACTACACGCTCGACTTTCCCGAGACGCTCGATGTGGCGGTGGATACCGTATTGGTGCCCTAGGGTTTTCCCCCGATGGCGAAATATCGGGTTTTGCCCTATATTTAAGACGAATGGTGATGCCGGTTTCCGCTCCTTTCACGTTTCGTCGCTATCGTTACCGGATTCGTCGCATCGCCACAGGCTCGGGCTTTGCTGCGAGTCGCGTTCGCCGCATGTTGCATGAGGGCAAGGGGTTGCGTTTGTGAAGAAATTCATGGGTTTCTCGAAACTGGAGCGGGCATTGACCGTCGCGGGGCTGGGCCCGGCGATGCTGCTCGGCTGCGCAGTGCACGAGAATACCCAGCTCGCCGCCTATCTGCCGGCGCCGAGCTACAGCGTCTTGGTGCCCTTCCCGGCCGCGGCCGCCGCGCCCGCAAGGCCGCGCGTGCCGGCCCCGGTCGAACTCGTGACCTCGCTCGACGGGATCACTCGCAATTTCAACGGGCTGGTCGGCGTGGCCGTGACCAGCATCGAGGATGGCTGGACCGCCAGCAACGTCACCGCCAGCCGTCCCTTGCCCCAGCAGAGCGTGAGCAAGCTGTGGGTGACGATGACCGTGCTCGACGCCGTCGATCGCGGCGTCCTCCGGCTCGACGATCCGCTGACCATCACCCGCGCCGACTTCACCTTGTTCCACCAGCCCGTCGCGGCGCTGGTGAAGGGCGATGCCGGCTATACCAGCACCGTCGGCGAGATCATGCGCCGCGCGATGCAGATGAGCGACAATACCTGCAACGACAAATTGCTCCACCTCGTCGGCGGCCCGCAGGCGGTGCGCGACTTCATCGCGCGCAAGCAATTGGGCACGATCCGCTTCGGCCCGGGCGAGAAACTGCTCCAGGCCGGCACCGCGGGGCTCGAATGGAAGCCCGAATATTCCACGGGCAATGCCTTCGCCGTCGCCCGCTCGCGGCTTTCGCCCGCCGTCCGGCTCGCCGCTTATGAGGCCTATGTGAAGGATCCGCCCGACGGCGCGGCGCCCGCCTCGATCGCCAACGCGCTGGCCCGGCTGTACCGCGGCGAATTGCTCTCGGCGAATTCGACTGCCTGGCTGCTCGCCACGATGGACGGCGCGAAGACCGGCAAGGCGCGCGTGCGCGGCGCGGTCCCCCCCGGCTGGCTCTACGGCCACAAGACCGGCACCGGCCAGGACCTCCGCGGCCGCACCGCGGGCTTCAACGATGTCGGCATCCTCACCGCACCCGACGGCCGCTCCTACGCCGTCGCAGTGATGATCGGCGACACCTCGCGCCCGATCCGCGAGCGGCAGCTGCTGATGCAGGCAGTGGCCCGCGCGATCGTCGCGCATCACCAGCCCTCCGGCTCGATGATGGCCGGCGGCCGCCCCTCGCGCTGATCGCTACTCGTCATCCCGGCGAACGCCGGGATCTCGTGCCACACGCCGTTCGCCCGCCGCCTGAGGTCCCGGCTTTCGCCGGGATGACGACTTCGAGCGCAAGCACCGGGGCGCCCCGCGCAACGCCGCGCTCTAGACCCGCGCCATGACCAACGACATCGACTGGACCGCCGCCGCCGACGCGCTCGACACCAACGGCTGGGCACTATTGCCCGGCCTGCTCGACCCCATCACCTGCAAGCATGTCTCCACCCTCTACGACGCCCCCGAACATTTCCGCAGCCAGGTGATCATGGCGCGGCACGGCTTCGGCCGCGGCGAATATCGCTATTTCGCCTATCCGCTGCCCGATCCGGTGCAAGCGCTCCGGACGCGGCTCTATCCGCCGCTCGCCGGGATCGCCAATCGCTGGCATGCCCGCATGGGCCTCGAACGCCGCTTCCCCGCCGCGCATGCCGAATATCTCGCCGAATGCCACAGCGCGGGGCAAGCCCGCCCCACCCCGCTGCTGCTCCGCTACGGTCCCGGCGACTATAATTGCCTGCACCAGGACCTGTACGGCGCCCACGTCTTCCCGCTGCAGGTGGCCGTCCTGCTCTCCGCACCCGGACGCGACTTCGCCGGCGGCGAATTCGTCCTCACCGAGCAGCGCCCGCGCATGCAGTCGCGCGCCGCCGTAGTGCCGCTCGCCCAGGGCGACGCCGTGATATTCGCCGTCAACCAGCGCCCGGTTCGTGGCGCCAAGGGCGATTATCGCGTGACGATGCGCCACGGCGTCAGCGCGGTGCATATCGGGAAGCGCCACACGCTGGGGATCATCTTCCATGACGCGACGTAAACCAACACTTGTATCGCTATCGTCACAATTATAGCGTGAATAGAGCTTCACCTCACGCAGGGAGAAGATCGATGGGCGACACCCCGAATTTCATCAACGAGTCCAACGACACCAATAATAGCGAGGTCGTCATCTTCGAGAGCGAAGCCGCGTCGCTCGCCGTATCGGACAGCAATGCCTTGCCCGTCATCGAGCTCAATTTCATCAACCTTTCGAACGACGTGAACAATAGCGAGGTCGTCATCTTCGCGAAGAACGCGGCGACGAACTTCGACGAGCTCGCGATCGCCTGGACGGTGATCAAGAATTGCGGTCAGGGCGACAATCACCCCTTCACCTATCCGATGGCTCAGACGATCAGCGCGAGCGACAGCTGGGGCAATTATACGGCGCAGCAGAATGCGCCACTCGGCCAGCGGTTCGCGATGGTGCTCGCCGCCTCGGGCGACCAATTGGTAGCGCAGGGCCCGGCTAGCTCCCCGCAGCAGATCGAGCTGCTCAACGGCCTGTCCCGGGGCTCGGTGAATGCGCAGATCTACAAGGACGGCAGGTTGTTCGCGATCAAGACCGACCTCGCGCCCCAGCAGAAGGCGGTGTTCACGTTCAAGCCGACGATCTGGATCGGCGTGGTATCGCAAGTCGATCCCGGCGACGTGATCGATTCGGCGATCCTTTCGGATATCAACACCGAGATCTCGCTGCTCGGCATCGTCAGCGCGGACATCGTGATGACCGGCGGCGGCGCGGGCCCCAACGCGACTCCCTTCGCCTTCACGCTGCAGAATGTCGTGATGGCCTGAACCCGCGGCGGGCGGGAACGCCGCTTGGGGCTTTGTTCCGCCCGTCCGCTCGGCTATCCCCGCGACGATGCCCCATCTCTATCTCGTCGACGGCTCCGGCTATATCTTCCGCGCCTATCACCGGCTGCCCCCGCTCACCAACAAGCATGGCGAGCCGGTCGGCGCGGTCTATGGCTATACGACGATGCTGTGGAAGCTCGTCGACGAGCTCAACAAGGCCGACGGCCCGACCCACATGGCGGTGATCCTCGACAAGAGCGAGCACACCTTCCGCAACGAGATGTACGACCAGTACAAGGCGCACCGCCCGCCCGCGCCCGAGGATCTCGTCCCCCAGTTCCCGATGATTCGCGATGCGACGCGCGCCTTCTCGCTGCCCTGCATCGAAGAGCTCGGCTGGGAGGCGGATGACCTGATCGCGAGCTATACCAAGGCGGCGCTGGCGCAGGGCTGGAGCGTGACGATCGTCAGCTCCGACAAGGATCTGATGCAGCTGATGACCGATCCGTCGGTCGATATGCTCGATACGATGAACAATCGCCGCCTCGGCCCCGCGGATACCGAGGCGAAGTTCGGCGTCGGGCCCGAGAAGCTCGGCGAAGTCCTCGCCTTGATGGGCGACAGCGTCGACAATGTCCCCGGCGTCCCCGGCGTCGGCCCCAAGACCGCCGCCAAGCTGATCCTCGAGCATGGCGATGTCGAGGCGGTGCTCGCCGCAGCGCCCTCGATGAAGCCCGGCAAATTGCGCGACAATCTGATCGAGCATGCCGAAATGGCGCGGCTGTCCCGCAAACTCGTCGAGCTGAGCTGCGACGTGCCGCTACCCGATCCGCTCGACGAGCTCGAACTCAAGGGCATCCCCGACGCGCCGCTCCGCGCATTCCTCGAGCATCATGGCTTCCGCACCTTGCTCAACCGGCTCTCGGCGGTGGCGGATGCGCCGGTCGAGCACCACGAAGTGCCGGGGCTGGAGGAAGATCCGCCCTGCGATCACGATGCCTATGAAACTGTCGTCACCGAGGCGGACCTCGACCGCTGGATCGCCGAGGCCACCCACCAGGGCTGGGTCGCGATCGATACCGAGACCACCGGCGTCGATGCCACCCGCGCCGAATTGGTGGGCGTGAGCATGGCGCTCGTGCCCAACAAGGCGTGCTACATTCCGATCGCGCACGGCGGCAGCGACATGTTCGCCGAGAAGCCGGTCCAGCTCGATCGCGCGATGGTGCTCGCGAAGCTGAAGCCGCTGTTCGAAGACCCGGCGGTGCTCAAGATCGGGCACAATCTCAAATACGACATGATCGTGCTGGGGAGAGCTTATAAGGATTTGGGCGGGATAGACGTCGCGCCCTATGACGATTCGATCGTGATGAGCTTCGATCTCGATGCCGGCCTGCACGGCCACGGCATGGACGAGCTCGCCGCGACGCACCTGTCGCACAGCTGCATTGCCTATAAGGACGTGGTCGGCACGGGGAAGAGCCAGCTCGGCTTCCACGAAGTCGATCTCAAGGCGGCGACGCGCTACGCCGCCGAGGACGCCGATGTGACGCTCCGCCTGTGGCGGCGGTTCAAGCCGCGGCTCGCTTATGAGAGCGCGACGCGCGTCTACGAGATGGTCGATCGACCCCTGGTCTCGGTGATCGCCGGCATGGAGCGCGCCGGCGTCAAGGTCGATGCCGGGGTGCTTTCGCGGCTCTCGGACGAATTCTCGAAGCAGATCGCGGCGCTCGAGGAGGAAATCCACGGCATCGCGGGGTTCAAGTTCACCATCGGCAGCCCCAAGCAATTGGGCGACGTGCTGTTCGACAAGATGGGGATCAAGGGCGGCCGCAAGGGCAAATCGGGCGTCTATTCGACCGACGTCAACGAGCTCGAGCGGATCGCCGCGGACAAGGATTCGCCCGGTCGTGAGATGGTGGCCAAGGTGCTCGACTGGCGACAGCTGTCGAAGCTCAAATCGACCTATACCGACGCGCTGCAGGCGCAGATCAATCCCGAGACCGGCCGCGTCCACACCAGCTACTCGCTCACCGGCGCGCAGACCGGGCGGCTCTCCTCGACCGATCCCAATCTCCAGAACATCCCGATCCGCACCGAAGTGGGCCGCCAGATCCGCGACGCGTTCGTCGCCGAGCCGGGCAATGTGATCCTCGCCGCCGACTATTCGCAGATCGAACTCCGTCTCGCCGCGCACATCGCCGACGTGCCGGCCTTGCGCACCGCGTTCGAGAATGGTGACGACATCCACAACATGACCGCGATGGAGCTGTTCGGTGAAGTCAATCGCGACACGCGTGGAAGGGCGAAGACGATCAACTTCGCGATCCTCTACGGCATCTCGCGCTGGGGCCTGGCGGGGCGTCTTGACGTCACTCCGGACGAAGCCCAGGCGATGATCAACCGCTATTTCGAGCGCTTCCCCGGCATCAACCGCTACATCGCCGACACGCTCAACGAGGCCAAGGCGCGCGGCTACACGACCACTTTGTTCGGCCGCAAGACGCATTTCCCGCGGCTCAAGGCGGCCAACCCCAATGAGCGCGCGGGCTCCGAGCGCGCCGCGATCAACGCGCCGATCCAGGGCACCTGCGCCGACATCATCAAGCGCGCGATGGCACGGATGGGCCCGGCCCTGCTCGAAGCCGGGCTGGATGGTGTCCGGATGCTGATGCAGGTCCATGACGAGCTCGTCTTCGAGCTGCCCGAAGGCGATGTCGAACGCGCGAAGCCGGTGATCGAACGCGTGATGGCCACCGCCGCCGAACCCGCGATCAAGCTCACCGTCCCGCTCGGCGTCGAGATCGGAGTAGGCCCGAGCTGGGGCGCGGCGCATTGACCCTCCATCCCGTTCGCCCTGAGCTTGTCGAAGGGCGCCTCGCCATAGGCGGCGCATTTGCGGATGGCCGTGCTTCGACAACCCCGGATCTAGTCCGGGGACGAACGGGATCCCTTCGGCAGGTTCAGGGCGAACGTAATGGCTGAATCCGCACCCGCGCCCGCGGCCGACGACATCAACGCGCTCGCCAGGGGCGGGCGGACCAACATCCTCGGCTTCATCCTCCGCCTCGCCGCGCGGCTGCCCTTCCTGTTCATCGCGGGCCGCGCCTACGGGCCGGATATCGTCGGGCGCTATGCGATCGCGGTGCTGGTGATCGAAGTCGCCGCCCTGCTCGCCACGCTCGGACTCAAGCGCGGGCTCGCCCAGGCTTTGGCCTCGACCGATCGGCCGCACGCGCATGTCGTGTGGGACGGCGTGCTGGTGGCGTGCGGTGCCTCGGCGATCGCCAGCGCGGTGCTGATCGCCTTCCCGCAGGTGATGTATCCCAACAGCCAGGTGATGGGGCTCGAACGGCTGCTGCCTCTGGTGGTGTTCGCGGTGGCGGTGTCGGACGTCACGCTCGCGGCGCTCGCCTATCGCCACAATATCCGCGCCTCGGTGACGGCGCGCGCGATCGTCGAGCCGTGGACGATCAGCATCGCTGCCTGGGGCTTCTCCTTCGTCTCGTCGCGCGACGGGCTGATGTATGCCTATGTGCTGTCGATGCTCGCCGCGCTCGCCGCGTCGGTGGTGCCGTTCGTGCGCGAGTACGGCATGCCGCGCGAATGGCATCCGCGGCTGCGCGACATCCTCGCGCTGGCCCGCCGGAATGCCCCGCTGGCGGGTGCCGACGCGATCGAATGGGGCACGCGCAATGTCGATCGCTTCATCCTCGCTCTGCTGTTCGCGCCCGGCGTGGTCGGCATCTATTACATGGCGCAGCAGGTCGCCTCGATCCCGCAGCGGCTGAAGTCGAGCTTCGATCCGATCCTCGCGCCCGTCGTCACCAACAGCCTCGCCGACAACGACCGCGTTGCCGTCGCCAAGCAGGTCCGCCAGGTCGGCTTCTGGATCGTCAGTGCGCAGGCCGCCTGCTTGGTCGTCTTCGGCATTCCGGCCGGGGGCGTGATGGGGCTGATCGGCCCCGAATTCGTCGTCGGCGCGGGGGCGATGTGCATCCTGCTCGTCGCCGAGGTCCTCGCCTCGACCGGGGCGGTCTGCGAGACCGGGCTGATCTACATCGCGCGCCACCGCAATCTGATGATCTCGCTTGCGGTATTGCTGCTCCAGATCGCCCTCAGCTTCACCTTCGTCTTCGTCGCGCGCGCTGAGGGCTGGTCGGAGCCGGTCCAGGCCGCCGGCCCTGCCGTGGCGCTCGCGCTTTCGCTGACGATCGGCTCGGTGGCCAAGGCGGTGATGCTCCGCCGCCTGCTCGGCGCGCCGGTGGTCAGCATCCGCCCCAGCTTCTTCCTCGCGATCGGCGCGGCGGCATTGGTCGGCGCGGCGTTCACGTCGCTGCCGCGGCATTATGAATGGGCCGAATTGAGCATCGGCATGCCGGCGATCCTCGTCACCTTCCTGTTCGTGATGATCAAGTTCGGCTTCAGCCCCGAGGATCGCGCCTTGTTCCGCAAGACCCCTGCGGACGAGGAACCGACGCTGCCGGCCGCCGAGAAGCTCTAGGTCCGCTTTCACGGGAGAAAAGGGGGAATCGGATTGCGCGGAGCGTGCAAACTTCGGCGGTCATTTGTTCCCCGTTTTCCCTCCCCACGGTGCGAAAAGGGGAGAAGCGAAGACCGGCCTCACTCCACCGGAAATCCCCGCCGCCTGAACAATGCCTTCACGTCCGGATCGCGCCCGCGAAACGCCCGATAGGCGAGCTTGCGATCGGTCTCGTTGCCGGTCGACAGCAAAGTGGTCCGGAAGCGATCCGCGGTCGCCTTGTCCCAGACATTCCCCGTCTCCTCGAACGCCGCCCAGGTGTCGGCGTCCATCGTCTCGGACCAGAGATACGAGTAGTAACCCGCTGAATAAGCGTCGCTCGAGAACAGGTGGTTGAACTGCGGCAGCCGGTGCCGCAGCGCGATCTCCTTCGGCATGCCCAGCGCCTTCAGCGCATCGCGCTCGAACGCGGCCACGTCGGTCACCGGGGTCTCGCGGTCATGGAGCTGCATGTCGACGATCGCGTCGGCGAGATATTCGACCGTGTCGAAGCCCTGGTTGAAGGTCGACGACTTCTCGATCTTGTCGACCAAAGCCTGCGGCATCGGCGCTCCGGTCTTGTAATGCTTGGCATATTTGTCGAGTACGTCGCGAGTGAGCAGCCAGTTCTCGTTGACCTGGCTGGGATATTCCACGAAGTCGCGCGGCGTGCCCGCCAGCCCCGGATACGTGACGTTCTGGAGCAGGCTGTGGATCGCGTGGCCGAACTCGTGGAACAAGGTGGTCGCATCGTCGAGGCTGATCAGCGTCGGCTCGCCCGCGCCGCCCTTCACGAAATTATTGTTGTTCGACGCCAATGTGTTGCGGTGGCCGCCCAGCTCCTGCTGCCCGCGATAGCGCGTCGCCCAGGCGCCGGAACGCTTGCCCGAACGCGCATAGCCGTCGAAATAGAAGACGCCAATATTGCGGCCGGTCGCGGTGTCGGTCACCTCGAAGGTACGCACCGCGGGATCGAAGACGGGCACGTCCTTCACTTCCTTGAAGCCCAACCCGTAGAGCCGGCCCGCGGCGTAGAAGGCGCCTTGCAGGATGTTGTTCAGTTCGAGATACGGCTTCACTTCATTCTCATCGAGATCGTATTTCGCCTTGCGCACCTTCTCGGCGTAGAAGCGGTAATCCCACGGCTCGATCGTGATCTTCGCGCCTTCCCCCTTTGCACTTTCAGCGTCGGCCAGCGCCTGCATGTCGGCGACTTCCTGGCCGACGCGCGCGCGGGCCGCGGGCCAGACCGACATCATCAGCTTCATCGCATTGGCGGGGGTCTCGGCCATCGTGTCGTCCATCCGGTACAAGGCGTGGTTCTTGAACCCGAGCAGCACCGCGCGCTGCTGGCGCAGCTTGAGGATCTCGGCGATTACCGCCTTGGTATCATTGGCATCTCCATTGTCGCCGCGGCCGATGAACCCGCGCCAGACCTTCTCGCGCAGCGCCCGGTCGGTCGAGTTGGTCAGGAACGGCGCGACCGAGGAGCGCGTGTTCACCACCGCCCATTTGCCGGCCAGATTGCGCTCTTCGGCGGCGGCCTTGAGCGACGCCTTGAAGCTGTCGGGCAGCCCGGCGAGCTGCGCCTCCGAATCGAGCACGATCCACGTCTCCTCGTCGGCGAGCACCCGCCGGGAGAAGTCGCTGAACTGGGTGGCGAGCGCCTGATTGAGCCTGGTGACCTCGGCGCGCTGTGCGTCGGTCAGCGCGGCGCCGCGCCGCACGAAGCTGCGATAGGTGCGTTCGAGCAGCCGAAGCTGCTGCGCGTCGAGCTTCTGCGAGGCGCGGCTGTCATAGGCCCCCTTCACGCGGGCGAAGAGCTTGGGATCGAGGAACAATTCGTCGTAGAATGCCGTGAGCTTCGGGCTCCATTCCTTGTCGATCGCCTGCACTTCCTTCGTCGCGAGGTTGCTGGTGTAGACGCCCCACATGGATTGGACGCGATCCATCGTGTCGCCGGCGAGTTGCAGGGGCACGATCACGGTCTCGAAGCTGGGCATGCTCTTCGCATCGCGGATCGCGTGTATCTCGGTGCGCAGCGTCGCCATCGCCGCCTCGAACGCGGGCGGGAACATCGCCGGCTTGACCAATTGCCAGGGCGGCACGCCGCCATAGGGCCCGGTCCACGGCTCGAGCAAAGGCGCGGGATCGATCGCTGCAGCGGCGGGTGCGGTCTGGGTCTGCGGCATGGCGGCTCCGAAGGCGGGAAGGGTGACGATCGCCGTCGTGGCGATCAACGCGAGACGCAGCTTTTGGGTCATGAAAATCGGTCCCCCCGGAAAGGCGTGCTTTAGGATGGCAGCACACTAGGGGGCAGGGAAGCGCGAAGGCAACAGCGCTGGCGGGTTGACTCTTTGTTCCATTGGAACAGAATAGGAACATTCTCGTTTCCGAGTCGTGAGTAGCCGCTGCAGCCCGATGCCAGATCCCGCCGTTCTTGCCCAGCTTCGCGAGCAGTTGCGCGCGATGGAGACCCAGGGTTTCCGTCGCCGGCCAGTGCTGCCGTTCGGGATGCAAGCGCTCGATTCGCGGCTGGCCAATGGCGGGCTCAGGCTCGATGCATTGCACGAGATCGCCGCCGCTTCGAGCGACATGGCCGAGGATTGTGCCGCAACCCTGTTCATGGCGGGGATCGCCGCGCGTGCCTGGGGGCCGGTGCTCTGGGTGGTGCGGCGGCGTGATTTGTTCGCCCCCGGGCTCTCGCAGGTGGGCCTCGATCATAAGCGACTGATCTATGCCGAGGCACGCGACGATGCCGAATTGCTCGCGGTGATGGAAGAAGGCCTGCGCCATCGCGGGCTGGGCGCAGTGATTGGCGAAGTGAAGCGCGCCGACATGACCGCGAGCCGCCGGCTCCAGCTCGCGGCCGAGGGCGGGCGGACGATCGCCTTGCTGATGCGGCGGCATGCGCGTGAGGGCAGCGATCCATTGAATGCGACCTCGGCAGCGGTGACGCGCTGGCGGGTGGGCTGCGCGCCGTCGACACCGCTGCCGGTGGAAGGCGTGGGACGCGCGCGCTGGCAATTGGCGCTGGTGCGCCAGAAGGGCGGCGAGCCCTTCGAGATGCAAGTGGAGGCATGCGATGCAACGGGTCGCTGCGCTCTTCCTGCCGATGTGGCCGATCGAAAGGCTGCGGCAGGCGGAGCGGCACGCCGCGCCGCCTGAGCCGCGCGCGCCCGCAGCTGCCGAGCAGCAACTTGCCCGTTCGGTGCCGCGCGGCGGCGGCTGGCGCCCCGGCGCCCGCTGGGCGCGCGAGGACCAGCTCGGCCATGTCGCGCTGCCGCCCGATAGCGGCCGCTCCGGGGAGGAATTGTCTCCCCTCGTAACCAGCATCCGCGACGGCAATCGCATCGTCATCGCCGCCGCTTGCCCGCAAGCGCGCGCGCTCGGGCTCCCGCCCGGCATGGCGCTTGCCCAGGCGCGTGCGCAGGTCGCCGGGCTCGACATCCGCGATGCCGATCCGGAGGGGGATCGCGCGCATCTCGCCAGCCTCGCAGTGGCACTGGCGCGGCGCTGGACACCGACCGTGGCGATCGAAGGCGACGACACCCTGTTCCTCGATCTGACCGGAGTCGCGCACCTCCACGGCGGCGAGGCGCAGATGGTGGCCCGGCTGCGGCGCATGCTCGCCCGGCTGGGCTATACCGCGAGGATCGCGATCGCCGACACGCCGGGCGCAGCCTGGGCGCTGGCGCATTTCGATCGTCACCCCGGCGAAAGATGCTGTGCGTCAGGCCGGCATGCCGAAGCACTTTCGCCCCTTCCCATCGAGGCGCTTCGCATCGATCCCGCCGCAGTCGAATTGCTCCACCGCCTCGGCGTCACGCGCATCGCGCAGCTCACGGCAATGCCGCGCGCGCCCCTGGTCAAGCGCTTCGGCACGGGGCTCGCTCTCCAGCTCGATCGCGCGCTGGGACGATTGTCCGAGCCGCTGCATCCGGTCGTCCCGCCCGAACCGATCGCAATCGCGCAGCGCTTCGCCGAGCCGATCGCGACTGCCGAGGCGATCGAGCATTGGCTGGGCACGCTCGTCCCGCGGCTCACGGCCGCCTTGGCGGAAAAGGGCGTGGGCGCGACTCGGATCGAGCTGATCGCCGATCGGATCGACGGCGTGCCGCAGCGCATCCGCATCGGCCTCGCCCGCCCCAGCCGCGACGGCGCGCATTTGCTGCGGCTACTGATCCGCCGCATCGAACAGGTCGAGCCGGGTTACGGCGTGGATGCGCTCACGCTCCACGTCCGCCGGGCGCTGCCATTGGGTGCCGAACCTTTCACCGAGCGGCTCGACGAGGAAGCCGCGCCCGATCTCGCGCCTCTGGTCGACACGCTCGCGACGCGAATCGGGATGCGTGCGATGTGGCGCAGCCGCCCCGTCGAGAGCGACGTTCCCGAACGATCGGTGACGCGCATGGCCGTGCTCGATCCGCCGGCACGCATTGGGACACGCACGAAGATCGACGATGTCGGCCAGCTCGATCGCAGCCCGGCGCTCCACCCCTGGCATCCCGAATGGCCCAAGCCGGCGCGGCTGCTCGCCCGGCCCGAGCGGCTCGACCATGTCATGGCCGAGCTCCCTGACCATGCCCCGCGCCGCTTCACCTGGCGCGGGCAATCGCATCGCGTAATCCGCGCCGACGGGCCCGAACGCATCCAGGGCGAATGGTGGAAGCGCGATGCCGAACGCGCGAGCGTGCGCGACTATTTCCGCGTCGAGGACGAGGCCGGGCGCCGCTACTGGCTGTTCCGTTCGGGGGACGGCGAGCGTCCGGTGACCGGCGACCTCAGCTGGTATCTCCACGGCGTGTTCGGATGACCTGGTCCGAACTCCAGGTGACGAGTCATTTCTCGTTCCTGCGCGGCGCTTCGTCGTGCGAGGAGCTGTTCGCCACGGCTGCAATGATGGGCATGCCCGCCCTCGGTCTCACCGATCGCAACTCGGTTGCGGGGGTGGTCCGCGGACTGGTCGCCGCCGAGCAGATCAGTGCGCAAGGGCATGCCATCCGGATGATCCCCGGCTGCCGGCTCGATTTGGTCGACGGCACCTCGCTGCTCGTCTGGCCCGAGGACCGCCTCGCCTGGAGCAGGCTCACGCGCCTCCTCACGCTCGGCAAGAGCCGGGCCGACGCACAGCATGGCGAGAAGGGCAAATGCTTCCTCCATTGGGAGGACGTCGCCGAGCATGCCCAGGGACTGGTCGGCGCGCTGGTGTCCGGGCTCGCCGATCCCGGCGACGCGCTGGCATTGCGCTGGATGGCGGACATTTTCGGAGCACGCGGGCATGTCTGCCTCATTTGGCATCGCCGGCCGGGCGACGCACTGCGTATCCACCAGCTGGATGCAACGGCTAAGCGCTTCGGCCTGACGCCGCTCGCGACCGGCGACGTGCTCTACCACCATCCCGACAAAAGGATGCTGCAGGACGTAGTCACTGCGATCCGCGAGAAATGCACGATCGACGAACTCGGCTTCCGCCGCGAGCGCAGCGCCGATCGGCACCTCAAGTCGCCGGACGAGATGGCACGGCGCTACCGCGACTATCCCGGGGCACTGGCCGCCGCCGAAGCGATCGTCGAGCGCTGCACTTTCGACCTGCGCGAACTGGGCCAGCTCTATCGCTATCCCGACGAAGTCGTGATGACCGGGCGCACCCCGCAGGCGGCGCTGGAGAAGCTCGCCCGGGATGCGCTCACCCTCAAATTCCCCGACGGGACGCCGCCCGATTATGCCGATTTGCTCGACAAGGAGCTCCTGCTGGTCGGCAGGCTCGGTTACGCGCCCTATTTCCTGACGGTCAATTCGATCGTCCAGTTCGCGCGCGCGCAGAAGATCCTCTGCCAGGGGCGCGGCAGCGCGGCCAATTCGCTGATCTGCTATCTGCTCGGCGTCACGTCGATCGATCCGATCGTGCACCAGTTGCTGTTCGAGCGCTTCATCTCGGGCGCGCGCGGCGAGCCGCCCGACATCGACGTCGATTTCGAGCATGAACGGCGCGAGGAGGTGATCCAGTGGATCTACGAGACCTATGGCCAGCGCCACGCCGCGATGACCGCCGTAGTGAGCCGTTTCCGCTCGCGCGGCGCGCTGCGCGAAGTGGGCAAGGCGTTGGGATTGCCCGAAGACCTGACCGGCGCGTTGTCGAGCCAGGTCTGGGGTTGGTCGAACCAAGTCGATGACGAACATGCCGATGCGCTCAATCTCGACCGCAAGGATCCGCGCCTTGCGCTGACGCTCGAATTGGCACGCGAGCTGATCGGCACGCCGCGGCATTTGTCGCAACATCCCGGCGGCTTCGTCCTCGCCCACTTCCGTGTCGACGAGATCGTGCCGATCGAACCTGCCGCGATGGTCGACCGCCGCGTCATCGAATGGGAGAAGGACGATCTCGAAACGCTCGGGCTGATGAAGGTCGACGTCCTCGGGCTCGGCATGCTCGGCTGCATGCGGCGTGCCTTCGATCTGCTCGCCGAGCACAAGGGCGTGCACCTGACGCTCGCCTCGGACGAACTCCAGCATGACGACACGCCGACCTACGCGATGATCCAGCAGGCCGACACTCTCGGCGTGTTCCAGATCGAGAGCCGCGCGCAGATGTCGATGCTGCCGCGGCTCAAGCCCCGCGAATTCTACGACCTCGTCATCCAGGTCGCGATCGTGCGGCCCGGGCCGATCCAGGGCGACATGGTCCATCCCTATCTCCGCCGCCGCGAAGGCAAGGAGAAGCCGGAATATCCCAAGCCCGAACTCAGGGCGGTGCTGGAGAAGACCTTCGGCGTGCCTCTGTTCCAGGAACAGGCGATGAAGGTCGCGATCGAGGGGGCCGGCTTCACGCCCGAGGAAGCGGACGCGCTGCGGCGCTCGATGGCGACGTTCAAATCGACCGGCGGCGTCACCCATTTCCGCGACAAGATGGTCGAGGGCATGGTCGCCAACGGCTATCAACGCGATTTCGCCGAGCGGACCTTCAAGCAGATCGAGGGGTTCGGAAGCTACGGCTTCCCAGAGAGCCACGCCGCCAGTTTCGCCAAGATCGCTTATGCATCGAGCTGGATGAAATGCCATCATCCCGACGTGTTCTGCACGGCGTTGCTCAATGCGCAGCCGATGGGATTCTACGCCCCCGCGCAGCTGATCCGCGACGCGCGGGGACACGGTGTCGAGGCGCGGCCGGTGTGCATCAACGACAGCGACTGGGACACGCGGATGGTGCCCGAGGGCGTGAATGCGCGGCCACGGCATTCGGCGTTCTGCGGGACTGACGAGGACTGGGCGAGCCTTCAACCGGTCCGGCTCGGCATGCGGAGCGTGCAGGGATTTTCGAAGGACGACGCCCAGGCGATCCTCGATGCCCGCGCGCGCGCGCCGTTCGTTTCGATCGAGGATGTCTGGCGGCGCTCAGGCGTCAAGCCGGCGGGGCTCGAACGGCTGGCGCGCGCCGATGCCTTCCAGGCGCTGGGGCATAATCGGCGACAGGCATTATGGGCGATCAAGGGGCTCGGCCAGAAGCCACTCGACTTGTTCAGCGCCGCGGATGCGCGCGAGGGCCGGACTGTGCCCGAGGCCATGGAACCGCAAGTCGCATTGGTGCCGCTGACCGAAGGCCGCGAAGTGGTCGAGGATTACCGCGCGACGCAGCTCAGCCTGCGCGCGCATCCGGTGACCTTTCTGCGCGAACGGCTGGCTGCGCGGCGGATCGCGAAATGCGCGGACCTGAGGGACCTGAAGGACGGCGCGCGCGTCGAGGTCGCGGGTCTCATCCTCGTCCGCCAGCGGCCGGGCAGCGCCAAAGGCGTGGTGTTCGTGACGCTCGAGGACGAGACCGGCATCGCCAATGCCGTGCTCTGGGCCGATCGGTTCGAGGCGAACCGGCGCACGGTGATGTCCGCGACGATGCTGGCGATCCGCGGCAAGGTGCAGCGCGAAGGCATCGTGATCCACGTCGTCGCCGAGACGATCACCGATCTCACGCCGTGGCTGCGCGAAGTGGGCGAACTCGAATTGCCGAACATGACCATGCCCGGCGACGGCGCGACGCATGGCGGGACGATCGATCCGCGCGACCGGCTCGAGCTGCCGCGCCAGCGCGCGCTCGAAAGCTGGCCGCCGCGCCGCAGCCTCAAGGCGCCGGACCTGATCCCGGTGCGCTCGCGCGACTTTCACTAGGAGAATGACCGATGATGATCCCGACTGTCGGGGGGCACGTGTCCGGCCAGCAGGCGCGCCGCGACGACCAGATGCTCTACCTGATGATCAAGCCTTATGCAGGGCAGGCGGCGATGATGGACGGACTGCGCCGAACGCATGGCCTTTCGCGCCAATACGCCATGGATCGCTTCCACATGACCTTGGTGCCGTTCGGCGACATCAGACTGATCCCCCCGCAGAATCTCGAACTGATCCGCCGTGCCGCCGCATCGCTGCAAGCGGAGCCCTTCGAAGTCACGCTCAACCGGATCAGCGGCAATGCCCTCGTCGGCAGCAGGATGCAGGCCCTGCGCGATTTTCAACGGTCGCTAGCGGCGCGGCTCGAAGCGTTCGGAATCGATTTGCCGGACTATGCATTCAAGCCGCACGCGTCGCTCACCTACGAGGAATGGCGGCCCCGCAACATCCTGGTCTCGCCGATCAGCTGGCAAGTCCGGCAACTCCTGCTGATCAACAGCATCCATGGCAAAGGGCATCAATTGCTGGACAGCTGGAATCTCGAACCGCGCCAGGGCTGCCTCGACTTCGATCCGCACTGACGCGGCTTCCCCAGGAATGGTTTGCTGCTAGGCTTCGGGAAAAGGAGAAATCGGATGAGGATTTGCGCGTACCTGATTGCCTTGCTCGCCCTCGCATCGCCGGCTCACGCACAGGACACGCCCGCTCCAGTCGCCCGGCTCGACCATGTCGCGATCTGGTCGGCGGACATGC
This sequence comes from Sphingomonas sp. Root241, assembly GCF_001428865.1. Lineage (GTDB taxonomy): Bacteria > Pseudomonadota > Alphaproteobacteria > Sphingomonadales > Sphingomonadaceae > Sphingomonas. The sequence goes on from NZ_LMIV01000002.1 coordinate 322,010, forward strand.
AGAAGAGCATCGATTTCTATCACGCCGTGTTCGGCCTGACCGAGTTCCCCTCGCCCTTCCCGCCCGGCGGCCCGCGCTGGATGCATCTCGCGAACGGAGTCGAACTGCATATCCAGCCCGGGCGCAGCGAACCGGTCAACCAGCCGCGCCGCGTCCATATGGCGATCGCGCTCGCGAGCATCGATCCGGTGATGGCGTGGCTCAAGGCGCACGGCCAAGGCTGGAGCGATATCGCCGGCACGCCGGGCGCGATCAACGCCACGCGCACCGACGGCGTCCGCCAGATCTTCCTTCAGGATCCCGACGGCTATTGGATCGAAGTCAACGACGCGCTGAAGAAGCGTTAGGGAGAGGACTCGTATTCAGAACGCGTCATCCCCGCGAAAGCGGGGCCCCATCTCCTGAGCGAGCGGCAAAATGCACCGGCTCGTTCGTGGAAACCGTCGGAGATGGGTCCCCGCTTTCGCGGGGATGACGAAGAGAGGAGCAAGCCCGTTAGTCAAATCAACAGGTTGAATAGGCTCTCAACCTAGCCGCCGACAATCTGCTCGATCACGCCGAAGATCGCGTGGTGCCGGTCGTCCTCGGCCCAGATGCGCACGGTGTCGCCGACCTTGAGGAAGGGGGTTTCGGGCTTGCCGCCGCGGATCGTCTCGATCGTGCGCACTTCGGCGAGGCACGAATAGCCGACGCCGCCCTCGCTCACCGGCTTGCCGGGACCACCATCGGCATCGCGGTTCGAGACCGTGCCCGAGCCGATGATCGTCCCCGCTCCCAGCGCGCGCGTCTTGGCGGCGTGCGCGATCAGCGTACCGAAATCGAAGGTCATGTCCTCGCCCGCCTCGGCGCGGCCGAAGGGCTTGCCGTTGAGGTCGACCATCAATTTGCGGTGGAGCTTGCCGTCCCGCCACCAGTCGCCGAGCGCGTCGGGAGTGACGAACACGGGCGAGAAGGCGCTCGCCGGCTTGGATTGGAAGAAGCCGAAGCCCTTGGCGAGCTCGCCCGGGATTAGGTTGCGCAAGCTCACGTCGTTGGTGAGGCCGACCAGCCGCACCGCTGCCAGCGCCTCTTCACGCGAGGCGCCGAGCGGCACGTCGCCGGTCACCACCACCACTTCGGCTTCGAGATCGCAACCCCAGGCCTCGTCGGCGAGCGGGATCGGATCGCGCGGGCCGAGGAAACCGTCCGAGCCGCCCTGGTACATCAGCGGATCCTGCCAGAAGCTCTCGGGCATCTCGGCGCCGCGTGCCTGACGGACCAACGCGACATGGTTCACATAGGCCGAGCCGTCCGCCCACTGATATGCCCGCGGCAGCGGCGATGCCGCCATCCGCTCGTGGAAACGCAGCATCGGGATCGTCTCGTGCCCGAGATCGGTGGCGAGATTGCGAAGATCACCCTCCACCTGATCCCAATTGTCGAGCGCCGCCTGCAGCGTCGGCGCAATCGTGGTCGCATCGGCGCACCACGCCAGATCGTCCGACACCACGACGAGCTTGCCGTCGCGGCCGTGCTTCAGGCTGGCCAGTTTCATCCATTCTCTCCCGTTTCGATCAGCATAGGGCCGCCGACGCCCAAGTCGAGCGGTTGAGTCGCGCGCCCGAGCCCATAAGCACTTGACGCGACCCGCGCCGGACGCCATTGGCGCCGCGGCTTCGGGGCACTTCCCCGGCCCCGATACCGCCCGGTCGCCGAGTCCTGTCGAAGGGCGGCCTTGGGTCCGCCCCGGCAGGCGGAGAATTGTATTCATGGCAAATGTCGCAGTGATCGGCGCCCAATGGGGCGATGAGGGCAAGGGCAAGATCGTCGACTGGCTCGCCGAGCGCGCCGATGTCGTCGTGCGCTTCCAGGGCGGCCACAATGCCGGGCACACCCTCGTCGTCGGCGAGAAGGTCTACAAGCTCTCTCTGCTGCCCTCGGGCATCGTCCGCGGCACCCCCAGCGTCATCGGCAACGGCGTGGTGCTCGATCCCTGGGCGCTGCGCGACGAGATCGAGAAACTGCGCGGCCAGGGCATCCATGTCACACCGGACACGCTCAAGATCGCCGACACCTGCCCGCTGATCCTGCCTTTCCACCGCGATCTCGACGCGCTGCGCGAGGACGCCAGCGGCGCGGGCAAGATCGGCACCACCCGCCGCGGCATCGGCCCGGCTTATGAGGACAAGGTCGGCCGCCGCGCGATCCGCGTGTGCGATCTCGCCCATCTCGACGAATTGGGGCCGCAGCTCGATCGCCTCGCCGCGCATCACGACGCGCTCCGCGCCGGTTTCGGCGAGCCGCCGATCGACCGGGATCGGCTGGTCAAGGACCTGCGCGAGATCGCCGGCTTCGTCCTCCCCTTCGCCGAGCCGGTGTGGCGGATGCTGAACGAGGCGCGCGGACGCGGGCGCCGCATCCTGTTCGAAGGCGCGCAGGGCGTGCTGCTCGACATCGATCACGGCACCTACCCCTTCGTGACCTCGTCCAACACCGTCGCGGGCACCGCAGCGGCCGGATCGGGGCTCGGGCCGAGCGCGGTCGGCTTCGTGCTGGGGATCGCCAAGGCCTATACGACGCGCGTCGGCTCGGGGCCCTTCCCGAGCGAGCAGGACAATGACGTGGGCGAGCGGCTCGGCACGCGCGGCCGCGAGTTCGGCACCGTCACCGGGCGCAAGCGCCGCTGCGGTTGGCTCGATGCGGTGCTGCTGCGCCAGTCGGTCGCGGTCTCCGGCATCACCGGCATCGCGCTCACCAAGCTCGACGTCCTCGACGGCTTCGACGAGATCCGCGTGTGCACGGGCTATACGCTGCGCGGCGAGGCGCTGGATTATTATCCGGCAAATGCCGCGGATCAGGCGGGAGTGGAGGCGGTCTACGAGACCATGCCCGGATGGCACGAATCGACCGCGGGCGCGCGCAGCTGGGCCGAACTGCCCGCCGCGGCGATCAAATATATCCGTCGGGTGGAAGAGCTGATCCAGTGTCCGGTGGCTCTGGTATCGACCAGCCCCGAGCGCGAAGACACCATTCTGGTCCGCGATCCCTTCGCGGACTGATCGAAAGCCGGGCCCCGGCGACACTGCCGCCGGGGCCCCGCCGCTTAACGCTGCGGCGTCGGTGTGGCCGGCTCGGGCGCTGGCGTGGTGCTGGCGTTCGGATCGGGCGTCGGCTCGGTGGTCCCGCTCCCGCTCGTGCCGCTGTCGGGCGCCGGTGCGGTGCTGTCGGCGCTCGGATCGCCCTTCTTGTCTTTCTTGTCCTTCTTGTGATCCGGGTTCGTCGTGCTGTCGGGCGAGGTCGCCGACGGGTCCTGGCTCGGTGTCGACTGCGGTGTCGACTGGGCCATCGCGGCGGCCGGGAAGATCAGGGCCCCGGCAAGGAACAACGAAAGCTTACGCATGTTTTACACTCCTGCAGGTTGATAACTTGCAGGAATTGAACGGGTCTGCCGGCCGCTGGTTGCGTGCAGGCGGGACGCTTCGCCGCTGTAACAAAACCGATTAACCGCGAGCTGACCCTATCGCGGGATCAGCCGCACTGCGCCCGATGCAATAATTTCTGATCGGCGAGCACCAGCGCAACCATCGCCTCGACCACCGGCGCGCCGCGGATGCCGACGCAGGGGTCGTGCCGCCCCTTGGTCCGGATCTCGGTAGCCTCGCCTTCGCGACTGATCGTCTCGACCGGCGTCAGGATCGAGCTGGTCGGCTTGAACGCGACCCGCACCAGCACCGGCTGCCCCGTCGAAATGCCTCCGGCGATGCCCCCCGCATGGTTGGCAAGGAAGTGCACGCCGTCGTTCCCAGGCCGCATCGCATCGGCATTCTGCTCGCCGGTCAGCGTCGCCGCGGCGAAGCCGTCGCCGATCTCGACGCCCTTGACTGCGTTGATCGACATGCACGCGGCCGCCAGCTCGCTGTCGAGCTTGGCATAAAGCGGCGCGCCCCAGCCCGGCGGCACGCCGGTAGCCTCGCACGCGATCACTGCGCCGAGCGACGAACCCGCCTTGCGCGCATCGTCGACCAGCGTCTCCCAGCGCGCGGCCGCGGCGGCGTCGGGGCAGAAGAACGGATTGTTGTCGATCTCGGCCGCGTCGAAGTTCGCAGGATCGATCGCGTCGCCGCCGATCGCCTCGACCCAGGCGCGTATCCTCACCTCCGGAATGGCGAGCCGCGCCACTGCGCCGGCTGCGACCCGCGCCGCCGTCTCGCGCGCCGAGGAACGCCCGCCGCCGCGATAGTCGCGAAAGCCGTATTTCTGATCATAAGCGTAATCGGCATGGCCGGGGCGATAGGCCTGCGCGACTTCCGAATAATCCTTCGAGCGCTGGTCGACATTCTCGATCATCAGGCTGATCGGCGTGCCCGTGGTGCGCCCCTCGAACACGCCCGAGAGGATGCGGACCTGATCGGGCTCCTGCCGCTGCGTGGTGAAGCGCGACTGGCCCGGGCGGCGCTTGTCGAGGAAGGGCTGGATATCGGCTTCGGACAGCGTCAGCCCCGGCGGGCAGCCGTCGACCACGGCACCCAGCGCCGGCCCATGGCTCTCCCCCCAGGTGGTGAAGCGGAAGACGCGTCCGAAGGTGTTGAAGCTCAAGAGTTCCCGCCCAGCTGTGCGAACGCCCTTGCGTGCGTCGCCGCTCCGCGCTCGCCGCACGGCATGGCGCCACCCTGGAGCGGCAGCGCCATCAGATAGTCGCCCGCATAAGGCGAGGCAAATCCGCGCGCCCAATCGGCCGAAAAGCCGAAACGTTCGTAATAAGCGGGATCGCCGAGCACGAAGACGAGCATCGCCCCGGCATCGGCAAGCTGGACGAGACTGGCGCGGACCAATGCCTCGGCGACGCCTTGGCCGCGCTGCCCGGCATCGACCGCGAGCGGGGCGAGCGCCACTGCCCCGATCGACTTGCCGCCGATCTCCACGGTCATCCGACTGTAGACGATGACGCCGGCAAGCGCGCCGCTCTCTTCGTCATCGGCAACGAGCGTCAGTACCATGTCGCCGTCGATGCACAGCCGCTGGACCAGCATGGCCTCGTCGGGCGCGGGAAAGGCGCGCCGCAGCAATGCGTCGATCGCGGCCACGTGCCCGCCCGTCGCGGGGCGGATCGCGATGCTCACACCAATGCGATATCCGGTGCATCCTCGGCCTTCATGCCGATGACGTTGTATCCGGCATCGACATGATGCGTCTCACCGGTCACGCCCGAAGCAAGGTCCGAGAGCAGATACAGCCCCGCGCCGCCGACATCCTCGATCGTGACATTGCGCTTGAGCGGCGAATTGAGCTCGTTCCACTTCAGGATCAGGCGGAAATCACCGATACCCGAGGCCGCGAGCGTCTTGATCGGGCCCGCCGAGATCGCATTGACGCGGATACTGTCGCGGCCGAGATCGACTGCGAGATACTGGACACTGGTCTCCAGCGCGGCCTTGGCGACGCCCATCACGTTATAGTGCGGGATCACCTTCTCGGCGCCGTAATAGCTGAGCGTGAGCAGGCTGCCGCCGTTCGGCATCATCTTCGATGCCCGCTGCGCCACCGCGACGAACGAATAGACGCTGATGTTCATCGTCATCAGGAAATTGTCGAGGCTGGTATCGACATAGCCGCCGCGCAGCTCGTTCTTGTCCGAGAAGCCGATCGCATGGACGACGAAATCGATCGTCGGCCAGCGCTCCGCCAAAGTCGCGAAGGTCTTGTCGAGCTCGGTCATGTCCGAGACGTCGCACTCGATCAGGAAATCGCTGCCGAGCTGTTCGGCGAGCGGGCGCACGCGCTTCTCGAGCGCTTCGCCCTGATAGCTGAACGCGAGTTCCGCGCCCTGTTCGCGCAGCTTCCGGGCAATCCCCCACGCCAGCGAACGATCGTTCGCCAGGCCCATGATCAGCCCGCGCTTACCCTGCATCAATCCCGTCACTACGCTCCGCCCTCCTTATCGCGCGCCCCCTCTACTCCGTCCGGCACCGGTTCGGCTAGGGCGGCGTTGAGTTCGGCGCCGGCAACCATGCCGAGCCCGATCAGATAGAAGAAGATCAGCACGATCATCACGCCGGCCAGGCTGCCATAGGTCAGGTCGTAGCTGCCGAGCGTGATCAGCACGCGCGGCAGCATCGCCGTGACGAACAGCCACCACAAGGTGATGAACGCCGGACCAGGCCATTTCGGGCAGTTCGAATGGCGATACCGGCTGGGCGTCAGCGAATAGAACAGCATGTATAGCGCACCGAACAGCACCAATGCCGGCAAGGCCTTGGTGGCGGCGACGATCGCCTGCGCCTGCGACGCCCAGGGCAGCAACCGGTAGATGAATTGCTCGATTCCGGTCAGGAGCACCTGGAAGCTGAACGCGGCCATTGCGAGGATGACCGAGGCGACGCTGATGCCCATCGCACCCAGCCGATAGCGCCAGAAGGGCGTGCTCGATTTGACGCCATAGGACTGGCGAAGAATCCCGCGCAGCGTCTCGATGAAACCCGCGGTGGTCCATAGCCCGACGATCGCGCCGAACCACAGGAGATTGCCGGTGCGCGCCTGGAGCACGTCGGCGGCGGGCTTGCGGAGCACTTCCCCCACGTCGGGCGGCATCGTCTGCAGGAACGCCTCGAGCGTCCTTATCCCTTCGGCGTTGCGTCCGATGAGCTGCGCGATCGCCGCCGCGACGATCAGGAACGGAAAAAGGGTGACGAGCGAAAGATAGGCGAAATTGCCGGCATAAGTGAACCCTTCGTTGAAGGTGTCCGTCACGACGCGGCCGATGACATGGAAGAACCGGGGTCCGAAACCGACTTTGCCCATCGCCGCGCGAATACGGGCACCGAGCCCGGGCCTCGCCTCGGCGGCGCCGGCGGATTCCGCTTCTGTCACAAGGGCTCAGACGCCCATGCGGCCACGCGGGTTCCCCTTGTCCTGCCAGCCCTGCACGAACTCGACCAATGCGTCGTCGTCGACCGGCAAGTCGACCATCAGCGTGACCAGCAGATCGCCGCGCCCGCCGCCTTTCTTGTGGAAGCCGCGCCCCTTGAGGCGCAGGACCTTGCCCGAGGTCGAGCCTTTGGGAACCTTGAGCATCACAGCGCCATCGGGCGTAGGCACCCGCACTTCGGCGCCGAGCACCGCTTCGGACAGGCTGACCGGCAAATCGAGCCGGACGTCATCGCCCTCGCGGACGAAGAAGCGGTGCGGCTGGATGTCGATCGTCACGATCGCGTCGCCGAAACCGCCCGGGCCTTCCTCGCCCTTGCCCGCGAGCCGCATCTGGGTGCCGTTTTCGAGGCCTGGGGGCAGCTTGAGGTCGATCGTCTTGCCGTCGCGAAGCGTGATCCGCTGGGGTGCGAGCCTGGCCGCGTCCTCGAATGCCACGGCGAGGCGATAGGCAACGTTCGCGCCCTTGGCGGCCGGCCGCCGGCCGAAACCGCCAAAGCCGCCGCTGAATCCGCCGCCGCCACGCCGGCCCGCGCCGCCGCCGAACAGTCCCTCGAAGATATCGCCGATGTCGCTCGATTCGCCGCCGAAATCGAAACCGCCGCTGCCGCCGGGACGAAAGCCGCCTTGCGGGCCGCCGCCATATCCAAACGGTGCGGTGGGATTGCCGTCGCCATCGATTTCGCCGCGATCGAAGCGCGCGCGCTTGTCCTTGTCGCTCAGCAGATCATACGCCGACGCGATCTGGCTGAAGCGTTCGGCGGCCTTGGGATTGTCCTTGTTACGGTCAGGGTGCAGCTCCTTGGCGAGCTTGCGATAGGCCTTCTTGATATCGGCCTCGCTCGCGCCCCTTGCCACGCCTAGAGTTGCATAAGGATCGGCCACGCATTTCCCCGTTCGAAAATCACCAAATTCGAGCGCCCCTTACAGGAGCCTTTCGCCCGCGAACATCGTTGCCGCACGGGCTTTGCGCAAGTCCGCCTCAGGCGGGGATCTGCTCAAGCGGCTCGACATCGACCGAAACCTGCATCTTCTGCGCCCCCCAGCCGAGGACGATCCCGTCGATCGGGGCGACATCGGCATAGTCGCGGCCGATCGCGACGACGATATGATCGCCCGCCATCCAGATGCCGTTGGTGGGATCGACGCCGACCCAGCCGAGCTGCGGCCCCGCCCAGACCAATACCCATGCATGCGTCGCATCGGCGCCTACCAGCCGCGGTTGGCCCGGGGGTGGCAAAGTGCGGATATAGCCCGAGGCATAAGCGGCGGGGAGCCCTGCGGCGCGCAGGCCCGAGATCATGATCTGCGCAAAATCCTGGCAGACTCCGCCGCGCTGGAGGAATGCTTCGCGCGGCGGCGTGTCGACGAGCGTTGCGGTGGGATCGAAGTCAAATTCGCGCTGGATGCGCAACGCCAGCGCGATTGCCGCGTCTAGCACGCCGCGCGCAGGATCGAGATCCTCCGCGCACCATGCCGCGATCTCGCGATCGAGCGGGATCAGCGGCGACGGGAAAAGATAGGCGGCCGGCCCCGCGGGCGAGGCATCCCGGCCGGCGCGTGCCCATTCGGCGATCTGGGCGAGCGCAGGATCGGAAGGCGCAGGCACCGGGATAGCCCGATCGACACGGACGCGGGCGCGGCTTTCGATGGTGAGCGTGCGCGCGGGCTGCTCGACCACCAGCCGGACGACATTCGCGAGCCCCGCCTCGGCCCGGGCCGGGAAGACGCGGCCCTGCGGTTCGATGATCAAGGCGTAATCCTCGATCGTCTGGCCCGACCAGAGGATCGGCTTGAGGCGGAGATTGTTGCGCGCGAAGGCGGCAGGCTCGGCATAGTCGAACCGCGTCACATGGCGGATTTGGTACAGCATGCAGGTCAGGCCAGGACGAGGCCGGCGGCGCGCAGCGGCTCGGCACCGTGCAGGAAGTAACGCCGTGCGACTGCTCCCGAAAGTTTCGTCAGGCGCGTTTCGAGATCGCTCAGCATCGCATCGCTCACCCGCGTCGCGCTGGCGGTGACGAGCAAAGCCGCGATCTCGCGCGCCTGCGCCTGTTGCGGTTCGGCGAGACCATCGTCGGAAAGCACCGGCAGCTTGTTGAGATGCGCCGAGATCGCCGCGACCTGGAAGGCGAGCGCTCGGGGATTATGGGGATCGAGCGTCACCAGATCGAGCACGGGCACGCGCGCCATTCCGGTCAGATAGCGCTGGCGATAGCTGATCTGGCTGTCCAGCAGATCGAGCAGGGTCGACAGATCGTCGGCGGTCGCGTCGGGCCCGCCGAACGTACGAATGAAGCGGATCGCGCCCAACGCGCGCTCGATCCGGCGGCCGATGTCGTGGAAGCGCCACGCATCGGTGCGCGTCATATGCTCGCTCGCCAGCCCGTTGAGGGCCGAATAGCGGCGCTGGAGCGAGCCGGCCTTGTCGAGCAGCACGCCGCGTTGCGGAAAGGGCGCGTCGAGCAGGCGGATCATGTCGGCCGAGAGCCGCTCGCGCGAGACTTCGCCGATCAGCCGCGCCTGCCGGTTGATCGCGCGGACGCTGTACCACTCCCCCTCGTCTTCGAGCGCAGTACGGGCGAGTTGAGTCAGGTCGGCGCGTTTGAAGCCCTTGGGCTCGGGCGCCGCGCCCGAAGCCACCACCAGCCGGGTGAGGCGGGCGACGGTATCCGCCGCAAGCGCGGCGCCGGTGTCGGCGCTGATGGAGTGGCCGAGCAGCACGCGGAGCAGCCCAAGCAGCGCCTCGCCGCGTTCGAGATAGCGGCCGAGCCAGAACAGATTGTCGGCAACGCGGCTGGGCAAGGTGCCCGGATTGCGGCGGAGCTGGGTGGTGTCGTCCGAAGGCAGCAGCGATACCGGCGCGACCGGATCGGGCCCATGGATGCAGACATCGGCGGACCACATGCCCTCTCCCATCACCGCGGCGCGCGGATCGGGATGCTCGCCGATACGGGCGAAGCCGCCGGGGAGCACGGCCCAGCGGCCCTCGCCGTCGCGCGCGGCGAAGACCCGCAGCGTGAAGGGGCGCGGCGCGAGCGCGTCCCCGGCCACCGCCGGCATCGTCGAGAGGCGGACGATCTCCTGCCCGACATAGTCCTGCGGACGGCGCGTCATGTCATCAAGCAAGGCCGCGCGTTCGTCGGATCCGAGCGCCGCGCCGAGCACCGTCTCGCCGGCGGGCAGCCCGAGCGGCGCGCTTCCGAAAGCCGGCGCGATCAGCAGCGACTCCAGATTGGCGGCGACATAGTCGCGTTCGGCATCCTGCCCGCACCACCAGGTCGCGATATTGGGGAGTGCGAGCGGCGCACCGGTCAGCACTTCCGCCAGCCGCGGCAGGAAGGCGGCGAAGGCCGGCGCTTCGAGCAGCCCGGCGCCGGGCGCGTTGGCGATGACGACATTGCCCGCGGCGATCGCGTCGATCACTCCGGGCACGCCGATCGTCGAATGCGAATCGAGCGCGAGCGGATCGAGCAGCCGCGGATCGAGCCGGTGCCACAAGGCGTCGACGCGCTTCAGCCCGGCGATAGTGCGGACATAGAGCTTGTCGTCGAGCACCGCGAGATCGGCACCCTCGACGAGCAGGAAGCCGAGATAGCGCGCGAGATGCGCCTGCTCGGCATAACTCGGATTGAGCCGGCCGGGGGTCAGCAAGGCGATGCGCGGCTCGGCGCGCCGGCACGCCGCCGCCACACCTTCTCGGAAAGCGGCGAAGAAGGGGGCGTGGCGCTCGATATTGAGCCGCGACTGGAGCTCGCCCAAAGTCCGCGCGATCGCCAGCCGGTTCTCCAGCGCATAGCCCGCACCGGCGGGCGCGCGGAGATGATCGGCGAGCACCCGCCATTCGCCCGAGGGTCCCCGGCAGAGATCGGCGGCGACGAACTGGAGATGGTGGCCGCCGGGCGGCGTGAGCCGCGCGAGCGGGCGGAGGAAGAAGGGGCTGCCGGCGACGAGCGCGGCGGGGACATGGCCGTCGGCGATCAGCCGCGCCTCGCCGTACAGGTCCTGGAGAATGGTTTCGAGCAGCTCGGCGCGCTGGATGATACCTTGGGCGATGCCGTCCCATTCGGCCTTTTCGATCAGCAGCGGGACGGGCGAAAGCGGCCAGGGGCGCTCCTCGCCCTCGTCGGGGATACGGAAACCGGTGCCGATATCCTCGGCATGGCGTTGCGCGCGCTCGCGGGCGGGCTCGAGTCCCTCGCCCGAGACCGCGGCGAGTTCCTCGAACATCGCCGTCCATGCCGGATCGCGACCGCCGGCGCAGAGCACGTCGCTGTCGGGAACATGGCCGCAATAATCCGCGATCCAGCGATCGGCGATTGTCGCGGCGTCGAACAACGATGTCGCGGCGCGGGTGGCCAATTGCGCTTCCTCCGAGGGCGCGGTGATGGGGGAAAGCATGTTGCAAGGCAACAAGGGAGATGCCCGGAGGCCTCTGTTGCCCGTCACCGCACAGGCGAGTTTCAGCCCTTCGCCTGCTTGTCGCGCCAGAAATCCTGGACGATCCGCCAGCCTTCTTCCGCCGTCTCGACGAAGTGGAACAGGCTCAGATCGCGCGGACCGATCACGCCTTCCTCGCACAGAGCCTCGAAATTGACGACGCGCTGCCAGAAGTCTTTGCCGTAGAACAGCACCGGGATCGGATCGATCTTGCCGGTCTGGATCAGGGTCAGCAGCTCGAAGCTCTCGTCGAACGTGCCGAAGCCGCCCGGGAACACCGCGACGGCACGCGCGTGGAGCAGGAAGTGCATCTTCCGAAGCGCGAAATAGTGGAACTGCATCGACAGCGACGGCGTCACATAGGGATTGGGCGCCTGTTCGTGCGGCAGCACGATGTTGAGCGCCACGGTGTCCGCGCCGACGTCGCGCGCGCCGCGATTGGCCGCTTCCATGATCGAAGGGCCGCCGCCCGAGCACACCACGAAGTGCCGCTTGCCCGCTTCGTCGAGCGGAAAGTTGCTCACCATCTGCGCCAGCTCGCGCGCGACGTCGTAATAATGCGACTTCTCGATCAGCCGCTCGGCGATCTTCTTCTGCTCGGGCGTGTCGGCGAGCTCGAGCAATGCCTTCGCCTTTTCAGGCTCGGGGATACGCGCCGAGCCATAAACGACGAAGGTCGAGGCGATATTGGCCTCGTCGAGGATCAGCTGCGGCTTGAGCAGCTCGAGCTGGAAGCGGACGGGCCGAAGATCCTCGCGCAACAGGAAGTCCATGTCCTGAAAGGCGAGCCGGTATGCCGGATGTTCGGTCTGGGGCGTGCCGCTATTGGTGTTGGCGTTCTCGGCTTCCTGCTGCGCGGGGCGGAAGACGCGGCTCGGGACGCGTGTGTCGTTGCTCATTTGGTCCGGCTTAGGCCGATCGCGGGCTCGCTGCAAATGCCCAGATCAGGCGCAGAACGGCCCGCGGCCCATGTCGAGATGGAGGTGATTGTAGTGCGCGGCGTTGTAATCGGGGCCGAGCACCGTCTTGAAGCGCTTGCACGCCGAATTGTGGATCGTCGCGAAGAACTGGCGGACGGCCGGATCGTCGGACTTCCAGCCGGTCTCGACACGGATTTTGCGTCCGTCGGCGAGGATGAATCCACCGACATCGACGGCGTTGCCGAGACCGTGTTCCGATATCCGCCCCGAAGAACCGCCGATGATCGCCCGGCACGAATAGGTGCCAAAGCTTTCGACGCGGACCAGCTCGCTGCCGAGTATCTGCTTCGCCGCGGGCGCTACCGCGAAGCGCACCCACGCCGTGAAGGTGCGTGCGAGCGGGCAGCGCATCGATTTGAGGTTGGTCACCGGCACGCCGATATCGAGCAATTGCACCGCGCCGGTGACGATGCAGCCGCTGCCGAAATCGCGGTCGGGCAACGGCGAATAGCGAACCTGTTCGCGCGACAGATCGGCGAAGCATTGCTGCGTCTCGCGCGGAGTCGGCCCGGTCAGCGTGATCGGCCCCGATCTGCGCTCGCGAATCGGCGCCGGCCGGTCGTCACTGTCGCCGCCGATACAACTGGTCAGGAACAAGGCGAGGAACAGGACGCCGATGCGCATCCGGCACGCATAGCACGGTGATTCTGAAGATTCGCTGTTGTCCGTCGCACGCGAGCACCGGTTTGACTCTCGTACTGGTAGCGCTACCATCGTTCCCAGGCGCCGCCCGAGACGGCCGCCGACCGGAGAGACTCATGACCAGACTGCTCGCCGCCTTCGCCTGGGCGCTCGCCTTGCTCGCATCGCCGGTCTGGGCGCAGGATCCGCCCGCTACGCCGCAGCGAATCGCATTATGGGCAGACGGCGCGCCGGGATTCGAGAGCCGCAAGAATATCCCCGAACAGGCCGAGGCCTATTGGCTCAAGCCGGTCAACGACCCGAGCGTCACCTATTTCCCCGCACGCCCGGGCCGCGAGACCGGCGCGGCGGTTTTGCTGATGCCCGGCGGCGCGCACGAATTCCTCGTCATCACCAGCGAGGGCAATGATGCCGCGCGATGGTTCAACGAGCGCGGCATCGCGGCGTTCGTGCTGCGCTACCGGCTCTTCCGCGGCAAGGATTCACCCTACAAGTTCGAGCATGCCCGGCAGGATGCCGAGCGCGCGATGCGGACGATCCGCAGCCGGGCCGGCGAATGGAAGCTCGATCCCCACAAGATCGGCGTGGTCGGCTTCTCCGCCGGGGGTGAATTGGCGCGGGTGACCCTGCTCAGCCCGCCGGTGCCCGCGCCGGGAAAGGGGGATGCGATCGACCGGCTCTCGGCACGTCCCGATTTCGGCGTGTTGGTCTTCCCGGGTCCGCTCCACGGCGAAGAGAAGATCACGCGCGATTCGCCGCCCTTGCTGATGACCGCGACCAACGACGATCAATGCTGCTCGCAACCGATCATCGATTTGCTCAACGCCTATCGCGCCGCGGGCGCCTCTTCCGAGCTCCATATGTACGCGGCGGGCGGGCACGCATTCAACATGGGCGAGACGACGCCGATGGTGAGTCTTCGCAACTGGCCCGCGCGGATCACCGACTGGATGACCGACCGCGGGCTGCTGGCGAAATGGCCGCCCGAACCCGCGAAGCCGTAGCTTTACCCACATTGACTTTGCGCCAGCCGCCGCTAGGGCCGTCGACGGGCCACGCGGTCCCAACGCCGCGCGTGCTCTCTGCAAGGAGAGACTGACATGAATGATTCTGCCGTTACCGACGCCACAACTGCGTCTGCTGCCAAGCCCGCTACCAAGCCGGCACGCCCCTTTTTCTCTTCCGGTCCCTGCGCCAAGCCTCCGGGCTGGGATGCGTCGAAGCTCGCCAGCGAATCGCTCGGCCGCTCGCACCGTTCGAAGATCGGCAAGACCCGCCTGCAATATGCGATCGACCTGATGCGCGAGCTGCTGCAGCTCCCCGATACGCACCGCATCGGCATCGTCCCGGGCTCCGACACCGGCGCCTTCGAGATGGCTATGTGGACGATGCTGGGCGCACGCCCGGTGACGACGCTCGCCTGGGAGAGCTTCGGTGAAGGCTGGGTCACCGATGCGGTCAAGCAGCTCAAGCTCGACCCGACCGTGCTCCGCGCCGATTACGGGCGGCTTCCCGATCTGCGCCAGGTCGACTGGTCGAACGACGTATTGTTCACCTGGAACGGCACCACTTCGGGCGTGCGCGTGCCGAACGGCGACTGGATCCCCGACGACCGCGAAGGCCTGAGCTTCGCCGACGCGACCTCGGCAGTGTTCGCCTATGACCTGCCGTGGGACAAGATCGATGTCGCGACCTTCTCGTGGCAGAAGGTGCTGGGCGGCGAGGGCGGTCACGGCGTCCTGATCCTCGGCCCTCGCGCAGTCGAGCGGCTCGAAACCTACGCCCCGGCCTGGCCGCTCCCCAAAGTCTTCCGCCTGATCGCCAAGGGCAAGCTCGCCGAGGGCGTGTTCAAGGGCGAGACGATCAACACGCCGTCGATGCTCGCGGTCGAGGACGCGATCTTCGCGCTCGAATGGGGCAAGTCGGTCGGCGGAGCGAAGGGCCTGATCGCGCGCAGCGATGCGAATGCCGCCGCACTCCAGAAGATCGTCGCGGAACGCAACTGGCTCGGCAATCTCGCCGAGGACGAAGCGAGCCGCTCGACCACCAGCGTGTGCCTGACTGTCGAGGGTGCCGACGAGGCGTTCATCAAGAAGTTCGCGTCGCTGCTCGACAAGGAAGGCGCGGCCTATGACGTCGCTGGCTATCGTGACGCCCCCGCGGGGCTGCGCATCTGGTGCGGCGCGACGGTCGACACCGCCGATATCGAGGCGCTCGGGCCATGGCTCGACTGGGCCTACGCCGAGGCGAAAGCCGCCTGACTTCTCGCGTGCTCCGGCGAAGGCCGGAGCGCTGGCCACCAGCCATTCCCTTTCCAGAGCTCCGGCCTGCGCCGGAGCACCAAGTTTCAGGATAGAACCATGCCCAAAGTCCTCATCAGCGACAAAATGGACCCCAAGGCCGCGCAGATCTTCCGCGAGCGCGGCGTCGAGGTCGACGAGATCACCGGCAAGACGCCGGAGGAGCTCAAGGCGATCATCGGCGACTATGACGGCCTCGCGATCCGCAGCTCGACCCGGGTGACCAAGGAAATCCTCGAAGCCGCGACCAACCTCAAGGTCGTCGGCCGCGCCGGCATCGGCGTCGACAATGTCGACATCCCCTCGGCCTCGGCCAAGGGCGTGGTCGTCATGAACACC
This sequence comes from Sphingomonas sp. Root241, assembly GCF_001428865.1. Lineage (GTDB taxonomy): Bacteria > Pseudomonadota > Alphaproteobacteria > Sphingomonadales > Sphingomonadaceae > Sphingomonas. The sequence continues at coordinate 337,614 of NZ_LMIV01000002.1, forward strand.
CCGTTCGGCAACTCGATCACCACTGCCGAGCACGCCATCGCCCTCATGTTCGCGCTCGCCCGCGACCTGCCTGAGGCCGACAAGTCGACCCAGGCCGGCAAGTGGGAGAAGAACCGCTTCATGGGCGTCGAAGTCACCGGCAAGACGCTCGGGCTGATCGGCGCCGGCAATATCGGTTCGATCGTCGCCGACCGTGCATTGGGCCTCAAGATGAAGGTGATCGCCTATGATCCCTTCCTCACGCCCGAGCGCGCGCTCGAGATGGGCGTGGAGAAGATGACGCTCGACGATCTGTTGCTGCGCGCCGATTTCATCACGCTCCACACGCCGCTGACCGACCAGACCCGCAACATCCTCAGCCGCGAGAATCTCGCCAAGACCAAGAAGGGCGTTCGCATCATCAATTGCGCCCGCGGCGGGCTGATCGACGAGGCGGCACTCAAGGAGCTGCTCGATTCGGGTCATATCGGCGGCGCAGCGCTCGACGTGTTCGTGCAGGAGCCGGCGAAGGAATCGCCGCTGTTCGGCACGCCCAACTTCATCTCGACGCCGCATCTCGGCGCCTCGACCAACGAGGCGCAGGTCAATGTCGCGATCCAGGTCGCCGAGCAGATGGCCGACTATCTCGTCTCCGGCGGCGTCACCAACGCGCTCAACGTGCCGTCGCTGTCCGCCGAGGAAGCGCCGCGGCTCAAGCCGTACATGGCGCTCGCCGAGAAGCTCGGCAGCCTGATCGGCCAGCTCGCGCATGGCGAGATCGCCCGCGTCTCGATCCACAGCGAAGGCGCCGCGGCCGAATTGAACCAGAAGCCGATCGTCAGCGCGGTGCTCGCCGGCTTCCTGCGCGTCCATTCGGACACGGTGAACATGGTCAATGCGCCCTATCTCGCCAAGGAACGCGGCATGGAAGTGCGCGAAGTCCGCAACGAAAAGGAAGGCGATTACCACACGCTATTGCGCGTCTCGGTCAAGACCGATGCGGGCGAGCGCTCGGTGGCGGGCACGCTCTTCTCGAACGCGCAGCCGCGCCTCGTCGAACTGTTCGGGATCAAGGTCGAGGCCGATCTGATCGGCAACATGCTCTATGTCGTCAACGAGGACGCGCCGGGCTTCATCGGCCGGCTCGGCACCACGTTGGGCGAGGCGGGCGTCAATATCGGCACCTTCCACCTCGGCCGCCGCGATGCCGGCGGCGAAGCGGTGCTGCTGCTGTCGATCGACAACGAAGTCACGCCCGAGCTCGTCGCCACGGTCCGCGCGCTCCCCGGCGTGAAGACGGCGATGGCGCTCAAGTTCTGAGGACTGCACACGCACACCGTTCGCCCTGAGCTTGTCGAAGGGCCGTTCTTCTTTTCGCGAGGAAGAACGGGGCTTCGACAGGCTCAGTCCGAACGGGTATGGGGCGGCTGAAGGGGTTCTATCGTCTATGTCCGGCCTACTTCCCGAGGGTTTTCACGACCGCCTTCCCCCCGCCGCCGATGCCGCGGCGGGGCTGGAGGCGCGCGTGCTCGGGGTGGCGCGGCTCTATGGTTATGAGCAGGTCGATCCGCCGCTCGCCGAATTCGCCGACGAACTCGCCTCGCGGCTCAAGGCCGGCGGGGTACGCGACGCGGTGCGCTTCGTCGATCCCGTCTCGCAGCGCACGCTCGCGATCCGTCCGGATCTGACCGCGCAGGTCGGCCGTATCGCAGTCACGCGGATGGGCCATCACCCGCGTCCGGTGCGGCTTTCCTATGCCGGCGCGGTGGTCAAGCTCAGCGCCTCCGAACTCAACCCGCAGCGCGCGATGCGGCAGATGGGTGCCGAGCTGATCGGACTCGACACCGTCGCGGCGGCGATCGAAGTGGTCCGCGTCGCGATCGAAGCGTTGCAGGCGGCGGGCGTGACCGGAATCGCGATCGACTTCACGCTTCCCGACCTTGCCGACACGCTCGCCGCCGATCTCGATCCCGGCACGCTGGCGCTGCTGCGCGATCGGCTCGACGCCAAGGATGCCGGCGGCGTCGCCGCGATCGACGCGCGCTGGCTGCCGCTGATCGAAGCGGCGGGGCCGTTCGACGCTGCGATGGCGCGGCTGCGCGCGATCGACGCGGGCAATGCGCTGGCCAGCCGGCTCGACGGGCTCGCCCGGATCGCCGCGAGCGTCGATGGACAGGCCGCGCTGACGCTCGATCCGACCGAACGCCACGGCTTCGAATATCAGAGCTGGCTCGGCTTCTCGATCTTCGCGCGCGGCGTGCGCGGCGAGATCGGCCGCGGCGGCACCTACACGATCCTCCACGGCAATGGCCGCGAGGAGCCCGCGGTGGGCTTCTCGCTGTTCGCCGATCCGATCCTGGACGCCGGGCTGAGCGCCGGCGAGCGCCGCCGGCTGTTCCTGCCGTTCGGCACCGCTCCGGAAACCGGCGCGAAACTGCGCGCGGAGGGCTGGGTCACCGTCGCGGCGCTCGAGGCCGAAGATACGCCCGAGGCGCAGCTCTGCACGCACGTGCTGGGTACGGACGGACCCAGGCCACTCTGACCCCCCGTTGCTCCGGCGAAGGCCGGAGCACGAATAGCTACCGCGCAAGCAGCGGCGCGATGTCGCCTTGCGCGAAATACTGGAACGCTTCGCGCACCGCGGCACGGTACCGTTCGTCGCCGGCCAGCCGCTCCCCGAACACCGGCTCGACGCCAAGCATCGCCGTCACCGGATTGGCACTGGTCGCGGCGGCGGCGAGCGAGTCGGCCAGCGGATCGGTGATCGTCTCGCCCGCCTCGGCCTTGCGGCGCACGAACGCGATCCACGCCGCCACCGGCACTGCCAGCCGTTCCACGCCACGCCCCGCATCGAGCGCCGCGCGCGTCGTATCGAGCAGGCGATAGGGGAGCTTCTGCGAACCATCCCATGCGATCTGCGCGAGCAGATGCCGGATCTCGGGATTGCGGAAGCGGTTCAGCACGGCATCGGCATAAGCGGCCTTGTCGAGCCCCTCGACCGGCGCGAGCGAGGCGGCGATGTCCTGATGGACCAGCCGCGTGACGAAACCTTCGAGCACGGCATCGGACATCGCTTCGAACACCGTCTCGTGCCCGCGCGCGAGCCCGACATAAGCCAGCGTCGAATGCGCGCCGTTGAGGATGCGGAGCTTGGCTTGCTCATAGCCGCGGACATCGTCGGTGAGCGTCACGCCCGCCGAAGCGAGATCGGGCCCGTCGGCCATGTCGAAGCGCTGGAGCACCCATTGGGTGAAGCTCTCGCGCTGGACCGCAGCCAGGTCCTCGACGCCGAGCGCATCCCGGACCTTGCCGAGAAACGCCGCGTCGCTGGCCGGCGTGATCGAATCGACCATCGAATCGGGAAAGGCGACTTCACCCGCGATCCAGTCGGCGAGCACAGGATCCTGCTCCCGCGCCAGCGCCACGCACGCCGCCCGAAGCTTGGCGCCGTTGCCGGTCATGTTGTCGCAGCAGAGCATCGCGAAGGGCGGCAGCCCGGCGGCGCGGCGATCCCCCAGCCCGGCGACGATCCAGCCGATCACGCTCGCCGGCTCGGCGGGGCGCTGGAGATCATGGACGATATCGGGATGCGCGAAGTCGAGACTGCCGTCGCCGGCAAGGCAATAGCCCTTCTCGGTCACGGTGCTCGTCGCGATCCGCACCTCGGGCGAGGCGAGCAGCCTGCGCAGCCGCGCGCCTTCGCCCGGGCCGATCGCATCCGAATGCGCGGCGACGATCCGCGTCGAAGGCTCGCGGTCGATCACCGCCAGCGCGTAGAGCCCGTCCTGCGCCTTCAGCGCGTCGGTGGTGCTCCCGCTGCGCAGCGAAACCGCGGCGATCCCCCAGCGCGGATCCGCGTCGAGCAGCCGATCGACATAAGCGGCCTGATGCGCGCGATGAAAGGCGCCGGGGCCGAAATGGACGATGCCGGTACGGATGGCTTCGGGCGTGTGGCCCGGGCGGGCGACGGGAAGTGTAGCAAGCGAGGCGCGGGACAGGCGAGTCATGCGCCGAGCCAAGCAGCCCCGGCGCGTCCAAGTCAATCCGGACTAATAGGATTTCACTCCGAGGGAACCGCCACCGCCGGGAATCAGCGAGCCCGTGGTGAAGCGGGGCTGCCGTTCGCTGCCCTTCGGCATCCGGAAGCGGACCTGCCGGTTGGGGAAATCGATATCGACGCTGCGGAAGCTGCGCAGCGCGTCCATGCCGAGCAGCAGGGCCGGACGTTTGGTCAGCCCGAAGCGTTCGAACGGCGCGACATCGGCGAAAGCGACCGGCATCGATCCGAACATCACATCGCCCACCTTGATATTGGGCACGGTGGTATAGTCGGCGAACGTCTTGACCCCGGTCACGTCGGTCAGCTCGATCGGCTGGGTCTTGCGGTTTCGCGTGACGCGCTTGCGCAGCGCGCTGTTGCCCATGCTCACCTGGCTGCCGGTATCGAGCACCACCTGGATGCGGGTGTTCCCATAATAAGCGTCGGTGACGATGAGCTGACCGAACATGCTCTTGGCCGTCACGACGATCTCGTCACTGTCCGCGCGGCGGAATTTGGGGCGTTTCTCGCTCTTGCGCACTTCCATCGTGCCGCGCTCGAAATTGATCGTGACCTGATGGTCGCGGAGCGTGTCGATGCCGAGCAGCCCGATCGCGCCGAGATTGCGCGCCTCTAGCTTGGGAGCGACGACGCTGTGCTGAATGCCGATCGACTTGATCGTCAGGTCGGGCACCAGCACCGTGTCGACCTGGCTGCGTCCGGTCATCGAAAGCAGAGTCACCGGGTGGCCCGCACTCAGCCGTAGCGTGTTGGCGAGCTCGCGCGAGACGACGGTACGTTCGGCGCCGGTGTCGATGATGAAATTATAGGGGCCCTTGGTGTTGACTGCGACCGGCACCGTCAATCGCTGGTCGACTTCGCCGAGCGTCAGCAAGGTGGCTTCCATCACCGATTCAGGGCTGATCAGCTCGGGATCTTGCGGAGGCGCAGGAGGCGGAACAACGGGTGCCTCGATCGGCAATGTGAAGAGCAGGAGCGGATAAAGAACTCCAGACATATGATAGCAATATACCTGCGCATGTTGCGCAGCAATCGAAATCAATCCATCCGCATCGCCTCCGCCGCAATGCCTTCCGCTTCGATCAGCAGCGCCTCCTCGCCGCTGCCCTGTGGGGTGCGTTCGCGCCCGATCATGATCAGCACCGGCACCGCCATCGGGCTCACCCGCGGCAAATCGATGTGCAGCATCGTGTCCGCGGCGGTATCGAGCAGCCGCGCCAGCCGGCCGACATCGGTCATCCGCGCGCGCGCATCGGCCCAAGCGGCCCTGAGCAGCAGGTGGTCGGGCTCGTATTTGCGGAGCACGTCATAGATCAGGTCGGTCGAGAACGTGACCTGGCGTCCGCTCTTCTTCTTGCCCGGATGCCGGCGCTCGACCAGCCCGCCGATGATCGCCACTTCCCGAAAGGACCGCTTGAGCAATGCCGATTGCTGCACCCAGTCGACGAATTCATGCTCCAGGATATCGGGCGAAAACAGCGCGGCGGGATCCTCGATCTTCTCGAGCCCGTACACCGCCAGCGCATAATCGTTGGCGACGAAGCCCAGCGGCTTCAGCCCCATCGCCTCCATCCGCCGCGTGATCAGCATGCCGAGCGACTGGTGCGCGTTCCAGCCCTCGAAGCTATAGGCGACCATGTGGTGCTTGCCTTCGTGCGGGAAGGTCTCGACGAGCAATTGCGCCGGCGCGGGGATCGCCGAGCGGCGCTCCTGCACTTCGAGCCATTCGCGGACATCGTCGGGAAAGCGCCGCCACTGATCGCGATCGTGCAGATATTCGCGCACGCGATTGGCGAGCGTCGACGTGATCGCCAGCCGCGCGCCCATATAGGACACGTAGCGCGCCTGCTTCGCGCTCGCCCGCACGATCAGGTCGGTCAATTCGACGCGCTCGACCTCGAGGCTCAGCCCGGCGAAGAAGAAGGTATCGCCCGGCGAGAGCGTCGATCCGAAGCCCTCCTCGATCTTGCCCAGCTTGCGGCCGTTCTTGAAGCGCACGTCGAGCATCGGCGCCTCGACGATGATCCCCGCATTCAGCCGATGCTGCGCAACGAAGGCGGGCTTGGTGACGCGCCACAGCCCGTCCTGCCCGCGGGTAAGCCGCTTGAACTTGTCATAGGCGCGCAAGCTGTAGCCGCCGTCGGCGATGAAGCTGAGGACGCGGTCGAATGTCTCCTGCTCGAGTGCCGAATAGGGCAATGCGCCGCGGACCTCGTGCAGCATTTCCGCAGCATCGAACGGGGCCGCGCATGCGCAGGCCATGACATGCTGCGCCAGCACGTCGAGCGCGCCGGGACGGAAGACATCGGGATCCAGCTCGCCTTGCTCGACCGCGTCGAGCGCCGCGCGCGCCTCGAGATATTCGAAGCGATTGCCGGGCACGAGCACTGCCTCCGATGCCTCGTCAAGCCGGTGGTTGGCGCGCCCGATCCGCTGGAGCAGCCGCGACGATCCCTTGGGCGCGCCCATCTGGATCACGCAATCCACATCGCCCCAGTCGACTCCGAGATCGAGGCTCGCGGTCGCCACCAGGGCGCGCAATTTGCCGTCGGCCACCGCCTGCTCGGCGCGGCGCCGCGCCTCGAGGCTGAGGCTGCCGTGATGCACGCCGATCGGCAGCTTCAACTCGTTGACCTTCCAGAGCTGCTGGAAGACGAGCTCGGCGAGCCCGCGGGTGTTGCAGAAGACGATCGTGGTGCGATGCGTCTCGATCTCGGCCATCACCTGCGGCATTGCATAGACGCCCGAATGCCCCGCCCAGGGCACGCGCCCTTCGGGGAGCAGGATGGCGATGTCGGGATCGGCGCCCTTCTCACCCTGCACCAGGGTCACGGCATCGATGTCGCCATGCGGCGCAAGCCAGGCGCGATAGCCGTCGGCATCGGCGACCGTCGCCGACAGCGCTACCCGGCGCATCCCCGGTGCGAGCCGCTGCAGCCGCGCCAGCGCCAGCGCGAGCAGATCGCCGCGCTTGCCGGTGGCGAAGGCATGGACCTCGTCGATCACCACCGTCTTCAGCCCCGCGAACATCGTGAGGCTGTCTTCGTAGGAGAGCAAAAGGCTCAGCGACTCGGGCGTGGTGAGCAATATCTCGGGCGGCCGCGCGCGCTGGCGGACCTTGCGCTCATGGGGGGTGTCGCCGGTCCGGGTCTCGACGCGGATCGGGACGCCCATCTCCTCGATCGGGGTGAGCAGATTGCGCTGCACGTCGACCGCGAGCGCCTTCAACGGCGAGATGTAGAGCGTGTGCAGGCCCTGCGTCGGCGCCTCTATCAACTCCGCGAGCGTCGGCAAGAAACCCGCGAGTGTCTTGCCCGCACCCGTGGCCGCGACGAGCAGCGCGTGCTCGCCGGCGCGCGCTGCATCGAGCATGTCGAGCTGGTGCCGGCGCGGCGTCCAGCCGCGCGACGCGAACCAGTCGGTCAGAATCGGAGGGAGGTCAGCGGCCCGCACGCATTCTCCCTAGCGGCTCACTGCTCGTCGCGCAGCTTATCCTCGCGATCCTGCTCGTCATAAAGTTTCCGCGTGGCTTCCTCGGTACGCGCGACATCCTTCGGCGAGGAATCGCTGCGGTTGCGGAACATCGCCCAGACGATCGCCAACGCGAGCAGGATCGGCCCGACGATCACCATCACCCCCTGGAGGCTCGAAAGGTCCATGGCACAGCTCCTCGCGTCCGTTGGCCGTGAGAAACGAAGCCGCGCGCGTTTTCGATCCACTGGGAACCGCGGGCGCCGCGAACCATATAGTCGGCATGGCAATCGGCAGCTGGATCACCCCCGAGCCCGCGGGCATCTACATTCCCGCCGCCGATGCGTGGGTCGATCCGTCGCAGCCCGTGCCTCGCGCCCTGATCACGCACGGCCATGCCGATCATGCGCGCGGCGGACATGGTGCGGTATGGACGACGCCCGAGACGCTGGCGATCATGGAATGCCGTTACGGTCCGCAGAACGGCCATCCCATCGGCTATGGCGAATCGCTGCGGATGGGCGATATCGATATCGGCTTCGTCCCCGCCGGCCATGTCCTCGGCTCGGCGCAGATCGTGCTCGAACATGCCGGAGAGCGCGTCGTCGTCTCGGGCGATTACAAAAGGCGCGAGGACCCGACCTGCGCACCCTTTCAGCCGGTGCCGTGCGACATCTTCGTCACCGAGGCGACCTTCGGCCTGCCGGTGTTCCGCCACCCCGAGACGCATGACGAACTCGACAAGTTGCTCACCGCCCTGAGGGCCAATCCCGCGCGCTGCGTGCTGGTCGGCGCCTATGCATTGGGCAAGGCGCAGCGGGTGATCAAGGAATTGCGCGTGATGGGGTTCGACGATCCGATCTACATCCACGGCGCGCTGCAGCGGCTATGCGATCTCTATGTCGAGCAGGGCGTCGATCTCGGCGAACTGCGTCCCGCCACCGGCGTGGCCAAGGCCGAACTGCAGGGACGGATCATTCTCTGCCCGCCAGGCAGCCTCAACGATCGCTGGTCGCGCCGGCTGCCCGATCCGATCACGGCGATGGCGTCGGGCTGGATGCGCGTCCGCCAGCGCGCGCGGCAGCGCAATGTCGAGCTGCCGCTAATCCTGTCCGACCATGCCGATTGGGACGAGCTGACCACCACGATCCGTGAGATCGCGCCGCGCGAGGTCTGGGTGACGCATGGCCGGGAGGATGCGCTGGTCCATTGGTGCCGGCTCCACCAGATCAAGGCGCGCGCGCTGGACCTCTCCGGTTTCGAGGACGAGGACGATTAGCCCGCTGCGCGCAAGGCGCCCGCTATCGATCCGTGGAACAGCCAGGCTTCGGCCTCGGCGACGGTGTCGAAACAGCGCGTGGCCGAACCGCGCCCGCCCAGCGCGCGCTGCAACTGGCTGCGCGCGAGCGTGCGACCGATCACGAAAGCGAGCCGGCGCGAACGATAGTCGGGCGCGCCCAGCATCTGCTGGAATTCGGCGACGCTTTCCTGCGGCTGGATTTTCATGCTCCGCAGGTCGTTGATCGTGAGATGTTCGTTGCGGCCGCAAGTCAGTTTCGCATGCGCCGCCCGCCGCGCCTCGTAGAAATCCCGGATATCCCTGGGCGTGAACAGGCCCGCCATGGCGATCCGCACGAGGTCGCGCTCGGGCTCGACGGTGATGGAAAAAGTCGCGCTCATCCTCTCATTGTAGGAAGAACGCCTCTACGGAGTCTCATGGGGCGGGATCGCGCGACCGAATCGTCCCCAATCGCGGTTCAGCCCACGCCCTCCAGTGCCTTTTGCCGGCGGCGCTGGACCGAGCTGCCGATCCCCATCGCCTCGCGATATTTGGCCACGGTGCGCCGGGCGATGTCGAAGCCCTTCTCGCGCAGCATGTCGACCAAAGTATCGTCGGACAGGATCGCCTTGGGGTCCTCGGCCTGGATCAAGGTCCGGATCGCACTCTTGACCGCTTCCGCCGACACAGCATCGCCGCCGTCCGACGACTGGATCGCGCTGGTGAAGAAATATTTGAGCTCGAAAAGTCCGCGCGCGCAGCTCAGATATTTGTTGCTGGTGACCCGACTGACGGTCGATTCGTGCATCTCGATCACGTCGGCGACCTGGCGCAGGGTCATCGGCTTGAGATGCGCGACGCCCTTCAGGAAGAACGCCTCCTGCTGCTTCACGATCTCGGTCGCGACCTTGATGATCGTGCGCTGACGCTGGTCGAGCGCCTTGACCAGCCAATTGGCGCTGGCGAGCATGTCCGACATCCACGCCTTGCCGGCCTTGTCCTGCTTGCCCGCCGAAACCTCGGCATAATAAGCCCGGTTGACCAATAATCTGGGCAAGGTCGCGGCGTTGATCTCGACGGCCCAGCCCGCGCCCCGCCGCGCGACGAAGATATCGGGTACCACTGCCAGCGTCGGCTCGCCGCCATAGCGGCAGCCGGGCTTGGGATCGTAGTTCCTGAGCTCGCGGATCATGTCCGCCAGATCCTCGTCGTCGACATTGCACAGGCGCTTGAGCCGGGGCAGGTCACCGCGCGCGACGAGCTCGAGATTGTCGATCAGTCGCGCCATGCATGGATCGTAGCGATCGGCCTCCTTCGCCTGCAGTGCGAGGCATTCGGCGAGATTGCGCGCGCCGACTCCGGTCGGGTCGAAGGTCTGGATCGTGGCCAGCACCGCCTCGACGCGGGCCAGCGGCACCCCGAGCCGGCCGGCGATATCGAGCAGCGGGGCGGTGAGATAGCCGGCCTCGTCGATCTGGTCGATGAGATGGGCGGCGATGAACAGATCGGCACCGGCCACGCTCTCGCCGGCCTGCGCCATCAGATGGTCGGCGAGGCTCAGCTCGGACGCGCCGAAATTGTCGAAGTCCGGCCCGTCCTCCGATCCGCCGCCGCCCGCGCCGCTCATCCCGAGGCTGCCGTCGAGCCCTCCGATCGAATCGGCCGCGCTGTCGTGGTGGAAGGTCTCCGCGGCGAAATCGACGTCGAGCGATGCCTCGCCCGCCGCTTCCCCGCCGCCCGCCAGCAATTCGCTCGCATCCGCGGGACCGTCGCGCACCGTCTCGAAGTCGCCCTCCGGCTCGGACTGCGCGATATCGGGCGCTTCGTCGCCGCCCGCCTGCGCGTCGAGCAGCGGGTTCTTCTCCAGCTCCTCCGCGATGAAGGTCTCGATCTCGAGGTTCGACAGCGCCAGCAGCTTGATCGCCTGCTGGAGCTGCGGCGTCATTACCAGCGATTGCGACTGCCGCAGGTCGAGGCGAGGCGCCAGACTCATAGCCTACAGCTCGAAGCTCTCGCCGAGGTACAGCCGCCGGACATTCTCGTCGCGGACGAGCTCCTCGGGCGAGCCGGCGAAGAGCACGCGGCCGTCATAGATGATGTAGCCGCGGTCGACGATGTCGAGCGTCTCGCGGACATTGTGATCGGTGATCAGCACGCCGATCCCGCGATTCTTGAGCTGGATCACGAGATCGCGAATGTCCGAGATCGAGATCGGATCGATGCCGGCAAATGGCTCGTCGAGCAGGATGATCGTCGGATCGGCGGCGAGCGCGCGGGCGATCTCGGCGCGGCGCCGCTCGCCGCCCGACAATGCCATCGCCGGCGCGCTGCGCAGCCGGGTGAGGCCGAACTCGTCGAGAAGCTGGTCCAGCCGGCGTTCGCGCGCGGCCTTGTCGGGCTCGGCGAGCTCGAGCACGGCGAGGATGTTGTTCTCGACCGTCATGCCGCGGAAGATCGAGGTCTCCTGCGGCAGATAGCCGAGGCCCAGGATCGCGCGGCGATACATGGGGAGCTTGGTGATATCCTCGCCGTCGAGCATGATCCGGCCCGAATCGGGCTTCACCAGCCCCATCACCGAATAGAAGCACGTCGTCTTGCCCGCGCCGTTCGGGCCGAGCAGCCCGACCACTTCGCCGCGCCCCACCGAGACCGAGACGTCGGTGAGCACCACGCGCTTGTCGTACGACTTGGCGATCGAGACCACCGCGAGCCCCTTGTCCGGCAAAGGCGCCGGATCGGCTACGGGATGCTCGAGCATGGCGACGTCGTTCATCTGGGCTTCCTGCGCGATCGTTCATTCACCGCCGCATATCGATGCGGTTTGGCAGGATTCCTGCATGAGATTGCCATGGATGAAAAGCGAAACTGCGGCAGCCCGTGGAAAAAGGCGGGTTACTGCCCTTCGCGCTTCGGCACCGAGAATCGACCGGTGACGCGGCCGCCCGAGTTCTGCACCCCCGGCTCGCCCGGCGTGGTGCCGCCGCGCACGCCCGAACCGTCGATCGTCGCGCGGCCGGTATCGAGATCGATCGACAGGCGCCCGCCCGAGACATTGTTCGCGCCCTGGCGCAGCGTCACGCCGCCCACCATCGTGATCACCCGGCGGTTGAGATCGTACACCGCATATTGCGAGCGCGCAGTCTGATCGGGCCGCGCCACCGTGACGCCGCCCGACGCATCGAGTCGCGAGACCTGTGGCGAGCCATTGGTGATCTGCCCGGTATAGGCCACCGTCATCCGTGCCGCGGTCAGCGTCATCTCGGCCTGGGTGATCTTCACATTGCCGGTCAGCAGCACGCGATTGGCGCGGTCCTGCAGTTCGATCCGGTCCGATGCGAAGTCGATCGGCGCGGATGAATTGTGGCGCGTTTGCGCGAAAGCGGGCGCGGCGGCGGCCAGCGCCAGCGCGAGTCCGATCGGAAGCGGGGCGATACGACGGATCATCAACGCCTATTTGCGCGGCTGGGGACGATCCGCAAGCGCGCATTGCCTTCGAGCGAGACGGTGCGGCTGTCGAGATCGGCAGTCAACTTGTTCGCGCTGAACACGCCGGTGGGGGTATTGCCGGTCACTGCGCCCCCGCTTTCCATCCGCCGCGCCTTGAGATCGACGGTTGCGTCATGCGTGTTGAGGACATAGCCGTCCGAGGTCTGGAACTTGAGCGGACCATTCACCGCGACCTTCTGGTTGGTCATGTCATACTGGCCGCGTTCCGCCCGCAGCGAGGCGGGACCGGTGTCGAGCCGGATCTCGGCGGAGAGGTCGTTGAGCTTCACGATCGGCTCGAACGAACTGCGCTGCACCGCGGATCCGGCATGGAGATGAAAAGGGCGCCCCTTGTCGTCGGCGCCGCGATATTCGGCGGCGTCGATGCGCAGGCGTTCGGGCGAGACGTCGACCTTGTTCTTGTCGAGCACGAAGCTGACATCGCCGCCCATCAGCAGTGGCGCGACCACGAGAAACGCGCCGAGCACGCCGATCCCCAGAGGCAGCACGATCAGCCCGAGTCGCACGACGCGATCGTGGCTGCTGCCGGGATGCGCCCAGCCACGCTTCTGCGAACGGAGGCGCGCGGCGACTTCAGACATGGAGGCGCCTTTGAGGCCGACGGTGCCGGCCCGCTCCCCCACCCGGCCTCCCAGCGCCAGCATCCTGTGGGAGGCCGGGTGGGGGAGCGGGCCGGTGCGGCATCGTGGAATCAAATATGCGCAAAGATATCGACCTCGGGCCAGCCGGCGAGATCCAGCTCCGCCCGCCAAGGAAGGAAGTCGAAAGCGGCCTGGGCGAGCGGCATGCGGCCTTCACGCTCGAGACGCTTGTCGAGTTCCAATTTCATCGCATGCAGATAGCGCACGTCCGACGCGGCATATTCCTTCTGCGGCTCGGAAAGTTCGGGCCCGCCCCAGTCCGAGGATTGCTGCTGCTTCGAGATTTCCTGTCCCAGCAGCTCGCGGACCAGGTCCTTGAGGCCATGCCTGTCGGTATAGGTGCGCACCAGCCGCGACGCGATCTTGGTGCAATAGACCGGCGCGGCGGTGACGCCGAGATAGAAGCGAATCGCCGCGAGATCGAACCGCGCGAAATGATAGAGCTTGAGTCGTTCGGGATCGGCGAGCAGTGCCCGGAGGTTCGGCGCGTCATAGGAAGAGCGCGGGCCGAAGCGGACGAGGTGCTCGTCGCCGCCGCCGTCTGACAGCTGCACGACGCACAGCCGGTCGCGCGGCGTGATCAGCCCCATCGTCTCGGTATCGACGGCGATCGACGCGCCGGGAGCGAACACGCCTTCCGGCAGGTCTTCTTCATGAAAATGCACGGTCATGGCAGCCGCCTAGACTTGTTCGCCGCGCGCCTCAATGGGCTGAAGGCGGCTCGTTTCGCGCCGCCTTCCTGTCCTTGGCGCGCCGCGACCAGATGTTGAGCCCCTCGACCGCGGCCGAGAAGGCCATCGCCGTATAGATATAGCCCTTGGGTACATGCGCGCCGAACGCCTCGGCGATCAGCACCATGCCGATCATCAGCAGGAAGCCCAAAGCGAGCATCACCACCGTCGGATTGCGGTTGATGAAGTTGGCGAGCGGATCGGCGGCGAACAGCATCACCGTCACGGCGACGACGACAGCGACGTACATGATCTCGACATGCTCGGTCATGCCCACCGCGGTGAGTATCGAATCGATCGAGAAGACGATGTCGAGCAGCAGGATCTGGACGATCGCGGCCGCGAAGGTCATCGACGCCAGCTTCTTCTTGTCGAGCAGGTCGCCGGTGTCGTGCTCGTCCGAATCGACCGAATGGTGGATCTCCGTCGTCGCCTTCCACATCAGGAACAGCCCACCCGCCAGCAGGATCAGGTCGCGCCACGAGAACTGGGTCTCGAAGGCAGGTTCGCCGTGCGAGAGCGGCCCGACGATGCCGAGGTCGAACACCGGCGCGGTGAGCCCGACGATCCACGCGATCATCGTCAGCAGCGCCAGCCGCATCACCAGCGCCAGGCTGATGCCGATTCGCCGCGCCTTGCGCCGCTGCTCCTCGGGCAATTTGTTCGACAGGATCGAGATGAAGATGAGGTTGTCGATGCCCAGCACCACTTCCATCACGATCAGCGTGACGAGCGCGGCCCAGGCGGCCGGACTGGCGAGCAGTTCGAGGATGTTCTCCATATCCCGCAAGCTGTGCCGTGCGGCGAGGCGTGGCGCAAGCGCCGCCGACTCCAGGAATCTGCCCTAATCAAGACGATTTTCGTTCGCGCTCTGTCCGATTTTGGGCTATGACCGATTCCGTGGCGCTGTTTTTTGTGCCCGGACACCTGCGTTTTTCGTCCGACGCTTGGGTTTTGATTGGAGTAAGGGCGAACCGGGAAGACGAACAGGGCATGAGTTTTGATCGAGGGCGCCGTGGTGATCGCGGCGGGCGCGGCAGAGACAAGCGCGACGGTTTTGGCGACGAAGGTGGCGGCGGTTTCGGCGGCGGTAGCAGCTTCGGCGGCGACCGCGGCGGCTTCGGCGGCGGTAGCAGCTTCGGTGGTGATCGCGGCGGCTTCGGCGGCGGTGGTGGCGGCTTCGGCGGCGGCGGTGGCGGTGGCTATCGCGGCGGTGGTGGCGGCGGCTTCGGCGGCGGCGGCGGTGGTTTCCGCGGCGGTGGCGGCGGCGGTGGCGGCGGAATGCCCCCCCAGGTCGTCGGCGAGGCGACGGGTGTCGTAAAATTCTTCAACGCACAAAAGGGCTTCGGCTTCGTCGTCCGCGATGACGGCGGCGAGGACGTGTTCGTGCACATCTCGGCAGTCGAGCAGGCCGGCCTGACCGGTCTTGCGGAAGGCCAGCCGATGGGCTTCACGCTCGTCGATCGCGGCGGCCGCATCTCGGCGACCGATCTCAAGATCGAAGGCGAGCCGATGCCGGTGACCGATTCGGGTCCCCCGCGCGATCGCGACGGTCCGCGCGCCGGCGGTGCCGGTGGCCCGCAGCGTCAGCTGACCGGCGAGAAGGCGACCGGAACGGTCAAGTTCTTCAACGCGATGAAGGGCTTCGGCTTCATTCAGCGCGATGACGGCCAGCCCGACGCCTTCGTCCATATCAGCGCCGTCGAGCGCGCCGGCATGCCGACGCTCAACGAAGGCGACCGGCTCGAATTCGAGCTCGAGGTCGACCGCCGCGGCAAGTATGCGGCAGTCAACCTGACGCCGGGCAGCTGAGCTTTAGCTGACAGACAAACGAAAGGGCCGGAGGGAAACCTCCGGCCCTTTTGCTTTCGGGAGCTCAACCGGGCCGCGGGTCCGCGTCGCGTTCGGTGCGCTTCTGGCGGCAGCCCTCGCTCTCCAGAAAGGCGCGGATGAGCCTGGCGGTGGTTGCCGGATCCTCTTCGGGGAAGAAGTGGCCCCCTGATACCGATTGGCCCTGCACATCGTCGGCCCAGCGCCGCCACAAGCCCAGGGGCCCGCCCGCATCGTCATACCAGCGCGCGAGCCCTCCTCGATCGCTCCAGAGCGCCAATAGCGGACAAATAATGCGACGGTTCGCGTCGAGATCGGCACGATCGATTTCCCGGTCTATGCCGGCGGCGGCCCGATATTCCTCACAGATGGCATGGACGCGGGCGGGATCGCGCAATGCGTCGATATATGCTTCGCGAAGCCAGGTGAGAAAGGCGTCCGGCGAGGATCCCCATTCGGCGATCGCATTGTCGACCACGGCATCGGGCGCCGCCGCCATGAGGCGCTCCGGGAGCGGCGCCGGCTGTGCGAGCAGCGAGAACGGCCAGTAAGCGAGCGCGAGCCGGGCGTCGGCGCGGTCCCAAACGTCATAGGTCGGGACCATGTCGAGCACCACGACATGCGATATGCGTGCGGGGTGATCGAGCGCCGCCCGATATGCGACGCGGCCCCCGCGGTCATGCCCGACGATTGCGAAGCGTTCGTATCCGGCGATCCCCATCGCATCGGTCAGCGTCGCAGCCATTTCGCGTTTCGACATGGAAGCGTGATGGTCGCTGTCCCGAGGGCAGCTGCTGCGCCCGTATCCCGGCAGGTCGGCGACGACCAATGTGAACGCGCCGGCGAGCAGCGGAGCGACCCGGTGCCACATCAAACCGGTCTCGGGAAAGCCATGCAGCAGAAGCACGGGCGGCCCGGCGCCACCCCGGCGGAGGAAGACCGACCCTCGACTCGAATCGATCGAGAGGGATTCAAATCCGGGGAAAGCGTCTTCCTCCCGCGCCATCGATCAAAAACAACGCGAGCAGGTTGGAAGTTCATTCCGCCTGGATAGCCGCCCAGTCATCACCGCGTCAGGATCAGCACCGCCCCGGATAGGATCCCCGCCACGCCCAACGCCCGCCCCGCAGTCACCCGCTCCTTGAGCACGAACGTGGCGATCAGTAGCGCGGTCACCATGCCCGTCTCGCGCAGTGCCGCGAGCGGCGCGGTCGGCCCCAGCGCGAAGGCGCTGAGCGCAAGGCCATAGGTCAGGATCGACAGTGCACCGGCGGCGACGCCCGGGCGCCATTGCCGGCGCGCCGCGATGAAGATCGTTCCGCGCGAAATCACCGCGAACATAGCCACGGTCAGGCTGCCCATCAGCACGAACATCCACACGATGAAGCTGATCGGCGTCGGCGCCGCGCGCACCCCGTTGGCATCGATCACGGTGTAGCCGGCGATCGTCACGCCGGTGAGCAACGCCCAGCCCAGCCCGGCACGGCTGATGTGCCGGCCGCCGATCATCACGAACATCGCGGCACCGATGAGCGCGATACCGGCCTCGCGCGCACCGACGGCCTCGCCGAACACGCCGATCGCGAGCGCGGCCGTCACCAGCGGTGCCGTTCCGCGCAGGATCGGATAGGCCGCCGAGAAGTCGCTCGTCTCGAGCGCGCGGACCAAGGCGTAGAGATAGGCGCAGTGGAGCAAGGCGGTCGCCGCCAGCCAACCCCAGGCGCCCGCGGGCAAGGGCACGAACAACGTCGCCGGCAGCAGCAGCAGCGCGCTCGATCCGTCGATCGTCGCGCGCCCGGCCATCTTGTCCTTGCCGCCTTTGAGGATCGCATTGACCACTGCGTGGATCGATCCCGAGGCGATCATCATCGCAGGGGCGAGCCAGGCCGCGCCACCGGCGTTCACGCCTCCACGTCCAGCGGCAGCGCCGTGCTGAACTTCCGCCGTCGCTTGACGAAGCTGGTTTCGTAGCGCCGCACCACCGGATCGGCGCCCAGCATGGTATCGACGAAGTCGTTGAACGCGTCCATGTCGCGGACCGTCACCAGCAGCATCAGGTCGAAGGTGCCCGAGATTTCGAGATAGAGCTGGACGTGCGGGCTGGCGACGAGCCGCCGCCGCAGCGCCTCGACCGCGGCGAGCGCGTGCCGGTCCATCTGCACCTGCACCACCGCCGACAGGAACGGCCCCACCTGCTCGGACAGCACCGACACGTCCTCCGCGATCACGCCGCTCTCGCGCAATCGCCGTACCCGTAAGCCGATAGCCGCTCCGCCAGTTCGTCCGCGGTCAGCAATGCGTCGCGCTGAAGCAGGTCGAGGATGCGCAGGTCGAGCGTATCGCGCGTTGCGCCCATATCCGGCGATCCTCCCGCTTCGCGTGCCAGAATTGTGCACACGTGCACCCAACATTGCCTCCGCAATAGCGGCAACGCCAGCGCAGAGTATCGGCAGGGGCGTCAGCCGGGGCGTAACCGGCGCGCAATGGGAGGATGTACGATGCGTATCCAATTGTTGGCCGGCGCGCTCGCCGCCGCTTCGCTGGCCGTCCCCGCGGTTCCGCTGGCCGCGCAGGCGCAGGCCGCGAAGTTCGATTCGCGTGCGGTGATCGAGGCGGTGCGCAAGGCGCTGCGCGAGAATTACGTCATCAAGGAGCGCCGCCCCGCGCTCGACGCCGCCCTGGCGAAAGGGCTGGCGAGCGGTCGCTACGCGGTGGCCGATCCGCAGGAATTGTCGAAGCGCATCAACGACGATCTCGCCGCGGTCGCGCATGACAAGCATCTCGGCATCAGCTTCGATCCGCGCGTCGCCGCCGAGCTCGCCGCAGGGCGGCAGGGCGACGAAGTGGCCGATTCGGCGTTCTGGCGCGCGCTGGCGCGTCGCAACAATCACGGCGTCAGCGAACTCAAGATGCTGCCGGGCAATATCCGCATGCTCCGCTATGACGGCTTCATGTGGACCGGCGACGAGAGCCGCGCGGCGCTCGACAACGCCGTGGCGTTCCTGCGCGGCGGTGACGCGATCATCATCGACATTCGCGGCAATGGCGGCGGCAGCCCCGAGGCGGTTCGGCGGCTGGCGAGCTATTTCGTCCCGCCGGGCGCCAAGTTGGTCACCTTCCACATGCGCGACGAGAAGCCCACCGTGTCCGTCGCCGAAACCGAAGTCCCGGGCGGCCGCATCACCGGCGTGCCGGTCTATGTGCTCACCAGTGGCGGCTCGGCCTCGGCCGCCGAGGAATTCGCGTCGCACGTCAAGGGCTTCGGCTTCGGCACGCTGGTCGGCGAGACCACGGCGGGGGCGGGATATCGCAACGACATCTTCGCCATTCCCGGCGGCTTCGCGCTCAGCGTCTCGGTCGGCCGGCCCGAGCTACCCGACGGCAGCGACTGGGAAGCGAAGGGAGTCGCGCCCAAGCTGGCGGTAGCGCAAGACCTCGCGCTCGATCGTGCGCAGCAGGACGCACTGGCTCGTCTCGCCGCCAAGGCGCAGGGTCCCGAGAAGACCGAGCTCGAATGGAGCGCCGCGCTCGTGGCCGTGCGCATGACTCCGGCCACCCCCGCGCAGCCGCTAGACGCCTATGCCGGCCGCTACGGACAGCGCATGGTGAAGGTCGAGGGCGGCGGCCTGGTGTATCAGCGCGAAGGCGGCCCCAAGACCGCGCTGGTGCCGCTCGGCGCCGATCTCTTCGCGCTCGAATTCGATCCGCGCAGCCGCATCCGCTTCGCCCATGCCAACGGCACGGTCACCGGCTTCGTCATCGAACGCGTCGACGGGAGCAGGATCGAAGTACCGAGAACCTAGGTCGCCAGCCGCCGTAGCCCCTCGATTGTATCCGCCTCGCTTGCCGGCTTGTCGTTGCGGATACGGCTGATCCGCGGGAAGCGCATCGCCAGCCCCGATTTGTGGCGCTTCGATTCGTGGATCGAATCGAACGCCACTTCGAGCACCAGCGACTTGTCGGTCTCGCGCACCGGGCCGAAGCGATTGACCGTATGGTTGCGCACATGGTGATCGAGCCATTTGAGCTCTTCGTCGGTGAAGCCGAAATAGGCCTTGCCGACCGGGAGCAGCTCGCCCTCCTGCGTCCATGCGCCGAACGTATAGTCCGAATAGAAGGACGATCGCTTGCCGCTGCCCCGCTGCGCATACATCAGCACGCAATCGGCGATCAGCGGATCGCGCTTCCATTTGTACCAGAGCCCCGCGCGCCGCCCGCCGACATAGGGCGAATCGCGGCGCTTGAGCATCACGCCCTCGATCGCCGCATCGCGCGCGCCGGCGCGCACCTCCTCCAGCGCGGCGAAGTCCTTCGCCTCGATCACCGCCGAGACGTCGAACCGCTCGGGATCGAGCCGCGCGGCGAACGCCTTCAGCCGCACCCGCCGCTCCGTCCAGGGCAAAGCGCGCAAGTCCTCGGGCCCGTCGAACAGGATGTCGTACAGCCGCACGAAAGCGGGATATTCGGCGAGCGTCTTCGCCGACACGATCTTCCGCCCCAGCCGTTGCTGGAGCGCATTGAAGCTCCCCGCGCCGCCCCCATTCTCTATGGCGCCACCCTGCGCATTGCCCTTCACCAGCAATTCGCCGTCGAGCACGCCCGGCGTCCCGAACGCCCGCGCCACCTCGGGGAAACTGTGGGTGATGTCGTCGCCCGCCCGGCTGTAGAGCCGCGTCTCGCCCGCGACATGGACGATCTGGACGCGGATGCCGTCCCATTTCCACTCGGCGGCATACTCGTCGAGGCTGACCTGGTTCTCCTCCAGCGGATGCGCGAGCATGAACGGCCGGAACACCGGCACATTCTCCGGGGTCGGCTGGGTCCCGCGCCCCTCCGCCCAGTCGAACAACGGAGCGTAAGGCGGCACCAGCCCGTGCCAGACCTCCTCGACTGCATCCACATCGAGCCCGAACGCCTGTGCCAGCGCGGTCTTGGCCAGCCGCGCCGAAACGCCGACGCGCAGCGCGCCCATGGCGAGCTTGAGCAATGCGAACCGCTCGTCGGCGTCGAGCCGGTCGAGCATCGACGCCAGCGCCGCGGGCGCATCGGACTTGGAAATCGTGCCGAGCACATGGACGACTTCGGAAAGCGTCAGCGGGGCGCCGGCCTTGGGCGGCACTTCGGGCTCGGGCCAGAGCAAGGCGATCGTCTCGGCCGAATCGCCGACAAAGTCGCGGCTCAGCGCGAACAGCACCGGATCGACGCGCTCCTCGACCAGCGCCCGCACCAGCGCCGGCTTGACCGCCGGCAGATCGAGGCTGCCGGTGAGCGCCGCCATCGCCCAGCCGCGATCGGGGTCGGGCGTGTTCGCCAGATAATCGCCGATCAGCCGCAATTTGGCGTTGCGCGAGCGCGTGTAGATCAGGGCATCGAGCAGATCGGCGAAGGCGCGCATCCTCGCTAAATGGTTTCGGAAGCGGTTTTGTGCCAGATCCGTGCGCATGTGGCTGCTTGCGCTCGGGGCGCTCCTTCTCGTGCTGTTCGCTTTCCTCGGCTGGGGCTACGCCAACACCATACGCGATCCGGTGATGCGCACCGCCAGCTTCGGCTATTCCGATTGGCCGGCGAGCGCCCGCCCGATTCGCGTCGCGCTGATCACCGATCCGCATCTCCAGGGGCCCGATATGCCGCCCGAGCGAATCGCGCGGATCGCTGCGCAGGTCGCCCTGCAGAAGCCCGACCTCATTCTCCTCGCAGGCGATTTCGTCGGCGATCGCGCGCTCGGCACCGTATCTATAGCGACGCCGAGATCGCCGCGGCCTTGCCATTTCCGCGCGCCGCTCGGCACTTGGGCAGTGCTCGGCAATCACGATCACTGGCGCGACGGGCCGTCGATGCGACGCGCGCTGGAAGCGGTGGGCATCCCGGTGCTCGACAATCGCGGTCCGCGTCGCCCCGATCACGCTGGCGGGAGCCGGCGATCAGCATACCGGGAATGCCGACGTCCCCGCTTTGTCGCGTGCCGCCGCGCGATTGCCCGGCCCGATTTTGCTCTTCGCGCACAGCCCCGATGTCGTGCCGCGTCTGCCGCCGCGCTTCGGACTGGTTCTCGCCGGACACACCCGTTGCGGGCAGATCGTGCTGCCGCTGGTCGGCCCGGTCGCCAGTTCCTCCAACTATGGCGAGCGCTATCGTTGCGGCGTCATCCGCGAGCCGGGACGGATCACATTGGTCGCGGCTGGGCTTGGCGCCAGCGTGCTCCCGCTGCGCTACGGCGCGGTGCCAGACTGGTGGATGGTCACACTCGGCCCTGCTCCCGGGCGGTAGCCACGAATCGCCGGGCGGTCAGCCCCTGCCCATCGTGACGATCGGCTCGAAGCAGCCGAGGATCAGCCGCCGGGCATCGAAGGGCGGATCGCCGGCGCTGTCCATCCGCGGATCCTCGTGCATCCTGGCCTCGGCGGCTTCGAAGAACGCCTTGTCCGGCCAGATCTGCCAGCTGAAGACGATCTTCTCGCCCGCTTGCGCCGCGACGGCACGGCGAAAGTCGGTCTGCTTCCCCTCCGGCACGAAATCCTCCCAGCTTTCGACGATTTCGATACAGCCATATTCCTTGAAGAAGGCGGCGCCGTTCTCGGCCCATCGGCGATAGGCTTCGAGGTGTTCCGCAGGCACCGGGATCACGAGGCCGCAGACATACATGACGCACGTCCTTCCGCTGGTTCTTCGAGGGCCAGACTGCCACAGGCCGCGGCAATGTCGAGTCGCTCAGGCGCTGCAATGGCGCTGCCACGAAGTTGCGGTTAAGCTTGCTCCGCCGAGCAGCATGCCCGGCCTTGGGAAGAGGGTTCCGCACCTATGAAGCTTATCGTTCCGGCCGCCGCCGCGCTCGCATTCCTCGCGCCCGGCGCCTTCGCCCAGACCGCGCCTGCCGCTGCTCCTGCTCCCGCCGCAGCCCCTGCCGCCACGGCGAAGTTCAGCCTCGACACCCCGATCGAGGCGCTCGTCGCCGACGCCAAGGCCAAGGCGGTGCTCGACGCCGATCTGCCCGGCGTGACCACCCATCCGTCCTACGACATGTTCAAGGGCATGAGCCTGCGCGCGGTCCAGCCGATGTCCGACGGCAAGCTCACCGACGAGATGCTCAAGAAGGTCGAAACCGACCTCGCCGCGATCAAGTAACGCGCCGGAGAGGCGGCTCCCTCCTCGTTCGTGCTGAGCCTGTCGAAGCACCGCCGCAAGCGACAGCCTGTGGGCTCGGCGCCCTTCGACAGGCTCAGGGCGAACGGTGACAAACAAAAGGGCCGGGGATCGCTTCCCGGCCCTTTTGCTATCTCGGATCGCGAAGCTCAGCCCTTGCGGCTGGCCTCGAACAGGAACCAGGCGCGTTCCTCGGCCTGATCGGTCCATTCGTCCACGATGCCCGAGGTGGCGTTGTCGCCGGCATCCTCGGCGGCCTGCTTCACCGCGCGGAAGCTCTCGACCAGCTTGAGATTGTCGTCGCGCAGCTCGGCGAGCATGTCGCCGGGCGCCACGAACTCCTGGTCATTGTCCTTGATCGTCTGGCGGCGCGCGATGTCGCCGATCGAGCGGAGGGTGACGTTGCCGGTCTTGCGCACGCGCTCGGCGATCGCGTCGGTCACGCCGTAAACCTGCGCCGCTTGGTCGTCGAGCAGCAGGTGATAGTCGCGGAAATGCGGGCCCGAGACGTGCCAGTGGAAATTCTTGGTCTTGAAATAGAGCGCGAAGCAATCGGCCAACGCGCTGTTCAATGCGTCCGCCACGCTCTTCGTGTCGTTGCGATTGAGGTCCGTGGGCGTCTGAAGCGCCGCCTTTGTATCTGCCATCATGTCCTCCGAAAACGATACGTGAGCCCAACGATGGGCATATAGGATCGGCTCCACGCGCTGCCACGGCTATTTTCGATGAGAAAGATCGCCGCCGCCGATCAGCCGAGCAGGTCCAGCGCATTGAGGGCGATCACCACCCCGGCGACGAGGAAGATCGCAGCCGCGCCGAGACGGAGCCAGCGCAGCGGCAGCGCGGTCCAGCGCGCCTCGCCGAGCAAAGCCGCGGCCACCGCCACCACCAATGCCCCCAGTGTCGATCCGGCGCCGGCGAACCACGGCATGCCGGAAGCGGCCAGCGCGAAGGTGAAGAATTGCGTCTGCTCGCCCAAAGCGAGCACGAACAAGCCCGCCAGCGGCGTGAGGAACGGCCCGAAATGCCAGCGCTCGAGCCGGCTGGGCAGCGCCGTCCGCCACAGCCCAGTCACGCCCCCCGCCACCAATGCGACCGCGAGCAGCAGCGACCGCGCCTCAGGCGTGAGCGTCAGTGCCCCGCCCGCCAATGCGGCGACCACGCTGCCGATCCCGTGCGCCAATCCCGCGGCGAGCGCCACCAGCAACGGCCGGCGAAACCGGTCGGCGAGGATCGCCGTGAGCAACGCCGGCCGGTCGCCGGGCTGTGCCAGCAGTGCCAGCACAAAGGCGGGAACGAGCGCTTCCATCCACGCCTTATCGCCGCATCGCCCCGGCCTCGACAATCGAAATGCCAAGGGCGCTGGCAGGCGCGGCGGCAGGCGCGTAAGCATCGCCCATCGCACGGTGCGAATGGGAGTGAATATGCTTCGGTTGCTTGCAGGCGCACTCGTTCTTGTCCTGTCGCCCCTGGCGTCGGCGAATGCGCAGACCGCGCCGGCCCCGGCCGCGGCCCCCGAGCCTGCGCGCCTCGCCGCCGCCCAAGCGCTCATCGACCGGATCATGCCTGCCGCCCAGCGCGATTCGATGGTCGAGCAGATGGTGCGGCCGATGATGGAGAATATCCGCGGCGCGGTACTCAGCGGGCCGAAGTTCGAAACCGCCAAGGCCGAGAATCCGAAGCTGGTGGCGACGATCGAGACGTTCATGAAGGACGAGTTCGAACATTCGATCGCCACGATGAAGGCATCGATGCCGGCGATGTTCGACGCGATGGCCCGTGCGTATGCGCGGCGCTTCACGCTCGATCAGCTGCAGGCCATCGACGCCTTCTTCCAGACGCCCGCGGGGCACGCTTATGTCACGTTGGCGCCTACGGTCATGGCCGACCCGGATTTCCTGGCCGTCCAGCGTTCGATGATGACCGATGCGATGACTGGGATGCAGCAGCGCATGGCCGCGCTCGGCGCGAAGATCGACGCGGAGGCGAAGCAGCGCCACTAGATGTCACGCGCGGCCGCATCGCCTTCTTGACTTTTCCACACGATTCGCGCATCCGCCGCGGCCTGACAGCGGTGCGCCTGCGCGCGCCGCTATTTCTTTTCGAACGATTCAAGGGTTTCGGGTCATGGCCAAGCCGACCACTGTCAAGATCAAGCTCGTCAGCACGGCGGACACGGGTTTCTTCTACGTCACGAAGAAGAATCCGCGCACCCAGACCGAGAAGTTCTCCTTCCGCAAGTACGATCCCGTCGTGCGCAAGCATGTCGAGTTCAAGGAAGCCAAGATCAAGTAAGGTCGCAGGGGCGCACCCGCCCCTGTATCGGAATCCGCACGCGGTTTCCCCCCGTGCGTGAAGCCGGGGGTCGGGGATCCGTGGCAGTTCCGCCGACAAGACAGAGGGCGCCCGTCGCAAGACCGGGCGCTCTTTTCGTTCTTTCCCTTCCCCGCCGCCGCGCCTAAGACGGCCCCATCCCCGGGGGAGCGCCGCACCGCGCTTGAGAGGAGGGCAGGAGCCCTCGACCCGCTGAACCTGATCCGCCCCATTCCTGGTAGATGGGCACCGGCGTAGGGAGGGAGCGGCCCCGCCACCGGACCGTCCTCTCCCCAATTGGAGAAGACGAATGGCCGACATCCCCGCCAAGACCGAAATCGGCGTCACCACCGGCCCGATTCGCGGCTCGCGCAAAATCCATGTCGGCCCGCTCGGCGTGAAGATGCGCGAGATCCACCTCGATCCGACCTCGGGCGAGCCCCCCGTCCGCGTCTACGACACGTCGGGCCCGTACACCGATCCCGAAGCCCGCATCGACATCAAGGCCGGCCTCCCCGCGCTTCGCCGCGACTGGATCCTCGGCCGCGGCGATGTCGAGCAGGTCCAGGCCCGCGAGATCCGCCCCGAGGATAACGGCCAGCTCGGCCCCGATCGCAGCGGCGGCGTCGAGCCCTTCCCCAACGTGATCAAGCGCCCCCTGCGCGCCAAGCCCGGCGCGAACGTCAGCCAGATGCATTATGCCCGCCGCGGCATCATCACCCCCGAGATGGAATATGTCGCGGTCCGCGAGAATCTCGGCCGCGAGCGCCTCGCCGAATATGCGCGCGACGGCGAGTCCTTCGGCGCCGCGATCCCCGATTATGTCACCCCCGAGTTTGTTCGCGATGAGATCGCGAGGGGCCGCGCGATCATCCCCAACAACATCAACCACCCCGAGAGCGAACCGATGGCGATCGGCCGCAACTTCCTCGTCAAGATCAACGCGAACATCGGCAACAGCGCCGTCGCCTCGAACGTCGCCGCCGAAGTCGACAAGATGGTCTGGTCGATCCGCTGGGGCGCGGACACGGTGATGGACCTCTCGACGGGCCGCAACATCCACGACACCCGCGAATGGATCCTGCGCAACTCGCCCGTCCCGATCGGCACCGTCCCCATCTACCAGGCGCTCGAAAAGGTCGGCGGCGTCGCCGAGGACCTGACCTGGGAGATCTTCCGCGACACTTTGATCGAGCAGGCCGAACAGGGCGTCGACTATTTCACCATCCATGCCGGCGTCCGCCTCGGCTACATCCCGATGGCCGCCAAGCGCGTCACCGGCATCGTCTCGCGCGGCGGCTCGATCATGGCGAAATGGTGCCTCGCGCACCACAAGGAGAGCTTCCTCTACGAGCGCTTCGACGAGATCACCGAGATCATGAAGGCGTACGACATCGCCTATTCGCTCGGCGACGGCCTGCGCCCCGGCTCGATCGCCGACGCCAACGACGAAGCCCAGTTCAGCGAGCTCTACACGCTCGGCGAGCTCACTCACCGCGCCTGGAAGCAGGACGTCCAGGTGATGATCGAGGGGCCCGGCCATGTGCCGATGCACAAGATCAAGGAGAATATGGACAAGCAGCTCGAGGTCTGCGGCGAGGCGCCCTTCTATACGCTCGGGCCGCTCACCACCGATATCGCGCCCGGCTATGACCATATCACCAGCGGCATCGGCGCCGCGATGATCGGCTGGTACGGCACCGCGATGCTCTGCTACGTCACCCCCAAGGAGCATCTCGGCCTCCCCGACCGCGACGACGTCAAGGTCGGCGTGGTGACCTACAAGCTCGCCGCCCACGCCGCCGATCTCGCCAAGGGCCACCCCGCCGCGCAGGTCCGCGACAATGCCCTGTCAAAGGCGCGCTTCGAGTTCCGCTGGCGCGACCAGTTCAACCTGTCGCTCGATCCCGACACCGCCGAGGAATATCACGACCAGACCCTGCCGGCCGAAGGCGCCAAGACCGCGCATTTCTGCTCGATGTGCGGCCCCAAATTCTGCTCGATGCAGATTTCGCAGGAAGTCCGCGCCTTCGCCAACAAGGCGAACCAGGGCGTCGAAGGCTTCCTCGCCACCGGCCCCACCGGCGCCGAAACCGCCGCCGCCAGCAAGGCCGCCGCACTCAAGGGCATGGAAGAGATGAGCAAGGTGTTCAAGGAAACGGGGAGCGAGCTGTATATGGGGGCCGGCGGGCGGGAGCACGACTGAGCGTCAACCGAACGGAGAGGGCATGGCAAGGATCACCATCGGCAAGCCGGAGGACAAGGCGCGACTGCTGCAGACCATCGTGCTCGGCTTTTCCGCTGATCCGATGGCGCGCTGGGCCTCGCCGGACGCGGCGGTCTATCTCGATCGGCGCACCGAGTTCTTCGACGCCTTCGGCGGCGCGGCCTTCGATCACGGCACCGCCTTCGTGGCGGATGACGGCGCGGCGGTCGCGACCTGGCTGCCCCCCGGGGTCGAATCGGACGGTGATCGCCTGTCCGCGATCATGGCCGAACAGACGCCGGAAAGCCGGATGGCCGAGATGGACGCCCTCTTCGCGAAGATGGCGGAATTCCACCTGCACGAGCCGCACTGGTATCTGCCGCTGATCGCCGCGGACCCCGCCCGCCAGGGCCAGGGCCTCGGCACTGCCTTGATGGAAGCCGCTGTCGCGCGCATCGACGCGGATGGCCGCCCCGCCTATCTGGAGAGCTCGAATCCGCGCAACATACCGCTCTACGAACGCTTCGGCTTCGAACGCATCGGCGAGATCAAGACCGAAACCTCGCCGGTCCTGACGCCGATGGTCCGGCCGGGAAGGACATGACGCGCCGGCCGCCCGCTTTGCGTTCCGTTGGCGCGACCCGTTCAGCCTGTCGCCGGGCATAGGGAGCACGATTGACCAATCGTCGGGGGGCAGATGCGCCAGTTGGTTGATGAGAAGTGCGGGAAGATTTCCCTGTCGGTGGCAGCGTGAGCTGGTTCCGGCGCCGGAAGTCGCTCGCCGAGCGGCTGACCGGCACATGGCGTTGCGCCACTTGCGATGAACTCCATGTCGGGCTCATGGCCCTCGCCGCATTCGCACCGAATCCCTGGCCGCATGCCGAGGAACGCGAGCCCAATGGCGCCATCCGCCTTGATGGCGATTTCCTGTCCGAGGATTTCTGCGTGCTCGGCGGCGAGCATTTCCTGGTGCGCGCCGTGCTGGAGATTCCGGTCCACGGCCTGAGCGAGAAGTTCGGCTTCGGTTGCTGGTCCACGCTCTCGCGAGAGAATTTCGACAAGTATCTCGAGGGTTTCGACGACGGCGCCTATCCCGACTGGGGCCCATGGACCGGCTGGCTATGCAATACGCTGGAGACCTATATCGGCACCGAGCCGCAGAGCGTGTACGTCTATCCCCAGCCGGATCGGCAGCGCCCCACGCTCCGGATCATGGACGAAACCCACCCGCTGGCGATCGATCAGGAAGAAGGCATCACCATCGATCGCCTGATCGAAATCCTGCGCTTCTATGGGCATGCTCCGACGGAGTAGGCGAAAAAACCGGCAGCGAGCTACACATGGCCCCCGGCGACCGCTTCACCGACTAGGCGACACAGGCGAGCAAGTTGCCCGGGGAGAAGATATAGGAGGCCGTCGTTGCCGGTGAAGCTGAGCGGAAGTCGGCATGGCGGTGACGCTTGCTGTAATCAAAAAAGGCTCGCAACGGCTTTACATGGCCGCTGATGCAATCATGATTGACATCGCAAAGCAGGAAAGAGGATGGATAGGGTATGACGCAAGATCAGCCATATCCCCATTAGCATGCTCGTTTCAGTTTCCTTCTTGGTTCGAGCTTGGGATCTCATTTGGGATGCGGATCCTTCAAGGGCGATTCAAGAGAATCCTTGGAGTAAGATTTCTGGTAACTTGGTGGGGTATGTCGGAGACGGTCCTCTTAGACCCGACAATATTTCTGTTAATGTGGCCGTACCGTCAGAGAAAATAATTCATCTTCATGAAAAGAATCATCCTAATTGGTATAATTTTGATGATTTTGTGTGCTTGAATTTTAATTTCACATGGGATGAAGTATTATTTTCTGCTGCTAGAGAAAATTCGATCAAGAGCGGTCTACCTGCTTCGGAGATCACCGAGGCAGCGACGAGATATCTTGGTACAATTAGCAATTCTATTGCTCAAAGATTTATAGCATTAGCTAACATTGGTATACCGGGGTTGGCTAGCAATAGGTTTAGTGCCGTTCACTCAGAAAATTTCTATGAAGAAGGTGCAGCATGTGGTTCTTGGCTAGAGTTGATATACGAAGATAGCTCGTTGTATAAATCAAAACCACTTAAATCAATTCCGATTACAGATTGCCTATCTTGGGGTAAATCCCTAAGAGGAGTTTGGTCTGACCTTCCTAAAACAAACGTAGAGAGAGCATTCTCGTATTTCTCTCACAGTTTTTACGAAGATTTCACAGGGCATTTAAATGGTATAGTATGGGCCATGGGGGCGCTTGATGCATTCTACTGCGAAAGTGCCGTCGGCTTATCAGAAAAAATTAAAAAAAGAGTGCCAAAAATATTCAATGGCGTTGATATAAATATACTAAAGAAATCATTGAACGCAATTTATAGCGATAGGTCACGAGTTTATCATGGAGATGTGGCTTTCCCTATGAATTTTTTTGATCCTTACCATGAGATGGAAGAATCAGAAAGTCATCTGAACATTTTCTCATCGCTGGGAGATTTATATTATATAGTGTGCGGCTCTCTGCAATACTCAGTTATAAAGGGTGCTGCAGAGGTGATTTTTGAAGAACGAGTCGTGGTGCGGTAATAGTAATTCTTGCATATCTAGCCCTCCTCGCCCGCGACTATGACGAAGCTCTCGCTTTCTGCATCGGCAAGCTCGGCATCACGCTCGTCGAGGACACTCCCGTTCCCCAGCAGAACAGGCACTGCGACCTGATCGAGCACAAGGTCGGCTGAGCTACTTCCGCAGCCACCGCGCCTCACCCGCGCCGATCCAGTGCTTCCCGTCCTTCGGCACGTCATAGGGGTTTACCACCGCCCAGCGTTTGACAGGCAGCAGCGCGTTCTCGCCGTCACTCAACGCCTGACTCGCGGCGTGGCGAAAGCTGCGCGCCGCTTCTGCCTTCCACGGCTTGTCGCTCCCGACACAAGTGAAGCCGATGATCGGCGTCTTCTGCGGCTGCGGCTCACGGCTCCTCCGAACCGTCGCCCCCTGGCGAACAACCGAACCGATCAGCAAAAGAACAAAAAAAGTACAAACCCCCTTCCAATGTAGGATTTCGTCTGCTCCAAGCTCGTAGATGAGCAAGCGATCAGATCCCGCAGCCTTCGCGCGCGCCGCTGGTGCCGCCGATCCCTTCCCCCTAACCGATCCGGCGCCCGCACCCGATCGCGCGCCGCTCCCCGAAAGCGACAATGCGCTCGCGGTGCAGGACGACGACGGCGCGCCGCCCGCACCCTATGACCCCGCCGACTATCGCTGGGTCCCGGTCCGCCGCCGCCCGCGCACCGACGGCTGGACCGAGGAGAAGCAGCGCCGCTTCATCGAAACGCTCGCCGATACCGGCCTCGTCAATGTCGCGGCCAGGGCGGTCGGCATGTCGCGGGAGACCGCCTATCGCCTCCGCCGCTCCGCGCATGGCGCCGCATTCGCGCGCGCCTGGGATGCGGCGCGCCATCATGCCGGCGGCCTGATCGAGGACATCGCCTTCGAACGCGTGATCGAGGGCACCGAGCAGGAAGTGCTCAACCGCGAAGGCGCGGTCGTCGCCACCCGCCTCGTCCACGATAATGGCCTGTTGAAATGGCTGCTCAGCCACCTGAAGTCCGAACGCTATGGCAGCGCCCGCGCGCCCGGCGCCGGATCCCAGGGGACGGCCATGCCGGTTCTGGAAGAAAGCCTCCGCGCGATGGAGCCCGCTCTGCCCGCGCCACCCGAAGCGCTGCTCGATCCCGAGACCTTTGCGGACGAACTGGAACTCGCCGATATCGCCGACGGCAAATTGCCGCACTTCCTCAGCGAACAGCCCTGGCCGAAGTCCGACGCCGAGCGCGCGGCGGAGCAAGCGGCGGCGCGTGATGCGCGGGGGGCCGCCGCGCTGAAGAAGCGCGACGAAGGCGGCGTGCTGACCGACGAGGAGTTCGCGGACCTATGCTATCATCTCGATCCGGTGAGCGACGCCCGCCCGCGCAGCCGTCGCCGGCAAGGCACCTGACCAGTGTGACCCTGGTGTGACCTTTCGCCTGACGTTCGCTCTGCTAGGCTTCGCTCCATGCGCGCCCGCAACCCGCTCTATGTCATGGCCAAGCCGCCGCCCGAGGTGCAGGCGCAGATCACCGCGCTCCCGCGCAACGATCCCGGCCGCGGCGCGGAGCTGCTCCACGCCACGCTGATGTCGCTGTTCGATCTCCATTACGCCCCGCCCGAATGGCTGCCGCAAGTCGTCGCCGCGCTGGACAGTTTCGAGGGTCCCGCCTTCCCGCTCGCCTTCGACCGGATCGAGAACCGCAAGGCCGTGACCCTGCGCACCCGCGCGCCGCTGGCGGAGGCTCGCGCGTTCCAGGCGTCGCTGGTCCGCCACTTGCTGGAACGCAAAGCCCCGATGATGCTCGGCACCACGCCCGAGCCGCACGTGACGATCAACTATCGCGGCGATCGGCTCGGTAGCCAGAAGATCGCGCCTATCGGCTGGACGGTCGACTCGATCGCGCTGGTCGAAAGCGTGGTCGGCAAGACCACCCATATCGAGCACGGGCGATGGCCGCTGCGCCTGAACGCGGGATCACGATAATGTCCCATCTGGCCCATATCGCCCTGATCGTCCGCGACTATGACGAAGCGCTTGACTTCTACATCGGCAAGCTCGGCTTCACGCTGGTCGAGGACAGCTACCAACCCGAGCAGGACAAGCGCTGGGTCACCATCCGCCCACCGAACGCCCCGGAAAACGCCACCACGATCCTCCTCGCCCGCGCGGCCACGCCCGAGCAGGCGCGCTTCGTGGGCGATCAGGCGGGCGGCCGGGTCTTCCTGTTCCTCGCCACCGATGATTTCGATCGCGACCATACCGCCTACACGCAAGCCGGCGTCGAATGGGTCCGCCCGCCCGTGCTCCAGCCCTACGGCAAGGTCGCGGTATTCCGCGATCTCTACGGCAATCTCTGGGACCTGGTGCAGTTCGCCGACAGGGATTGACCGCCGCCCGGCCGCCCACGACATCACCCGCTGCCCCGGAACAGCAAGGATGCGCGAACCATGACCTACGCCGCCGACGCCACCCCGCCTTTCTATCACGGCACCCGCGCCGATCTCCGCCCCGGCGATCTGATCGGCCCCGGCTACAGCTCGAATTACGGCAGCGGCAAGCAGGCGAGCTGGGCCTATTTCTCCGCCACGCTCGAAGCCGCGATCTGGGGCGCCGAACTGGCGCAGGGTGATGGGCGCGAGCGCATCTACGAAGTCGAACCCACCGGCGCCTTCGTCGATGACCCCAATCTCACCGACAGGAAATTCCCCGGCAACCCGACCAAATCCTATCGCTCCCAGGCCCCCTTGCGCGTCATCGGCGAAGTCCCGGAATGGCAGGGCCATTCGCCCGAACAGCTCCAGCACATGAAGGACCATCTCGAGCAGTTGAAGGCAGCCGGCATCGAAGCGATCGATTAGGGGCGAGACCCCATCGGTATATTGATCTCGTAATCAGAGCGTGTAGCCGCCGTCGCTGATCAAGGTCGCGCCGGTGACGAGCGCGCTCTGGTCGGAGAGCAGGAAGCCGATCTGCCGCGCGATCTCCTCGGGCTTGGCATAGCGGCCGAGCGGCGTGGCGGTCGCCGCCATCTCGGCAAAGGCGGCCTCGCGGCCGATCTGGGCGGCGCGTTCGGCGAACATCGGTATCGCGTCCCATACCGGCGTCTCGACGCCTGCGGGGGCGATGGCGTTGACCCGGATGCCGTGCGGCGCGCCTTCCTTCGCGGCGACCTTTGCCAAGTGGATCAGCGCCGCCTTGGACGCGCCATAAGCGGCGACGCCGGGCTCGGCCTTCACGCCGGCTGCGGAGGCAGTGAGGACGATCGATCCGCCGCGCCCGCGCATCGCGCGCATCGCCGCACGCAGGGTCAGGAATGCACCGTCGAGATTGATCGAGAGGATGTGCCGCCAGGCATCGAGACTCATATCGGCGATCGTCCCCGCCCCGGCGACGCCGGCATTGACCACCGCATGGTCGAGCCCGGCCAGATCGAGCCTGTTCCACATTGTTTCGTCGCGCACGTCGCCGGTTACCGCCTCATGCGCGAAGTCCGCGGAAATCGGATCGCGATCGACGAGGATCAGCCGCGCGGCGCCGTGATCGGCACAATGAAGGGCGAC
This sequence comes from Sphingomonas sp. Root241, assembly GCF_001428865.1. Lineage (GTDB taxonomy): Bacteria > Pseudomonadota > Alphaproteobacteria > Sphingomonadales > Sphingomonadaceae > Sphingomonas. The sequence continues at coordinate 370,945 of NZ_LMIV01000002.1, forward strand.
TGCGAGACCGATGCCGGATGCGGCGCCGGTGACGAGGATGGACTTGCCGGAGAAGGTGGACATGGTGCCGGTCTAGAACAGGGCAGGTGCGTCTGCCACCAGCAGGCGGAACCGCTTGACGCTGCCCACGCACGTCGCGACAGCAATGTCGGGATGGGAGGGCAGTCGTGATGCGGAACGCTGCGAAGGCCGAGTGGAATCGGGGAGACCTGCTCGCCATACCCATCCTGCTTCTCGCCGTCGCGCTGCGCATCGCCACTGCGGGCTATTCGCTGTGGTTCGACGAGATCGCCGCGATCCGCCTCGCCGACCAGCCGCTCGGATTGCTGTGGAGCGGATGGATGGCGCGCGAGGCCAATCCGCCGCTTTATTATACGCTGCTCAAGGGCTGGATGGCGCTGTTCGGCGCAAGCGACCTCGCCGTGCAGGCGCTGTCGGTGGCGATCGGCACCGCGGGGATCGCCGCGGGCTGGTGGCTGGCGCGGCGCATCGGAGGGACTCGCGCGGGACTGATCGCAGCGCTGCTGCTGGCGACCTCGGCGGCGCATGTCGATTTCTCGCAGGAAGTCCGCGGCTATATCCTCGCGCAGACCGCGGGTCTGTTCGGCTGTGTGGCGATGGTGGCGTATCTCGAACGCCCGCGGCTCGCGCCGCTCTGCGGCTACGCGCTCGCTGCGCTGGTGGCACTCTATTCGCACACCACGATGATCGTTTTCGTCGGCCTCATTAATCTCGCAATGGCGTGGCTGCTTCGCCGCGACATGCCCGCGCTGATCCGCTGGATCGCAGTCAATGCGATCGTCGCGATATTGTGGACCTGGTGGGCGTGGATCAGCTTCGGGCAGGCCCAGGCCGGCGGCACCGGGTTCAGCTGGATCGCCAGGCCGGACGTGATTTCGGCGCTCGGCATGACCGCGGTGATCTATCTCCCCTTTTATGTGGCGAGCGAGAAGGTCGTGCTCGCGCCGTTGCTGGCGCTGGGTTGGCTGGCGGGGGCGGCGTGGTTCGCCGCGCGCGATCGGCGACCGGCGGTGGTGCTGCTCGCGGTGCTGACGGTCGCGGCGCCGGTGCTGCTTTGGGCGCTGAGCCAGGCATTGCCGGTGTTCCTCCCGCGCACCTTGTTCTGGGCCGCCGGACCGATGCTGGTCCTGCTCGCGGTGGCGCTCGCCGGGCTTTCCTCGCCGATACGGACGGCATTGGTGGTGGTGTTGATCGCATTGCAGGCAGGGGCGTTGCTTCGCTGGCTCCCCGAGCGCGAGACTGAGGCCTGGCCCCGGCAGATCGCGGCTATCGCGCGCATCGATCCGCACGCGATAGTGCTGGTCGAGGGCGATGCCATGGCGGTGGCGACGGACCATTATCTGCGCAGGCAGGCGCCGGGCCTTCGCCTGGTAATCCTCGAGCGGTCCGGGGCGGTCGATCGCTGGGCCGAGGGGCTCGCCTCGGCGCCCCACGTCGACGCGGCCGGCGCGCGCGCGTTGCTTGTGCAGCAGCGCCGGGTCTTTACGCTCACGCGCGGCGATTATGCTCCGGGGACATCGCTCGCGGCGGTGGGAGTCGAGCGGCCCTTGCCCGAAGGGCCACGCCAACGGCAGCCCGCCCTCGGCCTGTGGCGCGCGCGCCCTTCGCCAGCGCGATAAGCGGTCAGGCGGCGCTCTGGTCGATCCCGAGTTCGCCGAGCTTGCGGTAGAGCGTCGAGCGGCCGATGCCGAGGCGGCGTGCGACTTCGGTCATGCGGCCGCGATAATGGCCGATGGCGAGGCGGATGACGTCGGCCTCGATCTCGTCGAGCGCGCGCAGATTGCCGTCGGGACGGAACAGAGTGACGCCGGCATTGCCCGAGCCCTGCTGCACCGGTCCGCTGCCGGCCGGGCGGCCCGCGGCGAGCCGGGCGATCTGGGGAAAGTCGGCACGGGCGAGACCGTCGCCGTCGCAGAGCACGGCGGCGCGGAACAGGGCGTTCTGGAGCTGGCGGACATTGCCCGGCCAGTCATAGCTGCCGAGCAGGGTCAGCGCGTCGTCGGTGATGCCCAGGGGCCGGAGCCCCGGCTGCTCCGCGATCCGCGCGAGCAGATGGCGGGCGAGCGCGGGGATGTCGCCGGCACGTTCGCGCAAGGGCGGGATCGTGACCTGGACGACGTTGAGGCGATAATAGAGGTCCTCGCGGAAGCGGCCGGCCTCGACTTCGGCGAGCAGGCTCTTGTTGGTCGCGGCGATGACGCGGACGTCGACTTCGCGGGGATGGCGCGCGCCGAGGGGCTGGATCTCGCCCGATTGGAGCACGCGCAGCAACTTGACCTGCGCGTCGAGCGGCATCTCGCCGACCTCGTCGAGGAACAAGGTGCCGCCATCGGCATCCTGGAAGCGCCCGATCTTGCGCTCGAACGCGCCGGTGAACGCGCCCTTCTCGTGCCCGAACAGTTCCGATTCGACGAGATTGGCGGGAATCGCGCCGCAATTGACGGCGATCGCCGGTTTCTTGTTGCGCGGGGAAGCGGCGTGGATCGCCTCCGCCACCACTTCCTTGCCCACACCGCTCTCGCCTTCGATCAGTACCGGCACCCGGGCGCGGGCGGCCTTGGCAGCGATCGCGAGGGCAGCGCGGAACTGCGGGGCGCTGCCGACGATCTCGTCGAAGGCGAGGCTGGCCGACAGCTTCTCGGTGAGCGGGCGGAGCTCGCCCGCGGTCAGGCCGCCGATCGCAACCTCGAGCGCGGCGAGCAGCCGGTCCGAAGCGATCGGCTTGACGAGGAAATCGGTGGCGCCGGCGCGCATCGCACTGACTGCGGCGGCAGCCGAGCTGTTGGCCGTGAGCACGAGGATCGGCAATTGCGGACGGCGGGCGCGCAGCTCGCCGATCAAGGCGGCGGCGTCGGCGTCGGACGAAGCGTGATCGAGGATGATCGCGTCGAGCGCCATGCCGTCGGGCGTGCCGAGCATCGCGATCGCCGTCTCCGATTCGCCCGCAAAGATGGTGCGCCAGGCGCGGCGCGCAGCGATCGCTGCGACGAGGCGGCGCTGCGCCGGTTCGTCGTCTATCAGCATCAGGAGGCGCTGTCCGTTGCGCGTCATCCGTCTGTCCCTAATGTCCCGTTTCAGGGCATTGCTTAGACTGCAACCGGTAAAGGCCCGCTTAAGCCTGCGCGCAACCGATGTTTGCGGCGGCGGGGTTGAGGGGATGCGGTGCCGCGGTTAAGGTCCGGCGAAATTTGCGCATAGGGGATGAGGACGCATGGCCGATACGGGCGACAACAGCACCGAAGTGCAGGTGCACGCCGAGACCTATAGCGGCTTCACCAAGCTCATGCTCTGGGGGACGATCGCGTCGGCCGCCGTCGGCGCCTTCGTCGTCTTCATGATCGCCAGCTGAGGTGAAGATCGCGGTGCTCAAGGAGACCGCCGCCGGCGAGCGGCGCGTCTCCGCGACTCCCGAGACCGTCAAGAAGTTCGTCGGTCTGGGCGCCACCGTCGCAGTCGAGGCGGGCGCGGGCGAGACTGCGTCGATCGCCGACCAGGGCTATGCCGATGCGGGCGCGACGATCGGCGACCGCGCTGCAGTACTGGCCGATGCCGATATCGTGCTCGGCGTGCAGGGGCCCGATCCCGATGCGCTTCCCGGTTTGAAGCAGGGGGCGTGGATCGTCGCGGGGCTGAACCCGTTCGGGGAGCGCGCGCGAGTCGACTGTTATGCCGCACTCGGTGCCGAGGCGCTGGCGATGGAGCTCATGCCGCGCATCACGCGCGCGCAGTCGATGGATATCCTCTCCTCGCAGTCGAACCTCGCGGGCTACAAGGCGGTGCTCGACGCCGCCTCCGAATATGGCCGAGCCTTTCCGATGATGATGACCGCGGCGGGCACGGTGAGCGCCGCCAAGGTGTTCGTGATGGGCGTGGGCGTGGCGGGGCTGCAGGCGATCGCCACCGCGCGGCGGCTGGGCGCGCAGGTCTCGGCGACCGATGTGCGCGCCGCGACCAAGGAGCAGATCCAGTCGCTCGGCGCCAAGCCGATCTTCGTCGAGAATGTGAAGGGCATCGAGGGCGAAGGCACCGGCGGCTACGCCACCGAGATGTCCGACGAATACAAGGCCGCGCAGGCCGAATTGGTCTCGAGCCATATCGCCAAGCAGGACATCGTGATCACCACTGCGCTGATCCCGGGGCGTCCCGCGCCGCGGCTGATCAGCGACGCGCAGATCGCGAGCATGAAGCCGGGCAGCGTCATCGTCGATCTCGCGGTCGAGGCAGGCGGCAATGTCGAGGGCGCGGTGGCGGGCGAAGTGGTGACCGTCCACGGCGTCAAGATCGTCGGGCACAAGAATGTGCCTAGCCGACTGGCCGCCGACACATCGGCGCTGTTCGCGCGCAACCTGTTCAATTTCCTGAGCGCGTTCTGGGACAAGGAAGCGGGCAAGCCGGTGCTCGACGAAGAGATCGGCAACGCGATCCGCCTGACGCAGGGCGGCAAGGTCGTGAGCGAGAGGCTGCTGGGTTGAGCATCGCCCCCCTCGATCCTCCCCGGAACGGGGAGGGGGACCGCGCGCAGCGTGGTGGAGGTGGTGCTCCGCGCATGCTTCGGCCCGAAACCGCTAGGGCGCGCAAGCAGCGCAGGGAAATGAGCTATCCCGAGGTGCTGTTTTGGCAGCGGCTGCGGAAGCGGATGTCGGGACTGCACTTCCGCAATCACCACGCGATCGGGCCTTATGTGGTCGATTTCTATTTGGCGCCGGTGCGGCTGGTGATCGAAGTCGACGGGCAGGTTCATGCGACACCTGCCGCGATTGCGCAGGATGTCGAGCGGAACCGGTTCATTCGTGAGAATGGGTACCGTCTCGTCCGGATCGATGCTGCCGAGGTATTGAAGGATGCGGACGGCGTAGCCGCTTCGATCGTGTCGCTCGCGGCGCTCCCCCTCCACCATGCTTCGCATGGTCCCCCTCCCCGTTCCGGGGAGGATCAAGGAAAGCACTGATGGACTTCATCTCGATCCTGTCGATCTTCGTGCTGGCGTGCTTCGTCGGCTATTATGTCGTCTGGTCGGTCACGCCGGCGCTGCACACGCCGCTGATGGCCGTGACCAATGCGATCTCGTCGGTGATCATCGTCGGCGCGCTGATCGCGAGCGCGGCGAGCGGCACTGGCGGAGGTGGCGCAACGTCGAAATTGCTCGGGCTCATCGCGGTGGTGTTCGCCAGCATCAACATCTTTGGCGGCTTCGCGGTCACTGCGCGAATGCTGGCGATGTATAAAAAGAAGGCGCGGTGATGCGCTTCAGGGGGATTCGCTGATCATGGAGAGTATCGCTCAAAGTCCATGGGCAGCCCTGGCGTATCTCGTCGCCGGCATTTGCTTCATCCTGGCATTGCGCGGGTTGTCCAGCCCGGTGTCGAGCCAGCGGGGCAATCGCCTCGGCATGATGGGCATGATGATCGCCGTCGTGACGACGCTGATCGTCCACGCGCCGCGCTACATGACCAAGAACGACGATGTCACCGCGATCATCTTCCCGATCGATACCACCGGGCTGGCCTTGATTTTCGGTGCCATCGCCGTTGGCGGGGGCATCGGCTGGGTGACTGCCCGCCGCATCCAGATGACCGCGATGCCGCAGCTGGTCGCGGCGTTCCACAGCCTTGTCGGCATGGCGGCGGTGCTTGTCGCTGCGGCGGCGTTCCTTAATCCGCAGGCATTTGGAATCGCCGATCTGGTGATCCCGATGATCGGCGAGCCCTTCGCCAGCATCCACCAGGTCAGCCGGGTCGAGATGGGCCTCGGCGTCGCGATCGGTGCGATCACTTTCTCGGGATCGGTGATCGCGTTCCTGAAGCTCAACGGCAATATGAGCGGCAAGCCGATCATGCTGCCCGGCCGCCACGTCATCAATCTCGGGCTGATCGCCGCGATCCTCGGCCTGATCGCCTATTTCGTGACCGATCAGAGCCCATGGGTCTTCTGGACCGTCACCGCGCTGAGCTTCCTGATCGGCTTCCTGCTGATCATCCCGATCGGCGGCGCGGACATGCCGGTCGTCGTGTCGATGCTGAACTCCTATTCGGGCTGGGCGGCGGCGGCGATGGGGTTCACGCTCCACAATACAGCGATGATCGTCACCGGCGCGCTGGTCGGCAGCTCGGGCGCGATCCTCAGCTACATCATGTGCCGCGCGATGAACCGCAGCTTCATCAGCGTGATCGCGGGCGGCTTCGGTGGGGACAGCGGCGGCGGTGCCGCGGCGGCGGCTACCGACCGGCCGTGGAAGCGCGGCTCGGCGGAGGACGCCGCCTTCCTGATGCAGCAGGCCGAGCAGGTCATCATCGTCCCCGGCTACGGCATGGCGGTGGCGCAGGCACAGCACACGCTGCGCGAGATGGGCGACAAGCTCAAGGAGCACGGCGTTCGCGTGAAATATGCGATCCACCCGGTCGCGGGGCGCATGCCGGGGCACATGAACGTGCTGCTCGCCGAGGCAAATGTGCCGTATGACGAAGTGTTCGAGCTCGAGGACATCAACTCCGAATTCGCGCAGACCGACGTCGCCTTCGTGATCGGCGCCAACGACGTGACCAATCCCGCCGCCAAGACCGACAAGAGCTCGCCGATCTACGGCATGCCGGTGCTCGACGTCGAAAAGGCGAAGACCGTATTGTTCATCAAGCGCTCGATGGGCGGCGTCGGCTATGCGGGCGTAGACAATGAATTATTCTACCGCGATAACACGATGATGCTTTTGGCCGATGCCAAGAAGATGGTCGAAGAGATCGTGAAGTCCTTGGATTGACACGCCTCTGGTCCGGATCGGGACAACCACTCGATCCGGAATGGAGGATTGAACACCCCACCCGCCGTGCGGGTCGCCTTATAACCTCCGAAACGGAGGAAATCGGACTCACCCGTTTCGGAGCCATGCGGCATCTCCGGAACAGAAGATGAACCTGAGGCAGGCGATGGCGAGATTGACCATGCTCCACGAGGGCCCAGGCGAGAGCTATGGCATAGCTGCCCCGATTGCGCTGATCGTGGCGGACGACGCGAGGGCGGCAAGCGAGGCCATCGCCGCGCTCGAAATGACCGGATGCATCGCGCGAAAGCCGGTCAGCTTCGCGGAGGCCTCGGCCGATCTCAGCAACTATGACGGGCTCGATCTGATCCTGATCGAGGCGGTGGCAGCGCCGGACGCGCTGCTGGATGTGGTGCTTGCGCGGGCGGACATGTTGGCGCGCGAACGCTCCCTCGGGGTCGTGGCGACGGTGCTGCCCGAGCAGATCGATGCGGCGGCGGCGCAATTATTGGGGCCGCGGGCGCAATTGCTCTGCAATCCCGGCAAGGCCGACCGGATCAGCGCCATCTCCACTGCGAAGTGGCGCGCACGCGGCGTGATGGACGACGTCAATCGCGAGGCGGAATCGGCGCGGTTGCGGCGACTGAGCGAGGAAGTCGCGCGGATCGCGGAGACCCTCGCCCGGCTGACCCGGGTCGACGATGCCGAGCCGCGCGGCGGCGTGCGCGATCGTGGGACCGGCTATCGCGGTCCGGACGCAGGACCCGCAGTGGAGATCGCTCCGGCCGAGATCCGGGCGGTGATCCGCGCGCGGCGGCTGCGCGCGCAATTCTTCGCCGACGAGTTGTTCGCCGATCCCGCCTGGGACATGCTGCTCGACCTGTTCGCCGCCGAGCTCGAGCGGCGTCAGGTCTCGGTATCGAGCCTGTGCATCGCCGCGGCAGTGCCGCCGACCACGGCGCTACGCTGGATCGGGACGCTGCACGATGCCGGCCTGTTCGAGCGGCAGGCCGACCCGAGCGACAGGCGGCGCGCCTATATCGGGCTCAGCAGCAAGGGACTGGAGGGCATGCGCAGCTATGCGGGTGCAGTGAAGCGGGCGGGATTGCACCTGGTGTGAAACCGGGCCTTGCCCCCGCGCGCCGCTTTTGGCATCGGCGGGGTGCAAGGGCGGTTAGCTCAGTTGGTAGAGCATCTCGTTTACACCGAGAGGGTCGGCGGTTCGAGCCCGTCACCGCCCACCATCATCGACATATGCGATAGAACCGCGTTATCGCATTGCGCGGTCCCGCATCGGTAGTGTCTGGTTGAGCCCCGAAATGGCGACAGCCGCCTGTGTTCGGTCAGGCGCGAGCATGACGGGAATCAAGTCCGTGCAGGATTCGGGTTGGCCGGACGCGCGCACGGCACCAGGGACATTGCGTCAAACGCAACTTGCACCGCGTTGCCGGCGTGCGGATAACGCGGTGTTTCAGGGGAGATTCACCACATGGCATCGGACAGCGAAGACTCCGCGCTTGCGGGTTCGCTCGCCGCATCTCCCCTCGCGTCATCCGCCAAGGGCACAGGCCGGCGCCTGCGTGGTGCCGTTGCGCATTATCTCGGCACCGCGATCGTTTCCGGACGCATCGCCCCTGGCGAGCGGCTGACGGGTGAAGTCGCCAATTCCGAAGCGCTCGATGTCTCCCGCAGCGCCTATCGCGAGGCGGTGCAAGTGCTTGCGGCGAAGGGACTGGTAGAAAGCCGCACGAAAGCGGGAACGCGCGTGCTTCCCCGCAGTCGCTGGAACATGCTCGATCCGGGAGTGCTGGCATGGGCCTTTTCGGGCGAACCCGATCTGGAATTCGTCCGGGATCTGTTCGAACTTCGTGCGATCGTCGAACCTGCGGCTGCCCGGATTGCGGCAAGTCGTCGCGAGAAAGCCGACATCAGGGCGATGAAGGATGCCCTGGCCCGGATGCGCCGCTTCACCTTGGCGACCGAGAAGGGCCGAGCCGCGGACCGCGATTTCCATGATGCGCTGCTGCACGCCACGCACAACAACGCGTTGATCGCGCTGAGCGCCAGCATCGGCGCGGCCGTGAACTGGACGACCCAGTTCAAGCAGCGCACGCGCGCGCTGCCACGTGATCCGCTGCCCGACCATGCGCGCGTCTTCGAGGCAATTACCGCCGGCAATCCCGAAGCAGCAAGCGAGGCAATGCGAACCCTGGTCGACCTGGCGCTCGAGGACACGCGCTCATCGATGTGAGCGCCGACGCGACGCAGGGCAGCCCCGGCGGGATGGACCTCATCGGGGGCCCGCGAACGCCAGGTGCTTGCTGATCGCCGGGATAGATCTCGAAGCTGTTGGCGATGCCATAGCGATCGAGCGCTTCGTGCAGCTTCCGGGAATCGTCCTTGAGCCCGTCGCGGTCGCCGACGTCGATAGCGATCGCGCGGTAACGGCGGAGATTGCCGACATATTGGTCGACGAACGCGAGCGGCGCGTTCGCCGCCCATTTCGCCAGTATCTCTGGCCGCACCACGCCGTCCTTCATCGGCAGGTCGAGGTACAGCGGAGGGTTTTTGGGATTGGGCGACCACGCAGCCGCGGTGGCGAGCTGCGCGCGCTCGCCCCAGCCGAGCTTGCTGGCTTCTTCCAGCGACTGCACCTTGGCGAGCTTCGCCCCGACCGCCGCGTCGAATTGGGCGGGGTCGCGCGGTGACAGGCAGCAAGGGCTCATCATGTAGATCGCCCCGAACATATCGGGGTGCTTCATTCCGATACGCGCGGTGCCATATCCGCCCATCGAATGGCCGGCCAGTCCACGGCTCTCACGCCTGGCCAGCGTGCGGTAATGCGCGTCGATATGCCGCACCAGATCGTGTGATACGAACGTCTCGAAATCGCCGGTGGTCGCCGAGCTCGAATACATCGATCCGTTATGCGCGGTCTTGCTGTCGGGAAGCACGACGATCATTTCCTTCGCGCCCTGGGCGAAGGCGCCTTCGATCGTCTGGGGGACGTGGATTTCCTTGACCCATTGCTCGGCACCGATCGAGTAGCCGTGCAGGGCGTAGAGCACCGGATAGCGCTTTTTGGGGTTGCTGGCGTAACCGGGAGGCAGCACCACCAGCACGTCGCGATCGGCGGACTCGCCCTCCAGATTGCCCAGAATGGCGGGAGAGTGGACCTTGATNGGGTTGCTGGCGTAACCGGGAGGCAGCACCACCAGCACGTCGCGATCGGCGGACTCGCCCTCCAGATTGCCCAGAATGGCGGGAGAGTGGACCTTGATACGCTGGACGGCGGCCGAAGGCGCACCCGGCACGGTCGCCGGAACGCGACCCTGTTCTCCCCGCTCCTGAAGCTGGCGCGGCGTCGGCCATTCGATGCCCAAAGCTACCGGGATCAGCGAACCCGCAGCATTTATATACGCCGACAAATTAGCGTTGATAGCGCTAACTTCGCTGGTTAATGTCTGCCCAGATTCACAGCAGGTGGATAGGGAGGATGGCCATAGCGGCTCGCGGCACGACCCTGCGAAGTCGCGAGCGGTAGCGCTAGCATTGATGTCGCCGCACTCCATCTTCGGCACTGGCGCCGATAAACGAACGGCTCCACCCGACACGATCGGCCAAGTGGCTGTGTGTGAGGCTGCCGCGGCATCGCGACCTGATCCGCAAGATCCATGAACAGGGTCTCACCGGTCTGAGAACGACCATCGCCACAACGGGATACGGCCAAAATGGCCACCGCATTGCGGGACAACACGGGACGGGAGCGGGCCTTGCCGACGATTAAGGGTTTCAAGCGTGGATTGATCCTGGCGCTGTTTCTGGCGGTCGCCCCGGCCTGGGCGGAAACGCGCAGCCTCTCCCAGGACTGGCTATTCCATGCAGGTGAAGTCGCGGGCGCCGAAAAGCCGAACTTCGACGATCGGGGATGGCGCCAGGTCGTCGTTCCGCATGACTGGTCGATCATGGACAAGGCCGATGGCAGCCCGCCATTCGATCCGAACATGCCGGCGGGACAGGATTCCGGCTACCTGCCCGGCGGCGTTGGCTGGTACCGGCGTCATTTGACGTTTTCGCCGGCCGAGGCTGCCCGCATCGTCCGGCTGAATTTCGAAGCCGTGTACATGGACGCCGACATCTGGCTGAACGGCGAGCATCTGACGCGGCATCACTACGGCTATACGGCCTTCTCGCTCGATGTGACCGGAAAGGTGCGGGCGGGCGACAACGTTATCGTCGTGCGCGCACATCACGCCGATCCTTCCTCACGCTGGTATGCGGGCTCCGGCCTGATCCGGCCGGTCAGTCTGGAGATATTGGACCGGGTGCATCTGGACCCTGACGGCATTTTCGTGACCACGCCGGTGGCGACCGAAGAACGCGGCGTGGTTTCGGCCCAGGCGACCGTCGCGAACCGTTCCGGCGCGGTGCGGGAAATCGAATTGGTGACCCGCGTGGTTTCGGCGCGAGACGAGACGGTTGCCGAGGGGCGCCGGACGCAGACGCTCGCTCCCGGCGCGCGAGCGGAGGCAGTGCAAAGGCTCGAACTTGCCCGTCCGGCACTGTGGTCGCCCGACTCGCCCAATCTCTACACATTGGTCCAGGAGGTCCGTGTCGGCGGCGCTGTGGTAGACGAAAGGAGCACGCGCTTCGGCTTTCGCACCGTGGCCCTGGATGCGCGCAATGGACTGCGTATCAACGGCAGGCCCGTGAAGCTGCGCGGTGGCAACATCCATCACGACAATTACATGATCGGAGCCGCCGGCGCGCCGGACGCCGACGCTCGCAAGGTCGCACTGATGAAGGCCGCAGGGTACAACGCCATCCGCAATGCCCATAACCCGGCCAGTCAGGCCACGCTCGACGCGGCCGACGAACTCGGCATGCTGGTGATCGATGAAGCTTTCGACAGTTGGAACAAGAGCAAGCGGGCGCAGGATTATGCGCGCTTTTTCGCCGAAAACTGGGCGCAGGACATCGACAGGATGGTGATCAGCGGCCGCAATCACCCGAGCGTCCTGTTCTGGAGCATCGGCAACGAAATCCCAGAAGACGGCACGCCGGAAGGTGTGGAGACCGGCCGCAAGCTGGCCGCGCGGGTTCGCCGCCTGGATCCCACCCGGCCCGTCACGCAGGGGGTCAATACCGATCCGCCAAAAAGCTCGAACCAGTTCGACGTGCTGGATGTCGCAGGGTTCAACTACCATGCGCACGATTTCGACGCGGAACACGGGAAGTTTCCCGAGAGGATCCTGTACACCTCCGAGTCGCTCCCGAAGGACGCATTCTCCTACTGGCAATACGTAGAGAAGCATCCCTGGGTCATCGGCGACTTCGTCTGGACCACCGTCGATTATATCGGCGAAAGCGGCATCGGCTGGATGGGATACAGCCAGGATTGGCAGAAGCTCGGCCCCTATCCCTGGAACCTGGCCTATAGCGGGGAAATCGACGCGACCGGGCGCAAACGTCCGGCGGCCTATTACCGCCAGATCCTGTGGAAGACCGGAATCGATCCGATCGCGGTTTTTGTCCGGCAACCACCGGGCACCGAGGATCTGCCCGATCGTCATTTGTTCCCGACCACGCAGCCGCATCTCGATTGGTCTCTGGACGACGTGCACCCGAGCTGGACCTGGCCGGGCCAGGAGAACAAGCCGCTCGAAGTCGATGTCTATTCGGAATTCCCGGAGGTCGAGCTGTTCCTCAACACGAAGAGCCTGGGCCGCAAGACAGTTGATACGGAAAGCGAGCACAAGGCCATCTTCAAGGTGCCCTACGCGCCCGGAGAATTGGTCGCCATCGGCTATCGCGATGGACGCGAGGCCGGACGATGGACGCTGCGCACCGCGGGCCCGCCCGTGCGTGCGCAGGTCACCATGGACCGGTCGCGAATGCGCGCCAATGGCGAGGACCTCGCCTATCTCACGGTCGAACTCGAGGACGCCGACGGCACGCCTGTCTATGACCGTGACAAGGACCGGCAGGTTCGCGTCCATGTCCGCGGCGCAGGCACGCTGGCGGGCATGGGCAACGGCAGTCCCATGGATGTGTCCAGCTTCCAGTCCGGTGCGCGCAAGACCTTCCATGGCCGCGCGGTTGCCGTGATGCGCGCGGGGACGACAGCGGGGCCGCTCATCGTGGATGTGGCGGTCGATGGCTTGCCTGCCAGGGAGGTCCGGCTCGACGTGACCTCCTGAACCTGCGCTTGCGCGTTCCCCAGCTTATCGGGGCGGCGGGGCCGATACTCCGGCATCCGTCTGGACCACCGGCTTCATTGTGCCGTCCGCATTGTATCGGAGATGCTCGACGGTGACTGCGCGGCGACCGATCGAGCCGTTCAAGTCGCCGATCGCCAGCGTCGCATTGTGCAGGAACAGGTACCAGTTGTTCTTGTACTCGACGATGCCGGGATGGATCGTGAAGCTGTATTTGCCCGATCCGGTCAGCTCGCCGCGCCAGGTCCAGGGCCCTTTGAGCGAGGGCGCGGTTGAATAGGACACCTTTTCGTCCCGGTGCTTCGATCGGTCGAGTGAGGCATAGGTCAGGTAGTAAAGCGCGCCGCGCTTGTGCAGCCACGGCCCTTCCTCGAAATGCGGTGGGGTGATCTCGGTGATCGGGCCGTCGATCTCGATCATGTTGGGCTTGAGCCTGGCGATATAGCATTGGCGATTGCCCCAGGCGATCCAGGTCGTGCCGTCATCGTCGGTGAAGACGGTGGGATCGATGTCCTCCCAGCTATGCGTGCCCTTCGGGGTCATTTCGTTGGTGATCAGCGCCGAGCCCCTGGCGTCGACGAACGGGCCGGTCGGGGTTTCGGACACTGCGACCGCGATCGCCTTTCCGGGATGAGTGTCGTCATGCTCGACCGCCGCGTAGAACCAGAACTTGCCATTCTTCTCGATCGTCTGCGAGGCCCAGGCGTCCTTCTTCGCCCATTTGAAGTCGGCCACTTTCATGATCGGCCCGTGATCGGTCCAATGCTTCATGTCGGTGGTCGAATAGACGAGCCACTCGCGCATGTTGAACATCTCGTCGCGCTGCGCCTCGTCATGGCCGACATAGAGATAGAGCCGGTCGCCGACCACGAGGGGCGCGGGATCGGCGGTGAACTTGTCGCGGATGATCGGATTCGATCCGGGGGACGCGCCCGTTCGCACCTGACCCAGAGCCGTCGTGGAAATGGTCGCCGCGACGACTGCGATCGCTGCCCGCCAATAGCCGATTGTCACTCCGCAAGCCTCCCTGAACCGTGCATAGCCTAACCAGACGACCGGGACCGTCAATTCTCGGCCCATCAGAAGTGCGCGACCGCCTTTAGTACCGAATCCGCGTTTGCGATCAGGTTGGGCATACTGGTCGGCAGCTCGTCCGCGTCGACGCTTTGCGTTTGCAGTTGGTCGGTCGGAATATCGCCCGACTTGATCGCCGCGATCACCCGCGCGAAATCCGACGACAAGGCGTTGCGGCTGGCGATCAACATGGCCTCCCGCTTGTGGAATTCGGGGTCCTCGAAAGTCAGGTCCCCCGGCGCCACACCGACCAGCACCAAAGCTCCGCCGTGCGCCACCAGGCCGAGGCTGCGGCGCATGGCGGGAAGCGAGCCGGTCGCGTCGACGACCAGATCGAACATGTCCCCCTGGGTATGTCGGTCGAGCACGAATTCGAGGCGGTCATCCGCAGGTACGCCGTCAAGACCGAGTCGATCACGCGCAAAGTCGAGCCGGGCCTGTCTGCGATCGACGAGACTCACCTCGAAGCCGCGCAGCCGACCGAAGAGCGCCGTCGCGATGCCGATCGGGCCGGCGCCGACGACGAGCATTCGCTCGACACCCGCGGCGGGAGCGCGCGTCGCGGCATGCGCACCGATCGCGAGAAACTCGACCATTGCGGCCTGGTCGACCGTGAGACCCTCGGCATCGATCACTGCGCTTTCGGGGACGACCAGCATGTCGCACATACCGCCATCGACATGTACGCCCAGCACCTTGATGTTGACGCATGCATTGGGCTTGCCCTTGCGGCACGCGATACAGGCGCCGCACGCCAGATAGGGATTGATCGTGACGAGCTGCCCGAGACGCAGCGACGTGCCCGGGCCGAGCGCCGCGACCTCTCCGGCAAGTTCGTGACCCATGACGCGCGGATAATTGAGGAACGGGTGTCTGCCCGAAAAGATATGATAATCGGTGCCGCACAGACCGACCCTGCGAATCCGGATCAGGACCTCTCCTGGCCCTGCGACCGGCTCGTCCCGGTTGATCAGGCCTAGCCGAAAGGGCTCATGACAGACAATCGCGCGCATGGCGACCAACCTCCGTTAATGGAAGTCGCATAATTCCTTGCGTATTTGCAAGACAGTTTTCATAAACGGTCGCGATCGCCATCAATCGGGCTGAAAGCCGAGCCGATCCGAAATGCGCGAGGTTGCGGTACGCAGCATCCCGCGCGCCGCATCGATATCGACCTTCTGGGATCCGTCGATCAGCTCGAGAAACGGGATAGTCAGCGCTGCAACCACGTTTCGGTCGAAGCCGAATATGGGAAAGCTGATGTCCGTCACGCCATGGGTTATCGGGCTCTTGCGACTGTCATGGCCCGTTCGCCGGATGACGGCGAACCGCTCCGCCAGCCAGCTCCGGTCGACCGATATACTCCGCTCCTCTTCGGCGGCGCGAACGATCCGCTCGGCGCGCTGGAGATTGGAAAAGGCCAGGATCACCTGTCCCGAGCAACTGTGAATGATGTCGATATGCGCGCCGACCTTGAGGGCGAAACCCCTTGTGCCTGGCTGCTCCTCGCGGGCGACCACCATGCCGCGGCCTCCGTTAGCCACGACGAGATGGCAAGATTGCCCGGCTTCGAGCGCGAGCACCTGCATTTCCGGCATCGCCGCGCGAATAAGGTCCTGCGAGGGTGTTGCGCGAAATGCGACGTCGAGCAGCTTGTAGGCTACGGTGTAGCGATCGGTGGTGTCCGATTTACGCAGGTAGCCGAGCTGCTCCATCACCACCACGATCCGGAAAAGCTCGCCGACCGAGCGGTTCAGATCGGCCGCCATCTCGGTGATCAATGCGCCTTCGGGCCTGGTCGCGAGGAGCTCGATGACTTCGAACGCCTTCCCGATCGCGGGAGCGGCATAGGTGCCCTTGAGCCCAGCTCGTGCCATTGTGTCTCCCAGTCCGTCAGATATGTGACAGTGCGCGATCTCGCTCGGATATCGATATGACGCAAGCTGGAACGTCCTGTCGGCCGTGGAGCGCTGGGGCATGGTTCCGGTCGAGCGGCCTGCCTCGCCATTCACGCGCTTGCTACATGAAAACTTATTTGCAAATATGCGATCCCGTCTCGGGCAGGCGTTTATAGGGGAGGGCTGGATGGCCACTTTTAGCAAGCGCGACGTCCTGTTGGCGCCCTGTGCGGCGTTGGGCCTCGGCGTGGCTGCGCGTGCGCGGGGCACGAGCGATGGCGGCGCTGCTTTTCAGGATCGCCGCCTCGACGTGGCGCCTGGCCGCTTCGAACCGACAGCGGAATCGCTCAAAGCCTATCGCACGCCTGAATGGTTCCGGGACGCCAAGCTCGGGATCTGGGCGCATTGGGGCCCGCAAGCGGTGCCCCGGCAAGGCGATTGGTATGCACGCTTCATGTATGTGCCAGGTCACCCACATTATGATCACCACTTGAAGACCTACGGCCATCCTTCGGAAGCCGGTTACAAGGACATCATCCCGCTCTGGAAAGCCGAGAAGTTCGATCCCGATGCGCTGATGGACAGATATGCCGCGGCCGGCGCGAAATACTTCGTGTCGATGGGTGTGCACCACGACAATTTCGACTTGTGGAATTCGAGGCACCATCGCTGGAACGCAGCCGCCATGGGGCCGAAGCGTGATATCGTCGGCGCGTGGAAGGCGGCAGCGAAGCGCCGGGGGCTACGGTTCGGCGTGTCCGAGCATCTGGGCGCCAGCTATACTTGGTGGCACCCGAACCATCTTTACGATCAGTTCTGGCCGAAGCTGGGCGTGCGTTATGATGGCGCGGATCCGCGATATGCCGATCTGTATCACGACAATCGCGACGAACCGTACCTCAACACGCCTGCCAGCTGGTACACCAAGAATGCGAAATTCCACGCGCACTGGTTCGAAAGAATCCGCGACTTGATCGATTCCTATCAGCCCGATCTTCTCTATTCGGACGGAGGACTGCCCTTCGGCGAGGTTGGGCGTTCGCTGCTCGCGCATTTGTACAACAGCCGCGCGACTCGGAACGGCGAATTGCAGGCCGTGTACGCGAGCAAGGACTGGGGTCCGGGCGAGTTCCACAAGGAATGGGGAGTGCAGGACGTCGAGCGCGGCGTGCTCGACGGGATCAACCCGCTGCCGTGGCAAACCGACACGTCCAATGGCGACTGGTTCTACAACGAACAGGACAAATACAAGACGGCGGCCGACGTCATTACCATGCTGGCGGATATCGTCAGCAAGAACGGTAACATGCTGCTCAACGTGGTGCTGTATGCCGACGGTAGTCTACCGCCTGAATCGGAACAATTGCTGGCCGAGATGGCGGCCTGGATGAAGATCAATTCGGAAGCGATACACGGCACGCGTCCGTGGAAGGTGCACGGCGAGGGACCGACCGAGGCCGGGGTCGGCATGTTCAAGGAAAAGGTCGATTATACCGCGCGGGACATCCGCTTCACCACCAGGGGCGAGTCGCTCTATGCTATTGCGCTTGGTCAGCCTTCGGGCACGACCACGATACGCTCGCTCGCCACCGGCAACCCGTTTGAGGTCCGTCGGGTGCGGCGGGTTCGATTGCTCGGCCATCGTGTCCCCGTCAGCTTCCGGCAAATGAGCAGCGCCCTGGTCATCGATATTCCCGACACGCTGTCCACGCGGCATGCCACTGTCTTCAAGATCGATTTCGGCTAACCCCGGTGCTCTTGACCCACACCCTTGCGAGCCCGTGAGCCTGATGAAGTGTCCGCGTTACTAAAACGCCCAGCTGCAGGAATGCGTGAAGTTGCGACCTCAACTCTCATCGGGCAAATTTGCCGGGTTCCAGGCCACTCCCAGAGATGGCCGTCGGGGAACACGTTCCTTCTGCCCGGATCGGCGCACCGTCGCTGTCGCCCATCTCGAGACTTACCTGGCGTCGCAATAAGTGATGGTCACAGCCTCGGGTGCCTCTCGATCTAAGCCGGTTGAGGTGGCCTATCCGTACTCAACACAATGCTCAGCTGGCTTTGAAAGTCGGCGTGCCGTTGGCGTAGTTCACCGTCACATAGGCGTTGTCGCAGACATTGATGCCCGACCACACCGCGCTGGTATCGTCGGCGAAGGTCGCCTTGATGTCGTATTTGCAGCCGGTGCCCTTGTCGAAATGCACGGTCATCCGCTTGCCCGGCCCGGTCGCGCCCTCGCGCTTCATCTCGGGCTCGACCTTGTTGGCGACCCAGGTGCCGGCGCCGCCGGGCGAGATCTCGACGGCCTTGATCGGCTTGCCGGTGTTGTTGACGAGGACGAAATCCCAGTCCTCGGCCAGCGCCGGCGCGGCGAACATCATCGCGGCGGCGATCGTCATCGCTGTTCTGATCATCGCAGTCCCCTCCTGCATTTTGCCCTTTTCTGCCTCGCAGATTGCGCCTCTGCGGGGCTGCCGGCAAGGGGGAAGCGGCGTGCCCTAAAGCGCGCGGACGAGCCGCACTGCACAGGCGATCCACGGCGGATCGCTCACCACCTGCTGGCGGGCGCCGGCGCCCAGCGGCAGCAAGTGTAGTTTGTCGCCCTCGCGCCCGATCAGCCGGCCGAACAGGAAGCGCCCGGCAGGGCGGGGCACGAGCACGTCGCGATTGAGCGCGCGGGCATAGCTCTCCGGTGCGAGCCGGTCGCACCAGATCTCGTCGCCCGCGCGATAATCGCCGATGCCGCCGCCGACAGTGACTGCGACCATCCCCGCTTCGCCGCGTGGCGGAACCACCGATGCGGGGCGGCGCGGCGCCTGCGCGCCGCTGCCGTCGAGCACCGCGGCGACGGCGATCTCGGGGCGATCGGGCAGGCGGACCAGATCGGCGGCATCCACCTCGAGCGCGTCGGCGATGCGATTGAGCCAGCCGACGGAAACGGTACGCGTGCCGGTTTCCAGCCGGCCGATCGTCTGTGCGGTGGTGGGCGGCACACAGCGCTGCGCCACTTCCTCCAAAGTGAGCCCCTTGGCGCGCCGAACTTCGCGGATTGCCGTGATCACTACGCAGCTCCTAACCGATTTGGTTTTTTCTCTTTCCTACAAACAGGACTCTATGGCAAGAGGAACGAATCGGAACAAAAGGAGATCAACATGCGAGAGCTGGCGGAGCGGAACGTCGACGGGCTGGGCGTCTCGAGCATTGCCGCACAGCGGACGGGCCGGCGGGTGACAGTCAATCTCGCCGAATCGCCACTGACATGGCTGCGGTCGCGCGGGCGCATCGACGCGCGGCAATTCGAGGCGGGCGAGCGGCTGCGCGCCGATTATGAAACCGCCGCTTTGGGGCCGCGGGTGACGATGCGCTGGGATGCGAGCCCCCGCGCCGGCGGGCGACGCGGCCCCCCCGAAGCGCTCGACCCGACGCTTGCGCAGATCGCGGCGAAACGACGTTTCACCGAGGCAGTGGCGGCCGCCGGTCCGGGACTTTCGGACGTGTTGTGGCGCGTGGTCTGCGCGGGCGAAAGGCTGGCCGCCGCGGAGAAATCGCTCGGTTGGCCGAGCCGCGCCGGCAAGTTGGTGCTCGGTTTCGCGCTCGACCGGATCGCCGATCATTATCGGCTCCCGTGACAGCTCAGGCTTCGGTGAGCGCTTGCGGCGCCTCGCCGTCGGGCGAGGGGCGCGCGAGAAAGCGGCTATAGGCCCAGCTGATCCCGATCAGCGTGATGCCGAGCGCAAGGAAGGACAGGATGCGCAGCACGCCGTCGAGCGCGGCGGCATCGACGAGGAAAACCTTGAAGGTGACGAGGGTCAGCAAAGCGAGCCCGGCGATGCGAAGATCATGGACCCCGGCGGTGATGCCGCGCCACAGCCAGAACAGGGCTATGCCGAGCAATGCGGCCGAATAGCCGCCATTCTCGAGTGTGGTGACCGGTCCAGTGAGCAGGCTGCCATGCGTCGCCTGCCGGACGAATGCGAGCGCGGCGGCGATGGTTAGCAATGCGGCGCCCGCGCGCCAGGCTTGCTTGGCGGGCAGCGTCCATAGCCAAAAGGCGGTGAGGGCGGCGTGGAGGACCGCGGCGTTGAGCAGCGGGATGCCACCCACTGCCTGCGCCTCGATCGCAGGATTGAAGATGAGCAGATCGAACCAGACCAGACGCAGCAGCCCGAGGCCCAGCAGAATCGTCGCGAGCGAGGGAAAGCGGCGGTTGCGGAGAAGATACCAGCCGGCGGCGAGACAGGCCTGGGTCAGCAGCGCGCGCTCGATGAAGCCGATCGCCTCAAAGCGTTCCGACGTGGCGATCGCCAGCGGCTGCTTGGCGAGTGCGTAGAGCAGCAGGATGCCGATGCCGATCGCGACGCTGCCGACGAAGCGGCGCCCGCGGCCGAGCTGACGCGCATCAAACAGGAGGATGAGCAATGCGATCGTCGGCAGCGCGAGCGTGCGGAACAGATCGGGCAGAGCGGGGATAAGCAGCCACGGCAGGCGATCGCCTCCAAGCGAAGCCGAGATCAGGTCTGCCAGCGCCGCCAGCGGTATCGTGGCGGCGAGCAAGGCGGCGATATAGGGCAACGCCGGAAGCTCGAACAATGCCGGCGCGCGGGCGACACGCGCCCAGCCGGCAAGACCGAGCAGCGCGAGGCTGAGTGGAAGCCCGAGCCACGCGTCGGGCAGGAACTGCGCGAGGCCCAGTGCCGCGAGCAGTCCAGCGAGGAAGCTAGCGGCGGTAAGGACGATGTCGTCCGTCTCGCTTTTATGCCGCCACGCCATATGCGCACAGGCGGCGGCCGCGAGCAATTCGAGCGCCCCCCAGGCAGCCGGCGCGAGCAGCGACGGCGCGCAGCTATGTGCGATGAGCAATGGCCCGGCAGTGCCGCCGAGCGCGAGCGCTGCCCAGCCGCGGCCGCGGCTCGCGAGCACATGGCCGGGCAGAGCGAACAGCAAGGTGGCGATTGCGGCGGCGAGCGGCGTTGCGGTCCGTTCGGGCTGTAGGAGCGCGAGAGCTTCGAGCACCAGCAGGAAGCCCGCTGCCGCGAGCGCTGCGGGCAGATAAAGCGACTGGCGCCACGACAGGAACAGGGCTGCGGCGGCGAGGACGAGGTAGAAGCTCCACGCGAGCGCGCCGAATTCGAGCGAGGGCGCGAGCGCGAGCAATTGGACGAAGCCGGCGACGAGCGGGGCGAGCCGCAGCCAGGGATTGCGCGTGCCGGTGGCGGGCAAGGCGGCACTGGCGCAGGCGGCGAGCAGCATGGTGAAGGCGCCGACCGCGGACAGATCCTGATCGCGCCCGTGCAATGCGGCGATCAGGAAGTTGATCCAACCGAAGCCGGCGATGCTCGCCGCGAGCGCGAGCCAGCCCCAGCCGCGATGGATCGCCAGCCCGAACAAGGCGGCGATGAACAGAGCGAGATAGACGAGCAGCGGGCCGATCCCTGCGGCGTCGAACCCCGCCACCAGAGGCGCGACGAAGCCGCCGATCAGCGCCATCACCGCGGTGGGCGGGCCGTGGCGCAGCGCCAGTCCCATCGCCGCGGCAGTGACGAAGAGGACGAGGACGAAGGCCGTGAGCGGCGTAATCAGATGGTAGAGCGCAGCCGCCATGTAGAGCGTGCCATAGAGGCTGGCGATGCCGGCGCCGGCGAGCACCTGCGCGACGCGCGGATCCTCGGCGGTCGCGGGAAAGTGCCGCGCGGCTTCGCTGGCGGCGATCAGCGCGACGCCGAACAATGCGGCGATCGCGGTGCGGATCGCGGGGCCGAGCAGCCCGCTCTCGATCGAATAGCGCACGAGGAAAAAGCCCGCGAGGACCAGGGCCGCGCCGCCGATCCAGATCGGCAGGCGGCCGCCGATCAGCGACTCGAGGTTGAGCGGAGGCGGCGCGGGGCGCGGCGGCGGCGCGACACGTGCTGCCGGTGCGGGCGAACGCTGCGCGGCTGCGGCGATCGGCGCGGGCGCGCGCGCAGCTTCGGCAGGCGCTTCCGCGGCGGGCGGCGCGGCAGGTGCGGCGAAATGGGACGCGCGCTCCTCCAGCCGCACGACGAGTGACTCGACGCGGCGCAACTCCTGTTCCACTATCGTCAAGCGCCGCAGGACCACGAAGAGGGTCACGGCGACGCCAAGGACGAGCAGGAACAGGAAGACTGTCAACGGCTTCTCCTTGGCACAGCGGATTCGCGCTGTCGTGGCGTATCAGGTGTTCCCCCGGGTCCGGAGTGCCGGTTTCGCAGCATGATGGAGGGGAATTTCCGATGATTGTATTTGGTTCGACACTTTCGCCTTATGTACGCAAATGCATGGTGTTCGGGGCGGAAAAAGGGCTGGAGCTCGAACTCCAGCCGGCCGGGCTGGGCCGCGGCGGCCCCGATTTCCAGGCCGCAAGCCCGTTCAGCAAGATACCCGCCTTCAAGGACGGCGACTTCCTGATCTCCGATTCGTCGGCGATCGTCGCCTATCTGGAGGCCAAATATCCCGAGCCCAACCTTATCCCGCTCGAGCCGCGCGCCCGGGCGCGGACGATCTGGTATGACGAGCTGGCCGACACAATGATCATGGCGGCGGGTGCCGCGATCTTCGGCAATCGCTTCGTCCGGCCGCGCGTGCTCAAGCAGGAATGCGATCACGATGCCGCGGATTGTGCCGAGCGCGACTTGCTGCCGCCCTTGTTCGACTATCTGGAGAACGTGATTCCGGCGAGCGGCTTCCTGGTCGAGGACCGGATCACCCTGGCCGATATCGCGGTGGCGAGCCCGTTCGCGACCCTGGGATGCATCGGCGTGAAGGCCGACCCGAACCGGCATCCGCGCACCGCCGCGTATGCCGCTGCGATCCTCGCACGGCCGAGCTTCGCCGCGATCATCGATAAGGATCAGGCGCTGGTGACTGCGATGGGCGGACCGGTGACGGCGCAGCAGGCGGCGTGAGGGAGTAGCCATGCCGCTTGCCGCACCCTAGATGGGCGGCATGCGCTTCGCCTTCACCAAATGCCACGGATCGGGGAACGACTTCCCCCTCATCGACGCGCGCGCGCTCGATCTGCGCGATGCGGAATGGGCGGGCGTGGCGCGTGCGCTCGCCGATCGCGACGGGCCGGTGGGTGGCGACGGATTGTTGCTGCTGACGACCGGTGACGACACCCACGCCTTCGGGATGCGGATGTTCAATTCGGACGGTTCCGAGGCGGAGACTTGCCTCAACGGGCTGCGCTGCGTGGCGCGCGCGGGGTTCGAGGCGCTCGGGATCGACGCGGCGGAAGTGAAGCTCAAGACCAGCTCGGCCAACGTCGCGCGCGAGGTGGAACTGGCCCCGGGCGTGGCGACGATTCGCACGCTGGTCGGTCCGGCCTCGACCGATCTCGCCGATGTTGGCATCCGCGGCACGCTGGACGAATTGCCTAGCGACCGCGCCTTCACCGCGGTGGCTATGCCCAATCCGCACCTGGTGACGTTCGTGGACGCGATCGACGAGGCCGAATTAGTGACCCTGGGCATGTGGTGCGAGGCCGGCCCGGCGCTGATCCCGGGACGGGCGAACGTGTCGTTCGTCGAGCAGCGCGGGCCCGATCTGTTCGTGCGGACCTTCGAACGCGGCGTCGGCCTTACCGACAGCTGTGGCAGCGCGATGGCGGCGTCGGTACTGTCGGCGGCGCTGACCGGACGCGTTCCGTTCGACGCCGATATACGCGTGTTCAACAAGGGCGGACTGGTGCGCGGGCGCGCCGGCGCCGATCGCAGGGTGACGATCAGCGGCAACGCGACCTTCCTCTACGATGCGAGCATCGAAGTGGACCCGGCGACCGCGACTGCCGGCGTGCCGATGGTGCACGATCGGCGCGAGGACGAGGCCCGCGCCTGGGATGCGGCGGTGAACGCGCTGGCCTGAGCTTGCCGCGCCTGTGGCGCTTCACCTCGCCGATGGGCACGCACTTCACCCGGATGGTCTCGACGATCCGTTCGGACAAAACGGGGCCTCTGGTGGTGGGCATCGGCAACGCGCGCAAACCGACCGGCGTCGAGGGCGAGCTGACGGTCGACAAGGCGCGCGGCATGCTTTCCTGGTGGCCCCCGAGGAGAAGGAGCACGGTCGGATGGCGATCGCACTGCGCTTCGATCCGGCGATGCTCGTCGATGTCGTCAAGGACGCGGACAATCATCTCGCATTGCTGCGCGTCACGCCGGGAAAGCCGTTCGTCTATTATTCGGGCTCGGCGTGGAATCTGGGCAATGGCGGGTTCCGGAGGCGCGCCGACTGAGACCGGTATGTCGCGGCGGAGCGGGTGGGGCTCGGGGCGCTGGCGAGGCGCTAGGTTAACCTGTTAATTTGACTAACGGGCTGATCCCTCACTTCGTCATCCCCGCTTTCGCGGGGATGACGCGTTTTGAATGCTCTCAATCCAGCCCCGACGCTTGCCGCGCAACTCTCAATAATTGGCACGCATCTTTACATTGCGGGATAATTCTTTCTATCCTTCGGTGCCCGCCGCCAGAGCGGAAAAGGAGAGACCCATGCCTGCTGCCCTGGTCGCGCGCCTTGCGCTTGTCCTGCTTGCCGCGTTCCTCTGGGGAGCGTCGGGCCATGCGCAGGTCACCGGCACGACTCCGATCGAGGCCGACTGGCGCTTTTCGAAAGGGGATGTTGCGGGGGCCGAAGCGGCGGGTTTCGCCGACGCGGCGTGGCAGCGCGTCGATCTTCCGCATGACTGGGCGATCGCGGGGCCGTTCGATGCGCACGCGCCGGCCACCGGATCGGGCGGCTTTCTGCCGAGCGGCGTCGCCTGGTACCGCAAGCATTTCACGATACCCACCGCCGACGCCGGCAAGCGCGTGTTCGTCGAATTCGACGGCGCGATGGAGCGCTCGGGCGTGTGGATCAACGGCCACCATGTCGGGCATCGCCCCAATGGCTATGCCAGCTTCCGCTACGAACTGACGCCGCACCTCAATCCCGCGGGGCAGGACAATGTCATCGCGGTGCGCACCGACACCTCGGCGCAGCCGGCATCGCGCTGGTATGCGGGATCGGGTATCTATCGCCATGTCCGGCTGATAATGCTGGGCGACGTCTATGCCGATGCCTGGCGCACCGCGGTGCGGGTCGACAGGCTGGATGGTGAGACCGCGCAGCTTTCGATCGCGAGCGATGTGACCAATCGCGGCGCCGCACCGGTCGACGCCCGGTTGGAAGCGACGATCCTAGCTCCGGATGGGAAAACGATCGCGACCTTCGCCGGAACGCGGGCGCAACTCGCCGTCGGGCGGGCGACGCCGCTCACGCTCGCAGGCAGCATCGCAAAGGCGCGGCGCTGGGATATCAATGATCCCGCACTCCATGTTGCCTTGGTCCGCGTGCGCGGCGCGGACGGCACCTTGCTCTACGAAGAGCGCATCCCCTTCGGCATCCGCGAGGCGAAGTTCGAGGCGGCATCCGGCTTTTGGCTCAACGGGCGCAACATCAAGCTCAAGGGCGTTGCGATCCACGCCGATGGCGGGCCGTTCGGAATGGCGGTGCCGCTCGCTTTCTACGAGCGCCGGCTGAAGGGGCTGAAGGCGCTCGGCGTCACTGCGATCCGCACCGCGCATCATCCTTTCGCCCCCGAATTCCTCGATCTGTGCGACCGGCTCGGCCTGGTCGTGATGAACGAGGCGTTCGACATGTGGACCGTCGCCAAGAACCCCAACGACTATCACTTGTTCTTCACCGACTGGTCGTCGATCGACGCGCGCGATTTCGTCCGGCGCGACCGCAATCATCCGAGCGTCGTGATCTGGTCGATCGGCAACGAGATCCACGACACGCCCTATCCGCTGGTGGCGCAGTCGATCATCCAGCGCCTCCAGAAGGTCTTCCACGAAGAGGATCCGACCCGCCCGGTGACGATGGCTTTGTTCCGCCCGAACACCACCAAGGACTATGAAAACGGCACCGCCGACCTGCTCGACGTGGTCGGCCAGAATTACCGCGAGAACGAGCTCGCCAAGGCGCATGCCGACAAGCCGACGCGGAAGATCATCGGCACCGAGAACAGCAAGAACCGCGCGAGCTGGCTCGTGGTGCGCGACAATCCCGCTTATGCCGGCATGTTCCTGTGGACCGGTGTCGATTATCTGGGCGAGGCCGATCGCGCGGGCTGGCCGGCGATCAGCAACCCCTCGGGGCTCGTCGACCGCATCGACGGCGTCAAGCCGATCGGCTGGGAGCGGGCGAGCTGGTGGTCCGAAAAGCCGGTGGTCAAGCTCGCGCGGCGCGTGACGCCGGTGATCGACACCAGCGAATTGCCGACGATGGTCGGCGTGGCGATGCCGCAGCCGCGCGGGCCCGGCGCGCTTGCCGACTGGACGCCTGAAACCCTCGCCGCGCATGACGAGAAGGTCGAAGTCTATTCCAATGCCGACGAAGTCGAACTCCTGCTCAACGGGCGTTCGCTCGCCCGCAAGCCGCGCAACGCCGATGACAGTGCCATCGCCTGGACCGTCGGCTTCGTTCCGGGCGAGCTGCGCGCCGTCGGCTATCGTGGAGGCAAGAAGGTCGCGGAGGACGTGCTGCGCACCGCCGGCGCGCCTGCGGCGATCCGCATGGTCGCCGAGACACCGAAGGTCGGTACCGGCTTCGACCAAGTCGCTGCGATCCGGATCGAGATCGTCGATGCCAAGGGCGTGCTGGTGCCGGGCGCCCGCGACCTGCTGACCGTGACGGTGACCGGGCCGGCCGCGCTCGCCGCGCTCGACAATGGCAGCATCACCGATCACACCGCCTTCGCTTCGCCGCAGCGCGCCGCGGCGGGAGGCAAGGCCGTCACCTTCGTGCGCGGCACCGGTTCGGGCAAGGTGACCGTGCTCGCGACCGCGCCCGGGCTGAAGCCGGGCCGCGTCACGCTTCAGGCCGACGGAGATTGACGCGAGGTCAGTCGTCGAACCAGCCGGTGTCGCCGATCGGCATGCCGGGCGGGATCGTCGGCGCCGCCGGGCGCTTGTCGAGTTCGCGCTGGAGAAGGTCCTTGTCCTTGAGCAGCTTCGCGATGTGGCGGCTCCAGATGCCGCCCTCGCCGGAGCCGCCCGCATCCAGGTTCGTCGCGAGGCGGGCGAGGCGATCCTCGAGAATCGCCGCGACGTCCGGCGAGGTCGTCGCGTCCTTCGCCGAACGGGCGATCGTCATGATCGCGCGATGGGCGATGCGCCGACCGACGTGATCGCGGCGCGCGGCGATCGCGGCGGACTGGATACGATCCAGCAGCAGTTCGACCCCAGGCATCGCCGGATCGCGCCGATGCTGCTCGAACAGGCGGGCGAGTCGGGCCGGCGCCAGCAGCGAATCGAGCGTGAGCTGCGCCGCGACATCGGCGGCCACGAGCGGATCGAAGGCGAACGAGCCGGCGTTGCGGAACACCTCCTGATCGAATTGCGCGTCGCCGCGGCCGTTGATCGCGGCGGAAAGCGGCATGACGAGGCGATCGGGCACCGACAGCGTCTCGCGCGACAAGGTCGTCATCAGCGCATCGATCGCGGCGATCTGCGCGGCCGCGGGCACCGGGCTGGCGGTCGGGTGATTGTCGCCGCGCACGGCATAATCCGAGTCGATCCCGCCGACGAGCTTGCCGACCGCGTCGACATTGTAGCGGTGGAGCAGCCAGACCGGCACGAACTTGCGGCGCAGATTGGCGAGCGCCTCGTTCGGGCGCAGCACGCCCGGGCCGAAATTCGCCAGCGCTACTTTCCGCACCGCCATGATCTGGCGGAGCGACGCGACGGGGTCGGGACCGTCGTCCCACATGCTTCCCCAGGGGCTCGGCGTATCGGGGGAGCGACCGTCTATGTCGGTGACGAAGCGGAGGCCCTTCGCCTGCACCGCCAGCGCCTTGTCGCGCGCCGCCGCATCGGGATCCACGCCGGGCGCCGGCTGGCCATAGAGCCAGTCGACGGTGAAATCATCCCACGCGCCGCCCGATTTGGCATAGGCGTCGAAAAGGTCGATCTTGCCGTTCGCCAACCGCATCCGCGGGCCGGGATAGTCCATGACCGAGGTGCGGTCCTGGATGCTGGCGGCGAAATTGTGCATGAACCCGAGTGCGTGGCCGACCTCGTGCGCGCCGAGCTGGCGGATACGGTCGAGCGAGACGCGCACCGGATCGTTCGCGGATCCGCTGTTGTTCTCCGCGGTGCCGACCAGCCCTTCGAAGATCATCATGTCCTGCCGCACGCGGAGCGCGCCGATCACGACATTGCCCTTGATGATCTCGCCCGTGCGCGGATCGACGATCCCGCCGCCATAGGACCAGCCGCGCGTCAGCCGGTTGCTCCAGTTGACCATGTTGTAGCGGATATCGAGCGGATCGGCGCCTTCGGGCAGGATCTCGGCGCGAAAGGCATCGATCAATCCGGCGCGCTCGAACGAGGCCTGCCAGTAATTCACGCCCTCCAGCAGAGCGGTGCGGATCGGCTCGGGCGCGGCGCGATCGATGTAGAAGACGATCGGCTTCTTGACGCGCGAACGCGGCGCGGCGGGATCGACTTTCTCGATGCGGAAATGATTGGCGAGTTGCTGCACGACGTCTTCGCCGAGCGGGGTGCCGTAATCATAATATTGCTCGCCCCCGGCAGCCGAGCGCGTGTCGAACTTGCGCATCTGGAAGCCCGGCGCCGGCAGCCGGACGAAGCTGTGGTGGACGATGAAGCCGATCTGCTTGGGCGCGACGGCGATGCGCTCGACTTCGCTTCCCGGCGCGTCCGACTGGTAGGTTTGCAGTGTGTCGACTTCGATATTGTCGGGAAAGACCTTCACCGATGCCGGATCTGTGGCGCTCAGCGAATCGACCAGCCGAAAGCCCTTGCCGCCCTCGTTCAGCGCATCGGCGATGCCCAGAAGGTCCCTGGTCAGGAACGGCGCGATGTCGACCGTCACGGCGCCGTCGGGCCCGGTCGCGACCACGTCGAGCATCGCGACGACGCTGAACGGAAAGCTGGTGCGCGCGCCTGCCTGGACGCCGGTGTCGCCGGTGGCGCGGAAGCGCAGATTCTCGAAAGTGACGGCGATCTTCTTGCCGATCCGGCGGAAAGCGAGGACCTGCTCGGGCCCCACCATGCCGCGATCCAGCCGGAGATTGGCCGAGCCGAGGCCCGACCGCAGCGCGTTCGCATAGATGAAGCGCCCCGCGACGCCGTCGCGATCGGGTGCGGGCAGCGTGAACAGGATGCGACCGTCGCTCTGCTCCGCCTTGACCGGCAGCAACGGCCCGTCATCGGCTCTGACGGACGGGGCGGTCAGGAAGATTGCGAAGGTTGCGCACATCGCCATGCCAGTCTGCCGCTTCATCCACCGTCTCCCAAACGCTGCACTTGCGAAAAATAGCACGGACGGGGGTTGTGCATCCCGCTAAATACCGACAAGTTTCCCGCATAAATTGACAGAATCCAGCAAAGGGGGTCGACTTTGGTGGACGAAAACGAATGGCGGGGGCCGAGCGCCACCGATATGCGGCTGCTGCAGCAGCTCGTAGCCGACGGACGCGCCACCGACGTCACGCTGGGCGAGAAGATCCACCTCTCGAGCACCGCGACCGCGCGCCGGCGCAAGATCCTCGAGGATCGGGGGGTCATCAAGGGCTATACCGCCGATGTCGACAAGACCCGGCTGGGCTTCAGCATCGACGTGCTCGTCTCGATCGAATTGAGCTCGCAGGCCGAAACCGCGCTGAACGAGTTCGAGGAAGCCGTGGTCCGCTGCCCGTCGATGTCGTTCTGCAGCTTCGTGTCGGGCGAAACCGATTTCATCATGATGATCCACGTCCGATCCTTCGAGGATTACGACCGGGTCTATCGGCGCGAGCTCTCCACCTTGCCGCACGTCGCGCGGATCCGCAGCAGTTTCCTGATGCGATCGGTGGAAAGACGCCCGCTCGCACCCGCGATCCTCCAGGCGATGAGCCTGATTTAGGGACGCGCTTTTCGCATCTGCAGAAATTCATGCTCACCGCGCGAATCCACCCACGCGGGTTGGAGTAAAGCTTCTTCATGGCGCCGGTGCGCGCACGATTCTGTTATTTCTGCGAGACGATGTGATCGAATCCTTCAATCACCGTCGCGGACGCGTTGGAGAACGCCGGGAAGCCACGGGACGGCTCTGATATAGTGCGTTGCACAATAAGACGGATCCGGCGCCTTGCGGACGGATCCGTCAAACAGGGTTGCTGACGCATTCCAGGGGAGAGGATCGCCCATCCACAACCAGGGGTGATCCATGAACAAGACGTACACTGCGCCGACGCATCGCACGAACAAGAAGACCATCCTTGCGCAGTACGGGCTCGTTGCCACGGCGGCCCTGGCATTCTGCCTGGCGGGGCAGGCGGCCCGCGCCCAGGCCGCGCTGGAACCCGAACAGGATGCCCGCGGCCCGGGCAAATCGACTCCGGGTCCGCAGGAAACCGTCAACACTCCCGGCGGCAAGCCCGAAGCCGCGGTGGACCCGGTCACCGGCCAGACCATCGCCGAGGGTGACGAGATCACCGTCACCGGCTCGCGGATCGAGCGCGACGGCTATACCGCGCCCACCCCGGTGAGCGTGATCACGAGCGAGGAGATCCAGACCGAGGCGCCCGCCAACATCGCCGACTTCGTCAATACGCTGCCTTCGGTGCGCGGCAGCTCGACTCCCGCCAATTCGAACGGATCGCTGAGCAACGGCCTTGCCGGCATCGCATCGGTCAATCTGCGCTCGCTCGGATCGAACCGGACGCTCGTCCTGTTCGACGGCCAGCGCTCGGTGGCCTCGGCGACCAGCGGCGTGGTCGACGTCAACACCTTCCCGCAGGCCCTGATCAAGCGCGTCGAGGTGGTGACCGGCGGCGCCTCGTCGGCTTATGGCTCGGACGCGGTCTCGGGGGTGATCAACTTCATCCTCGACAAGGATTTCACCGGGCTCTCGGGCGAATATGAATATGGCGTCACGACCTATGGCGATGCGCCCAACCACAAGATCTCGCTGACCGCGGGCGTCCCTTTCGCCGACGGACGCGGCCACTTCATCGCGAGCGGCGAATATTTCACCCAGAAGGGCATCCAGACGATCGACCGCGACTGGAACGACGCCGGCTTCTTCCAGATCGACAATCCCGCCTACAGCGCGGCGGCGTGCACCGACACCAATGCCGCGACGATCTGCTATCCGGCGCGGCTGGTGCAGGCGGGGATCGGCACCAGCCAATTCACCCCCGGCGGATTGATCAGCACCGGCCCCTTCCGCGGCACCTATTTCGGCACGATCGATCCCGCCACCGGCCGGGCGACCACGGGCAACCTCGCTTTCGGCCAGGTCAACGGACAATGGATGGTCGGCGGCGACTATCTCTATACCCGCGAGGGCCATCTCGGCAGCGCCACGCTCCAGCCGAGCGAGGAGCGGATCAGCGCCTTTTCGCGGCTCAGCTACGAGTTCGACGAGGCATTCGAGCTGTTCGGCCAGTTCGCCTATAGCCGCTATAACGGGCAGAGCTATTACCAGCAGACGCCGTCCACCGGCGTGGCGATCCAGGTGGCGCCCAGCGCGGCGAATGGCGGGCTGATCAATGCCTATCTGCCGCAGTCGTTCATCAATCAGGTGAATGCCTATAACGCGACCGCGGCCACGCGGGTGACCGCGGTGCAGATCGGCACCAGCAATGCCGGGATCCCGCCCCAGGGCAGCGACAATACGCGCGAAGTGTTCCGCTTCGTGATCGGCGCGAACGGCAAGTTCGGCCTGTTCGACCGCGACTGGGCCTGGGACGCATATTATCAGAAAGGCGTCACCAAGACCGACGAGCTGCTCACCAATGCATGGAACGTCGAGCGCATGGCGCTGGCGACCGACGCGGTGGTGGCGCCCGCGGGCAATGCGGCGGGGATCGCGGCGGGAACGATCGTCTGCCGCTCGACGCTCGCCACGCCCGGCAATGGCTGCGTGCCGATCAACCGCATCGGCGTTGGCGGCGTCACTCCCGCCGCGCTCGACTATATCTTCTATGGCGGCCTCCAGCCGCTGCGCGAGCAGACGCTCAAGCAGGACGTCGCGGCGCTCAACTTCTTGACCAACAATCTGTTCGATCTGTGGGCGGGGCCGATCTCGCTCGCGTTCGGCGCGGAATATCGCCGGGAATCGGTATCGGGATCGGTCGATCCGCTGTTCCAGCCGCGCGTGACCAACGGCGTGTCCGCGCCGACCTGGATCTACGGCAATTACGTGCCGACCTTCGGCAAGTACAACGTCAAGGAAGCCTATATCGAGACGGTCGTGCCGCTGTTCCACGGCGCCGACTTCAACGGAGCGTTCCGCGTCACCGATTATTCGACTTCAGGCAGCGTCACGACGTGGAAGACGGGCCTGACCTGGCAGGTCATCGACGACATCAAGCTGCGCGGCACTTATTCGCGCGACATCCGGGCGCCCAATCTGGGCGAATTGTTCGCCGCGGCGACGGGGCGCACCAACACGGTCAACGTGCCGCTTCCGGGCGGGGGGCAACGCGCGGACCAGTTCCTCGAAGCGACGATCGGCAACCAGAGCCTGCAGCCGGAAATCGCCAAGACGCTCGGCCTGGGCGTGGTCTTCACGCCGAGCTTCCTGCCGGGCTTCGCCGCCTCGGTCGACTATTTCAACATCAAGCTGAAGGGCGCGATCAACACGATCAGCGCGCAGACCCTCGTCACCCAATGCTATGAGCAGGCCAATGCGGAAGCCTGCGCCGCGATCACCACCACCGGCGGACGCGGCGTCACCACGCAGGGGCTCGCGATCACCAATATCGAGCTGCGGCCGACCAACTTCGTCTCGATCCAATCGAAGGGCGTCGATATCGAGCTCAGTTACCGGCGCCCGATCGGCAGCGGCGAATTGTCGCTGCGCGCGCTCGGCACGCGCAATATCAGCCTCTACACCAACAATGGCATCGACGTGCCCACCGAAGCCGCGGGCCAGAATTCGGGCAGCCTGCCGAGCTGGACCTATCGGTTCAGCGCCGGCTACGACATCGACTCCTGGGGCTTCCAGGTCGTCGGCCGCGGCGTGAGCAGCGGCGTCTACGACAATAGCTACGTCGTCTGCGCGACCGATTGCCCCGCCTCGACCGTGGCCAATCGCACGGTCAACCGCAACGATATCGCGGGCGCGATCTATTTCGACCTGATGGCCAATCGCAGCTTCGAAATGGCCGGCGCCAAGTTCCAGGGCTTCCTGTCGATCCGCAACGTCTTCGATACCGATCCGGTATTGGTCGGCAACGGCCCGACCGGCAACAATACGCCAGCCTATCCGCAGACCAACCGGGCGCTCTACGACGTGCTCGGCCGCGTATACCGGCTGGGGGTGCGCTTTCACTTCTGACGAGCCCGGGAGTGGCATCGCGCCCGCTCCCGGCACTGCTTTCACCTTTCAAACCGGAGAATCGCATGTCGACGCTCACTCGTACCATCGCCGCCGCCTTGATCGCCTCGACCATCACCACTTCGGTCGCGGCCACGCCGATCGACCGGGCCGTCCGCCAAGCGGCACCCCTGCCCGCCGACCAGTTGGCGGCGATGAAGTCCGAGGCGTCGGCCAATGTCGATGCCCATGCCAAACTGGTCCAGGAGATGGTCGATTCGGTGTTCAGCTTCGCCGAGCCCGGCTTTCAGGAATTCCAAACGATGGAATATCTGACCGGCATCCTCGAGAAGAACGGCTTCAAGATCACCAAAAGCGTGGCCGGCATGCCGAGCGCGTGGACCGCGACCTGGGGAAGCGGCGGGCCGCTGATCGCTTTGGGCAGCGATGTCGATTGCCTGCTGGGCCTGTCGCAATATCCGGGTTCGCCTGAGCTCAAGCCGATGATCGAGGGCGCACCGGGACATGGCGAAGGCCATAATGCCGGCATGCCGCTGATCATCGCGGCCGCGATCGCCGCCAAGACGATCATGGAGAAGAACAAGATCCCGGGGCGGCTGATGCTGTGGCCCGGGATTGCCGAGGAGCTGCTCGCGGCCAAGGCCTTCTACGTCAAGGCGGGGCTGTTCAAGGGCGTCGACGCGACGATCTTCACCCATGTCAGCAGCGACTTCAGCACCGGCTGGGGCGATATGGGCAACAACGCGCTGGTATCGGCCGAATACACCTTCCACGGCAAGACCGCGCACGCCGCCGGCCAGCCCTGGGAGGGGCGCAGCGCGCTGGACGGCGTCGAGATCATGGACACGGCGTGGAACTTCCGGCGTGAGCACCTGCCGCTCAGCCAGCGTTCGCATTACGTGATCACCAACGGCGGCGGTCAGCCCAACGTCGTCCCCGATCTGGCTTCGGTCTGGTATTATTTCCGCGACCAGAAATTCGACAGCGTCCGCAATCTCTACAATCTCGGCAACGAGATGTCCGAAGCGGCGGCGAAGGCGACCGGGACCACGGTCGAGCACCGGCTGCTTGGCTATGCCGCGCCCAATTACGGCAACAAGCCGCTGGCCGAGGCCGCTTACGCCAACATCAAGGCAGTGGGCATGCCGCAATGGTCCGCGGACGACCAGGCATTCACGCGCGCGGTGCAGGAAGCCAACCAGCGGCCGATCAAGCCGCTCGCGACCACCATTTCCGAACTGTCGACGCCGGAGAATCGCGACCGTTCCTTCGGCGGCGGATCGGACGATATCGGCGACATCATGTGGAACGTGCCGACGATCACCATCCGGTTCCCCTCGAACATCCCCAGCATGATCGCGCACAACAAATTGGCGGCGATCGCGATGGCGACGCCGATCGCGCACAAGGGGGCGGTGAGCGGCGCCAAGGCGGTCGCGATGACCGTGCTGGACCTGATGACCCAGCCGAAGCTGGTCGCCGATGCGAAGGATTTCTTCGCCAACGTCCAGCTGAAGGACCAGAAATACGATCCGGTGCTGACGCCAGCCGATCAGCCCGCGATCCACCTGAACCGCGAGCTGATGGATCGCATGCGGCCGAAGCTGAAGGCCTTTTACTACGATCCGAAGAAGTACCCGACCTATCTGGACCAGCTCGGCATCAAATACCCGGCGCTCGGCGCCGCAAAGTAGCGGGCGGCATTTTCGAGGGTGTATTGACTTCAGCCTGAAAGCTCCCCTCCCTGCAAGGGAGGGGCTGGGGGTGGGTGCGAGCGTAGCGAGCCCATCGAGATGTTCGGAAAAGAAGGAAAGACCGGGCATCGAGCCCGGCCTTTCCTTACCCACCCCTAACCCCTCCCTTGCAGGGAGGGGAATCTGGATGTGCGCTGCCGCCTGCCGGAAGGACCGGCCCTCGCGACGGCGTCAGAACTGCAGGTTCAGCGCCAGCGCGAAGGTGCGGCCGAAAGTGGCGGTGTATAGCGGGTCCTGCCGCGTCGTATCGGTGTAGAGCCGGTTCTGCTCGTTGGTGATGTTCTGCACTTCGGCGATGAGCTTGATGTTCTCGCTGATGTTGTACGAGGCCGAGGCATCGACGAAGATCGAGCTTGCCGCGCCGTTGGCGTCGCTGTCGACCGGGCCCGGAATGCCGGTGAGATATCCCGAACGATAATTGACGGTCGAGCGGATGCTGAAGCGATCATCCTCATAATAGACCGTGCCGCTGGCCGTCTCAGGCGACAAGCCGACGAGCGGGGCGGTCACGGCCAGCGTCGGCTGGCCAGTGACGGGGTTGGTCTGCAGGATATAGTTGATGTTCGACCGTACCCGCGTGAAATTGGCGAGCGCGCCGAAGTTGCGGAGGAAGCCCGGCAGGAAGCGGAAGGGCAATTGCACGTTGACCTCGACGCCGCTCAGCGGGCCGCCGGGCGTGTTGTTGCTGCGCGAGAAGTTGAACAGTTCGGACGGACTCGCGGTGCTGCCGGAGAGCAACGAGAGCGGCAGGTTGAGATCGCTGAACGGTACCAGCTGGTTCGTGTTCTGGATGTAGGTCTCGATATTCTTGTGGAAATAGGCGACCGACAGCAGCGAGCCCGGCGCGAAATACCATTCGAGCGCCGCGTCGAAGGTGTTGGCGCGGATCGGATCGAGGAACGGATTGCTGGCCGATCCGGTACGGATGACGGCGTTGACGCTCGCGCTCGGGATCAGCTGGCCGTAGGAGGGACGCGACATCACGCGTGCCACGGACACGCGGCCGATCAGGTTCGACGTCAGGTCGATCGCGACGTTGACCGACGGCAGCCAGTCTTCATAGGAGCGCTCGACGGGCGTTATCACGCCGAGCGTCGGATATTGCGATCCGGCCGGCGCGTTGACGGGGATCGTGCCCTCCGTGTTCAATTGGGTATGGACGTAGCGGACGCCGGCGTCGCCGCGAACCGTGAACGGCAGCGTATCCTCGGTGGTGAACTTCACCATCAGATAGCCCGAGCTGTATTTCTCCGCCACCCGGCCATAGGCGCTGCCGCATTCGATGCCGCACAAGGGATAGCTGGCGAAGTTCATCGCCGCCCGGAACTTGTCCGGGTCGATCGCGGCGAAATCCTGCATGTTCCCGCCGAGATTCTTGTTCACTCCCGTGGTGGTGAACGTCAGGTCGCTGAGCGAAACGCCCGCAGGCAGGGTCTGTGGCAGGCGGTAGGTCGGGGCCAGGTCGAACTGGCGCTGGGTATAGGTGCCCGTGCGATATTGGCCG
This sequence comes from Sphingomonas sp. Root241, assembly GCF_001428865.1. Lineage (GTDB taxonomy): Bacteria > Pseudomonadota > Alphaproteobacteria > Sphingomonadales > Sphingomonadaceae > Sphingomonas. Next base: position 407,514 of record NZ_LMIV01000002.1, read on the forward strand.
CCGGTCTGCAGGGCGAAGCCGGGCGCCGCCTTCCATTCGCTATTGAGCTCGAACGTCTTGCTGACGATCTTATTGCGGCGGTCGAAATAGGATATCTGGCCGCGCTGGTTGCCGTCCGGCCGCGGCGGCCCGAACGAGAAGATCGTCGGATCGGTCGGATCGACGCCGTAGCTCAGCTTCGGAATGTTGGGGCTGTCGCGGAAATCGATCGAGAAATTGTCGGTATCGTTGGCGTCGATCGCCACCTGCAGCTTGTTGTCCTGCAGCACCGAATCGGAAACGCCGGCGAGGCCGTAGACACGGAAAGCGTCGCTGAAGCGGTGATCGAAGTTGAAGTTGACCTGGCGGAAGGTCGAGGTGAACTTGTCGTTCTGCATTTCCGATCGCAGATCGACGCCGTCCCACAAGCCGTGGATCAGCGACCCATTGTCGTCGACTTCTATTTCCTTGATCGACATCATCGGCTGGCCGCCGTTCGACAAGGTGCGCCCCATCGAGCGCGCATCCAGCATCGTGTCGAGGCGATCGACCTTGAACCGCGCATAGAGGCCGTCGATCGAGATGTCGGTGCGGTCGCTCGGCTTCCACTGCAATGTCAGCGATCCGGCGATGCGCTCCTGCTCTTGGCTCGACTTCACCGGACGCGGCAGGCGGGGAAGGAACACGCCGCCGCCCGGGCGTCCGGACACGCCGGTACGGCTCATGACATAGTCATAGGCTGCGCGAGTGCTGGTGCGCGGATTGCCGGTGCTGCAATTGTTCGCGTCGGCGCCGACCGAGACGCCCGGATTGCCGACCGTGTTGTTGGGGCCGGGGCTGGTGACGGCCACGCCCTGATAGGTGTACCCGATCGGAGTGCAGAACGGAAAGATGATCGAGGTCGGCGTCGTCTGCCCCGGCAACAGGACGGACTGCGATTGGCCGGCGACATAGGTGGGCAGGATATCGACTGCCGAATAGGCATATTCCTCGATATGCCGCCGGGAATAAGCGACGCTGCCGAGCACGCCGAACGTGTCGCCGAACTTCTTCGACACCAATGCGGACAGGCGCGGGTCCACCTTCTTGCTGATATCATTGTAGATGCCGCGCGCAGTGGCGGAGACGGCGAAGTCCTTGCTCTGGTCGAACGGCTTGGGCGCGCGCAGGTCCACCGTCGCGCCGAGCGATCCTTCCTCCACGTCGGCGGAGGTCGTCTTGCGCACCGACAATGCCGAGAAGATTTCGGTCGGGAAGGTGATGAAGTCGAAGGAGCGTGCCGTACTCACGCCGCCGCGGATGTCGGTCCCGGTCACCTGCGAGACGCCTTCCATCCCGTTGATGCGCACGCGGGTGAACTGCGCGCCGAGCCCGCGCACCGAGATGTTGCGGCCTTCGCCGCCATCGCCGCGCGAGAGCGCCACGCCGGGAACCCGCTGCATCGATTCGGCGAGGTTGGAATCGGGAAACTTGCCGATATCCTCGGCGACGATGCTGTCGACCGCGGCGGTTTCCTGCCGCTTCAGGTTCAATGCGCTGTCCAGCGAGGCGCGGAAGCCCTGGACGACGATATCGTCGGCCTGCGGAGCGGCGGCGTCCTGGGGGGCGGATGGACTGGCGGGATCCCCCGCGGTTTGACCGGTGGTGGGCGCGGGTTCCTGCCCGACCGTCTGGCCCATGGCGGGCGACGCTAGCGCCAGCCCAATGAAACTAGTCGAAATCAGCAGTCCACGCCTGTTGCGCCGGTTGCAGTTCACATCGCCTCTCCCGTTAGGCCCAGACGCCCGGCGATCCGCCCAGGCGCCGCTGACAATCGACTTTTGTCTTCTTGGTCAGCTGAGGTCAGGTATCATTGCCAATTATATATGACAACAGTGGTCTGACAGAAATGGCTCATGTGGCATGACCAAAATGGAAGCGGCGGACTATCTCTAACATGTGAGACTGAATCCCACAGAGTGGATTGGAACGAAATTCCTGTACGAGTACGAGAGCAACGCCCCGCATCTTGGGCAGGCCACAGCCGCTGCTGATCAGCTTCCAGATAAAAATGTCTGACAACCTATTGCGCGTGGTCAGGCCACAATTTACTAATGGGGCAGAACACGCCGCGATAGCGGTTACAATGGGCGATAACGCCCTGCGAGGGCCGGCCGGCGCTCGTAAAAGGATGAGGGAGAGCGGCATGGCCCGAGGAATCGCGTTTCTGGCCCTGGCTGCGGTGCCGCTCCTGAGCATGATGCCGCTTCCGGCAGCGGCGCAAGGCCAGTCGCAATGGCGTGACATAACGCCGCGCGCCGGGCTGGCCGGCTGGCACACCGCCGGCGGGAAGGCCGGGTTCGACGTGGCGAACGGCGAGCTCGTCGGCCGCGCCGCGCCGGGAAAGGCGAACAGCTGGCTGGTGTCCGATGCGCAATATGGCGACTTCATCCTCGAATTCGACGCGAAGACCGACCAGAAACTCAATTCGGGCGTGATGATCCGCGGCCAGAGCCGGCCCGATTATCGTGAGGGCGCCGTCCATGGTTATCAGGCCGAGATCGATCCGTCGCCGCGCGGCTGGAGCGCGGGCATCTATGACGAGCAGCGCCGCCAGTGGCTCTATACGCTCGGCCGCAACGATGCCGCACGGCGCGCTTTCCGTTCGGGCGACTGGAATCACTATCGGGTCGAGGCGATCGGAAACCGCCTGCGCACCTTCATCAATGGCGTGCCGGCAGCCGATATCGCCGACGATACCGACGCGCGCGGTTTCATCGCCTTCCAAGTCCACGCCATCTCCGACGCGGAAGCGAGCCGACAGCCCGAAGTGCGTTTCCGCAACGTGCGGATCGTCACCGATGCACCGGGCCGCTTCGCTTCGCGGGCGACGCCGCTGGAGCAACAGGGATGGCTCGCCAACCGGCTGACCGACGCCGAGCGGCGCGCCGGCTGGAAATTGTTGTGGGACGGCAAGACCAGCAGCGGCTGGCGCAGCGCCAGGGCGGCTGACTTTCCGAAGAAGGGCTGGTCGATGCACGACGGCATCCTGTCGGTCGAAGGCGCGGGCGGCGCCGAAGCGACCAATGGCGGCGACATCATCACGACGCGCGACTATCGGAATTTCGAGCTCTCGGTCGACTTCCGGCTGACCCCCGGCGCCAATAGCGGGATCAAATATTTCGTCGACCCCGATCTGCTGAAGGGCGAGGGCTCGGCGATCGGGCTGGAATTCCAGCTGCTCGACGATGCGCGCCATCCCGATGCCAAGATGGGCCGCGACGGCAATCGCACGCTCGGTTCGCTCTACGACCTGATCACTGCGCGGAACCTCTCCGATCCGGCCAGTCCGAACAAGAGGTTCAACCCGCCGGGCGAGTGGAACCGGGCGGTGATCGTCGTTCGCGGCCGCCATGTCGAGCACTGGCTGAACGGCTTCAAGGTGGTCGAATACGAACGGGGATCGCCCGAATTCCGCGCGCTGGTCGCGCAGAGCAAATATGCGAAATGGCCGAAGTTCGGCGAGCGCGAGGCTGGGCCGATCCTGTTGCAGGACCATGGCAACCGCGTCGATTTCCGCTCGATCAAGCTGCGCGAGTTGTGAAAGGGACGGGATCGATGCTGAACCGCCGGACAGTGATCAAGGGTGCGGGCGCGACGCTGGGCATGGCGATGAGCGCGCGCAGCTACGCCCGGATCAAGGGCGCGAACGATCGCCTGCGCGTCGCGGTGATCGGGGTGAACGGCCGCGGACAGGCGCATATGAGCGCGTTCACCAAGCTGCCGAACGTCGCGGTCACCCATCTCGTCGACGTCGATTCAAAGGTGCTGGCGAAGCGTGCGGGCGAGTTCGCCGCCAAGGGAAATCCCGCGCCGGAGACCGTGCACGACTATCGCCGGATGCTCGAGAGCAAGGCAATCGACGTGGTGACGGTCGCCACGCCGGACCATTGGCATGCCAAGCTGGCGATCGATGCGATGGACGCGGGCAAGCACGTCTATCTGGAGAAGCCGATCGGCATGGTGCCCGCGGAGGGCGAGGCGCTCATCGCCGTGCAGGCACGCACCGGACGGCATTTGCAAGTGGGCAATCAGCAGCGATCGAGCCAGGAGACGCGCCAGCTCGCCGATCTGATCCGCGCCGGCGAATTGGGCGAGATATACGAGGCGCAGACCTGGTATGCGAACAACCGCGTCTCGATCGGCCGCGGACACGAGATGGCCCCGCCGGCGCATCTCGACTGGGACCTGTGGCAGGGGCCGCGTCCGCGCGGGCCCTATCGCTCGAACCTCGTGCCCTATAACTGGCACTGGTTCTGGAAATACGGGACCGGCGAGACCTGCAACAACGCGATGCACGAGCTCGACGTGGCGCGCTGGCTGATGGGGCTCACGTATCCCAAGACGGTGTCGGCGCGCGGATCGCGGCGGTTCTACCGCGGCGACGATTGGGAGATGTACGACACGCTCGCGCTCGACCTCGTCTATGCCGACGGCCGCACGATCCGGTGGGACGGCAACAGCTGCAACGGAATGGAGCGCTATGGCCGCGGCCGCGGGGTGCTGTTCCTCGGGACCAAGGGGTCGGCGATCGTCGACCGCAACGGATTCGAGCTGTTCGATCTGGCGGGCAAGCCGCTCCGGAAGGTGGTCGCGGCCGCGAGCTCAGAGACTACCGGCACGGTGGGCGAAGGCGCGCTCGACGTCTATCATGCCGGCAATCTGGTCGACGTGATCCGCGGCCGGACGAACGCGCTCGCCTCGCCGATCCGCGAGGGGCATATCAGCACGACGCTCTGTCACCTGGGGAACATCGCCTATCGCACCGGATCGGTGCTGACCCTGGACGCGACGACCGGCAGGCCGTCGAGCCCCGAGGGGATGAAATTATGGTCGGTCGATTATGAGCCCGGCTGGGAGGTGAAGGCCTGACGCTCGCCGCAATCACGACGCAGGTCGAGCGCTTCGTCGCGATGGGTACCCGGATCGAGCTGCATCGATTCGGAACGCCCGGTGCCGACGCGATGATCGAGGCGCGGCGCGCGATCGAGGCAGTCGACGACACGCTGACCATTCACCGCCCTTCGGCGGCGACTGCGCTCAACGAATGCCTGATGGCCGGCCGCGAGGCGGTGGTCGACGATCGCGTGCTGTTCGACGCGCTGGTCGAGATCGAGGCGGCTCATGCAGGAACGCTTGGGCTGTTCGATCCTGCAGTCGATGCCCGTCCTGGCGCGGCGGGATGGCAGACGATCGCGTTCGATCGCGAGAACGCGCGCATCCGCGCCTCGCAGCCCGTCGCGCTCGACTTCGGCGGGTTCGGCAAGGGCTTCGCGCTCGACCGGGCGTGCGACGTGTTGCGGAGCGGGGGTGTCGTGTCGGCACTGCTATCGGCAGGCGAGAGTTCGATCGCGGTGGTGGGCGAGCATCCGCTCGGCGGAGGATGGCCGTTTTCCATCCCGCACCCGCTCGAATCCGATCATGTCCTCGTCGAAATCGAGCTGACGGACGAGGCGCTTTCGATTTCGGCCACCGTCGGCGCGGGAACGCACGCGCCGGATCGTGCGCCGATGATCCGGCCGACCGACGGGGCGATCGTCACCGGTCGACGCACGGCGATCGCGGTGGATCGCAGCGGCGCGCGGGCGGAGGCGATGAGCACGGCGTTGCTCGTCGCCGACGATGCGCGGGCGGCCCGCCTGCTCGGGGAGAGCGCGCGCCGCTTCCTGTTTGATTTTACGCGAGAGGAAGGCGATGCCCGTCTCGCCAGTTAGGATTGTTGCAGAATGATCGACAAGGATTTTGACCTGACGCGGCGGTCGTTTCTCGACCATGTGCTCAAGGCATCGGCGGGAATTGCCGCTGCCGCGCCTTGGGCCGCCTTCGCCGCCGGTGCCGAACCGCTCCAGACCGATCGCGTGCGGCTGGGCGTGATCGGCACGGGCGATCGCGGCCGGACGCTGATCCGGAACATCGCGAAGACCCGCAACTGCGTCGTCGCGGCGCTCTGCGACGATTACGAACCGCACTTGGCGCGGGCCCGCGCGCTGGTCGATGCGGGTGTCCCCGCCTTTGCCGATCACCGCGCGATGCTGGATGCCAAGGGGATCGACGCCGTGGTCATCGCCACGCCGCTCCATGTCCATGCGCGCCATGCCTTCGACGCGTTCGACGCCGGGCTGCACGTCTGGTGCGAGAAGGCGATGGCGCGGACGATCATGGATTGCGGCGCGATGGTGAAGCGTTCGCAGGATAGCCGCAAGGTGCTCCAGATCGGCCACCAGCGCATGTTCAACCCGACCTATCTGAATGCGCTCCGCCGCGTGAAGGCCGGCGAGATCGGCACTGTCACTCAGATCCGCGCCAGCTGGCATCGCAATACCAGCTGGCGGCGCCCGGTCCCCGCCGACAGCACCGACCGCCGGCTCAACTGGCGCCTGTATCGCGAGAGTTCGGCCGGGCTGATGACCGAGCTCGCCACGCACCAGCTGCAAGTCGCCAACTGGTTCCTCGACGCCGCGCCGACGCGCGTGATCGGATCGGGAAGCATCTGCTTCTGGAAGGATGGCCGCGAAGTCTATGACCATGCCGCTCTGGTCTATGACTATGCCGGCGGTCGGAAGCTGGTCTGGACCTCGCTGCTCAACAACGCCCGCTATGGCTGCGAGGAGCAGATCCAGGGGAGCAAGGGCACGATCGAACCCGAGCTGGGCCGGATCTTCAAGGAGAACCCGCCGGGCGTACCCGCGCTTCGGCGGATGACGCAGGACGTGAAGGAGGGCCGCAAGCGCCCCGTGCCGATCGGCGGCGCCACTTGGTTTCCCGAATTGCCGGTGACTACGCCGGGCGAGTCGCTCGGCTGGGGCGAATATGACGAGACGATGCTGCAGTTCGAGACGTTCGGCGAGGCGGTGCGCAGCGGGACGCCGGTGCCCGGCCTGCTGCGCCAGGCCTATTGGGCGAGCGTGGCCTCGCTGTTGGGCGAGCAGGCGATGGACAGCGGCCGAGCTGTCGATTGGCCGACGTCGCTCGTCAATGTCTGACGTCGGGCCGGAGGCGGCGCGTAGCCGCCCCCGGTAGCCGATACGGGTGCGTCAGGCGAAGATCGCCTCGAGATCGGCCGGCGCCACGCCTTCCTTGACGTTGCGCAGTTCGACATAGATGCACGACTGCACCGTCACCATCACCATGCTGCCCAGCGCGCTGATCACCGAACTGAACAATGCAGTGACGATGATCGAACCGCTCGCGGCCGCCGCGACGGTCAGCATGCCCGCCGGGATGCTGAGCAGCCACAGGCCGACGACGACCAGCAGCATCGTCAGGAAGATCCGCCAGCGCGCGCCGCGCGTGAGATCCAGGCTGCGCCCGAAGGCTTCGAGCACGCCGACTTTCTCCTGAACATATACCGGCACGACCACCGACCAGCACAGCCACAGGATGATGCCCGGAACGATCAGTAGCAGCATCGCGAGGCCGACGCCGAGCGACAACAGGATGCCGATCCCGATCATCGGCAGGATCATCGCCAGGCCGACGGAAAGGCATTGGGCGAAGGTCGGCTTCTCGCCGGAGAGGTGCAGGACGGTCGCGCGGGTGAGCGCCGCCTGGAGCACGGCGCCGGTCACCACGGCGACGATCCAGGCCGCGAAGATCGGTCCGAGATAGGACGGGCTGAGGACCGTGCCGAGATCGGGCTGACCCGTCGCGAAATTCACATTGACGCTCGCCTGCCATGCATTCAGCGCAAATGCCGGCACGCCGGCCAGGACCACGGCGAGCCCGGCGAACAACACAAAATTGGAACTGATCGTCGCGAACGATCGCGAAATGACGCTGGCGATTTCGTACTGCCCTTCTCCGACCTCTGCCATAATTCCCCCTGTTCCGGCGATCGAGCTCGCCGCGCGGCAAAGTGAACCCAAACTATGGCCCAAGTCCAGCCTGAATGGCTTTTCACGTCCGGGAGGATCGGTTAGCCTCCGCATCGTGGGGGCAGTCAAGGCAACGGCGGAAGGATCCGCGACGGAATCGATCGCGGCGGCGCATGCGAAGCTGCGCGCGCGAACCGATATCCAGTTCGAGCTGCCCGCCGCCAAGCCGACTGAAATACCGCCCTGGCTGCGCTGGCTCGCGCGGACGCTCGAGCCGCTCGGCCCATATATGGGATGGATCTTCTGGACATTGGTCGCGCTCGGCGCCGCGACGATCCTGTGGCTGATCGTGCGGAGCCTGCTGCGCCGGCGCGGCCAGGGGGACGCGAGCGCCGTGCCGGAGAGCGAAGTCGCCGCATGGCGGCCCGAGGAAAAGGTGGCGCGCGCGCTGCTCGCCGAAGCCGACGCGATGGCCGCCGAGGGGCGCTACGAGGAAGCCGCGCGGCTGCTGCTGCACCGTGGCCTCGAGGATATCGCGCGCAATCGCCCGCGGCTGCTGCGTCCCGCGCTGACCAGCCGCGAGATCGGCGCGCTGGCGGGGCTGCCCGAGCGCGTCCGCGCCGCCTTCGTCGCGCTCGCCACGCCGGTCGAGCGGAGCCTGTTCGGCGGGCGCAGCCTCGCGCGCGGCGATTGGGAAGAGGCACGCGCGGCCTATGGGGCGTTCGCGCTGCCGGGATCCTGGAAATGAGCGGTGCATCGGCCCCGGCGTTCACGGTGCGCGCGGTGCTCGTCCTCGTCGCATTGGCGATCGTGGGCTTCGTCTCGTTCCTGCTGCTGTTCGCGTATGCCGACGAATTGCGGCCGGCGCAGAATGGCGGCACGCACGCGCTGTCGACCTCGGCAATCGGGTTCGCCGGGCTGGCCGATCTGGTCAAGCAGACGCGCGGCGACGTGCGCATGGTGCGGCGCGAGGCCGATCTGGGCGACGATGTCCTACTGGTGCTGACTCCCGGCCCCGGGACCAAGCCAGCGGCGGTCAAGGCCATCCTCGATCGGCGCGAAGGGGAAGGGCTGCCGACATTGGTGATCCTGCCCAAATGGATCGCCGTCCCGCTTCCGCGCAAGCCCAATTGGGTGCGCACCACCGGCACCATTCCCGAGAGCTTGGCGGCGCTGCCGCTCTCCGAGGCGAGAGCGGTTACGGTGGGTTCGTCGCCTAAACAGGCCTTTCGCACGATCTCGGGCGCCGGCCTCGAAACGATCTACGCGGCGCCCGACGGCGCCCCGCTCGCGGCTACCGTAGAGGACAGCCTGCTCACGATCGTCGCGGATCCCGATCTGTTCGACAATCAGGGCCTCGCCACGCGCGAAGGCGCCGAGCGCGCGATGGACATCCTCGACGAGATTGGTGCGGGCGGCGGAGTCGCCTTCGATCTCACGCTCCACGGCTTCGGCCGCAATCCCAACCTGCTCAAGCTCGCTTTCGAGGCGCCGTTCCTGCCGCTCACTCTGTGCGTGCTGGTCGCGGCGCTGCTCGCCGGCTGGCACGCGATGCTGCGCTTCGGGCCGACCGCCTTGCCGGAACGCGGCCTGGCGTTCGGCAAGCGCGCGCTGGCCGACAACGGCGCGGCCCTGCTCCGCCTCGCGCGGCGGCGCCACCGGACCGGCGAACGCTATGCGGCTCTGGTGCGCGAGGCGGCGGCGGCGAGCACCGGCGCGCCGGCCGGGCTGAGCGGCGACGCGCTCGACCGTTATCTCGATCGGCTCGATCCCGCCGCCGAGCCCTTTTCGCACCTGGCGGCCCGCGCCGCCGATGCCCCCGACACGCGTCGCCTGCTCGATGCAGCGCGCGATCTCTATCAGTGGAAGAGGACCGTGACGCGTGAACATCGATGAAGTGAAGGCGCTCGGCCAAACGATCCGCGGCGAAGTGGGCAAGGCGGTGGTCGGCATGGACGATGCCGTCGAACTGATGCTCGTCGCGTTGTTCGCCTCGGGCCATATCCTGCTCGAAGGGCCACCCGGCACCGCCAAGACCTTCCTCGCGCAATGCTTCGCGCGCGCCGCCGGGCTCGATTACGGCCGAATCCAGTTCACGCCCGACCTGCTCCCGGGCGACATTCTCGGCTCGAACCTGTTCAACTTCCAGACCTCGTCCTTCACGCTCACCCAGGGGCCGATCTTCACCGAGCTGCTGCTCGCCGACGAGATCAACCGCACTCCGCCCAAGACGCAGGCGGCGTTGCTCGAGGCGATGCAGGAGCGCACCGTCACGATCGACGGCATCGACCATCGGCTGAGCGATCGCTTCATGGTCGTCGCCACGCAGAACCCGATCGAGAATCAGGGCGTCTATCCGCTCCCCGAAGCGCAGCTCGATCGCTTCCTGTTCAAATATGTCGTCGGCTATCCTTCGGACGAGGAAGAGCGGCGGATGGTCGCGGCGATGGGCAATCGCTTCGGCACGCCGCATCCCGAGGATTGGGGCGTGACGCGCGTCGCCGATGCCGCGGCGATCCGCGCCGCCGCCGATGCCGTCTCGGTCAATCGGCTCGCCGACGAGATCGTCGACTATGTCGTCCGCCTCGTCCGCGCGACGCGCAATACCGGCGATCTCCAGCTCGGCGCGTCGCCGCGCGCCGCCGCGACGCTTGCCGCTGCCGCACGCGCTTATGCTGCGCTCGACGGCCGCGATTTCGTCCTGCCCGACGATGTGAAGCGCCTCGCCCCGGCGGCGCTGCGGCACCGTGTGCTGCTGTCTCCCGCGGCGGAGATCGACGGGCGCTCGGTCGATGCCGTGGTTGCGGCTCTGGTCGAGCAGGTCGAGGCGCCGCGTTGATACGCCCGACGCGGCGAAGCGTGCTGCTGCTGGCCGCCGGCGCGCCGCTCGCATTGCTGCTCGGCGTGCTCGTTCCGCATTTGTGGTTCGTCGGGCTGGTCTGGGTGCCGCTCGCGCTCACGCTGGTCGGGCTCGATGCGCTGTTCACCCGGGCGTCGCCCCATTTCCAGCTCGAGTTCCCGGGCGCCGTCGAGATCGGCGCGCCGTTGGTAGTCGAGATCACGGTCGATCGCCACGGGAACGCGCCGCTCGCGCTCGAATTCGCGATCGCCACCGGGCCGCGTCTCGTCCCGCTCGCCGACGAACGTGTCCGTCTCGCCCCCGACGAGCGGACCGCCCTGATCGCCTTCACGCCCGTCCGGCGGGGAACGGACGGGCTTCGGCAATTATGGTTGCGCTGGACCGGGCCGCTCGGGCTCGTCTGGCGCCAGCGTGTCGAAGCGCTCGATCGCAGAATCGTGATCACGCCCGATATACGGCCGGTGCGCGCCGCGGCGGCGATGCTGCTGCGCGACGCGCAGGTCGGCGAGATGATGCGGATCGATCGCGGCGAAGGCAGCGAGTTCGATGCGCTGGCCGAGTGGCGCTCGGGCATGGAGCGGCGCACGATCGACTGGAACCAGAGCGCCCGCCATCTCAAGCTGCTCGCGCGTGAGAATCGCATCGAGCGCAATAACCAGGTGGTGTTCGCGATCGATGCGGGACGCGCGATGTGCGAGCCGGTCGCCGGGCTCCCGCGGATCGACCGGGCGATCAGCGCGGCTCTGCTCGCGGCCTATTCGGCGCTCAAGCTCGGCGACCGCGTCGGCCTGTTCGGGTTCGATTCCAAGCCGCGCATCGCATCGGGCACGGTTTCGGGAACGCGTGCCTTCCCGCTGATGCAGCGGCTCGCCGGCGAGCTCGACTACAGCACCGCCGAGACCAATTTCACGCTCGCGCTGGCCACGCTCGCCGGGGATCTGACGCGGCGCTCGCTCGTGATCGTCTTCACCGAATTCACCGATCAGGCGGGCGCCGAGATGATGATCCGCGCCGCCGCGAACCTGATGAAGCGGCATCTCGTGCTGTTCGTGGTACTCGAAGACGCCGAGCTGGAGGCGATCGCCGCTGCCGAGCCGCACGAGGTCGACGACGTATCGCGCGCGGTTGCCGCCGCGGCGATGCTGCGCGAGCGCCGGCTCGTGGTGTCGCGGCTGCGCCATCTCGGTATCCACGTGCTCGAAGCGGCGCACGACGCGGTCGGCCCGGCGCTGGTGCGCCAATATCTCGATTTCAAGCGAAGGAATCTGCTGTGAGCGCGTCGGACCTGAGCAGCGGTCGTTTTCGCGCCGCGCGCGAGCACGATTGGGATCGGCTCGAAGCGCTGATCGATCGGGTCGAGCGCGGCCGCGCGCCGTCGCTCAGCGACGAGGATCTGTTCGAGCTGCCGGTGCTCTATCGCGCGACCTTGTCGTCGCTCTCGGCCGCGCGCGAGACGTCGCTCGATAAGGATCTGGTCGCCTATCTCGAATCGCTGGCGACGCGCGCCTATTTCATCCTTTACGGCGTCCAGCCGCCTTTGTGGCACCGGATCAGCGACTTTTTCGCCCATGCCTGGCCCAGGGCGATCCGCTCCATCGGGCGCGAGACTTTGGTGGCGGTGTCGCTGATGCTCGTCGGTGCGCTCGCCGCCTATCTGATGGTGCTCCGCGATCCGGCCTGGTTCTACGCGATCGTTCCCGAGGATCTGGCGGGCGGGCGCGGGCCTCAGGCTTCGCCGGAGGAACTGCGCGCGGTCCTCTATCATTCGGAGGGGCCGCTCGCCTTGTTCGCGACGTTGCTGTTCACCCATAATGCCCAGATCTCGCTGATGTGCTTCGCATTGGGCTTCGCGTTCGGCGTGCCGACGGTGCTGCTGCTGCTCTACAATGGCTGCATCCTCGGCGCCTTCCTCGCGATCCACGTCTCCAAGGGGCTCGGGCTTCAGGCGATCGCCTGGCTCTCGATCCATGGCACGACCGAGTTGTTCGCGATCGCGCTGGCCGGCGCCGCGGGGCTTCACATCGGTATGGCGGTCGCCTTTCCCGGGCGGGCGTCACGCGGCGACGCCGCGGTCTCCGCGGGCCGCACCGCGGCGATCGCGATGCTGGGCGTGGTGGTGATGCTCGGCGTCGCCGGCCTGCTCGAAGGCGTCGGCCGCCAGGTGGTCCAGAGCGACGCCGCGCGCGCCGCGATCGGCGGCGTCGCATTGTTCGGCTGGCTCCTGTATTTCTACGTCATGCCGGTTCGCGAGGACGCGAATGGCTGACCGCCCCGCCCGTGCCGCCAGGAGCGACCTGCGCGAATTCGTGACGCCCGAAGGCGTCGATCTGGGCCTGCATCTCGGCAGCGTCGGCGAACGCGCGGGGGCCTTCGTGCTCGACCTGCTGATCATCGCCGCCGTGTTGGTGGTATTCACGCTCGTCGCGATCTTCATGGTCATCGGCGCCGCGAGCAGCGGGCCGGTCGCGCTCCAGGCAGTCGCGGCGATCTGGCTGCTCGGCTTCTTCGTCCTGCGCAATTTCTATTTCACGGCGTTCGAACTCGGCACGCGCTCGGCGACGATCGGCAAGCGCGTCCTGAAGTTGCGCGTGGTCTCGCGCGACGGGCGCCGCCTTTCGGGACACGCGGTCGTGGCGCGCAACGCGATGCGCGAGCTCGAATTCTTCCTGCCGCTTTCCTTCCTCGCTTATGAGAGCAGCCAGGGCCTCGCGGACTTCGCGATGTCGGCCGCGGGGCTATTGTGGAGCGGCTGCTTCCTGCTCTTCCCGCTATTCAATCGCGATCACATGCGCGTCGGTGATCTGATCGCCGGCACCTGGGTGGTGCGCCTCCCGCGGCGGAAGCTCGGCACCAGCGTGGTCGGCCATGAGGCGCTCGATCGCTATGTGTTCACTGATCAGCAGCTCGCCGCTTATGGCGAATTCGAGCTCCAGAAGCTCGAGGAAGTGCTGCGCCGACAGGACGAGCTCGCGATGATCGTCGTCGCCCGCACGATCCGGACGCGGATCGGCTGGATCGGCCCCGATGGCGACGAGCTGGCGTTCCTGCGCGCTTATTATGCGGCGCTCTGCACGCGGCTGGAGCGCGGCATGCTGTTCGGCAAGCGACGGCGCGACAAGCACGAAGCCGCTTAGGTTGAAGACTCATATTCAAAACGCGTCACCCCCGCGAAAGCGGGGGCCCATCTCCCGAACGAGAGGCAAATGCACCGGTGCGCTCGTGGATACCGTGGGAGATGGGTCCCCGCTTTCGCGGGGATGACAAAAATGGGAATGGATACGTCAGCCAGATCAACAGCTTGTATAAGTTCTCAACCCAGGACTCACCCCGCTTCCCCGATCAGCTTCGCCGCCGCGTCGCCGGTCCAGTCGGTATCCCCCTGCCTTCGCCAGACCTCGCGACCGCTCGAATCGTAGAGGATCGTCGTGGGCAGATTGACGCCGAGCTGGAGGCTGAACGCAGTCTCGGGGTCGTGCCATGGCTGCAGCTTCCGGAACTTCGCCTTCTCGAAGAAGGGCGCGACCTTGGCCGCTTCGAAATCCTGGCTCACCGTCAGCACCTGAAGCTTGTCGCCTTCGCGCACCGCCAGCGCGTCGAGCGTCGGCATTTCCTTCACGCACGGCGCGCACCAGGTCGCCCAGAGATTGAGCAGCACCGGCTTGCCGCGGAAGTCGGCGAGCGTGGCCTTCCTGCCCTTTTGATCGGCGAAGGCGAAGCTCGGCGCGGCCTCGCCTTTGTGGCTGCGATCGATCTTGTCGAGTGCCGCCGGCGCGGCTTCGGCGGCGACATTCGTGGCGTTCGCTTGCTGCGGCTGCCCGGATTGCCTATCGCAGCCGCCGATCAGGCTCGCTGCGAGAAGGAGAAGCGCAATCGTTGGGCGCAAGGACAGCTCCAATGCCATGTGGGGTGGGCGCTTCGCCGAAGGCCCGTCCGCGGTGATGCGTGAGATAAACGCCTCGATTCCCTTCGACAAGCGAATGTGGCGGCAGGATATCCGCGGATCGCAGGCGCACGCCGCGATGCTGGGCAAGCAGGGCATCGTCTCGGCCGAGGATGCGGCGCGCATCGCCGAGGGACTCGCGCAGGTCGCCGCCGAGTTCGAAGCCGAGGGCGTGCCCGACGATCTCGCGCTCGAAGACATCCACATGCTCGCCGAGGCGCGGCTGGCCGACCGGATCGGGCCGTCCGCGGGCAGGCTCCATACCGCACGCTCGCGCAATGACCAGGTGGCGACCGATTTCCGCCTCTGGGTGCGCGACGCGATCGACCAGGCCGAGGCGGCGCTGGGGGGCTTGCAGGACGCATTGCTCGCGCGTGCCGAGGAGCACGCCGAGAGTGTGATGCCCGGCTTCACCCATCTCCAGAGCGCGCAGCCGGTGACGCTCGGCCACCATCTGATGGCCTATTTCGAGATGTTCGCGCGCGATCGCTCGCGGCTCAGGGACGCGCGGGCGCGGATGAACCTGTGCCCGCTTGGCTCCGCCGCGCTCGCCGGCACCGGCTTTCCGCTCGATCGCGACGCGACCGCCGCCGCGCTCGGCTTCGAGGGCCCCACCCGCAACTCGCTCGATTCGGTTTCCGACCGCGACTTCGCGATCGAATACCTGACCGCCGCGGCGCAGTGCAGCCTGCATCTCAGTCGGCTCGCCGAGGAGTTCGTGATCTGGGCGAGCCAGCCCTTCGGCTTCGTGCAGCTATCCGATCAATGGTCGACCGGCAGCTCGATCATGCCGCAGAAGCGCAATCCCGACGCCGCCGAATTGGTGCGCGGGCATAGCGGGCGGATCACCGGCGCCCTGGTCAGCCTCATGATGACGATGAAGGGCCTGCCGCTGGCCTATTCGAAGGACATGCAGGACGACAAGCCGCCGGTGTTCGAGGCGCATGATCTGCTCGGCCTCTGCATCGCGGCGATGACCGGCATGGTCGAGAGCGCGACCTTCCGCACCGATCGCATGCGCGGCCTCGCCGAATCGGGGTTCGCCACCGCGACCGATTTGGCCGACTGGCTGGTCCGCGAGGCCGGCGTGCCGTTCCGCGAGGCGCACCACATCACCGGCCGCGCCGTCGCCGCCGCCGAGCAGGCCGGCACCAGGCTCGATCAGTTATCGATCGATGCGCTCAAGGAAATCGACGCGCGGATCGACGATCGCGTATATGGCGTGCTCAGCGTCGATGCGTCGGTCAACAGCCGCACGAGTTTCGGCGGCACCGCGCCGGTGCGGGTGCGTGCGGCGATCGCCGCCGCCCGCAAGGCGCGCGAGGAGGAAGGTCGATGAAGCGGCTGCTAGTTTTGGGAGGACTTCTTGCGCTGGCCGGCTGCGGCGCGCGCGAAGGTCTCAAACCCGCGCCGGGCCAGGCGCTGCCGCCGGCGCCGTTCGGCGCCACGGCGACGCCGACTCCCGACGATCTGCTCAAGCCGCCGGTGCAGACCCGCCCCGCGCGAAGCGACGACCTGATCGAGAGCACGGACAAGAGGCGCAGCGACAAGTTCGATCTGCCGCCGCCCAACTGACGGAAAATCATGGACCATTTCAATCTGATCGACGGCGAACTGCACGTCGAGAACGTGCCGCTCGCGCGCATTGCCGCCGAAGTCGGCACGCCCGTTTATGTCTACTCCGCCGCGACCTTCCAGCGCCATGCGCGGGTGTTCCGCGACGGTCTTGCCGGGATCGCGCGCAAGCATCTCGCCTTCGCGGTCAAGGCCAACCCCAATCTCGCGGTGCTGCGGCTCCTCGCCAATGAAGGCTTCGGCGCCGATGTCGTCTCAGGCGGCGAACTCGCCCGCGCGCTGGCGGCGGGCATGGCGGCGAAGGACATCGTCTTCTCGGGCGTCGGCAAGACCCGCATTGAGCTCGATCAAGCGCTCGGCGTCGGCATCGGCCAGTTCAACCTCGAGCTCGAGGAAGAAGGCGTGGTGCTGTCACAGCTCGCCGCCGCGCGCGGGCTGCGCGCCCCCGCCACCTTGCGGGTTAACCCCGATGTCGACGCCGGCACGCACGAGAAGATCTCCACCGGCCGCGCCGAGAACAAGTTCGGCCTGCCGATCGACGAGGCGCCGGCGATCTTCGATCGGCTCGCGCCTTTGCCCGGGCTGAACCTGCGCGGCGTCGCGGTCCATATCGGCAGCCAGCTCCAGAGCCTCGCGCCGCTCGAGCGCGCGTTCGAGCGCGTCGGCAGGCTCGTCGCAGACCTGCGCGCCGCCGGCCATACCATCACGCATGTCGATCTCGGTGGCGGGCTGGGCGTGCGCTACCGCGAAGGCGACAATCCGCCGTCGCCCGCCGAATTCGGCGCGATGGTCGAGCGGGTCACGCGCGGCTGGGACGTCGAATTGATGTTCGAGCCGGGCCGGGTGATCTCGGCCAATTCGGGCGTGCTCCTGACCGAAGTGCTCTGGGTCAAGCCGGGCGCGGTCAACCCCTGGGTCATCGTCGATGCCGCGATGAACGATCTCGCGCGCGTCGCGATGTACGATGCCTGGCACGATTTCGCGGCGGTGCGCCCCACCGGCGAGAAGATGATCGCCAATGTCGCGGGCCCGGTCTGCGAGAGCAGCGACGTCTTCGCCAAGGGGCGCGAGATCGACGTCGTGAAGTCCGGCGACCTCGCGATCTTCCGCAGCGCCGGCGCGTATGGCGCCACCATGGCGAGCACTTATAACAGTCGCCCGCTCGTCCCCGAAGTGCTCGTCTCGGGCGACCGGTTCGAGATCGTCGCGGGCCGCATCTCGGCCGAGGCGATCATGGCCGAAGAGCATGTTCCGGACTGGCTGAAATGAGCCTCGCCGCCCTGCCGATCTTCGTGAAGCTGGCGGGGCGGCCGGTCATCCTGGTCGGCGCGGGCGAGGCGGCGGAGGCCAAGCGCCGCCTGCTCGAACGCGCGGGCGCTATGATTGTAGGCGAGACCGACGAGGCGACGCTTGCGATCGTTGCTACAGAAGACCCCGGGCTCGTCGTCGCGCGCCTCCGTGCTCGCGGCGTGCTGGTCAACACAGTCGATCGCTCCGATCTCTGCGATTTCACTTTGCCCGCGATCGTCGACCGCGATCCGGTGCTCGTGGCGATCGGCACCGGCGGGGTTTCGGCGGGGCTGGCGGCGGCTTTGCGGCAGCGGCTGGAGGCGGTGCTGCCGGCAAGCCTCGGCGGCCTCGCCCGTGCGCTGGAGGCGGCGAAACCGGCGATCCGCGGCCGCTGGTCCGAGATCGGCGAACGCCGTCGCGCATTGGGTGCCGCGCTCGCGGGCCCGCTGGATCCTCTCCGCGATCATCCTGCCGATGCCGTCGAGACTTGGGTCGAAGGCTCGGCCACGACAGAAGCCGGCCTGTTGCGGTTCACGCTCGCATCGCCGGACCCGGACGACCTGTCGCTGCGCCAGGCGCGCGCGCTGTCGCAGGCCGACCGCGTCTTCCATCGCAGCGAAGTCCCGTCGCCGATCCTCGACCGCGCCCGCGCCGATGCCGCGCGCATCGCCTGCGATCGCCCCCCGGCCGATCCCGGTCCGGGCCTCTCAATCTATCTGGAGATGGAAGCATGAGCGGCTTCGCTTATGTGGTCGAAGACGGCAAGGTCGAGTCGCCGCCGCTCAAGCAGGCGCTCGGGCGCCGCGCCGGGCTGGTCTGGATCCATCTCACCACCAATGACGAGCGCGCACAATTATGGTTGGGCGGCGAGGCCGGGCTGTCCCCTTATATCATCGAGGCGCTGACCGCTGCCGAGACCCGTCCGCGCTGCGATTCGGTAGGCGAGGGCGCGGTGATCAATCTGCGAGGCCTTTCGTCCGAAGAGCTCGCGACCTCCGATCTCCTCGCCTCGATCCGTATCTACGCGCATGGCGGCTGCGTCTTCTCGGTCACGCGCAAGGCGTTGAATGCGCTCCATCCGGTTCGCGAGCTGGTCGAGACGGGCAAGATCCTCGATCCGGGCGATCTGATCGCGGCGTTGGCGCAGGCGATCACCGAGGAGCTCGATCCCGTAGTCGCGGATCTCGGCGATTCGCTCGATGATTGCGAGGAACAGATCTCCGCGGGCAAGGCGTTCGAACTCCGCCGCACGGTCAATCGCGTGCGGAGCCAGGCGATCGGTTTCCGCCGTTTCCTCAATCCGCAGCGTGCCGCGATCGAAAAGCTCGCCGCGATGCCAAGCGATTGGCTCGGCGACGACGATCGGCTCCATCTCTCGTCGGCGGCCGATCGCGCCGCGCGCATGGCCGAGGAGCTGGAGAGCATCCGCGAACGCGCGGCACTCACGCACGAAACGCTCACCGATCTCCGCGCTGAGCAGCTCGACCAGCGCTCGCTGATCGTTGCAGTAGCCGCAATGGTGTTCCTGCCGCTGACCTTCATCACCGGGCTGCTCGGCATGAACGTTGCCGGCATACCCTATGCGCACGAGCCTTGGGCGTTCTGGGGGGTGTTCTGGCTGTGCGTGGTGATGGCGGTGGCGATCGCCTTCTACTTCATCCGCCGGCACTGGTTCGAGCGGTAGGTTGAGAATCTATACAAGCTGTTGATTTAACTAACGGACTGTTCTCTCTCTTCGTCATCCCCGCGAAAGCGGGGACCCATCTCCGACATTGTCCACGAGCGCCGGTGTTTTGCTGTTCGCTCAGGAGATGGGTCCCCGCTTCCGCGGGGGTGACGCATTCTGAATATGAGCCCCAACCTAAGCCGCATTCCTTTGCAGGGCGAGTGCGTCGTGCAGGCTGCGGATCGAGGCCATCAACCGGGAACGGTCGGTGCGCGCGACGGCCAGCTCGGCCTTTGCCTCGCCCAGCTCGATCGCCCGCGCTGCGATGCGCGCGTCGAGCGCCAGGTTGGAGCGCTTGAGTTCGTCGATCCGCGCTGCCCGTGCCAGGATCCGATCGATGCGGGCTGCCAGCACGTCGAAGGCGAATGGCTTGGCCAGCCAGTCGTCGGCGCCGGCGTTGAACGCCTCGATCACGCGGTCCGCATGTCCCAGCAGGATCACAGGCAGATCGGCGGTGTCACGCGAGCCGCGGATTTCGTTGAGCATGTGGATGGCGGCGTTTTCGGGCGACAGCGTGTCGATCAGCGCGAGATCGAAGCCCCGCGCCGAGATGAGTTCGAGGGCCTGCGGCGCGGATTCGCCCAGCACGACCAGATAACCGAGATTGCCCAGTCGCTGGGCGATCTCGTTCAGGCTCGTGCGGCAGCTCCCGGCCGCCAGGACGGTACGCATCGCCTTGCGGCGCGCGCCCGCGATTCGCTGGGCCGAAGCCTGATCCATTCGCGCTCAAAACCCCCCGGTTCGAAAGCGCTACACTAGCCGCAAAGCCTTCACGAAAACGTTAAGCATCCGAAATCATCGGCGCAGGAAGTCGAAGATCTGGCCGACCATGACGTCCATCTGCGGATTGCATTTGGCAATGGCGTCGCCGGGTTCGGCGGTGTTGATCGCCAGTCCCATCGGAGTCGGCCAGCCGCGCAGCGAATGGGTGATGGTGCGCAGTGCCTGCAGCGTCGAAACCGCCGCCTGCCAGCCGGCCGCGGTCGCGATCAGCCCCACCGGAAGCCCGTCGAAATAGACGCGCTCGTCGGCGCGCAACTGCTCGACATAATCGAGCGCGGTCTTGACCAGTCCGGACAGCGTTCCGTGATAGCCGGGCGACCCGACGATGACTGCGTCGGCGGTACGCAACGCGGCGAGATAGCGGCCGATCGCGGCATGGCTGTCGGCATTGCCGGGCTCGTAATGCGGGAATGCGATGTCGTCGCCGGTCAGCAGGGTGGTGCGCGCGCCGCGCGCCTCGGCGATCTCCAGCGCCGCCGCGAGCAGCCGCCCGGTGGTGGATTCGGCCCGCAAGGTTCCGCCCAAGGCGACGATATGGGGTGCGCTCATGACGATCCCGCTAGCTCAAAGGGACGATCCGCGCCAGCATCGTGACGGCGCTGCGATTTGGCCGGATAGTTTTGCCGGTCCGGTCGTTCACGCTTCCAATCCGCAGGAGGGCCCGATGCTCGAACATGTTCCGCACTGGCTGGGAAGCGCGCTCAAGGGATTGCGCGCCGGGGTCGGCAAGCTGGCGATCGCGCAGCGCGAGCTCGGCACGTTCGAGGCGCTGCATCTCGCCAGCCCGGCCTTCGCCAACGGTGCGCGCCTGCCCGAGCGGTTCACGGCCGATGGCGAGGGCGTGTCGCCGCCCTTGTTCTGGACGGGGGTGCCCGAGGGTACCGAGCGCCTGGCACTGATCGTCGAGGATCCCGACGCGCCCGCGCCGCAGCCCTTGGTCCATGCCGTGGTCTGGGACCTGCCGCCCGAGGACGGCGAACTGAAGGAAGGCGCAATCCGCGCCGATGGCGCCGGCGATCGCGGCGGCACCGATGTCGGCCGCAACAGCTTCTTCGGCGAGGGGTGGCTGCCGCCCGATCCGCCCACCGGCCATGGCCCGCACAATTACGCCTTCCAGCTGTTCGCTTTGGGGCCCGGCCCTGATGTCGGCGACAGTCCCGGCCGCAGCGCGATCGTCCGCGCGATGGCCGGCCGCGTGCTGGCCGCGGGCGTGCTCACCGGCACCTATTCGCGCGGCGAGGAGGCGCCGGTCGGCCCGATCGGTGCGGTCGCTGCGACATAGGCCGTATCGGCATTCGGCGCGGAACTCCCCTCCCTGCAAGGGAGGGGGTGGGTGCGAGCGCAGCGAGCCCTTCACCGCGGCTCGACAAAAGGAAAGGCCGGGCATCGAGCCCGGCCTTTCCTTACCCACCCCTAACCCCTCCCTTGTAGGGAGGGGAATCTAAATGGCGCTACGCCCAGCATCCCACTCGACATCACGCCTTGCAATGTAGGATTTCAGCTGATTGAGTGGAGCGGCCGGGTGCTGCCCGGCCGCTCTTTGGCATCGCCACGCATGGGAAAGAAAATTACGAGATTGCGCGCGTTTCCGTAAAAAGAGTCAATTTAAGCGCTCAGCCGTTGACGACCGTTCCGCCGTTCGGATGGAGCACCTGGCCCGACATGTAGCTGGCGTCCTCGCAGGCGAGGAACAGAAAGCAGGGCGCGACTTCGTTGGGCTGGCCGGGGCGGCCCATCGGCGTGTTCTCGCCGAAATGCTCGATCTTCTCGGGAGAAGCGCCGCCCATCGGGTTGAGCGGGGTCCAGATCGGCCCGGGGGCGACGGCATTCACGCGGATGCCCTTTTCGATGAGGTTCTCGGAAAGGCTGCGCGTGAAAGCCGTGATCGCGCCCTTGGTGCTCGAATAGTCGAGCAGCTCCTTCGAGCCCTGGTACATCGTCACTGAGGTGCAGTTCACGATCGCGGCGCCCTGCTTCAGGTGCGGCATCGCCGCCTGGGTGAGGAAGAACATCCCGAAGATGTTGGTCTGGAAGGTGCGCTTGAGCTGCTCTTCGGTGATGTCGGTGATGTCCTTGTCGGGATGCTGCTCGCCGGCATTGTTCACCAGCAGGTCGATGCGGCCGAACCGCTCGATCACTTGCGCGATCGCTTGGTCGCAAAACGCCTTGTCGCCGATGTCGCCGGCGATGGTCAGCGCCTCGCGACCTTCCTGG
Source organism: Sphingomonas sp. Root241 (assembly GCF_001428865.1). GTDB lineage: Bacteria > Pseudomonadota > Alphaproteobacteria > Sphingomonadales > Sphingomonadaceae > Sphingomonas. Next base: position 429,734 of record NZ_LMIV01000002.1, read on the forward strand.
CGGACGATGTCCGCGGTCATCGCGGCATCGTCATGCTCGCAAAGGTAGAGGATCGCGACATGCGCGCCTTCGCGGGCATAGAGCGCGGCGACGGCGCGGCCGATGCCGCTGTCGGCGCCGGTGATCACCGCCACCTTGTCCCGCAATCGGCCGGAGCCGGGGTAACGGGGCTCCCAATCGGGCTTGGGCTCGAGCGCGCTCTCGTGTCCGGGCAGCGCGTCCTCGTGGATCATGTCGATCGTGTCGGTATCGCTCATCGGCTGGCTCCAGTGGAGGGGTTGCCGAGAGAACCGGTGCGGAACGCCGGAGGTTCCGCGTCTCGTCGCCGCCCGGGGGCGGCGGGGCAGGGTTCAGGCGATGAGCGCCGAACCCTGCGTCGCGGTGGCGAGGATCATCGTCGCGGTGAGGCCGAACGAGACCAGGCCAAGCATGATGCTGCGTACCATGGTGATTTTCTCCTTTTGAGCGAGCCGGCTCATGCGATCGGAACCACGGGGGTCGAGAAGACCACGAAAGCGACAGTGAAGAGAACCGAGCCGAGGACGGCGAGGGTGCGGTGGAACGAGTCGAGACGAACGGTCATTGATCTTACTCCCTGGTTGGCGGCTTCCGGATCATCCGGCGGCCGATGCCAGGATATTAGCAGGGAGCGTGCCAACTCCATTAAGCCATTGAAAAGTATCAATTGACATTTGGAAGGGTGGAAAAGTTGGGAAAATATTCGCACCAGGTTGGTGTAGAATCCCAATCAGAAGCGGACAATCACTGTCCGATATCGGTCACCCGATGTGGAGGCAGTTCCGTCCCGCGGTCTTGGCGGCGTAGAGCAGCCGGTCGGCGCGGTGGAACACGGTCGACAGGCCTTCGCCCGCCGCCGCCGGGGCGATCCCGGCCGAAAAGGTGATCTCGCCGAGCGGCGCGTCGCTTTCGCGCAGCCGATAGCGTTTGGTCGCGACCGTGACCCGGGCAGTATCGAGAATGTCGCGTGCGGTGCGGAGATCGACTCCGGTGAAGAGCACCGCGAATTCCTCGCCGCCATAGCGCGCGACCAGATGTCCGGCGCAGGTCTGGCCGAGCGCCTCGGCAATCGCCTTGAGGACGCGATCGCCGACGGCATGGCCGAAGCGATCGTTGACCGACTTGAAATGATCGACGTCGCAAACCGCGACGCAGATCTGCGTGCCGGATGCCGCCTGCGCGGCATAGGCTTCCTCGAGCGCGCGGCGGTTGGGCAGATCGGTGAGCGGATCGCGCCGGGCATTGTCGCGCGCTTCCTCCAGCTTCTCGCGGAGCTCGCTGGCCTCGCACGTCGCGCGTGCCAGCTGGGCTTCGGTGCTGTGGACGCGCTCGATCATCGCGGCGGTGATCCGGGCGACCTCGTCGATCGCGATCGCTCCGCCGGCGTCGGTGGAGCGCGAAATGGCTTCGGCGCTCGCGGCGAGATCGCGCCCGAAATCCTCGGTCTCGGCGCGGATGGCCGTGACCATGTCCTGGAAGCCTTCGACCTGCATCTGGGTCTGCGCGACGAGGCCGTCGGCCTTTTCCTTCGCGCCCTTGCCGTTCTGGGCCGGACGGAGATCGCAGCCCAGCGTCTCGATGTCGCGCTGGGTGAGGCGGACGCCGCCGTCGGTCAGCGCATGGACCGCGCGGGCCAGCGGGCCCTCCGGATTGGCGAGCAGATGATAAGCGAAGGCATAGTTGCCCGGATCGGGGTCGAGCCGCTGATTGACCAGGAATTCGCCGATCCGGTCGTAAAGACGGCGCGGCGAATCGCTTTCACTTGCCGCCCGGACGGCCCTTGCGCCGACCATAGCCACTAACCCCCGTGCATCTCGGTTGCGGTATCCCTTGCGGTCCCGTCCCGCATATCTGTTGGGTCAGTGCCTAATGGCCAACTGCTAACATCCGGTGAGCAAATGAGACCCGGGCGCCGATCAGCCCCGCTTTCCCGCCTTGTATTTGCGGACCGCGTCCAGCGTCAGCTTGATATGGTCGTTCGGGTTCATGTCGGTATGGGCGAACAGGATCTTGCCGTTGGGGGCGATCACATAGCTGGTGCGGCTGGTGATCGTCGTCGGCGTGCCGTCGGGCTTCTTGAGCAGCACGTCATAGCCCTTGATCACGGCGGGGCTTGCCGCCGCTACCGCGAACTTGCCCGCGCAATGCTCGCTCGAAAAGGCGACGAGCTTGTCGACATTGCCCGCGGTCATCCCGATCACGGTCGCGCCGGCGGCGGTGAAATCGGGGAGCGCCGCGGCAAAGGCCGCCGCCTCGACATTGCAGCCGCCGGTGAACGCTGCCGGGAAGAAATAGAGGACGACCGGCCCCTTCTTCAGCGCCGCCTTGAGGTTCACGCTGAGCGGCTTGCCCGCCATCGCGCCCGCGGCGCTGAAGTCGGGCGCCACGGCGCCGGGGGCGAGCGCCGCCTCGACCGGCAGCGACAGCGGCAGGAGCAGGGCGGCGAGGAAAAGCTTGGTCCGCATGGCATCACTCCTTGGGTTATCGGGTCAGCGCGATCCCTATTCGCGCGTGCGAGTCGTTTCGTCGATAGTCGTCGAGTGCCTCACCATAGCCGGTAAAGGCCTGGCCGAAGAGATAGAATCCGATGCCGCCGCCGATCGGGGCCAGCGGGTATGAAGCGAACAATTCGGCGCCGCCGCGCTTGGTCTCGAAATTGCCCCGGCCGGTGAGCGCGATCTTGAGCCCATCCTTCTGCCGGATCGCGGCGGTGAGCGCAGTGTAACCGAGATAGTCCTTCGCGTCGGGCGCAGTGCCGAACCGGCCGACATAGAACCAGGCCTGGGGCGCGACATCGAGATGCCAGTCGCCGCCGAGATCGAAGCTCTTCTCGACGCGGCCGAAGATGCGATTGACGTCGATCGAATCGGCCATGCCGCGGCCGTTCGAATCGTGCCGCCAGCCGAGCGCGACCCTGGTGGTCTCGTCGAAGGGGATATCGGCATAGACTTCGGGCGAATAAATGGTCGAGCGGAACGGGCCCGAGGGCTCGCTCAGCGCCCAGAACATCGTCTGGGTATAAGCGAAGCGGAGATTGCCGAGCTTGAGCGGCGCGTCCTCGGCGAAGGGGCGAAAGGCGAAGCTCATCTGGAGCTTGCCGCCCGCGTCGCCGGTGCCGAACACGCCGTAGATGGGCTCGTGCGGTTCGAATCGATCGAGGAACCCCGCTGAAGAGCCGGTCGAGCTCTGGACTACGGTCTCCTCGGCCGGGATCTTCGCCGCGGGATGCTGGTCCGAGGGCGGTATGGCGACGCTGGCGATGCTCACCGGAACGTAGCGTGCCTTGGCGAAGCCGCCGGGCGCGATCGTCGGGGTCGGCCCGGGCGCGCGCTCGAGCACGAGGCGCGTGCCGTCGACTGCGGTCACTTCGATCTGGCGCGGTCCGGCATCGGCGACGGGCGCCGCTGTCTCGTTGACGAGGAAGACCTCGACGCCGCGCAAAGCTTCCTGCTCGGAAGCCGGCTGGGCCGGCACCGCACGCACCTGCGCGGCGGCGGGCATGGCGATGAAAATGCCGATGACGAACGGGACGAGGCGCATAAGCGGAACGACTGGCAGCGCTTTGTGACCTTGGCGAGTCAAAAAGGGGCGGGTAGGGCAGCGGTCATGCCTGTTTCCGAGACCGATGTCGCACTTGCCCAACGCCTTGCCGATGCGGCGGGCGCGGCGATCCGTCCGCGCTTCCGCGGCTCGTTCGGGCTCGAGGCCAAGGAGGATCTGTCGCCGGTGACGCTCGCCGACCGCGAGGCCGAGGAGGCGATGCGCCGGCTGATCATCGCCGAACGGCCGATGGACGGGATCATCGGCGAGGAATTCGGCGTACGCGAAGGCAGCAGCGGCCGGCAATGGGTGCTCGATCCGATCGACGGCACCCGCGCCTTCATCGCCGGCCGCCCGATCTTCGGGACGCTGATCGCGCTGATCGAGGACGGCTGGCCTTTGCTCGGCGTGATCGACCAGCCGATCATCGGCGAGCGCTGGCTCGGCGTCGCAGGGCGCCCGACGCTGTTCAACGGCAAACCCGCGCAGGCGCGCGCCTGCCGCGAGCTCAAGGGCGCGATCCTCGGCACGACGTCGCCCGCCTTGTTCGATGACGATCAGCTCCATGCCTTCGAGCATCTCGATGCCGCGGTGATGAGCACGGTGCTCGGCGGCGACTGCTATAATTACGGCTGCGTCGCCAGCGGCTGGCTCGATATCGTCGTCGAGGCGGGGCTCAAGCTTCACGACTTCGCGGCGCTGGTGCCCGTGGTCGAGGGCGCGGGCGGGCGGATGTGCGACTGGCAAGGCGATCCGCTCCATGCCGGCAGCAACGGCGAAGTGATTGCCGCCGGCGATCCGGCGCGGATCGAGGAGATCCTCGAAGCACTCGCCTGTCGGGGACATTGACACCGCAAAGTTGCGGGAGTCGCGGTCCATTCGTAAACTTTGCCTCGGGCCGAATGTGGCGAGCGAATCAGGGGCGGCGCGGAGGGCGTTGCGACGCGGCATTGCGCCAGCCAAGCAGGTGAAATCCTACATTGCAACGGCGCAGATAAGGCGCCTTTATTCCTTCACCGGCCCACCGATCGACCAATGGTGGCCGAACGGATCGACGACCTGGCCGTAGCGATCGCCCCAGAACTGGTTGTCGAGCGGCATGCGTACGGTTGCGCCGGCGGCGACGGCGCGTTCCCACCATTTGTCGGCATCGTCGGTCTGGAGGTGCAATGTGACGCCGGCGGGGACCGAAATGCCGCCGGTATATTCGGGGAAGTCGTCGTTGAGCATCACCGAACCGCCGTTGATCTTCAGATGCGAATGCATGATCCGCTTGCCGTCGTCGGCGAGGTGGCGGAGCTGCTCCTCGGCGCCGAACGCCTTCTTGTAGAATTCGACGGCTTCGCTGCCCTTGCCCTCGCGGATCGTCAGATGCGCGGTGACGCCGTCCATCGGGCCCTGATTCTCGGCCATGCTCGCTCTCCTTCGAGTCGTTTGGTGGGGAGTATAGTCGCTGCGAGACGCTAGCCGTATCGATATTCAGGTTCCCCTCCCTGCAAGGGAGGGGTTAGGGGTGGGTAAGGAAAGCCGGGCTCGATGCCCGGGCTTTCCTTCTTTTCCGAGCAGGTCGATGGGCTCCCCCGGCCTTCGCCGGGGTCGCAGCCACCCCCTGCCCCTCCCTTGCAGGGAGGGGAGCCTTCAGACTTCTCCCATCAAGGGAGAAGGGATTTTAGAAGATGCCGAGGAACTTCTTGCGCTGTTCCTTGCGCTCGCCCTTCGACGCCTTGCCGCTTTCGGACTTGGCGGTCGTGCCCTTGCCGACATCGTCACGGGGCTTGCCCTTGTCGGTGCGCTGGGCGCGTGCCGAGGCACCGGCGAGCACCGGGCCGCAATCCGCCGCCTTGGCATCGCCGACATCGACGAATGCGATCACTCCGGCGAACGGGCTGGCGAGCACGCCGAGGCCGAGGCCGGCGCCGGCGCGCCCGACCAGCTCCGGGCTGATCACGTCGATACTCGGCCGCGCGAAATAGCCGCCGATCCCCACCGGCGACTGGCCCGAGAACAGGCTGAATTTCTTGCTGTCGGCGCGGAAGGCCAGGTCGAGCGTCTCGTTCTTGAAGCTGAAGCCGCCGCGGCCGAGCATCACGTTCTTCTCGGTATCGATCAGGATCGGATCCGCCGCGGCGATCCCGTTTCGCACGCTGAAGCCGATCAGCCCGCAATTGATCTGCACCGGCTCCTTCAGTTTCTTCTCGAACATCTTCTGGATGAACACGCCGATATCGAGTTCGGAGAGCTGGACGTTGCGCGTCCAGAAACTGCCCTTGGGCAGGATCACTGCGATGCGCCCGTTCGAATTGGCGAGCGAATCGCGCACGCTGTTGCCCGATCCGGTCATCTGCGCGCGCGCCTTCAAGGTGCCGGTGGTGCCCGATTCCTCGACACCGAACCCGGCGAGCAGCACGCCCATCGGCGTCGGCGAGAGGCGGATGTCGTAATCGGTGAAAACGGGATCGCGGCGCGCGTTGATCGTGATGTCCGAATTGACCGTGCCGCGGGCCATCGAGAAATTGAGCGGGCTGAGCTTGAGCAGCCGGTCGTTCAGATCGAGCCCCAATGTGATGTTCGAGACCGGCAGGCTCTTGGCGCGGACGGTGCGCACCTTCCAGTCGACCTTGGCGTCGAAGTTCCTGAGCGCTTCGACGCGGAGCGGGGCATCGGGAAGGATCCGCGGCGTGCCGGTGGCCTGGGTCGTCACCACTGCGCCCGCGGCCGATGCCTGCGGGCTGTAGCCGATGAACGGGCCGGCATCGACGATGTCGAGCACGCGCGTCGTGAGGTCCGCGGTGAGCAGCAGGCGCGGCTCCTTCATCGCCACGGTGAAGCGGCCGGCGAGATCGCTGGCACCGAAGCGGCCGCGCAGCCGCGTGAAGCGCCATTCGTCGCCGCTTTTGGTGAGATCCGCACGCAGCCGATAATTGCGCGTGTCGGGGACGGCGATGCCCGCGACCGAGAAGACGTCGGCGAGGTTCTGCCCGCGTGCATCCATGTGGAGATCGGCGCCTTCGATCTCGGTCGCGCCGGGAAGCGTGCCCGCGACGTCGATCCGCGTGCGGACGCCCTCGATATGGAGCTGGAGCTGGTTCTGTCCGCCCGCGACGGTGGCGTTGGGCGTGAGCAGCGCGCCGGCGAGCGTGAAACGCGTGCCTCGCGCGGTGCCATTCCCGTCGAAGCGTATCGCGCTGGCGAACGCGGTGTCCCGCGCCTCTACGGTGTGGATGCGGATGCCCGCGGCGATCCGCATCCGCGGGTCGACATAGCGGATCATCGTGCCCTGGACGAGCGCGCGGCGGATGATCGGCAGGTCGAGCGGTTCGCCTTTTTCCTCGCTGAAGGTCCAGGTGTTGCGCCGACCTTCCTTGTCCCATTGCAGGTCGACATGGCCGTCCTCGAGCCCGAGCCAGTTGATCCGCCGATTGCCGGTGATCAGGCTCCAGGTGGAGATGCGCGAATCGATCTTCTTCGCCGAGAAGAAATTGCCGCGCCCCGCCCATTCGGGATTGGAGACGGTCAGCCCCTCGGCGAGGAACTTGACGTTGAACGGCGCGAAATAGAGCTGGAAATCGCCACCGACGTGCACATTGCGATGCGTCTGCGCCGCGACGACCTTTTCGAAGCTGGACTTGAGGAAGCGGCCCTTGGTGACGAACAGGATCGTCCAGGCGAGGACGAGCAGCCCGAGGATCGTGGTGACGGCGGCGATGACGCTGGCGAGCGGCGTGCCGAGCGCACGTGCGGGCCTTGCCGGAGCAGCGCCGCTGGCCGGGGGCGGTGGTTCCTCTGCCATAAAGGCTGAAAAGCGCAGCAACCTCCGGGGGTTCCCGACTCAGGTTGCATTGCGGCAGGGCTTCGGTTATGCGCCCCGCTTTCCTCGAACGTCAGGAACACGCCCGGCCATCAAGGGCTGCCGCGGCTGTTCGCACGTTCGAGTTAGCAAGGAGACCAAAATGCCCAAGCTCAAGACGAAGAGCGGCGTCAAGAAGCGCTTCAAGCTCACCGCCACTGGCAAGGTGAAGCACGGAGTCGCCGGCAAGCGCCACCGCCTGATTTCGCACAACGCGAAGTACATCCGCCAGAATCGCGGCACCTCCGTGCTCGCCGACGCCGATACCGCCCGCGTTATCGCGTGGGCGCCGTACGGCCTGAAGTAAGGGAGGCCAGCAGACATGGCACGCGTCAAACGGGGTGTTACCACCCGCGCCAAGCACAAGAATATCCTGGAACAGGCGAAGGGCTATCGCGGCCGTCGCAAGAACACGATCCGCATCGCGCGGCAGGCCGTCGAAAAGGCCGGCCAGTACGCGTATCGCGACCGCAAGGTTAAGAAGCGGACCTTCCGTGGTCTCTGGATCCAGCGCATCAACGCCGGCGTCCGCGCCGAAGGCCTGACCTATTCGCAGTTCATGCACGGGCTCAAGCTCGCGGGCATCGAACTCGACCGGAAGGTTCTGGCCGATATCGCGATGCACGAAGGCGAGGCGTTCACCGCCATCGTCGCGCAGGCGAAGGCGGCTCTGCCCCAGGCCGCCTGAGGCGACCGAGAGCGAGAAGATTTGGGGCGTCGGTGGTTACCACCGGCGCCCTTTTTCTTTCTGCGGTCACCGGGGTGACGGTTTGGATTTGGGAGGCAAGCGAAATGGCGATGCAGACCTGGTGGCTCTATGTCACTGCCGTGTTCCTGATCGCGGGGACGCCCGGGCCGAACATGCTCCATGTGATGGTGCAGAGCATCCATCACGGGCCGCGCCGCGCGCTTTTCTCGATGGCGGGGCTGATGAGCGCGGTCCTGCTCTGCCTGCTCGCCTCGGCGGCGGGACTCGGCGCTCTGCTCAAGGCGGCGCCGGGGCTGTACGACGTGCTGCGCTATGCCGGCGTCGCCTATCTGGTGTGGCTGGGGACCAAGGCGTGGCGCGCGCCGGTGGGCGCCGCGGCGAGCGATCCGCACACGCGGCGCTCGGCGGGGGCGCTGTATGCGACGGGGTTGGCCACCGGGCTGTCCAATCCCAAGCTGATCATCTTCGCCGCGGCGCTGTTTCCGCAGTTCCTCGACACGAATCGGCCGTTCTGGATCCAGCTCGGCGTGCTGGTGACGAGCTTCGTGGTGATCGAGGGCTTCTGGTACGGCGTCTATGCGCTGGGCGGGCGGTCGCTGGCCGGCTGGCTCGCGCCGGCCAGCCGCCAGAAGCTGTTCAACCGCGCCACGGGGGTGATGTTCATCGGCTTCGGCGGGGCGCTGCTCGGCAGCCGGGTCTAGCCGTCGAGATAGGCGCGGTAGAACACCGTCCGGAACTTGCGCGTCCAGGGGAGGACCAGCTTCGGCTTGCCCTTGAGCGCGCTCTTCACGATCTGCTTGGCGGCCCAGAGCGGATGATCGGTGCGGCGGCTGAAATGCTCGATGCGCCTGAAGCCGAGGCGCCCGAGAGTCTGCTTCATCTGCTCGATGCCCGAAAAGGTGAGATGGTCGGGGAGCAGCAACTCGCCGGGATAATCGGCGCGCGAGGGCAGGTCGCCGCCATTGCCGGTCTCGACGAACAGCGAGCCGCCGGGCTTGAGCCGGGCGCGGATCAGCCCGCCGAAATGCTGGAAGTCGGGGACGTGCGAGAAGACGTTGATGATCGAGATCACGTCGTAGCTGCCGGTCACTTCCTCCAGCGTCTGCGCGGTGATCGGCACGCCACGTTGCTGTGCGCGTGCGACCTTCACTTCCATCGGATCGATACCGCTGGCCTTGGCATCGGGCAGCGCGTGCTGCACTGCCTCGACGAACTCGCCATTGCCGGCACCCACATCGAGCCAGCTCAGGCCCTTCTCGCCTTCGAAGAAGCGGCGGACGATGCCGGCATAGAAAGGCACCTTCCAGCCCTGGCGGCGCAGCCGCTGATCGAGCGTGCCGTCTTCGGTCGGGTGGACGCCGTCGCGCGCGGCGGCGGAGATGTCCTCGGCGCGTGGGCGCTCGCGGATATAGACGGTGCCGCAGCCGGTGCATTTGACGGCGTCATAGCCGTTCTCGGATGCCCAGTGCCGGTGCCCGTCGCTCTCGCAGCAGGGACAATCGACGGTTTCGAGCCTTGCCTGCATCAACATCGGTCGCCTCCAAGCACACAAGTCGACGGCGGTGGCGTCTCATGATCGCGGACCGGCGAGAAGGGGGCTGCGTCATCCTGCCCCGCCCCCGCGATGGGCCGTGTGCAGAGGCGAATCTTGCGGCGGAGGGTTGACCTCGTGCGCACTCTGGGGTTCGGGCCTTTTCATGACCACCGATCTCGAACAATTGCGCAGCGGCCTGCTCGCCTCGATCGACGCCGCGAACGGGCTCGACGCCGTCGAGGCGCTGCGCGTCCATGCACTCGGCAAGCAGGGCGCGATCACCGGGCTGCTCAAGACTCTCGGAGGGATGAGCCCCGAGGAGCGCCAGGAACAGGGCCCGCGCATCCACGGCCTGCGCGAGGCAGTGACCGCGGCGCTGGCCGATCGCAAGGCAGTGCTCGAGCGGCTGGCGCTCGATGCGCGGCTGGCGAGCGAGACGCTGGACATGACGTTGCCGGTCGACGGGGTTCCCGCGGGCTCGGTGCATCCGGTGAGTCAGGTGATGGACGAGCTGGCGGAGATCTTCGCCGACCTCGGCTTCGCCGTCGCGACGGGTCCCGAGATCGAGGACGACTGGCACAATTTCACGGCGCTCAACATCCCCGAGAGCCATCCGGCGCGGGCGATGCACGACACTTTCTATTTCCCGCCCGAGGCCGACGGCAGCCAGAAGCATCTGCTGCGCACCCACACCTCGCCGGTGCAGATCCGGACGATGCTGGCCAACAAGCCGCCGATCCGGATCATCGCGCCGGGCCGCGTCTATCGCTCGGATTCGGATGCGACGCACACGCCGATGTTCCACCAGATCGAAGGGCTGGTGATCGACAAGGGGATCACGCTCGGTCACCTGAAGTGGACGCTCGAGACCTTCCTGAAGGCGTTTTTCGAGCGCGACGACATCGTGTTGCGGCTGCGGCCGAGCTATTTCCCTTTCACCGAACCCAGCGCCGAGGTCGATGTCGGCTATTCGGTGGTCAACGGAAAACGCGTGATCGGCGGGTCCGAAGGCTGGATGGAAGTGCTGGGCTCCGGGATGGTGCACCCCAAGGTGATCGCCGCCTGCGGGCTCGATCCGAACGAATGGCAGGGCTTTGCGTTCGGCACCGGCGTGGACCGGCTGGCGATGCTCAAATACGGGATGGACGACTTGCGCGCCTTCTTCGACGGCGACCTGCGCTGGCTGCGCCATTACGGCTTCTCGGCGCTCGACGTGCCCACGCTGAGCGGGGGAGTCGGCGCATGAAGTTCACGCTGAACTGGCTCAAGGAGCATCTCGAGACGACCGCTTCGCTCGACGACGTGGTCGAGGCGCTGACGCGCGTCGGTCTCGAAGTCGAAGGCGTCGAGAATCCGGGCGAGAAGCTCGCGGCGTTCCGCGTCGCCAAAGTGCTCACTGCCGAGCGTCACCCTCAGGCCGACAAATTGCAGGTGCTGACCGTCGATACCGGCGAAGGTGCGCCGCTGCAGGTCGTCTGCGGCGCGCCCAATGCGCGCGCCGGGCTGGTCGGTGTGCTCGGCCTTCCGGGCGCGGTGGTGCCGGCCAACGGCATGCAGCTCAAGGTCGCCGCGGTCCGCGGCGTCGAATCGAACGGCATGATGTGCTCGACGCGCGAGCTCGAGCTCGGCGACGATCATGAGGGAATCATCGAACTCCCCGCCGATGCGCCGATCGGCATGCCCTATCCCGATTATGCGGGACTCAACGACGCCGTGATCGACGTCTCGATCACCCCTAACCGCCAGGATTGCATGGGCGTACGCGGCATCGCGCGCGATCTCGCCGCGGCGGGGCTGGGGACGCTCAAGCCGCTCGAGGTCGATCCGGTGCCGACCAGCGGCGCCGGTCCCGAAGTGCGGATCGAGGCGCCCGAGGGGTGCCCGGCCTATTTCGGACAGACCGTCAGCGGCGTCACCAACGGCGCCTCGCCCGACTGGATGCAGCAGCGCCTCAAGGCGATCGGCCAGCGCCCCATCTCGGCGCTGGTCGACATCACCAATTATGTGATGATCGATCTCGGCCGCCCGCTGCACGTCTATGACAAGGCGAAGCTGAGCGGCGCGCTGGTGGTGCGCAAGGCGAAGGCCGGCGAGCAGGTGCTCGCGCTCAACGAGAAGACCTATACGCTCGACGAGAGCGTGACGGTGATCGCCGACGATACCGGCGTGCACGACATCGGCGGGATCATGGGCGGCGAGGATACCGGCGTGTCCGAGGCGACCACCGACGTGGTGATCGAATGCGCCTTCTTCGATCCCGATCACATTGCGCGCACCGGCCAGAAGCTCAATTTGGCCAGCGACGCGCGTTCGCGCTTCGAACGCGGGGTGGACCCTGCGTTCCTCGACGACGGCATCGCGATCGCGGCGCGCTATGTGGTCGACCTGTGCGGCGGCACCGCCAGCGAAGTGACGCGCGCCGGGCAGGCGCCGACCACGCCGCGCAGCTATCGCTATGATCCGGCCCTTGCCGAAACGCTGGGCGGGCTCGCCGTGCCGGCCGATCGGCAGAAGGCGATCCTCGAAAGCCTCGGCTTCACGGTCGGCGCCGACTGGAACGTCACGGTGCCGAGCTGGCGCCGCGACGTGGACGGCCCCGCCGATCTGGTCGAGGAAGTCATCCGCATCGAAGGCATCGACAAGGTGCCGCCGACGCCGCTCGACCGCGTGCCCGGCGTCGCCCGCCCGACCGCCACGCCCGAGCAGAAGCTGGAGCGCAAGCTTCGCCGCACCGCCGCGGCGCGCGGACTCAACGAAGCGGTGACGTGGAGCTTCATTTCCGAGGCCGAGGCCGCGCCGTTCGGCGGGGGGGCGTGGAGCCTCGCCAATCCGATCAGCGAGGACATGAAGGTCATGCGGCCGTCGCTGCTGCCCGGCCTGCTCGCCGCGGCCGAGCGCAATGTGAAGCGCGGCGCGAGCGGGGTCCGGCTGTTCGAGATCGGCCGGCGCTACCTCGCCGACAAGGAGCGGCTGACGCTCGGCGTGGTGCTGGCGGGCGACCGCTCGGCCCGCGGCTGGCAGGGCGGCAAGGGCCAACGTTTCGGTGCGTTCGATGCCAAGGCCGAGGCATTGGCGCTGCTCGAAGCCGCGGGAGCGCCGGTGGCGAATCTGCAGGTGATGGGGGAGGCGGGCGATGTCTATCATCCGGGCCAGTCGGCGACCTTGCGGCTCGGGCCGAAGACGGTGCTCGCCGCATTCGGCATGGTGCATCCCGGCGTGCTCAAGGCGTTCGACCTCGACGGCGATGTCGCGGCGGTGGAAATCTATCTCGATGCGCTTCCGGCCAAGCGTGGAAGCGGCTTCATGCGTCCGGCCTACACGCCTCCCGCGCTGCAGGCAGTCACCCGCGACTTCGCCTTCCTCGTGCCGGCCGAGCTGGCGGCGGGCGATCTGGTCCGCACGGTGAAGGGCGCCGACAAGGCGGTGATCGTCGACGCGCGGCTGTTCGACATCTTCACCGGCACCGGCGTGCCCGAGGGGCAGAAGAGCCTCGCCATCGAAGTCACGCTCCAGCCGGGCGAGAAGAGCTTCACCGATGCGGAGCTCAAGGCGGTGGCGGACAAGGTGGTCGCCGCGGCGGCGAAGCTCGGCGCGACGCTGCGGGGCTGAGCTCCCTGACCGTCACCCCGGCCCCTTCGACTGCCTGCAAGGCAGGCGCTCAGGACAGGCTTGTGCCGGGGTCCACCGGGAGGCAATGGCAGGATTGGAGGCTCCGGCGTCTCGCGGGAGGCTTAGTGGATCCCGGAACAAGTCCGGGATGACGGATACGGAGAATTGCATGCCCACCGCTCTCATCACCGGCGTCACGGCCGGCATCGGCGAAGCCGCCGCGCGGACGTTCGTCGCGGCGGGGTGGAACGTGATCGGCACCGGGCGGCGTGCCGATCGGCTGGCGGCGCTGCAGGCGGAACTGGGCGACGCGCTCCACACGCTAGAATTCGATATCCGTGACGGGGCCGCGCGCGACGCGGCGCTCGATGACCTGCCCGAGGCATTCCGCGGCGTGGACCTGCTGATCAACAATGCCGGGCTCGCGCTGGGGCTGGAGCCGGCTCAGCAGGCGTCGCTGTCCAACTGGACGACGATGATCGACACCAACATCACTGCGCTCGTGTCGGTCACGCACAAATTGTTGCCGCAGCTGATCGAGCGGAAAGGCGCGATCATCAACCTTGCCTCGGTGGCGGCGAATTACCCCTATCCCGGCGGCAATGTGTACGGCGCGACCAAGGCGTTCGTGCGCCAGTTCAGCCTCAATCTGCGCTCGGACCTGATCGGCACCGGCGTGCGCGTCTGCTCGATCGAGCCGGGCATGGTCGAGACCGAATTCACGCTGGTGCGCACCGGCAGCCAGGAGACTTCGGACAAGGTCTATGCCGGCGTCGATCCGATGACCGCCGAGGACATCGCCGCGACGATGCTGTGGGTCGCCCAGCAGCCGCCGCACCTCAACGTCAACACGATCGAGTTGATGCCGGTCAACCAGGCCTGGTCGCCCTTCCTCGTCCACCGCGAGGGCTGAGCCTTGGCCGACGACTGGATCGAGATCGCGAGCGCGGGGCTTCACGCCGCGATCAGCCCGCTGGGGGCGGAGTTGTCGAGCCTGCGTGTCGCCGACGGGCGTGAGCTGATGACCGATGCCGATCCGGCATTCTGGGCGGGCCGCGCGCCGTTGCTCTTCCCGATCGTCGGACGGTTGATGGGCGACAAATACCGCCTCGACGGAGAGGAATATCCGCTGCCGCAGCATGGCTTCGCTCGGCGGCAGAGGTTCGCGTTGACCGAGCAGGCGGCGAACCGCGTGGTGTTCCGGCTGTCCGACAATGACGAGACCCGTGCGGTCTATCCCTTCGCCTTCACGCTCGACGCGGCGTTTACCTTCATCGGCGCGACGCTGGCGACGGACATCACCGTGACCAATACCGGCGATCGCGACATGCCCGCCAGCTTCGGCTTCCATCCGGCCTTTGCTTGGCCGCTGCCGTTCGGCCGCCCACGTGCGGATCACCGCATCGTCTTCGAAAAGCAGGAGCCGGCCGAACTCTCTGCGATTGTGCCCGGTGGCTGGATCGCGCCCGAGACCTGGCCGAGCCCGCTCGACGGGCGCGAACTGAAGCTCGCCGATGAACTGTTCGCGCGCGATGCATTGGTGTGGGACAGTCTCGAAAGCCGGTCGCTGCGCTATGACGGCGGCGAAGGGCGGGGGCTCGAGATCGGTTTTGTCGGCATGCCGAAGCTCGGCATCTGGACCAAGCCCGGCGCGCGCTTCGTCTGCATCGAGCCGTGGCACGGCATCGCCGACCGACAAGGCTTCGACGGCGAGATCTGGGACAAGCCCGGCATCCTCCGCTTCGCGCCCGGCGAAGCCCGCACCTTCAGCATGCAGGTGACGCTGGACGCGTAACCTCCGTTCGCCCTGAGCTTGTCGAAGGGCGGTCCTTCTTCTACCGCCCCTGCAACAGAACCGTGCTTCGACAAGCTCAGCACGAACGGACAAATATTGCATGCCTTCCGACCACATCAACGACCGCCGTACCTTCGCGATCATCTCGCACCCCGACGCCGGCAAGACCACGCTCACGGAGAAATTGCTGCTGTTCGGCGGCGCGATCCACTTGGCCGGCGAGGTCAAGGCGCGCGGGCAGGCGCGGCGCGCGCGTTCGGACTGGATGAAGATCGAGCAGCAGCGCGGCATCTCGGTCACGTCGAGCGTGATGACGTTCGAGCGCGGGGGGATCACCTTCAACCTGCTCGACACGCCGGGCCACGAGGACTTTTCCGAAGATACCTATCGCACCCTGACCGCGGTCGACTCGGCGGTGATGGTGATCGACGTGGCCAAGGGCATCGAGAGCCAGACGCGGAAATTGTTCGAGGTCTGCCGGCTCAGGAACGTCCCGATCATCACCTTCGTCAACAAGGTCGACCGCGAGGGCCGCGAGGTGTTCGACATCCTCGACGAGGTGGCGAATCTGCTCGCGCTCGACGTGACGCCGATGACCTGGCCGGTGGGGATGGGCGGCAATTTCGAAGGGATCTACGATCTCGCGACGAAGCGCCTGTTGCTCCCCGAGGGCAATAGCCGCGAATTCCAGGGCAAGGTGATCCAGACCAGCGGGCTCGACGATCCGCAGCTCGACGCGATCGTCTCCGCCGAGAACCTCGCCAAGCTCCGCGAGGAAGTCGAGCTGGCTGGGGTCGGCTATCCCGAGTTCGACGCCGAGGCCTATCGCCACGGCGATCTGACCCCGGTCTATTTCGGCTCGGCGCTCAAGGAGTTCGGCGTCGATTCGCTGATCGAGGCGCTGGCCAGCTTCGCGCCTCCGCCGCGCGCCCAGCCGGCGGAGCCCGCCCCGGTCGAGCCGTCGCGCGACGAAGTCACCGGCTTCGTGTTCAAGGTCCAGGCCAATATGGACCCCAACCACCGCGATCGCATCGCATTCATGCGGCTGTGCTCGGGCACCTTCAAGCGCGGCATGAAGCTGACTCCCAGCGGCCACGGCAAGCCGATCGCGATCCATTCGCCGATCCTGTTCTTCGCACGCGAGCGCGAGCTGGCCGACGAGGCGTATCCGGGCGACATCATCGGCATCCCCAACCACGGGACTTTGCGGGTGGGCGACACGCTGTCCGAGCGCGCCGATGTGCGCTTCACCGGCCTGCCCAATTTCGCGCCCGAAATCCTGCGTCGTGTCGCCCTCAAGGACCCGACCAAGACCAAGCAGCTCCGCAAGGCTCTGGACGACATGGCCGAGGAGGGTGTGACCCAGGTCTTCTACCCCGACATCGGTTCCAACTGGATCATCGGCGTGGTCGGCCAGCTCCAGCTCGACGTGCTGCTGTCGCGGCTCGATGCGGAGTACAAGGTCGCGGCGGGGCTCGAACCCGCGCCGTTCGAGACCGCGCGCTGGGTGTCTAGCGAGGATCCGAAGGCGCTGGAGGAGTTCATGGGCCTCAACCGCGGTGCGATGGCGAAGGACCGCGACGGCAACCCGGTGTTCCTCGCGAAATCGGCGTGGGAAGTGGGCTATATCGCCGACCGCTATTCGAACGTGAAGTTCGCGGCGACCCGGGAGCGCTAGTCCACCCAATCGCGCTGGAGGAACCGGCTGGCCAGCGCCATCAGCGCGCCGGCGACGAGATAGAGGCACAGCCCCGCGGCGATCGCGTAGCGCAGCGCCTCGTCGCCATAAGCCGGCGTGAGCGCCTTGGAGAGCGATCCGATCGCCCAGCTACCGAGCCCTAGCCCGATCAGATTGTTGATCAGCAGGAAGCTGGCCGAAGCGGTCGCGCGCATATGGGCGGGGACGAGGTGCTGGACCGCGGTGAGCACCGGGCCGAGCCAGACATAGACCAGGGCCTGGGGCAGCAGGAACAAGGCGAAGGCGATCGGCCAGCTGTCGGCCAATACCCCCGCGATGAACAAGGGCGCGCCCGCAGCGTAGCAGATCGCAGGTGCCAGCGCGTACCAGCGGCGGTTGCGTGGCCCCAGCCGGTCCCCCAGCCAGCCGCCGAGCAATATGCCGGCAACCCCGCCGGTGAGCAGCAGCGCTCCGAAGAACTGGCCGGTCTGGACGAGGCTCAGCCCGAAGCTGCGCTGCATCAGGCTCGGCAGCCAGAAGGCGACGCCGTATCCGCACATCGATCCGGCCGCGGCGCCGAACGCCATCAGCCAGAAGCCGGGCTTGGCGGCGAGGATGCCGAACACCCGCGCGACCGGCACCTGGTTCTCCGCAGTGGCGGCGGGGCGGGGGCGATCCCTGACCACCAGCCGGAAGATCGGCGCGATCGCCACGCCGGCGAGGCCGACGACGATGAACGCCGTGCGCCACTCGACATTCTGCGCGATATAGCCGCCGAGCAGCACGCCGCCCGCGGCGCCCAAGGGGATGCCGAGCGAATAGATCGACAGCGCCCGTGCGCGCTTCTCGGGCGGGAAATAATCCGAGATCAGTGCGTAGCTCGGCGCGACGCCGCCCGCCTCGCCGACCCCGACGCCGAGGCGGAACAGGAACATCTGCGTGAAGTTCTGCGCGAAGCCGCACAAGGCCGTGAAGCCGCTCCACACCCCGAGCGAGACAGTGATCACCCAGGTCCGGCTGGTCCGGTCGGCGAGCAAAGCCAGCGGGATCGCCAGTGTCGAATAGAGCGCGGCGAAGGCGAGCCCGCCGAGCATGCCGAGCTGCGCATCGTCGAGCCCCAGATCCTTCTTCACCGGCTGGGCGAGGATGCTCAGGATTTGCCGGTCGAGGAAGTTGAAGGTGTAGACGAGCAGCAGCATCGCGAGGACGACGGCGGGATAGGCTGGGCGCGGAGCGGAATGGGTGTGGTTCATGGGCGGGCCTATAGCCCTCTCCCGCCTTCGCGGGGGAGGGTTGGGTGAGGGTCTTCTTCTTTCGCGGCGAGGAAGAAGAAGACCCTCACCGCTGCGACTAGGCAGCAAGCTGCCAAGTCTCGCTACCTCTCCCGCGAAAGCGGGAGAGGGTTTCTCAGAACTTCACCGTGCCGGTCACGAACACCTGGCGCGGGTTGCCGTAATATGCGGTGAGCACGCCTTCGGTGCCGAGCGTCGGGACATAGGCTCCCGCCGGCGTGCGCAGGAAATCGCCGGTGTCCGGGTTCTGTGCGAGGAAATTGTAGCCCGCGACGATGTAGCGCTCGTTGGTCAAATTGCGGCCGTGGATGCCGAGCGAGAAGGTCTGGTTGATGTCCCAGACGAGATTGGCGTCGAGCAAGGTATAAGCGGGCTGGTCGAGCAGCGGCGTGCGCAGCTCGAATTGCTGCGAATCGCTGCGATACGACACCGTCGTGCTTGCGCTGATCGAGCCGTCCCCGACCGGCACCTTATAGGCCAGGGTGCCGCTGGCGGTCAGGTCCGGCGTGTTCTGGATCTTCCGGCGGTTCGCCACATCGATGCCGCGCGCATCGATGAAGTGCAGATATTTCGCGTCGAGATAGCCGAGCGTCCAGCTCAGGTTGAGCGTACCGCCGGGGGCGCCGAGATCGCGCGAGGCGATCACATTGCCTTCGAATTCCACGCCCTTGATCCGCGCCTTGCCGGCATTGGTGGTGACGCCGACGAAAGTCTGCTGGCCATTGACCGTCGTGCCGATCGAGCCGGGCACCTGCACGTCGGTATAATCCGACTGGAAGGCGGCGAGCGCGAGATTGACGCGGCGATCGAGCAGGCTGGCTTTGTAGCCGATCTCGTACGTGGTGACCTTCTCGGGATCGAAAGCGAGAAAATCATAGACCTGCTGCGGCGAGCAGGCGCCGCCGGCGGGGTTGCGGCAGGCGGTCGACTGGCCGCGCGGATCGAATCCGCCGCCCTTGAAGCCCTTGGCCCAGCTTGCGTAGAGATTGTGATCGGCGCTTGGCTTGAAGCTGATCGAGGCGCGCGGCGTGAATTGTGCGAAATCGGCGCTGCCGCGGAAGTTCGACGTGGTCGCGAACAGCGTGCCGGTGCCGCCGAAGAAGGGTGAGCCGCCGCCGAGATAGGTCCGGCGCAGGATCGTCGACTGGCGTTGATCCCAAGTATAGCGCCCGCCCGCCGAGACGCTGAACATCTCGCCGAGATCGTAGGTGAAGTCGCCGAACACCGCGACGGTGTCGGTGAACACATTGCCATAGGTCAGCGCCGTCACCCCGCCCGGCAGCCG
This sequence comes from Sphingomonas sp. Root241, assembly GCF_001428865.1. Classification (GTDB taxonomy): domain Bacteria; phylum Pseudomonadota; class Alphaproteobacteria; order Sphingomonadales; family Sphingomonadaceae; genus Sphingomonas. The sequence continues at coordinate 449,041 of NZ_LMIV01000002.1, forward strand.
CACGTCGAACACGGTGCGCGCCTCGGCGTCGAGATAATAGACGCCGAGCAGGCCGGAGAAGGACCCGGTGTCGATCAGGAACTGCGCTTCCTGGCTGAACTGCTTGTTGTTGTAGAAGGCCGGCACGTCGACCTGGACCGCGGGAAGCGAATCGAAGTCGATCGGCGTGGCGCTGTCGTCCTTGCGATAGCTGGTGATCGAGCGGAAGGTCAGCCAGTCGGCGGGCTTCAATTCGATCAGCCCGGTGACGCCCCAGGCCTCGACTTCCTGCGCTGGGCTGGTGAGGCCGGCGCGCGTATCATAGACATCGTCTAGCACCGGCGCGCCGGTGGCGATGCCGGGGATCAGCCGGTGGCCGCCGCGCGGCTGGCTGGTGTCCTTGGTGTAATCGCCCGAGACGCGGAAGAAGGCGCTGGCGCTGGGCTCGAATTCGATCGTGCCGCGTGCCGCCCACAGGTCCTTGTCGTAATTCTCGGCGCCGGTGGTGAGATTCTCGCCGAAGCCATCACGGGTCAGCCGCGCATAGGCTGCACCGACGCGCAGCCCGGTATTGCCGAGCGGCGCGCTGGCGCTGACTACGCCATCGATCTGGTTGTACGAGCCATAGGTGCCACGCAGCTTGAACGTCGGTTTGTCGCCCAGTCGGCGGGTGACGTATTTGATCGCGCCGCCGATCGTGTTGCGGCCGTACAGCGTGCCCTGCGGTCCGCGCAGCACTTCGATCCGCTCGACGTCGTAGATGTCGAGCACCGCGGCCTGCGGACGGTTGAGATAGACATCGTCGAGATAGATGCCGACGCCCGCCTCGAACCCGGCGACCGGATCCTGCTGGCCGACGCCGCGAATGAAGGCCGACAGCGTCGAATTGGTGCCGCGCGACACTTCGAGCGTCACGTTGGGCGTGGTATTCGCGATGTCGGTGATGTCGAGCGCGCCCGATGCCTCGAGCTGTTCGCCGGTGAACGCAGTGATCGCGATCGGCACGTCGCGCAGCGTCTCTTCGCGGCGGCGCGCGGTGACGACGATTTCGCCGGGATCCTCGACGACCGCGTCGCTGGCCTCCTGAGCAGCTCTCTCGAAAGCTGCGGCGTTCGCGTCGTGATTGTCCTGCGCAAGGGCCGGCATGGTGGAGAGAGCGGCAAAGGCGGCGCCTGCCTGGAGAATCGTACGGGCAGACGGAATCAGGCGTGACATGGTCATTTTCCTCCCCAGAATTCGACCCGTCTCGTGCGCGGGTTGTAAGCTGTTGAAGGAAGCTATACTGAAACCTGAACCGGGTTTCAACTTGGAAGAATGAGGGGGAGAGGCAAATGCCAGGCGGCAGTGGCGCGGACGCCACACCCCACAGGGTGGACGGCAGCGAGGCGGCGAGCGCGGGCAAGGAGCCGCGCACCGCGCGCGGGCGGAGAACGCTGCGCGCGATCCTCGACGCCGCGGCCGAGGAATTCGGCGAGAAGGGTTTCCACGAAGGCTCGATCAGCGGGATCACCCGCCGCGCCGGCGTCGCGCTCGGCAGCTTCTACACCTATTTCGATTCGAAGGACGCGGTGTTCCGCGCACTGGTCCGCGACATGTCCGAGCAGGTCCGCGAGCATGTCGCCCCCGCGCTCAAGGATGCGCCCGGCCAGATCGCGGCCGAGCAGGCGGCGCTGCTCGCCTTCATCAAGTTCGCGCGCACCCACAAGGAGATCTACCGGATCATCGACGAGGCCGAGTTCGTCGATCCCGAGAGCTTCCGCATGCACTATGCCACCACCGCCGAGCGCATCGCCAGGCGACTTCGCGCGGCGGCCGAGCGCGGCGAAGTGCGCGACGATGTCGGCGAGGTCCATGCCTGGGCGATCATGGGAATGAACGTGTTCCTCGGCCTGCGCTACAGCGTGTGGGAAGAGGACGTCGCGCCCGAGGCGATCGCGGAGACGGTGGCGGCGATGCTGGCGCGGGGGATTGCTGCGAAGAGCTAGCCGGCGCTTACGGTCCAGTTGCAGCCAATAGCGGAATCCATCCTTCAGTCCGCCAGGGCCACCTCGATCGCCGCTCCGGCATGAATCGCAGTGGTATCAAAAACTGGGACCAAACTGTCTTCTGGTTGGACCAGCAGCATGATTTCGGTGCATCCGAGGATTATCGCTTCCGCACCAGCCTCGACCATACGCGTGATGATCGCTCGGTAGGCGTCCCGCGACGCCGGAACGACCCTTCCTGCGACCAGCTCCTCGTAGATTACCCGGTGAACCGTTGCGCGATCCTCGTCATTGGGAACGATGACGCTCAGTCCGTGCCGTTCGGCCAGCCGGCCCTTGTAGAAGTCGTGTTCCATCGTGAACGCGGTGCCGAGTAGCCCGACCTTCTGGAAGCCTGCCGCCCTGATGCGCTCGGCCGTCGGATCGGCGATGTGTATCAGGGGTATCTTGACCGCTGCCTCGACGGCAGGCGCCATACGGTGCATGGTGTTAGTGCAGATCAGCAGCACATCGGCACCGCCAGACTCCAGCCGTTGCGCGGCATCTACCATGCGAGCGGTAAGACCCTGCCAGTCGCCTTTATGCTGTAGCTCCTCGATCTCCGAGAAGTTGAAGGACCAGAGAAGGCAACGAGCCGATGCCGTGGGGCCAAGCCGGTCCCGAACGCCTTGATTGAGGATCCGGTAATACTCCGCAGAGCTCTCCCAGCTCATTCCTCCGATCAGACCGATCGTTTGCATCGTGCCCCCGCGCATTGATTTCAGCGCATCTCTAGTGGAATGCCAAGCTTTCCGGAACGGCCGCCGATCGCCTCTCATGATTCGGAAGCAGCCGGACCGCTTCCCACCAACAGCAGGCGTTCCCCGTTACTTCTTGCCCAGCTTGTCCTTGAGCGCCGCGAGGGCACCGAACGGCCCCGCTTCCTCTTCGCTGATCACACCGGCCTGCTTGAGCACTTCCGCGGCATTGGGGCTGCGCGGGAAGGGGTCGAGCGCCAGCGCCAGCGTCTCGGCTGCCGCCTCGCCGAGATCGAGCGCGCTGCCGGTGTAGAAGACGGTGTCGAGATCCTCCTCGGCCAGCTCGATTTCGTCGTGCGATTCGTCCTCGGTGGGTTCGGTGAGGAAGCGGATCGCGAAATCCTCTTCGATCTTCGCGGGGAGTGGGTCGCCGGTGACGCCGCAGGACTGGGTCACCGCCGCCGACAAATGGCCGCTGGCGCGCACGCCGGCCGCGTCGCGGCGCAGCGCGAAGCTTGCGGCGAGACGGTCGAGCGCGACGAGATCGAAGCGCCGGGCCAACGCTGCGCGCTCGGTCTCGTTGGCCTCGACCGTCACATTGGTTTCGCCGGCGCCGATCTGGTCGAGCCGGTGCGGGCGCGGGAATTCGGGAGTCATTGCGGCAGCTCCCCGGCGATGATCGCGGCGGTAGGCGTGGCGGCAAGGCTATCGCGGAGCGCGAGCAGTTGCGTCTCGACATGGGCGAGCGCGGGATCCGCCGGCGCCTGACCGCGATAGACGTTGCGGACCAAAGCGGCGCGGAGGCCCTCGCCCGCGAGCCCCGCGCGATAGGCGCCGAGCCGGCCGCCGACCATGCCCATCATCCGGCCCATATGCTTGCCGACGACGACGTCGCCGATGCCGATCTCGCGCAACTGGCCGTCCATGTCGTCGATGAAGCATTCGGCGAGCGCGGTGCTCGGCGCCTTTGCCTCGGCTTCGCCTTCGAGCCGCAGCAGGACGAGCGAGAGTATTGCGGCGATCATGTCGAATCGGCCGTCGATCGTGTCGGGGACGCCGCCTTCGGTATACCAATGCGGGGCGCGGCCCCTGGCGACTATGCCCGCGTAGAGCTGCGGCGCAGTGCCGCGATCGGAGGCGCCGAACAGGCGCTTGAGCAGTCCCATGGTTGGTCTTCGTCCGTGCAACTTGTGGCGCGACCTTGTTTGGCCGCATTTTGCCGCATATTGAGGTGAATGGCGCGCGATGCAATGCGTGCGCCGGTGCTCGCGTTGCCCTGGAGATTTCGATGCCCTTCCCCGTTCGCCTGGCCGGTTGCGCCGCGCTCCTCGTCGCCATGGGCGGCACTGCCTGCGCGCCGATCAAGTCGCACCAGGGCTATGTCATCGACAAGGAGCTCGTCGATTCGGTCCAACCCGGCGTCGATACGCGCGAATCGGTGATGCAGACGCTCGGCCGCCCGACGCTGACCAGCCAGTTCAACCAGGGCGAATGGTATTACGTGTCCCGCGACAGCCGGAATTTCGGCTATAGCGATCCCAAGGTGCGCGACCAGACCACGATCCGCATTCGCTTCGACCAGGCTGGCAACGTCGCCTCGGTCGAGAAGATGGGCAAGGAACTGATCGCCTCGGTCGATCCCTATGGCAAGAAGACCCCGACCCTGGGCCGCAAGCGCAGCTTCTTCAGCGATCTGTTCGGCAATATCGGCACGGTCGGCGCACCGGGCACCGGCGGCGGTGGCCCTCCGGGCGGATCGGGCCAGTAATCAAAGTTGCTGATTGCTGACCAGCGCATTCCCGCGCGGTTCAGCCGGACTCCTCCAGATTGCAGCGGTGCCGGAAGAACCGGCCTGTGAGCTTGGAGGAATCCACATGAAGAAGATCATCACCGCAGCCCTGCTTGCCGCCGTGGCGATGCCCGCGGTGGCTGTGCCCACCGCCGCCAGCGCGCAATCGAACCGCGAGCTGCGCCGCGACCGCCAGGACATCCGCGAGGAACAGCGCGAGCTGCGCGATGCGCGGCGCCGGGGCGATCGCAGCGACATTCGCGACGAGCGCCGCGACGTCCGCGAGGCACGTCAGGAATATCGCGAGGATCGGCGCGACCGCGATCGCCGCTGGGGCGACAATGACTGGCGCGACTATCGCGCACGCAACCGCGGCGTCTATGCCCGCGGCAACTGGCGGGCGCCGTTCGGCTATACCCGCTTCCGCAGCGGCGTGCGGATCGCCCCGTCTTATTGGGGTTCACGCTATGTGATCGGCGATCCGTGGCGCTATCGGCTGCCCCCGGTCGGGCGCTATCAGCGCTGGGTGCGTCACTATAACGACGTGCTGCTGATCGATACGCGCCGCGGCGTCGTGGTGCGTGTGATCCCGGGCTTCTACTGGTAAATGGACCGAACCCGGGCCGCGTGAGCGGTCCGGGTTCGGCCGCGCCGGTTGCGGCGGCGCGGCCGGTGCCCTGAGACACGGTCCGAAAGGGAAGGACCGCGCATTTGAACGCGCGGAAAAGCATTTCGCTCCCGTAGCGAAATGCGAATCTTCAGCGCACCGTAAAGAGGATCTGGTCGACCACGCGTCCGCCGAGATCGACCAGCCGCAACCGGTGCTGCCCGCGCGTCGGCAGCAGCAACGGGCGCGAATCGGCGGTGCCCAGATCCTCGCGATCGAGCAGCAGGCGATGGCCTGCAACCTGCCCCGCCACCGCGATCGCCAGCCGCTGGCGATCGATCGGGATATCGGGGTCGAGCGCATAGACGCTGCCCGCCACCGGATTGACGATCCGCGGCCGCCGCGCCGTCTCGGGCGCCGCCGCGACCTGGTCGAGCGCAGTGCCCTTCACGAAAAATTCGCGGCGCGGCTGCTCGATGCCCTCGGCAAAGCGGATTTGCCGCGTCTCGATTCCGGCCGGCGGCGGTGATGGTCTGGAAGGCGTGGCGGCGTGCAATGTCATCATGACGTCACGCCATACCGGCGCCGCGCCGCTGGTGCCCGAGACCGCGCGCATCGGATCGCCTTCTAGATTGCCGACCCACACGCCGACGGTGAACCGGTCGCTGAAGCCGATGCACCAATTGTCGCGCATCGCCTTCGACGTGCCGGTTTTGGCCGCGGCCCAGAAGGGCAGGCGCAGCGCCGAATCGACGCCGAAGGTGCCGGCACGTGCGTTCGGATCGGCGAGGATGTCGGCGACGATCCATGCCGCCTGGGGTGAGACGATCTGCCGGAGCGGCTCGTGGCGCGATGCCTCGGTCAGCCGCAGCGGCGACCAGCGTCCGCCGAGCGCGAGGCTGCGATAGGCGGCGACCTGCTCGAGCAGGGTCACTTCGGCCGAGCCGAGCGCCAGCGAATAGCCGTAATATTGGCCGTCCTCGACCAGCCCGCGATAGCCGGTGTCCCACAGCCGGTCGCGAAACGCATCCACTCCGGTCAGCAGCAGCGTGCGCACCGCGGGCACGTTGAGCGATCCCGCCAGCGCGATGCGTGCGGAGACGGGTCCCTTGAATGCGCGATCGTAATTCTGGGGGACGTAGAGCCCCGAGGCGGTGTCGAGCTGGACCGGCGAATCGTCGAGGATCGAGGCCGCGGTGAGATAGCCCTTCTCGATCGCCTGCGCGTAGAGGAACGGCTTCAGCGTCGATCCGGCCTGGCGATATGCCGAGGCGCCGTCGACCGCGGGCGCCGTCGATTCGCCGCCGATTCCGCCGACATAAGCGAGCACGTCGCCGCTGGCATTGTCCACCACGACGACCGCGCCGTCCCTCGCGCGGGTGCCGCCCAATCCCTGCAGCTGGCGCCGCAACGCCGCAATCGCGACGGACTGGATGCGCGCGTCGAGCGTGGTGGTCACGCGCGCGCCCGGCTTGTCGAGCAATCGCGCGGCAAGGTGCGGCGCGAGCCCCGGATCGAGCGCGAGGCTGCGCGCCGGGCCGAGCATCGACGCTGCGGCGCCGGCGAAGCGGCTGCAATCCTTGTCGCGGCTGAGTGCACAGGCGCGCCGCGCGACTTCGGTCGATCCCGCGCCGGGATTGGGAAGCAGGGCCGCGAGCAGCAACGCGTCGTCGCGGGTGAGTGTCGCGGGCGTCTTGCCGAACAGCCCCAAAGCCGCGGCGCCGATCCCCTGCGCCTCGCCGCGGAAACCGGCGAGGTTGAGATACGCCTCGAGAATCTGGTCCTTGGTCCAGCCCGCCTCGAGCGCGGCGCCCGCGCGCATCTGGCGCACCTTGTCCCACGTACTGCGATGGCCCGGTGTCGCGAGATCGGGGGCGAGATAGGCAGCGACCTGCATCGACAGCGTCGAGGCGCCGCGCGCGCGCTTACCCTCGGCGCGGTCGCGCAGCGCACCGCCGAGCGCCCACCAGTCCACGCCGTCGTGGCTGCGGAAGCGACGGTCCTCGGCGGCGACGAGGGTGTCACGTGCCACCGGCGATATGTCGGCGAGGCGGACCCAGCCGAGCCGGCGCGCTTGGTAATCGACACGCGTGCTGTCGATCAGACGGCCGCCCCGATCGTAGAGCCAGGCCTCGGAGGGGTGCCAGTTGGCGGTTACCGCGGCGTAGCCGGGGAGCGGCGGCGGGCGCGTGACCCAGGAGAGCGATACGAAGCTGCCGATGAGCAGGGCCGCGGCGGTGAGCACGATTCGCGAAGGCGTGAAGATGCCGCGCCAGCCGCGCTCGCGACATGCGGCGCGCTGGCGACGTCCCCATGCGACGAGCGCTTCGGGGAAGCGATCGATACGCTGGATCAGACCCGAAAGGCGCTGCTTCACTACAATTCGGCATCCCGGCGAAAGCCGGGATCCAGTGTTTCTATGCCGTCTCGCTCATAGCTCTGGATCCCGGCTTTCGCCGGGATGACGGGGAGAGAGATCACCGCTCCGCCACCGTCATCACTGCATTGGGCAGCTGGGCGCGGATCTCGGGCGAGTACATCGCCTCGACGCGCGTCGCTGGCAGACTGAACCGGCCCGAGGCGTTGAGCCGCATCACGTACGAGATCGTGAAGCTGCCGCGCGGCACCCAGCCATAATAAGCCCGCCACGAACCCTGCCCGCGCTCGATCCAGTTGGGCGATACGCCCTCGGCCGTGCCCGCCTGCGCATTGAGCATCTCTGATTGGCCGCCGAGGCTGCCGATCACCGTCGCGCCGCTCGGCACCGGATCGTTGATCACCACCCAGTTGCGCTCGGCCGATGCCTCGACACTGATCGTCACCTTGATGACGTCGCCCCGCGTATACCGCCCGGGCACCAGCCCCTGCACCACGCTGACCTGCTTGGTCATCTTGTACCCCGCCATCAACGGCTGGGTCAGCGGCACCGCTGCCTTGACCCGGACGAAGGCCCATGGCCCCGCGCCGCCCGCTTGGCGCATCACCAGCGGCGTGGTCGCCGCCGGCAGCGGCAGGCTGAAGCTGCGCTGCGGCTCGAGCAGCGGCCAGGGCCGGTTGACGCTCGCGCTGCCGAGGCTCGCGGTAGTCACCCCCGCGATCGCCTCCGCCGGATAGGCGGCCATGAATTTCCGGACGGCGATCGTACCCCAGGCATTGCCGGTGGTGGTGCCCCAATGGCCGCGCTGCTGGCGCATCGCCACGCCGACCATCATCTTGGGCGTGTCGGCCTGCCAGCCGGGGCGGCCGAGCGTGACCATCACTGCCTTGATCGCCGCTTCGTCGTCCGACGACATCAGCCACCACGGCATATTGCCCTTGTCGCTGAGGTCGATGCGTGTGCCTTCATAGACCAGCCGCTGGCGAAGCACCTGCTCGGCATCGGCGCGGAGCTGCGCGCCGTTGGCGAGACCGGGGACCTTGCCCAGCGCGGCGAGATAGTCGGCGAGCGACGAAGTCGGCATCTCGGCCGGCGCAATGCCGAGCTGGCCGAGCATCGCGCTGGTCGCCGCGCCTTGCCGCGCGAGCGCCGAGAAGGCGGCGATCCGCTGGAGCCGGACATCGCCATAATCCTCGCGGCGCAGGCGGCCGTCGAGCACTGCCTTCATCGCGTCGATCGCCTTGGCGCGCGGCCCGTCGGGCAGCGGCAGGCCGGCCTCGGCGGTGATCGACAGGATATAGGCGGTCAGTGCCTCCGATCCCGCCCATTCGCCGGGGAAGTAGCGCAGCAGCCCGTCGCTGTCCTGATAAGCGGGGAGCTCGCCGGCAATGCCGTTCCACATTCCGCTGTCGCCCAGCGCGATCGCCCGCGACGTGCGCTGCTCGAGACAGCCATAGGGATAGGTCCCCATGTAATCGCGCACGCCCTGGAGCGGCGGGGCAAGCGTGTCGGCGAGACTGATGTCGACCATCCCGAAGCCGGGCAGCGCGCCCGCGGGCGGCGCGATCGAGAAGCTCGTGCCTTCGCCGACCCGGGCGAGCGTCGCCGCCCAGACTTCGACCGGCACCGCCGGGATCACATCCTGCGCCACCGTCACCTTGTCGACTGCCTTGCCGTCGGCGGACTTGGCCGACACGGTCCAGCTGAGCTTGCCCGCGGCGTTGGGCGCCGTGAGGTTCCAGCTGACCGGCGCGGCCCCGCCCGCCGGGATGTCGACGGTCAGCGGCTTGCCGGTAGCGACAGCCGGGCTGAGCACGACATTCGCCGTCACGCGCATCGGCTTGTCCGATCCGTTGCGCAGCGTGAACATCGCCCCGAAGGTGTCGCCGGAGCGCACCACCTGCGGCACGCCCGGATAGATGCTGAGATCCTGATGGGTGCGGACGCTCGCCTCGCCGGTGCCGAACAGTTGCGCGCCATTGGTGGCGATCGCGACCAGCTTGAACGAGGTGAGCGCGTCCGAAAGCGGCACCTGCACGCGGGCGCGGCCATTGCCGTCGAGCGGCACCTTGCCCTTCCACAGCAGCACCGGCTGGAAATTCTCGCGGTTGAGCCCCGAGAGATCGCCGCCGCCACCGCCGCCGGCCTCGACGGCTTTCTTGCCGTAGTGCCGTTTGCCGACGACCTGGGTCTGCGCGGTCGAAGTGAGCACCGAGATCGGCCGGTCGCCCATCATCGCCGTGAGCACGTCCCAGCTTTCATTGGGCGCGAGCTGGAGCAGTGCCTCGTCGACTGCGGCGAAGGCGACATCGGCCTCGCGCGCCGGCGAGCCGTCGGGATTCTTCACCTGCACGTCGACATTGGCGATGTCGCGCGCGGCATAGGTCGCTTTCTCGGCCTTGACCGCGACACCAAGCCGATGGCCTTCCCACCCGACCTTCACCTTGGCGATGCCGAGCCGGTAAGCCGGCTTGGCGAGATCGACCGTCGGAGTCGGCTTGCCGCCGTCCTGCGAGAAGGGCAGCCCCCAGTCGCGCGCGAGGCTCGATCGCCAATTGGCGAAACCTGACACGCGGCCACGCACCGCCATCACCGAGACATAGACGTCGGGTGCATAGGATGCCGGCATCGGCACTTCGATCACCGGATCCTTGCCGCTGAGGCCGACGACGAAGCTCGAGAGCACGCCCTCGCGCTCGACCGTCACCAAGGCCGTCGCCTCGCGGAAGGGCATGCGGACCTGGAATTTGGCGGTTTCGCCAGCCTTGTATTCGAGCTGCTCGGGGATGACGTCCATCCGGTCGCCATTGTCGCCACCGAACCACCAATCGTCGTCGCCGACCAGCCAGGTCGAGCGCGTCGCACGCGCGACATTGCCATTGGCGTCCTTGGTGGTCGCCACGGCATAGACTTCGCCCGACACGCCCGGATCGAGCTGGCAGGTCGCCAGCCCCTGCGCGTCGGTGGTCGCCGAGCACGTCGCGCCCAGCTTCGTCGTCTTCATCTGGTTGTCGTACGCATAGAAGCCGCCGATCAGCCGCCGCCGCGCGGTGAGGATCTCGCGGCTATAGAGCTCGACCGAGATCGACTGGTTGGCGAGCGGCTTGCCCGAAGTGTCGAGCGCGACGAAGCGCAGGCGCAGATCGTCCTGCTTCATCAGCCAGCCATCGGTCTTGATGCCGAGCTGGACCGCGGAGGTGTAGATCGGGATGCGGCGCGAGGCGGTCAGGATCTCGCCATTGGCGTCCTGATAATCCATCTCGATCTGCATGTTGGTCGGCTGGTCTAGGCTCTGCGGCACTTCGATCGAAGTGCGTGCGGTGCCGTCGCCACCCAGCGTGACGGGCAAGGTCTGGGTGGGCGGCAGCGGTGTCGATTCCTCGTCGGTCTCGCTGTCGCCGTTCAAAGGTTTCACGCCCTCGGTCAGCGCGCGGCCGCCGAAGCTGTAGCTGTCATAGCCGTCGGGCGCGGTAACGCCCTCGAACCAGCCGACGCGCAATTCGACCGGCAAATTGCCCGCGCCGCCGCCCGAGAGATATCCGACGAACAGGTCGAGCGGCAGGGTCGAGGGGCGCACCGCCGCCTCCTTGGGTCCCGTGACCGACGCCTTCATCGTCGGCAATTTGTATTCGTCGATCTTGAGCGACTGGCCGGTATAGGCGATCTTCTCGTTCTCGCCCTCGGTCGTCACGACCTGGATGTCGTAATCGCCCATCTTGGCGCCCTGCGGCGCGGTCCATTCGGTCTCGCCGATGCCGTTGGCGTCGATCGTCAGCGGCAGGTCGTATTTGGTGTCCGATCCGCGATGCGAGAGGCGCAATGTGCCTGTGAACGCCGGTGAAGTGCCGAAGCCGGTCGCGATCGGCTGGCGGACGATATGCTTCATGTGGATCGTCTCGCCCTGGCGGACGAGTGCACGATCGAACACGGTGTGGAAGATTTGATCCTGCTTCTGCCAGCCATAAGGCAGGTCGAAGTCGTACGGGCGGATGCCGTCGCCCCATTGGGTGAGCGTAAAGCTGAAATCATCGGCCTTGCGTGCCGACACCATCAGCGGCGAGGAGCTGCTGCCTTCGCAGCCCGAATAGGTCTCAGGCTCGGGCAGCCCGGCCGGGACGCCGAGCCGGCCCGAGGCATCGGTGGTGCCCTTCGCGAGGATCTGGCCGGTGCAGCTGTCGGTGATGCGCACTTCGGCGCTGCCGACGCCCTTGCCGCTGTCGAGCGCAGTGACCCAGACCAGCGATTGGTCGCGGCCCCATTTGAAATGCACGCTCATATTGGTGACGAGCGCGCCCGCCGCGACATAGCGCGGGCTGTCGCGGCCGAGCAGGGCTCTGCCCAGACGTGGGCTGGCGAGTTCGACGACATAGAATCCGGGCTTGGTCAGCGGGATGCCGACGACTTCGAATTCCTTGCCCTTGCCGGGCAGCGAGACCTGGAACGGCCTGCCGGTGGCAGGCGTGAGCAACGGCTCGCTGCCGGTGAGATTGACGCGGATCGTCTCGTCGCCGTGCTGCGTCGATGTGGTCTTGGTCTCCGCGGCATCGTCGATCGCCCGCAACCACTTGGCAATCTCCCCGTCGCCCCCCTCGACCCTGAGGCTCTGTCCGCCGACCGCCATCTGCTTGCCGCCGAGCTGCCCCTCGACATTGCGCACGGTGAGCGGGAGGACACCGCCCTCGGCGGCTTCGAGGATGCCGAAATCCGCGGCGAACTTCACCAGCGGCGGCGCCTCGTCGAAGCGGACATCGAGCGGGAAGCGTTCGGCGTTGGAGAGCTTGCGTCCGCTTTCGTCTGCGACATTGGCGGGGAGTGTCAACTTGGCGGTGACCGCGGCCGGTAGTGGCGCCTTGAACTTTACGTCCGCGATCACTGCCTTGCGCTTCTCTTCGTCGGAGAAGATCGGCGTCAGCGCCTTGCCGTCGGGCAAAGTGATGCGGATCGCCTCGGCCTGCGCGCGCGGGATCGGCGCGGAGAAGCGTACCCATGCGTCCTGCACCGGGCTGCAGCCCGCCTGCGCGTTGACGCGCGAGCATTCGAAGCGCGCGGCAAAGGGCTTGCGCACCGTGAAGTCGAAGCGCTGGTCGGTGCCCGCGATGCGGCCGCCGCTGGCGATATCCTTGCCCCAGACGAGCGCGACGTCGCGGCCGGGCGGAAGGGGCCGGCGGCATTTGAGCGCGACCACGCTGGCAGTGGCTTTCACCCGATCGGCTTCCGCGGCGGGAAGCGCCTTGGGCAAGCCCGCTTCCTCGAGGAAGCTCTGCACCGACCATTGATCGGTGCCCAGCCCCGCGAGCAGCTTGCCCGGCACGTCGGCGGGCAGCACATCGACGGGAATCCGCTCGCCGATCCCGTCGACCGCGCAATAGGCATTGGCGCCGACCGAGGCACGATCGGGCGCGATATTGGCGGCGACGAGGAAGGTCTGGTCCTCCTCGATCTCGCCGCCATAGCGGCTCGGCAGCACCGCGCGCGCGATCGGGCCGCCGCTGTCGACGGTGAATTTGCTCTGGCCGGTCAGTGCGTAACCCGCGAGGCTCTTGAGCTTGTCCTTCAAGGTGAAGGTGCAGGTCACGCCGCCGGGGAGCGGGCTGGCGAATTCATGGACATAGGTCTGCTGGTCGACCCAGCGCCCTTCGCCGCCGACCGGGCATTCGACGGTGAACGGTCCCGCCGCACGGGGGTCGCCGAGCGGCACCATCGGCTGATTGAAACGCGCGGTGAACCGCTCGATCGCGCCATCGCCGACGCCGGGCGTGGCCATCTCGACCTGCGGGCTGTTGTCACCCATCGCGAGCGTGGCGCCCAGCGGCGCGGCTATCAATGCCAGAATACCGAGCCGGGCAACGAGCTTCATGGCACAAATCCCCCCAAAGGCCGACGCACCCTAGCCGGGCAGGGGAAACAGGCCAACGGCGAAATGACCGACTCCGAAACGGATGAAAATCTGGAGAGTCCCGGCCAAGTCAACTTGATCATTTAATAAACATTGCTGAAGATGAGTGCATCCGAATCGGAGATTTCGCGGTGCTGGGACGGTCGTGCTGATCACCGCGATAGATGCGTTTGCGCGTGAGGCGACATTGTTCGCGGCGATCTGGTTCCTGATCGGCGGCCTGGACGATCTGCTGGTCGACCTGATCTATCTGGCGAGGCGCGCTCGATTGCGCGTGGGCGGTCCGCCGCAGCGCGCCCTCCTATCTCCGGAATGTGCAGGGCCGGTTCCGCCGGGACGGATCGTGGTGTTCGTGGCGGCGTGGGACGAGTCGCAGGTGATCGGCAGGATGCTGCGCACCGCGCTGCGCCGGTTCGATCATGCCGATTATGCGATCTATGTCGGGACCTATCCCAATGATCCGGCAACCATCGCCGCCGTCGCGGAGGTTGCCGAGAAGGATCCTCGCATACGCTTGGTGATCGGCGGCGCGCCGGGGCCGACCACCAAGGCCGATTGTCTCAACGCGCTCTGGCGCGCATTGCTTCGCGACGAGGCGGCGGAAGGCTCCCCGACGCTGGGGATCGTCCTCCACGATGCCGAGGACATCGTTCACGCGCTCGAACTCAAGGTCTTCGCCGATCAGCTACGGCATTGCTCGGCGGTGCAGTTGCCGGTGCTGCCCTTGCCGCATCCGCGATCGCGCTTCGTCGCCGGCCATTATTGCGACGAGTTTGCCGAGGCGCATGCGAAAACGCTCGTCGTGCGCCAGGCGCTGGGTGCGGGACTGCCGCTGGCAGGAGTGGGCTGCGCGATCCGGCGCGACATGCTCGGCGCGATTGCCGGCGCGCGCGGCGGCGCGCCGTTCGATGCGACCAGCCTCACCGAGGATTACGAACTCGGGCTGACGATCCACGCGATGGGCGGAAAGACATTGCTGGTGCGCGTACCCGAGCGTGTCGGCGGACCGCCAGTCGCCGTGCGTGCCTATTTCCCGGACACGCTCCGGGCCGCGGTCCGGCAAAAGGCACGTTGGCTGACGGGCATCGCGCTGGCCGGATGGGACCGCACCGGATGGCACGCGGCCGCGCATCTCGGCGACAATTGGATGCGGATGCGCGATCGGCGCGCCACGCTAGCGCTGCCGGTGCTCGCGATCGCCTATTGCACGCTGCTGCTGTGGAGCGTGTCGACACTTGTTCATTTGGTCGATCGATCGGCGGCGCCGGTGCTCGATCCGTCCGTTCAGGCGCTGCTCTGGATGAATTTCGCACTCGTCGGCTGGCGTCTGTTGGTACGCGCCGCGTTCGTGCACCGCGCTTATGGCTGGCGCGAGGCATTGTGGTCGGCGCCGCGGGTGTTGGTCGGCAATTACATTGCGCTCTTCGCCGCGCGCCGGGCGATCGGGCTCTACACGCGGATGCTGTTCGGCGCCGCGCCGCGCTGGGACAAGACCGACCATCAGTTTCCCGATCTCCCTGAACAGGCGGCCGGGTGACCGGACAGGGGCGCCCGATCCGCTTCCTCGCACTGGTGGCGCTCGGCTGGGTCGGAATCCGCATCGTCTTGCTTTGGTCGCAGACCGGCTCGCTCCCCGAAGCGATCCGACAGGCGGTGCCGCTGGTATCGCCGGCTATTCCCGGCGCGGTCGCCGCGCCGGTGCAACTGCCTCCGGTTGCGGCTATTCGAGCGGCACGCATCCCCGCAGCCGTCGGCGAACATCAGCCGGCCCCGCGCACGATGACGTCCATGATCGCCGCGGACCCCGAACGCGTCCAGATGGCGCTGCTCGCGCTCGTCCAATATGGGGCACCGGCCACGATCGGTGTCGCGACCATGCCAGTGCCGCTCGCCGCTCAACCCGATCGCTTGCCGCTCTCTCCCTCGCGCTGGTCGGCGAGCGCGTGGCTGGTGGCGCGTCCGGGCACGGGGCTCGGCGCGGCGCCGGGAGCGAGCCAGATCGGAGGCGGGCAGGCCGGGGTCCGTTTGGCATATATGCTCCTTCCCAGCCACCGGTTGGCAGCTTTGGCGCGGGTAGTGACTCCGCTCCGGAGCAGGGGCGCCGAGGCCTCGCTCGGTCTCGAATGGCAGCCCACCCGCGCACCGGTGCGCCTCGTTGCCGAGCAGCGCTTCGGACTGGACGGCATCAAAAGCGGACCCGGCATCGGAGTGATCGCCGGGTTCGACGGACCGATCGCGTCCGGGTTCCGGCTCGAATCCTATGGTCAGGCGGGAGCGATCCGGCGCAACCGCACCGAACCCTATGCCGACGGTGCCGTCCGCGCGACGCGCACGCTCGCCGAGGGCGGTGGTGTACGGCTCGCGCTCGGCGGCGGCGCCTGGGGCGCGGCGCAGCGCGACGCCGCGCGCCTGGATCTCGGCCCCTCAGCGACGCTCGCGCTCCCGATCGGCAGGCAGAATGTGCGGCTCGCGCTCGATTGGCGCCAGCGCATCGCAGGCGACGCCCGCCCCGGCTCGGGCCTCGCGCTCACCATCGGAAGCGATTTCTAGCCCGGAAGCTTTTGCACCGCCGCACAAACGCGGTATCGCCTCCGCGCAATGGATCTTTATCTTCCCATCGCGAATCTGTCCGTCAACGCGCTGGTGATCGTGGCGCTCGGGCTCGGCGTGGGGCTGCTCTCGGGAATGTTCGGCGTCGGCGGCGGATTCCTCACCACGCCCCTGCTCATCTTTTACGGCATCCCGCCCACCGTCGCCGCCGCATCCGCGGCGAGCCAAGTGACCGGCGCCAGCGTCTCGGGCGTGTTCGCGCATTTCCGGCGCGGCGGAGTCGACGTGCACATGGGGCTGGTGCTCGTCGCCGGCGGCGTGATCGGCAGCATCGCCGGCGCGGGGCTGTTCCGGATACTCCAGGCGACCGGCGTGATCGATACCGTGATCGCCATCCTCTATGTACTGATGCTCGGATCGATCGGGGGGCTGATGCTCCAGGAATCGGTGACGGCGGTTCGCGTCGAGCGTGGCGCCCGCCCGCCTAAACCCCGCAAGCGCCGCCACCATCCGCTCGTCGCGATGCTGCCCTTGCGCTGGCGCTTCTATCGCTCGGGGCTCTATATCTCGCCGCTCGCCCCTCTGCTGCTAGGTTTCTTCACCGGCATATTGACCGTGCTTCTCGGCGTGGGCGGCGGCTTCATCCTCGTGCCCGCGATGCTCTATCTGCTCGGCATGGGGACGCAGGTCGTCGTCGGCACGTCGCTGTTCCAGATCCTGTTCGTCACTGCCGCCGCGACGATGGTCCACGCCACCACCACCAAGGCGGTAGACATCGTCCTCGCGGTATTGCTGCTGCTCGGCTCGGTGGCCGGTGCGCAGCTCGGCGCCCGCCTCGCCCAGAAGGCGAAGCCCGAATATCTCCGCCTCGCACTGGCGCTGATCGTGATCGTCGTGGCGCTGCGCATGCTGCTCGGACTCGCCTGGCGTCCGGACGAGATCTTCTCGGTGGAGCTGTTGTGAAGCGGCTCGGCGCCATCCTGCTGATGCTCGGTGCGCCGGTGCTGATGGGGCAGGCGAAGCCGGTGCTGGTCCCCGACGTGTCGCAACGCGACATCGAGATCGCTTATTCATTCACCGGCGCCGAGCTGCTGCTGTTCGGCGCGATCCTCTATCCACGCGGCCGCGCACCCGATCCCGAGGACGGGCCCGTGGACATCGTCGTGGTGGTCAAGGGCCCCACCCAAGCGATTCTCGTGCGCGAGAAGGCGCAGCGGGCGGGCATCTGGCTCAACGCCGAATCGATGCGCTATCGCTCGGCGCCGAGCTTCTATGCCATCGCCTCGCCACGTCCGATCCGGAAAATCGTCGACGAGCGTACCCGCGCGATCTTCGAGCTCGGCGTCGACAGCCTCCAGCTCTCCCCTGCCTCGGGCGCCGTTCCGGAAGTGCAGCAGCGCTTCGATCGCGGCCTCGTCGATCTGCGCACGCGCAGCGGCCTTTATTACGAAGCTCCCGGCGCAGTGGAGATCACCGGCGGCGTTCTCTATCGCGCGCGCCTCGCCATACCGGCGCGCGTGCCCGTGGGGCGCTTCACCGCCGAAACCTTCCTGATCCAGAACGGTCGCGTGCTCGCTGCGGCGGTGCGCCCGATCGACATCCGCAAATCGGGGTTCGAACGCTTCGTCGCCAGCAGCGCCCAGCATTATTCGATTTCCTATGGGCTGGTGGCGGTGGCGCTGTCGGTGCTGTTCGGCTGGGGCGCCGGCGCTATCTGGCGGCGATTCTAGCGGCACGTCCGCGGAGACGCTGCACACCCAAAATTTACGCTCCCGTGTGCATGATGCTCCGCACAACCCCGGGGAGTATCCGATGGAAGGTCAGTTCGGTGCGCGCGCCTTCGACAATGCCGCGCCCATTTCGTCGGGAGACGCGGTCTCGCCGCGCGCGCAGGCCCGCTCGATCGGGGCGGTGCTCGAGATCGCCGGATCGTCGAGCCAGGTGATGTTCGACCCCGCCGAGATCGAGGCGCTCGCCAGCAACAGCGACGTCGCGGTCGCCAATGCCGGGCAGGTGGGCAGCCAGGTCAAATTGCGCGTCGGCAGCATCTGGCTGATCGCCAATGTCCGTTCGCTGCGCCTCGATGCCGGCGGCGATCGGATCCTCGCGCAGGTCGATTTCCTCGGCGAGGGCGATGAGGAGAAGCTCACGGGCAAGCTCTACAAGTTCCGTCGCGGCGTCACGCGTTATCCGACGCCCGGCTGCGCGGTGTTCCCGGTCTCGACCGCCGATCTCAAGCAGATCTACGCCGCCGACGATCGCGCCCATATCGAGATCGGCAATGTCTATCCGACCAAGGACATCCGTGCCGCGCTCTATGTCGATTCGATGCTCGGCAAGCATTTCGCATTGCTGGGCTCGACGGGTACCGGCAAGTCCACCGCGGCCGCCCTGATCCTCCACCGGATCTGCGAGCTCTCGCCGCAGGGCCATATCGTGATGATCGATCCGCACGGCGAATATGCCAGTGCGTTCAAGACCACGGGCGCGCTCTACGACGTCTCGAACCTGCAGATGCCCTATTGGCTGATGAACTTCGAGGAGCATTGCGAGGTGTTCCTCACCACGCAGGGCTCGGACCGGCAGGTCGATGCCGACATCCTCGCCAAGTGCATCCTGCTCGCCAAGGGCAAGAACCGGCTCGCGCAGGAATTCGGCAAGCTCACCGTCGATGCGCCGATCCCCTATCTCCTCTCGGACCTCACCCAGATCCTCCAGCTCGAAATGGGCAAGATGGACAAGGCGACCGATACGGCGCCCTATCTCCGCCTGCGCAGCAAGATCGACGAGATCAAGGGCGATCCGCGCTACACCTTCATGTTCTCGGGCATGCTCGTCGCCGATACGATGGCTGCGTTCCTGGCGCGCGTGTTCCGCCTGCCCGGCGGCGGCAAGCCGATCTCGATCGTCGATGTCTCGGGCGTGCCGAGCGAGATCACGTCGGTGGTGGTAGCAGTCCTGTCGCGCATGGTGTTCGACTTCGCGATCTGGTCGCGCGGCGAGGCCAAGCGCCCGGTGCTGCTGGTGTGCGAGGAAGCGCATCGCTACGTCCCCAACGAGCGCAACGCCGATGGCTCGTCGGTCGGCCGTATCCTCAGCCGGATCGCCAAGGAAGGCCGTAAATACGGTGTTTCGCTGGGCCTGATCACGCAGCGCCCGTCGGATCTCGCCGAAGGTGTGCTTTCACAGTGCGGCACGATCCTGTCGATGCGGCTCAACAACGAGCGCGACCAGGCCTTCGTCAAGGCGGCGATGCCCGAAGGCGCGCGCGGCTTCCTCGATTCGATTCCGGCGCTCCGGAATCGCGAGTGCATCGCGGTGGGTGAAGGCGTCGCGACGCCGATCCGCTTGCTGTTCGACGCCCTCGAGGACGGCAAGCGCCCGGCGTCCGATGATCCTTTGTTTTCCGAGCTGTGGCGCGAGACCGGCGGCGAGGAGCAGATGCTCGAACGCACGATCAAGCGCTGGCGCTCGCAGGGAAAGTAACCGGTATATCCGGAGACGAGCCGGCGATGACACCGGCTCGTCCGTCGATGCCCTCAGGCCTCGGTCGCTTTGGCGGCCATCGTCGCCTTCGCCCACCAGGCCAGCTCGTCCAGTGCAGTCTTCGCCGACGGCAGCAGGCTTGTCTCGATCTCCTCGATCGGTTTGTTGCCGAACGCCGGGTGCACCGCCATGAAATCGCCGCCGGTGATGTGAACCGCGGCGTGCGTCGAGACCATCTGCAGCTCGACAGCGATCTGGCGCAGATGCTCGATCGCCCGCACCGCGCCGGTGCCGCCATAGCCGATCGCGGTGAAGGGCTTGCGGTTCCATTCCTTGTAAGCCTGATCGAGCGCGTTCTTGAGCGCGCCGGTGATCGAGTGGTTATATTCGGCGACTACGAAAATGTAGCCGTCGAACCCGCCGATCGTCTGCTGCCAGCGGACCGCCTCCGGATTCTGGCTCGGCATCCACAGATTGGAAGCCATCTCGTCGAAGAAGGGCAGCGGATGATCGCGCAGATCGACTACTTCCAGGTCCATGTCCCCGCGCGCCTGTGCCTGCGCCAGGATCCATCGCGTGGGCGCGTCGGCGTATCGGGTGGGCCGGGTCGAACCGACGATGACGGCGATGCGGGGTTTGGTACTCATGATAACCTCGTTTATGCTGGTTTCTTGGAGTAACCAGATTACGGAAGGTTTCCATGGATCAACAAGGAGGCACCTTGGCGACACTAGATAACCATGCGGATACCGCGCGCTGCGAACATATCAGCCGGATGCTCGCGCGGATCAGCGACAAGTGGACGATGCTGGTGGTGCGCGTGCTCGGGCGGGGTCCTCGCCGCTTCAATGCGCTGCGCCGCGAGGTCGGCGAGATCAGTCAGAAGGTGCTGGCATCGACGCTGCGTGAACTCGAGGAGAACGGCTTCGTGTCGCGCACCGTGACGCCCGTCACGCCGCCCCAGGTCGAATATGCCCTCACCGATCTCGGTCGCGATCTCCTCCAGCCGGTCCAGACGCTCGCCGAATGGGTAGTCGCCAATTCTGCACGCATGGACGCGGCGCGAGCGGAATATGCGGAGCGGCGCGCGCGCGACTGACGCGATTGGATCAGAGCGGCCGGTTCAGCGCCGCTCAGGCCGGGATCGGATCCCGAGAAGGAGTGTCAGTCCTCGTCCTTTTCCGCCCCGCGCCCCACCGGCACCGACAGGAGCTGGTTGAGCTTCGAGCGGAATTCGCCGAGGTCGCTGCCGGTGAGCTGGCGTAGCGAGCTGAACGCCACCGAACGCGGATTCACCGCGACGCCGTTCTTGTAGAGCTCGTAATGGAGGTGCGGGCCGGTCGAGAGACCGGTATTGCCCACCGCGCCGATCACCTGGCCCTTGCGCACGCTCTGTCCGCTGCGCACCACGATGCGGCTGAGATGGCCATAGCCGGTGCCGAACGCGCCGCCATGATCGAGCTTGATGAAATTGCCATAGCCCGAGCTGCGCCCGGCGAACTGCACGACGCCGTCGGTCGCGGCATAGACCGGTGCGCCCCAGGGCGCGGCGATGTCGACGCCCCTGTGCATCCGCGTATAGCCGAGGATCGGATGCCGGCGCATGCCGAAGGCGGACGAGAAGCGGCCGTTGGTCGGCATCGCCATCATGCCGGTCTTGTTGCCCTTGCCGGCACCGTCGAACCATTCGATCTTGCCGTTCGATTCCCACGGCATCATCTGGACCTTGTCGTCGCAGCCGCTGACGCCGGCATAGAGCAGGTTGCCGAGCTGGACCTCGCCGGTCGCGGCGCGCGCCTGCTTGACGATGATGTCGAACTTGCAGTCCGAGCCGAGGCGCGCGACCGGGACGCGGGTGGCGAGGGTGCGGATATAGGATTCGACTGCCTTGGCCGGTGCACCCGCGGCGCGTGCGGAGCGATACAGGCTCGATCCGACGGCGCCCTGCACGCGCAGCGGCGTATGGTCGATCGCGATCGGGATGACCTTCAGGTTGAGCGAAGCGCCGACCCGGGTGATCTCCATCCTCTTGTCGAATGCGGCGCGCAGCTCGAGCTTCTCCAGCGGCCGCGGCTGCGATTTCTCGGGACGCCTGCCGAGCTGGTAGTCGAGCAGCGTACTCTGGATCTCGCCGAGCGGCATCGCGCTCGACACGAGCTGGCCGACTTGGGTGGCGTCCGCCTTGCCGACGCCGGTGCGCTGGAGGACCGAGACCAATGCCTCGCCGAACGCGAGCTTGGCGGTTCCCTCGATCATCGGGCGTTCGGGCGTGTCGGTCAGCGGCGAGACGAGCCTGGTCGCGGCGACGCGGTAGCCGGTGGTCGCGCCCTGGGCGAGCGGGGTGATCGCCTGCGCGCGGGCCGCATCCCATTCGGCGCCGGTGAGCGCGGGCGCGACGGTGCCGTAGATCGGGGTTTCGAAGCCGGGCGCCATCAGCACTGTCAGCGCACACAGGCCGATGCAGGTGGCGACGCCGCGATACCAGGTGAGCGAACCGATCCGCGCGCCGAGATCGGGCGCCAGATCGAGATCGGCGAAGAAGCGCCGCTTGAGCTGGGTGCTGAGGGCAGTGCCGGGCACAGCGGCGAACGCAGGCGTGGCGATGCCGCCGCCGCCGAGCTCCAGGCCATGATCGTTACGCAGGAACAAGGCGCGATGCCCCCCGAAAACTCCGTCGTCGAAAATGTCGCCACCCCCGGCGAACACCGGATCACTGTGGAAGAGAGCGTTTAAAGTCAAATTAAGCAGCCCATTCCGCTCTCTTTGCTGCGCCGACCTGTGCAAGTGTCGGGACCAAGAGAGGCCTCGTGTTCGAATGTCCTAATAAATCAACATGGTTAAGGGACCTTTGCAATCAGGGGGTGTTGCTTAAGGGCTGACTCGGAACGATGTTGGTTAGCGACATGAGCCAGTTCGCGCGTTCGCCGGTCACTGCGGTGCTCGGCCCCACCAATACCGGCAAGACCCACCTCGCGGTCGAGCGGATGTGCGGCCATGCCAGCGGCATGATCGGCTTCCCGCTGCGGCTGCTCGCGCGCGAGGTCTATGATCGTGTCGTCCGGATGAAGGGCGTTGAATCGGTCGGGCTGATCACCGGCGAGGAGAAGATCCTCCCTCCCAAGGCCAAGTGGCTGCTGTGCACCGCGGAAAGCATGCCGCTGGAGAGGGAAGTGGCGTTCGTCGGCCTCGACGAGGCGCAATTGGGCGCCGATCCCGAACGCGGTCATGTCTTCACCGATCGGCTCCTGCGCGCACGGGGATATGCCGAGACGATGATCCTGGGATCGGATTCGATGAAGCCGATGCTCAAGACACTGGTCCCCGACGCCGAGATCATCGGCCGCCCGCGTTTTTCGACGCTAAGCTATGCCGGTGCGAAGAAACTCTCGCGCCTCCCCCGCCGCTCGGCGATCGTCGCCTTCTCCGCCGAGGAGGTTTACGCGGTGGCAGAGGCGCTCAGACGCTTGCGCGGCGGTGCTGCGGTGGTGATGGGCGCACTCTCTCCGCGCACCCGCAACGCCCAGGTCGCGATGTTCCAGGCGGGTGAGGTCGACTATCTCGTCGCCACCGACGCGATCGGCATGGGACTGAACATGGACGTGAGCCATGTCGCCTTCGCCAGCCTCTCCAAGTTCGACGGCCGCCGCCAGCGCCGCCTCACCGTGGCCGAGATGGCGCAGATCGCCGGCCGCGCCGGCCGTCACCAGAAGGACGGAACGTTCGGCGCGCTCCACGATGAGGGGCCGAGCGCCTTCACCCCCGAGGAAGTGCTGGCGCTCGAAGCGCACAAGGTGCCGCGGCTCGAGCACCTCTACTGGCGCGAAGGCGAACCCGATTTTGACAGCATCGACGCGCTGGTCGCCAGCCTCGAGGCGAAGCCGCGCGAGGAAGTGCTCCGCGCGGCGCCCGAGGCAGTCGATCTCGCGGTGCTCAAGCGGCTGGCGGAGGAGGATTGGGTACGCGCACGGGTGCGCTCGCCCCGGATGGTGGCACGGCTCTGGGCGGCGTGCGGGCTGCCCGATTTCCGCAAGCTCGGCGTCGATCCCCATGCGCGCTTCGTCGGGCGCCTGTTCGGGCATCTTTCCGAAGCCAATGGCCATGTCCCCCACCAATGGTTCGCCGACGAGATCCAGCGGCTCGACAACATGGCCGGCGATGTCGAGACGCTCGCCGGGCGCATCGCGGCGGCGCGGAGCTGGGCCTATATCGCGCACCGTGCCGATTGGCTGCAGGACCCGATCCACTGGGCCGAGCGTACCCGGGCGATCGAGGAGAAATTGTCGGACGCGCTCCACGCCAGCCTGACCCAGCGCTTCGTCGACAAGCGCACCACCGTGCTGCTCCGCCAGATCGGCGCGGATGCCTCCAATCTGCCGGTGACGATCGGGCCCGAGGGCGAAGTGAGCGTCGAGGAGCATCCGCTCGGCACGATCCATGGCTTCCGCTTCACCGTCCAGCCCGACGCGCGCGCCGCGGATAAAAGGATGTTGCTCGCCGCGGCGGAGAAGAGGCTGGCGGGCGAATATCGCAAGCGTGGCGAAGCCTTGATCAACGCGGCTGATACCGAGCTGGTCATCGTTCCCCGGCGAAGGCCGGGGCCCAGCCTTGAAAGTAGCAACGCTGAGTCTGGGCCCCGGCCTTCGCCGGGGAACAATACAGTAGAGTGGCGAGGGTCCGCGATTGCCGAACTCCGGCCTGGGCCGAACCTCGTCCGCCCGAAGATCGTCCTCGATCGGGCGCTCGACATACTCGATCCGCCGGTGCGCAACGCCGTGCAGGCGCGGCTGGAAGGCTGGTTCGCCGCGCAGGTCGCCCGGCAGCTGCCGTCCTTGTCGAAGCTCGACGCCGCGAGCCGCGATCCCGAAGCGGGCGGGCCGCTGCGCGCGCTCGCCAATGCGCTGCTCGATGCCGGGGGGCTGCTCCCCCGGCGGGCGGCGGCGGCTTTGGTCGAAGGGCTCGACGCCGATGCGCGGAAGCGCTTGCGCGCGATCGGCATCACCATCGGCACGCTCGATCTTTTCGCACCGGGCTTGCTCAAGCCCGGTGCGGCAAAGTGGCGGCGCGAATTGATGGCGCTGGCCGAGGCGCCGCCCGAGGGTTCGACGGTATTGCCCCGCAATGCGCCGGGCGCGGACCTCGCGCATGGCTTCCGTCCACTGGGCGCGCAGGCAGTGCGTGTCGATCTGGTCGAGCGGATCGCGCGCGCCGCACACGACGCGCGGCAGGGGCGGAAACCCTTTATGCCCGATTCCGCGCTGGCGACTTCGATCGGCCTCACACCCGAGACGCTGGCGCGGCTGATGGCGCAGCTCGGCTTCAAGGCCGCGAGGGCGCGCGAAAGCGAGCCGCAACGCTGGATCTGGCAGGGGCTGACTCCGATCGCCAAGCCCCGCGCCGCTCCGACCGACAACGCCTTTGCGGTGCTCGCCGGATTGCGCGGTGGTTGACGCCGCGAGCATCCGGCTCGACCGCTTCCTGTGGTTCGCCCGGCTGGCCAAGTCGCGCAGCGCGGCGCAGGCGATCGCCGAGAAGGGCACGCTCCGGCTCGACGGGCGACGGATCGAGCGTTCGGCGGCCCCGGTGCGGATCGGATCGATCATCGTCTTCCCGCTCTTCGGCAAGGTTCTGGCGCTGCGGGTCGAGGCGCTGCCGAAGCGGCGCGGCCCGCCCGCCGAAGCAGCTGAGCTTTACACCCGACTGGAAATCCAAGCCCCCAGAAACGTTGACGCGATAGAATCCCAGGCATAGCAGGGGCGCGCGTTACAGACCTTTGCCGCTCAGGGAGCCGACCTGCCATGACCTATGTCGTCACCGACGCCTGCATCCGGTGCAAGTACATGGACTGTGTCGAAGTGTGCCCGGTCGACTGTTTCTACGAAGGCGAGAACATGCTCGTCATCAATCCCAACGAGTGCATCGACTGCGGCGTCTGCGAGCCCGAATGCCCGGCCGAGGCGATCCTGCCCGATACCGAGAACGGCCTCGAAAAGTGGCTCGAGCTCAATCGCACCTATTCGGAGGAATGGCCCAACATCACCCAGAAGGGCGATGTCCCGGCCGATGCCGACGCGATGAAGGGCCAGGAAGGCAAGTTCGACAAGTATTTCTCGGCGGAGCCCGGCACCGGGAGCTGATCCCGGCGCGCCGTTTGCGCGGTCCCGACAAGAATCTTCGCCGCAGTGCACATAAATGCGCCGCAGCGATGACGCGCGGCTGGTAATTTTATTGCAACCGTGTTAAATAGGCCAGGACGGAGGCGATGTATCGCCCTTCCGCCCGGAGAAGCATAGGTTGTTGCCCCGAACCGCCTGCCCGACGCCAGCCGCGTCTGGGTCGACGCCGCAATCGTTCGGGGCCGGTTATTCACGGAAAGGTCTCTAGCCCATGGCTGCCAAGGCGCTGTCCTTCGATGTCGGCGATTATGTCGTTTACCCCAAGCACGGCGTGGGCCGTGTGGTCGAGCTGCAGAAGCAGGAAATTGCGGGCATGCAGCTCGAACTCTACGTCCTGCGCTTCGAAAAAGAGAAGATGACGCTCCGTGTTCCGACCAACAAGGCCGAGAGCGTGGGCATGCGCAAGCTTTCCAGCGACAAGACGCTCAAGGAAGCGCTCGAGACGCTGAAAGGCAAGCCCAAGGTCAAGCGCACCATGTGGTCGCGCCGCGCGCAGGAATATGAAGCCAAGATCAATTCGGGCGACCTCGTGTCGATCGCCGAAGTGGTCCGCGACCTGTTCCGCGCCGACGACCAGCCCGAGCAGAGCTATTCGGAGCGCCAGATCTTCGAAGCCGCCGCATCGCGCCTCGCGCGCGAGCTGGCCGCGATGGAGGAAGTCGACGAGCCGACCGCGCTCGAGAAGATCCTCGACATCCTGCGCAAATCCGCTGCGATCTGGAACAAGGACAAGGTCCCGGCCTGACGCGCGCAGCCCAGTGACTTTTGACGAGGGGCGGACCGGCAACGGCCGCCCCTTTTCCTTTGTCGATTGATAGTGTATTGCCTAACCAACACACGAGTTCGGGAGAAGGAAATGCGTATGTTGCTGATGATCGCATTGTTGCCGCTGGCCGCATGCCAGTCGAACTGGGAGAAGAAGGGCGAGGCGGCTCAGGCGAGCGGCACGGGCGCCTCGCGCAGCTTCGCCGCGAGCGGCTTCGCCGGTGTCGAACTGCGCGGGCCGGACGATGTCGACGTCAAGACCGGCCAGAACTTCTCGGTGACAGCCGAAGGCGATCCCAAGGTGCTCGACAAGCTCGACATCCGCGTCGTCGACGGCACGCTGCGGGTCGGCCGCAAGGATTCGAAGGAGCAATGGTTCAATAACGACCATGGCGCACGCGTTCATGTCGTAATGCCCAAGCTCACTTCCGCAACGGTCAGTGGTTCGGGCGATTTGACTGCGCAGCGGGGCGAAGGCGATTTCGACGGCGCGATCGCCGGCTCGGGCAATCTCAGCGTGGCGGATCTCCGCGCCAATGCGGCCGACCTGTCGATCGCGGGCTCGGGCAACCTCAGCGTCGCCGGCAGTGCGTCGAAGCTCTCCGCCTCGATCGCCGGTTCGGGCGACATCGACGCGAAACGCCTGACCGCCACAAGCGCCGAGGTCTCGATCGCGGGATCGGGCAACGTCCTCGGGACAGTGAAGGGGCCTGCGTCGGTCTCGATCGTCGGTTCGGGCGATGCCGAACTGGGCGGCGGCGCCAAATGCTCGGTGAATGCGGTCGGTTCGGGCGAGGCGCGCTGCAGCTAAGGCTTGCCTGAAGGGGCGCAGGGAGCGACTGTCGCGGCATGCGATCGCTGCTCCTCGCTCCGCTCCTGTTGCTCACCGCCGCCGCGCCGGCGGACGAACGCAGCTTCATGGTCGGCAGTTTCGAGCGGTTGCGCGTCGACGGACCGTTCGAAGTCGAGGTCGTGACCGGCTCGCCGCGCGCGACGGCCAGCGGTGTCCGCGGGACGCTCGATCAGGTGGCGGTGCAGGTCAATGGCGACACGATGGTAGTGAGCGCCGGGCCGCTCTCCTGGGCTAGCGCGAAGAGCGCGGCCGCCCCTTTGCCCAAAGTCCGCGTGTCGGTACTGGCGCTGCGCGGAGTGACGCTCACCGGCGGCGCGCGGGTGCGCGTGGCGCAGATGCGCGGCGGGCGCATCGATCTGGTGCTGACCGGGTCGGGGAGTCTCGATGTCGCGGCGATCAAGGCCGATGATCTCAATGCGAGCCTGACCGGCACTGGCGCGATGACGCTGGCGGGAACCACTGCGCGTGCGACGCTGCGCAATTCCGGCGCGGGCTCGATCGATGCCGCCGGGCTGACCGCCGGGGACGCACGGCTGACGTCGGACAGCAGCGGCAATGTCCGTCTCAACGTTCGCTATACCGCGCAGGCCATGGCGATGGGCAGCGGCGAAATCGCCATATTCGGCAAGCCCGAATGCACGCTGCGTGGGTCCGGGCCGATGACGTGTTCGGGGACGATCCGGAAAAACTAGGCGGCGAGCGGGAAGCGCAGCAGGCGATCGTCGAGTGCGACGAGCGCTTGCGCGCCGCGCCCCACCGCGCGGACGATCTCGGGATGATGCGCGTCGAGCCCGCCGGTGAGCGCGCCGAACGCGGGCAGGATCAGCTTGGTGGCGGTGGCGACGAAGCAGCGGCGGGAAACCTGCCGGCCGCGGATGTTGATTCGCAACTTGGGATGGAAATGGCCGGACAGCTCGGGGCGGATCTCGCCCGGCTCGGCTTCGTGGCGGAGGATGAGCCCATCGACCTCGGCATCTTCGAGGATCGTACCTCCGCAATGATCGATCAGCAGCGAATCATGGTTGCCGGTGATCCAGCGCCAGTCGAGCTGCGCGGTAAGTCCGGTGAGAAGCGCGCGGGCATCGGCGGGAAGTCGTTCGCAGCCCGCCGAATCGTGGAAGCTGTCGCCCAGGCACCAGAGTTCGACTGCGCCCGTGCGTGTCACCAATGCCGACAGATCGGTGAGCGTCGCCAGCGAATCATAAGGCGGCAGCATTTGCCCCTTGCTGGCGAACCAGCTTCCCTTTTCGAAATGGAGATCGGCGACGAGCAATGCGCGCCGGGCAGGCCAGTAGAGCGCTCCTTGCGCGAGCGCCTGAAACGCATGACCGCCGAACGAAAGGGGAACCATGCCTTGCCTATCCGGCTTCGGACCCGACGCTGTCAACCGTAGCCGCTTCAGGCGGTCTCGGTCTGCCTTGCCGATTCCATCGCTCCCAGTCGCCCGAGGATCCGCACCCAGGAGCGGATGCCCTTGTGGAAGCTGTTGAGGTCGTATTTCTCGTTGGGCGAATGGATATTGTCGTCGTTGAGCGCGAAGCCGACCATCACGCTGTCCATGCCCAGGATCGAGCGGATCGAATTGACCACCGGGATCGAGCCGCCGCTGGCGAGCAACGCCGATTTGCCCCATTCGGCATCGAGCGCGGCGCGCGTGGCGGCGAGCGGCGGGCTGTCGCTGGCAAGGCTGATCGCGCGCGATCCGCCGCGGACGTTGAACTCGGCCGAGCAGTCGGCGGGCAGGCGCGAGCGGACATGCGCCTCGAACGCCGCCCAGACCTGGTCGGGATCCTGATCGCCGACGAGGCGGAAGCTGATTTTGGCATGGGCTTCGGCGGGGATCACGGTCTTGAAGCCTTCGCCGGTATAGCCGCCCCAGATGCCGTTGATCTCGGCGGTGGGCCGCGCCCAGCTCTGCTCGAGCACGCCGACGCCCTTCTCGCCCGCGGGGACGCTGAGGCCGACATCGCCGAGGAATTCGTTCGCGTCGAAGCCGAGTGCGTCCCAGCTCTTCTGGACCTCGTCGCTCAAGGGGTGAACGCCGTCGTAGAAGCCGGGCAAGGTGACATGACCGTCGGCGTCCTTGAGATCGGCGAGGATGTTGGTCAGCACCTGGATCGGGTTGCGTGCCGGGCCGCCATACAGCCCTGAGTGAAGGTCGCGCGAGGGGCCGCGCACGGTCACCTGTCCGCCGGCCATGCCGCGCAGGCCGATGGTGAGGCCGGGCGTGGCGGTATCCCACATCGAAGTGTCGCAGATCAGCGCGAAATCGGCCTTGAGCTCTTCCGCATTGGCCCGAAGGAACGGCTCGAGGCTTTCCGAGCCCGATTCTTCCTCACCTTCGAACAGGATCGTGACGCGAACCGGAAGGTGTCCCTCAATCTCCTTCCAAGCGCGGCACGCCTCGATGAAGGTGCGCAGCTGGCCCTTGTCGTCCGATGCGCCGCGGCCGACGATCGCCTTGGTGCCGTCGGCGCGCGTCTCGAGCACGGGATCGAACGGATCACGCTTCCAGAGCGCGAGCGGATCGACCGGCTGGACGTCGTAATGGCCATAGAACAGCACGTGCGGGCCGTCGCCTTCCTGATGCGCGACCACCATCGGATGGCCCTCGGTCGGCGCGACACGCGCCTCGAAGCCGAGGCTGGTCAGCTCGTCGGCGAGCAGTTGCGCGGCGACGCGGCACTGTTCGGCATATGCCGGATCGGTGGAGATCGATTGTACGCGCATCAACGCGAACAGGCGATCGAGGCTGTCGTCGATATGGGTCTCGACATAGTCGAGTGCGGGCGTCGAGTCGGTCATGGCGGAGGGCTACGCCGGGAGCGCGGGCGTAGCAAGCGACCACCCATGGCGGATTTGCCGACGGCTCGAAGCGGCGGCGCATAGTCCAGATCACTCGTGAATTCAGGAACGCCAGTAATTAACGAAAAATTAACTATAATATGGGTACACAGTCGCAGTTATTAAACAATTAACAATACATTATTGCGACAATAAGAGACATCGATGGTTGCGCTTGCGCAAAGATTGGTGGAATGTCTTGGGCGACGAGATGCTACACTGCATCTTATCGCATCGGTGCACCTTAACGTATAGTGGCTTCATTTATGCTTTGCGTAACTGTGACAAAGTCCGGCCGCCTCGCGGTACCGATCACTGCCACTGCATTTGCGGCAGTCGACTGCATCCGTGCATCCGGATCGCGGCATGGGCGCTGAGGGCAATTCGCTCGCCAGGCTATTGCGCGACGCGGAAGCGCGGCTCATCGAAAGCCGCCGCTCGGTGGACGACGCGCTGGACCTGGTTCGGCGGGCGTCGGAGCTGAGCCAGGACGCACCTGCGGCGGGAGAGGCGCCGGCGCTCGAGGCCGTGCTCGACTCGCATCGCGAGGAGCTGGTCGGCCTCGTCCTCTCCGCGCTGGAAAAGGGTGCGAAGCCGCGCGAGCTGCGCAACGATTATTTCAATTCGCTGGTCTATCGGCCGGAGGAGAACCAGTATCGCGTCGGCCGGCGGCAGGTGGGGCTGACCGAATCGGAGAAGCACGTGCTCGATCTGCTCTGGCAGGCGATGCCGCAGCCGGTTTCGCGCGGAAACATCCATCAGGCGCTGTATGCCGACGCGGCCGAACAAGCGTCGATGGGGACGATCGACGTGTTCGTGTCCAACCTACGCCAGAAGCTCAAACTGGCCAGCGGCGGCCGCGATTTCATCCATTCGGTGCGAGGGCAGGGCTGGGCGCTCAAGCCTGAATTCTGTCGCCACCGGGCCAATTCCGCCGATCCCGCCGAAGCGGAAGCCCACCGGCACCGCGCCTGACGCTCAGCGCTTGCCGCCGTTCACCACACGAAGCCGAACCTGCGGGCGGTCGCCGCTGCGATGCGCCCGTTCGAAGCCGTCGGCATAATCGCGCAGGCGGTCGCCCAGCGCGGCGGCGACTTCCGGGTGGCGGTGGTGGGGCGTGGTGGTGAGATTGCCGAGTGATTGCAGCCGGCGAGCGGCGGCATCGGTTTCGAGCAGCCCGAAATTCACCAGATCGACGTAGATCGAGGAAACAAGCAGCGCCTGCGTCTCGATCATCGTTTCGATGATGTCGCCGAAATCTTCCGGACTGACAGGCTTTTTCATGCGCCCAGACTAGGAGCCGTTCCGGAACGCGCGCAAACGCTTTCCGGAACGCGGCAGCGTCAATCCGGGACACAATGTCCCGATTCAGCGCAAAGGCTTGCCGCTGTCCTTCCACTTGTCGAGGATCTGCGAATCCGGAAGCGCAGCCGCGGCATAATCGGCGGTGGGCATGCCGCTCTCGGCATGCGCCGGCTGGATCGTTTCGTTGATCGGCCGGGACGCAGCCGCAACGGGCTGCGGCACCGGCTGCACGGCGGCGATCGTCGCAGCCGCGCTCGCATGCGGCGCCGGCAAGGGCTCGCCGCCCTGATAGGATTGGCGGAATGCGGCGGCCATGCCCCACCAGCCCTTCCAGCGATGGAAGAAATGCGCGCCGAACACGCCGGTCATCACCAGGCTGCGGTTCCACGACGGCGTCACGGCATAAGTGTGGTAATGCGTCGCCATGCCGACCGGCGCGAACACGCTGCCGGCGAGCGCCGCCCCGGCGACCCGCGCGGCGCGGTCCCACGCGGTGCGCGACGGGATGCGCGCCATCGCACCGTCACAGGCGAAGCTGAACTGGCAGCCGCTTTTCTCCGAGCCCTGGAACACGACGCCGCACACCGTGGCGGGAAATGCCGGATGCCGCACGCGATTGAGCACGACCTGCGCGACGGCGCGCTGCCCGTCGTCGGGCTCGCTCGCCGCTTCATAATAGATGGCCGTGGTGAGGCATTGGAGCGCGCGCGCGTTATCGACTGCGCTCCCGGCGAGGCGGAACGGCGCGGCCGGCTGGATCGACGAATCGATCACGGCATTTTCGGGCACGGGCAGATCGGGGAGCGCGATCGTCCCGGTCGTGCCACTCGCCGCAGCCGCTTCGTCGGAAACGGCGGTATAATAAGCCGCGCCGGGAAAATGATCCTCGGCCTCATAGCCGCTGACGGCAGGCTTGCCGGAGGTGGTGCGCGGCTCCGGGCTGAGCGCCTGCGCCGAGAATCCGGCGCCGACCAGCGAGACCAAAGCCCCCGCCGTCAGCCCTCGTGTCTGTATTCGGGTGAACCGCCGCCAGAACAAATGCGCTGCCTCATGGAAGCCCAAAGGGCCCGGAAAGCAGCGCATATATCGTGAAAAGTTGAACGAAACGCCCTTCGATTTCGACCCGTCCCGCGACGGAACAGAAGATGGTTAAGTCAAGGCTTCGGCGGTTCGGCCGTGCGATAGCGGGCGCGGAAATCGTCGGCGAATGCCGTCAGCCGCCCTTCGCCGATCGCCGCGCGCAGATCGGCCATGAGCTGCTGGTAGAACCAGAGATTATGCTCGGTCATCAGCATCGCGCCGAGAATCTCGCCGGCACGGACCAGGTGGTGGATATAGGCGCGGCTCCAGCCCGTGCAGGTCGGGCAAGCGCAGGTGGGATCGAGCGGCCCCTCGTCCTCGCCGAACTTCGCATTGCGGATGTTGATGGGGCCGGTGCGTGTGAAGGCCTGCCCGGTGCGGCCCGAGCGCGTGGGGAGGACGCAATCGAACATGTCGACTCCGCGCTCGACCGCGCCGACGATGTCGTCGGGCTTGCCGACGCCCATCAAGTAGCGGGGCTTGGCGGCATCGAGCTGGCTCGGAGCATAATCGAGCACGCCGAACATCGCTTCCTGTCCCTCGCCGACGGCGAGCCCGCCGATCGCGTACCCGTCGAAGCCGATGTCGAGCAATGCGTCGGCCGATGCCTTTCGCAGCCCCTCATCGAGCGCGCCCTGCTGGATACCGAACAGCGCGTTGTTCTCGGCATGCTCGCCGCCGGCGTCGAACCCCGCGCGCGAGCGCTTCGCCCAGCGCATCGAGCGTTCCATCGCCGCGGCCTGCACGTCGCGAGTCGAAATGGTGGGGACGAGCTCGTCGAACGCCATGACGATGTTCGAGCCGAGCAGACGCTGGATCTCCATTGAGCGTTCGGGGCTGAGCATGTGGCGCGAGCCGTCGAGATGCGACTTGAAGACGATGCCTTCCTCGCTGCGCTTGGTCAGCTCGGACAGGCTCATCACCTGATAGCCGCCCGAATCGGTGAGGATCGGCCGATCCCAGCCCATGAACCTGTGCAGCCCGCCGAGCTTGTGGACGCGCTCGGCGGTGGGGCGCAGCATCAGATGATAGGTGTTGCCGAGCAGGATGTCGGCGCCCGAGGCGCGAACATCCTGCGGCTTGACCGCCTTGACCGTGGCGGCGGTGCCGACCGGCATGAAGGCGGGCGTGCGGATCTCGCCGCGCTGCATCGCGATGGTGCCGAGCCGCGCCTTGCCGTCGGTGGCGTGGATGGTGAACTGGAAACGGGGAGCCGAGGATGACATGGGGCGTTGCCCTAGCGGCCCCAATCGCCTTGAGTCGAGGGATCATGCCGAACGAGACGACCGAGAAGCTGCGCGAGATGGCGGCGCATCGCGGATTGAAGCTGGTGAGCTCGCGGCGGCGCAAGCCGGGCGGCGACTTCGGCAAATACGGGCTGCACGACGCGAAAGGGGCGCCGGTGTTCGGCATCGAGAAAGACGGGCTCATCGCCGGCGCCGAGGAGGTAGAGGACTATCTTCGCGGCGCGGCGAGCAATGCGTGGAGTAAGTCGGCGGGTTCGGTGAAGGCGCGGCAAAAGGCCAAGCCCGAAGTGAAAGCGGCTCCGGCGCCGAAACCGAAGCCGAAGCCGCGCTTCAAGGTGAAGGTGGCGAACCTGCTGACGAAGCTGCCCGCGGCGAAGCGCGCCGAGGCGTTCACCGAATTGCTGGCGCGCCCAGGCATTCGTGTCGAGCGGATCGTCTCGCGCGGGCAGGCGACACCCGAAGACGAACCGATGGTGCAGGCGCAGGACGAATGGGTGTTGCTGCTCGAGGGCGCCGCGGGCCTGCGCATCGAGGATTCGGCCGAGGTGACGCTTGGCCCGGGCGACCATGTCTGGATCGCGGGCGGACAGAGGCATTGGGTGACATGGACCGCAAAGGACCGCCCGAGTGTCTGGCTGGCGGTGCATCTGGACTAGATTGAGACTTGTATGCTTCCCTCGTCACCCCGGCCTTGAGCCGAGGTCCCACTGCTTTGGCCAAGCAGAAGAAGCGGGATCCCGGCTCAAGGCCGGGATGACGATAATATATCAGCGGTCTGTCTAGGGCTCAGCGATGCGCGGCGACGTAGTCGATGATGTCCTGCGGCTTGCGGAACAGGGCGTCGGGTTGAAGCGCAGTCAGCACCGCCTCGCTGGCATAGCCCCATAATACCGAGCCGGCGCGCATCCCGACTTCGCGTGCGGCATCCACGTCACGGGTCTCGTCGCCGATCGCCAGCGCCTGGGCGGCGGGAATGCCCATCTTCTTGAGCACGCGGCGGAACTTGGGCGCCTTGCCGAACAAGGACGAGCCGCAGGCATAGAAGTCGATCCGGGCGGCATGCTCCTCGCCGAGGATCTTGCGCGCATTGGCTTCGGAATTCGAGGTGACCAATGCGATCTTGACGCCGGTATCCGCCAGCCGCTCGAGCAGATCGGGGGTGCCCGGAAAGAGCTCGATCTCATGCGCGTTGCGGCCCACGAGCTTGCGCAGATGGCGCGCGATCAACGGCATCTTCCAGCGCGAGATGCCGAGAAAATCGATCACTTCGCGCGAGCTCTTGTGGCGCAGCATCTCGACCTGGTCGGGGGCGACGGTGCGGAAGCGAAAGCGCCGGGCAAGCTGGTCGACCACCGACAGGAACCAGTCGCCGCTATCGGACAGCGTGCCGTCGAAATCGAAGATCACCAGCCGGATCGGCGGCGTCGGCGCGCCGTCTGCGCGTGTCGCCTCAACCATGCGCGTGCCCATGCAATCGGCATTCGGCGCCTTCGCCCAGCTCGATCTGGACCGTGGTGTGATCGATCCGGAAATCGTGCGCGAGACGATGCTGCAGGTCGATCAGGAATGCATCGCCCGGATGGCCGCTGGGCATCACCAGATGCGCGGTCAGCGCCGCCTCGGTCGTGCTCATCGGCCAGATGTGGAGATCGTGGACGCGCG
Source organism: Sphingomonas sp. Root241 (assembly GCF_001428865.1). Classification (GTDB taxonomy): domain Bacteria; phylum Pseudomonadota; class Alphaproteobacteria; order Sphingomonadales; family Sphingomonadaceae; genus Sphingomonas. The sequence continues at coordinate 484,376 of NZ_LMIV01000002.1, forward strand.
CGACGCCGGGCAGGCTCGCCAGGGTGTTCCGGACCGCGTCCGCGTCGATCCCTTCGGGAACCGCCTGGAGCACCATCGTCAGCGATTCGCGTGCCAGCCCCCAAGTGCTCCACAATATGACCGCGACGATCACCAGGCTCACCGCCGGATCGACCCATTCCGAGCCGGTCAGCAGGATCAGCCCGCCGCCGATCACCACGCCGGCAGAGACCGCGGCGTCGGCCGCCATGTGGAGATAGGCGCCGCGAATGTTGATATCGCTCTTGCGCCCGCGTGCGAACAGCAGCGCCGTGGAGAGATTCACGACGATGCCGAGGCCGGCGACGATCATCACCGTCCCGCCTGCGATTGCCGGCGGATCCGAGAAACGCCCGATCGCCTCCCAGGCGATGGCACCGACGGCGACGAGCAGCAGCACCGAATTGGTCAGTGCGGCGAGGATCGAGCTGCCGCGAAGGCCGTAGGTGAAGCGTTTCGAGGCGGGCCGCTTGGCGAGTTCCACGGCTGCCCAGGCGACGAGCAGCCCGAGCACGTCGGAAAGATTGTGACCGGCATCGGCGAGCAAGGCGACCGAATCGGTGAGGAAGCCCGCAATGCCTTCGAGGAGCACGAAGCCGAGATTGAGCGCCGTGCCGATGGCGAAGGCGCGGCCGAAATCGGCCGGACCATGGGCATGGTGATGATCGTGCTCGTGATGTCCGGCCATTATCGTCGTTTAGCCACGCAAACGCATGAGATGCTAGGACCTCAATTGCGCGGAGGCTTCGCGGGTGCGTTCATGGGGCGCCCGCGCCGGTCGCGATCGAACATTTGGGGGCGCAGCGTCAGCAGCTCGCTGCGTGAGAGCGACCCGTCCTTGTTGGTATCGAATCGCGTGAACAGAAGCGCGAAGCGCGCGGCGAATTCGTCCCAGGTGATGCGGTTGTCGCCGTCGCGATCGGTCTCGAACGGGCTGGGCAGGGTGTTGCGGTCACCGAGCCAGCGCTCGGACCAGTCGGAAAACGCGATATAGCCGAGCGAGCCGGTCTTGCGAGTGTCCACGCTGTCGAAGCTGTGGCGGAGCCCGGCGTCGAACTCGGCGCGGCTCACCAGGGCATCGCCGTCGCGATCGAACGCCGCGATCATCATCGCCACCGGTTCGGCCATTACCGTGGCGGCGGGCTGGGCCTGCGGACCGGGCACGACCGGGGTTACCTGCGCCGGCCGCGTTTGCTGGGCGAGTGCGGGGCTGGCGACGAGCGCGGCGAACAGCAGGAACAGGCGCATCGATGTCCTTCCGTCAGGGCAGCAACAGGCTGGCATCGCCATAGCTATAGAAACGATAGTCCTTGTCGATGGCATGGGCATAGGCCGCCTGCATCCGATCGAGCCCCATCAGCGCCGATACCAGCATGAACAAGGTCGAGCGCGGCAAATGGAAGTTGGTGACGAGGCCGTCGATCCCCTTGAAGCGATAGCCGGGGGTAATGAAGATCGCCGTGTCGCCTTCGAAGGGACGGATCGCGCCGTCCGCGCTTGCGGCGCTCTCGATCAGGCGCAGGCTGGTGGTGCCGACCGCGATCACCCGGCCTCCTGCGGCGCGGACCGCGTTGAGCCGGTCGGCGGTCGCGGCGTCGATCCGGCCCCATTCGGCGTGCATCTTGTGCGCGTCGGTGTCCTCGGCCTTGACCGGCAGGAAGGTGCCTGCGCCGACATGGAGCGTCAGGGTCGCGTGGCCGATCCCGGCAGCCTCGAGTGCGGCGAGCAGTTCGGGCGTGAAATGCAGCGCGGCGGTCGGCGCGGCGACGGCGCCGGGCTCGCTCGCGAACATCGTCTGATAGTCCTCGGCGTCGCGCGCGTCGGTGGGGCGCTTCGAGGCGATGTACGGCGGCAGCGGCATCCGGCCGCAGCGTGTCAGCAGCAGTTCGACCGGCTCGTCGCCGCCGAAATCGAGCGCGAAGCTGCCATCTTCGGCGCGGTCCGACGCCAGCGCCGTGACGCCGTGGCCGAAATCCACGCTGTCGCCTTCGCGCAGCCTTTTGGCATTGCGGATGAACGCCCGCCAGCGCCGCGGGCCCTCGCGCTTGTGCAGGGTGGCGCCGATGCGTGCGCCCGGCGCGCTTTGTGCGCCATCATTACGTTCGCCGCGCAGCCCCTCGAGCTGGGCGGGGATGACGCGGGTGTCGTTGAACACGAGCAGGTCGCCGCGGCGGAGGAACCGTGGCAGCTCGCGCACGGTCGCGTCGCGTGTCTCCGCGCCTTCCAGCACGAGCAGGCGCGCGGAATCGCGCGGGCTCGCCGGGCGGAGCGCGATCCGCTCGCTCGGCAGCTCGAAATCGAAAAGGTCGACGTTCACTTACTGAGGCAGCGTGACCTTGGTCTCGCCCTCCGGCAGCGCCGGCGCGGCGACCGGTGCGGCCTGATAAGGCGGCGGATTGTCCGCGGCGATATAAGCGTGGAGGATGCGCGTCGGGTTCGCGGGTGGCTCGCCGCGTTCGATCTTGTCGACCCACTGCATGCCTTCGACCACGCGGCCGAACACCGTATAATCATGATCGAAGCCGAGGCGCGGGCCGAACATGATGAAGAACTGGCTGTTGGCGCTGTTCACGTCCTGCGTGCGCGCGGCCGAGACCGCGCCGCGGACATGGGGCAGATTGTTGAACTCGGCGGGCACGTCCGGAAGATCGGATTCGCCGGTGCCGGTGCCGGTCGGATCGCCGCCCTGCGCCATGTTCTCGGGGCCGTCGATCACGCGGTGAAAGACGATGCCGTCGTAGAATTTGCGACGCGTGAGCGTCTTGACCTGCGCCACCATCTTGGGCGCGACATCGGGGCGCAACCGGATGGTGACGCGGCCCCCGGTCGAAAGATCGAGGACCCAGGTGTTTTCCGGATCGGCAGCGACCGTGGTCGCGACGGTCGCCTTGGGATCGGCGGCGACGCCCTTGAACGTCTCGACCTCCGGCTTGGCGGCAGGGCCCTTCTGGGCGACGGCGGGCACGGCAATCAACATGGCGGCAGCAGCGGCCAAAGCGGCAACGAAACGCATCAACATCCCCACTCGGATTTCTCTTGTCGACAAAGGGTCTAGAGCAACTCTGTGGCGGCGGGAAGGCCGCGACTCAACTGCCCTTGCGGCCGATCTCCGAGACCCGGAGGACGACGTCGGCCTCGACCGAGGGGCTAACGAACTTGCGGATAGCACCGCCGTACAGGGCGATTTCCTTGACCAGCCGCGAAGCGATCGGCTGGAGCGAGACGTCGGCCATCAGGAAGACCGTCTCGACGCGATCGTTCAGCTGCTGGTTCATCCCCGCCATCTGATATTCGTACTCGAAGTCAGCGACGGCGCGCAGGCCGCGGACGATCATGCCGGCACCTTCGCGCTCGGCGAAGTCCATGAGCAGCGAATCGAAGCTGACGACGTGGATCTCGCCTTCGATCCCTGCGGTCTCGCGCTCTACCATCGCCAGACGTTCGTCGATCGTGAACATCGGCGACTTGGAGGGATTGGTGGTCACGCCGATCACCAGCCGGTCGACCAGCTTCGCGCCGCGGCGGATGATGTCCATATGACCGCGCGTGATCGGATCGAAGGTGCCGGGATAGACTCCAATGCGGACGCTCATCGATCCCTCTCCAGCGTGTAACGCGCGATGTCGCGCAGCAGATCGGCCTCGGGGCCGTAAGGCTTCAGATGCGCGACTGCCTGGTCGACCAGCAGCCGCGCCTGTTCGCGGGCGCGATCGAGGCCGAGCAGGGTGAGGAACGTCTCCTTCCCGGCCGACGCGTCCTTGCGGAGCTTCTTACCGGCGAGCGCTTCGTCGCCCTCGGCATCGAGGATATCGTCGGCGATCTGGAAGGCGAGGCCGAGATCGCGGGCATAGCCACGCAGGCCCGTGCGGCCCTCGGGCGGCAGTCGGCCGAGGATCGCGCCGCTCTCGACCGCGCAGGAGATCAGCGCGCCGGTCTTCATCGCCTGCAGCCGCGTGACGGTGGGCAAGTCGAAGCTCGCCTTCGCGGCCTCCAGGTCCATCATCTGCCCGCCCGCCATGCCCGAGGGCCCCGAGGCATGGGCGAGCGCGCCGACCAATTCGACGCGCACGAAGGGATCGGCATGCGTCGCTTCGCCGGCGAGGATCTCGAAGGCGAGCGCGTGCAGGCAATCGCCGGCGAGAATCGCAGTCGCCTCGTCGAATGCCTTGTGCACCGTCGGCTTGCCGCGGCGCATGTCGTCATCGTCCATCGCCGGCAGATCGTCATGGATCAGCGAATAGACATGGATGCATTCGAGTGCGGCCGCGACACGGGCGGTGGCGGTGCGGTTGACTCCGAACAGGCCTGCAGTGCCGAATACGAGCAAGGGCCGCAGCCTTTTGCCCCCGCCGATCGCGGCGTGGCGCATCGCGCGGTACAGGCCTTCGCGGGGATCGTCGGGGATCGCCAGCAGCACGTCGAACTGGCGATCGATCTCGGTGGAGACCTGCCTGAGCGCCGACTGGAGCGCGAGAGACGCGTCGGCCACGCTCGCCACCCGGTCAGCCGGCGGCGAAGGGAGCGGTGCCGGTGGCGCGGCCCTGCGCGTCGGTACGGATTGCCTCGATGCGGGCCTGCGCGGCGTCGAGCCGGGCGGCGCACTGACGGCGGAGCTGGTCGCCGCGTTCGTAGAGGTCGATCGCCTCCTGGAGCTGTGCGTCGCCGCTTTCGAGCCGCATGACGATTCGCTCGAGTTCCTTGAGAGCCTCCTCGAACGAGAGCTCCGAGATTTGCGCTTCGTCTGCCATGCGCCCGCTATGCGGCAGGGCGGGCGGGGATTGCAACCGCCGAACCACACCACATGTTGAGCACGGAGTTTCGAGGAGACGCGCGCCATGTTCACGAGCATCAACCCCGCCACCGGCGAGGCCGGCGAAAGCTTCCGCGAGCTGGACGCCGACGACGTGGAACTGGCGCTGAGCCGCGCGCAGACCTGCTTCCAGTCGTGGCGCAATTCCCCGCTCGACCAGCGGACCGCGTTGCTCGGGCGAATCGCGGACCAATGGGGAGCGAACAAGCAGCACTTGGCCGAGACCGCGGTGAAGGAGATGGGCAAGCCGATCACCGGCGCGATCGCCGAGGTCGAGAAATGCATTTCGGGCTTCCGGCATTATGCCGAGCATGGGCCTGGCTATCTGGAGCCGACCGAAGTGACGACGCCCGGCGGCCGCGCGGTGGCGCGCTGGCTGCCAATGGGTCCGGTGCTCGCCGTGATGCCGTGGAACTTCCCCTATTGGCAGGTGGTCCGTTTCCTTGCGCCGACGATCATGGCGGGCAATGTCGCGCTGCTGAAGCATGCGTCGAGCGTACAGGGCTGCGGCGCGCTGATGCAGCAATTGGCGAGCGCGGCGGGCGCGCCCGACGGGCTGTTCCAGAACCTCGCGATCAAGTCCGACAAGGTCTCGGACATCATCGCCGACAAGCGCGTGGTGGCCGTGACGCTGACCGGCAGCGAAAGCGCGGGCGCCAAGGTCGCGCAGGCGGCGGGCAAGGCGCTCAAGAAAGTGGTGCTCGAGCTGGGCGGATCGGATCCGCTGATCGTGATGCCCTCGGCCGATCTCGATCTGGCGGCGAAGACCGCGGTTACCGCGCGCGTCCAGAATGCCGGGCAGAGCTGCATCTGCGCCAAGAGGATGATCGTGCAAGCGGACGTTTATGACGCGTTCCTCGACAAATTCTCGGAAGGCATGAAGGCGGTGAAGATCGGCGATCCGATGGACGCGGCCACGGTGATGGGGCCGCTTTCCAGCGAGGCGCAGCGCGATACGGTGCTGGAGCAGGTCGAACGCGCGAAGGCGGCGGGGGCGACTCTGCTGTTCGGTGCCGAGAAGATCGACCGCGAAGGCGCGTGGATGACACCGGGCGTGCTCGTGGGGCTCGATCCGGAGAGCGATGTCGCGAAGGAGGAGATCTTCGGGCCGGTCGCCGCAGTGTACAAGGCGGAGGATGTGGACGCGGCGATCGCGCTGGCGAACGACGTTCCCTACGGGCTCGGCTCGGCGGTGTGGACCAGGGACGAGGCCGAGATCGAGCGGTTCGCGCGGGACATCGAGTCCGGAATGACCGCGGTGAATTCGCTGCTCGCCTCGACGCCGGCGGCGCCGTTCGGGGGGGTGAAGCTGTCGGGGCACGGCCGCGAGCTGGGGCCGTGGGGGATGCACGAGTTCATGAACTTGAAGGCCGTGATGTACGGTGCTGGGAAGGCGGGGGATTGAGACCCAAGGCTCAGTGCACGACGAACCTGCCGGTCATACCGAAGCTGGCGTGGAGGAAATGGGTGCATTTGATCGGATAGTTGCCGGGGACGGGGGCAGTGAAGTGGATGTCGGCGGTCTCGCCGCTTTCGAGCTCGATCTTGCCCTCCTTGATCCTGGCGCGGTCCGCCGGTGCTATCGTCGCGGCGGCGAAGAAGGCCTTGGCCGCGAAGCTGTGGCCGCCCTTGCTCGTCAGATGCAGGACATAAGGCCGGCCGTGAGTCAGCTGGATGGTCGAGGGGATGAATTCGAAATTGGAGAGCGCAACGTCGATGCGCTGCTCGGCGGGGGCAGCAGCAGTGAGGGCGAGAAACGCGAGCGCGGCGAGACGGGGGAGCATGGGACCTCCTTGCGGCGGCCAGTCTAGGCCTGGTGGGGGTGGGCTGCAACGGCGGCGGAGATGTCCGCCACCGAGGCAAATCCCTCCCCGGAAGGGGAAGGCAGCTACCTGCGGGTGTAAGGCACGAGGAGAGCAACCCCCTTCACCACGCCACTGCGTGGCACGGTCCCCCTCCAGTTCCGGGAAGGAACTAGTTGGGGCTCCGAACTTCGGCGAGCAGGTCCTTGCGGCTCAACTTGCCGATCATCGTCTTGGGCAGGCTTTCGCGCACCACCACTTCCGAGACTCGTTCGTGTTTGCCGAGTTGGGGGTTTAGCCAGAGGCTTAGTTCGGTGCCCGAGATCGGCTCGGCATCCGCGTCGAGAACGACATAGGCGTGGGGCAGCTCGCCGTGATAGGCGTCGGGCAGGCCGATCACGAGCGCTTCCTTGATCGCCGGGTGGCGATAGAGAACCGCCTCGATCTGACTCGGGAAGACCTTGAAGCCGCCGACCGCGATCATGTCCTTCAGCCGGTCGACGATGCGGATATAGCCGTCCGCGTCGATCGTCCCGACATCGCCGGTGCGCAGCCAGTGATCGTCGACGAACACGTCGGCATCGGCTTCGGGGCGGTTCCAATAGCCCTTCATGATCTGCGGGCCCGAGACGACGATCTCGCCGGGCTCGTCCGGCGGCGGCGGGCGCGTGGGATCCTCCTTGTCGACGAGGCGGACGCGCGTGCCGGCGAGCGGCTGGCCGATCGTGCCGGGCTTGTTGAGGCCTTCATAGGGATTGGTCGAGACCACGCCCGAGCTTTCGGACAGGCCATAGCCCTCGATCACCCGCGCACCGGTGATGCGCTCCCATTCCTCCTTGAGCTGGGCAGGGAGCGGCGCGCCGCCCGATACGCAATAGCGCAGGCTGGTGAAATCCGAGGGCTTCATTCCCGGCGCGTCGAGCAGCGCCTGGTACATGGTGGGGACGCCGGGCAGCGAGCGCGGCCGGGTGCGGCGCAACTCGGCGAGCGCCTGCTTGGCATTGAAGCGCGGCAGCATCACGATCTCGCCGCCGGTCAACACGGTGCGATTGAGCACGCAGGTATTGGCGAAGACGTGGAAGAACGGGAGCACGCCCAGGATCTTGTCCTGCGTCTTGCCCAGGTCCGGATCGAGCCGGGCGACCTGCCGCGCGTTGGCCGAGAGATTCTGGTGCGTCAGCATCGCGCCCTTGGGCGTACCGGTGGTGCCGCCGGTATATTGGATCAATGCGAGATCGCGTTCGGGATCGAGCGTCACGCGCTCGCAGCTGCCCGGATTGGCGATCAGCTTCGAGAAAGCGAGGATGCGGGGATCGTCGGGGCGCGGCGCGACTTCCTTCGCCTTGAACCAGCGATAGAGCAGCGACTTGGTGGGCGGCAGCGCGCCCGCCACCGATCCCACGACCAGCCGCTCGAGCGCACTCGCCTCGAGCACTTTGAGCGCGGTGGGCAGCAATGCCGAGGCCGATAGCGTGAAGAGCAGCTTCGTCCCCGAATCCTCGACCTGCGCCGCCAGCTCCTCGACCGAATAGAGCGGCGAGAAATTGACCACCGTCGCGCCGAGCCTGAGAATGCCGTAATAAGCCGCGACATAATGGGGGACGTTGGGCAGGAAGAGCCCGATCCGGTCGCCCCGGCCATAGCCGAGCGCCTTCAGTCCGCAGGCGACGCGATCGGCGCCGTCCAGCGTCTCTGCGTAGCTGTATTTCCGGCCCATGAAATCGAGGAGCGGCGCGTGCGGATGGGCCGCGGCGCTCGCCTCGAAAAGCTCGACCATGGAAACGGGCGGGAAGACATCGTCCCACTTGCCCGGGTGATTGAACGCGGTACGCCAGACCTGCTCGGGATCAGTCATTGACATTGGTGTAAGCAAGCCTCGCTTGCGGTCAATAGCCCAGCCGCTTGCTCCAGGTCACCAGGACCGAGATCGAAGCGAGGCCGATATCGACGACCGCCTGCGCCTTTTGCGGATCGAGATCGCCGGTGCGGTGGGTGAGGATGCGGATGTCGGCGCGGTGATCGGGCGAGGCGAATGCGACCAGGCCCAAGGCCGCCACGGCTGCGAGCAGGATCGTTCGGCGGCGCTGCATCATTCCCCAGCCATAAGCCCGGCGGGGCGAAGCGGCAAGCGATCAGGCGGCGTCGCGCAGGGCATGGCGGACGCGATCGCGCCCCGCCGACTTGGCTTCGAACAATGCCGCGTCGGCGACCCGGTACAGCGCCTTCCAGTCGACTTCGCTGGCGAGCGTGCCGCGGCAGGTGCCGATGCTGGCGGTGACCTGGACGTCGAAGGGCATGCGCATCTGGCGGAGCCGGACGAGCAACGCCTCGGGCTCGATCGGGGCTTCGGCGGGCGTGAGGATCGCGAATTCCTCGCCGCCGATGCGCGCGACCAGCGTGCCCTGCGGCACCGAAGTGCGCAGCATCCGGGCGAAAACGCGGAGAACCTCGTCGCCGCCGTCATGGCCGAGCGTTTCGTTGACGCGCTTGAAGTGATCGAGGTCGATGATCAGCAGCAATTGCTCGCCGATGCGGCCGATCGCCTGGTGGAGGAAGGCGCGGCGATTGAGCAGCCCGGTGAGCGGATCGGTATCGGCGAGGCGGCGCATCATCACTTCGCGCTCGATCGCGTCGTCGCGCTCGTCGCGCAGCAGCCGGATGCGATAGGCGACCGCGAGCGAGGAGACGATCGCCTCTACGATCATCGCGAGGATCGTCGAATTGTCGATCCAGAAGCTCCACGGCAATATGTGGATATTGGCAAGCGCGCGCAGCACCGAAGTCAGGAGCGGCGCGCCCCAGGCAATGGCGAACAGCCAAAGATAATTGCTCCTGAGCCGCCACGCGCGCCACAGCACCGGCACCACCGCCGCGGCCAGCGCGACGAACGCGCAGGTGAAGGCGAGGTCGACCGCCTGAATCGCGAACGGCGCGGTGAGGAAATAGAACAGCCCGATGCCGGTCACCGCGACACCGACCCAGGTCGCGTAGCGGCCAAGCCAGCCGGCGAAGATGCGCTCCTCGAAGAAGCTGCGCGCGAAGACCAGAGCGGCGGTCCCGGTGCTGCCGACCAACAGGTAATTGATGCGCAGGCGGGTGTTGTTGGCGATATCGGGCCAGGCCCAGGCGAGCGCGCCCGACGAGGAGAACGTATAAGCGAGCAGCAGCCCGACCATCATGCAGTAATAAAGCTGAAAGCGGTGGCGCAGCGCACCCCACAAAGCGAGATTGTAGATGATCAGCGCGATCGCGAGGCCGGCGAAGCCCGCGTAAAGCGCGGCCATCGATAAATTCGCATGCTCGCTCTGCTGGCCGGTAGAGAGGCGGGCGCCGAGGAGGATGCCGCGCAGATTGCTGGCGCCCTCGACATGCCACATCAGCCGGACCACCCGCGCCTGCAGGCGCGGCAACGGCTGCTCGACGATCGCGCCGAGCTGGATGTACGGCGTGACTCCGCGCGCGTCGGTGCCCTGCGAATGGATGCTGCCGTCGCTGTAGAGGACGTGGAGCGTGAGCCCCTGCTGCCACAGGCTGGCGATCCGGACGTTGAGCGGCGCGCGCGAGCGCGAGCGCTGGTCGATGTCCTCGGAGACCGCCCAGTAGCTTCCCGGCCCGAATTGATGCTGCGGCGTGGTGCAGTCGAAGCGGCCGGGCCGGCGGATCAGAGCCGCGGCGTCCATCCCGCCGGTATCGCGCAGCACGCAGACCCGGAGCGGCTTGCCCGCGACGCCCGCCTGCGCCCACGCGGGCGCGCCGCACCACAGCAGGGTGCACGCGGCGAGCGCCAGCAGGCAGTTCTTCAGTCCCCCGAGCATGCCGAACGCTACGCGCCGCATCCCCAACAACCCGTAAAGATCGGCCCCCAAAGCGCCGCAGGCACGTTGATTTCGCGGCCGCGGCCGCTAAGTCGCTGCGAAAACGGGAGCACGCATGCACGCCATCACGACCGCAAGGGCCAGCGACGCGCGGCTGGAATCGGTCGACATCGTACGGGGTTTCGCGCTGCTGGCGCTGTTCCTGGTCCATATGATCGAGAGCTACGAGCTCTATTGGGCCGATCCGAAGACCGGCCCGATCTCGGACACGGTCTATCTATTGTTCATGGGCAAGAGCTTTTCGCTGCTTGCGTTGTGCTTTGGGTTCAGTTTCTTCGTCCTGATGGGCCGCGCGGCGCAGCGCGGCGTGGACTTCACTGCGCGCTTCGCATGGCGGCTGACCGTGCTGTTCGGCATCGGCTTCGTCCATGCGATGGTCTATCGCGGCGACATCATCCAGTTGCTCGCATTGATGGGCTTCCTGCTGCTCGCCTTCCACCGCGTGCGCAGCAATCGGCTGCTGATCGGCATCGCATTGCTGTGCTTCGCCAACCCGATCCAGCTCTTCCAGCTCGCCGCGGCGATGTCGGGCGCGGGCTGGGCCAACCAGCCTCCGCACCATTTCTCGGACCCGGCGATGGCCGTCTATCTCCACGGCAACCTCGCCGAGCATTTCCGCGCGAACCTGTGGACCGGCCAGCTGCCCAAATGGTGGTTCATGGTCGAATCGGGGCGGTTCACCCAGATCCTCGGCCTGTACCTGGTCGGCATGGTGCTCGGGCGGATCGGCTTCTTCGCGCGGCTGGGCGACTTCGCCAAGGCGCGCGGACTTGCGCTGGCAGCCGCCGCGGCGACGGCATTGGCCTTCTATTTCCTGCGCGACGGCATCAAGGCGTGGTTCGCCGCGCAGCATCACGGCGAGGCGTCCGACCGATTGCTCTCCTATCTGCTCGGCAGCTGGTTCGAGCTCTCCGGCACGGCAGTGTGGCTGCTGGTGCTGCTCGCGCTCTTCCAGAGCCCGGCGCGCGTCGCGATCCGTCCGCTCGCGGCGGTCGGCCGCACGACGCTCACGCTCTACATCCTGCAATCCCTGGTGTTCGTGCCGGTCTTCTACGGCTTCGGGCTGGGCCATTACGAGGACTGGGACCAGCTGACGCGCCTCTGGGTCGGGATCGGCGCGATCGCCGCGCAGCTGGTGCTCGCCGCCTGGTGGCTGCGACACTTCCAGTACGGCCCGATCGAATGGGCGTGGCGCGCGCTGACCTATTGGCGCCGCGACGTGCCGTTCCGCAGGCGCGCCGCTTCCGCCTGACGCCCGCGCACGAGGCGCCGGGCGGCGGCGGCGAGCGCGAGCGTGACGAGGATCGCGCCCGTATCCGCCACCCAGTCGCGCCAGTCGGAATCGCGGTGAAGCGCCGGGATCGCCTGAACGACCTCGATCAGCGCGCCGAACGCCGAAAGGGCGATCAGCAGCCGCAGCCGCGACATCGCGGGCCAGGCGGCGCAGGCGAGCGCAGTGAGCACCGTGAACGCGAGGATATGCTGGACCTTGTCGACCGGATCGCCCGGAAGCTGTGGCGGATGCGGCAACGTCGCCATGACGAAGGCGAAGGCGAGAGCGGCCCAGAAGGCCCAGGCAAGATATCGGTGCATGCAGGCGGCGAATGCCCGAAGCGGCGTCCTGGGGCAATCGTGACGTTATCGAGGCGAGCGGCTCACGTGCCCCGCGTCAGCGTGAAGCTCGACGCGAGGCCTTGAGGTTCAGCCAGGGATTGCTGCCGTGTAATGGGCGCGGGAGGTCTGTCCTCGTTCCATGGCTGCCGCCAATCGACGGGTGAAGATCAGGTCGCCCACCAGCCACAATGCACCTGCCATACACAAACTGAATGCGGCGCCAGCCCAGCGATACGCTTCAGCGGGGTGACTGAACGCGTCCGGCAGCCAAGCCAGGAATACGAAGCACGTGTACATCATTGCGCCCAGGCGTGCCGCGAGAACGGCAGCTAGATTGGAGATCAGCGCGACCCCGACAGCCAGGTGACCGACGCCCGTGGCGAGTGCCCAGAACATCTGACCGCCCGGCATCCAGACAGGCACCGCATTGGCCATCGGCACCCTGGCAACAAAGTGGGCAAGAGCGAATATCAGGGAGCATATGCCGAAGGCGATTCTCGCAGCTCTCGGCCCGAATGTTCCGTTTTCGCGCAGAATAAGCAGTACCGCCCAAGCACCTACCAGCACCGACGACTGCTCCGCCAGGCCCATCAAGGCGTTCACTTGCACGGGCGGTCCAACCAAGACCCTGAGGTAGCAAAGGCTGTATATTCCGAAGATCACCATCAGAGTCCTGGCTGCCGGGCGAACGGTACCCGACTTCAACAATCCCGCGCCGCTGACGACGAGTAAGCCCGCAAGCACGTAAGCTATAGCGTGGCGGAGCGATGAACTCTGTGGGACAGGCTGCCCCATGATCGTGAAGTCTCCTTGCACGAACGAGGAGATCCCGAACAACAAGGCGGCCGCACCGAGAAAGGTTTTGCCGAGCGACGCCTGATCAAGTCGCCGCGCTAATTCCCTGGCACCCATCAACGAACATCCTTGCTACCGCCGGCGAACATTCGGTCCGGCATCGGCGTTGATAGGGGGCGGGAAGGTCGGGAATACCAATAAAGAAGCCATCAAATTATTCTAATCGGCTGCCAGCACTGTGGTGAGCAGCATCTTCACCGCTATCTGGCGGAGTTCGAGTTCCGGTATAACAACCGCATCGCCAATGGCGTGGATGACCGCCAGCGGGCGCGTAACGCCGTGGCTGGCATCGTCGGCAAGCGCCTGACCTACACAGCACCTATTATCCCAGAGTTAGGCCGGAGTGAAATCGACGGGCGGCAAACGTGACCGCTGGATCACCAAGCCGCATCGAAATCGTGGCTAGCGCTCAACGCCTAAATGGTTAGGTTGACGGCGGGAAGGTTGCCCCGTAGAATCTCCTTCGGAGATTTTAAACGTCGGGAAATAATGGCCAAATCGGTCTCGATCACGGTTCATCCGTCCGATCTTTCTGGCGAATACCTCACTGTGTCTGACGCGATGAAACAAGTGCTCGATATGATCGGCGCGCTTGAGGGGATCGAGGCGGGCGATAGCAGCGAGCGTCAGATCATTTGGCGGTTGACTGAGGCTCACACTAATTCGCCTCCGTTCACCGTGACTGCGGAAGCCTTTTCACGTGACCCGCAAATTTCCGTTTCGCTTGAGGCTGATCGCGTCACCCACCTGTACGCGGTGGCGATTTCCACGGTGCTGGCGGGCACGCGGCCAGACTGGCTTGAAAGCGAGCCCGGGAAGCTGCTCAAGCGTGCGCTGAAGCGAAATCTCGACGGCGTGGGGCACACCGATATCGTGATCGAGGGGGAGCCCGCTCTGATCATTGTGCCCACCTCTGCGCGGATCGGCATCGAGGCGCTGGCTGATTTAGATCCCGTCGAAGACGCCCAGCGAACCGAATACGGAACCGTTGAGTGCCAAGTCATAGGACTAACGCGATACTATAGCTCTCCCGCGATTATCGTAATTGAGCGCCTATCGCGAGAAAAGGTGGTCTGCGTCCTGACCGCGGAGTTAGCGGCAGAGGTTGGGCCAGAGCATCAATGGTCTGAGGCGTGGGAAGGCCGACAATTGCGTATTGGCGGAAAGCTCACGTATGGTAGCGACGGCAAGTTAAAACGTATCAATGCTTCATTTCACGAGCCTGTCGTGTGGGCCGACATTCCAGTCGTGGCCTTGAAGGGGTTGGATATAACTGCCGGCCGAACTGTCCAGGAGCACCTAGACGAATTTTGGGGAGAGAGGTTTGGCTGACCCCACGAAGGTCTATTGGGACAGTTGTGCGTGGCTAGGCCTCGTCAATGCTGAACCCGATCGGTTGGCCCAACTTCAAGGCGTGTACGGTCTCGCACGGCAGGGCCTGATTGAAATTTGGTCCGCCACAATTTCGATTGTCGAGGCGAACCGACTAAAATCCGAAAAGAACAGCTCACGGCCGATTTCGCCAGAGAGCATAGCACTGTTAGACGATCTGTTTTTCCAACCCTTCGTTAAACTCGTGAGCCTCGACTCCCGGATCGCAAAATGGGCGCGCAAGCTGATTCGCGAAACTGACAGACTTAGGGGTCCGGACTCGATCCATCTGGCGAGCGCAATTGTGTGGAATGTGCCGCTATTCCACACCTACGACCACGATGACCTCCTACGGCTGGACGGCTCGATCTGCTGCATGGACGGCACGAGAATGGAAATTACTCAGGCGAGGAACCCATTTGACGGAGGGCTTTTCGATGAGCGAACCCAAAAGCCAGCTTGAGAAATTCAAGGAAGCCGCGCGCGAGCTTGAGACGGACGACGACCCCGAGCGCTTCAAGGAGCGGCTGGGAAAGTTGGTGAAGACGAAGCCAAAGCCCGAGAAGCTCGGTGCCTAATTTTCTGCAGATAGCCGCAGTCTTGCGTGAGCAAATGCAGGCGGGACTGACGCGATCGGACGTACTGCGTTCCCTCATGTGGCCAATTTCTGCTCTCTTATTGGTCCTCGTAACAGCCATCACAGCCAAGGCAGACAACTGGATTATAGTGCTTATTTCGGCGCCCTTAGCAGTTTTTTTCACGATTTATGCAGCGTCCTACGTGTTTTGCTTGTTTTACGATCGGGACGCGCTGCGCTCAGAAAAATACACCCTCCATAAGATGGCTATCGAACACGGCATTTATGGCGATAGCGCGGTGGGGGTAATTGAACCGCCAAAGCTGGCTGGGCCGGCTCGTCAAAGTGAGACGAGTGAGCCGAGTGAGAAAACTGAATGACTTACCGTTTCATCGTTACGGCGTCGCTTTCTGAGGCCGGCGAAAAGGCGTTCCTTGCCTACCTAAAAGAGCATGGTGTCGGGTGGTGGCACCGTGCGCCGAGTTTCTGGTTGCTCGTCACACGACGACAAGGCGCCATCTCCGTCATCGGCATTCGAGACAAACTCCGGGAGCTAGGCATCACTAGCGCTGTGGCGCTCGTCATGGAGATCCCCGAAGATATTACTTGGGCGGGTCTGCATCCGCCGGATAGAAAGGACACATTCGACTGGCTGCGCAACACATGGGTAGATAAGGTATAACCAAATCGGTTATTTCTCTTGACACAGCGTCACGCTCGTGCTAGAGGAATCGGCATGCTGGTGAACTACGCCGGGAGCCAAGCGATGAGCGACGTGCCGATGGTCAACCAAACCCCGCGGTCAGAAGTTTCGTCAGCCACGAGTTGCCTTTGTCCGAGTACCCCTGCCAAGCGGCCTCGCCAGCAAGTCGACCGACAAAGAGCTTGTCGCCAGAGTCCAAGCAGCTCTTTAGGTTGTCCCTGATCGTTGCCGCGGAATCGCTGGTATCAATTAGCCACACAGATTGCTGGAAGCGCCACTGAGTGCCGTACGCTTCGAGTTTCTTCTTCAAGCAGTCATACTGTTGGTTCGGCTGATCCAAATCGTAGCCCACGATGTATGCCGGCATTTATCCCTCCCCACGAGTCGTTGGGAGAAACATGCGCGTTCCTATTGGGTGTGTAAACTACATATACGCCACAACTAGGGAACAATGAAGAATTGCGAGTCGGAGACGGCGGAGTGATCGATATCTGGAACATGTCGCCGTGGCTGGCTTCTTGGCGATGTTTGCCATCGCTTGCGCTCTGCGGCTCGGCTGCATCCTATTATTTCGGCAATGGACCGCCGGAATGACGCTTCGCAACTACGTTCGGTCCTTCTTCACGCGTGAATATTGGGAAGCTTTTGGAAGCCTCCTGTTCGGCGCGGCTTACCTTCGTCATACGATCCGGACGCAGTTTTGGGAGAAGGTCGAGCGGGAGGCGGCGGCCGATGAGCCCGCGGAGAAGCCGGAATGAGCGGCTCACATGCGGCAATCTATCTCACTGTTTTGTCGATCCTCACGCTATCGATTGTTGTCGTTGCGCTTTTGATCGGATGGCTGGCGCGACGCAGGGGACGCTAGGTGAGGACTCATATTAAAAGCACGTCATCCCCGCGAAAGCGGGGACCCATCTCCTGAGCGAGCGGCAAAATGCACCGGTGCGTTTGTGGAGACTGTCGGAGATGGGTCCCCGCTTTCGCGGAACTCGTCAGTCAAAGCAACGGGTTGAATAGGTTCTCAACCTAGGGGCGTATCGACATTCAGCACCGCGATTCCCCTCCCTTGCAGGGAGGGGAACCAGAAGAACAAACCAAATAGGCACTTTTAGATTGACATCGTCACGTTGATGTGGCACATGTAGTGAACGCTGAAGAATTGCGAGTCGGGGCCTTCGGGCCTCTGGATGGGTCGGGCACCGGGAGGTGCGCCGGCCTTTTTCGTTTCGGGAGAAACAGGATGGATGACCTGATCACGGGCAACCGTGACGGACAGCGGCAGCGGCGCAAGCCGGGCCGGCGGGCCTTCACACCGGCACGGCGGCAGCGGTTCCTCGATGCGCTGGCGCTTACCTGCAACGTCACGCGCGCCGCCGCTTTTGCCGAGATCACCTTGAGCAGCGTCTATGCCCAGCGCGCGAAGGATCCGCAGTTCGTGGCGCAGTGGCGCGAGGCACTGGAGGCGGGATATGACCGGCTCGAGGCGATGGTGCTCGAACATGGCGGGGCGGGCGTCCCGCTCGAACCCGCCGATCCGGGGCGCGCCGAAGCCGAGATCGCGGAGAGCTTGCCGCGCTTCGACTTCGCCAAGGCGATGGAATTGCTCAAGCATCATCGCGCGTCGCGACACAGGTTGCCGGGTGCTCGCGGCAAGCAGCGGCAAATGCCGACGCGGGAGGAAACCAACGCCGCGCTGGCCAAGGCGATCGCGGCGGCGGAGAAGCGATTGGGCAAGTCCGATGACGCCTGAGACGGTGCATCCCGACGACCTGGCGCTGCTCCGGGCATTCGTTCGCCTGCCGGCCACGCAGCGGGCGCAGGTGCTGGCGCGGCTGAACGACGTGCAGTGCGTGGAATGGTTCGAGCGCTTTCCGATCTGGGCGCATGCCGGGCAGCTCGATCCGGGCGGCGATCCCCTGGTGTGGTTGATCCTGGCGGGGCGCGGCTTCGGCAAGACCCGCGCCGGCGCCGAATGGCTGAGCGGGCTGGCGCGGCGGGTACGCAACGGGCGCTTCGCGCTGGTCGGCGGGAACGCCGAAGACGTGCGCCGGGTGATGGTCGAGGGACCGAGCGGCTTGCTCGCGGTTGCGCGCAGCGGCGAGGCGATCGACTGGAACCGCACGCGCGGCGAAGTGCGCTTCGCATCGGGTGCGAAGGCTTTTGTGTATTCGGCGGTAGCGCCCGAGGCACTGCGCGGGCCCGAGCACCATGCGGCGTGGTGCGACGAGATCGGCAAATGGAAGCGCGGAACCGAAGCGTGGGACAATCTGATGCTGGGATTGCGGCTGGGAACCAAGCCGCGGGTGCTGGTCACGACGACGCCCAAGCCGACCGAGCTGATGCGGCGGGTGGAGCGGCTGGCGGATGCGGCGGCGGTTTTGGTCCGCGGGCGGACGCGCGACAATCCGCATCTGCCCGAGCGCTTCGTCGAGGCGATGCTGGCGACCTATGCCGGCACGCGGCTGGGGCGGCAGGAGCTGGACGGCGAGTTGCTCGAGGATGTGCAAGGTGCGCTTTGGACGCGGGCGCTGATCGAGCGCGTGCGGGTGCAGGCGGCGCCCGAGTTGGAGCGCGTGATAGTGGGCGTCGATCCGCCGGCGAGCGCGGGGGGCGATGCGTGCGGGATCGTCGCGGTGGGGCTGGGGCGCGACGGGCGCGGCTATGTGATCGAGGATGCCACGGTGTCGGGGGTCTCGCCCGAAGGCTGGGCGCGTGCGGTGGCGAAATGCGCGGCACGGTGCGGCGCCGACCGGGTGGTGGCCGAGAAGAACCAGGGCGGCGAGATGGTGGCGAGCGTGTTGCGCGGCGCCGATACCGGGCTGCCGGTGACTTTGGTCCATGCCTCGCGCGGCAAGAGCGCGCGGGCCGAGCCGGTGGCGTTGCTCTACGAGGCGGGAAAGGTGCTGCATGCCAGGGCGTTTCCGGAGCTGGAGGACGAATTGTGCGGGCTGCAGGCGGGCGGCGGCTATGAGGGGCCGGGCCGCTCGCCGGACCGGGCGGACGCTTTGGTGTGGGCGATGACCGAGCTGATGCTGGGGAAGAGGGGTGCGGCGCGGGTTACGCTGATGTGAGGGGGTCTTCTTAGCCCCTCCCCTTCAGGGGAGGGGTTGGGGTGGGGCCTGTCAACATGCACGTCGGTCTCGGTGAGACGGACATGCCCCACCCCCAACCCCTCCCCTGAAGGGGAGGGGCTTTATGGCTTGTGCAGCGGCCGGACAGCGCGGATAGCGGCGGGATGGTACCGCGGGAATTGATCGATACGGCCGAAGTGCCCGGCGGGGATCCGCTGCGGCTGTTTCGGCGGGGCAACGACTTCATGATCGTGCTCGACCGCAACGAATTGATGAACAGCCGTATGAGCGGATCGGAAGAAGCGCTCGCCGAGATGACGATCGACCGGCTGCGCGTGCCGGCGCCGCACCTGCTGATCGGCGGATACGGGATGGGGTTCACGCTGCGGGCGGCGCTGAAGCGGCTGGACGGCGACGCGCGAGTGACGGTGAGCGAGCTGGTGCCCAAGATCATCGACTGGGCGCGCGGGCCGATGGCCGAGCTGGCGGCGGGATGCCTCGACGACCGGCGGGTGGAGGTGGTGCTCGACGATGTCGGGGCGATGATCCGGCACGGGCGCGGCGGCTATGACGCGATCCTGCTCGACGTCGACAACGGGCCGGACGGGCTGACCCGGCCGGGCAATGACGGGCTTTATTCGATGCGCGGGCTGGCGGCGGCCAGGGCCGCGCTGCGGACCGGCGGGGTGCTGGCGATATGGTCGGCAGCGCCGGACGCCGCGTTCGCGCGGCGGCTGCGCGATGCGGACTTCGCAGTGGAGGAAGTCGGCGTGAAGGCGCGGAGCAACGGCAAGGGGCCGCGGCACGTGATCTGGTTCGGGATCAAGCGGTAGCGGTATTCCCCTCCCTTCTAGGGAGGGGTCAGGGGTGGGTAGAAAAGGTCGGGCTCGATGCCCGGCCTTTTCTTTTATTACCGAGCGCATCGGAGGGCTCCCCCGGCCTTCGCCGGGGTCGCACCCACCCCCAACCCCTCCCTTGCAGGGAGGGGAGTTTACGGTTCGCACATCAGGAGACGGGCATGAAATGGTTCGGACGCAAGTCCGCGCGCGAGGGCGTGCGGCCGGCGCTGGCGCGGGGCGGGAGCATCACCAGCCTCGGCGAATGGCCGCGCAGCTACGAGGCGCAGGTGCGCGAAGGCTATTGCAACAATCCGGTGGCGCAGCGCGCGGTGAAACTGGTGAGCGAAGGCGTGGGATCGGCGCCGCTCAAGGCGAGCGATCCGGCGCTGGCGGCGCTGGCGACGGCGCGGTCGGGCGGGCAGGTGCTGATCGAGACGGTGGCGGCGCAATTGCTGCTCCACGGCAACGCCTATGTGCAGATCCTCTGCGACAGCGCCGGGCAGGTGCGCGAATTGTTCGCGCTCAGGCCCGAGCGGGTGACGGTGGAGGCCGATGCCGGGGGCTGGCCGGTGGCGTATCGGTATCGGGTAGGGGAGCATGTCAGCCGGCTCGCGGCGGAAGATCCCGGGGGGCGGCCGGCGGTGGCGCATATCAAGGCGTTCAATCCGGTCGACGATCATTACGGGCTCGGCTGCCTGGGCGCGGCGGCGGGCGCGGTGGCGATCCACAATGCCGCGACGCGCTGGAACAAGGCATTGCTCGACAATGCGGCGCGGCCTTCGGGGGCCCTGGTCTATGACGTGAGCGACGGCGGGGTGCTGAGCCCCGACCAGTTCGCGCGGATCAAGAGCGAGCTCGAGGCGGCGTTCGCCGGGGCCGCCAATGCCGGGCGGCCGATGCTGCTCGAGGGCGGGCTGAAATGGCAGGCGATGAGCATGACGCCCGCCGACATGGACTTCATGGGATTGAAGGCGGCGGCGGCGCGCGAGATCGCATTGGCCTTCGGCGTGCCGCCGATGCTGATGGGACTGCCGGGCGACACCGCCTTCGCCAATTACCGCGAGGCGAACCGGGCATTGTGGCGGCTGGCGATCCTGCCGGTGGCGGATACGATCCTCGCCGGGCTGGCACAGGCGCTGGCGGGGTGGTTTCCGGACGCGGCGCTGGCGGTCGACTTGGACCGGGTGGCGGCGCTGGCCGAGGATCGCGAGCGGCTGTGGCGCCAGGTGAGCGCGGCGGACTTCCTCAGCGACGACGAGAAGAGGGCTATGGTCGGATTGTCGTGACGGTGAGCACGCAGGTGCGCGCCTCGGCATTCCAGGCGCCGCCGGCGTCGAGGCACTTGTCGATCGGAACATAGTCCGACCACCACAGCCAGACGAGCAGCGCGGCGAGCGCGACGGTCAACAGGACCAACATGGGAAAGAGCCGGCGGCGCATGTCGACGGCCTAGGCGCGCGCGGGCGGCGCGGCAATCGGGAGAAATGTGATGCGTAACGAAACGGTGCTCGCGCAACTGATCGAGCAGGCGAAGGAAGACGGTGCCGATACGGCGACGCTGCGGGCGATCGCCGAGGAAGCAGGCGAGCTGAGCGCGCAGCGGGCGCTGGCGCGGCTGGGGCTGGAGGATGTCGGCGCGGCGAAGGACATGGCGGAGCTGCGCGAATTGCTGGGGGCATGGCGCGACGCCAAGCGCTCGGCATTGAAGGCCGCGTTCTCCTGGGCGGGGCGGATGCTCGCGGCCCTCGTACTGGTCGGGCTCGCAGTGAAATTGGGATTCCCCGGGTGGCTCAAATGAGCGTGCGCTTCGCCGGCTATGCCGCGGTGTTCGACGTGCCCGATCGCGGCGGCGACGTCGTGCGCCGGGGGGCGTTCCGGCTGGCGCGACCGGTGCCGCTCTTGTGGCAGCATTCGGGCAAGCCGGTGGGCGAGATCGAGCAACTGAGCGAGGACGGCCGGGGCCTGCGCGTGATCGGGCGCGTCGCGGTGCCCGAACTCGCCGCGGCGGTGGCGAAGGGCGCGGTGACCGGGCTGTCGTTCGGATATCGGGTGACCGAGGCGGGCGGCGGGCCGCGGCGCGAGATCAAGGGGCTCGAATTGCTCGAAGTGAGCCTGGTGGCGAGCCCGATGCAGCCGCTGGCGCGCGTGCATGCGGTGAGCGAGGGCTAGCCGGAGAGATTCAGGAAAGTCGGTGTGCCCTCTCGCGGTTCGCGCGGGAGGTTTTTTTGTGGGAGACGGACATGATCGAAGTGAAGGCAGATGCGCTCGAGGCGAGTTTCGAGGCGGTGGAGAATGCGGGGTTGCCGCCGGTGCGGCCGATGCTGGCGGGCGGGCGGCCTTTGGGCAGCGCGGCGTTCGAGGGGTTCCTGCGCGCCGGCAGCGGCGGGGTGGAGATGAAGGCGCTGTCGGGGGCGAGCGATGCGGCGGGCGGCTATGCCGTGCCCGAGGAGATCGATGCCCGGATCGACGCGACGCTGAAGGCGGTCTCGCCCATTCGCGCGATCGCCAATGTCGTGAAGGTGGGATCGAGCGGGTATCGGAAACTGGTGGCCAGCGGCGGGATCGCTTCGGGCTGGGCGGCGGAGACGGCGGCGCGGACCGAGACGGCGACGCCGACCTTCAACGAAGTCGCCCCGCCGAGCGGCGACCTCTACGCCAATCCGGCGGCGAGCCAGGCGATGCTCGACGACGCGGCGTTCGATGTCGAGGAATGGCTGGCACAGGAGATCGCGCGCGAGTTCGCCGCAGCGGAAGGGTCGGCGTTCGTCAACGGCAACGGGACCAACAAGCCGCGGGGCTTCCTCGCCACCGCGACGGCTGCGACCGGGGATGCGGCGCGGGCGTTCGGGACGCTGCAATATGTCGCGAGCGGCGCGGCGGGGGCGTTTGCGGCCAATCCCGAGGACAAGCTGATCGACCTCGTTCAGAGCCTGCGCGCGCCGTATCGGCAGGGCGCGAGCTGGGTGATGAACAGCGCGACCTTGGCCCGGATTCGCAAGTTCAAGACCATCGACGGCGCGTTCCTGTGGGCGCCGAGCCTGGCGGCGGGGCAGCCGGCGACCCTGCTCGGCTACCCGGTGGTCGAGGCCGAGGACATGCCCGACATCGCGGCCAATTCGCTGTCGATCGCGTTCGGCAACTTCAAGGCGGGCTATCTGATCGCCGAGCGCGGCGAGACGCAGGTGCTGCGCGACCCGTACAGCAACAAGCCGTTCGTGCATTTCTACGCGACCAAGCGCGTGGGCGGGATGGTGAGCAACTCCGAGGCGATCAAGCTGCTGAAGTTCGCGGCTTCGTGATCCGACCTCCCCTCCCTGCTTGCAGGGAGGGGACCGAGGGGTGGGTGCGCGCGTCTGCGCGCCCAAAAAAAAGGCTCGCAGCCAAAAATGTGGCGACCGGGGCATCGAGCCCCGGTCGCCACAACCCACCCCCAGCCCCTCCCTTGCAGGGAGGGGAGCTCAATAGTGAGGAGACATTTATGCTTGCTCCGCCCTTTCCGGCGGCGGCGATCGTTGCTGCGCGCGATGCCGCCAAGCTTCATTTACGGATCCCGGGCACGGCCGAGGACGCGCTGCTCGAGGCCCATGCCGAGACCGCGCTGGCGCTGTGCGAGGCGTTTACCGGCCAGGCGCTGATCGTGCGGACATGGCAGGCGGTGCTGCCCGCGCATGCCGCGTGGCAGCGGCTCGTCGGCGCGCCGGTGACGACGATCGACAGCGTCGAGGGACTGAACGTGTCCGACAACGGCTTCGCGCTCCCCGCCGACACCTATGCGATCGATATCGACGCGGCGGGCGAAGGCTGGGTGCGCGGCAGCGCGGCGATCGCGGCGGGACGGCTGCGGGTCGGCTATGCGGCGGGCCTTGCGGCGGAATGGAGCGCTTTGCCCGCGCCGCTGACGCAGGGCGTGGTGCTGCTGGCGGCGCATCTCTTCGAAGCGCGGGCGAGCGGCGGGGCGCCGCCGGCGGCGGTCGCGGCTTTGTGGCGGCCGTGGCGGCGGATGCGGCTCGAAAATGCGCGGCGATCGGCATGATGGAGGGATTCGAGGCGCGGGCGGAGACGCTGGGCGCGGCGGCGGCTGAGCGTGCCGCGGCACGGCTGGCGGCGGCGGCGCGGGAAAAGCTGCCGGGCGTGTCGGCCGAGGCCGAGCCGGGGCGCGTGGTGATTTCCGGGCGTGGGCTGGCGCGGCGGATGCTGCGCGATCCGGCGCTCCGCTGGCTGGGAGGGCTGATGCGATGAGCGCGCATGCAGTGTTGACCGAGGCCGTCGAGGCAGTGCTCGGCGCGCATCCGGGGCTGGGGATCGCGATCAACGGCGTGTTCGATGCAGCCCCGGCACGCGCGGTGCGGCCCTTTGCGGTGGTCGAGGATCCGGTGCTCGTCGACTGGAGCACCAAGGACATGATGGGGCGCGAGGGCCGGCTGGCCGTCGGGCTGTTCGAGGCCGGCGAGGATCGCGCGCGGCTGCGCGCGCTGGCGGATCATGCCGCCGCGGCAGTGTCCGGACTGCCGAGCGAGTTGGGCGAGGGGTGGCGGATCGCCAGCCTGGCGTTCCTGCGCAGCCGGATTTTTCGCGAAGGGCCCGGGCTGTGCGCGGCGGTCGTCGAGTTCCGGGTGCGGATGCTTCAGGCGAATTGACTCCTCCCCGGCACGGGGAGGGGGACCGCGCCCGCAGGGCGTGGTGGAGGGGGAGCGCCACGGGCGACATCCTTTGGGGAGAGCCCCCTCCACCAGCCTGCGGCTGGTTCCCCTCCCCGTTCCGGGGAGGATCTTAGAGGAGAAAGAACATGGCGGCGGAGAAGGGTAGCGCGTTCCTGCTCAAGGTGGGGAATGGCGGATCGCCGGTGGGCTTCACCACGGTGGCGGGGCTGCGGACGACGCAGCTCAGCGTCAATGGCGAGGCGGTGGTGATCACGTCGAAGGATTCGGGCGGGTGGCGCGAATTGCTGTCGGGCGCAGGCGTGCGTTCGGTGAGCGTTTCGGGCGCCGGAGTGTTCACGGGATCGGCGGCGGAGGCGCGGGTGAAGACCAATGCGCTGTCGGGCGTGATCGACGATTACCGGCTGAGCTTCGAGAGCGGCGAGAGCATGACCGGGCGGTTCCTGGTGACGCGGCTGGACTATGCCGGGGATTTCAACGGCGAGCGCAGCTACACGCTGAGCCTGGAGAGTTCCGGGCCGGTGGTGAGCGCATGAGCGGGGCGAATCCCGCGCGGGGCGAGGCGGAGCTGCGCGTCGCCGGCGAAATGCTGGTGCTGCGGCCCAGCTTCTCGGCGCTGGTGGCGGCGGAGGGGGAATTGGGGCCGCTGTTCGCCTTGGTCGAACGCGCCGCGGACGGGCGGCTGGCGCTAAGCGAGATGGTCGCCCTGTTCTGGCATTGCCTGCGCGAGCGGCCCGAAGGGCTGAGCCGCGAGGGCTTTGCCGAGGGCGTGACGGCGCGCGGGCTGGCGGCGAACATACCGGCGCTCAAGGCGCTGATCGGGCAGATATTGGCGGGGCGGTGATGGCGGAGGATCAGATCCTCCCCGGCACGGGGAGGGGGACCGCGCCCGAAGGGCGTGGTGGAGGGGGAGCGCCACGGGCGACATCCTCTGTGGAGAGCCCCCTCCACCAGCCTGCGGCTGGTTCCCCTCCCCGTCCCGGGGAGGAGTTTTCTGGCCGCGCTGTTCGGCTTGCGGGGGCGGCCGGCCTCGCGTTCGGCTGGACGCCCGAGACTTTCTGGAACGCGACGCCGGCCGAACTGGGCGCGCTGGTGCGGGCGCTGGCGGGCGAGGAAGCGGCGCCGCTCGGCGATGGCGAATTGGCCCGGCTCAAGGAGCTTTTTCCCGATGGATGAAGAAATCGAACGGCTGATCGTCAGCGTGCGCGCCGACACGCGCGGCTTTGCGCGCGATGTGGCGGAGATGCGTGGGGCGATCGAGGGACCGCTGGAGGCGGGCGCCGATCGTGCCGGGCGCGCAGTCGAAAGCGCGCTGCTGCGTGCAGTGAAGACCGGCAAATTGGGGTTCGAGGATCTGCGCGTGATGGCGCTGGGGGTGCTCGGCGAGATCGCGGCATCGGCGCTGCACCAGGGACTGGGGTCGCTGGGCGGCGGCGCGGCGGGCGGCGGGGGACTGCTGGGTGCGATCCTCGGGCTGTTCGGCGGGTCGCCCGGACGGGCGACGGGCGGGCCGGTGAGCCCCGGGCGGCCTTATTGGGTCGGCGAGCGCGGGCCGGAGCTGTTCGTGCCGTCGAGCGCGGGTTCGGTGGCGGCGCCCATGGCGGCGGGGCCACGCGAGGTGCGGGTGGCGATCACGGTGAACGCCGGACCGGGCGAGGCGCCGCGGGCGCTGGCGCAATCGAGCCGGCAAGTGGCGCGGGCAGTGAAGGCGGCGTTGGCGGGGGTGGAGTGAAACGAGTGCTCCCCTCCCTGCAAGGGAGGGGCCGGGGGTGGGTGCGCCGCGAGAGCGGCGCCCTGCGACGAAGTCGGAAGCGAGGCATCGAGCCTCGCCTCCGACACCCACCCCTTACCCCTCCCTTGCAGGGAGGGGAGTCTGCCGGCGAGCTGGGGAGAGGGAGTTTTATGGCGCATTGGCTCGCATCCGAACGGCGCGGTCAGGCGGAGGGCGTGATTTCGCGCTTCGATCCGGCTTACTGGACGGTCAACTTCCCGCGGCCGATGATGGCTTCGGTGACGACGACGGCGCCCGATGCGTTGCGCGTCGATGCGGTCTTCTATCGCCAGGACGATCTGGCGGGGCTGATCTGGGAGGCCGAGGACCGGCACGATCATCCTTTGCTCCGCTACGAGACCGATCGCGACTTTCGCGGGTGCCGGCTGCGGTTTCGCTGGCGGTCCGCCGGAGTGCTGGCCCTCGACGCCGTCAACGGGCCGGTGCTGACGATCGAGGGGCGCGATGCCGCGGGTGCGCCGCGCGCCTGGTATGTGCGGCTGTGGAATTATGCGAGCGGATCGCCGGAGGATGCGCTGGTCGCGATCGACTTTGCCAGCGTCGAGGGTGGATATCTGCTGCCCGGCGAGGCGGACCCCGTGTTCGCGGGCGATGTCGACCGGATGTTCGTTTCGCTGGTGCCGGCGGGATACACTGCCACCGATGCGCCCCTGGCCGCGCCGGCCGAGGCCTGGGTCGAGATCAGCGGGATCGCATGCGAGGGGCCGGGTTCGGTGCTGGCGATCGGCGATGTGGTGGTGCCCGAGCATGGGCTGCGGATCGCCAACGGCTATGACGATTGCTACCATCTGACGCCCGCGCGGGTGCTGCGCAACGCGCTGCAGCTCGGCTATTGCGGGAGCATCCTGCATTATGTGGGGATGAGCCATTATTTCCGGCTCGAGCCCAATTCGGGCGGCTATTATGTGAGCCTGGCGGGCGGCACGCTCAATGTGGCGTGCGCGGCGTGGCATGGCGACTTCGCGCGGCGCGCAAAGGCGTTCGGCTACGACGTGATCTGGTCGCTGTCGTACGAACTGCTCGACCAGCATTGCTGGAACGACTGGAAGCAGCGCGCGGCCGACGGATCGCCGGGGCTGACGGGGTGGAGCCCGCCCTCGGCCCTGCTCTCCCCGGCGCATTCGGGCGCGATGTATTATCTGCGGGTGGTGGCGCTGGCGTTCGTCGGGATCGCACAGGCCGCGGGACTGGCGGTGAAGTTCCAGGTCGGCGAGCCGTGGTGGTGGGTGATGCCCGACGGGCGGCTGTGCATCCATGACGATGCGGCGCGGGCCGAACTGGACGATCCGGCCGAGCAGAATGTGCGGGGGGCGGTCGATACCGCGGTGCTCGACGCGGCGGGGGCCTTGCTGGCGGCATCGACCCTGGCGTTGCGCGAGGTGGTGCGCTGGGCACCGGGGGCGGAGGTGCTGCTGCTCGCCTATCTGCCGACGGTGCTGGATAAAGCGATGCCCGAATTGAAGCGCGCCAATCTGCCGATCGGCTGGGCGGCGCCGGCGTTCGATGTGCTGCAGCTCGAGGATTATGACTGGGCGGCGGCGGGCAACGTCTCGGCAAGCGCGAAGGGCGTCGCGCTTGCCGAGGCACGGCTGGGCTATGCGGCGGCGGACCAGCATTATCTGGCGGGGTTCGTGCTGAACCCGGCGGACAAGGCGCAGTGGCGGCCGATCGCCGCGGCGGCGGAACGGGGGCGCAGGCGCGGGGTCGCGGCGACCTTCGTCTGGGCGCTGCCGCAGGTGCTGCGCGACGGCTTCGTGCATTTCGATGGGGAGAGTGATGTGGACGCGTTCGACGACGTGCTGTTTCCGCTCGCTTTGGGTCGCGAGGCCGAAGTGGCGCCCGAGGTTTCGACGGCGATCGTGACCAGCGCGGGCGGGCGCGAGAACCGCAATGCCGAATGGGCCGAGGCGCGGATGCGCTACGATGTCGGGCCGGGGGTGCGATCCGAGGCGGACATCGCCGCTTTGATCGGCTTCTTCCGCGCGCGGATGGGGCCGGCGCGGGGTTTCCGGCTGCGCGATCCGTTCGATGCCTCGGGCGAGGACGAAGTGCTGGGCGTCGGCGACGGTGTCGAGGCGCGGTTCCAGCTGGTGCGGCGCTATGGCGAGGTGGTGCGGCGGATCACCCGGCCGGTAAGCGGCAGCGTGCGGGTGGCGGTGGACGGGCTGGCGACGGAGGATTTCACGCTGGGGGCCGGGGGCGTGGTGACGCTCGATACGGCGCCGGCCGCGGGCGCGGTGGTGACGGCGAGCTTCGAGTTCGACGTGCCGGTGCGGTTCGCGGAGGACCGGCTCAATGTCAGCCGGGCGACCTATCTGGCGGGGGCGGCGGCTTCGGTGCCGTTGATCGAGGTGCGCGAATGAGCTGGCTCGATGGCGAATGCACCACCCTCGCTTTGTGCTGGCGGATCGAGCGGCGCGACGGCGTGACGATCGGAATCACCGCGCATGATCGCGACCTGGAGATCGACGGTCTCGTCTATCGCGCGGCGCCGGGGATGACGCCGAGCGCGATCAGCCGGAGCGCGAGCCTCGACGCCGACAGCATGGACGTGACCGGCGCCTTGACCAGCACGGCGATCGGCGAGGTCGACCTGCTCGCCGGGCGCTGGGACGGGGCGCGGGTGATGCTGTTCGCGACCGACTGGTCGGCGCCGGGCGCGAGGGTGGCGTTGGGCGACGGGACGATCGGCGCGGTCGAGACGCGCGGCGGAATGCTGACTGCGGAACTGCGGGGGTTATCGGATGCACTGGAGCGGCCGGTGGTGGAGGAGACTTCGCCCGAATGCCGGGCCGAATTGGGCGACCGGCGCTGCCGCGTGGCGATGGCGGGGCGGCGGAGGTTTGCGCGGGTAACCGCGGTGGCGGGATCGGTGCTGACGCTCGATGCGGGCGAGCCGGTGGCCAATGGCTATGGCGGCGGGCGGCTGCGCTGGTTCGGCGGCGGCAATTCGGGACTGGAGGATGCCATCGCGCGATCGGACGGCGCGACAGTGACATTGCGGCGGCCACCGCGCTTCGTGGGGGTGGGCGCGCTGGTCGAATTGGTCGAGGGGTGCGACAAGAGCCTGGCGACCTGTGCGGGGCGGTTCGGCAATGCCGTCAATTTCCGCGGCGAACCCTGGCTGCCGGGGATCGACCTGCTGACGCGGTATCCGGGCGGATGATGCCGGGCGAGCGCGCCGTCGCGGCGGCGCGGGCGGCCTTGGGCGTGCGGTTCCGGCTGCACGGGCGGAGCATCGAGGGGCTCGCCGAAGGACTCGATTGCATCGGGCTGGCGGCGCTGGCGCTTCGGGCGGAGGGGTTCGAGGGGACCGTGCCGAGCGGCTATGCGCTGCGGAGCGGCGATGCCGGGCGGGTGGGTGCGGCGATCGAGGCGCTCGGGCTGGTGCCGGCGGCCGAGCCGCGGCCCGGCGACTTGCTGCTCTTCAAGGCGGGCCCGGGGCAGCTGCATTTCGCGATCCAGGCGGAGGCGGGCGTGATCCATGCCGACGCGATGCTGCGGCGGGTGGTGGAGCGACCCGGATTGCCCTGGCCGGTGATCGGCCGCTGGCGCTTGGCGAGAGGAGACTGACATGGCGACAATCGTGCTGACGGTCGCCGGCAGCCTGATCGGCGGGCCGATGGGCGGAGCGATCGGCGGCCTGCTGGGCAGCGTGGTCGATCGCGAAGTGCTGTTCAAGCCGAAGGGGCGCGAAGGGCCGCGGCTGAGCGAGCTGCGCGTGCAGACATCCTCCTACGGCACGCAGATCCCGAAGATATTCGGGACGATGCGCGTCGCGGGATCGGTGATCTGGGCGACCGACCTGGTCGAGCACCGATCGACGCAGGGCGGCGGCAAGGGGCGGCCGAGCACGACGAACTACAGCTATACCGCGTCGTTCGCAGTCGCGCTGTCGACGCGGCCGATCCTGGGCATCGGGCGGATCTGGGCGGACGGCAAGCTGCTGCGCGGCGCCGCGGGCGACTTCAAGGCGCGAACGCGATTTCGCCTGCATCCGGGCTCCGAGGACCAGGCGCCCGACCCGCTGATCGCCGCGGCGGAAGGGATCGCAATGACGCCCGCGCATCGCGGGATTGCCTACGCCGTGTTCGAGGATCTCGAGCTCGGCGATTTCGGCAATCGCATTCCCTCGCTGAGCTTCGAAGTGATCGCGGATCCGGGGCCGCAGGCAGCCGGCGCGATCGCGCAGGCGCTGGCCGGCGACGTGCTGACCGCCGATGAAGGCACGACCGCGCTGGCGGGCTTCGCCGTTTCGGGGGCGAGCGCGCGGGCAGTGATCGAGACATTGGCGGGTGCCGCGGGCGGATGGTTCCGCGCCGATGCAGGAAAGCTTGCGCTGCTGCACGGCGACGGCGCCGCAGTGGAACTGGCGGACATGGGCGCGGGCGAGGAACACGGGCGGGGCCGGCGCGACGTCGCCGCCGCCGATTTCGCGCCGCGCACGCTGACGCTCGCTTATTACGAGCCCGGGCGTGATTATCAGGCCGGGGTGCAGCGCGCCGTGCGGCCGGGCGCGGGAGTGCGCGAGGCGCGGATGGAGCTTGCCGCGGCGATCGACGCGGCCGGCGCCAAGACGATCGCCGAGGCGGCACTGATGCGCTTCGACATGGAGCGCGAGCGGCGCACCGTGGCGCTGCCCTGGGGTTCGCTGGGCATACGTCCGGGCGAGCGCGTCACGATAGCAGGAGCGCCGGGGACATGGCGCGTCGAGCGTTGGCGGCTCGAGAACATGGTGGTGCTGCTCGAATGCGTCGCAGTGACGCCCGGCATGCCGAGTGCCGAAGCGAGCGGCGGGCGGGTGCTGCCCGCGCCCGATCTCGCGACGGGGGAAACGGTGGTCCATGCCTTCGAGCTTCCGCCGCTGGGTTCGCTGGCGACGACGCCGCGACTGGCGATCGCCGCGGCGGGGACCGGGCCGGGATGGCGAAGCGCCGCATTGCTGATCAGCACGGACGGCGCGAGCTGGTCTCCCGCGGGAGCGACGGCGATGCCGGCGGTGCTCGGGCATGTCGTGACTGCGCCCGGAACGGCTCCGAGCCATCTCGAGGATCGGGCGAACACGCTCGTGGTCGAGCTCGCGAACGGCGCGATGCTGCTCCACGACGCCGATACCGCTGCGCTGGCGGCGGGGGCGAATCTCGCGATGGTGGGCGCGGAATTGCTCCAGTTCGCGCATGCGGTGCCGCTGGGCGGGCGACGCTGGCGGCTGAGCGGCCTCTGGCGCGGGCGTCGCGGGACCGAAGACGCGATCGGGGGACAATTAGCCGGGGATCGATTCGTGCTGCTCGAGCCCGACACGCTGGTGATGCTCGACCTTTCGATGCAGGCGGTCGGGACCAGCGCGCGCGTGCTTGCCCAAGGCGTGGGAGACGAGGACGCGGCCGGGGCCGAGGCGTTCATGACCGGCATCTCGATCGTGCCTCCGGCGCCCGTGCATGTGGGTATCGATGATCTGCCTGACGGGAGCGCGGAGATCCGCTGGGTTCGGCGCAGCAGATTGGGCTGGGACTGGATCGATGGCGTCGATGCGCCGCTGGGCGAGGAGAGCGAGCGCTACCAGGTGACGATCGAGCGCGCCGAGAACCCGCCGCAGGTCGCGGAAACGCCAGAGCCGCGATTCGCATTGAGTTCCGAAGAGCGAATCGCGGCGACGAGGATCGTCGTCCGGCAAATCGGCTCGCATGGCCTGTCGCGCCCGGCGACGCTCGAACTGAGTTGATCGGGAGAGAATGAATGAGCGAGATGCATACGCCGCGGCTGGCGCTGCCGTTGCTCCAGCCGGGGCAGGCGCAGAAGGAGATGCTCGTCAACGAGGCGATCGCGCGCCTCGATATCGCAGTGCAGGGCGCGGTGGTTGCCGCGATCGACGCGCCGCCAACGGATCCGGATCCGGGCGATTGCTGGATCGTCGGCGCTGCCCCGGGCGGTGATTGGGCGGGCCATGCGCATGAGATTGCCGGGTGGACGCAGTCGGGCTGGCTTTTCGTGCAGCCGCGCGAAGGAATGCAGCTCTGGATTGGCTCGACCGGGAGCCTTGCGCTGTTCAAAGGCGGCGCCTGGCGGCTGAGCGAACTGCACGGAAAACTATTTGTCGAGGGAGACCAAGTGGTTGGGCCAAGGGGCGCCGCGATCGCGGAACCTGCGGGAGGATCGACGGTTGATGCGGAAGCGCGGGCAGCGATAGCCTCGGTGCTGGATGCATTGCGCACGCATGGTTTGATCGAAGGTGATTAAACCTGTGTCATTAATGCAACGGTACCGGTTTTGTGAGCTTGCGCAGAAACTTTCGTTTCGGTAGTGAGTTTGTCGCTGTCCGTAGTGACAACTTTGAAAGGGGATTAATATGCGGAAGCTTGCCGTAACTCTGGCACTAGCAACGACCGCGCTGAGCACGCCCGCACTTGCACGCGACGATGCGTGGTACGTGGGTGTCGAGGGCGGCGCCATGCTGGTCGAAGACATCGATTGGGACGTCGGCACTGCGATCGACAGTGTCACCGTCGATCATCGCGCCGGTTTCGACGTCGGCGGAACCGTCGGCTACGATCTTGGCCCGGTTCGCCTCGAGGCGGAAGTCGGCTATCGCGCCGCCAACGTGACGGGCCTTCGCTCGACCACCACGCTTCCTTATGTCACCGCTGCAGGTGGCACGGCGTTCGCGCCGGGCGGCACCTATGACTATGCGGGCGGCCGTACGTCGGCGCTGAGCTTCATGGTCAATGCGTTGTGGGATTTCGGCGATGACGACGGCGTCCAGGGCTTTGTCGGCCCCGGTCTCGGCGTTGCGCGCGTCAAGAGCCGCCTTGGTCTGAACACCAATGGCGACTTCCTCGACGATTCGGATACGGTCGTTGCCTGGCAGGCGATCGCGGGCGTCCGCGCTCCGATCTCCGACAATATCGACGTGTCGCTGAAGTATCGCTTCTTCAACGCGCCGGGCGCCGAGCTCGTCGACGTTGCGGGTCGTCCGTGGTTCGGCCGTTTCCGGTCGCACAGCATCATGGGCGGACTGGTGTTCAACTTCGGTGCTCCCGAGCCCGAGCCCGTCGCACCGCCGCCGGCACCGGCGCCGGAGCCGATGCCTGCTCCTCCGCCCGAGCCCGCTCCGCCGCCGCAGGCGGTGCAGTGCACCCCCGGACCGTACATCGTGTTCTTCGACTGGGATAAGTCGGACATCACGCCGGAGGCAGCGAGCATCCTCGACAACGCCATCAGCAACTATCAGAACTGCGGTAACTCGCAGGTCATGCTGGCTGGCCACGCCGATCGTTCGGGTCCTGCCACCTACAACGTGGGCCTCTCGCAGCGTCGCGCTGACGCGGTCAAGGCCTACTTCACGGGCCGTGGCGTCTCCGAAGGCGTCATCTCGACCGAAGCGTTCGGCGAAAGCCGCCCGCGCGTCGAGACCGCCGACGGCGTCCGCGAACTGCAGAACCGCCGCGTGGAAATCATGTACGGCCCGGGTTCGGGTCAGTAAGCCACGCAGGTTCTTCGGAACGGCAAGAATTTGGGAGGTCGGGAAACCGGCCTCCCTTTTTCTTTGTGGGTATCAATTGTGATGTTTCGCCGCAGCCGCTGGACGGAGCTCCCGGCGAGAACGGTTCTGTTTCCGTTCTGAACCGAGTTCCTATATGAATTGGTCCAGGAGGAGCGCAGATGGCCGCATGGTCCGCCGAAATCGCGAATGAGTTCATCCGCCGCGCCGCGGCGGAGAACCGCGCGCTCACGCAGATGCAGCTCCAGAAGCTCGTTTACATCGCGCACGGCTGGAACCTCGCGATCAACGGCGAGAAGCTCACCCACGATGATCCGCAGGCATGGGATTATGGCCCGGTCTATCGGGATTTGTGGGAAGCGCTGCGGGCCTATGGCCGCGCGCCGGTCACGCGCGAGATCCGCAACGGCGAATATCTGCCGGGAGTGCTCGACGACGAAACCGCGGGCGCTCCGGCGCGGGCGCGGCTGGGCGAGGATGAGCAGGCGATCATCGACCGGGTCTATCAGAACTATGGACGCTTCCACGCCTTCAAGCTCTCCGCGTTGACGCACGAGCCCGACACGCCATGGACCCAGGTCTATGGCGAAGGCAGCGGCCGCTTCCACGAGATCAACCCCGAGAAAATCCGGCAGTATTTCCTTGACCTCGCCGCCCGCCAAGCTGCCTGATCCGACGCTCGACGCGATCGCCGCGGGCACGGCGTTGGTCGAGGCCAAGATGCGGCCTGACCTCAACGATATGCTCGAGAGCGAAGAGCTCGAGGCGCTGCGGCTGCGCAATCGACTTGCGCGATCGCAGATCAAGAACGTAAAGGCCGACCGCGCGATGCGGAAAACCTATGCGGGCCGCATCCTGCTCTATCTCGAACTCTATTCGGGGACGGTGGGGCTCCTGGTGATCGGGGCCGGTTATCGGGTCGGCGGCTTCGATCTGCCGGTGGAGATCCTCGCCACGCTCGTCGGCAGCACGGCGGTGGCGGCAATCGGTTTGGTCGGGTTCATCGCGCGCGGATTGTTCCGGACGCCGCCGCCCGATGTGAGCTGATCCGGCGGACGGCATTCCGTGTAGTCACGTGGGCGATGCCTCCGACTGCTCATGGATTGCGGCGTGCAGCCAGTTCGGAACGATGGCGTCGCCCAAGGCTTCGATGCGGCGCAACTCGACCATGAGGCCCAGCTCCGGCCAGATCGCGCGCGTACGGTCGCCGGCCTCGCCGATCGGGGCGACGACCAGCCGGCGGTTGACCTTGGCGCGATAGTGCATCCGGGCGGTATTCTCCTGCCCGACATAGCAACCCTTGGTGAAGCTGACGCCGCCCAGTTCGGCGGCATTGCATTCGAGCCAGAGCGTCTTGTCCTGGCCGAGCTCGGCGGCACCCTCCGTCACCCCGAGGCGCAGGCGATGCGCCAGCCAGCCCGTCGCCGGACTTCCGGCCGCGGAGCCGAGCCAGCGCCGGCCAAGATCAGGGAGGCGCGGATCGGCGACGCCGTCGGTGCCCTCGGCGCTCCAATGGATGCCGCCTTCCACCGGTTCGATCGTGATCGGGCGGCGGAGCCGGTAGAGCGTGAGGCGACGGGCGAGCACATCGCGCTGATCGGCCTCGCAGTCGATCAGGATCGCGTCGCCGTCGTCCCAGAGGATGAAATCGAACAGCGCCTTGCCCTGCGGCGTGAGCAGGCCGGCCCATTTGGGCTCCCCCGGCTTCACTTCCGCCATGTCCTGCGTGATCAGCCCCTGCAGGAAGCCGCGCACGTCTTCGCCGCCGACGCGCAGCAGCGCGCGATCGGATAGCCATGTTCCGGGGCTGGTCTCGTTCATGGCGAACAGGTAGGAGCCGGACACGCACTAAGGAAGAGGGCGAAAATGGCTGGCGTCGATCTCAAGCTCAAGGGCGGGCGCGTGCATCTGCCCGGCGGACCGGCCGAAGTGGATGTCGGCGTGACCGGCGGCCGCATCGTGGCGATCGGCCAGGTCGGCGATGCCGGCGAGACGGTGGACTGCACCGGGCTCGACGTGCTGCCCGGCGTGATCGACAGCCAGGTCCATTTTCGCGAGCCGGGGTTAGAGGCCAAGGAAGACCTCGAGAGCGGCAGCCGATCGGCGGTGCTCGGCGGCGTGACCGCGGTGTTCGAAATGCCGAACACCAAGCCCAACACCGACAGCGCCGAGGCGATCGCCGACAAGCTCGCCCGCGCCAAGGATCGCATGTGGTGCGATCATGCCTTCTACGTCGGCGCCACCGCCGCAAACGCGCCGCAGCTCAAGGAGCTCGAGCGGCTTCCCGGGACTGCCGGCGTGAAGATCTTCATGGGCGCATCGACCGGCGACCTGCTCGTCGCCGAGGATGCGGAGCTGGCGCGGGTGCTGGCTTCGGGCAAGCGCCGCGTCGCGATCCATGCCGAGGACGAGGCGCGGATGAATGCGCGGCTGGATGAGCGCGTTACCGGCGATCCCGCCTCGCATCCGGTGTGGCGCGACGACGAGAGCGCATTGCTCGCGACGCAGCGCATCCTGCGGCTCGCGCGCGAGGCGCGGCGGCGGATCCACGTGCTCCATGTGACGACGCCCGCCGAGCTCGAATTGCTCGGCAGGAACAAGGACGTCGCGACCTGCGAAGTCACGCCGCAGCACCTGACCCTGGCGGGCGAGGACGCCTATCCGCGGCTCGGCACCTTTGCGCAGATGAACCCGCCGATCCGATCGGGCGCGCATCGCGACGGGCTGTGGCGCTGGCTCGTCCAGGGCGTTCCCGACGTGATCGGATCGGACCATGCCCCGCACACGCGCGAAGAGAAAGCGAAGGAATATCCGGCGAGCCCCAGCGGCATGCCGGGCGTGCAGACGTTGCTGCCGCTGATGCTCAACCATGTCGTCGAGGGACGGCTGACGCTGCAGCGGCTGATCGACATGACCAGCGCCGGGCCGCAGCGGATTTTCGGCATCGTCGGCAAGGGGCGCATCGCCGTCGGCTACGACGCCGACTTCACGATCGTCGATTTGAAGGCGCGCTGGACGGTGGAGGAGAGCTGGCTCGCCTCGCGGTGCGGCTGGTCGCCGTTCACGGGCATGGCGCTGACCGGCAAACCGCTGGGCACGATCATCCGCGGCAATAGGGTGATGTGGGAAGGCGAGCTCGCCAATGCCGCGATCGGCGCGCCGGTGCGGTTCGAGGCCGTCGAGTTCGGCTGATCCGGGCGCGTCGCTGCGGTGCATCCTTTGAGCGCCAGCGCACGTTCATGAGACCTATGTTGTTGGGGACGCGTATTTCCTGACGAGGTCGGCGTCTGTGATCATGACCTTTGTGCGATCGACGCGAGCGGAGCGCGGCAGGGCTGCATTGGGTGCGGCATTGCTGACCGCTGCGCTCGGCTATGCGCTGGTGGCGGGGCTCGCGATCGGCAGCGGCAAATCTCCCGGGGAAGCGCTGACTCTCTTCGAGGTCGGCCCGGAGCCGCCGCCTCCGCCGCGCGAGAAGATCGTGCCGCACCGCAATCCCAGCCACCGGCGCGAAGGCGCGGCATCGCCGCCCAATCTGCGATCGGAGCCGACCGAGATCGTGGCGCCGACGCCGCTGGTGCCGCTCCCCGTTCCACCGCCGGTCATCGCCGCGCCGATCGCGGGTGTCGGCAGCGCTCCGACGGCCGGCAATGCCGACGTGATCGGCCCCGGCACCGGGAGCGGCGGCGAAGGCGATGGCCGTGGCAGTGGCGGCGAAGGCGACGGCAGCGGCGATGGGGGTGCGGAGACCCCGCCCCGCCTGGTGCGCGGCGAGCTGCGCGATTCGGACTATCCCGAGGGCGCCGCGGAGGCAGGCATCGGCGGGACGGTGGGCGTGCGCTATCTGGTCTGGACCGACGGCCGCGTCCGCGAATGCACGATCACTCGTTCGAGCGGCAGCGCCGAGCTCGATGCCACGACCTGCCGGCTGATCGAACAGCGCTTCCGTTTCCGCCCCTCGCGCGACGAACGCGGACGGCCGGTTCCGGCGCGGATCGTCGAGAACCATAGCTGGATGATCCACCGCGAGCCCGCCGAGGAACCGCCACCCCGGCCGAGGCGGCGGTTCGGCTTCTAGAGCGCGAACCCGATCGCAACGCCGAGCTGTATCATCACGATCAGCCACAGCCAGGTCGAGAAGGGCTGCTTCCGGGTCTTGTGGCGGAAGAAATGGCGCGCGGCGAACGCAGCGGGCGTGCCGCCGATAAAGGCCAATGCGAGCAGATCCGCTTCGGGAATCCGCCGCTGGCCCGCGATCGCGCGCTGCTTGTCCTGATGGAAGCGCAGCATCGTCCAGAGATTGACTGCGAGCAGCGCCAGAATTGCGTAAACGAGCATGGCCGCAGTCTGGGATTGCGCGGCCGGGAAGTCCACGGCCGTCGAGGTTTAGGACTCATGCTCATAAAGCGTCATCCCCGCGAAAGCGGGGACCCATCTCCTGAGCGCGCGACAAATGCACCGGCGCGATCGTGGATAATGCTGGAGATGGGTCCCCGCTTTCGCGGGGATGACGAAATTGGGGCCAGCCTGTAGTCGAATTGACGGGTTGAATGGGTTCGCCGGCTAGCGTCGTTTGCGCGCCGGGAATTTGAGCAGTTCAGCAGCCGGGCGGTTCGCCGCCATGGTCCGGGCGACGCCGCGCAGGAGCTGGTCCTGGCCGAACGGCTTGGCGAGCCGCGGCAGATCCTCGGCGATGCCTTCGGGCAGTTCGGCGTAGCCCGAGACGAGCAGGACCGGCAGTCCGGGCCAACCCGCCTGCGCCGCTTCGGCGAACTGGGCGCCGTTCATTTCGGGCATGGCGAAATCGGTGATCACCATGTCGACACGGGCTTCGCTCAGCAGCTGCAGCGCGGCCCTGCCCGACGATGCGAGGAGCACGCGGTGCCCGGCATCCTCGAGCATCGCCGCGGTGTTGGTGAGCACCAGCGCGTCGTCATCGACCGCGAGCACCACCAGCTGATCCATGGCCGCCG
This sequence comes from Sphingomonas sp. Root241, assembly GCF_001428865.1. Lineage (GTDB taxonomy): Bacteria > Pseudomonadota > Alphaproteobacteria > Sphingomonadales > Sphingomonadaceae > Sphingomonas. Next base: position 522,832 of record NZ_LMIV01000002.1, read on the forward strand.
GGGGTTGCTCGGACGCCTCCGGCCGATCCCCGGGTACATCGCCGTCGGACACCGGCAACCAGAGTTCGGCCGTCGTCCCTTCGCCCACGCGGCTGCGCAGCGACAGCTTGCCGCCGCATTGCTCGGCAAAGCCGTGCACCATCGACAGGCCGAGGCCCGTGCCCTTGCCGACACCTTTGGTGGTGTAGAAGGGTTCGGTGGCGCGGGCGAGCGTCTCCGCGTCCATGCCTTGGCCATTGTCGATGACCGACAGGCAGACATAGGCGCCGGGCTTCAAGCCCTCTCCGGACGCGACATGCTCCTCGCGTGCGGCAATGACGATGCGGCCGCCGTCGGGCATCGCGTCGCGGGCATTCACCGCCAGGTTGATCAGCCCGAGCTCGAGCTGCGCGGGATCGGCGTGGACATGCGGGACGACGAGCGGGAACTCGGTGTCGATGCGCACGCCGCCGCCGATCGTGCGCTGGAGCAGTTCGGCCATGCCGCGCACCAATGCCACCGGATCCACCGTCTCCAGCGCAAGCTCCTGCTTGCGCGCGAAGGCGAGCATGCGCTGGGTGAGCGCCGCGCCGCGCTCGGCGGCCTTCATGGCATTGTCGATGAAACGCGAGATGTCGGCGCCGTTGGCCATCTTGCGGCGGGCGAGATCGAGGCTGCCGACGATCGCGGCGAGCAGATTGTTGAAATCATGCGCGACGCCCCCCGTCAGCTGGCCGATCGCCTCCATCTTCTGAGAGTGGAAGAACGCCTCCTGTGCCTGTTCGAGCGCGAGCTGCGACTGGCGGCGCTCGGTCAGGTCGCGCGTGACCTTGGCGAAACCGACCAGCGTGCCGCTCGAATCGCGGACCGGATCGATCACGACATTCGCCCAGAAGCGCGTGCCGTCCTTGCGCACGCGCCAGCCCTCGGCTTCGAACCGGCCATGGTTCGTCGCCGTCTCCAGCGCCCGGCGCGGGATGCCGGCCTCGCGGTCCTCCTCGGTGTAGAAGCGCGAGAAATGCTCGCCGATGATCTCGTCCGCGGTATAGCCCTTGAAGCGCTCGGCACCCGCGTTCCAGCTCGCGACATGGCCGCCGGTGTCGAGCATGTAAATGGCATAGTCGGTCACGCTCTGGACCAGCAGGCGGAAGCGTTCCTCGCTCCGGCGCAATGCTTCGTCGGCGATGCGGCGGTCGGTGAGGTCGCGGGTGACCTTGGCGAAGCCGATCAGCGTGCCGTCGGGCTGGCGGATCGGATCGATGACGACGCTCGCCCAGAAGTGCGTCCCGTCCTTGCGGACGCGCCAGCCCTCGGCCTCGAACCGGCCGTCGAACTCGGCGGTGCGGAGCGCCAGCGCGGGTATCCCCGCGGCGCGATCGGCGTCGGTGTAGAAGCGCGAGAAATGCTGGCCGAGGATCTCGTCCTCGCGATAGCCCTTGAATCGCTGCGCGCCGGCGTTCCAGCTCACCACCTTGCCGGTGGGATCGAGCATGTAGATGGCATAGTCGGTCACGCTCTGAACGAGCATCTCGAACCGGTTTACGCCCGCCTCACTTGAATCGGCAATCGTCGTCATGGACTCCCCACGGGACCCGATGACGGCCCGACACAGCGGGCAAAACGCCGGTGTCGAGCGTTCGTTCCTAAACCCCGGGGAGCGCAGCGCTCCCGCGGGGTCAGAAAGGCAGCCAGCGCTGTTTCTCGCTGAACTTCATATAGCCGGCATTGACGCCGAGCCGCCATCCGACGCCGAGCCGGACCGGGATCAGCACCACGTCGCCGCGGCGCATATAGCTCGCCGAGAAGCCGCCGACGAAATAGACCCGGCCCTCGCCGGCGGGGAAGCGCTTGTAGAGCTCCTGGCTGTCGTAGAGGTTGTAGACCAATACGAAGACCTTGTTGGCGTCGCCGCCGATGTCGAAGCCGATCGACGGGCCGGTCCAATAGACCTTCCGCTGGCCCTCGACCTTGTGGAACAATTCGCCCGAGCCGTACCGCAGGCCGACGCCGATCGCGCCGCCCGCCTCGCGCCCGGCAATATAGGCGTTGGGCTCGCCCTGGTCCTTGAGGATGTTCTCGATGATCCCGGCCAGCCCCGACGCGCCCTTGCCGAACACGCCCTCGGCCGCGCCGATCAGGTCGTCGCGCTGATAGGTGTTGGTCGCCTGCGCGCGCGCGCCGGCGGCAGTGCCGGTCCCGGCGGCCGGGGGTATCTCCACGGGCTGCGGAGCGACCGGCGCATCGGTGCGCGGAGCTTCCTGATAGGCACCCTGGTCCACGGGCTGCGGATCGTTCTGCACCGGCGGCGGCGCCTGCAGGTCCGAATCGATCGCGGTGTTGGGGTCGATCGTGGTGATCTGGGCGGAAGCCGGCGCCGCGCCGAACCCGAGCGCAGCCGTCGCCACCCACAGCATCAAGGTCCGCACGCGCATCCGATTCCCATCCCCGGCAAATTCCTGCCTCGCACGCTACGACCGCACGCCTGACGCTGCAATGAACGGACGACCAGTTTCGCCGAAATCGTCGATACGTGCGGCACGCCGACCGGCAATGCCGTATCCGAACCGGGGGATCGGATCAGCGAGCATCGATGCGATGCGGCGCCGGGTCCCCGCGCGGTTCCGAGAGAGGGACGACTGGCGTGCCGCGGCGATTGTGATCCGAAAAGCCGTCGAACACCTCGAGCAGGTAATCGCGATCCTCGGCGTCGAGCCGCCCGAACCGGTCCGCTGCCATGGCGCGTGCACGCGCGTGCAGTTCGACGGGGTCGACACCGCGCTCGCGCCAGCTTTCCCGATAGGCGAGGAAAGCGCCGCGGCAAAACTCCATGATCCGGGCACGGACCCTCAGGTAATCACCCGGAACGCTCGCCATTTCGAGAAACCGCCTGAACGGCCCCTGGAGAAAGGCATCGGGAGCGAGCCACCGCGCCTCGTGCGCGGCATCCGCAAGCGCCGCATAGTCCGTGAAGCTCGACCAATCCGGGGCGGCGGGAGACTTCGGAGCGGATTTTCTCCTTCGCTCCCGCAATCGCAAAGCCCATTCGAGGCACGCCAGTCCAGCAACGACTGCCAAGACCGTGTAGAGCGACATGTCCGTTGTTCCGTTCTGGCGCCGCGCGTGACGTGCGTCGCTTCCGACGCCAGCGTTACCGAGGTGCGCGTGATCCACAATGGCCTTGAACGGCATGTGCCGTCGACACCCCTGACGGCAGGCTAGTCGAAGATGGCTGCGCAGCCGATACCGGATCGCCGTCTCTCCCTTGCGGGCTGCTACGAGGTAGATAGTGGGTCCTGCATCTAGCGGTACAGGCCCATCGTCACCTTGAGCATCACCGGCTCGCCGGTGAAATTGAGGCCGTAATCGATCTGGTCGCCATTCCAGCGCCGGCGCATCGTCCATTTGCCCGCGACGAAGCTGCCCTCCTCCGCGCTGATGATCTGCGCCTGCTCGTTCGGCGCGGCGCCGGCGGCGGTCAGCCGGATCCGGACATGGCTCCCGCTGATCAGGAAAGTGTCCGGCCCCAGCTGCGCCGCGACCATTCCGCCGACCGGCGCCTCGGCCAGCGGGTGCGGATCGATTTTGGTCCAGCTCGTCCAGCCCGGTTCGCCCATCTGCCACCGGCCATATTCCGCAGCGATCTGCCAGCGGCCGAAGACCTTGGCCTGAATCTTCGCGCCCTTCGCCGTTCCCCAGACGGGGTTTTCGAAAGCGATGCGTGCCCAGTCGCGTGCCATCGGTGCGAGCATCGCATAGGGGCCCGAGAAGGCCTCCATCGTCGCGGCGTCGAGCGCCTTGGCGCCGAGCGGGTAGTTGAAGAAGCCGGTGGCATCCATGCCGAAGGGCGCGAAGCCGATTGCGCCGCGGCCGAGCGCCGGCCACAGGAAGCGCGCATAGTCGAGCGCGTTGCCGATCTCGGGCACCAGCAAGGCATTGTCCGGCCGGGCATATTTCTCGAGAAAGCTTTCTACCGCCAGCGCATCGCGGTTGTAGATGTCCGGCGCGACGAGGTCGATGTGCGGCGCTGCCGCCTTCCATATCGGAATCACGTTCCAGTTCGGCCCGCCCGAGGGACCGACATTGCCGCCCTCGTCGGTGAAGGCGTCCCCGAGCGCCGCGTTCACATACATGGGGAGCGGCTTCACGGCCTTACCGGCCGCGGCGACTTCGTCGATGAAGCGGGCGAGGTACCAGGTCTGGAAATATTGCTCCGCACGCTTGCCGAACACTGCGGTCCAGCTTCCCGGCTTTACCTTGAGCGCGCGGACCAGCTCCGCCGGGACATCGCCCTTGAACAGGCGATCCGCCTCGGGCGCATGATCCCTGGCCAGGCCATAGCTGCCCGCCTCGTTCTCGGGCTGCACCATGATGACATTGTGGTCGCGATCGATCTTCGCGAGGTGCCGCATCATCATGACGAAGGCGCGCTTGTCGGCCTCGAGCGTGTTTCGCCCGTGCGGGCTGAGCGCATAATGCGTCGTGCCGTCGGGCTTCTTCATCCTCGGGAAACGCGCGGTGTCGCGCTTCACCCATTCGGGCGCGTAGCTGTTGCCGGTGTTCTTCCACGTCGCGAACCACAAAAGCACGAGCCGGACTTTGTGCGCGCGCGCCTGCTCGACGAGGGTGTCGAGGAACGAGAAGTCGAACTGCCCCTCGACCGGCTCCACTTGCTCCCAGGCAATCGGGATCTCGAGCGTGTTGGCGTGCATCGCCTCGATCACCGGCCAGACTTTCGGCAGCATCGCCGGATAATTGCTCGAATTATTGGCTTGCGCGCCGAGCATCAGGAACGGTGCTCCGTCGACGAGCAACGCATGGCGACCGTCGCGCGAAACCAGCCGGGGAAGCTCCTGGGCCGCCGCGGGGACGGCCGCGACCGTCGCGAGCGCCAGCGCGCATTTTGCCAAAAGTCGCCACATTCGAACCGTTCCTCCAGTCATGCGTCGCACGAGATATGCGGCTTTTCGCGAACCATGCTCATGGCGCCGTCGCGCTCACCACCTGCACCAGTTGCGCTGCATCCTGGCCCAGGGGCAATCTGGTCTTGCTGGAGAGCGTCCGGCTGCCGTCGTTCCAGACGAGCTCGGTCTTCGTTCCGCCGCCCCGGCGATACGCATTGGTGATGCCGTCGTCGTCATACAGAGTGAATCGTGCGTCCCGGCCCGGATAGACGCGGATCGCCTGCAGCTTCTGCTTCTCCGCCGTGCTCGAGACCGGCACGCCCATGGGCAGGATCGATCCGGCCCGGACAAAGACCGGAATCCGCTCGATCGGCGCCGCGGCGTCGATCGTCTGGCCGCCGGTGTATCGCCGGTTGGTCCAGTAATCGTACCAGTCGCTCCCCTTGGGCAGATAGACGCGGCGGCTGGTGTGCCCCTGTTCGGTGACCGGCGCCACCAGGAACGCCGGCCCGAGCATATACTCGTCGCCGATATTCACGACCGCCGGATCATCGGGGAAGTCCATGAAGAGCGCGCGCATGAACGGTGCGCCCGTCTCGTAGGTCTGCCGCCCGAGCGAATAGAGATACGGGATCAGCGCATAACGGAGCCGCAGATAATCGGCGAGGATCGGTTCGGCGGCGCTGCCATATTCCCAGATGGCGGTCGCCGGGCGCTGGCCGTGGATGCGCAGCGTGGGCGTGAAGGTGTTGTACTGGAACCAGCGCACGAACAGCTCGGGATAGTCGGTATAGTCCTGGCCCATGGCGGTGGCGCCCTTCGGATCGACGAGCACCGGACGCTCCGCTTTGGGGCCGCTCGGCCACATCCAGCCGCCGGTGTCGCTTCCCCAATACGCCAGTCCGCTCGCAGTGAAGTTGAGACCGGTCGGCACCTGAAGGCGCAGGGCCTCCCATGTCGAATGCACGTCCGATGACCAGAACAGGGAACCATTGCGCTGCGCCCCCAGATACGCAGCGCGCGCGAGTATCAGGTTGCGCTTGTCGGGGAAGTCGCGTGCCGACCCTTCCGCGACGCTGCTGGGGTGAACCAGGGGATAGAGGTTGTAATAGCGGTCGCCCGATCCGATCGAATAGAAATGACCGCTCGGGACGAGGTCGGGCTCGGTTTCGTCGAGCCAGAACCAGTCGAAGCCCTCGCTCGCGATATTGTCGCGGATCTTGCCCCAGAACCACTGCCGCGCCTCCGGATTGGTGCTGTCGAGCAGCGCGCCGGCGCGATCGGAGCGTACTGCGAGGCCGTCCGCCGTCCGACCGTCGGCATCCTTGAGCAGCCATCCCTTGGCCGAAAGCATATCGTAATAGCGCGATTCGCGTTCGAAGCGCGGCCAGACGCTGATGATCGAATGCAGGCCCCGGTCGTGGAGCTCCCGGTTCATGCCCGCAGGATCGGGGAAGGCGTTCCGATCGATGTCGAGCTGTCCCATCCGGGTCCAGTGGAACCAGTCGAGGACCATGATGTCGAGCGGGTACTTCCGGCTGCGGTAACCCTCCGCGACGCGCATCAGTTCGTCGCGGCTTTCGTAGCGCGCCTTGCTCTGGATGAGCCCAAATGCTGCCTTTGGCGGGAGGGGCGTCTCGCCGGTCAGCTTCGCATAGCCGGCATATAGCTCGTCGGTGCTTTTCCCGGTAATGACGAAGAACGATACCCGCTCGCCGACCTGCGACTGGAAGCGCGTCGTGCTGTGGAGCCCGGGAGAGACGGTGGTCGCCGACGGATTGTCCCAGACGATGCCATAGCCCTTGTTGGTGACGAGGAAGGGCACGCATACCGTCTCGCCAGCCGGCGCATCATAATTGTGGCGGCAGTCGATCGTGCGCCCGCGCAGGTCGAGGATTCCCTCCTGGTTCTGCCCCAGGCCGTAATAATGCGTGTCGGCGGTGTCGGCGAAGCTCGCACCGGTACGGAAGGTCTTTTCCCCGTTTACCGTCTGCGGTGCCAGCTCCCAGCCGTTCATGCGGGTGATCGCGCGCCCGTCCACACCCGCGATGGAGATCGACACCGGCGGGAGCGAGGGCGCGAAATATCGCTCCATCTGGGACGGAGGCTTGGGCCAGGGCTTGGCGTCGACCGTCACGCGAAGCGCCGGCGAAGTGAAGACGTCGCCGGATGCGTCGCTACGATGCGCCCATCCGGCGGGATCCGCCTTGGCGTTGATCCCATAGCCCGGTCCCTGGTCGAGCTCCTTCTTGTCGAGGGCGATCGTCACATGCACGATGTTCGGGCCATAGGCCTCGATCGAGACCATGCTTCCGTTGCGGTCGACCGTTGCGAGCGATTGTGCGGCTGCGGGGCTCGCGCACAACGCCGAAGCAGTGAGCAAAAGGCAACGAAGGTTCATGGCTCTTTCCTTGATGATGTGCGGCGCGGATGGAGGGTCGGCTTCATTGCTGTGCCGGAAGCGCGCGATAGGTCAGGTTGCGGAAGGTGACGCTGCCCTTGCCCGACGCGTAGATGCCGGGCCGCAGGCTCAGAAAGCCATCCGCGACATTGTGATTGTAGCCGGCGACCTCAAACGAGCGTTCCTTGGTCCAGCTTTTCCCGTCCAGGCTGTGGAAGAAGGTGACGACGTTCTCGTCGTTGACGGCGCGCAGGTGCAGACGCCGCGTCGTGGCGGGACCGCCGGGGGGCCAGCGTTCCTCCTGGCCGATGCGATATGCGTGCAATTTGCCCTCGGAGAGCCCGAGCCCGCAGAACAGCTTGTCGTTGTAGAAGAGCAGCAACCCGCCCTGCGCCGCATCGTCGATCTCCAGCTCGACCGAAACTTCGTAGGATCTGTCGCCCGCGACGAACAGCAGGGGCGACGCGTCGGCCGGACCCGAGCCTTGACCCTCCAGATGCAGCACGCCGTCCTGCAGTTTCGCGCGCCGCGCATAATCGCGCCGCGACCCATGAAAGGCGAGTTTCGTATCGAAGCAATTATCGGTGAAACCGGAGAGCGCGACCCCATGCGGACCGGTGGATGCGGGACGAGGCTTGGCGAGCGGGCGCGAGAGGTCGCCGCCGGTGGCCCTGGGCCAGCCGTCCGCGCTCCACGCCATGGGCTCGAGCAGCATCTGGCGCCCGAGTGTGCGCAAGCCGTTCTCATAGCCGTGATAGATCAGCCACCAGTCGCCCGCAGGACCCTGCACGGGAGTCGCGTGCCCGCGCGACCACCAGGGTTCGTCCCGGTGCGCCGTCCGCACGATGGGATTGTGCGGGCAATTCTCCCACGGGCCATGGATCGATCGCGACCGGGCGACGACGACCATGTGGCTCGTCGGCGGCCCGGCAGTGCCGCCCTGGCCCGAGAACATGTAGAACCAGCCGTCCTTGCGGAGCAGCTTGGGGCCTTCGAGCGCGAAGCCCTCGATGATCCAGTCGTCGGGGATCGGCCAGCCGCCATAGACATGCTCGATTTTGCCCACAGCGGAGAGGCCGTCGTCGCTGATGCGCACCCGGTGCCCGCCATTGAAGAACAGATAGCGCTTGCCATCCTCGCCGACCGCGTGCCCCGGATCGATATAGTTGTCGATCCGCATGTCGACCGGATCGCTCCACGGGCCCCGCATATCATCGGCGTGGATCACCCAGGTCTTGAGCGGCCGTGCGGGATCGTTGGTGTCGAGGGCGGGGATGTAGATGTAATAGCGCCCTTCGTGCTTCGCGATATCGAGTGCCCATACCGACCCGATATGCTTGCGCAGCGCAGTCGTGAGCGGGGTCCAGTGGACGAGATCCCGCGAATGCCAGATCGGCACCCCGGGATAATATTCGAACGAGGAGAAGGTGGCGAAATAGTCGTCGCCATCCTTCAGCACATTGGGATCGGGCCGGTCGCCCGCGAGGACGGGATTGCGGTATCGGCCGTCCCCCAGATCGGCGAGGCGCTGCCCCTCGATGCCGGTCCTCCAGCCGGGCCGATCACCGGCGCGGCCGGCAGCGGCGGCCGGCGCGGCGACTCCGAGCGTGCCCGCGGCGCCCAGGGCCAGATGGAAGGCCTCGCGGCGGGTGGTTCTCATTTCCGGGTTCCGATCGGCTCGAGCAGTGCGAGCACCACGTCGTTGCTCCGCATCGGCACGCGCAGCGCATAGGTGCCGCTCCTTGCGACGCGCACCGTGCGCACCGTCTCGGCCAGGTCCTGCGAAAGCCCCTGCAACTCGGCCAGCTGCGACGGCGAGAGCGTGGCCGGCGAACCCATTTCGAGGTAACGCGTATGCGCGTCGTTGGCCTTGAAGCCGGTCCGGCGGATCGACAGCCGGTACTTGCCCGGCGCGAGGCCCGCGAAGCGCAGTTCGGCCGGCGCCGCTTCCTGCGCGGGCAATACCCTGGTGAAGAACGGCCGATTGCTGAGCGTCTGTTTCGGCTGCTGCCAGTCCCAGAGCAGCACTGCGGTGCGATTTCCCTCGGTGGCGATCCAGCTCTGCGCCTCGTTCGAGGGCACTTCGCGCCCGCGCAGCAGGTTGAGATATTTGTAGGCGAAGAAGGCCGGCTTGCGGATGCCTTCGCGATTGAGGAGGCCGAACCCGCCATGGAAGGGCGTGGGGGGTGGACCGGCTTCCTCGAACAGGTCGCTATAGGTCCAGTAGCTCATGCCCTGCGCTAACGTGCGCGTCGCCTTGAGCTTGGTCAGGATATAGGCGGCGGCGACATAGGAATCGTGGACCGGGTCGCGCGGATTGTAGCTTGCGCTCCATTCGGTGAAGAACAGCGGCAGGCGCGGATATTGCGAGGCGGCGATCTGCGCGCGCACGCGGCGAACGTCGCCGACGACCGCATCGGGGTTGGTCGACAGCCGATTGTCGTCCTGACCCTTCTCGTCGAGAAAGCCGCCATCGACGCCGTAGGTGTGCGTCGCGATGAAATCGACCGGGAGTCCCCGGCGGTGGGCATAATCGAGGAACTCCGGCACCCAGCCGGCGCCCGCCGTCGCGGGGCCTCCGACGCGCAGGGCCGGATCGATGGCCTTGATCGTGCGGGCGCTCGCTTCGTAAAGTTCGAAATAGGCTTTCTGGTCGGCGCGCTCCCAGAAGCCGTCGAGATTGGGCTCGTTCCAGACCTCGAAATACCAACGGCGCACTTCCTCGGCGCCGTAGCGGCTGCGCAGATGTCGCACGAACGCATCGACGAGCGCGCGCCAGGCCTTCGGCTCGGGGTGCGACGTGTTGCCCTTCCAGAAGAAGATCGTCTGGGGCGAGCTCGCCATCGCGTCAGGCGTGAAGCCGAGTTCGACGAACGGCTTGATCCCCATGCCGAGCAGGGCGTCGTAGAGCTGGTCGATCTTCGTCCAGTCATAGACGGTTCGTCCGTTCTCGACGCGAACGGTGCCGAGTACGTCGTGGAAGATGGCGTGGAAGCGGATATAGCGAAAGCCGAGCTCGTCGACGGCGAGCTTGAGCTGCGCCAGGCTCTCGGGACGGATCAGCGTTCCCGGATAATCCGATCCCACCGAGAAGTTGAACGAACGATCCAGCGGCCCGGCGGCTTTTCGCAGGTCCACCGCGATGTGCCGCGACTGCGCCTCGGCGGCAAGCTGCGGTTGCGCGGCCGAAGCCGGCGCCATCGCGCATGCGGCCGCTACCGCGAACGCCATGCCGAGTCCCTTGAAGCTCATTGCGCCACCTGGCGCGCCATGGCGCAGTTCATAGCAATATAGTCCTCGTGGGTCGGCATCGCCTCGGCGGTGCGCGCGACGATCTCGCGCATATGGTTCATGAACTGGACGGTCTCTCCGACCGGGAGCATCGCCACCAGCGGATCGGCGGCGCGGGGGACGATGTTCTGGCCGAGCAGGACGGCGATCCAGCTCTCTTCGGTGAAGAGCGAATTATGCGCCCGGAAGATTCGCCCCTTTTCGCGCCACAATTCGATCCGCGCGGCGAGGCTGTCGGGGATGTCCATCGTGCGGCAATGATTCCAGAAATCGGAATCGGCGCGCTCGGTGGCGTGATAATGCAGGATGATGAAATCGCGGATGTGCTCGTATTCCTCGATCAGCCAGCGATTATATTCGTCGATCTCGATTCCGCTGAAGCCGCGATCGGGGAACAGCGACATCAGGCGGAAGATGCCGGACTGGATCAGGTGGATACTCGTCGATTCGAGCGGCTCGATGAAGCCGCCGGCGAGGCCGATCGCCACGCAGTTCTTCTCCCACAGCTTCTCCCGCCGCCCGGCAGTGAAGCGAAGGAGGCGCGGATCGGCGATCGTCGGCGCGTCGAGCCCGTCGAGCAGCCGCCGCAATGCCGTCTCCTCGTCGGTATGCGCGCTCGAGAAGACGTGGCCGTTGCCCACGCGGTGCTGCAGGGGAATGCGCCAGCGCCATCCGCCGCGCTCGGCGCTCGATCGCGTATAGGGCGTGGGTGGCGCTACGCTCGCGCTGGGCACTGCGAGGGCACTGTCGCAGGGCAGCCAATGCTGCCAGCTGCGATAGGGAACGCTTAGGGTCTGCCCGAGCAACAGCGCACGGAATCCGCTGCAATCGACGAAGAAGTCGCCTTCGATCCGCCGGCCGTCTTCGAGGACGACCGCAGTGATATACCCGTCGAGCGGGGCCTGCTCGACATTTGCGATCTTGCCCTCGATGCGAGCCACGCCGCGCGCTTCCGCATGCCCGCGCAGGAACCTGGCATAGAGGCCGGCATCGAAATGATAGGCGTAAGCCAGGCCGGACAGTACCGCCTCGGGGTTGTTGGCGGGCTTGGCGAAGCGCCCTCGCCGGGCCGCCGCAATCGAGATGGCGTAGTCGTCTACCGGGCCCGGATCGGCATCGCCGCCCAACAGATGCTGGCGCAGCCAGATCTGGTGGAAATTGATGCCCAGCATCGGACGGCCATATTTGCCGAAGGGATGGATGTATTTGTCCCCCCGCTTGCCCCAATCGACGAACTCGATCCCGAGCTTGAACGTGCCCTGGGTCGCGGCGACGAATTCATCCTCGTCGATGCCGAGCGCGGCATTGAAATCCAGCAGGGGAGGGATGGTCGCCTCGCCCACGCCGACGGTGCCGATCTCGTCCGATTCGACCAGGGTCACCGCGACGCCCGCATCGACCAGGCGCGAGACCGCGGCCGCCGTCATCCAGCCGGCCGAGCCGCCGCCGACGATCACCAGCCGGGTGATCGGCGCTTCGGTCGTCGGCGGTATCATGCTGCGTTCGCGCCCTGACCGAAGCCGGACCGCTGCGCGAAGCGGACCAGTTCGCGGTTCGACGGCAGCTGGCGGATCGCGAACTCGCCCTGTTGCCGGATCGTGGCAAAGGCCGCTTTGGCTTCCTCCTCGAACCGGAAAACGCCGGCCTTGGCCGATAGATCGGTTTTCCAGCCCATCCCGTACAGGACATATTGCCAGCTGGACTCCGTGAAGATGTCCACGTTCCGATCGATATCCATCTCGTTGGGCGGCCGGAACCGCCAGCGATCGAGCAATTCCTTCAGGCTGTCGGGAACCGAGGCCGGATCGACATTGTCGCACCAGAACTGGCTGTCGCGCCGTTCGCTGAGGCAATAATGCAGCTTGATGAAATCGAGCGTGCGTTCGTAGCGGCGGCGCATGTTGTCATTGAACTGGCGTGCCGAAGTCTCGAAATCGCCGGCCCAGGGAAAGAGATTGGCGATCACGCCTGCGGCGATTTCGGAGAAGACGATTCCCGTCGCCTCGAGCGGTTCGAAGAACCCGCTGGAGAGGCCTACCGCCACGCAGTTCTTGACCCAGTTCACTTCGCGATATCCGGCGTCGAAGCGGAACCTGCGCGCTTCCAGCTTTGCGCCGGCGGGACCGATATGGTCGCGCAGAACCCTCTCCGCCTCATCCGCGTCGCCATGCGCGGACGAATAGACGTGACCGATGCCGCGCCGGGCCTCGAGCCCGATGTCCCAGATCCACCCCGCCTGCTGGGCAGTCGAGATGGTATAGGAGGCGATCGGATCGTCGGGTCGCGCATAAGGGACCTGGATCGCCACCGCGCCGTCGCAGAAAAGCACGTCGCGGCAGGACTTCCATGGCTGGCCGAGCGCCTTGCCGATCAATTCGGCGCGGAAGCCCGTGCAGTCGATATAGAGGTCCGCCGTCAGGACGCCGCGTTCGGCACAGCGCACCCCGGCAATCGCCCCGTCTTCGCCGAGCAGCACTTCCTGCACGGTGTCGACCAGATGCGTCACGCCATTGGCGATGCCCTGTTCGCGGAGCAGCACGGCGAGCGACACCGCATCGAAGTGAAAGGCATAGTTCAGCGGCCCGACAAAATCGGGATGGCTCGGCAATTTGGGCGCACGGTGCGCGTCGGCCGCGCGCTTCTGCGGCGTGTTGACTTCGTCCCAATTGGCATCGCCGGCGAGGCCGAGCAGCCAGTAAGGGAGGAGCTCCGGACCATCGCGGTCGTCGGTTTCCTGAAAGGCGTGAAGATAGTGATCGCGCCCCGGCGTGCCGGGTGCATGCCGCCAGTGGACGAACTTGGCGCCTTGCTTGAAGGTGGCGCCGCAGCGGCGGACCAACTCGGCTTCGTCGATCCCGATCCGCGCCAGCGTCCTGCGGATCGTCGGGAAGGTGCCCTCGCCGACGCCGAGAATGCCGATATCGTGCGATTCCACCAGGGTGATCGCGATCCCGCCGGGCCGATCGGCGCCCAGCATCCGCGCGAGATATCCCGCCGTGATCCAGCCGGCGGTTCCGCCTCCCACGACCAGGATTCGCCGGCCTTCGGAAACCATCGATGCACTCCGAGCAAAAAATGGTGGCGGGCTTTGTGCCGCCCGCCACCAGGAGGGTGTCAGAATGCCAGATTCGCGCCGAGGCTGATACGCCGGTCGCTCTGGAACCAGCTCCGCGTATAGATGGCGTCGTTCTTGTAGCCGCCCATCAGCGTGCGTTGCGTCGCGTTGAGCACGTTCGTGCCCCTGACGGTGAACGACAGATTGTCGGTCACCTTGTAGGTCAGGCCCACATCGACCTGGCCATAGCCGTCGCCATAAGTGGGCAATGCGATCTGCGTACCCGGCGGAAGCGAAGCGGTCGGCACTGGCGAATAGGTATAGGTCGGATTTGTGCCATTCGCGTTGGTCGATTGCAGATATTTCGACCGCCAGGAATAGGCCACGCGAGCGGAAAGCTGGCTCCTTTCGTAGAGCAGGGTGACGTTGTAATTGTGCTTCGAGAGACCTTGAAGCGGCGCATCGTTGCGGATCGTTCCGAAGATGTCCCGATAGAGGTCGCCCGGATTCTTGCTGTCGATATAGGTATAATTGGCTTCAATGCCGAAGCCGGCCAAAGCGCCCGGCAACATGTCGAGGAAGGCGCGGCCGCCCACTTCGACGCCCTTCACCGTGGCGGCCTCCGTGGCGGTGATCACGTCCGAAGCCGCCGCGCTGGCGACTTCCGTGGATCCGTTTGGATAACGGATCGTCACCTCACGTTGGGTCAGCGAATAGATCGGCAGATCCGTGATGCGCTTGTAGAAGCCGTTCAGGTAGAACATCGTTCCCGGCTTGGCGTACCATTCCAGCGAAATATCGACATTGCTGGACATGGCGGGCTTCAGGAAAGGATTGCCGGTCGAGGCCGTGAAGTTGGTGAAGATGCCGGGCTGGCCCTGAACCTGATTCGGGGTCGTCGCGACACCGATGTTGCCGCCGCCGCGCGTCGCGTTGAAGTTCGGCAAGTCCATGGTGATGTTGTAGGCCGCGCGCAGCTTGACGTCCTCGGCCGGCTGCAACTGCAGGTTCACCGACGGTAGGAACCGCGTGAAGCTCGCGCTGCCTCCGCGGGGGTCGACCCGGCGCGCCAGGCTCACCGTCTGGCCGTTGCGGACATAGGTGAAGGCGTCCTGGACAATGAAGCCCTGCGACTCGTTCTTCACGTGGACCACGCGCCCGCCGATATTGCCCGAGAATCCGAGCTTGCCAGCCTCATAATCCCGCCCGAAGCGGACCTGCGCATAAGCGGCGGAAGTTTCGGTCTTCCATAGGCCCAGATCCTCCGGCTGGAACGCTACCGGCCGTGACCGCGGACCGCCATATCCTAGGGGTGCGGAGCGATGAAGTTCGTCGGCGGTCACCCCTTCGACGAGCGCGACTGAGGGCCACAGCGTATTCGCGGGGACATCGATGTCCCCGTGGAAGAAATTGTCGAAGGCGTAATATTCCACATCCCCCGGCCGCGCATCGGCGAAGGTCAATTGCGGATCGCCGTTCCAGCCGCGGCCCAGTGCCGACCAGGTGAAGCCGTTGTTGAGGTCGCGCTCCCTGCGCTCCGATACGCGTCCGCCGACCTTCACGGCACGGAAGAAGCTGTCCTCGAACGTGTATTCTGCATCGAGGTTGAACGAATCCATCGTGCCACGATTGCGCTCATCATGCGGCATCGCCGCGGACCAGCTATAGTTGGCCGGATTGGCGAGCGTGGTCGAGATCGACGCCGGCAAGGTGATCTTGGGGAAGTCACCGGTCAGATCGAAGCCGAATGTCGAGGGAAAGGGCACATCGCGGAATATCGCGAGGCGATTGAGCCGGGATGTCGACAGGGTATTCTGATAGGCGCCCGAAATTTTGAGCGGACCTTGCCCCGGCTGCCAGCTGAATTCGGCCGAGATATCCCGGGTCATCGACTTCGAGCGCGTGCCCTCGGTGCCGCCGCCGCCGTTGATGGTGCCGCCGGTGGGCAGGAAGGTGTTCGCATTGCGCAGGAACATCGCGCTTGTCGACAGCAGGGCGCCGTTCTCATCGAACTCGCTCTGGTTGCGATTGACGACCAGATCCTGCGAGGTCTGCATCGCGAAGTGCGACTGGTTGTGGTTCTTGTAGCGTGACTGGAAGTAGATACCGGTCAGCGTCAAATCGTCGCTCGGCGCCCATTGCACTGCAGTGTAGATACCGCTCCGGTTGCGCTTGAATTCCTCGTCGCCAAAGTCATAGCCGCCGGGGAGGAACACGTCCTCGGTTTCTCCCAGCAGCCGCCGGCGAAAATAGGGTTCGGTACGGAAGAAGTTCGACCGCGAGGTGAGCTGGCTGGTCGCCAGATCGACGAGGATGCCGATATCGCCGATCCCGGTGCTCCAGCGATTCGAGAGGAGCATCGACCCGGAATAGTCCGTTTTCCCAGCCAAATCGCCGTAGCTGACCTCCACGCTGCCGGCGGCGTGCCAGCCGGGCGAGAAATCGAACGGCAGCTTGGTGCGCAGATCGACCTGGCCACCGGTTCCTCCCTCGATCAGGTCAGCGGTCGCCGACTTGTAGACGTCGACAGCCGACATCAACTCGGGTGTGACGTCACCCCAGACCAGTCCGCGCCCGCCATTGGCGCTGAAAATCTCGCGGCCGTTCAGCCGCGAGGCGACGCCACTGAGGCCGCGCACCTGAATCCCCGATCCCTCGACCGAGAAATGGTCCGGATCGCCCAGCGAGCCGAAGCGCACGATGCTCACACCCGAGACGCGCTGAAGAACCTCGGTGATGGAATTGTCGGGCAGCTTGCCCGCTTCGTCGGCCACGACCGAATTGATGATGCTTTCCGACGCTTTCTTGCGCTCATCGGCAGCCTGCAATGCGGCGCGACGGCCCGTCACGACGATCGCATCGTTCTGTGCTTCAGCCGGATCCCCGGATTGATCCTGCGTCGGGGCGGGCTCGGCCGCCCCCGCGGAACTTCCGCTGGTCTGGGCCAGCGCTGGTAGCGCTAACATTGTTGCTAAAACAAAAGAGGATGATCCCAGCCAACGTCCGGACTTGTCGCTCGTCTTGAATCGCATCCTAGATTTCCCTCTCCTCGTGTGCCGCTCGCATTCAGCGGTCGCCGGTTCTCGCTCGCCAGCACCAAAGGCGGGGCGAATGGACCAACTGTTACGCCGCACAAAGGACACAAACTCTCGATCGTGTCCATTAAGGGGAGTTGGATTTTGTAGGAGAAAATACTGATTTAACAGGGAAAATTCCTGTTTTAGACCGGTTCGCAAATTATAGGTCCGTTCGACAAAGTGTCAGTCCGTTCGGTAACATTTTTGCCGGAAACGATCGGGACATCTTGTCTGATTTAAGGGGCGAAAGGACATTGTCGGCAGCGAACCGGCTATTCCTGCCGATGGAACATCGGCACTGGGCCGGTTCGAACGGCCTTGTCTCAATCCAGAGGCCGTCAGCAGAATCGCTGACGATCAAAAAAATCGAGTCCGAGCCGGGCACGCTAAGTGGTTTTTCATGGCAAAGAGGACTCGCCTCGAAGCACCTGTGCCGCACGTCACGACCCGGCATGCGACAGGGCTCTTCAACCCGTGACCGGATTGATCGATAGTGATGCATATGAACCGTGCTCTTCACAAACTCCCATCGGGGCCCGACCTCCCAAACCCGTTGAGAATCCTTTCTGTGCCTGGGGGAGCATCCGGGATCAAAACCTGGCGAGCGAAGCTGATGCCGGCGGTCCTGATCTTCCTGTTATGGACGGCGGTAGGCGTTTTCATCGCTGTGCCGGACATGGTGGACGGCTTCCGATGGAATGAGACCATCGGCAAATTCGTCGAATCCTGGACTTGGGCGCTACTCACGCCCGCGGTGTTGCTGGTAGATCGTAAACTGACGTCGGCCTACCAAAGTGTCTTCCGCGTCGCAGCCGCGCATCTTGCGTTGAGTATCCCGTTCAGCCTTATCCATACCTATCTTGCCGGCCTGATATTGTACCCGATTCCTTCTATCTACTGGAATCCAATCAAAAGTACTGAATTCGCTATTTATTTCTATCTGGGAGGTTGGGGAACATATTGCGCCATTATTGGCATCCTGCAGACTTTTAGATACTATAATCGTTACATGAACAGCCAGGTCGAACTGGCGCGGGTCGAGAAGCGGCTCGTCGAATCCCATCTGAACGCGCTGCGCCTCCAGCTCGAACCGCATTTCCTGTTCAACACGCTGAATGCCATCTCGTCGGAACTCGCGGCGAGCCCCGAACTAGCCCGGGAAATGATAGAGGACCTCGGCGCGCTGCTTCGGCGTTCGCTCGAATGTCAGGGCAGCACGGAGATAACGCTTGCGCAGGAGCTGGCGCTGCTCGACCATTATATCGCGATCCAGAAGCTGCGCTTCGGAGAGAGGATCGACATCCAGATCAAGGTCGGTTCGGCGGCGCTTTCGGCCATGGTGCCATCGATGTTCCTGCAGCCGCTCGTGGAAAACGCGGTTCGCCACGGACTCGAAGGCCGCATGTCCGGCGGAAAGATCGTGGTTTCGGCCCGTCACGTCGGCAACCAGTTGCACATCAAGGTGCTTGACGACGGTGTCGGCTTGCCGCCTCATTGGGGGATGGAAACGTCTGCGGGCCTCGGCATACGAGTGACGCGCGAACGCTTTCAGGCGCTTTATGCGGAGCCGGACGGTCACGATTTCACCATTTCGCGACGCAAGGGCGGAGGCACGGAAGTAGCGATCCACCTTCCCCTGCACAGGACTGGAGCCGAAACGCGTGGCATCGCAGGCTAGGCCCCTTTGTGCACTGGTGGTGGATGACGAAGCGCCGGCGCGGCGGCGAATTTGCGACCTGCTGGCAAAGGATGCCGACATCGCGTCGATCCTGAGCGCGGAGAACGGATTATCCGCGATCGCGAGGATCCAGGACACGCGGCCGGATATCGTGTTCCTCGACGTGCAGATGCCCGGCGTCGACGGCTTCGGGGTCATGGAGGCCGTTGGCCCGGAGAACATGCCCCTCACGGTGTTCGTCACCGCTTATGATCGCTTCGCCATCCAGGCTTTCGAAGTGGAAGCGATCGACTATCTGCTCAAGCCGTTCAGCGATCGGCGTTTCGACAGAACGATGGAACGGGTCAAAGAGCGCCTGGACGACGGCCGCTCCACCGGCTCGGATGGCGCCAATGCCTTCGGTCCCGAGCTTCTCAAGCTGATTGCGAAGCGCGCCAAGCCCGGCGAGATCTGGGACTGGATTACAGTGAAGTCACGCGACACGACCCGCCTGTTGATGACCGATGATATCGACTGGATCGAAGCGGCGGGCGTGTATGTGACCGTGCATTCGAAAAGCGATGCGTTCCTGTATCGCGCCGGCCTGGCAGCGGTGGCGAGCCGGCTCGACCCCTTTCGCTTCGTCCGTATCCACCGCTCACACATCGTCAACGTCAGATCGATCGAGTGCCTCGAACGCCGCTCGCATGGCGAATTCGAGGTGGTGTTGAAGACCGGAACCAAGCTCATGATGAGCCGTACCTATCGCAGCGAAGTCGAAGCGATACTGGGACAGGCCCTGTAACGATCCTCAAACGTCGAGATTGGCGACGCTCAGCGCGTTCTCCTGGATGAACTCGCGGCGCGGCTCGACCACGTCGCCCATCAATTGGGTGAAGATCGCGTCGGCGACATCGGCCTGATCGACCTGCACCACCAGCATCGAGCGGTTCTGCGGATCGAGCGTGGTCTCCCAAAGCTGCTCGGCGTTCATCTCGCCGAGGCCCTTGTAGCGCTGGATCGACAGGCCCTTTCGCCCTGCGGCGAGGATCGCGTCGAGCAGCTGGCTCGGGCGTGACACGAGCGCCTCGCCCTTGGCGACCGTCACCGGCTCCTCGGTTTCCTCACCTTCGAGCGCGGCCGCGGCCTCGATCTCGGTGGCGGGGATCGCCTTGGACGGCACCAGCTTCGACGGCAGCAGATAGCTCTCGGCCTGTTCGGTGGCGAGCGAATGGAGCTTGCGCGCTTCGGCCGAGACGAGGAACGCCGCCTCGACGATGTGGTGATCGGTCACGCCGCGCCAGCGCCGCTCGAAATGATAGCCGCCATCCTCGGTCACCCGCGCCGACCAGCGCGCCTCGGCATCGGCGGCGTCGAGCCGGGTGACGACACTGGTGAGGCTCGCGGCACGCTGTTCGCGGGTGGCGGCGGGATCGAGCCCGTTGCCGAGCGCCAGCGCCTCGATGATCATCGGATCGTAGCGCCGCGGCACATAGCGCATGAGGGTACGCATGCGGCGGGCATGCTCGACGAGACTGCGCAGATCCTCGCCGCTGCGTGCGCCGCCGGGACCTTCGAGCACGTTCCCGCCGACGCCCGCATCGACCAGATATTGATCGAGCGCCGAATCGTCCTTGAGATAGACTTCGCTGCGGCCCTTGCTCGCTTTGTAGAGCGGCGGCTGGGCGATGTAGAGGTGCCCGTTCTCGATGATCTCGGGCATCTGGCGATAGAAGAAGGTCAGCAGCAGCGTGCGGATATGCGCGCCGTCGACGTCTGCGTCGGTCATGATGACGATCTTGTGGTAGCGGAGCTTCTCGACGTTGAAGTCGTCGCGGCCGATGCCGGTGCCCATCGCCTGGATCAGCGTGCCGATCTCGCGGCTGCCGAGCATCCGGTCGAAGCGCGCGCGCTCGACGTTGAGGATCTTGCCGCGCAACGGAAGGATCGCCTGGAAATGGCGGTCGCGGCCCTGCTTGGCCGAGCCGCCGGCCGAGTCACCCTCGACGAGGAAGAGTTCGGACTTGGCGGGATCGCGCTCCTGGCAGTCGGCGAGCTTGCCGGGCAGCGACGCGATGTCCATCACGCCCTTGCGCCGCGTGAGCTCGCGCGCCTTCTTGGCGGCCTCGCGCGCGGCGGCGGCGTCGATCACCTTGCCGATGATCGAACGCGCGTGCGCAGGATTTTCCTCGAGCCACTCGGCGAGCTTGTCGGCCATCAGCGATTCGAGCGGCTGGCGGACTTCGCTGCTGACGAGCTTGTCCTTGGTCTGCGAGCTGAACTTGGGATCGGGCAATTTGACCGAGACGATCGCAGTGAGCCCCTCGCGCATGTCGTCGCCGGTGAGGGTGACCTTCTCCTTCTTCAGCATGCCCGACTTGTCGGCATAGTTGTTGAGGGTGCGGGTCAGTGCGGCGCGGAACGCGGCGAGGTGGGTGCCGCCGTCACGCTGCGGGATGTTGTTGGTGAAGCAGAGGACGTTCTCGTAATAAGAGTCGTTCCACTCGAGCGCGACGTCGATCGTCACGTCGTCGCGGGTGCCGGCGATCGCCACCGGATCGGGCATCAACGGCACCTTGTTGCGATCGAGATACTTCACGAACGCGGCAATGCCGCCCTCGTAATAGAGCTCGACTTCTTTCACTTCCTCGTGCCGCGCGTCGCGCAGGAACAGGCGCACGCCCGAGTTGAGGAAGGCGAGCTCGCGATAGCGGTGCTCGAGCTTCTCGAAATCATATTCGGTGATCTTGAAGGTGGCGGGGCTGGCGAGGAAAGTGACGCGCGTGCCCTTCTTGCCTTCCGGCGCGGGGCCGAGGACCTTGAGCGGGGCGACCGCATCGCCGAACGCGAAGCGCATGTAATGCTCCTCGCCGTCGCGCCAGATGTTGAGATCGAGCCATTCGCTGAGCGCGTTGACCACCGACACGCCGACGCCGTGCAGGCCGCCCGACACCTTATAGGCATTGTCGTCCGACGTGTTCTCGAACTTCCCGCCGGCATGGAGCTGGGTCATGATGACCTCGGCCGCCGAGACGCCTTCTTCGGAATGGATGCCGGTAGGGATGCCGCGGCCGTTATCCTCGACCGAGACCGATCCGTCGGCGTTCAGCTGGATGATGATCTTGTCGCAATGCCCGGCGAGCGCCTCGTCGATCGCGTTGTCCGAAACCTCGAACACCATGTGGTGGAGGCCCGAGCCGTCGTCGGTGTCGCCGATATACATGCCGGGGCGCTTGCGCACTGCGTCGAGGCCCTTGAGGACCTTGATCGAGTCTGCGCCGTAGGCATTTGCGTTGGGGAGGTTTTCGGGAGTCTGATCGTCGGTATTTGCCATGCCGAGCATATAGGGTCGCTCCCTGCGAAACGGAAGCAAAATGGGTGGAAATAGCCCCTCCCCTTCAGGGGAGGGGCTTCAGGAGAAGCAAGGTGGACGGCGGCGGGCGTCATTCGGGGCCTTCCGCGGCGTCGAGCAGCCGGCGGAGCCCGGCGGCGCGCTTGCTCTCGAATCGCTGCCAGCGGCGCAGCCACAACGCTGCCTCGGTCAGCGGATCGACGGCGAGCGTGCAGAAACTGTGGCGGCCGTCGCGGCGCCGGCGGACCAGCCCGGCGGCTTCGAGCAATGCGAGATGCTTGGCGGCGGCGGTCTCGCTCATCGCGAAGCCGCGCGTCAGCTCGGTCACGCGCTTCTCGCCCCCGGCGAGCCGCGCGAGCAGCGCGCGTCGGGTGGGATCGGCGAGCGCGCGGAATGTCGCGTCAAGCCGATAGCCAACCATAAGGTTGGCAAGCGCGGCCGCGCCGGCGGGATCCAACCTTTTGGTTGGCTCGGAAAACCGCGGATTTCTGCGGGTCTTGCCGGATGCGGCGGTCGGGCCGGGGGAGTCTTGCTTGACGCGTTTTCGTGTTTGCGTGTCAAGCGACAAGCGCGATCGGAGGGCGTCGGCGCGGAGGTTCTGTGGTTCGCTCATGAGTGAACGAAAGCAGAACAAATCCTACATTTCCAGCGGATTCAGTGGACGGAGGGGGCGGCTATTGGTGGATAGCGGACGTTCCGTTCCTCCCCGGCACGGGGAGGATCAACGAGGTCCGCAATTGGGACGTTAGCTGCCACTTGCTCCGGTCCCGGAAGCCCTCTGCCCCGCTCACTGATAGCGCAGCGTCTTCTCGAAGCCCTCATTCGCCTTGGTCATCTTCGCCAGTTTCCTGAGGTGGCCGCGAACATGGCGTTCGAACCGGATGTCGTCGTAGATGCCCGTCGCCCGATAGTCGTCCTGTCCGATCAGTTCCTTGATGCGGCGGGCGAGCGCGGCCTGCTCTCTGGTGCAGTCGGGCGACTGCAGCGCGCGGCAAACCCATTCCTCGGCCGCTGCCTTGTCGTAATCGTCCCGCGCCTCGTAGCCGCGCCGGTCCGCCGCCGCCTGATCGTGTCGCGCGGCCGCCAACCGGCGCTCGAGCCATTTGCCGACCAGTTCTGCATCCCACGCTTTTGGCGGATCCGTCATCATTCTCTCCACACAGGTTCGAGCGCCATCGCCGCTAGCCGAGGTCGATCGTTCCGTGGGCCACGACATAGCGCGTCGCGTCGACCGGCACCGCATCGAACAAGGTGGCTTCGGTGCCCGTCATCCAGACCTGGCCGCGGCCGGCCAGGCGTTCGAACAAGGCGGCGCGGCGGCCCGGATCGAGGTGCGCGGCGACTTCGTCGAGGAGGAGGATCGGGGCGCGGCCGACGCGGTCGGCGACCAGTTCGGCATGGGCGAGGACGAGGCCGAGCAGCAGCGCCTTCTGCTCGCCGGTCGAGCAGAGATGCGCGGGCTGGGACTTGCCGAGATGGGTGACGAGCAGGTCGGCGCGGTGCGGGCCGGCGAGCGTGCGCCCGGCGGCGGCGTCGCGGCGGCGGCCTTCGCGCAACTCACGGGCGAGCGTTTCGGTATCGCCCTCCCAGCCCTCGATCGCGAGGCCCGCCCGGGCGAAGACGCCCTCGGGCTGCGCCGTCAGCCGTTCGGCGAGCGCCGTGACGGCGTCGCGCCGGGCGGCGTGGATCGTGGCGCCATGCTCGGCCATCCGCGCCTCCAGCGCGGTCAGCCATTCGGGATTGGCGGGGGCTTCGTCGGCGAGCAGGCGGTTGCGCTGGCGCATCGCGGCTTCGTAGCGTGTCGAATGGTGCGCGTGGCCGGGGGCGAGCGCGAGAGTGAGACGGTCGAGGAAGCGGCGGCGCTCGCCCGGCCCCTCGACGAAGAGCCGGTCCATCGCGGGCGTGAGCCAGAGCATCGTGACCCACTCGGCGAGCGCCGCCGCCGCCGCGCCGGCGCCGTTGATCCGCACCAGCCGCCGCTCGGGGGTGTCGGGCTGGGTGCCGGTGCCGATCTCGACATCGCCGAGCGTCGCCGCCACGCCGAAACCGCCGGCCGCGCCTTGCCGCACCATCTCCGACAGCGGCGCGCGGCGGAGCCCGCGTCCCGGGGCGAGCAGCGACAGCGCCTCCAGCACATTGGTCTTGCCCGCGCCGTTTTCGCCGGTGAGCACGACGAAGCCCGGACCGGCCGCGAGGACGGCGTCGCGGTGGTTGCGGAAATCGGTGAGGACAAGTCGCGTGACGGCCATTTGACCGTTCCTCTAGCGCAGCCACTTGCCGCCGGACAGCGCTTCGCCGATGAAGGCGCAAAGGAGACATCATGATCCGTATTTGCGTTGCCGCGTTCGCGGCGCTTGCCCTTGCCGCCTGTTCGAAGGCGCCCGAAGACACCACTGCCCGCTACACGCTGGGCGGCGGTGTGGGGTCGATCACCGTCCAGGCGGCCGCGAATGGCGACGCACGGGTCGAGAGCGGCCAGCAGGTCCTCGTCCGCAACGGCGGGACCGAATATCTGGTGCTGACCGACAGCAAGGGCCGGTTCGCGGCCAAGGTGAGCGATTTCATCGCGGCGATGGGCGAGATGATGCGCGAGGAGGGGATGAAGCCCACCGGGCTGGGGCCGCAGAGCGACTATGAACTCGTCAAGAAAGGCAGCGAGACCGTCGCCGGCATCGCGGGCGATGTATGGAACGTCAGCGCGAAGCCGGCCAAGGATGCCAAGGCCGCCCCGCCGACCGAGACGATCGAGGCAGTGGTCAGCAGCGATCCGGCGCTCGCCAATGTCGGCAAGGCGCTGTCGATGCAGACGCGCCTCGGCACCGCGGGCATGCAGCAGGTCCAGGGCGGGCAGGGCAATCTCGAGAAGCGCGTCGAGGAGATGCTCGACAAGGGCATGGTGCTGCGCTTCGGCGACGCGCTCAAGCTCGACAAGATCGACAAGGCGCCGATCGACGCCAAGGTCTTCGCGCTGCCGGCAGTGATCGACAAGACGGCGCTGAAGGCGCGGCTCAACGCCGAACGCGCCCGTGCCCGCGCTGCGGCGGGTGCGCCGCCGATGGAGGAAAAGCCGGCGGCGGCGCCTGCACCGACGCCTGCCCCCAAGGCGAAGTGATGCGCGGGGCATCGGTTCTTGCGCTCGCGCTCGCGCTGGCGCCGTTGCCCGCTGCGGCCGACGTCACCGCGACCTATTCGGTCGGCAAGTCGCAGCTCACCGTCGAGGTCGACGACAGCGGCGATTATCGCGCCGAGATACCGGGCAAGTTCGCGCTGCTCCGCCACGGCGGCGACGAATTCATCCTGATCACCCACAATGGCAAGGTGAGTGCTACGCGCAGCGACATATTCTTCGCGCTTCTCAAGACGAAGGCGCCGAAGAACGCTCCGACCGGCGGCCCAATGGCAACGATGCGTTTCGTCACGACGCAAGGAAAGGACGAGGTCGTCGCCGGCCGCAGGGGCAGCAACTGGCAGATCGCGCCAGAGGGGCAGGAGCCCGCCACGCTGGCGATGGTGGTGAGCGCCGACGCGCAGCTCGCGCCGGTCGGGGGTGTGTTCCATCGGGGTATCGCACGCGCACTCGACGGGTTCGCGCCGTTCTTCGGGAACAATATGGGCTTCCGCGACCAGATCGTTGCAGTATTGGCCAAGGGGACGGTATTGCGCCTCGCCGGTCCCGAAAACATCGTGCTGCAGAATGTGAGCGGCGACGAGATCGATGCCGGGCGTTTCGCGGCTCCAGCGGAGCTGCTCGACTCGGAGGCGTTCGACGCCGCGCTCGACGAACCGACGCAGCCACCCGCCAAGCCCTGAGCCTCAGATCCCGGTGAGCCCCGCCTCGGCGAGGCTGGCCTGCGCGACACGATAGGCCCGCGGCTCGGCGATATCGAGCCGGCGCCGTGCGGCGTCGATCGGCTCGGCGAGCAGCGCCTCGTAGTCCTCGCCGTGGAGCCAGCCGGCCTGCTTACCGTGCCGGTATCCCTCGATCACGGCGCGGAGGAAATCGAGCTTGCCGGTGATGCGGATGCTCTTGAGCGCGGCGCCGGCGGCGATGAACGCCCAGCCGAGCCCGCCGGTCTGCGCATAGGAAAAGGCGACGAGGCAGGCCTCGCCGAGATGCTCGTCGGCCTTGTAGCCGGTGAGGACGTGCCAGAGATCATGGATGTCGCGCTCGCGGCGGCCCATCCAGGCATAAGGATGCTCGACAGTGAAGGCTTCGACGCCGATCGCGTTCATGCTCACTTCCTCGAGCCCCTTGGCGGTATAGCCGGTGGCGTCGAGGAAGCTGCGATACGCCGCACCGACGGTGCCCTCGGCGAAGCCGTCGATCCAGCTGCGATCCGAGAGCCGCTCGGCGAGCTCGAGCCGGCGATAGGCGAGCTTGCCGCCGCCGGGGACGGTGAGCAGCTTGCGGTAATTCTTCTGGGTCACGTCGCCGTTCAGCGCGCGCATGATGCGGAACACCTGCTCGGTATCGTCGCCGTTCGACAGCAGCCGGCGCAATGCCGAGAGCGCCGTGCCCCATTCGCGCTTCATCGGGATGCCGGGATTGAACGGCTCGGGTGCCTGGGTCGCCATGATCTGCCTGCTCAACTACTGACAACAGTGTAAATAGCAAACATTGCCGGAAAGTTCAATTCGGTCCATCCTTTTGCGCGAAGAGGGAGACGTTCGATGCGAAGCTGGATCGTGCCCGCCGCATTTGCCGGCCTGCTACTTCCGGGCTGCGGCCCGAAAACGCCCGAACAGGCGCAGATCGACAATATCCAGCAGGTCGCCGGCGCCGAAGCCGAGGCGATCCAATCCGCCGCTGGGAACGAGGCCGCCGCGCTCCGCGCCGAGGCCGACACGATCGCCGGCCAGGCCGAGATCGCCAACGGCTTCGAGGCCGAGCGGCTCGAGACCCGCGTCGAGGCACTCCGCAAGGAAGCGCGGATCGTCGAGCGCCATGCCGATGCGCAGGTCCGCGCCGTGCGCGATCGCGCGCGTGCCGATGTGAGTGCCGTCAAGGCGCAGTGAGAATTACAGGATCAGCCGCTTGCGGACCTCGGCGCGGCGCTGGAAAATCGAGGCCATTTCGAGGTGGAGCGCACGGTCGCGGGCATTGGCCGCCCGCTCGGCCCGCTCGCGCTCTTCGCGTGCGCGCCGGTCGTTGAACGATACCAAAGCTTCCAGTCCGAGCATGGGCGGCGCTTTACCACGCCGCTTGCAAACAAAATCCTACGTATTGTCGCGACTCGCGGAAATACGTGGATAACTGGCCTCAATTCGTCGCGATTCAGACCCGCATCGGCATCAGCACGTACAGCGCCGGTGCGCTGTCATTCTCGCGGATCAAGGTCGGTGCCGCGGCATCGGCGAGATGGACCTCGACGAGGTCGCCTTCGATCTGCGCGAGGATGTCCATCAAATAGCGGCTGTTGAAGCCGATCTCGAACGGCATCGCAGCATATTCGCCCGGCACCTCTTCCGCCGCCGCACCGTTTTCGGGACTGGTGACCGAGAGGATGATCTTGTCGCGATCGAGCGCCATCTTGACCGCGCGGGTCTTCTCGGTGGCGATCGTCGAGACGCGGTCGACGCCCTGCATGAAGCTCTTGGGGTCGATCTTGAGGATCTTGTCGTTCGCGGTCGGGATGACGCGGCTGTAATCGGGGAAGGTACCGTCGATCAGCTTCGAGGTCAGGATCGCCTGGCCGAGATCGAAGCGGATCTTCGAGCCGGAGAGCGACACGCCGACCGAACCATCGACCTCGTCGAGCAGTTTGCGCAGCTCGGCGACGCACTTACGCGGGACGATCACGTCGGGCATGCCGTCGGCGCCGTCGGGGCGGGCCACGGTGACGCGCGCGAGGCGGTGGCCGTCGGTGGCGGCGGCGCGGAGCAGCGGCTGGGCGTCGTCGGTCACGTGCAGGAAGATGCCGTTGAGGTAATAACGCGTCTCTTCGGTCGAGATCGCGAAGCGGGTCTTGTCGATGATCTGCTTGAGCGTCTCGGCCGGCAGCTCGAACGTCGTCGGCAGCTCGCCCTCGGCGATCATCGGGAAATCGTCGCGCGGCAGCGTGGCCAGCGTGAACTTGGCGCGGCCGGCATTGACCGTGATCCGCCCTTCCGCGGCGGCGAGCTCGACCTGCGAGCCCTCGGGCAGCTTCCGCACGATATCGAACAAGGTGTGCGCCGAGACGGTGATCGCGCCCGGCTGATCGACCGCGGCGGCGATCGTCTCATCGATCTGCAGGTCGAGATCGGTCGCCATCAGCCGCATCGTGCCCCCGGCCTGCGCCTCGATCAACACGTTGGACAGGATCGGGATCGTGTTGCGCCGCTCGACCACCGACTGGACGTGGCTGAGGCCCCTCAACAGAGTTGCGCGTTCGATCGTCGCCTTCATCACTCAAAACCCCCGGTGCCGCGCTCGAATCCGGGCGCTGACGATTGGCTCGGTCACAATCTCTAACGCCAAAAAGGGCCGGGGCAAGCGCCCCGACCCTCTCATGCACACCAAATTTGGCGTGGGGCGTGCTTCAGAAGCGGAAGCCGACGCCCGCGACGATCTGGTGACGATCGGTATCGACGTCGAACGTGTCGGTCACCGTACCGTTGGCGAACTGGAAATCCGCCTTGGTGTAGTTCGAGTAGCGATACTCGAGCTTGGCATAGGTGTTGGTGCCGATCGACTTTTCGATACCCGCGCCGGCGCGCCAGCCGTCGAGCTGGAAATTCTCGTCGGTCGTGGTGGTGCCGTTGTCGGCGGTCACGTCCAGTCGGGCATTGGTGTAGCCGCCCTTGGCATAGAGCAAAGTGCCCGTGCCGACCGGAACGCCGACGCGCCCGCCGACATAGATGTCGCGGCCGGCCTTGACGCGGCCATAGCCGAAGAAGTTCGGATCGCTGGTGTCGGTGGTGACCTTGGCGGTAGAGCCGCTCAATTCGCCTTCGATGCCGAGCACAACGCCACCGACGGGGATGTCATAGCCGGCCTCGACGCCGTACTGGGCACCCTCGATGCTCTGGTCGTCGCCACGGACGCGCGAATCCTCGCTGTCGCCCGGGCGGACGATGTCGAGACCGCCGACCACGCCGACACGGAAACCGCTGGGGGCCGCATCCTGCGCGAAGGCGGGGGCGGCGAGGGCCGACGAGGCGGCTAGGGCGGCGACGAATACAAGCTTACGCATAACTACTCCTTGGGTACCGGCCCGCTTGTTCGTGCGAGCCGGGCCATAACTGGGGACCCGAGTCCGCAGTTGCATGAACCTCAGATAAACAGGAAAAAGCGTGATATTAGAGCAACAGCGGGGCGGGTGTTGCTCATGATCAATCCTCCCTCGCTTTAGCGGGGGAGGTGGCACGCGCAGCGTGACGGAGGGGCTTGGCCGCGAGCACGTCGCTTGCGGCTAGGTCCCCTCCACCAGCTTCGCTGGTCCCCCTCCCCCGCTGAAGCGGGGGGAGGATTATCTGGTTCAGAAGCGGACGCCGACGCCGCCCAGCACCTGATGGCGCTTGGCGTCGATGCCCGAATTGTCCGAATCATACTTCGAATAGCGGTACTCGCCCTTCAGATAGACCTTGTCGTTGAGCTTGACCTCGGCACCCGCGCCGACGCGGAAGCCGCCGACCGTGTCATGGTCTTCGATCGTGCCCGTGGTGGAGGTGTATTCGGAGTTGAAGCGGGCATTGGTGTAGCCGCCCTTGGCATAGATCAGCGCGCGTTCGCCGACGACGAAGCCGGCGCGGGCGCCGACATAGAGATCGCGGCCGGCGGAGACCTTCAGCCGGTCGCCCGCGACGAGCACGCCGTTGGCGGTGTCCTTGGTGGTCGAACCGGTGACTTCGCCTTCGACGCCGAACACGGCCTTGCCGGCCTGATAGTCATAGCCGAGCTGGCCGCCATAGACGACGCCGTCGCGCGATCCGTTGCTGATCGAATCGTCGCCGACATGATCCCAGCCGACGATCGCTTCGGCGCGCGGGCCGGTGAAGGTCGCGTCCTGCGCGAAGGCGGGAGTGGCTGCGGCGGATGCGGCGAGCGCGGCGAGGATAAGCTTACGCATGGGGATACTCCGTTACTGGTACTTGCGCTCCGATGACGGAGCGGGTGTGCTGATGCCGTAAGTCACCTGTTTGTTGCATGAACGAAACGAGGCGGAATCGGGGCATGCCGCAATTCCGCCATTGCCTTTGGCGCCGGGAGGCGCTGAGGAAGGGCGCATGCCAGCCAGCAACCGCCCCGTCAGCAACAGGAAGGGCCGCGATTTCATCGCGCGTCACGGCGAGACGGTGTTCAACATCGCGCGCCGGATGCAGGGCGATCATCCGCACACGCCGCTCACCCGCGCCGGTTTCGCCCAGGCCGATGCGATGGGCGCGGCGCTGCGCGAACTGCTCGGCCCGAAGCCGAAGCTGACCCTGTGGTCATCGAGCGCGGGCCGGGCGCTCCAAACGCTGGCGATCATCGCCGAGCATCTCGAGCTCGACTGGCATCAAGTGAAGACTGACGATCGCCTCGTCGAGATCGGCATGGGGAGCTGGAGCGGGCGCTATTACGACGATCTGCAGCAAGAGGTCGGGACGTTCCTCGATCTCGAGCACGGACTGTACACGCGGCCGCCCGAAGGCGGCGAATGGTATGATGCGATCGCCACGCGGGTTTCGGGCTGGCTCGCCGATACCGACCAGGATCCGGGCGACCGGCTGGTGATCATGCACGGCATGTCGAGCCGCATCCTGCGCGGCGTGATGACGGGCATGGACGTGATGCCGCAGTTCGACGCACCGGTGGCGCCCGATCTGCCGCAGGGATCGATCGTGCTGATCGAGCAGGGCGTCGAGCACGTGGTCCATCTCGGCACCGGGCGCGGCGCGGCGCCGGCATGATCGCGCTCGCTCTGGCGCTGCTGCTCCAGCCGCGCGACACCCTGGGGGTTTTCGGGAGCTGGGGCGCGTTTCGCGACCCTTCGCCGTTGCGCTGCTTCGCGATCGCCAGACCGGTCGAGCGCGGCCGGAGCCAGCCCTTCGCCAGCATCGCGACCTGGCCGGGACAAGGCGCGCGCAACCAGCTTCACATCCGCCTCAGTCGCGCGCGCGCGGCCAATGCCCGGGTAACGCTGGCGATCGGCGAGCGCCGTTTCGAGCTCCGCGCGGGCGATATGGATGCCTGGGCCCCCGATCCGCGCACCGATGCCGCCGTGGTCGCGGCGATCCGCGACGGGCGCAGCATGAGCGTCGAGACGGTCTCGGCCAACGGTACCGCCTTTGCGGACACCTATGCGCTTAAGGGTGCGGCAACCGCGATCGATGCGGCGGCTTTGGGGTGCGCGGGGCGCTGATATCAGCCGAGATACTCGCGCAGCCCCGTCACCAGGGCGTCGAACACTACACGCACCCGTGCCACGCCGCGCAAATCCTCGTGGCAGACGACCCAGGTCTCCAGATCGAAGCCGAAGCCTTCGGGCACCAGCCGCACCAGCCCGTCGCGCACCGCCAGCGGCACCTGGCACACGCCGATGCCGAGCCCTGCGCGGATCGCGGCGAGCTGGGCGAGATCGCTGTCGCTGCGAAAGGCGAAATCGGCAAGGCGCACCGGAAATCCCTGTGCCTGGAGCGCGCGGAGTATCGGCGTGTCGCGCTCGACTCCGATCAGCCGATGGTCGCGCACGGCCTCGAGCGTGTGCGGCGTTCCCGCCGCGGCGAGATAATCGGCGTGGGCGTGGAGCCCGAGCCGCACCGCGCCGATCCGCTGCGCGACCAGCGCCTCCTGCATCGGAGCGACCATCCGCACCGCGACATCGGCCTCGCGGCGCAGCATGTCCTCGTTGCGGTTGCTGGGGCTGAGCTCGATCACCAACGCCGGATGTCGCGCCGCCAAGCGCGCTAGGATCGGCGGCAGCACCTCGACGGCGATCACGTCGCTCGCCGAGATCCGCACGCGCCCCGCGATCTCGGCCGCTTCGGCAGAGGCGGCGCGCCCGAACGCGTCGGCGGCGAGCGCCATCGCGCGGGCATGTTCGGCGAGTGCGCGCGCTTGCTCCGTCGGCAGCAGACCGCTGGGGCTGCGCGTGAACAGGGGCGTGCCGATCTCCGCCTCGAGCTCTTCGATCCGCCGCCGGACGGTCGGCTGCGCGATGCCGATCCGCCGCGCGGCGGCCGACAAGCTGCCTTCGGTCATGACTGCAAGGAACGCGCGCTGGCGCTCCCAATCGATTCCGGCATCGAGTGAGCTCATCAAATTTGTATAGGCGAGCTGCAAAGGTTCGGCAATTTTCTTTGAGTTGTTCCGCGTCCATCTGCTGTCCGGCAAGCAATGGAGACGATCATGGAAAAGACGGCATTGGTGCTCGGCGCGATCGGGGGCGTTGGCGGCGAGACGGCACGTGCGCTGGTGCGTCACGGCTGGAAGGTGCGGGGGCTGGTGCGCAGCGTGCGACCGGGGCTCGACGCCGGGATCGAATGGATCGAAGGCGATGCGATGGATGCCGCCGCGGTATCGGGCGCCGCGCGGGGCGTCGCGGCGATCCTGCATGCCGTCAATCCGCCGGGCTATCGCGATTGGGCGCGGCTCGTGCCGGCGATGCTCGCCAACAGCATCGCCGCGGCGCGGGCGAACGACGCGCGGCTGGTGCTGCCGGGGACGATCTATAATTATGATCCCGCCGCCACGCCGGTGGCGCAGGCGGATTCGCCGCAGGACCCGGCGACGCGCAAGGGACGGATCCGCGTCGAGATGGAGCGGAGCATCCACGCTTCCGGGGTCCGCGCGCTGATCCTGCGCACCGGCGATTTCTATGGCCCGCGGCCCGGCAATAGCTGGCTGTCGCAGGGGATGGTGAAGCCGGGACGGGTACGTTCGATCCTGTATCCGGGCGGCAAGGGCATCGGTCACGCCTGGGCTTATCTGCCCGATGTCGCCGAGACCTTCGCGCTGTTGCTGGATCGCGAGCCCGTGCTGCCGCACTTCGCGCGCTTCCATTTCGGCGGACATTGGGATGCCGACGGCACGCGCTTCACGCGTTCGATCCGGGAAGTGCTCGGCAGGAAATTACCTGTGCGCGGCATGCCGTGGTGGGCGTTGCCGCTGATCGCGCCGTTCAATCCGACGATGCGCGAGATGATCGAGATGCGGCCTTATTGGCGGCATCCGCTGCGGCTCGACAATCGCGAACTCGTCGCCTTTCTGGGCGAGGAACCGCATACGCCACTAGCGCAATCGCTCGCGACCAGCTTCGCCGCGCTCGGTATCACCGCTTGAGCCGATGCGGGCGGCGAACGCGTCGCCGCCCGCCCGTCGGTTATTTCGCCGGCGCTGGCGCTGCAGGCGCCGCCGGCTGCTGTGCCGCTGCCGCGTCCTGGATCTTCTTGTTCAGCGCCGTGTCCGATTGCATCGCCTGTGCGATCTCGTTGAAGCGCTTGGCCGGCAGGCCCGTCGCGGTGATCGCCTCGACCATCTTGGCGTTCTTGTCGGCTTCGGGAACAGTGGCGTCCTGGCGGACCTTGGCGACCGCGAGCGCCGCGGTGGCGAACTGGTTGATCTCGGCATCGCTCACCGCAGTGGCGGTAGTGGCGGTGCCGGCACCGGTGGTGCCTTCCTGTGCCGGCGCGGCGGGTGCCGGCTCGGCGGGCGCAGGCGAGGTCTGGGCAGTCTGTGCCATCGCCGCCGGCGCGCAGATCAGCGCCGCGGAGAGGATCATCGAGGTACGAAACTTCATATTACGCTCCGAATTGGGTACGCCCCCAACGCCAAGCTGGACGGCGGGGTCCCGCCGGGGCAACCGCTCCGCGACGCGGCGTGGCAGAAGCGGGATGGAGCAGCCATTTGCGGCGGGATTCGCCACCGGGAGTGGAATTCGCGCGCGAAATCGACTAGATGCGCCGTCATGCAGACAGAGTCGGCCGCCCTCATGCCCATTCCGGGGCACATCGATCCCGTGCCCGTGCCCCGGGAATTCAAGCCGCGCGCCGACGGCCGCATCGACTTGCTCGGCCTTTCCAAGGCCGATCTGCGCATGGCGCTGGAGACCGCGCAGCTCGAGCCGAAGCAGGCCAAGCTCCGGGCCAAGCAACTGTGGCACTGGATCTACAATCGCGGCGTCACCGAATTCGCGCTGATGACCGACATCTCGAAAGCGATGCAGCCCTGGCTCGAGCAGCGCTTCGTGATCTCGCGCCCCGAAGTCGTCGAGGCGCAGGTCTCGATCGACGGCACCCGGAAATGGCTGCTGCGCTCGGACGACGGCCAGGATTACGAGATGGTCTTCATCCCCGATGCGGACCGCGGGACTTTGTGCGTCTCGAGCCAGGTCGGCTGCACGCTCAATTGTCGCTTTTGCCACACCGGCACGATGCGGCTGGTGCGCAACCTGCTGCCGGCCGAGATCGTCGGGCAGGTGATGCTCGCGCGCGATGCGCTGGGTGAATGGCCGAGCCAGCCCGAGGGCCGCATGCTCACCAACATCGTGATGATGGGCATGGGCGAGCCGCTCTACAATTTCGAGAATGTCCGCGATGCCTTGAAGCTGGTGATGGACGGCGATGGCCTCGCGCTGTCGAAGCGCCGGATCACGCTGAGCACTTCGGGCGTGGTGCCGATGATGGCGCGCGCGGGCGAGGAGATCGGGGTCAATCTCGCGGTGTCGCTCCACGCAGTGACCAAGGAGGTTCGCGACGAGATCGTGCCCTTGAACCGCAAATACGGGATCGAGGAGCTGCTCCAGGCCTGTGCCGATTATCCCGGCGCCAACAATGCCCGGCGGATCACCTTCGAGTACGTGATGCTCAAGGACAAGAACGACCGCGACGAGGATGCGCACGAGCTGGTCCGGCTGATCAAGAAGTACAAGCTTCCGGCCAAGGTGAACTTGATCCCGTTCAACCCATGGCCGGGCGCGCCATACGAATGTTCGGCGCCCGAGCGGATCCGCGCCTTCTCGAACATCGTTTTCGAGGCCGGCTATTCGGCGCCGGTGCGCACGCCCCGTGGGCGCGACATCGACGCCGCCTGCGGTCAGCTCAAGACCGCGTCGGAGAAGAAGAGCCGCGCCGAACTCGACCGGCAGGCCGAGGAAAAGCTCGCGGCCCTGGGCTGAGGTTGAGGCCTCGTATTAAAACGCGTCATCCCCGCGAAAGCGGGGACCCATCTCCCATCTTATCCCCGATCGCACCGGCGCATTTTGTCGCTCGCTCAGGAGAGGGGTCCCCGCTTTCGCGGGGATGACGAAATGGGGGCAGCCTGGTAGTCAAATCAAGAGCTTGAATGGGTTCTCAGTCTAGCCGCTCGCATCCTTCGTCAGGACGAGCCAGGTCCAGCGGACTCCGTTCGCCCGGCTTACGGGGTGCACCGACTCCGTCTCGGCCCGGCGAGTCAGATCGAAACCGGCCGCAGATGCCAGTTCGATCGCCTCTTCGGGCGGTGCGGGGAAGGTGCCGCGGTCGGGTGCCGGATCGTGGCGCAGGGACAGGATCAATTGGCCGCCCGGCGCTGTGGCCTGCGCCAGGGCCGGCACGGCGCGCGCGCGACCAGCGGTGTCGAGATGGTGCCATACGGCGCACAGCATCACCAGATCGAAGGAGCCGTGCTGCTGCAGCTTGGCAAGATCGGGAAGCTGGTCGTCCAGCCATTCGATCCGGTCGCCGTGGAGTGCAGCCCCGGCCTCGCGGAATTCCCGCACCGGCTCGACCGCCAGCACGCGATGCCCCTGTTCGGCGAGCCACGCCGCGTCGCGGCCCGTCCCCGCGCCGATATCCGCGATGCGGGCGGGCGGGCGCGGCAGGAGATCGAGCACCGCCGCATAGATCTGTTCGGGCGGAAGCGCGTCATAGCCGGCGATCAGCTCAGGAGTCGCCGCTGCGGCATAATCGGCCAGAACATCGTTCATCCGCTTTTCTCCCGCATAGAGACAGGTCGGATGACCCTAACCCGTTCGTGCTGAGCTTGTCGAAGCACCGTTCTTCTTTTCACCGCCGGAAAAACAAGTACGGCCCTTCGACAGGCTCAGGGCGAACGGACTTACGGTGGACTTCTTCTCGATAGCATTGGCCGCCGGCGCCGGCGTGCTCGGCGGCGCGATGAACGCGCTGGCCGGCGGCGGCACCTTCGCGACGCTGCCGGCGCTGATCGCGCTCGGGCTTCCCGCCAACATCGCCAACGCCACGTCGAACGTCGCATTGCTCCCCGGTGCCGGGACGAGTGCATGGGCCTATCGCGACGAGCTCGCGCCCGTTGCGGGCCTGTCGGTGCGGCTGCTGGCCGCGATCACCTTCGCGTTCGGGCTGGTCGGCAGCCTGTTGCTCGTGCTCACTCCGACCGCGGTATTCGATCTGCTCATCCCCTGGCTGCTGCTGTTCGCCTTCGCCGTGATGGTGTTCGGCAAAAGCGCGGCCGACTGGCTCCATGCCCGCGTCACGATCGGCCGGCCGACCTTGCTGATCACGCAGGCGTTTCTCGGCATCTATGGCGGCTATTTCGGCGGCGGCGTGGGGCTGATCACCACCGCGGTCTATGGCCTGCTCGCCAATATCCGCCCACGCGAATTGTTCGCGATCCGCACCCTGATGCTGGCGGTGGCGAACTTCGCCGCGGCCTTCGTCTTCATCGGATTCGCGATGGTCTGGTGGTGGGCGTGCCTGCCGATGCTGATCGGCTCGATCCTTGGCGGCTGGCTCGGTGCCGTGATCGGCAAGAAGCTGTCGCCCGGCATGGTCCGCGCCTGGACGCTGCTGGTCACCGGTGCCACCACGCTCGTCTTCTTCGTGCGCGCGTACGGCGGATAGGCTAAGGAGTGGGCATGGATGCGCCTCCCGAGCCCCGCACGATCTATCGGCACCGGCCGTTCACGCGCCTCTGGCACTGGATCAACGCGCTCGCGATCCTGATCCTGATCCCCAGCGGGCTGATGATCTTCAATGCGCACCCCCGGCTCTATTGGGGGCATTACGGCGCGAATTTCGACCATGCCTGGCTCGAGCTGCCGCGCTTCCCGGGCTGGGCGACGATCCCGAGCCATTACAGCCTCGCCGGCGCGCGGCACTGGCATCTGTTCTTCGCCTTGGTGCTCGGCTTCGGGCTGCTGGCGTACATGCTGTTCGGGCTGATCAACCGGCACATCCAGCGCGACCTGCGCATCCGCCGCGGCGAGCTGGCGCCGCGCGCATTGTGGACCGATTTCAAGGCGCATCTTGCCTTGCGCTTCCACGATCCGCACGATCCGCGCGCCTATAATATCTTCCAGAAGCTCAGTTATGTCGGCGTGATCTTCGTACTGCTCCCGCTGCTGATCGCCTCGGGCCTCGCGATCTCGCCGGGTATGTGGCCGTGGCTGGCGGACCTGTTCGGCGGGCGCCAGTCGGCGCGCTCGGTCCACTTCATCGCGATGGCGTGCATGACCTTGTTCATTATCGTCCACCTGACGCTGGTGATCCTCGCCGGCCCGATCAACGAAGTGCGTTCGATGATCACCGGCTGGTGGCGCGCGCCAGAGGAGGATCATTCGTGATCACGCGCCGGACCCTGCTCGTTGGCAGCGGCGCCAGCCTGCTCGCCGGCTGCGATTCGCTGACCGACAGTCCCGCGCTGATGAGCGCGGAGGACGCGCATCGCTTTCTCCAGCGCTCGATCAACGGCCGCGCCGCGCTCGCCCGCGAATTTCGCGCCGAGCAGCGCAGCCCGATCTTTCGGGTCAACGGCACCGCGAGCCCGAACACGCCCGAATACAATGCCCTCGCCGCCAATCGTTTCGCCGACTGGCGGCTGACGGTCGACGGCCTCGTCGCGCGGCCGCTCCGCTTCAGCCTCGCGCAGATCCAGGCGCTGCCCCAGCGCGCGCAGATCACCCGGCACGATTGTGTCGAGGGCTGGAGCGCGATCGGCAAATGGCAGGGACCGCGGCTCGAGACATTGCTCCAGCTCGCCGGCATCCGTGACAGCGCGCGCTACATCGTCTTCCATTGTGCGGACCGCTTCGGCGGCACGCCCTTTTACGAATCGATCGACCTAGTCGACGCCTTCCACCCTCAGACGATCCTCGCCTGGGCGATGAACGACGCAACCCTCTCGGTCGGCCATGGCGCGCCGGTCCGGCTGCGGGTCGAACGCCAGCTCGGCTACAAGCAGGCGAAGTACGTGATGCGCGTGGAGGCGGTGGCCAGCCTTGCCGCGATTGGCGCGGGCAAGGGGGGCTATTGGGAGGATTCGAACGGCTACGAATGGTATGCGGGGATCTAGGTTCCTGTCCGTCATCCCGGCGAAGGCCGGGATCTCGTGCCGTATCGCGCCTTCGCCTGAGATCCCGGCTTCCGCCGGGACGACGGATATGGATTTTCCGCATTGCGAAAAGTCGTTCCGGCCCTAGTTAGACAGCTGGTGGGGGCTGTTGACGAGTTCGGCCGATGGCGTTGATCGATACGTTTTTTACGCGCGCAGTGAAGCGCGGGCAGCTGACAGTGATCCATGCGGACGGCACCAGCCGCAGCTTCGGTGAACCCGATCCGCACCTCAAGCCCGTTACGGTAAGGTTCGCGCGTGGCGCCGCGGGGGCGATCATGCGCGATCCCAGCCTGGGCGCCGCCGAATGCTTCATGGACGGCCGTCTCGCGATCGAGCAGGGCGACATCTTCGACCTGCTCGTGCTGATGACGAGCAACAATCGCTGGGAGGACGCGACCGCCGCGCTCGATCCCAAGCCGCTTGCCCGGCTGGCGAACACCGTCATGCACCGCATCGGCCGCTACAACATGGCGCGGCGGGCGAAGCGCAACGTCGCGCATCATTACGATCTGTCGCGGCGCCTCTACGATCTCTTCCTCGACGCCGACCGCCAATATAGCTGCGCTTATTACACCGATCCGGCGAACAACCTCGAACAGGCCCAGCTCGACAAGAAGGCGCATATCGCCGCCAAGCTGGCGATCGAGCCCGGGATGCGCGTGCTCGATATCGGCTGCGGCTGGGGCGGGATGGCGCTCTATCTTCACGAGAAGACCGGCGCCGAAGTCGTCGGCATCACGCTGTCCGAAGAGCAGCTCAAGGTCGCCCGCGAGCGCGCCGCCGAACGCGGCGTGCATGGCAAGGTGCGCTTCGAGCTGATCGACTATCGCGAGATGACCGGCCAGTTCGACCGGATCGTCTCGGTCGGCATGTTCGAGCATGTCGGCACGCCGCAATATCGCACCTTCTTCCACAAGTGCCGCGAATTGCTCACCCCCGAAGGCGTGATGCTGCTCCACACGATCGGGCGGGCCGGCGGCCCCGGCGTCACCGACGCGTTCACGCTGAAGTACATCTTCCCCGGCGGCTATATCCCGGCGCTGTCGGAGATCGCGCGCGGCTATGAAGGCCTGCGCATGTTCCCGACCGACATCGAGGTGCTGCGGCTGCATTACGCCCACACCCTCAAGGCCTGGTACGACCGCACCGTCGCCGCGAAGGACGAGATCGTCGCGCTGTACGACGAGCGCTTCTTCCGGATGTGGACCTTCTATCTCGCGGGGTCCTATGTCGCCTTCGTCAATGGCGGGCTGGTCAATTACCAGCTCCAGTTCTCGCGCTCGCGCACGGCGCTGCCGATCACGCGCGATTATATGATCGAAGCGGAGCAGGCGCTGCGCGAGACGTCCGATATATCGGAGCGGCTATCGGCTTAGCGCGGATAGCGCGCGTCCATCGAGGCGAGCGCCCCGCGAATAATCTCCTCGAGCACGGCCATGTCCACGTCGGCCAGCTTCCGGATGTAGAGGCACGCCTTGCCGGTCTTGTGCTTGCCCAGCCGCGCGAGCTGGGCCTCCTGTTCCGGGCCGCCGTTCAGCACATAGAGCACCAGCTCCGCCTTGCGCGGGCTGAAGCCCAGCCGGCACGCGTCGCCCTCGTGCCCGCTCTCGTAGCGGTAATGATAGCTGCCGAAGCCGATGATCGAAGGGCCCCACATCACCGGTTCCTCGCCGGTAATCCGCGACATCAAGGCGACGAGCGTCTTCGCGTCCTCGCGGCGCACTGCGTCCGGGGCGGCATGGATGAAGTCGGCGACCTTCATCTCGGTCGGCTTGGTCTTGGTTTCGGCCATCCTGTCCTCCGGCATGGGTCTTACCATGGTTGCGCCGCGGGTGCAGGAACCCTAGAGCGCGCACGGTTTTCCCACGCATCTTCTGGAGTCGCCTGCCTCATGTCCGACAAGATCAACCGCGTCGTCCTTGCCTATTCGGGCGGGCTGGACACGAGCGTGATCCTGAAGTGGCTCCAGCAGGAATATCAGTGCGAGGTGGTGACCTTCACTGCCGATCTCGGCCAGGGCGAGGAACTCGAGCCCGCGCGGCGCAAGGCCGAGCAGGCCGGCGTCAAGCGCGAGCACATCTTCATCGACGATCTGCGCGAGGAGTTCGTCAAGGACTTCGTCTTCCCGATGATGCGCGCCAATGCATTGTACGAGGGCCTCTATCTTCTCGGCACCTCGATCGCGCGCCCGCTGATCGCCAAGCGCCAGATCGAGATCGCGCGGCTCGTCAATGCCGACGCGGTCAGCCACGGCGCGACCGGCAAGGGCAACGACCAGGTCCGCTTCGAGCTCGGCTATTACGCGCTCGCGCCCGACATCAAGGTCATCGCGCCGTGGCGCGAATGGGACCTGACCAGCCGCACGCGCCTGATCGAGTTCGCGGAAGCGCACCAGATCCAGGTGGCCAAGGACAAGCGCGGCGAGGCGCCGTTCTCGACCGACGCAAACCTTCTCCACACCTCGTCCGAGGGCAAGGTGCTCGAGGATCCGTGGGACGAGGTCCCCGACTATGTCTATTCGCGCACGGTCAATCCGGAGGACGCGCCCGACAAGCCCGAGACGATCACGGTGGATTTCGAGCGCGGCGACGGTGTCGCGCTGAACGGCGAGGCGATGTCGCCCGCGACGCTGCTGGCCGCGCTCAACGAGCTCGGCCGCAAGCACGGCATCGGCCGGCTCGATCTGGTCGAGAACCGCTTCGTCGGCATGAAGTCGCGCGGCATGTACGAGACGCCGGGCGGCACCATCTATCATCTCGCCCATCGCGGGATCGAGCAGATTACCCTCGACCGCGGCGCCGCGCATCTCAAGGACGAGCTGATGCCGCGTTATGCCGAGCTGATCTACAACGGCTTCTGGTTCGCCCCCGAGCGCGAGATGCTCCAGGCCGCGATCGATCACAGCCAGGAGAAGGTGACCGGCACCGTCCGGCTGAAGCTCTACAAGGGCAACGTCATCGTCACCGGCCGCCGTTCGCCCAACAGCCTGTACAGCGAGAAGGTCGTGACCTTCGAGGATGATCAGGGCGCCTATGACCAGCGCGACGCCGCGGGCTTCATCAAGCTGAACGCATTGCGGCTGCGTTTGCTGGGCCGCCGCGACGGCTAACGCCGCCTTAACCATGCATGGCTAGGCCGGTGCCATGCCCGCGCATGTGCAGGACCGGCATTGGGGCGATCTCGGCATCGCACTGCTCCTTGCGGGGCTGCTGACGCTTGCCTGGACAATGCGGGACTGGGCCAGTCTTTCCGCGCTGCGCCTGCCCGACACCGACGACATGGTCCGGCTCCAGCAGATTCGCGACTGGCTGGGCGGGCAGTCATTCGGCGATCTCGCCCAGCACCGCCTCGGGACGCCTCCCGGGCTCGAAATGCACTGGTCGCGGCTGGCGGATCTCGTGCCGGGGGCGATCATTCGCCTGCTGACGCCGCTCGCAGGCGTGCACGCCGCCGAACTGACTGCGGTGATCGCCTGGCCCGCTCTGCTCTTCGTCGCAGCGCTGGCGCTCGTCGCCGGCATCGCGCGCTCTCTGCGCGCCTCGGGACAGCTGGCGGCGGTAGTGGCGGCGCTCGCCTATCCAGCGACGACCTTGTTCCTGCCCGGCCGGATCGATCATCACGGGCTGCAGATGGTGCTTCTGCTGGTAGTGGTGTGGACGGCGGTCGGGCGCGGTTCGCTCGCCGCGGGTGCTGCCGCGGGAATCGCTACTGCGGCTTCGCTGATCGTCGGGGTCGAGACTGCATTCTTGCTCGCCATCGCCGCCGCCGCCATCGTCCTGCGCTGGATCCACGGTACGCGCGAGGGGCAGGCACGTCTGGCCGGCTATGCCACGGCGCTGGTCCTCGCGCTCGCCGCCGGATCCGCCTTGCTGCGCACCAGCGGCTGGGACTGGCCGGGCTGCGACGGCTTCACCGCCGAACTCTGGCGCCCCGCGCAATTCGCGGCGCTGGCGCCGCTGGCGCTGGCCGTGTTCGGCTTCTCCTCGACCGGGGCGAGGGGACGATCGGTTGCCGCGCTGGTCGCCGCGGTGGTCGCGGCCGCCGGCACGCTGGCGATCGCGCCCGGTTGCCTGCGACCCTATGGCGCGGTCGATCCGTTGCTCGCGCAACTCTGGCTGGCCAATGTCGCCGAGGCACAGCCTTTGTTCGGCGCACCGATCTCGCAGGCGATCGGCTATGCCGGGCTGATGCTCGCGGGGATCGCCGCGAACGGCTGGGCGTGGCACAGCACGCGCGATCATCGCTGGCTGGTACTGCTCGCCCTCCAGCTCGCCGCGCTCGCATTGACCTTGGTCCAGCTTCGTGGCGCCTATGCCGGCGCGCTGCTCGCCGCCCCCGCGCTCGCGGCGCTGATCACTGCGGCGCGCGCGAAAGGCGTAGCCGCGCTCGTCCCCGCCTGGCTGATTTCCGCCGGGCTGCTCTATCCATTGACGGGTGAGGCGCTCGCATCGCGCGGCGCGACCACCACCGCGCCGTCGAGCGCCGATTGCTCCAGTCCCGCCGCGCTTGCGCGGATCGCCGCGCTGCCGGCCGGTACATTGATGGCCCCCATCGACATGGGCGCCTTCGCGCTCGCCGCCACACCGCACCATGTGGTGGCCGCCCCCTATCATCGGAACGGCGCGGGCAACGCCGCGATGTACCGCTTCTTCCTCGGCCCGGCCGAGACTGCCCGCATGCTCGCCCGCGAGTGGAGGATCGATTATGTCGCGCTTTGCCCCGGCGACTTCGAAGAGCTCGGCGCGCAGGCGCGCGGCCCCCTGCGGTTGAACGGCGCGTTGCGCAGCGGCCGGCCGCCGGCATGGCTGCGCCCGATCTCGCCCCCGGGCGATGCCCCGGCATTGTTTGCCGTCACTCACCTACCCGCGGAGATCAGGCCTTGAAACGTATCGAAACCGCCTGGTGGGAAACGCGCGGCTTCGTGCTCGCCGCGGTGTTGCTTTCGATCGTCCCGCTGCTGCTGCCTGCGATTCCGCCGCTCACCGATCTTCCCGGCCATATGGGGCGCTACCGAGTGATGCTCGGCACCGATGCCGCGGTGCTGTCGCAATGGTACCAGTTTCACTGGCGCATCGCCGGCAATCTCGGCGTCGACCTGCTCGTCGCCGGCCTCGCGCCGCTGCTCGGGCTCGAGCTGGCGGTCAAACTCGTCATCCTCGCCATTCCCGCGCTGACCGCCAGCGGGATATTGTGGATCTCGCGTGAGGCGCATGGGCGGATTCAGCCCTGGGTGCTGTTCGCACTGCCGCTCGCTTATAATTACTCGTTCCTGTTCGGCTTCGTGAACCATGCGCTCTCGATGGCGCTCGCGCTCAATGCCTTTGCCTTGTGGCTGCGGCTCGGCCGCCAGAACCGGATCGGGCTTCGTGCCGCATTGTTCGTTCCATTCTCGGCGCTGATCTGGCTCGCGCACGTCGTCGGCTGGGGGGTGCTCGGCATCATGGCGTTCGGCGCCGAGCTGGCACGTGCGCGCCAGCAGGGACGCGGCTGGCTCGCCACACTCGTCATGGCGGGAGTCGCCTGCCTGCCGCTCGCGCTGCCGATGGTGCTGCTGTTCGTCTGGCGTTCGAGCGACGGCGCCGGCGTCACCGGCCGCTTCTTCGAGATCAGGCTCAAGCTCGGCTTCATCGCAATGGTGTTGCGCGATCGCTGGGCGATATACGACATCGCGTCGGTCGCGCTGATCGGGATCGTTCTCTACCGCGCATTGCGCGACCGGCGGATCGAACGCGCACTCAGCCTCGCCGCCGCGTCGCTGCTGCTGTTCGCCGCCTTCGCGTTCCTGCCCTTCATCCTGTTCGGCTCGGCCTTTGCCGATATGCGGATCGCGCCGTTCATGGTGATCCTGGCTTTGCTGACCTTCCGGGCGGGCGCGGCGTTCCCCGCGCGCGAGCGGGCGACACTGGCGCTGATCGGGCTCGCTTTTTTCGGAGTGCGC
The DNA here is from genome assembly GCF_001428865.1 of Sphingomonas sp. Root241. Classification (GTDB taxonomy): domain Bacteria; phylum Pseudomonadota; class Alphaproteobacteria; order Sphingomonadales; family Sphingomonadaceae; genus Sphingomonas. The sequence continues at coordinate 566,738 of NZ_LMIV01000002.1, forward strand.
ACCGCAGGTTCGACGATCGGCTTTTGGCAGGTCGATCGCGAATGGAACCGCCACCTCGCGGCGCTCGATCATATTCCGCATGGCGCGCGGCTGGTCACCTTTGTCGGGTCCAATTGCATCGACCCCTGGGCGCATCGCCGCGAAAGCCATCTTTCTGCGCTGGCGCTCGTGCGCCGTTCGGCCTTCTCCAACGATCAGTGGCGCCTCGCCGGCAGCACGCCGATCACCGTGATCGCGCCCGGCCTGGGCAAATACGACACCGATCCCTCGCAGCTCGTGCTGCTCGAACCCTGCCCGATACAAACCGATTTCATGACGATGAACGGTGCGCTCGCCGGGCTGCCGCGCGACCGTTTCGATTATGTCTGGCTGATCAATCCGCCGGCTTTCGACAACCGACTGACCGCAGGAATGCAGCCGCTGTGGCGCAATCGGACCGATATCCTGTACCGGATCGACAACCACCGCTTGTCTGAGGCTCGCGCTACGCACTAAAGCGGCGCGATGGATCGGGGCGAGAAGCTGTATTGGTGGCAGACACGATGGTTCGTGGCGCTCGCCACGTTCATGGCGATCGTGCCCCTGCTGTGGCCGGATATTCCGCCGCTGGTCGACCTGCCCGGCCATATGGGGCGCTACCGCGTCCAGCTCGATTACGCGCAATATCCGCACCTGCACGACTGGTATAATTTCAGCTGGAGCCTGATGGGCAATCTGGGAGTCGACTTGCTCGTCATCCCCATGTCCAAGGTGTTCGGGCTCGAGCTCGCAGTCAAATTGATCGTCATCACGATCCCTGCGATGACCGTCGCCGGGCTGCTGATGATCGCACGCGAGGTCCATGGCCGCATTCCCGCCACCGCCTTGTTCGCGCTGCCGCTGGCTTATGCCTTCCCCTTCCATTTCGGCTTCGTCAATTTCGCGCTGTCGATGGGCATGGCGCTGCTCGGCTTCGGCTGGTGGCTGCGGCTCGCGCGGCTCGGCAGGTTTCAGTTCCGCAGCCTCGTATTCCTGCCGATCTCGGTGCTGATCTGGATCACGCACACCTTCGGCTGGGGCGTGCTCGGCGTACTCGCTTTCTCGGCCGAACTGGTCCGCCACCACGATGCGCATCGCGGGCAGGGGTTCGTGCGCGAATGGCTGCTTCCGTGGTTCAAGGCGGGCATCCAGTGCCTCGTGCTGGCGCCGCCCGCCTTGCTGATGCTGATGTGGCGCAGCGGCGGCCATGTCACCGGGCAGACCGCGGACTGGTTCAACTGGCGCGCCAAGATGATGTGGATCGTCCAGGTCTTCCGCGATCGATGGCAGCTGTTCGACATCGCCTCGGTCGGCGTGCTGTTCCTGCTGCTGTTCAAGGCGATCCGCGACCCCAATCTCCAATATTCGCGCAACCTCAGCCTGTCGTTCCTGTTCCTCGCGGCAGTCTATGTGCTGCTGCCGCGGATCGTGTTCGGATCGGCCTACGCCGATATGCGGCTGGTGCCGTTCCTGATGGCGATCGGGATCATCGCGATCCGCCCCAAGCCCGGCATGTCGATGCGCGGCGCGGCGGTGGTGGCGGCGATCGGCATGGTGTTTTTCACTGCGCGCATCGCCGCGACGACGTGGAGCTTCTTCCTCTACGACAAATCCTATGACCGCGAGCTGAAGGCGCTCGAGCATCTGCCCGAAGGCGCGCGGCTGGTCAGCTTCGTCGGCGAGACCTGCTACAACGAATGGAAGATGACGCGCCTACAGCACGTCCCCGCACTCGCGCTCGAACGCAAGCTGGCTTACACCAACGATCAATGGTCGATGCCCGGCGCGCAGCTGCTGACGGTGCGCTATGCCGACGCCCAGCGCTTCGCGCACGATCCCTCGCAGATCGTCACCGACGTCCAGTGCCCGCGCGAATGGTGGCGGCCGGTGGCCTGGGCGTTGACCCGCTTCCCGCGCGATGCGTTCGATTATGTCTGGATGATCCGCCCGCCGCAGTTCGACCAGCGCTTCCTGCAGGGGCTGGTGCCGCTCTATGTCGACGATCACAGCCATAGCGCGCTCTACCGCGTCGATCACAACATTCCCGCACCGGTCATCCGCCCCGGCGAGTTGCCGCTCCCCAAATGGGAGCGCGACCTTATCCTCAACGACGGCCGGCAGCTCACCAGCAATCTGCCCGAGCCGGAGGCATCGCCTTCGCCCGTGGGCGAATAGGCACGACGTAGCGATGGCGGGTTGACCTCGATCCGTTCGTGCTGAGCTTGTCGAAGCACCGTTCTTTTCTTTGGCCGGACGATAGAAGAACGGCCCTTCGACAAGCTCAGGGCGAACGGGATAGGGGGTCACGAAAGCGCCAACTCATCCCTCGCGCTTGAACGGCGTCATCTCGCCCAGCCATTCCTGCTCCCGCTCGACCGCCTCGCGCTCGCGCCGCAGGAAATCCGCCACTGCGCGGCGGAAGCTTGGGTCGGGGATGTAGTGCGCCGACCAGGTGGCGACCGGGGCATAGCCGCGCGCGAGCTTGTGCTCGCCTTGTGCGCCCGCCTCGACCCGCGCCAGCCCGCGCGCGATCGCGGCGTCGATCGCCTGATAGTAACAGAGCTCGAAATGGAGGAACGGCACTTCCTCGACAGCGCCCCAATAACGTCCGTAGAGCGCGTCCTCGCCGATCAGGTTGAGCGCTCCCGCGATCGGCACCCCATCGCGCTCGGCGAAGATCAGCAGCACCTTGTCCGCCATCTCCGCCCCGAGCATCGAGAAGAAGGCGCGGGTCAGATAGGGCCGCCCCCATTTGCGCGATCCGGTGTCCTGGTAGAATTCCCAGAAGGCGTCCCAATGCGCTTCGGTGATCTCGGCGCCGGTCAGGTGCCGTACGGTCAGCCCGTCCAGTGCGGCGGCGCGCTCCTTGCGGATCGCCTTGCGCTTGCGGCTGGAGAGGGCGGCGAGGAAATCCTCGAAGCCGGCATAATCACGGTTCTGCCAGTGGAACTGGGTGCCGGCGCGCATCAGCCAACCGGCGCTCTCGAACCAGTGCAATTGCGCCGCCTCGACGAAGGTGACGTGCGCCGAGGACAGCCGGTTTTGGTCGGTCACTGCTTCGATCGCCGCGATCAGCGCCGGCGCCAGCGCTTCGTCGCGCAGCAGCAGCCGCGGTCCGGGCACGGGCGTGAACGGCACCGCTACCTGCAGCTTGGGATAATATTGCCCGCCCGCCTGCTCCCAGGCATCGGCCCAGCCATGGTCGAAGACATATTCGCCCTGGCTGTGCGATTTGACATAGGCCGGTGCGATCGCCCCAGCGGTCCCCGCACAGCCGTCGACAAGGATCGGCAACGGCTGCCAGCCCGTTCGCGCAGTCGCCGATCCCGATCGCTCGAGGATCGACAGAAAGGCATGGCCGACGAACGGATTGGCCTCGCCCGCGCACGCGTCCCACTCCGCCGAAGGGATCGAGGCGACGCCGTCGGCGATGCGGGCGGTAATCGGCTGGGAACTCACGGCCGCCAAGATAGGCACGGTTCGCGCGAAGGGGGAGGGGAGTTTTGGACTTCCGGTCGCTATTCCGGCGCCGAGCCTGGAGCGCCGTCTGTCGGCCATTCACGCACCCGCACGTCGCGAACCGGATAGGGGATAAAGATGCCATGTTCCTTGAACAGCACCCAGAGCCGGTTGAGCACATCGCTCTTCACATTGCCCACGCCGCTCTCGGGATCGCTGATCCAGACGAGGATCTCGTGCTCGGCACCGGACTGGCCGAATGCCATCAGCCACACGTTCGATTTCGGATTGTCGAGCACGCGCGGACTCTCGGCGGCGGCGCGCAGCATCAGTTCCTGCGCGCGCTTGAGATCGCAGTCATAAGCCACGGTCACCGGGATGCGGACGCGGACATTGCGATCGGTGTACGACCAATTCTCCACTTCCTGCGTCATCAGATTCTCGTTCGGAATCAGATGCTCCTTGCCGTCCCGGGTGACCACCGAGACCGCGCGGACGCCGATCTTGTTCACCCAGCCGAAGCTGTCGCCCACCACGATCACGTCGCCCGGCTTGATCGATCGGTCCATCAGCAGGAGGATCCCCGCGATCAAATTGCCGATCGTCTTCTGCATGCCGAAGCCGATCGCGAGCCCGAACGCGCCCGAGAAGACCGTGAAGGCGGTCAGGTCCACTTCGAGCAGGTCGACGCCGATGAAGAAGGCGAGCACCACCACGGCGATGCCGGCGAGCTTCTGGACGAGCAGTTTCTGGGTCGGATCGAACCCCCGCGCACTGCCGATCGAATGGCTCAGCAATTTGTTCGCGAGCCGTACGCCGGCGAACAACAGCAGGATGGTGACGCCGATGGTGAGCGCCGAGAGCAAGGAGAAGCGCCGCTGGCCGATCTGGATGCCGACGCGATCGAGCGTGACCTCGACCACCGAAAAGCCGCCGATCGCGTGGCTGAGCACCGCGACGAAGGCGAGCGCCGCCAGCGTCCAGGCCGCCCAGCGCGGCAGATTGAGTCCGCGCAGCACCGCTACCGCGAGCATCGCCACCGAAAAGGCCTGGACCAAGCCGACGATCAGCGCGCCGAGCGGCATCCACGGCCAGCTCACGGCGATCAGCCCGAGCAGGATCGCCGCCGAGCTCCAGCGCACGATTGCGCAGGCGCGCAGGTGGAAGGTCGCGGCGTTTCCGTTGATGCGCTCCGCCCAGGCGGCGGTGATCCGCGTGCCGATATGCCGCCCCGCCAGCCAGCCGAGGATCATCGCGATCGCGGCCAGCCCGGCGGCGATCGCGGCTTCCGAAAGCTCGGCAGTGCCCGGCAGATTATGTCCCGCCAGCCAGGCCCCGAGCCGCTCCATCAGCCGCGCGCCGCAGTGAAGCGCGCGAGCCCGGCTTCGAGATCGGCGATCAGATCGTCCGCATCCTCGAGCCCGATCTGGAGCCGCACCAGCGGTCCCTCGGCCTCCCATCTGGTTGCGCTGCGATAACGCTGCGGATCGACCGGGATCGCGAGGCTCTCGAACCCGCCCCAGCTATAGCCGATGCCGAAATGCCTCAGCCCGTCGATCAGCGCCGTGCGTGCCTTGTCCGATCCGCCGTTCAGCACGAACGAGAACAGCCCCGACGCGCCCCGGAAATCGCGGACGAACGCTTCGTGCCCCGGGCATCCGGGCAGCGCGGGGTGCAGCACCCGCGCGACTTCGGGCCGGGTCTCGAGCCACCTGGCGATCTTCAGTGCCGAACGGCCATGCTGGTCGAGCCGCACCGCCATCGTCCGAAGGCCGCGCGCGCCGAGCCAGGCGTCGTCGGGGCTCGCGGTCTGGCCGAGCTGGTAGGTCGCGGCGCGAAGCCGCTCATACTGGCCCTCGGCGGCTGTGACCGATCCGAGCATCACGTCCGAATGGCCGACGACGTATTTGGTGCAGGCGAGGATCGAATAATCGATACCGAGTTGGATCGCGGGCAGCAGCAAGGGCGTCGCCCAGGTATTGTCGAGCAGGGTCGCGATCCCGCGTTCCTTCGCCACCGCGACGATCGCCGGAATGTCCTGCACTTCGAAGGTCAGGCTGCCCGGGCTCTCCATGAAGATCGCCTTGGTCCGATCGGTGCAGAGCCCGGCGATCCCGGCCCCGATCAGCGGATCGTAGAAGGTAGTGGTGATGCCGAAGCGCTTGAGTAGCCCGCCCGCGAGGCTACGCGTCGGATCATAGGCGCTGTCGACCAGCAGTAATTCGTCGCCGGGCGAGAGCACCGCGAGCAACGCCGCGGCCACTGCGGCCACTCCGGAAGGGTAGAGCAGGGTCGCCTCCGCGCCGGGCTCCAGTTCGGTCAGTGCCTCGGCGAGCGACCATTGCGTCGGCGTGCCGCGCCGGCCGTAGAACAGCTTGTGGTGCGTGTCCGCCGCGCCGCGCGCGCGGAGCTCTGCGACCGAATCGTAGAGGATCGTCGAGGCGCGCCATACCGGCGGATTGACGATGCCCTGCGTCCATTCGGGCCGCCGACCGGCCTGGACCACCTTGGTCGCGTCCTTCTCGTCGCTCATGCCGGGCCCACCGCCTTGGGCGTGGCGGCAAGCGCGCCCCATTCGGACCAGCTGCCGTCATAGACCGGCACGTCGCGGCCCAGCAGGTGCGCGGCGAAGGCGATGACCGACGCCGTGATCCCCGATCCGCAGGTCGCCACGAGCGGCCTAGCGAGATCGAGACCCGCCTCCTCGAACAGGGCGCGGAGCTTTTCCGGCGACTTCCAGGTGCCGTCCGCCTCGAAGAAGCGGCCCTGCGGGATGTTCTTCGATCCGGGGATATGGCCGGGGGCGCATTCCTTGCGCGGATCGGGCTCGTCGCCGGTGAAGCGCGCCGCCGAACGCGCGTCGACGATCTGCTCGTCGGTCGCCTGCATCTCGACGAGGCTGCGCACCTGCGTCCGAGGCGCTCCCGCTTCGAACCGGCTGCGAGCGGGGTTAGGGACCTCCCGTTCGACGGGTCGTCCTTCCGCCATCCACTTCGCGATGCCGCCGTCGAGCAAGGCCGCCTCGATTCCGAACCGCCCCAGCACCCACCATGCCCGGCACGACGTGTGGTGCGGGCTGTTGTCGTAGAGGACGACGCGGCTCTCCGCGGTGATGCCCAGATCCGCCATCCGCGCCTCGAACAGGTCGCGCTGCGGCAGCATCGACGGGAGCGGATCGTCCGCATCGACCAGAGTATCGAGATCGAGCAGCAATGCGCCCGGGACATGCCCCGCGGCATATTCGGCCCTGGGGTCCTGCTTCGCCGAGCCCGGCAGCGTCGAGGTGTAGGTGGCGTCGAGGATCACCAGGCCTTCCGAGCCCAATGCGCCTGCCAGCCACGCTGTCGTTACGAGTCCGTCCATCGCAGTCGGTCCTAGAAGGATGCAAAGCGCTCCGCAAACGCCTACATGCGCGCCATGGAACCCAAGCATCTCGGACAGACCTCCAGCCTCCCCGCCACGCCGGAGGAAGCGGAGCTCGATTACGTCGCCAATCCGCGCCCCGGCAGCCGGTACATGATCCGCTTCGCCGCGCCCGAATTCACGTCGCTCTGCCCGATCACCGGCCAGCCCGATTTCGCGCATCTGGTGATCGACTATGTGCCCGGAGAGACGATCGTCGAGTCCAAGTCGTTGAAACTGTTCCTCGGCAGCTTCCGCAATCATGGCGCGTTCCACGAGGATTGCACCGTCGGCATCGGCGAGCGGCTGTTCGCGGAGATGAAGCCCGAATGGCTGCGGATCGGCGGCTATTGGTATCCGCGCGGCGGCATCCCGATCGACGTCTTCTGGCAGTCGGGCGAGGCGCCCGCCGGCGTCTGGATTCCGCCGCAGGACGTGCCCGGTTACCGAGGCCGAGGCTGAACCTCAGATTTACGGCACGATTCGTCGGATTCATTTATGTTGCAATGCAACAAGAATGAAACCATATTGCTTAGCGAGAGTTGGGAGGTCCGAAGCGGCTCGAAAGAGTCATGTTGTTTGCAGTAGCGAAGGAAGAGGAATGGCGCCGTTCATGCTCGCCCCCGGTATCAACCACCTTGCGCTCATCGGCAACTTCCTGCCACGCAAATGCGGCCTCGCGACCTACACGACCGACACTTACAACGCGCTCAAGCAGCGCTATCCCGATCTTCAGGTCGACGTCTATGCGATGGACGATCATCCCGGCCGTTACGATTATCCCGATGCCGTAACGCGCGCGATCCCGCAGCATGATCGCGCCGCCTATCTCGACGCCGCCCGCGCGATCGAGGCGAGCGGCGCACAGGCACTGTGGATCCAGCACGAATACGGCATCTATGGCGGCCCGGCGGGCGATTTCCTGATCGCGCTGACCGACCGGCTCTCGATCCCGGTCATCACCACGCTCCACACCGTGCTCGAGCGGCCGAGTGCCGACGAGCGACGGGTGATGGAGGCTCTGCTCCGCCGCTCGTCGCGGATCATCGTGATGGCCGAGAAGGGCCGCGATATCCTCAAGCGCGTGCACGGCGCCGACGACAAGAGCATCGTGATGATCCCGCACGGCGTGCCCGATCGCGCCTTTGCCGATCCGGACAGCATGAAGGCCCGGTTCGGCTGGGAAGGCCGCGAAGTGGTGCTGACCTTCGGCCTGCTCGCGCCCAACAAGGGCATCGAGACGATGATCGCGGCCCTGCCGCAGGTCGTCGCCAATCACCGCCAGGCGCTCTACGTCGTGCTCGGCGCGACCCACCCGAACCTCGTCGCGCACGAAGGCGAGGCCTATCGCGATCGCCTCACGGCGCTTGCCGAGGAAAAGGGCGTCGCCGGGCATGTCCAGTTCATCGACGCGTTCGTCGAACATGACGAGCTGATCGATTATCTCCAGGCAGCCGATCTCTACGTCACGCCGTACAACAATCCGGCGCAGATCACTTCGGGCACGCTCTCCTACGCGATCGGCGTGGGCAAGCCGGTGATCTCCACGCCCTATGTCCATGCCACCGAGATCCTTGCTGACGATCATGGCGTGCTCGTCAATTTCGGCGACAGCGCCGGCTTCGCGCGCGAGATCGACCGGCTGCTGACCGACGAGCGGGAGCGGCTGGCGCTGTCGAAGCGCGCTTATGCCCGCGGCCGCACGATGATCTGGCCGCGTCTCGCCGAGAATGCGATGATCGAGCTGGCCGCGATCGTCGCCGCCCGGCCGCACCGCTTCGCTAAATCGACCGCCGAGCTTGCCACGCTCCAGCCTAATCTCGCCGCAGTCGAGCGGATGAGCGATTCGACCGGCATGCTCCAGCATTCGATCTATTCGGTGCCCGATCGCCGCCACGGCTATTGCATCGACGACAATGCCCGCGCGCTGATCCTGATGTCGAAGATCGACGGTATCGACGAAAGCGTGCGCGACAAGTGGACGAGCATCTATGCGTCGTTCGTCCAATATGCGTGGAACCCTGATCAGCGCCGCTTCCGCAACTTCATGAATTTCGATCGCACCTGGTGCGAGGACGTCGGCTCGGAGGATTCGAACGGCCGCGCGATCTGGGCGCTCGGCGTCACCGCACGCGATGCGCGGGCGCAGAAACATCGCGACTGGGCCTCGGTGCTGTTCGACGATACCGCGTCGATCGCGCTCGAGCTCGAGGCGCCGCGCAGCCACGCCTTTGCGATGCTGGGTGCTGCCGCGATGATCGAGGCGCATCCCGGCCACGCACTCTCGCGCACGATCCTCACGCGGTACGGCGAGGAGCTGATTACCTTGCTCGACGAGGCGCGGCGCCCCGAATGGCAGTGGTTCGAGATCGTTCTCGCTTACGACAATGCCCGGCTTCCCGAGGCATTGCTGCGCGCGGGCGAAGTGCTGCACCGTCCGGACTTCGTCGCGGTCGGCCTCGAGACGCTCGCATGGATCGTCGAACGCCAGACCTCGCCGGAGGGACGGTTCCGCGCGGTGGGCACCGAAAGCTTCGGGCGTTCCTATTCGGACCCGTTGCCCTTCGATCAGCAGCCGCTCGAGGCGCAGGCGACGATCGATGCATGCGTCGCGGCGTATCAGATGACCGGCGACGAGCGCTGGCGTGAGGAGGCGATGCGCGCCTATCGCTGGTATCTAGGCGCGAACGACCTCGAATTGCCGCTTGCGACCGTGGCGGACGGCGGCTGCTTCGACGGGCTGATGCCAACCGGTTTGAACCGAAATCAGGGCGCCGAGTCGATTCTGGCGCTCCAATTGGCGAATTGCGCCATTTCCGCACTTTCAAAGCCCGCCGAAAACGTGGCAAGCACCCCGCGCACCGCCGTCGCGTAACCCTTCGCGCCGGCTTTCGGACGGTATCGGGGGGTTGATGCAGGAATTGTTCAATCACACGTTGCGGCTACGGGCAGATCCGTCGCGCGTTGTGGTTCGCCCCTTTCACATCGCCTGGGCACAGAACGGCTCGGGACCCAGCCGTTCCGAGCGCATCGTTCAGGAAGTGCTGGCGATGTCGCCGGCCGAGGCGAGCGCCCAGCTCGAGATCGTGCTCAAGGATTTCGAGGCGCGTCACTGGCAGACCCGCCGCGTGTTCATGACGCGCTATGACGAGATCGAGGAGATGCTCAAGCTCGACGGCGGCGATATCGGCGACGAGAAGCGCCAGCTGCTCGGCGCCTATTTCTGCCACGAATACAGCTATGCCGCCGCCGCGCTGATGAACCCCAGCGCCGTGCCGCATTACGATCAGTCGGGCATGCCCAAGGGCTCGTTGCGCATCCTCATGTCGCTGCGCGCGGTGGGGGAAGGGCACATCTCGTCGGTGTCGTTCCGCGAAGGCATCATCACCGACAAGAACGAGCTGACTCTCGCTCCCGAGCCTCCCTTCGCCACCGCGGCCGACGCGCGCGAAGCGGAAGAGACGCGGATCCCCGAAGGGCCGGTGACGGTCTATCGCCACCGCGATTCGACGCTTTCGGGCACGGTGATCTTCCCGATCACCAAGGCGCAGTCCAACGGGCTCGAAGACTTACGCATCTGCCATTTCACCCATGACGACGGCAGCGAGGAATGGATCGGCACCTACACGGCCTATAACGGCTCGGTGATCCAGTCGGAGCTGATGCGCACCCGCGACTGGCGCGCGATCGATCTGGTGCCGATGAGCGGCGGCGCATCGCGCAACAAGGGCATGGCGCTGTTTCCGCGGAAGATCGACGGCAAGTACATGATGCTCGGCCGGCAGGACGGCGAGAACATCTTCCTCCACACCTCGGACGACATCACCCATTGGGAAGGCGGCGAGCTGCTGATCAAGCCGCAATATCCGTGGGAGCTCGTCCAGATGGGCAATTGCGGCCCGCCGATCGAAGTGGACGAAGGCTGGCTGGTGCTCACCCACGGCGTCGGCGCGATGCGGAAATATTCGATCGGCGCAGCTCTGCTCGACAAGAACGATCCGTCCAAGGTGCTCGCGCGCTCGAAGGAGCCGCTGCTGGCGGCGGCCGATCAGGACCGCGAGGGCTATGTTCCCAACGTCGTCTACACCTGCGGCGCGATCCGCCACGGCAGCAAGCTGTTCATTCCCTACGGCGTGGCCGACAGCTCGGTCGCCTTCGCCTTCGTGCCGATCAAGTCCCTGCTCGAGCAGATGGACTGACCTACCTTTAATCCTCCCTCGCGCAGCGGGGGAGGATTTAAGAATTCACCGATAGTTCGCGATGTCCTGATCGACCGGTGGTTCGGATACCGGCGGCACGCTGGACACCATCCGTCGCGTGATCGCATAGGCGATCGCGATCAGCCCGAAGAACATCAAGGGCGCCAGCCACATCGCTACGCTCTCGAAGCTCTCGCCCATCAGCGCCAGCGGTGCGTCGTTGGGCGGGATCGGCGAATGGCGGTTCGCCCAGGCGAGCACGCCCGCGAACGCCACGCCGAACAGGCTCTCGCCGACGATCAGGCCGGTCGCCGCCAGCACGCCCATCCGCTCGGCGAACTCGGGATTGGCGCTGCGCCGCGCCCAGCGGTCGTACAGGCTGCCGATCAGCGCGCCCACCGGGATCAGCAAGGTGAGCCCCATCGGCAGATAGATGCCCATGCCCACTGCAAGCGGCGGCAGCCGCATCTTGCGGGCCCGGCCGAGGGTTTCGTCGAGCAGGATCACGCCGGCTCCGATCGCGACGCCGATCCCGATCAGGCCCCAATCGATGTCGCCGCCCAATACGCCCTTGGCGATCGACGAGATCAAGGCGGCCTGCGGCGCGGAGAGCGCATTCGGCCCGGCACCCGGCATGCCGACGAAGCCGAGCGTGTTCTTGAGCAGATCGAGCACCAGCGGAATCGCAAGGCTGCCGAACACCACGCCCATCACCAAGGCGACCTGCTGCTTCCAGGGCGTCGCGCCGACGAGCTGGCCGGTCTTCAGGTCCTGGAGATTGTCGTTCGAGATCGTCGCGATCGAGAAGATGATCGCCGTGGTGAACAGCGCATAGGCGATCAGCGCGTTGGTGCGCGTCGGATCGGCCTCGTGCCCGAAGATCAGCACGAGCAGCAGCGACGCGCCGAGCACCGCGAGGATGCCCACGCCCGAGACCGGCGAGTTCGACGCGCCGATCAGGCCCGCCATATAGCCGCAGATCGCCGCGATCAGCACGCCGACGACGAGCAGATAGAGCAGCGAGCCGCCGATCACCGCGACCGGATAATCGTGCACCGGCCCGCCCGCCGAGAAATCCCAGAGCAGCCACGCGATCGGGACGAGCGTCGCGAGCGTGACCAATGCGACCACGCCGATCGGCAAGTCGCGCTCGGTCAGGTCGAGCGTCTCGCCCGCGGTGCGCGCGCGCGACGCCGCCAGTGCCGAGCGCAGCCCCGCGATGATCGGGCCGATGATCTTGAGCAGCGACCAGATCGCCGCGATGCCGATCGTTCCTGCGCCGATGAAGCGCACCTGCCCGCGGAAGGTGCCGCTGACCAAAGCGTCGACGCCGGCCGAAAGATCGCCGCTCGATGCCAGCCACGGCACGAGCACGGTCCACGAGATGATCATCCCGAAGAACATCGCCGCGCCCACCGAGATGCCGACGAGGTGGCCGACGCCGATCAGCAGCATCGACCAGCTGGTCGACCAGCCGGTGGCGGTGCCGCCGATCGCGAAATTCTTGCCCGCCTCCTCGGCGACCAGCTTCATCTTGGCGATCAGCGCGAAGCCGCCCGAGAAGAGCGAGCCGAGCATCAGCACGCGCAGTCCCTTGGCATTCTCGACATCGCCCGCGCCGCTGTTCGATCCCACCTTGAGCACTTCGGCCGCGGCGACGCCCTCGGGATAGGGAAGGTCGGAGCCGGTCACCAATGCACGGCGCAGCGGCACCGAGAACATCACCCCCAGTACGCCGCCCGTGGTGCACACGGCTACGGTAGTCCAATAAGGGAAGCCCGACCACCAGCCGACCATGATCAGCCCAGGCAGCACGAAGACGATCGCGGCGAGGGTGCCCGCCGCGCTCGCGATCGTCTGGACGATGTTGTTCTCGAGGATCGTGGCGCCGCGGAAGAAGCGCAGGATCGCCATCGATACCACCGCGGCCGGGATCGAGGTCGCGAAGGTCAGCCCCACCTTGAGGCCCGCATAGACGTTCGCCGCCGTGAACAGGAGGGTGATCACCGCCCCCAGCACTACGCCGCGAAGCGTGAGTTCGAGCGGCGCGCGGGCCGCGGCGTCGGTCGCCAAGTCCTTATCTCCCCAAGGTAACGGGAGATACTATGCCGTGCTTGTCAGCCCCTGAACAGCCCGCCCAGAACGCCGCGGATCAGCTGCGCGCCCAGGCCGCCGCCGGAGCGCTTCCTGGAGCCGCCGAAAATCTCGCGGCCGATCTCGTTCGCGACCTGGCGACCGATCGAGGACGAAGCCGAACGCGCCGCCGATGTCGCCATCTTGGCCCAGGGCGAAGTCGCCGTCGCCTGCGCGCGCTCGGTGGCGATACGGGTGCGCTCGGCTTCCTTGGCCAGCCGCGCCTGCTCCTTGGCCTGCGCCGCGGCGGCCTTGTCGGCCTCGGTCTCGGCCTGCGCCTCGGCTGCGGCCGCGACCGCTTCGTTGGCCTTCGCGGCGAGAATCTCCTCGGCTGATTCGCGGTCGATCGGCGTATCGTATTTGTCGCCCACCGCATCTGTGGTGATCAGCACCGCGCGCTCCTCGGGCGCGAGCGGTCCCACCCGCGTCCCCGGTGCCCGGATCAGCGTGCGCTGCACCGGCGAGGGCGAACCATCCTCCTGCAGCACCGAAACCAGCGCCTCGCCGACTTTCAGCTCGGTGATCACCGTCGCGACGTCGACGTCCGGATTGGCGCGGAAGGTTTCCGCCGCCGATCGCACCGCCTTGGCGTCCTTCGGCGTGAACGCACGCAGTGCGTGCTGGACGCGATTACCCAGCTGTCCCGCCACGTCCTCGGGGATGTCGATCGGGTTCTGGGTGACGAAATAGACGCCGACGCCCTTCGACCGGATCAGCCGCACGACCTGCTCGATCTTGTCGAGCAGCGCCTTGGGGGCATCGTCGAACAGCAGATGCGCTTCGTCGAAGAAGAAGACCAACTTCGGCTTGTCGGGATCGCCCACTTCGGGAAGCGTCTCGAACAACTCGGAAAGCATCCACAGCAGGAAGCTGCCATAGAGTCGCGGACTGGACATCAATTTGTCGGCGGCGAGGATGTTGACCACGCCGTGGCCGTTCTCGTCGGTGCGGATGAATTCGCTGATGTCGAGCGCGGGCTCGCCGAAGAAATGTTCGGCGCCCTGCGCCCGCAGCTGCAGCAGCTGGCGCTGGATCGTGCCGACGCTGGGCTTGGTGATGTTGCCGAACTTGGTCGAGAGCTCACCCGCGCGATCGGCGCAATGCGCGAGCATCGACTGGAGATCGTCGAGGTCGAGCAGCAACAGCCCTTCCTCGTCGGCGACGTGGAAGACGACGTTGAGCACGCCTTCCTGCGTCTCGTTGAGGTCGAGCAGCCGCGCGAGCAGCAGCGGCCCCATCTCCGAAATGGTCGCGCGGATCGGGTGGCCCTGCTCGCCGAACAGGTCCCAGAGCTGTACCGGCAGCGCGCCGTAGCACCATTCGGTATCGCCGATCTCCTGCGCCCGCTTCGCGAAGATCTCATGGGTCTTCGCGGTCGGCGATCCGGCCATGCCCAGCCCGGAAAGGTCGCCTTTCACGTCGGCTACGAATACCGGCACGCCCGCCGCCGAGAATCCCTCGGCCAATCCCTGCAGCGTCACGGTCTTGCCGGTGCCGGTCGCGCCGGCGATCAGCCCGTGCCGATTGGCGCGGCGGAGCACCAGCTCCTGCCGGGCCGCGCCGGCCGTGCCTATGAAAATGCCCGTCTCTCCCGCCATGACCAACTCCCTTTCAGGAAATCGTTCTAGGGGAGAAACGGGCAATAGTCAGCCGTCGAACGCGATCGCTCAGCCGGGAATCTGCACCGTCACATAGCGGCCGAGCCCGCGGCGCTGGACGAACAGCAGCACCTGCTTGGCGCCACTGCTCTTCGCCTGGCCCACGATCCGCGCCAGATCCGCCGCGGTGCGCACCGGGATGCGGTTGGCCGTGGTGATCAGGTCGCCGCGGGTAAGGCCCTTGCCGGCGGCATCGCTGCTCGCGTCGACCTGCACCACGACGACGCCCTGGGCATTGGCATCGGCGCCGATCTGGCGCGCGATCTGCGGCGTCAGCGGCGTCACGGCGACGCCGAGCGATGCGGCCGCGGTCGTCTCGCCGTCCTGCGGACCGCTGTCATTGTCGTCGAGATCGAACTGCTGCGCGAGTTCTTCCTCGGGCGGGCGCGTGCCGACGGTGACGGTAACGGTCTGGCGCTTGCCGTCGCGGATCAGCTCGATCGGGATGCGCGTGCCCGGCGCCACGTTGGCGACGATGAAGCTCAGCGTCTGGTCCGGCGTGACGTCCTGGTTGTTGACGCGGACGATCACGTCGCCCTGGCGGAGGCCCGCCTTTTCCGCCGGCTGGCCGGGTTCGACGCGCGCGACGATCGTGCCGCCGTTCTTGGGCACGCCGAACGATTCGGCGAGATCGGCGGTGAGCTCCTGCATCTGGATGCCGAGATAGCCGCGGGTGATCGTCTGCCCCTTCATCAGCCGGTCGAGGATCGGCTTGGCTTCGGTCGAAGGGATGGCGAAGCCGATGCCGACATTGCCGCCGGTCGGCGAAAGGATCTGCGAGTTGATCCCGATCACGTTGCCGCTGAGGTCGAACAGCGGACCGCCCGAATTACCGCGGTTGATCGAGGCGTCGGTCTGGATGAAACGGTCGAACGCCCCGCCCACGGTCGAGCGATGCAATGCCGACACGATGCCGGCGGTCACCGATCCGCCGAGGCCGAAGGGGCTGCCGATCGCGACCACCCAGTCACCCACTCGCGCCTGATTGGAATCGCCCAGGCGAACGAAGGGCAGGTTGGTGGCGTCGATCTTGAGCACGGCAAGGTCCGACTGCGCGTCACGGCCGACGAGGCGTGCCTTATATTCCTTGCGGTCGGTCAGCGTGACGGTGATCGCTTCGACGACCGCGCCGCGGGTGCCCGCGGTGACGACATGGTTGTTGGTCACGATGTAGCCGTCGGCCGAAATCAGGAAGCCCGATCCCAGCGATTCCGCCTGGCGCGTCACCGGCTGGCCGCCCTGGCCCGGGACGAGCCCCTCGAACGGGGTGCCCGCGAACGGATTGGTGTTCACCTGCACGCGCTGCGTGGTCGAGATGTTGACCACCGCGGGCTGGAGCTTGGCGACCATGTCGGCGAAGCTCATCGGCGCGCCGGCGCGCGGCACGCTCGCCTGGATCGCGCCGGGCTCGTTCTGCGCGGTCTGCGCGCCGGCGGTGGTGTTCAGGGTCATCACGGCGGCGGCGCCGCTCAGGGCAAGGGCAGTGGTAAGAGCGTAGGCGTAACGCACGGATACGAATCCCTTCAAAGGATGGGCAAGGTTTCGGGCGCGGTTGTCGCGCCCGAATGCTGAACGCTGATTGAATATGAACGAAGGTGCAGGATCATCGTTGCCCCATGAACTCGCGCAGATAGCTGTTCTGCGGAGAGAGCACGATCGACGTCTCGCCCTTGCCCTCGCCCTGTGCGAGGAAGGTCGCCCGATAGGACTGCATCGCACGGTAGAAATCGTAGAATGCGGGGTCCTTGTTGAACGCCTGGGCATAGACCTGCGCGGCCTGCGCCTGGGCGGTCGCGCGGATGATCTGCGCTTCCTTCAGGCCCTGCGCCTTGATCGTCGCCGCTTCCTGCCGCCGCGCGGTCGCCATTCGGTTGAGCGCGCTTTCCAGCGGCGATCCGCTCGGCAGCTCGGTCTGCTTGATCCGCACATCGACGATCTCGACGCCGTATTGGCTGGCGAGCCGCTGCAGCGCGTTCTGGATATTGTCCATCACTTCGCCGCGCTCGGGGCTGAGCAAGGTGGAGGAGGGCCGCTTGCCGAGTTCGTTGCGCAGCGACGAGCCGAACAGCGGCTGTAGCTGGTCGCGCACGCGCTCCTCGCTGCCGACGGTGACCACCATCCTGAGCGGATCGACTACGCGGAACCGGGCATAGGCGTCGACCTCGAGTCGCAGCTGATCGGTGGAGAGCACCGGCTGGTTGGGCAAATCGATGTCGAGCACGCGCTTGTCGACCCAGACGACGCGGTCGATGAAGGGGATGCGGAAGATCGGCCCCGCCTGGGTCCGCCCGAACTGCTCGTTGGGCTGATAGGCATTGATCGTGCGGAGCGGCTGTTCGAGCCGCAGGATCACGACCTGCTTCGATTCGGGGACGATCGCGATCGTGCTCATGATCACCACGAGCACCAGGATCACGGCGATGGCGATGCCGATCGGGCTGCGGAACCAGCTGGCGGTCATCGCGGTGCTCCTGCCTGGGCCTGGGGCCGGAGGGTAGCGTCAGCGGGAGGCGTGCCGCCTCCGCCGCGCACTGCCGGCAGCGGCAGATAGGGCGTCACGCCGGGCGCCTCGACGATCGTCTTGTTGGTGCGCGAAAGCACCTGTTCCATCGTCTCGTAATACATGCGGCGTCGGGTCACCTCGGGTGCGAGCTTGTACTGCTCATAGATCTTGTCGAACTCGGCCGCTTCGCCCTGCGCCTGGGCGAGCACCTGCTGGGCATAGGCATTGGCGTTGTTCTTGTTGGCCTGGGCTTCCTGCTGCGCGGCGGTGACCTGCTTGAAGTCCTCGTCCACGGCCTGCGGCGCGGCGGCCTTCTGGATCGCGACGCCCTGGATGCGGATGCCCGAATGATATTGGTCGAGGATCTGCTGCATCGTCGCCTGGACCTGGCCTTCGATCCGCGAACGGCCCTGGCCGATGGCTTCGTTGAGCGTCGTCGTTGCGACGATCTGGCGCATCGCGCTTTCGGCGGTCGCGCGAACGGTGTCCTCGGGCCGCGCGATCTGGAACTTGTAGTCGACTGCGCTGCTGATGTCCCAGCGCACCGAATAAGCGAGGTCGACGATGTTCTGGTCGCCGGTCAGCATCAGATTCTCGCCGCTCGGCGGGAAATTCTCGGTGCGGATATTGGCGACGTCGACGACATCGACGAGCTGGAGCGGCGCGGGCAGAGTCAGCCGAACCCCGGGGGTCAGCGTGGCCGAATAGGAACCGAGCGTGGTCACGACGCCGCGTTCGCGCGGGCCGATCGGATGAATGCTGGTATAGAGCACCCAGATCAGCAGCAGGCCGCCGATCACCAGCATCCACAGCCGGCTGCCGGACGGAATCCCGGGGAGGCCACCACCACCGCCGCGGGCGCGCTTGAGCAGCTCGTCGAGGCTGGTCGCGCCAGGGCGTGGGCGCTTGCCGTCGGGCGGGAAGGACCAGGGGTTGCGCGGGCCGCCGCCATTGCCCGAGCCGCCCCCGTTTCCGGAGCCGCCGCCGCCACTGCCCCACGGACTCTTGGGAGCTTCGTTCTTGAAGATGCCGGCCAGTCCGCGCCAGCCCGATAGGTTCATCATGCCTGTCTTTATAAGGACGGATACGCGGATTTACAGTGGCAGCCGCCGATTGTGCGCCTATCTGGCCTGTAATGACGGATGCAGACAGCTTGAAAGCGGCGCTCGCGCCGATCGCGGCGGGCCGCGCGACGGTGCGTTTCGAAGAGGGCAAAGCGAGCATCGTGCTCGACGTGACCGGGCTCGGGCCCGAGGCGCGCGACGAGCTCGAGGCCGATGTCCGGCGCACGGTCGAGGCCGCGCCGGGCGTCGCCGAAGTCCGCGTGCTGCTCACCAGCGAGCGGCGCACGCGGCGGCTGATCGCCGTGGCGAGCGGCAAGGGCGGGGTGGGCAAGTCCACCGTCGCGGCGAACCTGGCGATCGCGCTGGCGAAGCGCGGACGTCGCGTCGGGCTGGTCGATGCCGATATCTATGGTCCGTCGCAGACTCGGCTGCTCGACGTCGAGGGCATCAGGCCGCAGGCGCGCGGAAAGACCCTGATCCCGGTGCAGACCAAATTCGGCGTGCCGTTGCTTTCGATGGGCGGGCTGGTGCCCGACGGCCAGGCGATCGCGTGGCGCGGATCGATGGCGGGCGGCGCGCTCGGCCAGATGGTCGATGCCGATTGGGGCGACGCCGAAATACTGATCATGGATCTGCCCCCCGGCACCGGCGATCTCCAGCTGACGATGGTCCAGAAGCACAAGCCTGCAGGCGCGATCATCGTCTCGACGCCGCAGGATCTCGCATTGATCGACGCGACCCGCGCGATCGACCTGTTCAACAAGGTCAACGTGCCGATCGTCGGCATGATCGAGAACATGTCCGGCTATGCCTGCCCGCATTGCGGCGAGATCTCGGATCCGTTCGGCAGCGGCGGCGCGGAGGCCGCGGCGGCGAAGATGGGGCTACCCTTTCTCGGCCGCGTGCCGCTCGAACTGACGATCCGCACCGCATCCGACGCGGGCGATCCGCCGGCGGCGGGGAACGGCCCGCAGGCGGAGACGTTCGCTGCACTGGCGGCACGGCTGGATGACTGGATCGCCGCGAACGGAGAATGACGCCCATGCCGCTGACCCGCGACGAAGACATTCGCCAGTTGCTCGAAGAGACGCGCACGATCGCGATGATCGGCGCGTCGGACCGGCCGGATCGGCCGAGCTACGGCGTGATGGCCTATCTCCAGAGCCGCGGCTACCGCGTGATCCCGGTCAACCCGCAGATCACCGGCGAGCATATCCACGGCGAATTCGTGTTCCGCGATCTCGCCCAGATCGGCGAACCCATCGACATGGTCGACATCTTCCGCCGCTCGATCGCGGCGGGCGAGGCGGTGGACGAGGCGATCGCGGCCGGGGCGAAATCGGTCTGGCTCCAGATCGGCGTGATCAACGAGGAAGCAGCCGCCCGCGCCGAGGCGGCGGGGCTCAAGGTGGTGATGGACCGCTGCCCCAAGATCGAGATACCCCGGCTCGGCGTACCGCGGGTCGGCGGCGCGCACTGAGGTTTTTGAACAAACGCTCTTTCTTCCGTTCGCCCTGAGCCTGTCGAAGGGCGCCTATCCGCATGCGACTTGCCTGAGGCCGTGCTTCGACAGGCTCAGCACGAACGGTGGAGTGGCGACACCTTCAGACCCGCTTCAACGCCCGGATCAGCCCCTCCAAATCACCGACATCCTGGTACAGCCCGAACCCGATCCGCAGCACGTCCCCGCGCACATCGACGATCACATCCTCCGCCTCGAGCTGCGCCTTCCACCGCGCCGCCTCGGGCGAACGCAATGCGACGAACCGCGCCGGCGATCCCGGATTGAGCAACTCCGCCTCCAGCGGCAGCTCCGCCAGCAGACGTTCTTTCAGCGCGCCCGCATGCGCCGCGATGTCGCCGGTGCCCAGCCTTTCCTGCCGCAGCATGTCGCGCACCGCGACGAACCGGTAGATCCCCGAGGGGTCGAAAGTCGCGCCGAGGAAGCGCCGCGCATCGGGCGCATAGCCCACGCTGCCCGGCGGCAGCGACAGATCGTCGAACTCGGCATACCAGCCGGTGGTCTCCGGCCGCGGACCGAACCCCGGCGGCGCGTGGAGGAACGCGCAGCCTTCGCCCGCCATCGCATATTTGTAGCCGCCGGCGAGATAGAACACCCGGTCCGCCACTGCCGAAAGATCGGTCTCCAGCGCCATGAAGCCGTGATAGCCGTCGATCACCACCCACGGCCCTTCGGGACGCGCGAGTGCCGCCAATTCGGCCAGCCCGTCGAACACATGCCCGGTGCCGAATTGGACCTGGCTGACGAAGATCAGGTCATGCCCGCCCGAACCCGCGCGTTCGACCAGCGAACCGAGCGGCACCCGCTCGACCACTGCGCTGCCCGCCTCTTCCCACCGCGCACTCTGCCGCCGGAAGCTGTGGAATTCCCCGTCGCTGGTCAGGATGCGCAGCGGCCGCGGGGGCAGTGCGGAGGCGATCCGCAGCAACAGTTCGTGCGTATTGGGCGCGAACACGATCGTCGAAGAATCGGGCAGCCCCAGCTCGGCGGCGACATGGCCCTGCGCCGCGGGCCAGATCTCGCCCATCACCCGCTCCCATTTGCGGTCGGCGAGGCGCACCCCGTCCTCCCATGCGGCAAGCTGGCCGACATAAGAGGCATCGGGCCACAAATGGTGCGAATGCGCGGCGAAGTGCAGCCGTTCGGGCGCCGCGGCGATCGCCCGCTGGAACAGGCGCTTGTACGATCTCACAGGTCGGTGCGGAGCGACCACAGCTCCGGAAAGGCGCGCTTGACGAGCGTCGATTCGAGATAGGGCACGCCCGCGGTGCCGCCGGTGCCCCTCTTGCCGCCGATCACTCGGCTGACGGTGAGCACATGCTTGTGCCGCCACGTCGCCAGCGCATCGTCGATATCGACCAGTTTCTCGGCGAGCTGATACAGATCCCAATGCGTCGTCGGATCGCGATAGACCACCGTCCAGGCCTCGCGGACCGCATCGCTGGGCTCGTATTTCTCGGGCCAGTTGCGCGTCAGGGCTTCGGCAGGAACATCGAATCCGGCGCGTGCGAGCGCGGCATTAGCATCGTCCCACAAGCTCGGCTGCGCGGCGAATTCGGTAGTCAGCGGCCCCGGCACGCCGCCGCCGCGCACGCCCAGCAAGGTCTCAACCGCGCGGAACTGGTCCGACTGGAAGCCCGAGCTCGGGCCGAGCACTTCGCGGAAGTGCGTGTAATCGGACGGCGTCATCGTCGCGAGCACGTCCCAGCTCAAGGTCATCACCGCCTGTATCCGGCTCACCCGGGCAAGCCCCTTATAGGCCTCGATCAGCCGCCCCTCGCGCACCAGCGCCTTGGCCGGCAACAACTCGGCGATCATCTGCTTGAGCCACAGTTCCTTGGTCTGGTGGATGATGATGAACAGCAATTCGTCATGCCGGTCCGACAGCGGATGCTGGGCAGTGAGAAGCCGGTCGAGCGCGAGATAGCGCCCATAGGTCATGCTTTCGGTCATGCTGCCTTCTAGGGAATTTTCATGGCAGTCGTCATCCCCGCGAAAGCGGGGACCCATCTCCCGGACTATCCAGCTGATGCTACCGGTCTGGCTCGTTGCTGCCGCAGGAGATGGCCCCCCGCTTTCGCGGGAGTGACGGGAAGGGAATGGCGTAGGCTTCCAATGTAGGATTTCATGTGGGACGTTCGTCGCACGCGCTCTTTGAATCCGTTGAAAATCTCCAACAGAATTGCGCATCATAATTGCGTGGTGGCGTAACTTTATTCCCGATTCGCCGTGCAAACAGTGAAAGTTGACAGCGATACGGAGCGGAAGCGCCGCCGAATCAGTCCCTCAGCAACTCGTTGATTCCGGTCTTGCTGCGCGTCTGCGCGTCGACGGTCTTGACGATCACCGCGCAATAAAGCGCGGGCTTGCCGTCGCCGCCGCCAGTGCTGCCCGGCACCACCACCGAATAAGGCGGCACATGCCCGCGATGGACCTCGCCCGTCGCGCGGTCGATGATCTTGGTCGAGGCGCCCAGATACACGCCCATCGACAGCACCGCGCCCTCGCCGACGCGCACACCCTCGGCCACTTCGGCACGCGCGCCGATGAACGCGCCGTCGCCGATGATCACCGGATCGGCCTGGAGCGGCTCGAGCACGCCGCCGATGCCGACGCCGCCCGAGAGGTGGACGTTCCTGCCGATCTGCGCGCAGCTTCCCACCGTCGACCAGGTGTCGACCATCGTGCCTTCGCCGACATGGGCGCCGATATTGACGAAGCTCGGCATCAGCACCGCGCCCTTGCCGATATGCGCGCCGTGGCGGACGATCGATCCGGGCACTGCGCGGAAGCCGGCTTCGCGAAAGGCGGTCTCGCCCCAGTTCGCGAATTTCGACGGCACCTTGTCGAACCAATTGGCGCCGCCCGGGCCCTCGGCGACGACATTGTCGTTGAGCCGAAAGCTCAGCAGCACCGCCTTTTTGAGCCACTGGTTGACCTGCCAGCCGCCGTCGGCGGTCGGCTCGGCCACGCGCGCCTCGCCGCGGTCGAGCAGGTTGAGCGCCTCGGCGACGGCTTCGCGCACCGCGCCCTCGGTTCCGAAGCCCAGATTGGCCCGGTCCTCCCAGGCGGCGTCGATGGTTGCGGCGAGGTCGGTCACGTCAATCCTCCAAAATTTCGTGCAGCCATTGGCCGAGATCGGTCACGGTATAGTCGATGAAGCTGCGGTCCGCGTCCGGCGTCTGCTCGGATCCGTTGTCGATCCACACCGTGGTCATTCCGATCGCCTTGGCGGGCTTCAGGTTGCGCGCCATGTCCTCGACGAACAGCGATTCCCGCGGGTCCAGCCCATAGGCGTCGCACAGCCCCTGATAGGCCGAAGGATCGGGCTTGGGGCGATACTGCGTCGCGTGGATGTCGTGGATCGCCTCGAAGGTCTCGCCGAGGCCAAGCCGGTCGAGCACCTTTCCCGCATAAGGCGCATCGCCGTTGGTGAAGACCAGTTTGCGCCCCGGCAGCCGCGCCAGCGCCTCGATCAGCGCCTCGTTGCGCTCCAGCACGTCCATGTCGACGTCGTGCACATCGGCCAGGTAATGGTGCGGATCGACGCCGTGCTCCGCCATCAGCCCCGAAAGCGTGGTGCCGTGCGCGTGGAAATAGCCCTTCTGGATGCGGTGCGCTTCGTCCGCATCGCAATTCAGCAGCGTCCGCACATATTCGCCGATCCGCGCGTCTATCATAGTGAACAGGTTAGCACTTACCGGATAGAGCGTGTTGTCCAGATCGAAGATCCAGTTGCGGATATGGGAGAGCGCGGGAAGCATCGGAACGGGGCTCTACGGAGTGGACGCGAACGCCGCAAGGCGGCAGGGACGATTGGCATTAAGCTACGGTAAAGGCTGCGAAACATATCTGCACCATTGTGCATCTCCAACTGGGATCAACAGGATGCGGGCGGGATTTCATGCGCGATTGATGCGAAGCGCGGCGATGAGCGGCTTCCTCGCGCTTGCCGCCTGCGGCGGAGGCGGTAGCGGCGGCGGCGGAGTCAATCCGATCCCGGCGCCGGCGCCCGCGCCGACACCCGCACCGGTACCGACGCCGACTCCCACGCCCGTACCCACGCCTACGCCGACACCTGGCGTGAACTACGACACCGCCGAATATCGCGCGACGATCGGCGCGGTCTCGATGAATGCGCTCACTGCCTACAGCCATGGCGGCACGGGCGCGGGCATCCGCGTCGGCGTGATCGACAGCGGCATCGACTTGCAGAGCGCCGAATTCGGCGATTGCTCGGGCGGGATCGGCACGGGTTCGTGCCGCATCGCCGGCGCGTCGATCGCCGCCGCCGGCAACGGCACGATCGACGACGAGGGCGGGCATGGCACTGCGGTGGCCTTCACCATCGCCGGGCGCCGCAACGATGCCGGCACCCACGGCGTCGCGTTCGACGCGCAGCTCATCGTCGCACGCGCCGACACGCCGGGCAGCTGCGCTACCGAGAAAGCCAGCGATCCCGACAGCGGCTGCAGCTTCGGCGACAATGCGATCGCGCTGGGGCTCGACGCGGCCCGTACCGGCGGCGCGCGCGTCGTCAACATCTCGCTGGGCGGGGATCCGCCCAATGCGCGGCTGCTCCAGGCGATCGGCGACGCCACGGCGGCGGGGATCGTCATCGTGATCTCGGCCGGCAATGATGGCGACAAGCCCGAAGGCGTGAACCCCGATCCTTTTGCCGGGGGCGCCGCCGCAAGCGCAGGCGCGCGCGGACTGGTGATCATCGCCGGCTCGGTTGGTACCGCCGATCAGATCTCGACCTTCAGCAACCGCGCGGGCACCGGCGCGAACGCCTATCTCGCGGCGGTCGGCGAGCGCGTGCGCGCGCCGGACCAGACCAACACGGCGATGCTCTGGTCGGGCACGTCCTTCTCGGCGCCGCAGATAGCGGGCGCGGTCGCCTTGCTCGCACAGGCGTTTCCGAACCTCACCGGCGCGCAGATCGTCCAGCTCCTTTATGCAACCGCGCGCGACGTCGGGGCGGCGGGCATCGACCCGGTCTATGGCCGCGGCGTGCTCGACCTCACGCGCGCCTTCCAGCCGGTCGGCACGACGTCGCTCGCCGGATCGACCGGCGCGGTCTCTACCGGCGTCAACGGCGCGCTCTCGACGCCGATGGGCGACGCCAGGCAGGGGGCACTCGGCGCGGTGGTGCTCGATTCGTTCGATCGCGCCTTCGCGACCGAGCTCGCGCGCTCGATCGTCCGCCAGGGCCCGGCGCGCCGGCTGCCTGCCCTGATGGCGACGCGCCAGCGCAGTTTCTCGGCCGGCATGCGCGATCTCAGCGTCGCAGTGTCGCTGGTGCCGACGCGCGACACGATCCGGATCGAGCGGCTCGGCATCGGCACGCGCGATGCCGGCGTGGCGCGGATGCTCGCCGCCACGGTCAGCGGCAGGCTGGGCAGTACGGCGCAATTCGCGATCGGCGCGTCGGAAAGCGGCAACACGCTCACCGCGCGGCTCGCCGGGCGCGACGAACCCGCCTTCCTGGTCGCGCGCGATCCGCTGCACAGCGCCGGGTTCGACGTCGATGTGCGCGGTTCGGTCGCGGTACGCCAGTCGCTCGGGCGGTGGGGCGTCAGCCTCGCGCAGGAGCAGGGCCAGGTGCTCAGCCGCCGTGACACCCAGTTCGCGGCACTCCGCTGGGATCCGCAGCGTTCGGGCTATTGGCGCACCACGCTCGGCCTCGACCGCAGCTTCGGCAATCTGCGTGCGGGGCTGTCGCTGACCCGGCTCAGCGAGCGCGACACCGTGCTCGGCGCGCGCTTCAGCGGCGGGCTGGGCGCGGCGCGCGCAGACAGCAATTTCGTCGATCTCGGGCTGCGCTACGACATGGGTGAAGGCTGGTCGCTCGGCGGCTCGATGCGGCAGGGCTGGACCAGTGCGAAGCTGCGTCAGGGCGTCCAGGGCAGCGGTCTCATTCGCACCAACGCCTTCGCCGCCGATATCGGCAAGGACGGGGTCTTCGGCTCCGCCGACAGCTTCGGCCTCCGCATCGCCCAGCCGCTTCGCGTCGCGCGCGGCGGGATCCATATCGCGCTTCCCGCCGACTGGGATTACTCGACCATGGCGGTCAGCGCGTGGGACCGGGGCCTCATCAATCTCGCACCGGAGGGGCGGGAGATCGACTATGAGCTGCGTTATTCCTGGCCGCTGCTGGGGGGCGATGTGAGCAGCAATTTGTTCCTGCGCCGCAACCCGGGCAATTACGCCTCCTTCCCGAGCGACAAGGGCGGCGCGGTGCGGCTGACTTTGGGGTTCTGAGAAGCTTCGCGGCCTGAAAGCAAAGCTTCGGGTGGCGCTCGGGCGGGGTGCGCCCCATCTCCGCTCCCATGACCGCATATTCGCTGCTCGATCTCGTTCCCATCGTCCAGGGCGGGAGCGCCGCCCAGGCGCTCGCCAATGCCGCCGATCTCGCGCGCCATGCCGAAAGCCTGGGCTTCACCCGCTATTGGGTCGCCGAGCATCACGGCATGGAGGGGATCGCCAGTGCCGCCACCGCGGTGGTGATCGCCCATGTCGGCGCCGCGACCGCGACGATCCGCGTCGGGGCGGGGGGCATCATGCTCCCCAACCATTCGCCGCTGCAGGTCGCCGAGGCGTTCGGCACGCTCGACGCGCTCTTCCCCGGCCGCGTCGATCTCGGGCTCGGCCGTGCGCCGGGTTCGGACCAGCGGGTCGCGGCGGCGATCCGGCGCGGGCTGGGCGGCGACGGCAACGACTTCCCGCAGGACGTGATCGAGCTGCAAAGCTATTTCGCCGATGACGGCCAGACCGGCGTTCGCGCCACCCCCGGCGCGGGGGCGAAGGTCGATCTGTGGATCCTCGGCTCCAGCCTGTTCGGCGCGCAACTCGCCGCGGCGCTGGGACTGCCTTATGCCTTCGCCTCGCATTTCGCGCCGGGACTGCTCGACGAGGCGATCGACATGTACCGCCGCAACTTCCGTGCCTCGGCGGCGCTCGACAAGCCGCACCTGATGCTCGGCTTCAACGTCTTCGCCGCCGACAGCGACGAGGAGGCGGCGTACCTCGCCAGCTCGCAGCAGCAGGCCTTCGTCGCGATCCGCACCACGGGACGCGGTATCCAGCTCCCCCCGCCGGTCCATGGCTATCGCGAGAATCTGGGCCCGCACGGCAATGCGATGCTCGATCAGGTGCTTTCGGCCAGCGCGATCGGTGGGCTGGACAAGGTCCGCGACCAGCTCGCCGCCTTCATCGCCCGCACCGGCGCCGACGAACTGATGCTCACCAGCGCGATGTTCGATCACGACGCCCGCAAGAAAAGCCTGACGATCGCCGCCGAGGCGATGCGAGCGCTCTAAATCCTCCCTCGCGAAGCGGGGGAGGGGGACCAGCGAAGCTGGTGGAGGGGGCCTCTCCGCGAGCTATGTACTTGCGGCCACGCCCCCTCCGTCACGCTACGCGCGCCACCTCCCCCGCTTCGCGAGGGAGGATTTCTATTTCCCCAGAGGCTCAGCTCGCCGCCGGTAGCCGCAGGCGCACGAGCAGTCCGCCGAGATCGTCGCTCTCCTCGAGGCTGACGGTGCCGTCGTAGATCTCCGCGACGTCGCGGACGATGGCGAGGCCGAGCCCGGTGCCGGGCTTGCCGCTGTCGAGCCGGACGCCGCGGTCGAAGATGCGGATGCGGTCCGCTTCCGGGATACCGCGGCCGTCATCCTCGACGATGATCTCGACAAATCCCGCCTGCACGCCCGCGGTGATGAACACGCTGCCCCCGCCATATTTGGCGGCGTTCTCGACCAAATTGCCGAGGATCTCGTCGAGATCCTGCCGCTCGATATGCGCGATCAGGTCCTTCTGGCCGTCCACGTCGATGCGGACATTGGGATAGAGCCGCGCCACCGCGCGCTCGACCGCCTCGATCGACGGCCAGACCTGCGCACGGCTATGCGCGCTGCCGCGGCGGCCGACGGCGCG
This sequence comes from Sphingomonas sp. Root241, assembly GCF_001428865.1. Classification (GTDB taxonomy): domain Bacteria; phylum Pseudomonadota; class Alphaproteobacteria; order Sphingomonadales; family Sphingomonadaceae; genus Sphingomonas. Next base: position 594,634 of record NZ_LMIV01000002.1, read on the forward strand.
GGCGCGGGCGAGGTGGTGGTCGATCTGGCGGCGCATCGTCCGCGCCTCGCGGATCACCGTGGGGGCAAGGTCCTCCTGTCCCGCCGCGGCGGCGTTCATGATCACGCTGAGAGGGGTCTTGAGCGCGTGGGCGAGATTGCCGGCATGTCGCCGGGCCTCCTCCGCCTGGCGATCGTTATGCTCGACCAGTGCGTTCAATTCCTCAACCATCGGCGCGATTTCGGCGGGCATGCGGTCCTCGATCCGCTTCGATTTGCCCGCGCGCAGCCGCGCGATCTCCTTGCGCACTTTCCGCAGCGGCAGCAGGCCGTACCAGGTCTGCAGCCCGACCATCGCGATCAGCCCGAGCCCGAGCAGCACGAAGCTGCGCACCAGGGTCCGCCGCAAGGTCGCGATCTGCGCGTCGAGCCCGTCGCGGCTCTGCGCCACCTGGAATTTCCAGCGGACCGGCGATCCGGGGAGTTTGATGTCGCGTTCGGCGATCCGCAGCATCTGGTTGCTGGGATCGTTGGGGTCGCGGTCGGGACGCGGCGTTTTGTCGACGAATTCGTCGCTGTCGTAGATGTGGAGCTCGCGGTCGTCGTGGCGCTGGTTGACGCGCAGCTTGCGGTCCCAGAGCGACCGCGAGGGAAAGGGCTCGAACCCCTTGCCGCTGATCTGCCAGTAAGCACCCGAACCGGGTTCGAGAAAACGCTGATCCGCCAATTCGCGATTCAGGATGACTTGCCCCAGCGAGTCCAGTTCGGCGGAGACGATCATCGACGTCAGCAGATAATCGAGCTGCTCGTCGAAATTGCGCGTGAGCGCATCGGTGAGGATGCGGTTGAGACCGACGCCCCCGCCGACCAGCAGCACGAAGATCCATGCCGCCGCGATCAGGATCATCCGCCGGCTCACCGAGCCGCGCGCGCGCACATAGTGGCGCGGCTGGGGCTCGGGCGCCGCCTCGACGCTCACCGGGGACGGGGCATTGTCCCCTTCGGGCTCCATCTCAGGCGTCCGCGGGTTCCTCGAGGCTGTAGCCCAGCCCCCGGATAGTGGTGATCACGTCGGCGCCCAATTTCTTGCGGATGCGCGTCACGAACACTTCGATCGTGTTCGAATCGCGGTCGAAATCCTGATCGTAGATATGCTCGATCAATTCGGTGCGGCTGACCACCTTGCCCTTGTGATGGAGCAGATAGCTGAGCAATTTATATTCCTGCGCGGTGAGCTTGACCGGCTCGCCCGCCTTGGTGACCTTGCCCGAGCGCGTGTCGAGGCGGATGTCGCCGGCGATCAGCTCTGCGGACGCATTGCCCGAGGCGCGGCGGATCAGCGCGCGGAGGCGGGCGATCAGTTCCTCGGTCTGGAAGGGCTTGGCGACATAATCGTCGGCGCCGGCATCGAGCCCGGCCACCTTGTCCGACCAGCTGTCGCGCGCGGTCAGCACCAGCACCGGCGTGGTCTTGCCCTCCTTGCGCCAGCGATCGAGCACGGTCAGCCCGTCGATCTCGGGCAGGCCGAGGTCGAGGATCACCGCGTCATATTGCTCGGTCGAGCCGAGGAAATGCCCCTCCTCGCCATCGGTGGCGAGATCGACCGCATAGCCCGCGCCTTCCAGCGCGTTGCGGAGCTGCTGTCCGAGATTGGGTTCGTCCTCGACGATCAAAAGTCGCATGCTCTAATCCCTGTGCTCGCGCCCGTAGCCGGCGCTCAATTGCCCGTGCGTCGAATGATGTTGCCCGTCCGTCCGTCGGCATCCACCCAGATCACCGATCCATTGCGCAGGAACTTGAGCGTGTAAATGTCCGTGCCGGGATCGTAATCGAATCCGAGATATTGCGCCCCGGGAACGCGGGGGATCACCCGGCGCTCGATCTCGCGGACCGGAAGGTTCTGGCCTCTCTGCCGGCGCTGGTTGGCGGCCTCCTGATTGCTGTCCTGCCCGATCGAAAGGACGCGCGCGTCGGCGCTCCCGACGAGCGAGAGGCCTGCCAGGCACGCGCATAAAACCGGTTTCGCCAGCATCTTCATCCGCATGGCATAGGGTCCGGCCATTGAATAGCCCCTGAACACGCATGTCAGCCGCGTGTAACTTGCAGCGGGCGTGCGGGCCCCCTAGGTGGCCCGCCATGGCTGCACCTGTACTTGCATATGAGGGCCTCGGGCTGGTCCAGGGCTCCGGCTGGCTGTTCCGCGGGCTCGACCTCTATATCGGCGAGCGCGACCGCCTCGCGCTGATCGGCCGCAACGGCGCGGGCAAGTCGACCTTGCTCCGGCTGATCGCCGGCCGGATCGATTCCGACGAGGGTCGCCGCACGATCGTGCCGGGTACGCATGTCGTCCTGCTCGAACAGGATCCGCAGGTCACCGGCTTCGATACCCTGCTCGATTTCGTCCTCGCCGGAGACGATGCTCCCGAGCGCTACGAGGCGGAGGCGATTGCGGACCAGCTCGGCATCGATCTCGGCCGCGACGCCGCCACTGCCTCGGGCGGCGAGCGCCGCCGCGCCGCGATTGCACGGGCTTTGGCGCAGAACCCCGACGTGCTGCTGATGGACGAGCCGACCAACCATCTCGACATCGCGGCGATCGACTGGCTGGAGAACTGGCTGAGCCGCTACAACGGCGCCTTCATCGCGATCAGCCACGATCGCACCTTCCTCACGCGCCTGACCAAGCAGACTTTGTGGCTGGACCGCGGCACGATCCGCCGCGCCGAGATCGGTTTCGGCGGGTTCGAGGCGTGGACCGAACAGGTCTTTGCCGAGGAGGAGCGCAACGCGCAGAAGCTCGATGCGAAGCTCAAGATCGAGGAGCATTGGCTGCTGCGCGGCGTCACCGGGCGGCGGCGGCGCAACCAGGGCCGGCTGACCAAGCTCAAGGAGATGCGTGCCGAACGCGCCGCGATGATGGGGCCGCAGGGCGCGGCGAAGCTCCAGATCGGCAGCGACGACGCCCAGACCAAGGTGGTGATCGACGCCAAGCACATCACCAAGCGCTTCGGGGACCGCACGATCATCAAGGATCTCACCCTGCGCGTCACCAAGGGCGACCGGATCGGCGTGGTCGGCAGGAACGGCGCGGGCAAGACTACTTTGCTCAAGCTGCTCACCGGCGAACTCGCCCCCGACGAAGGCAGCGTTCGGCTCGCCAAGACGCTCGACGAAGTGATCATCGATCAGCAGCGCAGCCTGATGGATCCGGCCAAGACCGTCCGCGACGTGCTCGCCCAGGGTGGCGAATGGATCGAAGTGCTAGGCGTCAAGAAGCACATCCACGGCTATCTCAAGGAATTCCTGTTCGAGCCCAACCTCGCCGATGCGAAGATCGGCACGCTGTCCGGGGGTGAGCGCTCGCGGTTGCTGCTCGCGCGCGAATTCGCGCGGCCGTCGAACCTGCTGGTGCTCGACGAACCGACCAACGATCTCGACCTCGAAACGCTCGACCTGCTTCAGGAGGTGATCGCCGATTACGAAGGCACCGTGCTGATCGTCAGCCACGATCGCGACTTCCTCGATCGCACGGTAACGGTGACCTTAGGGCTCGACGGCAGCGGCAAGGTCGATGTCGTCGCCGGCGGCTATGCCGATTGGGAGGCGCGCCGGACGGTGCGGACCGAGCCGAAAAAGGCCGCAGCCAAGCCGGTTGTGGCGGAAGCGGCCAAGCCGAAGGCGACCAAGCTCAGCTACAAGGATCAGCGCGACTATGATCTGCTGCCCAGGCGGATCGAGGAGATCGAGGCGCAGATCGCGAAGGACGAGGCGGCGCTGGCCGATCCCGATCTCTACGCCCGCGATCCGGGCAAGTTCGCCAAGCTTAGCGACGGGATCACGAAGCTGCGCGAGGAGAAGGACGCGGCCGAGATGCGCTGGTTGGAACTCGCCGAGCAGGTCGAGGCTCTGGGGTAAACTGAACTACTTCCTACCCGAGAGGGAGTGGAACGAGTCTAAGCCTCCAGATCCACGGTAACGACGGTCCCCTCGCCGCTGCTCTCGGTGCGGATCGCGCCCCGCGCCTGCCGGACGAACCCTTCGATCAGCCGTTGGCCGAGCCCGCCCGGACGGCCTTTCTGCCGCCCCACCGGCATCCCGTTGCCATTGTCGGCAACGATCAGCCTCCAGCCTCCCGGGCGCGCCGAGAAGCGTACCGAAATCGTGCCGCTCTCCCGCTCGCCGAACGCGTGCTTTGCGGCGTTGGTGACGAGCTCGTTGAGGATCAGCCCGATCGACACGGCCCGGTCGCGGGGCAATGCGGCGTGGTCGGCTTCGCACATGAGCGTGATCGCGCCGCGCAGGAACAGCGCTTCCTCCAGCGCGGTGCAGAGCTCGTGGATATAGGTCGCCATGTCGACCGTTCCCGGCGCAGAGGCACCGCGATAGAGATGCCGGTGCGCGCGGGCGATGCTTTCCACTCGTGCTAGCGCGCTTGCCAATGCTTCGGCCGTCTCGCCCTCGCCGGCGCGGCGGCGCTGCATGTCGAGCAGCGACGCGACGAGCGTGAAGTTGTTCTTCACCCGATGGTCGAATTCCTCGAGGAACAGGTCGCGCTCGGCAATCTGGCGGTCGCGCTCGGCGCTAGCGCGGCGCACTGCCCGGCGGAAGATTTCGGCGACGGCGAGCATGACCACATAAGCAATCACGATGACGAGCAGCCGCGATCCGTCCCCGGGACCCTTGGGGTAGAAGGAATTGACGGGCGGCAGCAGGAAATACCAGGTGTGGAGCAATGTCAGAAGGGCGGCGAGCGCGCCCGATTGCCACCGCGCGAAGAGCGCCGCGACCAATACCGCCGGATAGCCAAGCGCGAACGGACCCGCACCCGGCGCGAAGGTGTCGACAAGTGCGCGTGCGGCTATTCCGGCCGCGGCGCAGAGAAACGCGAACAGCAACTGCGTCACCCAGGCCGGCGCGTACGGCGCCAGCCTTTCGGGCAGGTCGAGCTCTCCTATTCGCCCCATATGCGGAGCTGAAAAGGCGCGATCGTCTTCCTGCTGTCAAGCCGCGTCTTGGCTATAGTTGATATGGATCAACTGTATTTTACAAGGACTTGCCGGATCGCCCGGCAAGATCGACGACATATTGCCAGGCGACTCGCCCGGACCGGCTGCCGCGCCGCGTCGCCCAGTTGATCGCCTCCGCAGGATCGAAGCTCAGGCCATGCGCCTCGGCATAGCCGCGGACGATGTCGACATAGGTGTCCTGGTCGATCGCGTGGAAGCCGAGGCTCAGCCCGAAGCGGTCGGCGAGCGCGAGACTGTCGTCGACCGAATCGCGCGGATTGATCGCGCTGGCCTGCTCGGCGATGTCGCGCGGGATCAGATGGCGGCGGTTCGACGTGACGATCAGCCGGGTATTGGCTGGCCGCGCCTCGGCGCCGCCTTCGAGCAGCGAGCGCAGTGCGCGGGCATCGCCCGCTGCGTCGAAGCCGAGATCGTCGAGGAAGATGACGAAAGGCCGCGCGGAGGCGGCGAGCAACGCGAACAGCTCAGGGAGTGCGTCGAGATGCTGGGTGACGGCCTCGACCAGAGCGAGGTTGCCGCCTTTGGCCTGCACGGATGCGACTGCGCTCTTCACCAGTGCCGACTTGCCTGTCCCGCGCGCGCCCCAGAGCAGCACGTCCTGTGCGGCGTTCCCGCTGGCGAGCCTCTCGAGATTGGCGAGCAATGCATCGCGCTGCGGCTCCATTCCGCGGAGCATTTCGAGCGGCAGCGGTGCGAATGCACGTGCCGCCGCCAGGCTGTGCCCGCGCCATACATAAGCGGGATGGGCGAACGGGTCGGCAGGCGGGGCAGGCGGCGGCGCAAGGCGTTCGAGCGCCTCGGCGATACGGATCATCGGGTCGGTCATCGCAGGCGGCTATACCCCAAAATCCTCCCTCGCGAAGCGGAGGCCCCGGATTTGTGCGCGATTGGAACCGACGGGGCACGGCCGGGCGATGGCCGTCTCCCTGTGGCAGAAGGGCGTCTGGCTGCGGCCTGACAAACCGCTTGAAATGTAGGATTTCGCCTGCTGAGATCGATGCTCGGGCGCTTCGCCCTCGCTCTTTGACAATGTCGATCCCGGCCGGAACGCCCATCGCGTCAGGCTGAACTTCGAGATTTTTTCCGCATGGCCACACCGCCACTGGAATTTGCGGTTACCAGTGTGACCCTGGTGTGACCTTTGGTTTCGCAAGATGCGCGCGCCGCCGCGACAGCCCTTGCCCGCGATGGGCTTCCCTGTCGAGGTGGGCCCCCTAGTTCGGCTCGCCCGCCAGCCCCTTCAGCCGGTACAAGGTCTCCAGTGCCTCGCGCGGGCTGAGCGCGTCGATGTCGATTGCCTCCAGCTCGCTCCGCAATGCGTCGACCTTCTCCTCCTCGGCCTCGGCCGCGGCGGCGAACAGGGGCAGATCGTCGAGCCCTGCAGCAATCCCCCCTGTCTTCGCGCGCCCGGCCTCGAGCTTGTCGAGCACGGCCTTGGCGCGCCGAATCGTCACTGGCGGCAAACCCGCCAATCGCGCTACAGCGAGACCGTAGCTGCGGTCGGCGGGTCCTTCCGCCACTTCGTGGAGCAGGACGAGCTCGCCTTTCCATTCGCGCGCGCGGACATTGTGCAGCGTCAGCGCCTCGCAGCGTTCCGCCAGCCGGGTCAGCTCGTGATAATGCGTCGCGAACAGGCACCTGCACCGGTTGTCCTCGTGGATCGCCTCGACCACTGCCCAGGCGATCGCCAGCCCGTCATAGGTCGAGGTGCCGCGCCCGACCTCGTCGAGGATGACGAAGCTGCGCGGCGTCGCCTGGGCGAGGATCGCTGCGGTCTCGACCATCTCGACCATGAAGGTCGATCGCCCGCGCGCGAGATTGTCCGATGCGCCGACCCGGCTGAACAGCCGGTCGACCAGCCCGAGCGTCGCCGACGCCGCGGGAACATAGCTCCCGGCCTGGGCAAGCACCGCAATCAGCGCGTTCTGGCGCAGGAAGGTCGATTTGCCGCCCATGTTCGGCCCGGTGACCAGCCACAGCCGCGAATCCTCGGAAAGCTTGCAGTCGTTCGCGACGAAACGGCCGCCGGCGCGCGCCACCGCATCCTCGACCACGGGATGACGCCCGCCTTCGATCTCGAAACAAGCATGGTCGACCAGAGCCGGGCGCGCCCAGCCGCCTTCCGCCGCGCGTTCGGCAAGCGCGGCGGCGACATCGATCCGGGCGAGCGCGTCGGCGGTTGCGGCGATCGCCTCGCGGCGTTCGAGCGCACGGCCGGTCAGTTCCTCCAGATGCGCCGCCTCTGCGGCAAGCGCGTGTGCGCCCGCCTGGGTCACCTTGATCGCGACGTCGTGAAGGTCGGGCGCGTTGAATCGCACCACGCCGGCCAACGTCTGGCGATGCGTGAAGCCGCTCTCCGGCTTCATCAGCGGGTCGGCGACGCGGGCGGGCACTTCGATATGATAGCCGAGCACGCCGTTGTGCCGGACCTTGAGCGCGGTGATTCCGGTGCGCCCGCGATATTCGGCCTCGAGCGCCGCGATCGCGCGCCGCCCGCCCGCGCCGGCATCGCGCAGATCGTCGAGTGCGGCGTCATACCCCTCGGCGATATATCCGCCGTTCGAAGCGTCGATCGGCGGTTCGGGAACCATCGCGCGGGCGAGCAAGTCGATCAGCGCGCCGTGCCCGCGCAACTGCGGCACCAGCTCGGACAGCAAGGGAGGCGGCGTGTCGATCGCATCGAGCCGCTCACCCAGCCGCCACGCACCATCGAGACCGTCACGAAGCTGGCCGAGGTCGCGCGGGCTGCCGCGACCTGCTGCGAGCCGCCCGAGCGCGCGGCCGATATCGGGCAATGCGCGCAGGCTTCCGCGCACCATGTCGCGCAGGCCGGGATCGTCGTGGAAGCGCTGCACCAGGTCGAGCCGCGCCTCGACCATGCCGCGATCCATCAGCGGTGCGGCCACGTCCTGCCCCAGCAGCCGCGCGCCCGCGCCGGTGACGGTGCGGTCGACTGCGTCGAGCAGGCTGCCTTTGCGCGCGCCCGACTGGCTGACGGTGAGCTCGAGGCTCTCCCGCGTGGCCGCATCGATCGCCATCGCCGCATCGGTGCGGCTGAGGCGGGGCGGCCGCAGGAACGGCAGCGATCCCTTGGCGGTATGTTCGAGATAGGCGACCAGCCCGCCCGCCGCGGCGAGCGCCGCGCGCGAGAAGGTGCCGAACCCGTCCAGTGTCGCGACGCCGAACAGCCGCTTGAGCCGGGCTTCGCCCCCGGCGCTGTCGAAATCGACCCTCGGCCGCGTCGCGGTCGCCAGATCGGCGAAGGCGGTGGCATCGCCGACGATCGTCTCGGCAGGGTTCAGCCGCGCGATCTCCGCCGCGACGCGATCACCGTCGGTCTCGATCACTTCGAATCGCCCGGTCGAGATATCGGCGCAGGCGATCGCCACGCCGCTCGCCGCCTCGCCGATCGCGACGCACCAATTGGCGCTGCGGCTGTCGAGCAACGCTTCCTCGGTCAGCGTTCCCGCGGTCACCACGCGGATGATCGCCCGGTTGACCAGTGCCTTGGAGCCCATGCGCTTGCGCGCCTGTTCCGGGGTCTCGGTCTGCTCGGCGATGGCGACGCGGTGGCCCGCCTTGATCAGCCGGGCGAGATAGCCGTCCATCGCATGCGCCGGGACGCCGCACATCGGGATGCGCTCGCCGTCATGCTCGCCGCGCGCAGTGAGCGCGATGTCGAGGCAGGCGCTGGCGATCTTCGCATCGTCGAAGAACAATTCGAAGAAATCGCCCATGCGATAGAATAACAGGCAGTCCTCGGCCTCCGCCTTCAAGGCGAGATACTGCGCCATCATCGGAGTGGGGGCTGCGGAGGACATGCGCATGTCGGGTTAGCCGAACCCGCCCACCGATCAACACCGTGAACCGGATTTCTTGGGGACGAATCGCGCACGCCGCCGGGCACGGTGGGTGGTAGCGCTATCATTTTCCATACGCATCGTGTTTCGGACGTGTTGCGGCCCCGGAACGTCGCTCCTAAAGGACCGATGTCAGGAGAGATGCATGGCTGAGGAATCGAACGTCCAGTTTTCGGAGCGCGAGGCGCTGCTGTACCACTCCGAGGGACGGCCGGGTAAGATCGAGATCATCGCCTCGAAGCCGATGGCGACCCAGCGCGACCTCGCGCTCGCTTATTCGCCCGGCGTCGCGGTGCCCGTCCGCGCGATCGCCGAGGATCCTTCGCTAGCCTACGACTATACCGCCAAGGGCAATCTGGTCGCGGTGATCTCCAATGGCACCGCGATCCTCGGGCTTGGCAATCTCGGCGCGCTGGCCTCCAAGCCGGTGATGGAAGGCAAGGCGGTGCTGTTCAAGCGCTTCGCCGACGTCGATTCGATCGATCTCGAGCTCAAGACCGAGGATGTCGATCGCTTCATCGACGCCGTCGAGCTGATGGAGCCAAGCTTCGGCGGGATCAATCTCGAGGACATCAAGTCCCCAGAATGCTTTGTGATCGAGCAGACGCTCCGGGAACGCATGAACATCCCGGTGTTCCATGACGACCAGCACGGCACTGCGATCATCGCCGCAGCAGGGCTGATCAACGCGCTCCACCTCACCGGCCGCGACTTCAAGACTACCCGGGTGGTGATGCTCGGCGCCGGCGCCGCGGCGATCGCTTGCGCCGAGCTGATCAAGGCGATGGGGCTGCCGCACGACAATCTGCTGATGCTCGACCTAAAAGGGGTGATCTATCAGGGGCGGCAGGAGAGCATGAACCAGTGGAAGTCGGCACATGCCGTCGCCACCGACAAGCGTACGCTCGCCGAAGCTCTCGACGGCGCCGATGTGTTCGTGGGGCTCGCCTCGGCCAATTCGCTGTCGCCCGAACTGCTCAAGACGATGGCGCCCAATCCCATCGTTTTCGCGATGGCAAATCCCGATCCCGAGATCAGCCCGCCGGTTGCGAAAGCGGCGCGGCCCGATGCGATCATCGCCACCGGCCGTTCGGACTATCCGAACCAGGTGAACAACGTGCTCGGCTTCCCGTTCATCTTCCGCGGCGCGCTCGACGTGCGCGCGACGACGATCAACGACGCGATGAAGATCGCCGCCGCCCGTGCGCTCGCCGAGCTTGCCCGCCAGCAGGTGCCCGAGGAAGTCGCCGCCGCGTACGGCACGCAGCACACCTTCGGCCCTGAATATATCATCCCCGCACCGTTCGATCCGCGGCTGATGGAACTCATCCCCGCGGCGGTCGCGCAGGCGGCGATGGATTCGGGCGTGGCGACCAAGCCGATCGTCGACATGGCCGCCTATCGCCAGTCGCTCCGCGCGCGGCTCAATCCGACCACGTCGGTGCTCAGCCTCGCGTATGAGGGCGCGCGCGCCAATCCCAAGCGGGTGATCTTCGCCGAGGGCGAGGAGGAAGTGGTGCTGCGCGCGGCGATCGCTTTCAAGGAGGGTGGGTACGGCACGCCGGTGCTGGTCGGCCGCGAATCGGTCCATGAGCGACTGCAGAAACTCGGCGCCAATCCCGATGATTTCGAGCTGCACAACAGCGTCAATTCGCCGTTGGTGCCGCGGATGGTCGAGTTCCTCTACGGCCGCCTCCAGCGCCGCGGCTATCTGCGCCGCGATATCGAGCGCATCGTCAATCGCGATCGCAACATCTTCGGCGCGCTGTTGCTCCAATTGGGGGAGGCCGATGCGATGATCACCGGCGTCACGCGCACCTATGCCGAGACGATGCGCCAGGTGAAGCGCGTCATCGACTATGAGAAGGGCCGCACCGCGTTCGGCATCCACGTCCTGGTCGGTCAGTCGCACACCGTGTTCATCGCCGACACCACGGTCAACGAGCGCCCGAACGCCGAAGAACTCGCCGCCATCGCCGAGGGCACCGCACAGGTAGCACGGCGCATGGGGCACGAACCACGTGTCGCGTTCCTCAGCTATTCCAACTTCGGCAATCCCGAGGGGCGCTGGCTCGACAATGTCCGCGGCGCGATCAAGCTGCTCGACGAGCGCTCGGTCGAGTTCGAATATGAGGGCGAGATGTCGCCGGATGTCGCGCTCAACCCGCGCCAGATGGCGAAATACCCGTTCGCTCGGCTTTCGGGCCCGGCCAATGTGCTGATCATGCCGGGGCTGCAATCGGCCAATATCTCGGCCAAGCTGCTCCGCGAACTGGGTGGCGACTCGACGATCGGGCCGATGCTGATCGGAATGGAGAAACCCGTCCAGATCGCGCCGATGACCGCCACCGCGAGTGAATTGGTGACGCTGGCGGTGCTCGCCGCGGGGGGAATCGCGCGCTGATACTCACGCCCTTGCTGCTACATTTGTAACATGCTACAAACGTAGCAGGATGGAGTAGCGAGGGCGTGATGATCGAGTCGCTGCCGCGCCGCGAGCGCGAAGTTTTCGAAATCCTGTGCAGCCTCGGTGAAGGCACCGCGGCGACTGTGCGCACTGCGCTCGCCGATCCGCCGAGCGACTCCGCGGTACGTACCTTGCTGGGGCGGCTCGTCGCCAAGGGGCTGGTCGTGCACCGCACGGTCAACCAGGCCTATGTCTATGCGCCGGTCGAGCAGACCGAAACGGTCGCCGAGACCGCGCTGCAGCGATTGGTCCAGACTTTCTTCCAGGGATCCGCTGCGCAGGCCGCCACGGCTTTGCTCGGCATGGAGCCCCGCCTCGATTCCGCGGAAATCGATATGCTCCAGCGCGCGATCGACAAGGCGCGCAAGGAGGCCGAGTGATGTTGGCGCTGCTCGTCGACCTCGGCTGGAAGTCGGGACTGATCGCGGGGCTCGCCCTGTTGGCGAACCAGCTGCTGCGGCGCCGCGCGCCTGGAGAGCGGGTTGCACTGCTCCGGGCGGGGACGGCGGCGCTATTGATGCTGCCGCTACTGGCGCGGGCAGGTCCCGAGTTTGAACTTGCCGTGCTTCCCGCGCTCGAAACTGCCGCTTTCGTGGTCCCCGCAGCGGCGAATACCGGAACTGCTTTGCCCACGATTGGGGAGGCGCAGGCTGCTACGGCGTTTAGCTGGCTACTGACGCTTTATCTGACGGGCGCGGGGTTGCTGCTCATGCGGCTCGGCATCGGACTGATCACCTTGTGGTGCTGGACGCACAGGGCATTGCCCGTCCGCGACCCCCGCTGGACGACAGCGCTGCAGGCAGTTCGATTGCGCCGGTCGGTGCGTCTATTGGTCTCGCCGCGCATTGTCGCTCCGATGAGCTGGGGCCTTTCGCCAGCCTGGGTGCTGATCGGCCCCGCCACCGAACGGCGTGCCGAACAGGCCGAGGCGGTGATCGCGCATGAGCTGGCGCATGTCCGACGGTTCGACTGGCCGGTACTGATGGCCTCGCAGCTGGCGACATTGTGCTTCTGGTTCAATCCGCTGGTCTGGCTGCTCGCATGCGAGCTGGCGCGGCAGACCGAGCTGGCGGCGGACGAAGATGCGATCCGCCATGTAGCGCGGGCGGATTACGCCCAGACGCTGCTGGCGCTGGCGGGCGGCGCGGCGCACCCCGCGGGATGCGGCATGTCGATCACATATGGCGCGCTCGGGCGGCGGATCCGTCATGTGCTCGATGCCGAAGCCGCGCGTCCCGCCAGTCGGCTGGTCTGTACCGCGATGTTGATCTGCGCGCCGCTGGCGGCCGCTCCCCTTGCCGTTACCCAATTGACCCGCGTGCCGGCGCCCCGTCCCGCGCCGATGCGAGTCGCAACGGACCCGCCGGCGCCAGCGATCGAGACTTATCTTCCCTCGCTCATTCCCGCAGCCCAGGCGGCCGAAGCACCAGCGATACGACGGTCAGACGGCTATTCGCGCAGGCCATCCTCGGCACGCGCGCCGAGCCTGGTGGATACGACCGACGCGAAGCCGGGTTCATCGCCGGAACGAGACAGCGCGGGGCAAGCGGCATGGCGCGTGGGGGTTACGCCGCCTTTGCCGGCCGCGCCGAGTCCGCCAAGTCCCCCGGCGCCGGGAACGCAGGCGGCGGCATGGCAGGAAGCGCTGGCCGAAAGTCGCGGCCCTCGGGGTGAGCCCCGCAAGCGGACTGCTGGAAAAAATCGCGCGCAGATGGCAGCCGACATACGCAAGGCTGAGAGGCGTGAGGAGGCCGGCGAACTCGCCGCTTCGGCCAAGAGCATGCGGATCGGGGCGCAGGAGCTCGAGGCGCTCGCCGCCGACGGCACGGTGACGAAGGAAATCAGGGGCGTGCACGCACGCGAGGCAGCGTCGTTGCGCGAGAAGGCAGACCGGTTGGACTGGGAGGCGCGGCGGAAGCTCTTCGGGGGCTAGCGCCCGACCGCGCAAGCGAAGCTCGAAAACGAAAGCGCGATTCCGCGCCACGGGGCCGGCTTGCCGGCAGACAAGGGAGATTGCCATGCGGACCCTCATGTTCCTGCCGCTGATCCTGCTCGGCGCCTGCACCACCGGAGCGGCGGCCATGTCCATCGAACCGGCGGCGCGTCTGGTCTTTGGCGATCTCGCGCTCGAAGACCCTTTCGGTCGGGCGGAATTGCGTGCGCGGGTAGCCGCTGCCACGCGCGAATTCTGTCGGCACCATGAAGACGAAGTGACTCCCCAGGTGCTGCGCAACGATCGCTTTTATTGTTTCGAGCGCGTGCGATCGGCCATGCTCGCGGACATGCCACGCGAGGTACGCCGCGCCTACAAGCAGGCGATGCGGGAAGCGGGCGCGAATGGACGGCGGCTCTAGCCGTCGATGCTGCCGCCGAGCGAGGCGTTGACCAGTCCGCCATCGACCGTGATCGTATCGCCGATCACATAATCACCGGCGCGGCTGGCGAGGTAGATCGCGGTGCCGGCCATATCCTCGTCGCTGCCGATGCGCTTGGCCGGGATCGCCTTGGCCACCGCATCGCCGTGGTCGCGCGCAGCCTTGTTCATGTCGCTGGCGAAGGCGCCGGGGGCGATCGAAGTGACGTTGATATGATCGCGCACCAGCCGCGCGGCCATGCGCTTGGTCAGATAGATCAGTGCCGATTTCGAAGCGTGATAGCTGTACGTCTCCCACGGATTGAGCCGCTGGCCGTCGATCGACGTGATGTTGATCACCTTGGCCGGACGCTCGGCCGAGCCGCCGGCCTTGAGCAGATCGTGCAGCGCCTGGGTCAGGAAGAAGGGGGATTTGACGTTCAGGTCCATCACCTTGTCCCAGCCCGCTTCGGGAAAGGTCTCGAACGGCTCGCCCCAGGCCGCGCCGGCATTGTTGACGAGGATGTCTAGCCGCGATTCGCGCGCGGCCAGATCCTCGGCGAGTGCGCGACAGCCTTCGACGGTGGAAATGTCGTGGGGCAAAGCGATACAATTCTCGCCGAGCGCCGCGGCGGTCTCCTCGCAGGCTTCGGCCTTGCGGGAAGAGACATAGACCTTGGCGCCTTGGGCGACGAAGCCTTGGGCGATCATTCGCCCGATCCCGCGCGATCCTCCGGTGACCAGCGCGATGCGGCCGTCGAGGCGGAACAGGCTGTTGGTGTCCATCTTCTTACTCCCTCTCTCCGCTTGCGGGGAGACGACAGGGCAGAGGGGCATGATGCCACCATTTCCCACTGCCCCTCTCCCGGCTTCGCTCCGCTCGCCACCCTCTCCCCTGAAGAGGAGAGGGAATTTACCCGCCGCGCTTCAGCGTCTCGCGCGCAATGATCAGCTGCTGGATCTGGCTGGTGCCTTCGTAGATCCGGAACAATCGAACGTCGCGATAGAGTCGTTCGATCCCGTAATCGGCGGTATAGCCCGCGCCGCCGAAGACTTGCACCGCGCGATCGGCGACGCGGCCGACCATCTCGCTGGCGAAATATTTGGTCGCCGCGGCTTCCATCGTGGTGTTCTCGCCTGCGTCCTTCTTCGCCGCCGTCTCGAGCATCAGCGCCCGCGCGGCCATCGCTTCGGTCTTGGAATCGGCGATCAGAGCCTGAATCAACTGGTGCTCGGCGATCGGCTTGCCGAACTGTTTCCGTTCGCTCGCATAAGCGACGCAATCGGCGATCAGCCGCTCGGCGACGCCGACGCACACTGCCGAGATATGCAGCCGGCCGCGATCGAGCACCTGCATCGCGATCCTGAAGCCCTGACCCTCCTCGCCGAGCCGATTGGCGACGGGGACCGGAGTGTTGTCGAAAACCACGTCGGCGACGCGCGCGCCTTTCTGGCCCATCTTCTTCTCGGGCTCGCCGATCGACACCCCGGGCAGGTCGCGCGGCACGAGAAAGGCCGAGACGCCGCGCCCGCCGAGCTCGTCGCCGGTGCGCGCCATGACGGTAAACAGCTGCGCCTTATCGGCATTGGTGATGAAGCGCTTGGTGCCCGACAGGCGGTAGACATCGCCGTCGCGGACCGCGCGCGTCTTCACGGCGCCCGAATCCGAGCCGACATCGGGCTCGGTCAGCGCGAAGCTGGTGATCACTTCGCCGCTGGCGATGCGCGGCAACCATTCGGCCTTTTGTTGCGGCGTGCCCGCCATCACCAATCCCTGGCTGCCGATCCCGACATTGGTGCCGAAGGTCGAGCGGAACGCGGGCGTGGTGCGCCCCAGCTCGATCGCGACCTTGCACTCCTCGAGCATCGTCAGCCCGAGCCCGCCATATTCCTCGGCGATCGACAGGCCGAACAGGCCGAGCCCCTTCATCTCCTCGATCACCGCATCGGGAATAGCGTCGGCGGCCTCGACCTCGCCTTCGAGCGGACGCAGCCTTTCGCGCACGAAGCGGCGAATGGTATCGATCAGCGTATCGAAGATCTCCGGGTCGAGCGACATCGAGGGAACCGTTCCTGTTGTTCGAACCGGCAAGCTATAGCTACCCTTACGTATCCGGCAAGCCGTACCCGATCTTCCAAATACGGCGATTGACGTAGTCCCGGCGCCACCTATGCTGCGAAGGAGCAGTGAGCGCGAGAGGAGCCGGCCATGGCCGCCAACGAAGCGAACGCAGGCGCGCCGGCCGTCCCGCCGGTCCGCCGCGTGCGCCAGTCGACGATGCTCGCTTACGGGTTCGGCGCGGTCGCTTACGGCGTGAAGGACTTCTGTTTCTCCACCTTCCTCTTGCTCTTCTACAATCAGGTGCTTGGGCTCCCTTCCGCGCAGGTCGGCTTCGCGATCATGTGCGCGCTGCTGCTCGATGCGTTTATCGATCCGGCGATCGGCTTCCTGTCGGATCGCACGCGCGGGCGCTGGGGACGGCGGCATCCGTGGATGTACGCGTCGGCCGCGCCGATCGCGCTCGGCTGGCTGCTGCTGTGGAATCCGCCGGCCTGGTCGCACGGGGCGATGCTGGTCTGGGTGTTCGCGAGCGCAGTGCTCGTGCGCACCGCGGTCTCGGCCTACGAGGTGCCGTCGCAGGCGCTCAGCCCCGAACTCTCCGCCGATTATGACGAGCGCACGCGGATCATGGCCTATCGTTACCTGTTCGGCTGGGCGGGCGGCATGGCGATGCTGGTGGCTTCGTACAGCTATTTCCTCGCACCGGAGGCGGGGCAGGAGACCGGGCTGCTCAACCGGCAGGGCTATGTCGGCTTCGCGTTCGCCGGCGCAGTGGCGATGTTCGTCGCGATCCTCGTCTCGGCGCTCGGCACGCATCGCGAGATCGGGCGGCTGCCGCGCCCCGAGATCGAACGGCAATCGCTCGCCGCCAATTTCCGCGAGCTGCGCGAGAGCGTGCGCAACCGCGCCTTCCTGATCCTGATGGCGGCGGGCATTTGCTATTATTCGGCGCAGGGGATCAGCTATGCGCTGTCCAATTATCTCTACGCGCATGCCTGGGGATTTCGCGGTGCCGACTTCCAATGGCTCGGGCTGATCCTGCTGCTCGGGGTAGTGGGTGCCTTCCTCATTGCGCCGCGCGTCGCCAAGCACACCGGCAAGCCGGCGGCGGGGATGGGGTTCATGATCGCGGCGGCGGTGCTTCTCACACTGCCTTACTGGTTGCGGCTGGCGGGACTGTTCCCGGAGCCGGGCAATCCGGTGCTGGTGCCGCTGCTGCTGGCGATCTTCACGATCAACGCGACCTGCTCGGTCTCGTCGACCATCCTCGGCGCGTCGATGATGGCCGACGTCGTCGAGCATTCGGAGGCCGAGACCGGGCGGCGTTCGGAGGGCGTGTTCTTCGCCGGGGCGTTCTTCGTCCAGAAATGCACGAGCGGGCTCGGCATCTTCGTCGCGGGCTCGATCCTCGCCATCGCCGGCTTTCCCGAGGCGGCGAAGCCGGGGAGCGTGCCGGTGGAGACGGTGGACCGGCTGACCATCCTCTTTGCCGCGCTCTATCTGTCGCTCGGCTTCGCGGCGGCGTTCTTCTACCGGCGCTTCCCGTTCGGCAAGGACGAGCATCTCGCCCGGGTGGAGCGGCTCGCACAAGGGGAAATGCCCGCCGGAGGGTGATCCTCCGGCGGGCATCCTTTCCTCCCCAGGAAAGTCTCGCTTCAGGCCCAGAGTCAGGCGACCCGGCCGAGGCGGTGATAGAGATTGGCGTATTTGATCGATTCGGGCCGGTCCTTGATCTTGGTCAGATGCGTCCCGACCGCCTCGCGGATCAGGCGGAAGTCCTCGGTCGAGAAGACGGCGCGGCTGCGCTGGGGTTCTCCGGTCATCGTAGTTGCTCCTTTCAGGCAGCTTGCTTGTTGAACTGGGCGGCTTCGGTGCTTTCGGCGAGCGCGGTGGTCGAGCTCTCGCCGCCGGCCACTGCCTGGGCGATCGCATCGAAATAGCCGGTGCCGACTTCGCGCTGGTGGCGCGTCGCGGTATAGCCGTTTGCCTCGGCGGCGAATTCGGCCTGCTGGAGCTCCGAATAGGCCGCCATGCCGCGATCCCGGTAGCCGCGCGCCAGCTCGAACATGCCGTAATTGAGCTGGTGGAAGCCCGCGAGCGTGACGAACTGGAACTTGTACCCCATCGCGCCCAATTCGCGCTGGAAACGGGCGATGTCGTCGCGGTCGAGATTCTTCTCCCAATTGAAGCTGGGCGAGCAATTATAGGCCAGCATCTTGTTCGGATGCTCGCGCCTGATCGCCTCGGCGAAGCGGCGGGCGTCGTCGAGATTGGGCTTGCTGGTCTCCCACCATAGCAGATCGGCGTGGCTGGCGAAGGCGAGTCCGCGCTTGATGCAATGATCGGCTCCGGTGCCGTCCTTCAACCGGAAGAACCCTTCGGCGGTGCGTTCGCCGGTGAGGAACTCGTGGTCGCGTTCGTCGACATCCGAGGTGATCAGCCTTGCGCTCTCGGCATCGGTGCGGGCGCAGATCACCGTCGGCACGCCGGACACGTCCGCCGCCAGCCGGGCGCTGTCCAGGTTGCGGATATGCGCCTGGGTGGGGATCAGCACCTTGCCGCCGAGGTGCCCGCATTTCTTTTCCGATGCGAGCTGGTCTTCATAATGCACCCCGGCGGCGCCTGCGGCGATATAGGCCTTCATGATCTCGAAGCAGTTGAGCGGCCCGCCGAAGCCGGCCTCGGCATCGGCGACGATCGGCGCGAACCAGTCGCGGGTGGCGCCGCCCTCCATATGCTCGATCTGGTCGGCGCGCTGGAGCGTCGCGTTGATCCTCCGCGCCAGCTCGGGACCGGCATTGGCGGGGTAGAGCGATTGATCGGGATACATCTGCCCGGCGGTGTTGGCATCGGCCGCGACCTGCCAGCCGGACAGATAGATCGCCTTCAATCCGGCGCGGACCATCTGCATCGCCTGATTGCCCGAAAGCGCGCCGAGGGCATGGATGTAATCCTCGCTCCTGAGCAGCTCCCACAGCTTGAGCGCGCCGCGGCGGGCAATGGTGTGCTCGATCGGCAGCGAGCCGCGCAGCCTGGTCACGTCCTCGGCCGAATAGGGACGGACGATGCCGTCGAAGCGGCCGCTGGGGGCGGGGACAAGATCTTCGAACGTCATCGGCATGTCACTTCCTTGACAATGTGAACGGTGTCGGAAGCTGATATGCGTGCTAAATTGACTCTTTTATCCGAAATTCGTTCAATTGCACCGTTGACACGTGGTCGAAAAACAGGCCGATCTTGTAACTATGTAAATATATTTACAAACTGAGTGTAAGTCGAGAATAAGAACATAGTAGGAACAAGGCTTGTAGGCAATGGCAGATGCGAAATTGTTCGCGGGACACGCGGTCCGCCGGCTGCGCCGTCAGCTGGGACTGAGCCAGGCCGCGATGGCCGAGGCGCTGGGCGTGAGCGCGAGCTATTTGAATCTCGTCGAGCGCAACCAGCGCCCGGTCTCGGCGACGTTGATGCTGCGGCTTGCCCAGACCTATGACTTCGATCCGCGCCGGCTCGCCGCGAGCGAACCGGGGGGCGGCAGCGAGGCGCTTCGCCGGCGGCTCGCCGATCCGCTGTTCGCCGATCTCGAGATCGATCGGCATCAGTTAGAGGAATGGCTGGCAGGCGCGCCGGGCGGCGCCGAGGCATTCGCGCGCGCTTATGACCGGATCGGCGGCGGGACGGCGGGTGCGGCCGAGCCCGAGGATGCCGGCCGCCAAGTCCGCCGCGAAATCGAACGCTGGCGCAACCATTTCGGCGATCTCGATGCCGCGGCCGAAGCGCTGGCGGACGAACTCCGCATCGCCGCCGGAGACCTTTACGGCGCGATGGCAGAGCGGCTGCGAGTCAAGCACCAGCTCGCGGTGCGCATCCTGCCTGCAGATGTGATGCCTGATCGGATGAAGCGGCTCGACTTGCACGCGCGCCAGATCCAGCTCTCGGAAATGCTCGACGCCTCGGCTCGCAGCTTCGCGCTGGCCGAACGGCTGGCGGAGGAGGCGCGGGCGGAGATCGACGCGCTGGTGAAGGGTGCCGCGCTCGATCGCGTCGCCGAGCGCCTCTATCGCCGTCACCTTACAGGATATTTCGCCGCCGCGGTGATGATGCCCTATGCCCGCTTCCTGCGTGCCTGCGAGGCGAGCGGCTACGACATGGAATTGCTCCAGCGCCGCTTCGGCGCGAGCTTCAGCCAGGTCGCGCATCGGCTGACCACGCTCCAGCGCGTCGGCGCGCGCGGGCTGCCTTTCTTCCTGCTGCGAGTCGATCGCGCGGGGCAGGTTTCGAAACGCTATGCCGGCGCGAGCGCCTCGCCGCTGGTCGAGGGCCCGGGAATCTGTCCGCTGTGGAATATTTTCGAGGCGTTCGCCCGCGACGAAATCCTGAGCCATCTGGTCGAGCTCGAGGACGGCAGCCGCTGGTTCACGCTGGCGCGCGCGGTGCATCCGCAGGGCGCGCGCGTGGCGAGCGTGCCCGCGCGCTTCGTGATGGGTATCGGACTCGCGGCCGATCAGGCGGCGACGCTTGCCGTAACGTCGGGGCGCGATCTGGCGGCGCGCGCGATGCCGATCGGGCTCGGCTGCCGGGCGTGCACGCGTCCCGATTGCCCGCAGCGTTCGGCGCCGCCCGCCGGCCGAGCGATGCTGTCGAACGAGCGCGAAAGCGGCGTGACGCCGTTCGGTTTCGCAGGCGATTGACCGCCGCCGGCGCAACTTGCCGGACATAAAAGGACATAATTGCGTCGGTTTGCTTTGGAACTAGCGCCCGCGGGCACGGTTTGCGTGCCCAGGTACGGGCTTGTCCCGATGCTGTCCCGGCCCCCACTGAACTATCGGTATGGGGGCGTGTCGAGAGGATGTGTATGTTGCTTACCCTGATCGGACTGGCCGTCGCGGCGGCTCCGCCCCCGCAATCCGCCGACGCGGCGATCGGCCGCTGGAAGACCGAGACGCGCGGCGGGATCGTCGAGATCCAGCGCTGCGGCACCTCCATCTGCGGTCGGATCCTGACCTCCGACCTGCTCCGCTCCAATCCCAATTTGAAAGATACCAAGAATTCGAATGCGGCGCTGCGCAATCGGCCGCTGCGCGGGCTCCAGATCCTGAGCGGCTTCACACAGAGCGGCGGCGGGTGGACCGGCGGCAAGATCTACAATGCCGACGACGGCAAGACCTATGGCTCGGACGTGACGCCGTCGGGCACCGGCCAGCTCAAGGTCCGCGGCTGCGTGTTCAAGCCCTTCTGCAAGACCCAGACCTGGACCCGCGTGCGCTGAGGCGCCGCCGATCTGCTTTCCCTATCCGCGTACAAGGATGCGTATCATGTCCATTCTCAAGCTTTCGCTCGCCGCCGCGACCGCGCTGGCGGGCTCGGTCGGTTTCGCCGCTTCGGCCAATGCCCAGGCTTTCTACCTCCAGGAACAGGCGGCACGCGCCGCAGGCCGCGCCTTTTCGGGCGAGGCTGCCGATACCGGCGCGGCGTCGCTGTGGTGGAACCCCGCGTCGATCGCCGGGATGACCGAAGGCGAGGCGACGATCAGCGGCTCGCTGATCCTGCCGCGCGGCGAAGTGGCCGATACCGGCACGCTGATCCGCCGCCCGGGCCAGGCCCTTGCGCCGGTGGGCGGCGACGCCGCGACGCGCAATCCGATCAACAACGGCGTGCTGCCCTCGGGCGCGATTGCGATCCCGCTCGGCGATCGCGTCGCGTTCGGCCTCGCGGTGACTTCGCCGTATAGCTTCACCACCGATTATCCGGAGACCAGCTGGGCGCGCTACAGCGCGCTCAAGACCGAGCTGCGCACGATCGACATCCAGCCCTCGGTCGCCGTGGCGGTGACCGACTGGCTGCGCGTAGGCGCGGCACTCAACGTCGAATATACCGATGCCAGCCTGGGCAATGCGCTTCCCAATGTCCTCGCGACGCTTCCCGACGGGCGGCAGGAGCTGAAGGGCAATGGCTGGGATTTCGGCTGGAGCGCCGGCTTCCAGATGCACAATGACGTCGCCACGATCGGCGTCGCCTACAAGTCGGCGATCAAACACACGCTCACCGGCGATCTCGAAGTCAGCGGTCTGCTCGGCCCGCTCGCCGCATCGAATATGTCGCTCTCGGATGTCGAGGCGGAATTCTACACGCCGGCGCAGGTGATCGTCGGCGCGCGCTTCCGGTTGAGCGACCGGTTCACGCTCAACGGCCAGGTCGTCCATTATGGCTGGGGCAAGTTCGACGCGATCCGCCTCGGCGCGCCGCTCAACACTGCGATCCCCGAAAATTACCGCGACAGCTGGAGCCTCGCGACGGGCGTGGACTATGCCGCATCGCCGAAGCTGACCCTGCGCGCCGGTGTCCAGCACGCCCAGAGCCCGACCCGCGACGGCGAGCGCGACGCGCGCGTGCCCGATTCGGATCGCTGGAACTACGCCGTCGGCGGCTCCTACCAGCTGACTCCGGGCTTCACGCTCGATGCCGGCGCCAATTATGTCGACTTCAAGGATGCGACGATCGACCGGGTGACCGCGGCCTATCCGGGCACGGCGGCGCAGACTCCGATCCTCACCTCGGGCGAGCTGCAGAATGCGCACGCATTCGTATTCTCGCTGGGCGGCCGTTTGAAGTTCTGACCGGGTTCGGGCCCGCGACGTTGCGTTGCGGGCCTTTCCATAAGCGAGCCAAACCGTTTGGCCCGCTGGATTCCGTTTCGGAAACGTGCCTATGATCCACTCCGGGCCAGCGGCAACGGAGGGATCATGACCACCGATTTCACGCTCAACGGCAAGCCGGCGAGCTTCGACGGCGATCCCGAGACGCCGCTTCTCTATGTGCTGCGCGATCATCTGGGGCTGACCGGCACCAAATATGGCTGCGGGATTGCCCAGTGCGGTGCGTGCACGGTGCATCTCGACGGCAAGAACCGGCGTTCGTGCGTCACGCCGGTGTCGATGGTCTCGGGCAAGCAGGTCACCACGATCGAGGGCGTCGCGGGCAGGGAGGCCGAAGCGGTGCAGAGCGCCTGGGTGGCGATCGACGTGCCGCAATGCGGCTTCTGCCAGTCCGGGCAGGTGATGTCGGCGGTCGGCCTGCTCAAGATCAAGAAGAAGCCGAGCGACGAGGATATCGACGCGGCGATGGCGGGCAATATCTGCCGCTGCGCCACTTATGTGCGGATCCGTCAGGCGATTCACGACGCCGCCAAAGCGATGGAGGCCTGAGCGATGAACGCCATCATGCCAACCCGCCGCGGCTTCCTCCAATCGACCGGGCTCGTGCTCGGCATGGCATTGCCGATCGGCAATGCGGCGAAGGCCGCGCCCGGCCAGTCGGGACTGCCTTTCGCGCCCAATGCCTTCGTGCGCGTCGGCACGGACAATCTCGTCACCGTGATCATCAAGCATGTCGAGTTCGGGCAAGGCCCGGCGACCGGGCTCGCCACCCTGGTGGCCGAGGAGATGGATGCCGATTGGGGCCAGGTCCGCGTCGAGATGGCGCCGGCCAATGACCCGCTCTACAAGAATCTCGCCTTTGGGACGATGGGCACCGGCGGCTCGTCGGCGATCTCGAACAGCTGGATGCAGATGCGCAGCGCCGGGGCTTCGGCGCGGGCGATGCTGGTCGAGGCGGCGGCGAAGCGCTGGGGCGTGCCGGCCGCGTCGGTGAAGGTATCGAAGGGCATGGTCTCGAGCGGCGCGCGCAGGGCGAGCTTCGGCGAGCTGGCGGCGGACGCGGCTTCGCTCAAGCCGCCCGAAAAGCCGGTGCTCAAATCGCCCGACCAGTTCACCCTGATCGGCAAGGATACGCCCAAGGTCGACAGCGTCGCCAAGACCAACGGCACCGCGATGTTCACGATGGACATCCAGCGGCCGGGGATGGTCCACAGCGCGATCGCGCATCCGCCGGCGTTCGGCGGGACGGTCAAGGCAGTGATCGACACCGCGGCGCTGGCGGTGCCCGGCGTGCTCGCCGTCAGGACGGTCCCGCAAGGCGTCGTGGTCTTTGCGCAGGACGGCTATGCCGCGCGCAAGGGCGCTGCGGCGCTGGACGTGACCTGGGATCTCTCCAAGGCCGAGAAGCGCACGAGCGAGGAGCTCTATGCGCAATATGCCGGGGCGAGCGAGGCGCCGGGCAAGCAGGTCGAGAAGACCGGCGACACCGCGGCGGCGCTCAAGGGCGCGGCGAAGAAGCTCGAGGCGGTCTATCAATTCCCCTATCTCGCGCATGCGCCGATGGAGCCATTGGACGCCGTGATCGAGATGAACGGGGACCGGCTCGACGTGTGGATGGGCAGCCAGTTCCAGGTCGGCGAGCTCCGGGCGATCTGCGCGACTTTGGGCGTACCGTTCGAGAAGGCGAGGCTGCACGAGCAGTTCGCCGGCGGCAGTTTCGGCCGCCGCGCGACGCCGGCGATGGAGTTCGCGGTCGAGGCGGCGGCCGCGTTCAAGGCGTGGGGCAAGGGCCCGGTCAAGCATGTCTGGACCCGCGAGAACGACATTCGCGGCGGCCGCTATCGCCCGCTCGCAGTGCATACGATCCGCGGCGGGCTCGATCCTTCGGGCAACATCGTCGCGTGGGACCAGGTCGTCGCCGCGCAGAGCTTCTTCAAGAACTCCCCGATGGAGGGGATGGGCATGAAGAACGGTATCGACGACGCGCTGACCGAGGGCATCGCCGAGAGCTACAAGTTCGCCAACCAATATGTCGGTCAGCACATCATGGACGGCGGCGTGCCGACCTTGTGGTGGCGATCGGTGGGCAACACGCACACGGCCTATGCCGTCGAGACCTTCATCGACGAATTGCTCACGATGGGCGGCAAAGATCCCGTCGCCGGGCGGCTTGCGCTGATGGAGGACGCGCGGATCAAGGCAGTGCTCGCCAAAGCGGCGGAGATCGCCGGTTGGGGCACGAAGCCGCCTGCCGGCCGTGCGCGGGGCGTGGCGGCGTGGAAGAGCTTCGGCTCCTATGTCGCGCAGGTCGCGGAGGTATCGAAAGGCGCCGATGGATTGCCCAAGGTGCACAAGGTGTGGTGCGCGGTAGATTGCGGGATCGCAGTCAACCCGAACGTGATCCGTGCGCAGATGGAGGGTTGTATCGGCTACGGCCTCGGCCACGCCCTCTATTCGGAAGTCGAGTTGGGTGAGGGCGGGATCGTCAAGCAGAGCAATTTCGACAGCTATCGTTCGCTGCGGATCGGCGAGATGCCCGAGGTCGAAGTCGCGATCATCGCGTCGAGCGAAAACCCGACGGGGGTCGGCGAGCCGGGGCTGCCGCCGATCGCCCCGGCGGTCGCCAATGCGTGGCGCAAGCTCACCGGGAAATCCGTGCGGCGGCTTCCGTTCGTGGTGGGAGGCAAGGCATGAAGCTGGGCGCATACGCACTCGGCGCCGCGGCGCTGACCCTCGGGCTCGCCATCGCCGGCCAGGCGCGCGAGCAGAAAGTGGAGGGGTTGAAGCCGGTCAGCGCCTTTGCCGGCATCGCCGATCCGAATGCGCGCTCGCTCGCGATCTTCGCCGAGATGGGCAAGGTCATCCAGCATCCGCGCTGCGTGAACTGCCATCCGCGCACCGATCGTCCGCTGCAGGGCGACGCGCAGCAGCCGCACAACCCGCCGGTATCGCGCGGGCCGGGCGATCGCGGCATGGCGGGACTCGAATGCAGTACCTGCCACGGCCCGCGCAACGTCGCCTTCGCCAACGGCACCGGCAGCATCCCCGGGCATCCCGAATGGCATGTCGCGCCGATCGGGATGGCGTGGGAAGGCAAGACGCTCGGCCAGATCTGCGCGCAGATCAAGGACGGCAAGCGCAACGGCGGCAAGACGCTGGAGCAGCTGATCGAGCATAATTCGCACGATACATTGGTCGGCTGGGCCTGGAACCCGGGACCCGGGCGCACCCCGGTACCGGGTACGCAGGCGCAGTTCGGCGAGCTGACCCGGGCCTGGGTGGCGAGCGGGGCGAAGTGTCCGACGGGCTAAGGGCGTTCGCATTGTCTGCGTGCTGATCGGTGCGCTCCGAAGCTTCGGATGGCTATCCCGGCCTTCGGATGCTAATGTGGGCCATCACCGATCCGTCGCGCAGGCAGAAGTGACCGGGAGACGTCGTGCTCTCGCCTGCAAGCGGAGTCCGCCGTGATCCCCAGCCCGCACTCCGCCCTCCTGCCAGACGCGCTCAACAGCCTGCAGGACGCGCAGGTTCTTGCGCTCGCGATCGTCAACACAATCCCGGATCCGTTCCTGATCCTCGACGAGAAGTTCCATGTCCTGGCGGCCAGCCGCGCCTTTTACGAGGTGTTCCAGGTCGATGCCGCGGCGACGCAAGGGCGCTCGCTGTTCGCGCTTGGCGACGGCCAGTGGAACATCCCGGCGCTGCGCCACCTGCTGGAGACCATCATTCCCGATCGCGTGGCGATGGACGGATTCGAGGTCGCGCACGATTTCCCCGGCCTGGGCAGTCGCACCATGCTGCTGAACGCACGTAAGGTGGTCTACGAAGAGAGCCCGGCGATCACGATCCTGCTGGCGTTCCGCGACGTGACCGCAAGCCGGCTGATCGCAGCCGATCTGGCGGTCCTCCTCGCCCAGACCGAGCAACTCCTCGAACAAAAGCAGATGCTGCTCGAAGAAATGCGGCACCGCGTCGCCAATAGCCTGCAGATCATTGCCAGCATCCTGCTGCTGAAAGCGCGGGCGGTGGTTTCAGAAGAGACGCGCAACCATCTGAAGGATGCCCATCTGCGGGTGATGTCGGTCGCGACGGTTCAGCATCACCTGCACATGCAGGACGGCGTCGCCCAGATCGATGTCGCTGCCTATCTCGCAAAGCTGTGCGCGGGACTGAGTTCGTCGATGATCGGGGAAGACAGCCCCGTCTCGATCGAGGTTCACGCCGATCCCGGCGTGGCGGAATCCGCGACAGCGGTCAGCCTCGGACTGATCATCACCGAGTTGGTCATCAACGCCCTCAAATACGCCTTTCCCGACCACAGGTCGGATGCGCGGATCAGTGTCCAATACGAGCGCAACGACAATGATTGGAAGCTGACGGTGTCGGACAACGGCGTAGGGCTGGCAGGCGCCGCGAGAATAGCGGGCGAAACCGGTTTGGGCACTACCATCGTCAAGGCGTTGTCGAAGCAGCTGGGCGCCACGGTCGAGATCGGCGACCAGGCAGTGGGACTACGGACCATGGTGACCAAGGCAAGCTTCACCTCGCGCCCCATTTCCCGACAATTGCCTCGGTCCTGACGCACGACGACAAGCCACCGCAAGCGGTCTTCAAACTCCTGCCTTCGCAGCGGCGCCGGTTGTCCATCCAACCCCTGGATCGTCGAAATCCACCACGTCGCGCAGTTCCCAGACGTTCGGATAGCCATAGCCGACGAGGTTGATGAAGGTCTGGATGTTGAGCGCGAGCGCTGCCTTTTTGAGCATCACCGGGGCGCGGTGGTTCGAGAAATTGTTGTTGCAGTAGATCAGGATCGGGCGGTCGCGGTTCGGGCCGATCGCTTCGGCCAGCGCCTCGGCGGTGAAGTCGGTGAGCGGCAGGTTGACCGCGCCCGCGATATGCCCCTCCGCGAACTTGTCCGCCGAGCGGGCGTCGAGGATCAGCGCGCCCTTCTCCGCCGCCTTGGCCTTGAACGCGTCGAAGCCGAGCAGCCGCTTCGCCCGTGACGCGCGGACATCGGTGGTGAGCGTGGCAAAGCCGGCATAGTCGATCTGCGGGTTGGGCGCGGGATCGTCGGGAACGGTGAACAGCAGCAAGGCGAGCGCGGGGAGCAGCATGGAAGCCTCCATCGATCTATAGCCGTAACGATCCGCCATCCCCGCTGCACCGGCGATGAACGCGATTGCGCGCGTGTCCGTCCGCGCTATCACGATGCGCAGACCATCCCGGGGGAATATCCATGGCCAGCCTGTTCCGCCTAAAGCAGATCGTCGCGGAGGAGGATCGTCCGCACGCGCACCGCCTCCAGCGCACGCTCTCCTGGCCGCATCTCGTCGCGCTCGGCGTCGGTGCGATCGTCGGCACCGGCATCCTCACGCTGATCGGCGTCGGTGCGGACCGCGCGGGGCCGGCGGTGATCCTGTCGTTCGTCGTCGCCGGGGCGATCTGCGCCTGCGCCGCGCTTGCCTATGCCGAGATGGCGACGATGATCCCCGCCTCGGGCAGCGCCTATACCTACAGCTATGTCGTGCTGGGCGAGATCATCGCCTGGGTGGTGGGGTGGAGCCTGCTCGCCGAATATACTTTGGTGGTGGCGACGGTGGCGGTCGGCTGGTCAGGCTATTCGGTCGGCTTCATCAACAGCCTCCTCGACGGCTGGCACCTGCAACACATACCTGCCGCGCTGACGCACGGGCCCAAGATGGACGGTTGGCAGATCGTCGAATGGGGCGTGAACGTGCCGGCTCTGTTCATCGTCGCGGTGGTGGCCGGGCTGCTGATCGTCGGCACGCGGGAGAGCGCGACGCTCAACGCGATCCTGGTGGTGGTGAAGCTGATCGCGCTCGCCGTGTTCGTGGCGGTGGCCCTGCCTTATTTCGACGGCGCCAATCTGGAGCCCTTCGCGCCGTTCGGCTTCGCCAAGCACATGGGCCCGGACGGCGTCGAGCGCGGGGTGATGGCGGCGGCGGCGATCATCTTCTTCGCATTCTACGGCTTCGACGCGATCTCGACCGCGGCGGAGGAGGCCAAGAATCCGAGCCGCGATCTGGCGATCGGCATCGTCGGATCGATGGTGGCGTGCGTGGCGATCTACATGATCGTCGCGGTCACCGCAGTGGGTGCGCTCAGCTATACGCGCTTCGCCGACAGCCCCGAGCCGCTGGCGCTGATCCTGCGCGAGATCGGCCAGCCGAAGACCGCGACCTTCCTCGCCGCCTCGGCGGTGATCGCATTGCCGACGGTGATCCTCGCCTTCCTCTACGGCCAGAGCCGCATCTTCTTCGTGATGGCGCGCGATCGCATGCTGCCGGAGAGCCTGGCGACCGTGTCGCGGCGCGGGACGCCGGTGCGGATCACGATCTTCACGGCGTGCGTGGTGACCTTCTTCGCGGCATTCTTCCCGATCGACCAGATCGCGGCGCTGGCCAATGCCGGCACGCTGACGGCGTTCGCGGCGGTGGGCATCTGCATGCTGGTGATGCGCCGCCGCGCGCCCCACGCGGTGCGCCCGTTCCGCACCCCTGCGGCGTGGCTGGTCGGGCTCGGTGCCGCGTTCGGCTGTCTCTATCTTTTCATAAGCCTGCCGCATCAGACGCAATTGTTGTTCGGCGTGTGGAACCTGATCGGGCTGCTGCTCTATTTCGCCTGGGCGCGCCGCAACGTGGACAAGGGGGCAGTGTGAGCGGCTGGACGATCGGAGTCATCGGCGGGTCCGGGCTCTACGACGTCGAGGGGATCGAAGGCGGCGAATGGGTCGAGACGGCGAGCCCGTGGGGGCAGCCTTCCGACGCGTGCTTCGTCGGCCGGGTCGGTCCTGTGCGGGTGGTGTTTCTGCCGCGGCATGGTCGCGGACACCGGATCAGCCCGTCCGAGCTCAACGCCCGCGCGAACATCGACGTGCTCAAGCGGCTGGGCGTGACCGACGTGCTCGCTGTCTCCTCGGTCGGCAGCCTGGTCGAGGACCGGCCGCCGGGCAGCTTCACCGTGGCCGACCAGTTCATCGATCGCACCAAAGGCCGGCCGTCGAGCTTCTTCGGAACCGGGCTGGTGGCGCATGTATCGATGGCGGACCCGGTGTGCCCGCGGCTCTCGGCATTGGCGGCCGATGCTGCGCGGGCGGCGGGGGCGGACACGCATGTCGGCGGCACGTACCTGGCGATGGAGGGGCCGCAATTCTCGACCCGGGCGGAGAGCCATCTCTATCGCAATTGGGGCTGCCACGTCATCGGCATGACCGGGATGCCCGAGGCGAAGCTCGCCCGGGAGGCGGAGCTGCCTTACGCGCTGGTGGGGATGGTCACCGATTATGATTGCTGGCGCGAGGGCGAAGAGGCCGTCGACGTCGCGCAGGTGATCGCGCAGCTCTCGGCCAACGCCGCCAAGGCGCGCAGGCTGGTGATGCACCTGCTCTGCAACCTGCCGGAGGAGCGGCCGGCATCGCCGATCGACACGTGCCTCGACACGGCGCTGATCACTGCGCCTTCGGCGCGTGATCCCGCATTGCTGGCGACGCTCGACGCGGTGGCGGGCCGGGCGCTGCGCTGAACGCTGTCCGGTATCGGGAACCTCCATATCGGATATGTTTCTGGCGCGTTGCAATTCCCTGGAGTACGCTTCGCGTAACCGGGGGGTGAAAATCATGGAAACCACGAGTCGTAGTTCGCGGCGCGCGTTCGTTTTGGGCGGCACCGCAGCCGCCGCGTGCATGGGGCCACTTGCCGCCGCGCAGCTTACGCGCACGTCGCTGTCGACATCCACGGGAGCGACGGCGCCGACGGTGGCGCGCAGCGAAGTCGCCGAATGGGAGAGCCTGGTGGGCGCGAGTTTCCTGATCGGCGGCGAGGCAGGCAAGGCAGTGGCGAAGCTTGCCGCGATCGAGCGGCCGGCGTTCGATCCGAAGCGGCCGGCAGGACTGGCGCGCGCACAGCCGTTCACCGCCTGGTTCGAGATGGACACGCGCCTCGCGCCCGCGGGCCAGCGGACCTACACCGTGGGGCATCCGACGAAGGGCGTGATCAACCTTTTCCTGGGCCGCGGCGCCGACAAGCGCGGCAAGGCAGTCGTGCTCGCGCTGTTCAACTAGCCCTTCGCCACGCTATGGCGCTGCCTCGTAACGTCTCGGGGACAGGAGTGATGGGCTTGAAGAACGCGAAACTCGTCGGTGTGGGGTTGGCGGTGGTGCTGCTCGGCACCGCGGCGGTGGCGATGCAGGCCGGCGGCGAAGACCATTCGCAGGACGCCGCGTGGCACAACCGCCAGATGCTGGCGCTCGCGCAATTGAAGGCCAGCGAGGGGTGGCAGCCGCTTCAGGGCGGGCTGCGCTGGCGGCGGATCAAGGGCGACGGATCGGGCAAGCACCCGACCGTGCGCGACACGGTCAGGATCCATTATGCCGGCACGCTGGTCGACGGGACCGAGTTCGACAGCTCCTACACCCGCGGCGAACCGGCGACCTTCCCGCTCGGTGCGCTGATCCCGGCGTGGCAGCTGGCCGTGCCGATGATGGGCGTAGGCGACACGATCGAGATCGCCACGCCGTCTGACCTGGCATATGGTCCGGTGAGCAAGGGCCCGATCCCGGGCGGCGCGACCCTGCTGTTCAAGATCGAGTTGCTCGGCATCCAGGAATAAGCCGGGTCTTTCTTCCTTCGCCGTTCCTTTCCGCAGTGTTGCGGGGAAAAAATTTCCGCGCGGCGTGTCACTGCTGTTCAAACCGGAAACGATGTTTCTGGTTTGTTCCATGCGAAATCCTACATTGCAAGCCTGAAAATTTTCCGCGGCTTGGCACTTCAGCACCGAAACTCCCCTCCCTGCAAGGGAGGGGTAGGGGGTGGGTGCGAGCGCAGCGAGCCCATCGAGCTGCATGGAATGAAGGAAAGGCCGGGCATCGAGCCCGGCTTTCCTTACCCACCCCTAACCCCTCCCTTGCAGGGAGGGGAATCCAAATGTCGATACGGCCCAGCCTTACGCGGCACGGACACAGCAAAAGGCCGCGGCGGATCGCTCCGCCGCGGCCTTTTGTCTCTCCCGAACGGCTTAGGCCGCGAGGTTGCGCAGCACGTATTGCAGGATGCCGCCGTTGAGGAAATATTCCAGTTCGTTGACCGTATCGATGCGGCAGCGGGTCTGGAAGGTCTCGGTCTTGCCGTCCTTGCGGGTGAGCGTGACTTCGACGTCCTGGCGCGGGCGCAGATCGGCGACGCCGGTGATGGTGAAGGTCTCCGAACCGTCGAGCCGCAGCGTCTCGCGGGTGACGCCCTCGGCGAACTGGAGCGGGACCACGCCCATGCCCACCAGGTTCGAGCGGTGGATGCGCTCGAAGCTCTCGGTGATGACCGCGCGGACGCCGAGCAGGTTGGTGCCCTTCGCCGCCCAGTCGCGCGACGAGCCGGTGCCGTATTCCTTGCCGGCGACGATCACCAGCGGGGTGCCGTCGGCCTTGTGGCGCATGGCGGCGTCGTAGATCGGCATGACCTGATCGTGATACTTGGTCATGCCGCCTTCGATGCCGGGGACCATTTCGTTCTTGATGCGGATATTGGCGAAAGTGCCGCGCACCATCACTTCGTCATTGCCGCGGCGGGCGCCGTAGCTGTTGAAGTCCTTCCGGCTAACCTGATGTTCCTGAAGGAAACTTCCGGCCGGACTGTCCGCCTTGATGCTGCCCGCGGGCGAAATGTGATCGGTGGTGATCGAATCGCCGAGGATCGCCAGCGGCTTGGCCTCGATGATGTCCTGCACCGGCGCCGGGGTCATCGTAAGCCCCTCGAAATAGGGCGGATTATGGATGTAGGTGCTGCCCGCGCGCCACGAATAGGTGTCCGAACCGGCGACGGTGATCCCCTGCCAGTGACGATCGCCCAGATAGACATTCGAATATCGGGTACGGAACATTTCATCGTCGATGTTGGCAGCGATCAGCCCGGCGATCTCCTCGTTCGAGGGCCAGATGTCCTTGAGGAAGACCGGCCCGTTGGTCCCCTCGCCGATCGGCGTCTCGTACATGTCCTCCGTCACGGTGCCCTTGAGGGCATAAGCGACGACCAAAGGCGGCGAGGCGAGGAAGTTGGCGCGGACGTCCGGCGACACGCGGCCCTCGAAGTTGCGGTTGCCCGACAGGACCGAGGCGGCGACGATGTCGTTGCCGTTGATCGCGGCGCTGATCGGCTCGGCGAGGGGGCCCGAATTGCCGATGCAGGTCGTGCAGCCATAGCCGACCAGGTTGAAGCCGATCGCGTCGAGATCCTCGCTGAGGCCGGCCTTGTTGAGATAGTCCGTCACGACCTGGCTGCCGGGGGCGAGCGAAGTCTTGACCCAGGGCTTCCGGGTCAGGCCCAGCGCCCGCGCTTTCCGGGCGACGAGGCCGGCGGCGATCAGCACCGAGGGGTTCGAGGTGTTGGTGCACGACGTGATCGCGGCGATCACCACGTCGCCGTCGCCGATGTCGTGCTCGGCACCCTCGACCGCGACGCGCGCGGCACGGTCCTTGTGATAGACCTTCTGAAGGTCGGCGTTGAACACTTCGTCGACGGCGTCGAGGCTGACCCGGTCCTGCGGGCGCTTGGGGCCGGCGAGCGACGGGCGGACGCTCGACATGTCGAGCTCGAGGCTGTCGGTGAAGATCGGCTCGGGGCTGTCCAAATCGTGCCACATGCCCTGCGCCTTGGCATAGGCCTCGACCAAAGCGATCGTCTCGTCCGGACGGCCGGTGAGGCGCATATAATCCATGGTCTTCTCGTCGATCGGGAAGAAGCCGCAGGTCGCGCCATATTCGGGGGCCATGTTGGCGATCGTCGCGCGGTCCGCGAGCGTCATCGAGTGGAGGCCGGGGCCGAAGAATTCGACGAAGCGGCCGACCACGCCCTTGGCGCGCAGCATCTGGGTGACGGTGAGGACGAGGTCGGTGGCGGTGATGCCCTCGCCCAGCGCGCCGGTCAGCTTGAAGCCGACGACTTCGGGGATCAGCATCGACACCGGCTGGCCGAGCATCGCGGCCTCGGCCTCGATCCCGCCGACGCCCCAGCCGAGCACGCCGAGGCCGTTGACCATCGTGGTGTGGCTGTCGGTGCCGACGAGCGTGTCGGGATAGGCGATCGTCGACCCGTCCGGCGCCTGCGACGACCAGACCGAGCGGGCGATATATTCGAGATTGACCTGGTGGCAGATGCCGGTGCCCGGGGGGACGACCTGGAAATTGTCGAGCGCCTTCGAGCCCCATTTGAGGAACTCGTAGCGCTCGAGGTTGCGCTCGTACTCGAGCTCGA
This sequence comes from Sphingomonas sp. Root241, assembly GCF_001428865.1. Lineage (GTDB taxonomy): Bacteria > Pseudomonadota > Alphaproteobacteria > Sphingomonadales > Sphingomonadaceae > Sphingomonas. The sequence goes on from NZ_LMIV01000002.1 coordinate 628,301, forward strand.
CATTCTGGCCGAACGACTGCGGCGTGCCGAACTCGTCGACCATCACCGAGTGATCGATGACCAAGTGGACGGGGACCTGCGGATTGATCTTGGCCGCATCGCCGCCGAGCTTGGTGATCGCGTCGCGCATCGCCGCCAGATCGACCACGCAGGGCACGCCGGTGAAATCCTGCATCAGCACGCGCGCGGGGCGATATTGGATCTCGCGGTTCGAGCGGGCGTCCTTCTGCCAGTCGACGATCGCCTGGGCATCGTCCTTCGTGACGGTCTTGCCGTCCTCGAAGCGCAGCATGTTCTCGAGCAGCACCTTCATGCTGAACGGCAGGCGGCTGATGTCGCCGAGCTTCTTCGCGGCCTTGGGCAGCGAATAGAAGCTGTAGGTGGCGGTGCCGACGGTGAGCGTGTCGCGAGTGCCGAGCGTATCGTTGCCGATGGCGGTCATGGGGCGCGGGATCCTTTCTTTGTCCGGCCCGGGCGCTCGGGGGACGCGATCCTTAGGAGGAACGCGCGGGCGCGCCGGAGGGTGCTGCGAATGCGAGATTCGGGCCGGGCCTTAGCGCGGAGGGGGCGGGAGGGGAAGGGGAGGGGTGTGGGGTCGTCCGCGTTGACTGGAGACCGCGCTGGCATAGCGGGTTGAAGGTGGTGCCGAATTGCGCGTTGGACGGCGCAAAATGCAACATTGTGGCTGAGTTGATATGGTCACTTTGTCAGGAAATAGTCACCCATGACATTGCTCCGCTATCGGATTTATCATTGGCTTTTGGTGAAATCTGAGATCAATTGAGTGGTACGAAGCAAGGAGGGAATGTTTGACCGCGAAGAATCGCGTTGCGCATCGCTTCGGCGGCGTGTGGACAGAGATCAAGCTAAAGGCACTCACTGAGTACCTAGATTTCTATCAGAAGGCATTAAAGAACCAAGGGTTTGAGACGTGGTACATTGATGCCTTCGCAGGAACGGGCGATCGTCACGCCGAGCTTCAGAAAGGTGGAATCTTCGAGGGGCGGCCAATTGAGCACGTCGAGGAGATTCTGGACGGTAGCGCCCGTAAAGCACTCAAGATCCAGCCGCCTTTTAACCACTACTGGTTCACCGAGCAGCATTTGGGCCGCGCCAATGCGCTACGGGCGCTGAAGAAGGAATTCTCTCTAGATATCTCCGTGCAACCCGGAGAGGCGAACGTGGAGCTTCGGGCGCTTTTTTCATCTCGGCCATGGTCTGGGGGCTCCACAGCGGGTCGCCAGCGAGGTGTGGTCTTCCTAGACCCCTACGGCATGAGTGTTGATTGGCGGACGCTTGAAACGTTGGCCGGCACAAAGCGCGTTGACGTGTGGTACCTCTTCCCACGGAAAGCAGTTGTGCAACAGCTGGCACACGATCTGCGTGGAGTTGACGAGGCAAAGCGCCAGAAGCTTGCGCAAATATTTGGCTGTGACGATTGGGAGGAGGAGTTCTATCGCTCGCGCCCAATTCAGGGAGGATTATTTGACCAGATTCCAGTGGAAACTAAAGGAAGAATCGCCACTCCCGAGCAAATTAGTGCATTTGCCAGAAAGCAACTAGAAAATCTATTTTGCTACGTTTCCGAGCCCATACCATTGATCGTTAATGGTAGTGATTTCTTTGAGCTATACTGTTTATCAAACAACCGTCCGGCCATTCCGTTAATCAAGCGCGGTGTAGATCATGTCAGGCGGAAATACACACCGGCATCTCGTCGTAGGTTCGTCCCCTGAGGAGGCGTCCAGCCGCTTTTTTATTCCGGCCACCCCATTGTTTGAAAAAGAAGGCTGTCCCGGCGAGGCGACATAAGTGCTCGATCTCTTCGACCCACTCTGCCGGCATGGGGCGTGCGCGAGGTCCACTTTCGCCTCCGACTATCGCCCAATCGATATCGGTGAGATTGGCGTCTGCCACGGAGCCAATCAGCGGTTCGAACGAGATAAACCTGATCGCTGCCGGAGTGTCGCGAAGATCGCCAATGCGGGAAAGTACCCTGTGGTCTTCAACAGAGGTTCCAAGCCAGACGTTCGGCAGTACGGAAAACTCGGGTCGGGCCAGTAGTTGACGCATCCGTTCCGGACGCTTGGTTAGCACTTGGTAGGTATGCCGAGGAGTCGCGCCCATGACAGCCCAGACTTCAGCGATAAAGTCGGTGTCAACGTCCGGATGGAAGAGATCGGACATCGAATTTACGAATACCGTGCGAGGCTTATGCCACCGAAATGGCGCGGCAAGGGCGGCTCGATCCTGAAATATTTTGCCAGTCCAAACGAAGCGGTCACCGCTCTTCCGCGTCAAGCCTGCGTATTTCGGCGTTCCCATCGCCTCCAATCGCGCTGCCATCCGCATCGCATAGCAGTTGGTGCAGCCAGCGGTCGCCACGGTGCATCCGGCGACCGGATTCCAAGTGACATCGGTCCATTCGATCGAGGTCTCAGCCATGGCAATACTATAACAGAATCAACGGGTTAGGCAAATTTATCTAACCGATTCAAAAGGTTCGAGAATTCGGCCTTCGCTTCCAAAATGCTTGGTGCTCCTCCCGGGTTTGACTACACCCATCCTAGTACCGATACTTGGCACCGTGGGCAGGAGGACAGCATGTTTGCGCGCAAGCCCGGTCGGCGCCCCGTCCGTGGGGCGCATCCGACGGGTGAGAAGTTCGATCCGCCGGCTGCGCTGGAGCAGGCGAAGGCGCTTTATCCGAAAGTGATGGCCAAGCTCGCCGAGTAGGCTGGCCGAATTGATGATCGCCGTGGTGGATCACCAGATTTCCGAAGAGGAATATCTGGCGGCGATCGATGCGCAGGTGATTGCGCGGTAACTCTCCCGTTCACGCTTGGCTTGGAGAGGAATTTTCGGGTGGGGCGTATCGGCTCCAGCCGTTCGCTTGCCTGCAAGGGTCGCGCGAAGCGTGGGTCTGACGATTCTTTTTGGGCGCGCAGACGCGCGCACCCACCCCCTGCCCCTCCCTTGCAGGGAGGGGAGTTTGAGGCTGTCACCCCCGGCACGTCTTCACGATCATCTCGATGTCCCGCCGCCCCTCGGCCGAGGGGGTTTCGACATAGCCGGTATAGTCCTTGATCTCGAGATAGCGGCCCTCGCCGCCCGGGTAGCGGTTGACCTTGATGCCGGTGAAGCCGTCGCCGGTGACCTTCAGGCGGGCGTAGGGCGCGGTGGGGGAGAAGGTGTCGGCTTCGCTGGCGCCGTAGAGGTTGATCCGGTCGCCGGCGGCGGTGTTGCCGCTGCCGGTGCGCACGCGGTACCAGTGGACCGGATTGTCGCGGCTCATCAGTGCCTGGGCGTCGTCGGCGACATAGCCGAGGCGCTTGGCGGAATCGATCGCGCAGCGGGTGACGGCGCCGTACTTGGCGGCGAGCCGGGTGAGCATCGCCTTGCCCTCGGCATTGTATGCCTTGCCGGCGCCCTTCGCGAGCGCCTCGACCAGAGTGGCATAGTCCTCGTTCGACAGCGACGCCTCGGCTTCGAGTGCCTTGGCGAGGTCCTTCTGCGCCTCGGCGACGCCGAGCGTGGCGGATTCGACGAACCAGTGCCGCGCCCGGGCCGGGGCATTGGGCACGTCCTTCGCGCCTTCGTAGAAATGGCCGAGCTTGTGCATCGCATCGGGGTTTTGGGTGAGCGTGACGATCGCGTCGAACTTGGCGAGCATCCCGGCCTGATCGCCTTTCGCCTGCGCGGCCATGGCTTCCTCGCCGAGCGCCTTGACCTTGGCCTCGAGCGCCGGATCGGGCTGGCCGGCGGTTTGCGGGACGGACGGCGGCGCGAGCAGAGTGGCGGCGAGGGCGAGCAGCGGAAGCGCGAATTGTGGCATCATGTGCGTGGCTTAGCCAGCGTGTCTGGCATCGACAATCGGGGGTTTCCCGCAGGCGGTGGCGCGTTGATCCGGGATGAGACACGCGCCGGGCCGGAGAGTGTCCCGGGGCGGTCATGTAAATTAAACCGTGGTTTCATGTAAATTAAACAATCGCGCACCTTAAAGAAATGGTGAGATGGCGGTTAGGCAAGATATCGACTCGACTCTGTGCAGATACTCAATAGAACTACCTGCATCTCTTCGTTCACAACCGAAGGAGTATGGCGATGTCTGTTTGCACGACCATTCAGCAACAAGTATATTGTCTGGCCATCGAAATTTGCGCGGCGGCGACGCAGACGGGCGATGCGGCGACGCTGACCACCTATCTGCAGGGCGAATTGCAGGCCCTGATCACCAATCCCGACTTCACCAATGGCGACGACTGGCAGATCGTGTGGGGGCCGGCGGTGTGGCAGGCGCCGTTCAGCGACTTTTCGGATCAGGCCGCGGCGGTCTGCTATAATAGCAGCCAGAACGTCTATGTCGTGCCGATCTCGGCGACCAATCCGCATTCGCCGTACAATGTGTTCTTCGAGGATCTCGCCGCGGTGCCGCTCTACATGGTGCCGGTGCCGGGGACCAATGCGGGGAACGTCACGGTCGGCAATTTCGCCGGGCTGCAGGCGCTGCTGAGCCTCCAGGCCGGGGGAACCTCGCTGCAGGATTTCCTGAGCGGCGCGGCGAATGCGGCGGACGATCTGGTGTTCTGCGGGCACAGCCTGGGCGGCGGGCTGACGCCCCTGCTCGCCTACACGCTCTATCCGAACGGCACGTCGGGCAGCGGCTGGCAGAACGTCTACACCTTCCCGACCGCGGGACCGACCACGGCGGACGCGGCGTTCGCGACTGCGTTCAATGCGGCCTATCCGGTGGTTTCGGGCAGCGGCTATCAGATGTGGAACGCCAACCAGTATAATGCGCACGATCTGGTGCCCAATGCCTGGGCGGGCGCGAGCACCGGGCCGGGGCTGGCGCAGGTCACCACCGGCATCTTCTCGTGGACGACGGCGATGTATTATACCGGCGTCAAGATGAGCGCGGAGGTGGCGGCGCTGCGCACGATGGCGGAGACCTTCGCGGGCGGATCGTCCAACCCCTATGTCGCCACCAACAACAATGCGCTGTTCACCGGCGCGCGCGAATATGGCCAGATCACCGATAGCGCGACGCTGGCGAAGGAGATCCTGTTCCAGCACACCGTGGCCTATAACGAGGAATTCGGCGTGACGGCGTTGTTCGACCCGGCCGAAGTGCAGAGCTGGATCCAGCCGCCGCTGCTGCCTTTGGTGCTGGGCGTGAGCGGGGTCGGCGAGGCAGTCGCGGCTGCCACGGCGGCCGCGGAGGCGGAGCAGGAGGCCGCGCCGGCGTGACGGGTTGTTCCTATTTGGTTCTTTCAATGTTGGAAAAGATGCTATAATTGGTTCGGCTCGCTGAGGATGGGGAGCCGCTTCGATGACCGATATGTCGCCGCCGCACTGGGCGCCGCGGACCGCGCCCAAGCCGTTCGCGCGGTGGAGCGTGGATACCGAGCAGGCGTTCCTGCTCGCGCTGCGCTTCACCGGGCGGGTGCGCGATGCGGCGGCGGCGATCGGGCGGTCGCAATCGGTCGCGTATAGACGGCGGCGGCGCTGCCCGGACTTCGCGGCGCGCTGGGCGGCGGTGCTCGCCGAGCAGCAGGCGGCGTGGATCGCCGAACAGGGCAAGGCGGCGCGGGCGCCGGCCGAGGAGCCGCTGGGCGACCTGCGGCAGCGGCGCGACGGCTGGGGCGAGGCGCGGCGGAAGCTGTTCCTGCGCGCGCTCTCCGAGACCGGGAGCGTCCGCGACGCCTGTGCGCGGGCGCGAATCTCGTCGACCTCGGCCTATCGGCTGCGCGAGCAATGCGCGCGGTTCGCGAAGGACTGGGACATTGCGCTCGAGACCCAGGCGGTGACGGTGGAGCAAGTCGCGTTCGAGCGCGCGGTGCACGGCTGGGAAGAGCCGATCGTGCACGGCGGGCAGATCGTCGGGCACCGCTGGCGCTTTTCGGAATCGCTGCTGCGCACGCTGGTGCTGCGCGGGCAGCGCGAGGCGGCGGCGGGCAAGGCGGGGGCCGGCGTGGCGAATCCGGCGCAGGGGCGTGGGGGGCAGGTCTTCCAGAAGCCGGTGGCGACGCGCGAGGAGACCAACGCCGCTCTGGGCAAGGCGATCGCCGCGGCGGAGTGGAGGCTGGCGAACGAGGCGGAGGCGGCGCAGGCGCAGGACTGGGCGCGCTGGCAGACGTGCTGGGGCAGGACGCCGGGGGCTGCGCCTGAGTGCTAGCATTCAGATTCCCCTCCCTTTTAGGGAGGGGTTAGGGTGGGTAAGGAAAGCCGGGCTCGATGCCCGGCCTTTCCTTTTTCTGCGAGCAGCTCGATGGGCTCCCCCGGCCTTCGCCGGGGTCGCACCCACCCCCTGCCCCTCCCTTGCAGGGAGGGGAGTTTCGCGGTTGAATTCGATACGCCCTGCTCAGGGCCGAACGGAGGGGGAGGATGGGAATGCTGGGGTTGGCGCTTGCCGTGACGATCCAGGCGGGGCCGCAGGTTGCGCCCGCGGCGCCGGTGTGCCGGCAGGTGCGCGAGGAGGCGTTTCTGCGAGTCGATCCGGAGGCGGCGGCGCGGCTGGCGGAGATCGGGCTGGACCGGGCGGCGATCTTCGAACGGATGGCCGAGACCGCGATCCCCGAGACGATGGGCTGCTGGGCAATGCCGGTGGGCAATTTCGACAGCCAGCTCGTCTCGGTGGGGATGAGCCAGTGGAATTACGGCACGGGCAGCCTGCAGCCGGTGCTGAAGGCGTGGAAGAAACGGCTGGGCGGCAGGTTCGGGCGGACGCGCAAGACGCTGGCGCCCACCTATGGCAGATTGCTGTTCTCGCGCGATTGCCTGAAGGTGCCGGTGAAGGACGAATGCCGGGAGGGAATCCTCGCGGCGCATGGCGCGGACGGGAAGCTCAATCCGGTGATCCTCGCCGAACTGACTGCGATCTTCGAGAGCGACACGATGCTGCAGGTGCAGACCGACGCCTATGTCGCATTGCTGATGGAGGTGCGGGCGGATTTGCTGCGCGTGTTCGCCGGGCAGCCGATCACGATGCGGAAAGTGCGCTGGGCGATCGACACCAAGGTCCAGCAGGGCTTCTTTCCGGCGGACGAGGATCTCGCGCGGTTGCGGACCAAGCTGGCGGCGATGCCCGAGGCCGAGCGCTGGGACCGGCTGCGCGCGATCTTCGCCTGGTACGAGGCGCTCTCGCGAACCATCGACCAGGATGGCGTGGCGCGCGATTACGCGTGGAACGTCGCGCAGTGGCGCTGCATGATCGACAAAGGAATGATCGATCCCGAGCAATATGAGATGCTCCATCTGACTTTCCTGCGCAGCCGCACCGCAGTGGGGAATAGCGGGCGCTGGCAGGCGCTGACCTTCTCGCGGCGGGGCAAGATCGTGCTCGGCATCGGCAGCGTGAGCGGTAAGCGCGACGGAGATTGCCTGGGAACCGGCTGAGGGGATTGGAACCTGCGCGATGCGGGTCCATTAGGGCCGGACAATGACCGGCAGGAGTGAGTCATGAAGCGCGGTGCGATGGTGGCGGTTGCGGCAGTGGTGGGCCTGAGCGGGTGCGCGACGCCCCAGGAGAATGCTCGCTATATGGCGGGGCATTATCGCGCCCAGGCCGACATCAAGAACGCCGCGGGCGAGACGATCGGCACGGCGATCGCCGAGGAAGTCGACGGTTCGATCCGGGTGATGGTCGAGGCGGGCAAGCTCCCGCCGGGGCCGCACGGCACGCATATCCACGCGGTCGGCAAGTGCGAGGGGCCGAGCTTCGCGAGCGCGGGGCCGCACTGGAATCCGACCACGCACCAGCACGGCAAGGAGAACCCCGCGGGTCCGCATGCCGGCGACATGCCCAATCTCGACATCGACGAGGGCGGCAACGGCCGCGACCGGACGATCTTCACGCTGCCGGGCGGCACCTATCAGCAATTGCTCGACCAGGACGGCGCGGCGATCGTGATCCACGCCGATCCCGACGACTACAAGACCGATCCCTCGGGCAATTCGGGCGGACGGATCGCCTGCGGGGTGTTCCAGGCGATGTGAGCCGGCGGGCGGCGGTCGCCCCGGGTATTCCGGTTGCGCAGCCGCCCGCCAGCCCGCACAATCGGCGACCGCTCATCCCCTGAGGAAGGTCGCTTATGTTCCGCCGGCTCGCCGCCTGCCTGCTGCTCGCATCGTCGCTGCTCGCGGGGCCGGCAAAAGCCGACGAGCGGGCGTTCGACAAGGCCGTGGCCGAGTTCCGCGCGCTGCACCGCGCCGAGATGCGCAAGGCCGGGATCGTCGGAAGCAGCTTCTATGTGGTGCGCGGCGGGCAGACGATCATCGCCGATCATCTCGGCGAGCAGGATGCCGAGGCGCATGTGCCGGTCGACGCGCAGACGATCTATCACTGGGCGTCGATCACCAAGACGATGACCGGGATCGCGATTATGCAGCTGCGCGACCGCGGGCTGCTGACGCTCGACGATTCCGTAGTGCGCTACGTGCCCGAGCTGGCGGCGGTGCATAATCCGTTCGGCGACACGGGCGCGATCACGCTCCGCCAGCTGATGAGCCACAGCGCGGGCTTCGGCGGGGGCACGTGGCGCTGGCGCGACCGCGACTGGCAGCCGTTCGAGCCCAAGAGCTGGGCGCAGCTGGCGGCGATGCTGCCGTATACCGACGTGAAGTTCCGGCCGGGCAGCCAGTTCAGCTATTCCAATCCGGGGATCGTCTATCTCGGGCAAGTGATCGAGCGGCTCTCGGGCGAGGATTTCGAAGTCTATGTCGACAAGAACATCCTGCGGCCGCTCGGCATGCATGCGAGCAGTTTCGACCGCACGCCGCCCTTCCTGCTGCCGCATCGATCGCACAGTTATTATGTGCGCGGCGGCAAGCGGACCGCGGCGCCGTTCGATGTCGATACCGGCGTGACGGTGTCGAACGGCGGGCTCAACGCGCCTTTGCCCGACATGGCGAAATATGTCGCGTTCCTGCTCGGCGATCCGCGGCGCGCGGCGGAATATGATCTGGTGCTCAAGCGCGCGTCGCTCGAGGAGATGTGGCGGCCGCAGATCGCGGCGGGCGAGGACTTCACCCAGGGGCGGATGGCGAAGACGACGTGGAGCGGGCTTTCCTTCTTCCTCGACCGGAGCGACGGCGTGCGGATCGTGGGGCACAACGGCGACCAGAACGGGTTCCGCGCCTATCTGAGCCTGTGCCCCGACCAGGGGATCGGCAGCCTGCTGGCGTTCAACACCGAGACGCGCGGGGTGGAGAACGACCCTTCGAACCGGGCGACCGCGGAATCACGGATCGCGCTGGCGACCGACCGGCTGTGCAAGGCGGGGTGAGCGGGGCTGAGCTGGGTTGGGGGTTCGTTTTCAGAACGCGTCATCCCCGCGAAAGCGGGGACCCATCTCCCGAGCGAGCAGCAAAATGCACCGGCGCGCTCGTAGATGCGGTAGGAGATGGGTCCCCGCTTTCGCGGGGATGACGAAGAGTAGCTGTCCCTCGAGCGAGGCGTGAGCAGCGCTCAGGCGGATCCCCCCGAGGCGCCGCGCACGAGCTCGCGTGCGGCGTCGGCGCCGGCGGCGAGGACGCGTTCCGACAAAGGCGTGCCGTGGACGGCGCGGGCCAGTTGGAGGGTGCCGATGAGCGTGGCGTAAATGCCGATCACCTTTGCTTCGCGATCGCCGGTTCCGTCGGGCAGCGCCCGCGCCATCTCGCTCACTGCGTCGAGGATGCGCTCCATATGGACGAGGCGGGTGTCGAGCGGCTGGCGGGCAAGCTCGGGGAGGAGCGCCGACAGCGTGCATCCGATCTGGGGATTGTCGCGATGTTCGGGTGACAGATAGGCGGCGATGACCGCTTCGAGGCCGCCATCCGCGACCATCGCGCGCAGCTGGGCCGACTGATCCTCCATCGCCGCCGCCAGGCTGTCGCGGACGAGATCCGCCTTGGATTTGAAATGCGGATAGAAGGCGCCGTTGGTCAGCCCGGCGTCGCTCATGATCCCCGCGAGCCCCGATGCGGCGATCCCGTCCGAGCGGAAGCGTTCGGCGGCGACGTCCATGATCCGCTGCCGAGACGTGTCCTTATGTCCTTTTTCGTAGCGCATGGATTTTCCTCGTCATTTTAATATTTGCATTACGATCATAATATCACTAAGTAATCATAATGCAACCCCGATCAAGGGGAGTCGCGAAGGAATGTCCCATGAAACTCACCGGCCGTACCATCCTGATTACCGGCGGGTCCGCCGGCATCGGTCTCGCCTTCGCGCTCAAGTTCCTCGAGCTCGGCAATGAAGTCATCGTCACCGGGCGCCGGCAGGCCGTGCTCGATGCGGTAAAGGCGCGCCACCCGAAGCTGCACACGATCCAGGGCGACGTCGCCGATCCGGCGCAGGTCGCCGCCCTCGCCGCGCGGGTGAAAAGCGAATTCCCGAAGCTCGACGTGCTGATGAACAATGCCGGCACGGGCACGATCCGCAGCCTCAGGGAACCGGAATCCGACCTGGCGGCACTGACCGCCGAAGTGGAGACCAATGTCGGCGGAGTCATCCGCGTGACTTCCGCGCTCATCCACATCCTCACGGCCAACAAGGGCAGCGTGATCAACGTCTCGTCGATGCTCGCCTTCGCGCCGGTGCCGGCAATGCCGATCTACAGCGCGACCAAGGCGGCCGTGCACTCCTATACCCAGTCGCTGCGCTTCCAGCTCGAGGAGGCTGGCGTCGAGGTCATCGAGCTGATGCCGCCGGCGGTGCGCACCGACCTGACTTCCGAATTTCCCGAAGAAGTGAGCAAGATCAGCACCGAGGAACTGGTCCGGCAGAGCTTCGCCGCGCTGAAGGCGGGCAAGCTCGAGATCCGGCCGGGGCAGACGAACCAGGTGGCGTTCCTGCGCCGGCTCGCGCCCGACTTCGTCAACCGCCAATTGTGGAAGGCATCGAGGGGGATGGTTCCGGTTGGAGTGGCGTGAAGCTGTGAGGGGGCGTCCCGGGTTCGCCAGGTTGAGGATCCACATTCAAATCCGTCATCCCCGCGAAGGCGGGGACCCATCTCCCGAGGGAGCGGCAAAATGCACCGGCGCGCTTGTGGCAACTGTCGGAGATGGGTCCCCGCCTTCGCGGGGATGACGAAGGTTTAGTCTAACTAGATTCCCAATCTAACGCGCCCGCAACAGGCGTCCCGCGGTGGCGATGCGCTGGCCGCCTTCGAACGCGGACGTGCCGTTGACCATCACCAGGTCGAAGCCCTCGGCCATCGCGAAGGGGTTCACATAGGTGGAGCGCGCCTTCACCTTTGCGGGATCGAACAGGATGCAATCGGCTTGCGCGCCCTCGCGGATCACGCCGCGATCGGCGAGGCGGAGGATAATGGCGGGGAAGCCGGTCGCCTTGCGCACTGCTTCCTCGATCGGGAGCTTCCTGTCGCGGACGACATATTGCTCGATCCATTTGGCGTAGGTGCCGGTGGCGCGGGGATGGCGCATGCCGGGGCCGCCATCGGTCGAGATCGCGACATGGGGATCGACGATCAGCGTGTCCTGCAGCACTTCGTCCATCGTGAAATGTGCGCCCGAGCCCGCCTGGGGCCCGAGCTTGACGAGGAAATCGGGGAAGGGAAGGCCCGCCTCGGCGGCGGCTTGCGCGAGGGTCTTGCCGGCATAAGGCGCGGTGCCGAGCAGCAATGCCTCGGGACCGCCGCGGCGGACCATGCGCTTCTCGAGATAGTCGCGCAGCTCCTGCCGGCGTGCCGCGACGATTCCGGCATAATCGGTCGGCGGCAGCGCCCATTCGGGGAAGAGGATCGCGATGCCGGTATAGCCGGCGGTGTAAGGATACTCGTCGGCGGTGAGGCGGATGCCCTGCGCGCGCTTCGCGGCGAGGAAATCGAGCAAGGCGCGGGCGCGGGCCTCGCCTTTGCCGAACACGACCTTCAGGTGCGAGATGTGCGGACGGGCGGGGAGCGACGAGGCGATCAGCTCGTCGATCGACGCCTCGATCTCCTCGTCATTCTCCGAGCGCATATGGCTCATCACGACGCCGTCATGGCGCGCGACGACGCGGCCGAGATTGGTCAGCTCGGGCGTCTGCGAATAGATGCCGGGGACATATTCGAGGCCATAGGAAAGGCCGAACGCACCGGCGCGGAGCTCGGCCTCGAGCTGCGCCGCCATGCGGGCGAGCGCGGCCTCGTCGGGGCGGCGGACCGCGTCGGGGATCTTCACGGCGCGGCGGAGCGTGCCGTGGCTGGCGAGCGCGGCGACGTTGAGGTCAATCTGGGCGCGGTCGACTGCGTGCATCCAGCTGCGCAGGTCGAGGTCCTTGCCGATGCGCGGGCCGCTGCCGTCCTGGCCGAGGACGATCGTGGTGACACCCATTGCGAGGAAGCTCTCGTACGAATCGTCGAGCGGATCGCCGTGGCTGTGGGTGTCGATGAAGCCGGGCGCGAGGACGCGGCCCTCCCCCGCGACGATGCGGGTGGCAGTGACGCGCGCGGCGGTGGCGGGCGGCGCGATCCGCGCGATCCGATCGCCGGTGACGAGCACGTCGGCCAAGCGCGGGGCGGCGCCGGTGCCGTCGACGAGCAGGACTTCGCGGAACAATGTCGAGGCCGGCGCGCGGGCCGCGGCACGGCCGGGCAGGCTCGCGAGACCGCCGGCCGCAGCGGCTCCGCCGATCAGCTGCCGGCGCGTCAGACGCTGGGACATCCGTCTCTCCCCCTTGATTGCCAATAGTCTGATAATTCGATTGACAGTTTCGCGGCACCCTCAATAGCGCTGTGCTACCATGCAGGAGGGGAATATGGCTCGGATATCGCGGTTATGGATGGCCATGCTGCTGTGTCTGGCCGGCTTGCCCGCCGCCGCGCAAACCTGGACCGCCGACAATGGCGACGGGACCTTCACCAATCCGCTGTTCTACGACGAATTCTCCGACCCCGACATGATCCGGGTGGGCGACGATTACTATCTCACCGGCACGACGATGCATACGATGCCGGGGCTGCCGATCCTGCATTCGCGCGATCTCGTGAACTGGGAGCTGCTCGGCTACGCGTTCGACCGGATGGATCTGGGGCCCGACATGCGGCTCGAAGGCGGCAAGGAGATGTACGGGCAGGGCATCTGGGCGCCGAGCTTCCGCTATCACGACGGCACATTCTACATCTTCTCGAACGTCAACGGGCACACCACCCAGGTGTTCCGCGCGACCAATCCGGCGGGGCCGTGGACGCGCACGCCGATGAAGCGATCGCTCCACGATCTCGGCGTTCTGTTCGACGATGACGGCAAGGTCTATGTCGTCTGGGGCTATCGCGAAGTGCGGATGGCGCAGCTCAACCAGGCGCTCGACGATCTGGTGCCGGGGAGCGAGCGGGTGATCATCCGCGCCGATCAGGGGATGGGCGAGGGCGCGCACCTCTACAAGATCGACGGGCGCTATTTCATCACCAGCGCGTGGTATTCGGGGCGGATGCGCATGCCGATGGCGCGCGCCGACAAGCCCTATGGCCCATATGAAGTGAACCATGCGGTCAGCCTCGACGAAGGCTGGGGAAGCGAAGTCGGCTATCGCCATCGCGGCGCGGCGAAACCGCCGTTCGACATCGCGCCGCCGACCACGACGCCGGGGCGCAACGTGCTCCACCAGGGCGGGTTCGTCCAGACGGCGCAGGGGGCGTATTGGGGCTTCTCGATGACCGACTTCAACTCGCTGGGACGGCTGATCGGGCTGTCGCCGGTGACCTGGCAGGACGGCTGGCCCTATTTCGGGCTGCCGGGCAATCTGGGGCGGACGCCGCGGACATGGCTGAAGCCGGCGACCGGCGTGGTGCAGAAGCCGTTCGCGCCTTATGTGCGCGACGATGCATTTTCGGGGCCGGCGCTCGGGCGGGTGTGGCAATGGAACCATGTGCCCGACGATGCGCGCTGGTCGCTGAAGGAGCGGCGCGGCTTCCTGCGGCTGCATACGCTGCCGGCCGTGGATTTCATGGCGGCGCGCAATTCGCTGACCCAGCGCGCGATCGGGCCGCGCTCGGTGCCGACGGCGGTGCTCGAGACCGGCGGCTTGCGCGACGGCGATGTCGCGGGGCTGGCGCTGCTCGGGCTGCCGTATCGGACGCTGGGCGTGAAGCGCGACGGCGGCGGACTGGCGATCGAGTTCCATGACCAGCTGGGCGACAAAAGCGTGCGGGTGCCGTTCACGGGCAGGCGGATCTGGCTGCGCGCCGATGCCGATTACCTGACCGAGCAGGCGCGGTTCGCATACAGCCTCGACGGGCGGAAATTCACGCCGATCGGCGAGCCGTTCGCAATGGCGTTCCAGCTCAAGACGTTCCAGGGCATCCGCTATGCATTGTTCGCGTTCAACGCGGCGGGGCGCGCGGGCGGCTATGCCGATTTCGACAGCTTCGAGGTCGCCGAACCGAATCCGAAGGGGCTGATGCATCCGATCCCGCTGGGCAGGACCGTGACGCTGACGCTGCTGGGCACGAAGCTGGGGCTGGCCGAGTACGAGACTTCGATCCTGGCGCAGGAGGGTGGCGAGCCGGCGCGGTTCCGGATCGTCGACAGGGGAGCCGGGCGCGTGGCGCTGGCGCTGGGCGGCGGACACCTCTCGATCAACGCGACCGGCGACGCCTGGGTCAAGCCGGGCGAAGCGGGCGTCGGCGAGACCTTCCAGTGGATGGAGACGATCTATGGCGAGCCGATGCTGATGTCGCTGGCGACCAACCGCTATCTGACGGTGGACCCGGCGAGCGGGCAAGTCTCGGCGACCAGCCCGGGCGCGCGCTCCGACCGGGCGGACCATGCGCGGTTCGTGGTGGCGGAGGCGCCTTGAGACTGACTTAGCCCCTCCCCTTCAGGGGAGGGGCTTTAATGCCCGCCCTGCACGCCGATTACAGGCGCCTCGCCGCCCGGTATGGTGCATAGGGGCGGGATGATTGCACATCAGCGCTGGACCCAGAGCCACATCACCGAGCTGCGGAGCCGCCTCGAACTGGGCGGCTTGCCCGAGGATATCGCCGAGGCGCTCGAGCGGCCGCTGGAGAATGTGCGGATGATGATGGCGCGGCTGCGGCTGCGCGCACGGAGCTAGAGCGGCTCGCCTGCTTCCCTTGCCCGGGCCTCGCGACTCGCCTCGGCGGCAGGAACGAGGCGGAGGGCGGCGATCGCGGCGCCGACGGCCAGCGGCAAAGTGGCGAGCAGGGAGAGGATCCCGGTCGAAAGGCTGCCCGTCAGGTCGGCGATGCGGCCGGCGAGATAGGGGCCCATGGCGAGGCCGATCAGCGTAGTGCCGATGAAGAAGGCGGCGGTGGCGGTGCCGCGCATGCGGGGCAGGACGAGGTCCTGCGTCGCGGCGGCGGCGGCACCCAGGGCGCAGCTCGCGAGGACCTGCGTGAGCGGCAGCATCGCGTAGAACAGGGCCTTGTCCGGCGTGGTGAAGGCGATCACCAGCGACGGGATCGGCGCGAGGCTGCCGAACAGGATCACCATGATCCGCCCCGACGCCCAGCGCCGGCGCAGGCGATCGGCGGCGATCCCGCCCAGAGTCACGCCGAGAAAGCCGCCGAGGATCGCGGGACCGCCGATCCACAGCCCGGCCTCGCGGCTGGTGATGCCGAAGACCTGCACGGCATAGCTGGGGGCGAGACCGGCGACCGAATAAGCGAGGAAGGCGTTGAGGCCGTAAGCGAGCACCACCGCGAGGAAGGCGGGGGTGCCGAGGATCAGCCTGGAAGTGGGCGCGTCGCGGTGACGAAGCGCCGCGGACCAGCTGTAGACGGCGTAGACGCCGATGCCGATTGCGATCCACTGCGCGCGCGACTTCGGGCCGTCGAAGCGGATCAGCGCGTAGACTGCGGCAGTGACCAGCGCGAGGACGACGAGGTTGCGCAGCAATGCCGCCGCTCCGTTGCGGGCGGCGCCGAGCAGGGTGAGCGGCGGGATGATGGTCAGCAGATCCTCGAGGAAGCTCTTGAACGGCGCGGGATGCGGCGGCGCCATCAGCCCTTCGGACTGGCCACGCATCGGTTCACGCAGCGTCAGCACCCAGAGCGCGAGGACGAGGCCGGGCAGGCCGACCGCCATGAACGCCGCCTGCCAGCCGACAAGCCCGAACGGAGGGTTGACGGGGTACGCCGCGTTCCACCAGTCGACGATCGCGCCGCCGAGGAACAGCGAGAAGCCCCCGCCGAGATAAATCCCCGCCGAATAGATTGCGAGCGCGGTCGCGCGCTGGCGCTTGGGGAACCAGTCCGAGATCAGCGAATAGGCCGAGGGGCTCGCAGTCGCCTCGCCGACCCCCACGCCGATACGCGCGGCGGCGAGCTGGACTCCGGACCGGGAAAGTCCGGAGAGCGCAGTCATCGTCGACCACAAAGCGAGGCCGAGCGTCATCAGCCGGACCCGATGCCAGCTGTCGGCCAGCCGGCCGAGCGGGATGCCGAACAAGGCGTAGAACACCCCGAACGCGGTCCCGTAGAGGAAGCCGATATCGGCATGGCTGAGCCCGAGATCCCGGCGGATATGCGGCGCGAGGATCGTCAGGATCTGGCGATCGATGAAGTTCAAGGCATAGACGAGGAACAGGACGATCAGGACGTACCACGCATAGGGCCCCGCCTTGCGATCGGCCGCGGGCGCGCTCGAACTGGCCATCCGTTCTCTCCCCTCTTATGTCTTTCGTGCAGGCTAGCGAGCATACCGCGTTTACGAAAGAGGGGATTTCCGCTGCGCCCGCCGTCATGTGCGAACAGCGCTCCGTGCTCCGAGCTGGGTCGTATCGACATTCAACCGCAAAACTCCCCTCCCTTGCAGGGAGGGGGAAGAGTTGAATGTCGATACAGCCTAAGGCTGGAGTCGCCTCGCTCGCCAAGCCGACGCCCATCCGCGAACGCGCAGGTGCTGGAAAGCAGAAGAACGGCGCTCTCTTCTCCCATCGCGCCTGGCGAAGCGTGGTTAACACGGGCTTCCGCGCGCCTCCGATAAACTGCGGACACGAGCGCCGCCGCCTGAGAGGAATCCCGGCGATTCCCGCCCGTTTATCGGTGAATTTTGGTACGCTCGCGCCGGCTCCCTCCGGGCTCATCCTATAACGGATCAGCATAATCCTTTCGGGAGCATCGAATGAAACGGGGTATTCTCTTGCTGGCTGCTGCCGCGCCGCTCGCGCTAGCGGCGCCGGCCTTCGCCAACACGGCCGCGCCTTCGGATACGCCGAAGACCGAGACCGAAGCGAAGGCCGATGCGCCCGCGCAGCAGAGCGGAAAGGCACCCGAGAAGGAAGTCTTCTCTACCGGCGTCGCCAAGGGCCGCGACCGCCTGGACAGCGCCACTTCGACCAGCTCGCTCAAGGACGACCAGATCGAGCTCTTCGGCGCCCGCTCGCTCGCCGAGATTCTCCGCAACATCCCGGGCGTCCGCGCCGAAGCCGTGGGCGGCGAAGGCAATGCCAGCTATTCGATCCGCGGCCTGCCGCTGGCGTCGACCGGCTCGAAGTTCCTGCAGCTCCAGGAAGACGGCCTGCCGGTGCTCGAATTCGGCGACATCAACTTCATGTCGCCCGACATCTTCATGCGTGCCGACCTCAACCTCGCGCAGGTGGAAGCGATCCGCGGCGGATCGGCCTCGACCTTCGCGTCGAACTCGCCCGGCGGCGTGATCAACCTCCTCTCCAAGACCGGCGACGTCGAAGGCGGCGCCATCCAGGCGACCGCCGGCCTCGATTACGGCGAATATCGCCTCGATTTCGACTATGGCAGCAAGCTCAGCGACACGCTGCGCTTCCACATCGGCGGCTTCTATCGCAGCGGCGAAGGCCCGCGCGACATCGGCTATAACGGCTATCGCGGCGGCCAGGTGAAGTTCAACATCACCAAGGAGTTCACCGGCGGCTACGTTCGCTTCTACGCCAAGCTGCTCGATGATCGGACACCCGGCTATCAGGCCGTGCCGGTGGGCGTGACGGGCACCAACGCCGACCCGAGCTTCGCCGATATCGCGAACTTCGACGTCAAGCGGGACTCGCTGCTGTCGCCCTACATCACCAACGTCCTGGCGCTGGACGGCAACAACCAGGTCGTTCGCCACGATGCTCGCGACGGCACCCATCCGACGGTCAAGTCGTTCGGAGTCGAGACGCAGTTCGAGCTCGGCGACTGGACGATCACCGAGAAGTTCCGCTTCGCGGATATCTCCGCGCACCTCACCCAGAGCATTCCGCTCACCCTAGCCCCGGCGGCCGGCCTCGGCTTCCTGTTCGGCGGCCCCGGCGCGCGGCTGAGCTATGCGTCCGGCCCGAATACGGGCCAGGCGATCGCGAATCCCGCGTCGCTCAACGGCAACGGGCTGCTCGCCATGGGGCTGCTGATGGACGTCCAGGTCGACAGCCTCGACAACATGACCAACGACCTGCGCGCCACCCGCGTGTGGGACATCGGCGGCGGCAAGCTGACGACGACGGCGGGCTTCTACAAATCGTCGCAGGAATTCGACACCAACTGGTCGTTCACGACGATCCTGTCGGACGTGGTCGGCGCAGGCAAGGCCGCGCTCGTCGATATCGCCACCGCGGGCGGCATTCCGGTGACGCAGGGCGGCTATACCAGCTTCAGTACCGCGGGGGGCTCCAGCTATCGCCGCCGCTACGATGTCAACTTCGACGTCAACGCGCCTTATGCGTCGATCAACTACCATATCGGCAAAATCGCGATCGGCGGCAGTGTGCGCTATGATTTCGGCAGCCTCCAGGGTTCGGTGTTCGGCGCGGACCTCGGCGGCGGCCGCGTCGGTATCCGGCCGGTCGACATCAACGGCGACGGCGTGATCTCCTTCCCCGAGAGCCAGACCGCGGTGCTGCCGCTGGCCCAGCCGGCTCCGGTCGACTATAATTACGACTATCTGAGCTACTCGTCGGGCATCAACTTCCGCGTCTCGGAGCCGCTGGCGGTCTTCGCCCGCTACAGCCGCGGCAGCCGCGCGGCGGCCGACCGGATCCTGTTCACCCCCGCGGTGAGCACGCTCGACGGCAGCCTGCTCGATCCTGCGGGCGCCTATGACGCGGTCCGCCAGACCGAAGTGGGCGTGAAGTTCCGCAAGGCGGGCGTGACGCTCAATTTCACCGGCTTCCTGGCGAGCACGGGCGAGCGGAACATGCAGGTCAACAGCGCGCCCGACGGTTCGGTGCAGGTCGAGCAGATCGCCCGCAAGTACAGCGCGAAAGGCGTCGAGTTCGAGGGCGGGTTCCAGCACGGTCCGTTCAGCCTCACGGCCGGCGCGACCTACACGATCGCCAAGATATCCGAGGATGAGAGCCATCCCGAACTCGTGGACAATGTCCCGCGGCACCAGGCGCGGCTCATCTTCCAGGCGACGCCGCAATTCTCGACCGAATTGTTCACCATCGGCGCCAACGTCGTGGGCACCACCAGCAGCTTCGCGCAGGATACCAACCAACTGAAGATGCCCGGCTACACGACGGTCAACGGCTTCGTGCAGTTCCGGCCCGCCGATCGGGTCCAGCTGATGCTGAACGCCAACAACCTGTTCGACACGCTCGGCTTCGCCGAGATCACGCAAGGGACGATCCCTGCGAGCGGTCTGGTGACGGCGCGCGCCATCAACGGCCGCACGGTCTCGGCCTCGGTCCGCTTCGACTTCTGAGCGAAGCAAATCGCCCGGGCCGCCGCCGCGCGGCCCGGGCTTCTTTTTCTGCGCCCCAAAGGGGGGTGTTCAAACGAAGGCGCCGCCTGGTGCCTCCGAACAAAGGATCATGAAAGAAATGAAGAAGCATCTGTTGTTGTCGGTCGCGCCGTTCGTGCTCGCCACTCCGGCCTTCGCCGAGGACAAGCCCGCCGCGCCCGCGCAGCCCCAGACCGAAGCCAAGGCTCCCGAAAAGGAAGTCTTCTCGACCGGCGTCGCCAAGGGGCGCGACCGCCTCGACAGCGCCACCTCGACCAGCGCGCTGCGCGCCGCCGAGATCGACAAGATCGGCGCACGCTCGATCTCCGAGATCCTGCGCGACATCCCCGGCATCCGCTCCGAGGCCGCTTCGGGCGAAGGCAATGCCAACATCACCATCCGCGGCCTGCCGATCGCATCGACCGGCGCCAAGTTCCTGCAGCTGCAGGAAGACGGCCTGCCGATCCTCGAATTCGGCGACATCGCCTTCGCGACCGCCGACGCCTTCCTGCGCGCCGACCTGAACCTCGCCGCCGTCGAGGCGATCCGCGGCGGTTCGGCCTCGACCTTCGCGTCGAACTCGCCGGGCGGCATCGTCAACTTCATCTCGAAGACCGGCGATGCCGACGGCGGCGCAGTGCAGCTCTCGACCGGGCTCGATTACGGCATGCGCCGCATCGATTTCGATTATGGCGCGCGCATCAGCCCGACGCTGCGCTTCCATGTCGGCGGCTTCTACCGCGACGGCGAAGGCCCGCGCGCGACCGGCTTCAACTCGACTCGTGGCGGCCAGATCAAGTTCAACGTCACCAAGGAATTCGAGGGCGGCTATATCCGCTTCTACGGCAAGTACATGGACGATATCACGCCGGCCTATGACATCACCGCGCTCGGCGTGAGCGGCACCAACGACAAGCCGGTCTACAAGAACATCCCCAATTACGATGCGCGCCACGATTCGCTGTTCTCGCGCAACTATCAGAGCCAGCTGACGCTCGACGGCAACAACCAGATCGTCAACGACGACGTGACCGCGGGCCAGCACCCGATCGTCAAGTCGGTGGGCGTCGAGAGCAAGTTCGAAGTCGCCGGTTTCGACATCACCGAGCGCTTCCGCTACGCCGACATGTCCAATCACTCGATGGGCATCTATTACGCGCAGTTCATGCCCGCGGCGGTGATGACGGCCGCGTTCGGCGCGCCGGGCGGCACGCTGCGCTACGCCAGCGGCCCGAACGCCGGCGCGACGATCGCCAATCCGACCACGCTCAACGGCAACGGGCTGGCCGCGCTGATGATGCTCGCCGATACCGATCTCAACAGCCTCAACAACGTCACCAACGACATCCGCGCCAGCCGCGTGTGGAACGTCGGCGGCAACGACCTGACGACCACCGTCGGTCTGTACAGCTCGCACCAGACGATCGACTCCGACTGGAACTGGGCGACCGTGCTCAGCGGCGTCACGGGCAATGGCGACGCGCAGCTGCTCGACGTCGCCACCGCGACCGGCGTCAAGATCACGCAGGACGGCACGCTGCGTTATGGCGGGCCGACCGTCGGCACCTTCCGCCGCGGCTACCGGCTCGGCTATACCACCAACGCGCCCTTCGCCTCGGTCAACCTGCGCCTCGGCGGCGTCTCGATCGGCGGCAGCCTGCGCTATGACTTCGGCAAGGCGAGCGGCACGGTGATCGGCTCCGAGCTCGGCGGCGGCCGCGTCGGCGTCGCGGCGAAGGACATGAACGGCGACGGCGTGATCTCGGTCCCCGAGATGCAGGTCGCGATCTCGCCGCTCACCCGTCCGGCTCCGGTCGACTATGATTACGGCTATCTGAGCTATTCGGTCAGCGCGCTCTGGCGCATCGCCGAGCCGGTCGCGGTGTTCGCGCGCTACAGCCGCGGCGGCCGCGCCAATGCCGATCGCATCCAGTTCAGCCCGTTCGTCAGCGCGACCGACGGCAGCCTGCTCGACAAGGATGCGGCAGTCGACGTGGTGCATCAGGCCGAGGCGGGCCTGAAGTATCGCGACGACAATCTGACGCTCAACTTGACCGGCTTCTGGGCGAAGGCCGAGGACACCAACCTCGACTCGACCACCGGCCTGCCGCTGCTGCGCGACTACAAGGCGATCGGCGGCGAGTTCGAAGGCGGCTATCGGATGGGCATCTTCAGCCTGACCGCCGGCGCGACCTATACCGATGCGGAGATCAGCAAGGACGCGATCAATCCCGCGTTCGCAGGCAATGTGCCGCAGCACCAGGCCAAGCTGATCTACCAGGTCACGCCGCAGATCACGACCGAGCGCTTCAGCGTCGGCGCGGTCATCGTCGGCACGACCGGCAGCTGGGCCACCGCGGCGAACACGCTCAAGGTGCCGGGCTACACGACGACCAACGCGTTCGTGCAGTTCCGACCGGTCGACCGGGTGACGCTCGCGGTCAACGCCGTCAATTTGTTCGACGTGCTCGCGATCACTGCGATCGACGATCCGGTGATCCCGGCGGTGGGCGTGGCGCGCGCGCACGTCCTCAATGGCCGCACGATCTCGGCTTCGCTCCGCTTCGACTTCTGAGGCGCACGAAAACGGGCGCATTCGGGCCGCTCTCTCGGGAGCGGCCTATAATGCAGAGAGA
Organism: Sphingomonas sp. Root241; assembly: GCF_001428865.1. Classification (GTDB taxonomy): domain Bacteria; phylum Pseudomonadota; class Alphaproteobacteria; order Sphingomonadales; family Sphingomonadaceae; genus Sphingomonas. The sequence goes on from NZ_LMIV01000002.1 coordinate 650,566, forward strand.
AACGAGAGAGCAGAGTAGCGAACATGCTGAAGTCGATGAAAATCCCGAGGAAGCTGGGTCTGTCGTTCCTGACGATCTGCGCGACTGCGGCGATCGTGATGCTGGTGTTCTACACCAACATCTCGTCGATCCGCAGCACGACCGATGCGAACAATCTCAGTCAGTCGATCCATGCCAAGGCACAGGCGCTGGAGACCGCATTGCTGCGGCAGAACAGCCAGATGCGCGGCTTCCTCGTCACTGCGGACGAGAGCTACCTCAAATCCTATAACGAGGGGCGCGACGACTATGACAAGGCTTCGGCCGAGCTCGAGGAGATCCTGACCGACGACAAGCAGGAAGCGGCGCTGCTCAAGTCGCGCGAGGAAACGCTCGCGTGGCGCAAGAATTGGGGCGACCGGCTGATCGCCGAAGTCAAATCGGGCCAGCGCGACGCGGCCGAAGCCGAAGTGCGCGCCGCCGGCAAGGCCGTGCTGACCAGCAACGCAGTGCTGCCGCTGCGCGAGATCAAGGACGCGCAGAACAAGCAGATCGAAGAGAATGGCGCGAGCCAGGAGACCGCGATCAAGAGCGCATTGTTCGTGCTCGTGGTCGGTGCGCTCGCGCTGATGGGTATCGCGATCGCGCTCGCCGTAATGCTGACCCGGCTGATCGCGCGTCCGGTGAGCGGGCTCACCCGGACGATGGCCGATCTTGCCGCCGGCAAGAACGACATCGCCGTCCCCGACACCGATCGTGGCGACGAATTGGGCGACATGGCCCGTGCGGTTCTGGTGTTCCGCGACGCCGCGGTGGCCAAGCAGGCTGCCGAAGCCGCCAATGCGCGCGCCGAGGCCGAGCAGAAGATGGTGGTCGAGACCGTATCGGCGCAGCTCTCCGAACTCGCCAACGGCAATCTGACCGCCGAGATCAACCGCGACTTCCCGGGCGACTATGCGACGGTGAAGACCAACTTCAATGCCGCGGTCGGCGAGCTGCGCGGGCTGATCGGCACGGTGATGCAGAGTGCCGCGACGATCCGCGACGGCTCGAACGAGATCGCCCAGGCCTCCGAGGATCTCGCCCGCCGCACCGAAGCGAATGCCGCGAGCCTCGAAGAGACTTCGGCGGCAGTGACCCAGATGGACGGCCGCCTGAAGCAGACCGCCGCGGCCGCCGGCCGCACGGTCGAGCGCGCCGACGGGACGATCGTGACGGTCTCCAACGGCCGGGCGACCGCCGACGAAGCGATGCAGGCGATGAGCCGCGTGGCCGACAGCGCCAAGGGCATCGACAGCGTGATCGAGGGCCTCGACAAGATCGCCTTCCAGACGCGGGTTCTCGCGATGAACGCCGCGGTCGAAGCCGGCCGCGCCGGCGAGGCGGGCCGCGGCTTCGCGGTGGTCGCCGATCTCGTCTCGGCACTGGCGATGCGCGCCGAGGAAGAGGCGGGCCGTGCGCGCGACCAATTGACCGCGACCCAGACCGACATCGTCGCGGCCGTCGAGATGGTCCAGAAGGTCGACACTGCGCTGGCCGACATCTCGGGCGACGTGGGCGAGGTTCACAAATTGCTCGGCGAAATGGCCAGCGACAACCAGGCCCAGTCGACTGCGATCAGCGAGATATCGATCGCGATCGGGACGATGGACCAGTCGACCCAGCAGAATGCCGCCATGGTGGAAGAGACCTCGGCCGCCGCGCGCAACCTGTCGGGCGAAGTGGCCGCGCTCAGCGAGCAGGCGTCGCGGTTCAACGTCGGGGCGCAGAAAAGCGGCGCGCGCAAGGCGGCGTCGATCCATTTCGACGGCCCGGTCAAGCCGCTGCCCGCTGCCGCCATCTCCGCGCTGACTCGCGCGAACGGCCATGACGACTGGCAATCGTTCTGAGGAATGCGGCGGTCGCGCTTCCTCTGCGAGGCGTGCCCGCCGACCCTCCGTCAAGACCTGAACACCCGCCGGGCCGTTGGCCCGGCGCGCCCCGGAGGAATATGACCGATCATCTTGCGACCCGGGGAGAATTCTCGCGCCAGGCGGACATCGCGCGCACTCTCGGTTCCCCCTTCGTCGCGGCGGTGCTCGAAGCCGGCGAGCGCCATCTCGGCCAGGCGCCGCGCACTGCGGCACTGATCAGATCCTGGCCCGGCGATCCTTCCGCGGCGGCGCTGGCGATGCGCTTCAACGCCGCGATCCACGCGCTGGCCCGCCGCGGCCGTCCGCGGCGGCTCGAATCGCTCTACCAGCGCCAGCACGACGATTTCGACGGCGCGATCGCCGCGGCGATGGCATCCGAGGACGCCTTCATCGCCTCCTGGATGCAGCAGCCGCCCCAGACCAACGAAGTCAATCGCGCCGCTGCGATCCTCTCTGCGCTGATGGTGGCGGGCGAACGCTTTGGCCTGCCCTTCGAACTGCTCGAGCTGGGATCGAGCGCGGGGCTCAATCTCAATCTCGCGCGCTACGCTTATGATCTGGGCGGACTGGCGGCGGGTGCGCCGGATTCGCCGGTGCGGATCGCGCCGGTCTGGCGCGGCAGCCGGCCGCCCGAAACGGCGCCCGAGGTGATCGCGGCGCAAGGTGTCGACCTTCATCCGCTGGACGCCGCCGACGAGGCGACGCGCGACCGGCTGCTCTCCTTCGTCTTCGCCGACCAGCCGCTGCGCGCGGAGCGTTTGCGCCACGCGCTCGATCTGGCGCAACACCACAAGCCGCGGATCACGCGTGCCGACGCAGTGTCGTGGCTCGCCGAGCAACTCGCCGAGCCGCAGGCGGCGGGGCGCTGTCGTGCGGTGTTCCATTCGATGGTGCTGCAATATCTCGACGCGGCCGACCGCAAGGTGGCGGCCGACCTGATCGCCGCTGCCGGTTCGCGCGCCACCCGGGAGCGCCCACTGGCCTGGATCAGCTTCGAATGGACGCCGAACCGCAGCGAGGTCCAGCTCTGGCTGACCTGCTGGCCGACCGGCGAGGCGCGCCAGCTCGCGACCTGCCACCCGTACGGCATGTGGATCGACTGGCGGGAGTGAGCGTCAGCCTCGCAACGGATAACGCTCGATCGCTTCGTAGATCGCGCCTTCGCGGCCGAGGGTGCTTTCGAACAGCAGGAAGTGATCGAGGACGAAGGGCGCGCTGGCGAGACCGGCATGACTTTCGAGAAAGCGATCGGTGGGCCCCGCGCTCGCGTTCATCCGCGCCAGCGTGATGTGCGGCAGATAGGCGCGGCTTTCGGGGGCGAGGCCGCAGCGGACCAGGGCCTGATCGACCTTCTTGTGGAGCCCGGCGAGCGCGTCGTGCGGCCGGACCCCGGCCCAGAGTGCATTGGGGCGGCCGCGGCTGTCGAATTGGCCGACGCCGGCGAGCGCAACCTCGATTGGCGGGAAGTGGATATGGGAGAGCGCGATCGCGATGTCCTCGGCGATCGGGCGCTCGACTTCGCCGATGAAGCGCAGGGTCAGATGGAGCTGCGCGTCATCCTGCCAGCGGGCGCCGGTGACGCCGCCCATCAGCGCGCGGAGTTGCTCGCGGGTGGCGCGGGGCGGACGGAGGCCGACGAACAGACGGTGCATGGCGGGCTTTAACCACGGATCGGGATCGATCCCCAGCCGGTTTTGCTTGAAAAGGATCGGGCGAGGAACGATATTCGGCGGACGCCGGCAAATGCCGGCATGAGGAGTTCATAATGGCAAACTGGTCGGATCCCCGCACGAGCGCAGCGGCCTACGCACCCGGTGCAGCGCGCGCCGATTACGATGCGGGCCTCAGGTCCTACATGCTGTCGGTCTATAACTACATGATGTCGGGCGTGCTGCTGACCGGCATCGTCGCCTTGCTCTTCGCCCAGACGGGCTGGGTGCAGGCGATGTTCAATCCCAATGGCGGCGCCTCGGCGCTCGGCTGGATCATCACGCTATCGCCGCTGGCGGTGGTGTTCGCGATGAGCTTCGGCCAGTCGCGCATGTCCACCGGCACGCTGCAGACCCTGTTCTGGGTCTATGCCGGGCTGATGGGACTGTCGCTGTCGACGGTGTTCCTCGTCTATACCTCGACCTCGATCGCGCAGGTGTTCTTCGCCACCGCGGCGGGCTTCGGGGCACTGAGCCTCTATGGCTACACCACCAAGCGCGACCTTTCGGGGCTCGGCACCTTCCTGATCATGGGTCTGGTGGGGCTGATCGTGGCGTCGATCGCCAACATCTTCATCGGCTCGGGCACGATGAGCCTGGTGATCAGCGTGATCGGCGTGCTGATCTTCGCGGGTCTCACCGCCTATGACACGCAGAAGATCAAGAGCATCTACGCCCATGTCGCCGGCACCGACATGATCGGCAAGGTCGTGATCATGGGGGCGCTGAACCTCTATCTCGACTTCATCAACATGTTCCTGTTCCTGCTCCGCCTGTTCGGCAGCTCGCGCAACTAAACGCGCAGGGCCAGCAAGAGACGAAACGGCCCGGCGGCATCCCGCCGGGCCGTTTTCGTATGCGGCATGTTTCTCCGTTCGGGAACGCGACTCGGGCGACGGTTGTTACAGTCGGGCAACGCTCAGGAGAGTGAATCATGGACGCGAACCCGATCGACCCGGCGATGGACAAGATGTCGGTGGCACCGGGACCCGACAGCGAGGAAGCCGCAGAGCGCCCGGCTCCCGTGAGATCGGCCGACGCCGGCACCGACGAATCGATTGCCCGCAGACTGGAGCGCAATCCCGAAAGCAAGGAGGCGCGGCTCGACCGGGCACTCGACGAATCGATGGACGCGTCGGACCCGCCCGCATCGACCCAGCCGGTGCACAGCCATTCGCTGCCCGAAAGCTCGGGCTATGACGAAAAGGCCGAGGAGAAGCTCGCTGCGGGCCCCGCGGGAACGAAGGGCATCATCGGCAAGGTGATGCACAAGCTCGGCCTCGACTGAGGAAACAGGCCGTTGAGGCGCCCTAGCTTTGGCTGACCGGGGCCCCGACCCTCTCTTCGTCATCCCCGCGAAAGCGGGGACCCATCTCCGACATCGTCCACGAGCGCGCCGGTGCATTTGGCCGCTCGATCGGGAGATGGGCCCCCGCTTTCGCGGGGGTGACGGGTTTTTGAGCGTGGGTACGCACCGCCGGGAGCGGGCGTAATGGGAGCGTCCCCGGCCTCAGGCTGGCGCGCCAACATCGTCCTCTACGCCGCGCTGGCGGCCAATCTCGGGATCGCCGTCGCCAAGTTCGTCGCGGCGGCGATCACCGGTTCCTCCTCGATGCTCACCGAGGGCGTGCACAGCCTCGTCGACAGCGGCAACCAGGGGCTTCTGCTCTACGGACAGCGCCGCGCGAAGCGGCCGCCCGACCCCGAGCACCCGTTCGGCTATGGCCGCGAGCTCTATTTCTGGGCGTTCGTCGTCGCGATCCTGATCTTCGGGCTCGGCGCCGGCGTCTCGGTCTACGAAGGCTGGAAGCACATCGCCCAGCCCGAGCATCTGCGCGATCCGCTGGTCAATTACATCGTGCTGGGCGTGGCGATGCTGCTGGAGGGAACCAGCTGGGCAATCGCGCTCAAGGAGTTCGCCGCGAGCAAAGGCGAGATGGGCTGGTGGGAGGCTGTGCGCGAATCCAAGGACCCGGCAGGGTTCATCGTGCTGTTCGAGGATTCGGCGGCGCTCGCCGGGCTGGTAGTGGCGGGCGCAGGCGTCTGGGCGAGCCATGCATGGAGCGATCCACGCATCGACGGCGCCGCCTCGATCGCGATCGGCTGCATCCTTGCCACGGTGGCGGTCCTGCTCGCGCGCGAGGCCAAGGGACTGTTGATCGGCGAGCGCGCCAATCCGGAAGTCGTCGAATGCGTGCGGGCGATCGTCGGACGGCAGCCGGGGATCGTCCGCATCAACCATGTTCGCACGATCCACACCGCGCCCGACCGCATCTTCGTCGCGATCAGCGCCGATTTCGAGGACCATATTACGATGGGCGCGGGGGAAACGCTGATCGAGACGATCGAGCACGAATTGAAGGCGGCGCTGCCGATGCTGTCGTCAATCTACATCCGGCCGGAGAAGGCAGAGGATGCGCCGCAGGTGGCGGCGGTGGGATGAGCGATCAGCCCTGGCGCAGCGTGGGGCGGTGGCAGGGATGGTCCTCGAGGCTCGCGCGCAGGGCTCCCGCGGCGTCCGCCTCGTCGATGGCGCGCAGCAGATCTTCGAACTTGCCGTCATCGGAGACCGGGAAGCAACGCTTGAAGCCGCTCCCCAGTCGCTCGAGGTCGCGATCCGTAAGCAACCCGACTGCGATGATATGCTCCTGCGCCAATACCCACACTCCGGCGAACTCGTGCGGCATTAACGAGGATTAAGCCGGTTTGTGCCAACGGCTTGTCGATTTTAGCGTTTCAATATGTCGAGCGCGGCCGCGGTCATCGCTTCAGTGGCGGTGCCGATCACGGCCTCGGCCTCGGGCGCCCAGAACGGGCTGTGGAGCGAGGGGAGCGGTTCCTTGCCCGCCTGCGCGGCATCCCACTTCGCTTTTGGCACCCCGCCGACCCAGAAGATCATGCTCTGGATCGACTTGTCGGCGAGGTAGAAGCGGCCGAAATCCTCGCCGCCCATCACCGCGGGAGTCTCGACCACGCGGTCCTTGCCGAAGCGGCCGGTCCACAGCGCCTGGAGGCGGCCGGTGAGCGGTTCGGTGTTGAAGGTCGAGGGCGTGCCTTCGTTGCGGATCGTGACCACCGGCATGCGGTCTTCGGGGATGCCCGCGGCGATCGCTTCGCCCTTGGCGATGCGCGCGATGCCGTCGAGCAATTTCTTGCGGACCTCCGGCGTGTAGCTGCGCACCGTCAGCAGCATCGTCACTTCCTTGCCGATGATGTTGTGGGTCGAGCCGCCATGGATCGCGCCTACGGTGACGACGGCGGCATCCTGCGGATCGATCTCGCGGCTGACCAGCGTCTGGAGCGTCGTGACGATCCGCGCGGCGAGGATGATCGGATCGCGCGTGGTCTGCGGATAGGCGCCGTGGCCGCCGACGCCCGAGACCTTGATGTCGACCGAATCGACATTGGCGAGCGCATAGCCCGAACGCACGCCGATCGTGCCCGCCGGAAGCGCGGCGGCGTCGTGGAAAGCGAGCGCGAATTGCGGCTTGGGAAAGCGCGTGAACAGCCCGTCCTCGAGCATCATCCGCGCGCCCATGCCGCGCTCCTCGGCGGGCTGGGCGATCATCACCAGCGTGCCCTTCCACTGGCTTTTCATCGCCGCGAGATTGCGCAGCGTGCCGATCCACGAGGCCATGTGCGTATCGTGGCCGCAGGCGTGCATCACGCCGGTCTCGATACCCTCGTCATTGGTGGTGCGGACCTTCGAGGCGAAGGGGAGGCCGGTGTCCTCGGTGACGGGGAGGCCGTCCATGTCGGCGCGGATCAGCAGGATCGGGCCGGCGCCGTTCTTGAGCACCGCGACGACACCGGTGCCGCCGACCTTCTCGGTGACTTCATATCCGGCCTTCCGCGCCTCGGCGGCCAGCTTGGCGGCGGTCCGGATCTCGTGGAGGCTGAGCTCGGGATTGGCGTGGAAATCGCGATAGAAGTCCATCAGCTGGGGAAGCGCGGCCTGCGTGGCCTGATGCACCGGATCTGCGGCGTTGGCGGGCGTGGCGAGAGTCATGGCTAGGGCTGCCGTGAGGAGAGTGCGCATGGGCGGGAGGCTAGCAGGGGTGAGGGCGTTGTCGAGGGGGTGCGCGTCTAGCCCGCCGGAACCAGTTCCATCACGTCGACGATCGATTCGAAGCGCGGGCGGGGGAAGACGACGCGCCACCGCTTCGCGTCGATGCGCTCGACATAGCCGATCATGTCGCGATTGGCGTCGAGGCCGTAGCGCAGCGGCGCGGTTTCGTCGCCGAGGACGAGCGTGCCGAGGAAGACCTGGCGGTTGGCGTTGTGCGGGAAGATCAGGCCGGTGGGGCGCTGCGAGCCGTTGAGCTTGTGCAGGCTGCGGACTTCGCCTTCATCGGCGATGCGGCAGTCGAATGCGGGATAGGCCGTGAAGTCGCGCACCGCGGTGCCCACCGCGCCGAGCTTGAAGGTCCGGCAGCGATAGGCGCCCTGCGGGATCGCCGGATCGGGAAGCGCGCGATCGGGATCGAACAGCAGGGGATCGGCGGCGATGGCCTGGGGATCGACCTTGCGCGCGAGCGGCAGCGCCTCGTCCCACGCCTTGCGCCAGTCGCGCATGCGATCGCGGTCACTGGCGGTGGCCACGCTCTGCCAGCGGACATTGGTGGCCAGCGACGAGGAGGTCGCCTCGCGATAGACGCTGCAGCCCGCAAGGCCCGGCACCAGGGCAATCGCGACGGGCAGCTTCCACTTCATCCTAGGTCCCCTTTGCGACTCTGCGACCGCTTACGCCGCGGTCCAGCCGCCATCCATCGAATAGTTGGCGCCGGTGATCTGCGCGGCTTCGTCCCGGCAGAGAAAGAGCGCGAGCGCGGCAACTTGTTCCGGCTGGACGAACTGTTTGGTCGGCTGGGCGTCGAGCAGGACGTCGTTGATCACCTGCTCGCGGGTGAGCCCGCGCGTCTTCATCGTGTCGGGGATCTGGTTCTCGACCAGCGGAGTCCAGACATAGCCGGGCGAGATGCAGTTGACGGTGATGCCGTGCGTGGCGACTTCGAGCGCGGCGGTCTTGGTGAGGCCGGCGATGCCGTGCTTGGCAGTGACATAGGCCGATTTATTGGGGCTGGCGACGAGGCTGTGCGCCGAGGCGGTGGTGATGATCCGGCCCCATTTGCGCGCCTTCATGCCCGGAATCGCGGCGCGCATCAGGTGGAAGGTCGAGCTGAGGTTGATCGCGATGATCGCGTCCCATTTCTCGATCGGGAATTCGTCGATCGGCGCGACATGCTGGATGCCGGCGTTGGAAATCAGGATGTCGACGCTGCCGAGCTCCTTCTCCGCGCGGGCGACCATCGCGGCGATCTGGTCGGGCTTGGTCATGTCGGCGGGATCGTAGAGTGCCTTTGCCCCGGCGGTGGCTTCGAGGGCGGCGCGTTCGGTCTCGATCGCGGCGGCGTCGCCGAAGCCGTTGATCACCACCGATGCCCCCTCGGCGGCGAGCGCCTTGGCATAAGCGAGGCCGATCCCCGAAGTGGAGCCGGTGACGATCGCGGACTTGCCCTTGAGGAACATGGGGGACTCCTTGCTGTTACTGACCGTCATCCCCGCGAAAGCGGGGACCCATCTCGTGTGTGTGCCGCAAATACCGCGGCGGTGCTTGCGGAACCTGCTGGAGATGGGCCCCCGCTTTCGCGGGGGTGACGAAGGGGGTGGAGGTGAGATCTCTCATCGATGCGTGAGGTCGAAGGCGGCGGTCTTGCCGTCGAGGATGTTCTCGGCGACCAGCCGGGCATTGGCCATCGTCTCGGCAACCGCGGCGCGGCCGGCCTGCCAATGCTCGTGCATCGAGCGGGCGGAGAATTCGAAATCGCGCGAACCGCCTTCCCACGCATTGGCGCGGTAGATCAGCTGGACGAGGCTCAGCGGCTTCTCGTCGGCGAGGAGGCGCAAAGCGGCGACGTCGGGGTCGTCGGCGAGATCGGCAGGAAGCTTGGCAAGCACGCGGCGGATCGCCTCGCGGTCCTTGCGCAGGCGCAGGCGCTCGTCGGAAACCTGCCGGGTGCGGCTGGAGAAGCGTATCTCCTTTTCGCGGGCAAGCACGTCGGTGATCGTGCGCGGGAGATCGGCGGCGGCGGGGAAGAGATCGACCTGGAAGACGAGGGTGTCCTCGCATTGGCGATCGAGGATGTGGGTTAGCGGCGTGTTCGAGACGAGGCCGCCGTCCCAGAACTGCCGCCCGTCGATCTCGATCGGGGGCAGGCCGGGCGGGAGCGCGCCCGAGGCCATGATATGGCGCGCGTCGAGCCGCTCGTCGGCGGTGTCGAAATAGCGGAAATTGCCGCTGGCGATATCGACTGCGCCGACCGAGAGGCGGACGGGTCCCTTGTTGAGCAGGTCCCAGTCGATGTGCGCGTCCAGCGTCTCGCGCAGCGGCGCACTGTCGTAGAAGCTGAGCGCGGCGGGTGTGCCGGGCGTGGCGAATGCCGGCGGGATCAGGCGCGGCTGGAAGAAGCCGGGGACGCCGCCCATCAGCACCGTCGCCGCGGCCCATTCGTGGGAAAATTCGCGCGCGGTGTCGCTCAGCGGAATCGAGAAATCGGGGAGCGCGCCGGTGACGCCTTCCCAAAAGGCCTTGATCGCCGGGAGGCGGAGTTCCGGCGGATTGCCGGCGAAGAGCGCGGCGTTGACGGCCCCAATCGAGATGCCCGCGACCCAATCGACTTCGATGCGGGCTTCGTCGAGCGCTTCGATCACGCCGCCCTGGAAGCTGCCGAGCGCGCCGCCACCCTGGAGCACCAGCGCGACGCACTCCGGCAGCGGCAGTCCGGCGACGCGGCGGCGCGGACGGGGTTCGGCATCGGCCATGTGGGGGCTTTGGCCCAACGCGGAGGCGAGAGCAACATGATCCTCCCCATGCCGGGGAGGATTTTGGGTCGTGCAACGCACGTCGTTCTCGCGCATTGTTGCGGAGAGCTAACGACGAAGGAATGGCCGATGCGGCTCGACGATCTCGATCCCACCGAAAATGCGCGCGATTTCGGGTCGGGCGGCGGCGGGGGCGGCGGCGGTTTCGGACTGCTGGGGCTGCTGCCTTTGCTGCTCGGGCGCGGCATGGGCTGCGGCGGAATCGCGCTGATCGGCATCGTCGCGTTGATCTTCTTCGGCATGGGCGGCGGCGGGCTGCTGAACGGCGGCGGTGGCGGCACCCAGACCCGGCAGGGCCAGACGCAGGGCGCGCCCAAGGCATGCGACACCCAGGACGAGCTCTTCGCCTGCCGAGTGATGACGAGCACCGAGCAGGTGTGGGGCGAAGTGTTCGCGGAGCACGGCCAGCGTTACCGGCCCGCGACGATCAACTTCTTCCAGAATTCCGTGCAATCGGCGTGCGGACAGGCGTCCTCGGCGGTCGGGCCGTTTTATTGCCCGGGCGATCAGGGCGTGTTCCTCGACACCGGCTTCTTCGAGGAACTCGACAAGCGTTTCGGCGCCAAGGGCGACTTCGCCCGTGCCTATGTCGTCGGGCACGAAGTGGGGCACCATATCCAGAATCTCGAAGGCACGTCGGCCAAGGTCAGCCAGGCACAGGGCCGCGCCTCGCGAACCGAGGGCAACAGATTGTCGGTGCTGCTCGAACTGCAGGCGGATTGCTATGCCGGCGTCTGGGCCAAGCGCAGCGGCCGGCTGGAGGCGGGCGACATCGAGGAAGGCATGGCGGCGGCGAGCGCGATCGGCGACGATACGCTGCAGCGCCAGGGGCAGGGCGAAGTGGTGCCCGACAGCTTCACCCACGGCACGTCGTCACAGCGGATGGAATGGCTGAAGCGGGGGCTGGAGAGCGGTGATCCCGCGAAGTGCGATACGTTCGCGGCGGCGGGGTGACGGCGCTTGGCGGGGCCGCTAGGTCACCCTGATGACCGACGCTCCTGACGTTCCCGAACACCCTAAACTCGCATATCGCCATACCCCCGGGCGCGGGCCGACAGTGGTGTTCCTGTGCGGCTATGCCTCGGACATGAACGGCACCAAGGCGCTGGCGCTCGAGCAATGGGCGCAGCGAACCGGGCGGGCGTTTCTGCGCTTCGATTATGCCGGGTGCGGCGAGAGCGAAGGCGATTTCGAGGATCAGACGCTCGCTTCGTGGCGCGACGACGCGCTGCGCGTGATCGACATGGTCGTCGAGGGGCCGGTGGTGCTGGTCGGCTCGTCGATGGGCGGCTGGGTGATGCTGCTGGTCGGAAAAGAACGGCCGGGGCTGGTCGTGGGCATGGTCGGGATCGCGGCGGCGCCGGACTTTACCGACTGGGGCTATAGCGATGCGGAAAAGGCCTTGATCCTGCGCGACGGGCGGATCGAGCAGCCCAATGACTATGGCGACACGCCGACGGTCACGACGCGCGATTTCTGGGTTTCGGGCGAGGCCAACAAGATGATGACCGGGCCGATCGCCTTTGACGGTCCGGTGCGGCTGCTGCAGGGGCAGCGCGACAGCGAAGTGCCGTGGCAGCGCGCACTGACGCTCGCGGGGCTGTTCCGTTCAGACGCGGTGCAGATTGTGCTGGTCAAGGACGGCGACCACCGGCTGTCGCGCGACAATGACCTCGCGCTGATCCTCCGGTCAGTCGAGGACGTTTTATTCCTATGTTCTTCCTCCTCCTGAGCCTTCAGGCCGCGACCGCGGCGCCGCCGCCTCCCGGGCAGGAGCCGCCGCGTTATGCCGAGTGCATGGATCTCGCGACCGGCGATCCCTCGCAGGGCGCGGCGGCGGCGGCGAAGTGGAACATGGAGGGCGGCGGGATGCTCGCGCGGCAATGCCTCGGCGTCGCTTATGCCAACCAGAAGCGCTGGCCCTCGGCAGCGGCGGCGTTCGAGGAGGCCGCGCGGGCGGCGGAGAGCGCGCATGACGTGCGGTCGGCGAATTACTGGGCGCAGGCAGGCAATGCCTGGCTGGCAGCGGGCGAGCCGGTCAAGGCGCGCGCGGCGCTCGATGCGGCGCTGGCGAGCGGGAATTTGACCGGGCTGGCGCTGGGCGAGGCGCGGCTGGATCGGGCGCGGACATTGGTTGCGGCGGGCGACATGGAAGGGGCGCGGGGCGATCTCGATCGGGCGCTGGCCGACGCCAAGGCGGATCCGCTGGCGTGGCTGCTCTCGGCGACCTTGGCGCGGCGGCAGGGCGATCTGGCGCGCGCGAAGACCGATATCGCAGAGGCGCTGCGCCGCTCGGCGGACGATCCGCAGGTCCAGCTTGAGGCAGGTAACATCGCCGCGGTGAGCGGCGACGAGGCGGGCGCCCGAACCGCCTGGAACCGGGTGGTCGAGCTGGCCCCGGGGAGCCCGACGGCGGAATCGGCGCGCAAGGCGCTGACGCAGTTCGGGACGGCGGAGAAGTAATCTTCTTGCTCCCCTCCCTGCAAGGGAGGGGCTGGGGGTGGGTGCGAGCGTTAGCGAGCCCCCTCCGATTGCGCTGGAGGGCCGACGCTTGCGCGTCGGCACCCACCCCCGACCCCTCCCTTGCAGGGAGGGGAGTCGTAGTCCTATCTCGCGGGCAAACAGCGACGGGAAGCCGCATGCACTATCTCCACACCATGATCCGCATCACCGATCCGGAGGCGACATTGCGGTTCTTCGAACTGCTCGGGCTCGAGGAAGTGCGGCGGATGGAGAGCGAGAAGGGGCGGTTCACCCTGATCTTCCTCGCCGCGCCCGAGGATTCGAACGGCCCGGGCAAGCGCGCCAAGGCCGAGGTCGAGCTGACTTATAATTGGCCCCCCGAGGACGGGAGTGCGGCCGAAGTCTATACCGGCGGGCGCAATTTCGGGCACCTCGCCTACCGCGTCGACAATATCTACGAGACGTGCCGGCGGCTGATGGACAATGGCGTGACGATCAACCGCCCGCCGCGCGACGGGCACATGGCGTTCGTGCGCACGCCCGACAATATCTCGATCGAATTGCTCCAGGCGGACGAGCCTCTCGCGCCGGCCGAGCCCTGGGCGTCGATGCCGAATATCGGCGCCTGGTGACTCCCGCCGCCGCCCGTTTCCTCGAACTGACCGGCGCCGCGGTTCCGATCGTGCAGGCGCCGATGGCGGGCGCGGGCGGCGTCGCGCTGGCGGCGGCCGCAATTCGGGGCGGGGCGCTGGGCTCGCTGCCTTGCGCGATGCTCTCGGACATTGAAGTACGCGCGCAACTTGCCGAAGTGCGCGCGGCGGCGAAGGGGCCGCTCAACCTCAATTTCTTCTGCCACGAACTCGATGATACACCCGACGACAGCGCCTGGCGGCGCGCGCTCGGCCCGCTTTATGCGCACGAAGGCGTAACGCCACCGGAGGGCGGCGGCGCGCTGCGGCGGCCGTTCGACGCGGCGCTGTGCGAAGCGGTCGAGGCGGTGCGGCCCGAGATCGTCAGCTTCCATTTCGGGCTGCCGGCGCCGACACTGCTCGCGCGGGTCAAGGCAGTGGCGAAGGTGTTCGGCAACGCGACCACCGTCGACGAAGCACGCTTCCTCGAGCGGCAGGGCTGCGACGCGGTGATCGCGCAGGGGAGCGAGGCCGGCGGGCATGCCGGATGGTTCCTCGAAGGGCATCGGCCGATCGGCACGCTGGCGCTGGTGCGGCGGATCGTCCGCGCGATCGACGTGCCGGTGATCGCCGCGGGCGGGATCGTCGACGGTGCCGGCATCGCCGCGACGCTGGCGCTGGGCGCGAGCGCCGCGCAGCTGGGCACGGCCTATCTCGCCACGCCCGAGAGCCTGGTTTCGCCGATGCACCGGGCTTTGCTGGGCAGCGAGGCCGAGACCGTGTTCACCAATGTGTTCACCGGCCGCGAAGCGCGGGGTTTCCGCAATCGGCTCGTCGACGAACTCGGGCCGATCTCGCCGCTTGCGCCGGCCTTTCCCTATGCCGCAACCGCGCTCGCGCCGCTGCGCGCGGCGGCGGAAGCCGAGGGGCGGGCGGACTATTCGCCCTTATGGGCCGGGCAAAGCGCGGCGCTCGCCCGAGCCATGCCGGCGGAGGATTTGACCCGGCTGCTTGCCGAAGAGGCGCTTGCCTTGCTCGACCGCTAGGCTGAGGATTCGTTCAAGTTGTTGATTTAACTTGCGGGATTCCGCCTCCCTTCGTCCTCCCCGCGAAAGCGGGGACCCATCTCCGACAGTTTCCACAAACGCACCGGTGCATTTTGCCGCTCGCTCAGGAGATGGGTCCCCGCTTTCGCGGGGATGACGCGTTTTTGAATATGAGTCCTCAGCCCAACCGAGGCTGGCGCGGAGACCGTCGCGCGCTTACCTTGGCCCGCATGCTCGACATCGTCCGAATTCCCGCGCTCAGCGACAATTACATCTGGCTCGTCCACGATCCCGGCAGCGGCGAGACGATGGTGGTCGATCCGGCCGAAGCAGCCGGTGTCGAGCGAGTGCTGGCGGAGCGGGGCTGGCGGCTGACGGCGATCTGGAACACGCATTGGCATCCCGATCACACCGGCGGGAACGCCGATTTGAAGGCAGCATGGAACGTGCCCGTCATCGCGCCGGCGGCCGAGGCGGCGAAGATCCCCACCGCGGACCGGCTGGTCGGCGAGGGCGACGAAGTGCGGCTGGGCAATCATGTCGCGCGGGTGATGGAAGTGCCGGCCCATACTGCGGGGCACATCGCCTATCACTTCGCCGGGGATGAACTGGTGTTCGTCGGCGACACCTTGTTCGCGATGGGGTGCGGGCGGCTGTTCGAGGGGACGGCGGCGCAGATGTTCGCCAACATGCAGCGGCTGGGCGCCTTGCCGGACGAGACCCGGGTCTATTGCGCGCACGAATATACCCAGTCGAACGGGCGATATGCGCTCGTCGCCGAGCCGGACAATGCGGCGATCCGCGACCGGATGGACGCAGTCGATCGCGCGCGGGCGGCGGGGGAGGCGACGGTGCCGACGACGATTGCGCTCGAACAGGCGACCAATCCGTTCCTGCGTGCGCAAAGCATTGAAATTCTGGCGGAGCGCCGCGCGGCCAAGGATATTTTCCGCGGCTGAGATGGTATAGGATGGCGGGGCATTGAGGAGTGTTCGATGATCCGCGTCGCCGTCCCCGTTCTCCTGCTTCTCGCCGGCTGCACCGCCACCGCAGGGGCCGAACAATCGGACGCGCGCGATCGGGCGCGGCTGGACAAGGCGCTGGCGGGGCTGACTCCGGGCGAGCCGGTGCGATGCCTGCGCCGCGACCAGTATAACGAAATCCGCACCTTCGACGGCACGATCCTCTATGTCGCCGGGCGCAAGCGTCTGTGGCGCAACGACGTGGTCGGCAGCTGCCCGGGGCTGCGCCGCGGCGACATTGTCGTTTCGCGGAGCTTCGGCAGCCAGGCCTGCGATCGCGACATCATCCAGACGCGCGCGCCGACCGGCGGGTTCATGTCGGGGAGCTGTTCGCTGGGCAAGTTCACGCCCTATACGCGCTAGACGGGAGAGAAGAGATGCGGTTGGCAATCATGCTGGGAGCGCTGGCGCTGGCGGGATGCACCGCCAATGCCGAGATGCAGGCGTCGCGCCAGGCGGAGGCGCAACGCGACTTGGCCGACGCGCTGAAGGGGCGCGTGGCGGGCAAGCCGCAGGACTGCATCTCCTCGCCGCAGCAGACCAATGGACCGCAGATCATTGATTCGCACACGGTCCTGTATCGCAGCGGCAGCCGCGTTTGGCGCAACGACCTGGCGGGGGACTGCCCCTCGCTCGACCCGGATTCGATCCTGGTGGTCGAGCTGCACGGCTCGCAGATCTGCAGGAACGACATGTTCCGGCCGGTGGATCGCGGTAGCCGGATCCCGGGCGCCTATTGCCGCTTCGGCCAGTTCACGCCCTATGTGAAGGAGTGACTTGAAATTCCTCCCTCGCTTTAGCGGGGGAGGGGGACCAGCTGCAAGCTGGTGGAGGGGGCCTGGCCGCAGGCGATGTGCTCGCGGCTACGCCCCCTCCGTCATGCTTCGCATGCCACCTCCCCCGCTGCGCGAGGGAGGATTTTCACGCGATCAGAAACGCGCGCCGACGCCCGCGACGATCTGCGTGTGCGTGCGGGCATAGCCCGTCGGCAGGGCGAAGATCGTGTAGTCGCCGAGATCCTGATACCGCATCTCGAGACGCCCGAAGAGGTTCTTGCGCTGGAGTTCGGCGCCCAAGCTGACGCGGAATCCGCCCTTCTCCTCGGTCTGGTCGATCGTGCCGCTGGCGTCCTCGTAGATCGAGCGCAGCTGCGAATTCACATAACCGCCACCGACATAGATCAGCGTGCGGCCGGTGGGCAGGCCTACGCGGACGCCGGCATAGAGGTCACGCCCGGCGCGGGATTCGAAACGATCCCCGTTCACGAGCAGATCCTCGATCTTGTATGCGGCCTTGGAGGTAGTGATTTCGCCCTGAATGCCGATCACGACCTTGCCGACCTGCTTGTCATAGCCGATCGACCCGCCGAAGACGACGTCGCGCGCGGCATCGGCTTCGTCATTCTCCTGGATCGTCAGCACGTCCAGGCCGACGATGCCCGCGATCGACACGCCGTCGAAATAGCCCTTTTCCGGCGCCGGTGCTGCTTCCTGCGCGAAAGCAGGCACGGCAAAGCAAAGCGCCGCAAGCGACGCCACGATCATCTTATTCATTTGGTCCCCCCGTGTTAACGAGCGGCCGCATAATTATGGTCGGCCGGCGCCGCGAGCGTTTTTACGCGATTCCGGCCGACTTTGATCAGTTTGTCGACTACCGTTGCGAAATCGCAACAAATTCAAATTTGCGCAATAATCACAGCACGTACCTGCTCAGGTCCGTGTTGCGCGCCACTGCCGCGAGCTGCTTGTCGACATAGGCCGCATCGATCGCAAGGGTGGTGCCGGCGCGGTCCTCGGCGTCGAAGCTGACTTCCTCGAGCAGTTTCTCCATCACGGTCTGAAGGCGCCGCGCGCCGATATTCTCGAGTTCGCTGTTAACCTCTGCGGCGATTTTCGCGACCGCGCGAATACCGTCCTCGGTGAAATCGATCGTCACGCCCTCGGTGCCGAGCAGCGCCGCATATTGCTGGACGAGGCTCGCCTTGGTGTCCGACAGGATCGCGACGAAATCCTCCTCGGTCAGCGCCTTCAGCTCGACGCGGATCGGCAGGCGGCCCTGGAGTTCGGGAAGCAGGTCGCTGGGCTTGGCGACGTGGAAGGCGCCGCTGGCGATGAAGAGGATGTGATCGGTCTTCATCGGCCCGTATTTGGTCGCCACCGTGGTGCCTTCGATCAGCGGCAGCAGGTCGCGCTGGACGCCTTCGCGGCTGACCGATCCGCCGCGCACGTCCGAGACCGCGATCTTGTCGATCTCGTCGAGGAAGACGATGCCGTTGGCCTCCGCGTCGGCGAGCGCCTGGCGGCTGACTTCGTCCTGGTCGAGGCGCTTGTCGGCCTCTTCCTCGACGAGCTTGTCCCATGCCGCGCGGACGTTGAGTTTCCGCCGCTTGAGCGGCGTGCCGGCAAGGCCCTTCATCATCTCGCCGAGATTGATCATCTGGGCGCCGCCGCCCGGAATATCGAACGGCATCTGGGGGGCCTGCTCGACTTCGATCTCGATCTCGGTCTGGTCGAGAATGCCGTCGTGGAAGCGCTGCTTGAACGCCTCGCGGGTGGCGGTCGACGAATCCTTGCCGGTGAGCGCGTCGAGCAGGCGGCCCATCGCGGCTTCCTCGGCCTTGTCCTTCACCGCGGCGCGGCGGCGCTCCTTCTCGAGCCGGATCGCTTCCTCGACGAGATCGCGGGCGATCTGCTCGACGTCGCGGCCGACATAGCCGACTTCGGTGAACTTGGTCGCCTCGACCTTGACGAAGGGCGCGTCGGCCAGCTTGGCGAGGCGGCGGCTGATCTCGGTCTTGCCGCAGCCGGTGGGTCCGATCATCAGGATGTTCTTGGGCGTGACCTCGTCGCGGAGGTCGGCCGAGAGCTGCTGGCGGCGCCAGCGGTTGCGGAGCGCGACGGCGACGGCCTTCTTGGCGTCGTGCTGGCCGATGATGTGTGCGTCGAGGGCGGCGACGATGGCTTTGGGGGTGAGTTTCTCGTTCATTGATCCATTCTCGTCATCCCGGCGGAAGCCGGGATCGCATGCGGCGAGCGCACGCTTCGTAACGGGGAGATCCCGGCTTCCGCCGGGATGACGGTTAATTGGCGCTGTCGAGTGTCTCCACGGTCAGCCGGTCGTTGGTGAAGACGCAGAGTTCGCCGGCGATCTTCATCGCAGCCCTTGCGATCTTTTCGGGGTCGGTCTCGTAATCGACCAAAGCGCGCGCCGCGGCGAGGGCGAAATTGCCGCCCGATCCGATCGCGGCGACGCCGCCCTCGGGCTCGAGCACGTCGCCGTTGCCGGTGACCACCAAGGTGACGTCCTTGTCGGCGACGATCAGCATCGCTTCGAGGTTGCGGAGATATTTGTCCGTCCGCCAGTCCTTGGCGAGCTCGACCGCGGCGCGCAGCAGCTGGCCCTGATGGCGCTCGAGCTTGCTTTCCAGCCGCTCGAACAGAGTGAAGGCGTCGGCAGTAGCGCCGGCAAAGCCCGCGATCACCTTGCCGTCGCCCAAAGGCCGGACCTTCTTGGCATTGGGCTTCATCACGGTGTTGCCCGCCGAGACCTGCCCGTCGCCCGCGATGACCACCTTGCCCGATTTGCGCACGGAGAGGATCGTCGTGCCGTGCCACGCATTGCTGTTTTCGCTCATAGTCGGCGGATATGGGGAGGTCGCGTGCCGTCGCAATGGGGCAACGCTCCCGAAACAAAGCTGTGGCCTATGCGGACCCAGTGAAATGGGAGTTCGGTATGCGGATTTTGTGGAGAGTGATGCTGGCGGTGCTGCTGGTCGCGGGCGGACCGGCGATGGCGCAGGCGCCGCTCAAGGTGATGAGCTTCAACGTCCGCTACGCCAACGAGAATGATGGTGCCAATGCGTGGAGCAAGCGCCGCGAAGTGACTGCGGCGATGCTGGAAAAGGCCGCGCCCGATCTGTTCGGGACGCAGGAGCTGCTCAAGGTGCAGGGCGATTTCCTCGCCGCGCGGCTCAAGGGATATGCATGGTTCGGGGTGGATCGCCGCGGCGGGCATGCCGACGAGCATATGGGCGTCTTCTACCGGACCGACCGGCTAAAGCTGATCGAATCGGGCCAGTTCTGGCTCTCGGACACGCCGGAAGTGGTGGGCAGCATCACCTGGGGGCATCCGTTGCCGCGGATGGTGACCTGGGGGCTGTTCGAGACAGTGAAGGGCGGGCGGCGCTTCTATGCGTTCAACACGCATCTCCCCTATCGCGACGAGGACGAGGATGCGCGCACCAAGGGGGCGGCGCTGATCCTCGAGCGGATCGAGGCGATGGCCGGCGATCTGCCGGTGGTGCTGACCGGCGACTTCAACACCACGCCGGGGAGCGAAGCGCACAAGCTGCTCGCCACGCGGCTGACCGACGCCCGCGACAGCGCGCCGCAGAAGCTGGGGCCGGAGATGACCTTCCACAATTTCACCGGAAAGGCCGACAAGAGGATCGACTGGATCTTCACGCGGGGCTTCACGGCGAAGCGTGTGACGACGATCACCGATCATCAGGGGGAGGTGCAGACCTCGGATCATTTCCCCGTGCTCGCCGAGCTTGGGTGGCCTAAGCGATAGGCCATGCGCCACGATGACAATCTCACCGCCGACCGGCCGACCTTCGTCAGCCATCTCGAATGTTCGATGACCGGCGAGCGTTACGCGGCGGACCAGCTGCACGGGCTTTCGCGGGTCGGACGGCCGTTGCTGGTGCGCTACGATCTGGACGGCGTGAAGAATGCGCTGACCCCGGAGATCCTGGCGGGCCGGCCGGCGGACCTGTGGAAATATCGCGAGCTGCTCCCGGTGCGGCACACGGCGAACATCGTCAGCTTGGGCGAGACCGCGACGCCGATCGTGCCGCTCCTCAGCGAGCCGGGCAATGTCTGGGTCAAGGACGAGGGCCGGCTGCCGACGGGCTCGTTCAAGGCGCGCGGGCTGGTGATGGCTATCGCGATGGCGAAGGAGCTCGGCGTCACCACGATCGCGATGCCGACCAACGGCAATGCCGGCGCGGCGGCTGCTGCCTATGCGACGCGGGCGGGGATCGAGGCGGTGATCTTCTGTCCGGACGACACGCCCGAGATCAATGTCCGCGAGATCGCCGCGCAGGGCGCGCGGGTCTATCGGGTCAACGGACTGATCGACGATTGCGGCAAATTGGCCGGTGCGGGGAAGGAGGCGCGCGGCTGGTTCGACCTGTCGACGCTCAAGGAGCCGTATCGGATCGAGGGCAAGAAGACGATGGGGCTCGAGCTTGCCGAGCAATTCGACTGGGCGCTTCCCGACGCGATCTTCTATCCCACCGGCGGCGGCACCGGGCTGATCGGGATGTGGAAGGCGTTCGACGAGATGGAGGCGCTGGGCTGGATCGGCAGCAAGCGGCCGCGGATGTACGCAGTGCAGGCCGAGGGATGCGCGCCGATCGTCCGCGCCTTCGATGCGGGCGAGCGGCATGCGGTGCGCTGGGAAGATGCCCATACGGTGGCGGCGGGGATCCGCGTGCCGCAGGCGGTAGGCGATTTCCTGATCCTCGACGCAGTGCGCGCGAGCGGGGGCAAGGCGCTGGCAGTGAGCGACGCGGCACTGATGCAGGCCGTCGAGGATGCGGGCAAGAAGGACGGGCTTTTGCTCTGCCCCGAGGGCGGGGCGACGCTGGCGGCGTATCGCGATGCGCTGGCGGCGGGGCTGGTGGATGCGGAGGAGAAGGCCGTCCTGTTCAACTGCGCGACGGGGCTGAAATACCCGCTGGCGGACCAGTCGCGGTTTCTGGACCGGCACGCGCCGGTGGATTGGGCGGCCTTGTAACCTCTCGTCACCCCGGCCTTGTGCCGGGGTCCACCAAGCCTCGATCGAACAGCAAGCGGGGCTAGCGGCTCATCTGCCTCACGGTGGACCCCGGCACTTCGGCCGGGGTGACGAGAGGGGTTAGCCCAGCACCTTCTGTAGAAACGCTCCACCCAGCTGCACGCCTTCCGGATCGATCCCGTGACCGAGACCGCGCGCGATATGGCCTTCAACGTCGAAGCCGTTCCGCTCCAGCTCGGCATAAGCATGGTGATAGGCGCCGACCGGCACGACCGTGTCGGCGTCGCCGTGGATCAGCAGCACGGGCGGCTCGCTGCGCACCTCGTCGAGCGAGGATCCGGCGATCATTCCCGAATAGCCGAGAATGCCGGCAAGCGCGCGCTCGCGGCGAATGCCGGCATGGAGTGCCATCATCGTGCCCTGGCTGAAGCCGACCAGCGCCATCCTGCTCTCATCCAGCCCGTGCCCGGCGAGCAGCCCGTCGAGCCAGGCGTCGAGCACCGGCGCGGCTTGGCGGGCGCCGGCGGCGAGCGCGGCGCGGCCGAGATCGTGCAGCGCCCACCATTGATAGCCGCCGGGTGCGCCGGGGCAGCGCTCGGGCGCGTTGGGGGCGACGAACAATGCGTCGGGGAGCAGCCGCTGCCACATCGGCGCGAGCGAGATCAGGTCGGCGCCATTCGAGCCGTAGCCGTGGAGCAGCACGACGAGCTGTTTCGGCGCGCCGCCGGACAACGGCGAAAGGCTGGGGCCGTCCAGTTGCTGCATTCGCGGTCCTTCAGCCGAGCGGGTAGAGCGCGCCGGCAACCCAGCGCAGCTCGGCGCGGAGCACGCCCCAGGCGCGGGCGGCGGCGCGGCTGTCCATCGCCTCCACGCCGATGCCGCGGGCACCGAGCGCCTTGATGAGTGCGGACGGCGGACGAACGAGCGTGGCGCCGGTGCCGAGCAGCAGGAATTCGGGCTGCGGATCGAGCGACAGGACCGGCGCGAGATCGGCCTCGCCGAGTTCGGCGATCGGCGGGGGCGACCAGCCGTCGGCGCGCTGCGGAGTGATCAGCAGCCCTTCGTAGATGCCCTCGTCGACCTTGAAGCCGCGCCCCGAAAAGCCGGAGATGACCGGCCCCTCGGCGCTGCGGCGTTCCATCTTCATCTCAGCGAAGGTCGCGCGGCGCGACCCGCTCGCCATCCGGGGCGCTGCTTTTGCGGTCCTCGCGGAAGCCCGGCTTGAGGCCCAGCGTGATCAGCAGCGACGACGACACGTAGATCGACGAATAGGTGCCGACGACGATGCCGAGCATCATCGCCGCAGTGAAGCCGCGCAGCACATGCCCACCGAAGATCAGCAACGCGGCGAGCGCGAGCATGATCGTGACCGAAGTCATCACCGTGCGCGGCAGCGTCTCGTTGACCGAGAGGTCGATCAGGTCGCGCATCTCCATTTTGCGGAACTTGCGCATATTCTCGCGGATACGATCGTCGATCACCATCTTGTCGTTGATCGAATAGCCGATGATCGTGAGCACCGCCGCGACGATGTTGAGATCGAAGACCATCTGGGTCAGCGCGAAGAAGCCCAAGGTCATCAGCACGTCGTGGATGATCGCCACCGCGGTCGACACACCGAACTGCCATTCGTAGCGGAACCACGAGAAGATCGCGATGCCGATGATCGCGAGCACCACCGCCAGCACGCCGTTCTGGACCAGCTCGCCCGATACCTTGCCCGACACGGTGGAATAGTTGCTGAAGGTCGCGCCAGGGAATTTGGCGGCGAGCGCGGTCTTCACCTTCTCGACCATCTGATCGGTCGCCGCGGGATCAGTCGATTCGGGAACGGGCAGGCGGATCGTCACCGTATTGGCGCCGCCCAATTGCTGGAGCGAAGCTTCGCCGAGGCCCAGCCGGTTGACCGTCGAGCGGACTTCATCGAGCGGCGGAGCGGTGACGAACTTCTCCTCAATCGACACGCCGCCGACGAAGTCGACGCCCATGTTGAGGCCGCGGGTCGCGACCAGCGCGATTGCGGCGATGGTGAGCAAGGCCGTGATCGCGAAGGCGATGTGGCGAATGCGGACGAACCCGATATTGGTGTTATCCGGTACGATCTTGAGGAGCCGCATGGTTCGGGCGTCCCTTAAATGTGGATTTCGGTTGGCCGGTTACGGCGCAACCAGATCGTGACGAGCATGCGGGTGAACACCACTGCAGTGAACACCGAGGTGGCGATACCGATCAGCAGCACCACCGCGAAGCCGCGCACCGGGCCCGAGCCGAGGATCAGCATGATGAAGCCCGCGATCGCGTGCGTCACGTTTGCCTCGAAGATCGTCCGGCTGGCTTCCTTGTAGCCGAGCTCGACCGACTGGATGATGCTGCGGCCGCGGCGATGTTCCTCGCGGATGCGTTCGTTGATTAGCACGTTGGCGTCGACCGCGGTGCCGATGGTGAGCACGAAGCCGGCGATGCCGGGCAGCGTCAGCGTGGCGTTGAGCATGCCCATCACCGCAAGGATGACCAGCACGTTGATGACCACGGCCATCGTCGCATAGATGCCGAAGCGGCCATAGGTCAGGATCATGAAGGCGATGACCGCGACCACCGCGATGACCGACGCCGTGATGCCCGCCTTGATCGAATCGGCGCCGAGCTCGGGGCTGACGGTCGATTCCTGGACGACGGTGAGCGGCACTTTGAGCTTGCCCGACCGCAATGCGATCGCGAGCTGGTTGGCGCTCTCGACGGTGAAGCCGCCGTTGATCACGGCACTGCCGCCGAGGATCGGTTCGTTGATGCGCGGGGCCGAGATCACCGTTCCGTCGACGATGATCGCGAAGGGTTTGCCCGAATTCTCCTGCGTCACCTTGGCGAAGCGCCGCGAGCCGGCGCCGTCGAGCTGGAGCGTCACGCCTGGCGCACCGGTGGTCGGGTCATAGCTTTGCGATGCGTTCACCAGCATGTCGCCGGTGATCATCACCTGCCGCTGGACCGCGATCGCCCCGCCGCCTTCGGCATAGGGCATCAGCACCGATCCCGCCGGCGCGATGCCCTTGGCGATGTCCGCCGGATTGGCAGTGGTGTCGACGAGGCGGAATTCGAGCTTGGCGGTCTTGCCGAGCAGATTCTTGAGCGCGGTCGGATCGTTGAGGCCGGGGACCTGGACGACGATGCGGTTGCCGCCTTCGCGGACCACGGTTGGCTCGACGGTGCCGAGCGCGTTGATGCGCCGCTCGACCACTTCGCGCGCGTCGTTCATCGCCTCTTCGACGGCCTGGTTCAGTCCTGCATTGGTGGGCGTGAGCACGAAGCGGGTCGAATCGACGACTGCGATGTCCCATTCGCGCTGGCCGGTGGTGCCGACGCCGCTGCCGGTGATCGCCAGCAGCCGCTCGCGCGCCGCGTCGACCTTGGCCGGGTCGCGGACCATGAAGCTCAATTTGCCGCCCTGGACCGAGATGTCGCCGATCTCGACGCGCGGATCGCGCCGCATCTCGCTGCGCACCTGCTCCTGCTTCTGCTCGAGCCGCGCCTGTGCGACGTCGTCGGTCTTGCCCTCGAGCAGCAGATAGGAGCCGCCGGCGAGGTCGAGGCCGAGATTGATCGCGGGCTTCGGGATCCAGGAAGGCCAGGTCTCGCGGACGCTCTTGGGGATGAAGCTCGGGATCGAGATCGCCACCAGCAGCGCAAGGCCGAGGGTGATCGTCAGAACCTTCCAGCGGGGAAAGTCGAGCATCAGTCGTTCGCGGGCTTGCCGCCGCCGAGCGGGCGGACTTCAGCGAGAGTCGCCTTGATCGCGCGGACCTTGACGTTGGTGCCGAGCTCGAGCTCGACTTCGGTCTCATCGACCTTGGTGACCTTGCCGATCAGGCCGCCGGCAGTGACGACGGTGTCGCCCTTCTTCACGCCGCCGACTGCGTCCTGCAGCGCCTTCATGCGCTTTTGCTGGGGACGGATCATCAAGAAGTAGAAGACCACGAAGATGAGGACGAGCGGCAGCAGCGAAACGATCGCGCCTGCGGTACTTCCGCTTTGTGCGGCGCCTGCGGCCTGTGCATATGCTGGGGTGGCGAACATGGGTTTCCGGTTGCCTGGATTTGCGGGGCGCGGAACGGCCCCGTTCAAGCGGCGCGCGCTATCATGCGTTACAGGGACACGCAACTATTGTCGGTGTCGCTTGCATCCTGCGGCGGACCGGAATAGAGGGCGCACCCTTGGTCGGGGCGTAGCGCAGCCTGGTAGCGCATCACACTGGGGGTGTGGGGGTCGCAGGTTCGAATCCTGTCGCCCCGACCAGTTCAAATCAGGAGCCTAGCAGGCGGCATTTCGGTCGCCGCCCGCGAATCGCTCTCCGGTTTCAGCAATTATCCTACCTGAATGACCTCCCCCACCCGGACGGCATCGAGGTCGAGCCATGCCGCCATCCGGTCGAGCTCTATCCCGAGGCGCTCCAGGGTTTCGGCGGGCGCGTCGGGTTCGAGAGTGATGCGGTGCGCGAGGAGGATGCGGGCCTGGCGGTCTGCCTTGAGGTCGACGCGCGCGACCAGCGCCTCGTCCAGCAGGAAGGGAAGCACATAATAGCCGTGGATCCGCTTGTCCTGTGGCACGTAGATCTCGATGCGGTAGCGGAATCCGAACAGGCGTTCGGTGCGGCCGCGCTCCCAGACCAGGGGATCGAACGGGGCGAGCAAAGCGGCGCCGCGCACGCGGCGGGGCAAATGGGCGTCGCGGTGCATCCAGGCTTTCTGGCTCCAGCCTTCGACCCGGACGGGGACCAGAATGCCGGCCTCCGCCTGGACGGCGATCGCATGATCCGCCTCTTCGGGCTTCAGCCGGTAATAGTCGCGAAGGTCCGCCGCGGTCGCAACGCCGAGCGCCCGCGCGCTGCGTTCGATCAATGCGCACTGCGCGCTTGCGGCATCGGGGGTGGGCAGATCGAGAATGGCATTCGGCAGCACGCGCTCGGGCAGGTCATAGACTCGGGCGAAGCTGCCGCGGCGCGTGGCGGTGGTGATCCTGCCCGACCAGAACAGCCATTCGAGCGCGTGCTTGGTGTGGCTCCATTCCCACCAACCGCTCTTGCTCGACCCGTTCTCGAAATCGGCGGCGGTCAGCGGGCCCTCGGCGGTGATCCGCTCGAGTATCGCCGCTGCTTCGGGCCGGCGCTCCGCCGCAAAGCGCTTCAGGGCCTGATAGCCGATCTCGCCGCGCTCGGCGCGGGCCATGCGCCAGCGCAGGAGGGGGTGTAGATCGAGCGGCAGCAATGAGGCTTCGTGCGCCCAATATTCGAAGAGGCGCCGCTGGCGCAGAGGGCCCCACGCGTCCCGTTCCAGCAGCGTACGGTCATAGCTTCCCAGCCGCGAGAAAGCGGGGAGATAATGCGCCCGAATCAATACGTTGACGCTGTCTATCTGGAAGAGCCCGAGACGGTCGGCGGTCTTGCGCAGGGAACCAACGGTCGGGCGTTCGGGGCGACGCATGCCGAACCCCTGCGCCGCGAGCGCGATTCGCCGCGCATCCTTCAGAGAGAGTGTGTTCGACACAAGCCGCTGCGTGGACGCGGGGAGCTAGGGTCGTCAACCATCGTCGGTCGAGGGGCGATCTGATCGCGCTACCGACAGCCAGATAGAACCTAGTCGGCGGGATTGCCGCTCGGTTCGGCTTTGCCGGCATCTTCGGCAGGATCGAAATCCTTCGCCCAGCGCGCCGAGTCATTCTCGCTGTCGAGCGTATCCTTTGGGCGCTTGGCGTCGCCGGACTTCTGATGTTCGGTCGAGAGGTTGTGCGGGCTGGTGCCGCCGGCGGAGGTGTCGCGCATGATTCGTCTCCTGCTGTCGAGCGGAAAACGGCCGGAGCGCCGTGCCGGTTTCAGAGATGCGGCTTCCAGCGCTGCAGCAGCAGGCGCCAGAGGAAGATCGTCGCCAGCGCGGGCTGGCCGAGCCACGGCACGAACAGGCTGACGATCAGGCTGGTGGCGGCGCCGAGCAGGACCGAATAGCCGCGTTGCCGCAGCATGAGGCACTGTTCTGGGGGAACATGCTCGCCGACCACGGGGGGTGAGGTAATGATGCGCTGGAGCCGGATATTGGCGAGCGCCGCCAGCATCATCCAGCCGCAGTAAAACGCCACCGGCACGCGATGGCCATAATATTCGGACGACAACGCCGTGAAGAACGGCATCGCTGCGATCGTGCAGAGCATCACGAGATTGGGGAAGACGATCCGCGGATCCCAGTGGCGGGCGCAATCAAAGGCGCGGTGATGCCCCGCCCAGAACGAACCGATCACGAAGAACGAGATCAGAAAGCTGACGAAATGCGGGCTGAGCTGCGCCAACGCGATGAGGAAATCATGATCGCTGCGGCTCCCGTGCACTTCGGGCACGCGGACCTCGATGATCAGCAGCGTGATCGCGATGGCGAACACTGCGTCGGAGAAGAAGATCAACCGTTCGAGCGCATGGCCGGGGCCCTGCAGCTCCGGCTCCTTGCTGGTCCTGCGCATATTTCCCCCTTCGAACCTGTCCCTGCCGCCCCCGGCCGCCGATTATTCGCTCGCCTTGGGGGGCGTGGGCTTCCTGGGTGCCGGACGGCGCGCCGCGCGCGGCTTGGCGGCACTGCTCTCCGGGGCCTTGCGGCGCGCGGGCGGCTTGGGCGTCGCCGCCGGCGCAGGAGCGGGCGCGGCTGTCTTGCCGGCACGCGGAGCCGGGGTCGCGTTCGGCGCGGCGGGCTTGCGCGCGCGGCGAGTGACCGGCTTGGCCGCGCTCTCGGCAGTGGTCGGCTTGGCGGCGGCAGCTGCGGTCTTGGGCTTCGCCGCGGCTGCCTTGCGCGTGCGTTTTGCAGCGGGCTTGGCGACCGCAGTCGCGACATCGGACGCGGCTTGCGCCACTTCGGCAGCCGCGTCCTTCGCAGTGTCGGCGGCTTTCGAAGCGCCCTTCTGCACTGCGGGCTCGTTCTTGAGCTTGGCAGCGATCGCCACCAACCCGGCGGCTAGGATATCGGCGACGATCGGATGCCTGGCGAGCTCGGAGAGCTTGCCGCGCACCGCTTTGGGGAGCTTCACTCCCGCGATGCTCTTGGGGAGGAACGAACCCTTGCCGGCCGCGCCCTTGTCGTCCTTTTTCTTCTTGTCCGCCATCACTGTCCTCCGCGTTTCGTGACGACAGTGTCACGGATCACCGCCGGGTGAGTCAACGCAGGAACGCGATCGCGTGTCCGCGGCCGAGTCAGTGGGTGGTGGCGCCAGGCTCCTCGCGCTCGAAAACGATGTCGAAACCCTCGCATTCGTCGGGCTCGTTCGTGCCGCTGGCATCGCCGCCGGCGCGCTCGGTCGGAGTCTTGCTGCGCTGATCGGCCGCGCGCTCGCCGGTTGCGGCGTCGGCATCTCGGCCGATGATCGAGATCTCGGGATTGCGGTCGCGGTCAGCCATCTTGTTTCTCCAGCCCCAACCCGTCCGGGTCAACGGCGCGCGAACCGAGTCGTTCCGCCTGCGCCACGGATCAGGCGGCGACGGCGGTGGACCGGTGCTTCGCGACGACGCGCTGGAGAAAGGCGTGGAGCCGGGCGCTGTTGGCGGCCCAGGTGAAGGACTCGACCGTTGCGCGGACTTCCGCCGGATCGGGCGGAGTGGCGATCAGTGCGGCCAGCGCTGTTGCAAAGGCTTCGGGCGTGCGCGCGACGATTCGGCCGCCGATGTCGCTGCGCACGACCTGGCGCGCGCCGCCGACATCGGGAATCACTATCGGCGTGCCGCTCGCCAGCGCCTCGAGCCAGGCATTGGCGAGGCCCTCACGTTCGGAAGCGAGCGCCATCGCGTCGGCGGCGGTGAGGAAGGTCGGAAGCTCGGCATGCGGAACCGAACCGAGCAGCCGCACGCGATCGCCGAGCCCGAGGCGCGCGATCTGCGCGACGAGCGAGGCCTTGTGGGGGCCTTCACCCGCGATCCAGAGCTGGACGCCCGGCAAGGTCGCGACGGCATCGATCAGGATCTGGTGGCCCTTGAGCGGGATCAATGCGCCGACCGAGAGGACGAGCGGCCCGGTGACGCCCAGCGCGGCCTTGGCTTCGGCGCGGCTGCCGAGCGCGAAGCGCCCGAAATCGACGCCGGTGACGATGCATTCGGTGCGATCGCCCGGGAGCCCGAGCGCGGTCATGTCGTCGCGCATCGCCTCCGAGACCGAGAGCAGACCGTCGGCGGCGTGCGCGGCGGCGCGGATCTGGGGGCCGATCACGGGATTGCGGCCCCAGCCATGGATATCCGAGCCGCGCGCCTTGATCGAGACGGGCACGCCGAAGCGGCGGCCGAGTTCGACTGCGGCGACGCCGTCGGGGAAGAAGAATTCCGCGTCGATCACGTCGAAGGCGAAATCGCGGCGGATTTCGCGGAGCAAAGGAGTCACGGCGTCGGCCAGTGCGCGGGCATGGAAGCGACCGCCGGTGCCGGGAATGTTGCGGAACGGGGGACGGCGGACGGCGAGGCCCTTCCAGTCTTCGCGCGCCGGAAGCGCGGCGAGATCGCGGTAGCGGGGCAGCCGGTGCAGCGGGGCGGGGGGGAGGCCGAGCGGGGCGACGACGCGCAGCTCGACATCGGGGTGCTCGGCGAGTGCGAGCGTCTGGCGCTCGACGAAGATGCCGAAATTCGGACGCGACGCGTCGGGGAAGAGAGTGGAGAGAACGAGCACGCGGAGCATATGGGCGCCTATACAGCGCCAAGGTTAATGCTCCGCGTGCGATTCTTCAGGCGTTAGCGGCAGCGACGGTTGCTGCTGCTCCGCTCGATTTCGCGGCCGGCAAGCGCGCCGGCAGCGGCGCCGAGGATGGTGCCGGTGGAGCGATCACCGCGGCTATCGATCGAACGGCCGACCAGCGCACCGGCGACGCCGCCGACGACGAGGCCCGTGGTGCCGTTGGGCTTGCGACAATAGCGGCGACCGTCACGGCCACGCCATTCGCGATAGGCATAGCGACGGCGCTGGGTATCCGCGCTGTAACCGGCCTTATAATCGTAAACCTTGGCTTCGGCCTTGGGGGCCGGCAGAGCCACCGTGGCGGGGATCGCCACCGCGACCGCGCTGAGCGCAACAATGAACTTATGCATGATTCACTCCCATATTATCGATTCTAGTTACAGGAACCGCTAGCGAAACGTTCCGCGGCGGCGCGCGGTTTCATGAACCTGAAACTACGTCCCGCTCATCTGACGTTGGGATTTTCAACATGAACGCGCCACGAACGATCATCGATACGCTCGGTCTTTCACCGCATCCGGAAGGCGGCTGGTATCGCGAGACGTGGCGCGCCGCGGGCGAAGATGGGCGATCGGGCGCGACGGCGATCCATTTCCTGCTCGAGCACGGCCAGCGATCGCACTGGCACCGCGTCGACGCCGCCGAACTCTGGTTATGGCATGCGGGGTCGCCGCTTGAGTTGCTGGTCGAGCAGGAAGACGGCGCGATCGACACGATCCGGCTTGGCGGCGACGTGATGCAAGGCTATGCGCCCCAATCGCTGGTGCCGGCGAATCGCTGGCAATCGACCGAGGCACGATCCGGCTGGGCGCTGGTGAGCTGCGTGGTCGTCCCCGGCTTTGATTTTGCCGGCTTCGAGCTTGCCGCACCGGGATGGGCGCCGGGTGCGGATTGAGCCTTCTGTCCCCGTTATTCACGTTATCCACAGGCTCCGGGCATCATTTGGTGCTTTGAACGACTCGGGATCGATGACAGCATCAGTCTTGTAAGAAAGGCGGTTCGGCAGAGGGAAACCAAAGCGGAACCAACGACTTACGCGGACCGGACGAGTGCAGGTGCCTTCGGGAAACCACCTTGAACGGGACGGGGAGACGAGAGCGACGGTGGTTGCGGGAACAAGGCGATGCGCAAGCGTCGCGGCGATTTCGAGAGACGCCGAAGCAGGCTGGACCGGATGCCGAAGCAAGCGCGCAAGCGCCCGCCGAAGCGAAGGATCAGCTGACGGACGAGACCGAAGCCGATAGGCCCGCGCAAGCGGCAGATCGACGGAGGGATCGGCCCGAAGAACGAAGCCCAGGGCATTGGCCACCGCGCAAGCGAGAAGTCGAAGCCGATGGATTGTTCGGGAAATCGTATCCAGCAAGGCTTCATGGTTCCGCCTTCGGGCGAAGTCATGGAGCGGGCCACCGAAGGCCGGAAACGAAGCCTGTTTCTTCGGAAGCGTGGCGATCAGCCGGCCCCGGTGACCGACGCGAAGCTCGCATGCCCTTGCCGGCGCGAGTGGAGCATGCCGCCGAAACCAGGCCACGCGTCCTTCGGGATGAGAGGCTGAAGTCCGGTGACATGGGGACTGGCAGCAATGCCGGTCCCCTTTTGCGTTTCGGACGCCTTTTCGCCTCGGCGACCCTTTTCTCAGCGCCCTTCGTCTCAGCGGTACTCGCCGGTGCCTGCTCGTCTGACTGATGACCACCGCATTTTCCCTCGCTAACATGCATCAAAATCGAGAGGGATCGACAATGAGCGGGGTGTTCGAGCGATTTGCGCAGTCGGTCGCGGCCTGGGCGGGCAGGCCGATATCGTTCGCGGTCGCCTTCCTGATCGTCGTCGGCTGGGGGATCAGCGGGCCGCTGTTCGCCTGGTCGGACACGTGGCAGCTGGTGATCAACACCGGTACGACGATCGTCACCTTCCTGATGGTGTTCCTGATCCAGAACGCGCAGAATCGCGATGCCGCGGCGATCCAGGCCAAGCTCGACGAACTGATCCGCGCGCTCGACACCGGCCGCAACGAGTTCATCGGGATCGAGCATCTCGGCGAGAAGGAATTGATTGCGATCCGCGACAAGCTCGAGCGCGACAGCGGGCGCGAGATGCCAGAGCGGCACGAAGGAATGGGCCGTGTGTTGCTGCGGCGCGGCAGGCGCACGCCATAGCCGCAGGGCATTGGCGAGTGCGTGCACGCTTATTGCCGCCGCTGGGCCGGAGGGGCCAGAGTTGCTGCGTCCGGAGGTGGAGGAAAAGGTGGGTTTCGAACAGCCTGGGCTGCGTAGTGGCGCCGAGGAAGGCGACTATGTGACGAAGTTCCGGCGCGACGGCTATGCGGTGCTGCGCGGCTTCTTCAGCCCGCAGGAAGTCATCGGGATCGGTGCCGCGATCGACCAGATCTACGCCGAGGGCGTCGCGCACGGGCGCAAATTTCGCCACGGCAACCTCTTCTACAACGTCACGCCGGGCGAGGATGGCGAACCCGTGGTGCGGATGGTGCAATGGCCCTCCTATCATCAGCCGGTGCTCGATCGCGTCCGGCGCGACCCGCGCATGGCGGCGATGCTCGCCCCGCTGATCGGGGGCGACGTCAAGCAGATCATCAACCAGCTCCACTGGAAGGCGCCCGGTGGGATGGGCGATTTCGCCTGGCATCAGGATTCGCGCTTCCGCAAGCCCGATGAATGCTACCGCAATCTCGGCACTTCCTATGTCCAGACGGGCCTTGCGATCGATCCGCACACGCCCGAATCGGGCTGCATGCGGTTCTTGCCCCGCACGCACATGGCGGGCGATCTCGATTTGGATACCTCGACCGAAGTGCTCGGCAACGCGATGGCCGACGATGTGCTGGTGGCCGCGGGACTCTCGCCGGAGGACGCAATCGATCTGGTGCTGGCCCCGGGCGATCTCGCTTTGTGGAACCCCTATCTGGTGCACGGATCAGGCACCAACCGTTCGGATCACCAGCGGCGGCTCTACATCAACGGCTATGTCCGTGCCGAGGATTGCGACCGGGGCGAATGGGCGTTTCGCGGCGGAGAGCCGGTGCCATTCGGTCCCGAGCCGGCGCTGGTCCATTACGAGGAACTGCGCGAGCGCGGCGGGCCGCATTACCTTTGAGCCAGCGGCTTTTGGCGTCTCATCGGAGCGACGAACGAGCTCGTCGGCAATCAATATCGCACTGCAAATTTTATCGCCGACGCGCGGATCGCACCCTTCGCGAGCTATTTTGCCGCGTGCTGCCGGCTGGCGAGGAACCGTGCCGTCTCCAGCGGCGCCGCGAACGAAGTGCCCGTGCCGGTAACGGCTCGGCCGTCGATCGCGGCGGTGGGGACCTTCACGCCGAGTTGCCAGGCATAATTATAGCCTTCGGGCGTAGCGTCGGGACGGTTGGTGCCGCTCCATGGCTGGCCTTGCGCATCGATCGCGCCGACCAGCACCGCGTTGGGATAGGCGGCGCGCGCCGGGCCGAGATTGCCGGGATGATCATAGCCGTTGTTGCCGGCGGCGAGCACGACGCGGATACCCTTGGCGGCGGCGTCGGCGATCGCCGCGGTGATCGACGGATCCTTGTCGAGAGCGAGTGAGATGTTGATCGCGTCGACGCCGAGATCGGTGGCGCGGCGGATCGCCCGAGCTACCGGTGCGGCGGACGGTTGGCACGGCGGATTGGCGCCCGCGGGGCAGCCGGCGGGATCGTCGATGCGCAGCGAGATGATGTCGACCTGGCCGTGCGCGGCGCGTGCGAGGATCGTCGCGACCATCGTGCCGTGATCGTAGCGCGGCTTGAATTCGGGTCGCCCAGGGTCCGAGGCCATGTCGTATTCGGCGGAGACGAGCCCGGCGAGCTCGGACGTCTTCGCGACGCCGCTGTCGATGATCGCCACGCGCGGGCGCGGGATCATCACCGTGACCGGCGGCGCGACGACCGGCGATGGCACGGCGACAGGTGCGACTGTTTCGAGCAGCGCGACGAACGACAGGAAAAGCGTGTTCACGTACCCCGACCCCCCGGTCAAAGCGATTCACTTCGTCCTTGCTATCCTACCGAGCTTTGCGGCGGGATTGCGGTGATGTGCGGGGTGTACGGTTAATAATTTGTATACCAATCAGCGGGGTGGAGCGGCGAGCGCTTCCTCGACCGGCGTGAAGGCCGAGCGCGTGCCGGTCGTATCGGGCACGTCGGTGGCGAAAAAGACCAAGCCGGTGCCCGCGGCGCGATCGAGCCAGAGGCCCGAGCGCAGGCCATAAGCCTCGCCGCCATGGCCCAGGCGCGGGCGGGCATCGCCGAACAGGTTGTCGCTGCAGCCGGGGCGGGAGGTGGGGAGGAAGGTCACTGCGAGTCCGTAGCTGCAATAAAAGCCGTTGCTGGTGTCGCCGTTGCTGCCGTCGAAGGTCCATAAGGGCGTTTCGAGCAGGGCGACCGATTTGGGCGTAAGCAGGCGGACACCGCCGACCTTGCCGTTGCCGAGCAGGAGGCGGCCGATCTTCGCCAGCCCGCGCGCGGAGATGCGCAGGCCGCCTTGCGGCGAGAAGATCGCGCCATTGGCCCCGGCGCGCCATTTGCCGAGATCGCAGCTGCCGTCGGTCGCGGGCGTTACTGCGCAGGCCGGTGGGGCGCCCTTGTGATCGTCCTTGGTGGGCTGTCTCGACCGATAGATCGCCACCGCGCGAGCCGCCATCGCTGGCGAGCAGCTTGCCCAGTTATAGCATGCGTCGAGCTTGAGCGGTGCGAGCACCAGCCGGTCCATCAGCCGGTCGAAGCGTTCGCCGGTGGCGCGCTCCATCACCGCGGCGATTACCGGGAAATTGAAGTTGGTATAGCGGAAGAAGGTGCCGGGCGCGTGATCGGCGTCCCAGGCCTTGGGATCGGCGAGCACGCCGGCCATGTCCGCGTCGAGCGGGAGGACATAGTCGACATTGTCGGTCAGGCTTGAGCGGTGCGAGAGCAGCAGGCGGAGCGTTATCGGCGTATTGGGGAAAGCGGGATTGCGCAGTTTCCAGCCGAGCGTCTTCGAGACGTCCGCGTCGAGGTCGAGTCTGCCCTGCTCGACCAGCCGCAGCACGCCGATCGCCACCACCAGCTTCGAGACGGAGGCGACGCGGACGGGATCGTCCGGAGTGACCGGCCGCTTTGCCGCGAGATCGGCAAAGCCCGAAGCCGTCACCGCGGTCTCGCGCCTGCCGGTGAAGGCGATGCGGACGCGGGCAACGGGTTCGCTGGCGACGGGTTCGGGAGCGGTCTGCGGGAGTGCCGCGAAGAGCATGGCAGGGAGCAACATGACCGAACGATGACGGGCGCTTTCCCTTTTCGCAAATCGCGATACTCTCCCCACCCATGAACTTGCGGCATATCGAGATCTTCCACGCCGTCTATGTGAACGGATCGGTCAGCGGCGCGGCGCGCGCGCTCAACGTGTCGCAACCTTCGGTGTCGAAGATGCTGCGCCACGCCGAATCCCTGCTCGGCTTCCAGCTGTTCCAGCGGACCAACGGCCGGCTGGTGCCGACCGAGGATGCGCACACCCTGTTCACCGAAGTCTCGGAGATCCAGGACCGGGTCTACGCCCTGCGCGAGGCGGGCAAGAATCTGCGCCGCGGATCGGGCGGGATGCTGCGGGTCTCTGCGCTGCCGAGCCTTGCGCTGCAGGCGCTGCCCACGGCGGTGGCGCAGTTCCTGAAGACGCACGAGAACGTCAAGTTCGACCTCCAGACCGTGCACCACGACGATCTGCTGCGGAAGCTGTTCGAACGCGAGACCGATATCGCGATCGCCTATGAAGTGCCCCCTGCCGCGCCGATCGACCACAAGCCGCTGGGCGAAGGCGAATTGGTGGTCTTCTATCGCGAGCAGGACATGCCCGACGCGCCGCCGCGCTGCGACATGAGCTGCCTGAAGGGGCACCGCTTCATCAGCCTCGCGACCAGCGGGCCGATGGGGCAGCTGTTCACGCAGGAGGTCCAGCGCCAGGGCATCGTCCTCGACGACGTGATCCTCGCGCGGACCTTCTACATCGCCGCCGCACTGGTGCAGCAGGGCGTGGGGATGACCGTGGTCGACAGCTTCACGGCGCAGGCCTCGC
This sequence comes from Sphingomonas sp. Root241, assembly GCF_001428865.1. Lineage (GTDB taxonomy): Bacteria > Pseudomonadota > Alphaproteobacteria > Sphingomonadales > Sphingomonadaceae > Sphingomonas. Next base: position 686,820 of record NZ_LMIV01000002.1, read on the forward strand.
TCGCGCCGGGGCTGGCGATGCGGCCGCTGAAACCGCCGATCACCTTCGGCGTTCATGCGATGTACCTGCACAATCGGCCGCTCACGGCGCTGGCGACCGATTTCCTCAAGACGCTGCGGAGCGTGATCGACGTTGCATGATCCGGAGCCCGGCGGGGCCATAACAACGGGCTATGCCGCGCGCGCCAGACGTTATGCGCAGACTTTTGGGCACGCGCGATACGGAAGGGCCGTGATGATCCCCGCTCCCTATTTGCTCTATCTCGGCCACAGCACCGACGCCGTCGGCATCAAGACCTCGCGTGGGTTGGCCGCCTTCCGTCCGGACGATTGCGTCGGCGAATTCCGTTACGATGATTGTCCTCTGACTCTCCACATCCCTCGCATGACGATCGCCGAGGGTGCCGCGGCCGGCGCAAAGACCCTCGTGCTCGGCATTGCGAATTCGGGCGGGACGCTGGGTCGCGACCTGGTCGACGACGCCGCGGCGGCGCTCGAGGCGGGGATGAACGTCGCCTCGGGGCTCCACCAGCGGCTGCGCGACCAGCCGCGGCTGGCGGCGCTCGCGAAGGAGAAGGGGCTCCAGCTGTTCGACGTGCGCGATCCGCCCGCGGACCTGAAGGTCGGCAACGGATATAAAAGGGCCGGCCGCCGGCTGCTGACCGTCGGCACCGATTGCTCGGTCGGCAAGATGTACACCACGCTGGCGCTGGCGCAGGGCATGCAGGCGCGCGGGATCAAGGCCGATTTCCGCGCCACCGGCCAGACCGGCATCCTGATCGCCGGCGGCGGCGTGCCGATCGACGCCGTGGTCGCCGACTTCATCTCGGGCGGGATCGAGCAGCTCGCACCCGCACGCGACGATGACGGCTGGGACCTGATCGAGGGCCAGGGCTCGCTGTTCCATCCGAGCTTCGCCGGAGTCTCGACCGGGCTGCTCCACGGCGCCCAGGCGGAGGCGCTGGTGATGTGCCACGATCCGAACCGGCTCCACATGCGCGGCATTCCCGGCCGCGCGCTGCCCGAACTGGGCGAGTGCATCGAGATGAACCTGACTGTCGCGCGGCTGACCAGCCCGAACGTCCGCACGGTGGGCATCTGCCTCAATACCTCCGCGATGGACGCGGCCGAAGCCAAGGCATTGTGCGCGCGGATCGAGGACCGGCACGGCCTGCCCTGCACCGATCCGATCGCCTTCGGCGTCGATGCCGTCCTCGACGAACTATTATGTCCCGCACCCTCCGCGCGCAGCACGATAGCTTCCCACTGAGCCAGCCCTTCCGGATCTCCCGCGGCGTCAAGACGCAGGCGGAGGTGGTCACGGTGGAGCTGGAGCAGGGAGGCGTGGTCGGCCGCGGCGAAGGCGTGCCTTATGCCCGGTACGGCGAGAGCATCGAGAGCGCGCTTGCCGCAATCGACGACGTTCGCGACGCAATCGAGGGTGGCGCCGACCGCGCGCAATTGCTGGACCTGCTCGGCGCCGGCGCGGCGCGCAACGCAGTGGATTGCGCCTTGTGGGACCTCGAGGCGCGGCTGGGTGGACGCAGCGTCGCCGCGAAGATCGGTGCGCCCGAACCGGGCAGGCTGGTCAGCGCCCTGACGATCGGCATCGACACGCCGATGGCGATGGCCGTCGCGGCGAGCAAGATCGCCGACGCACCGCTGATCAAGGTCAAGGTCGATGCGACGATCCCCGACGCGCAGATCCGCGCGGTGCGCAATGCCGCGCCGAACGCGAAGCTGATCGTCGATCCAAACGAGAGCTGGGATCAGCAACTGGTGCGCGCGATGCAGAGCGTGCTGGTGGTGCTGAGGGTCGATCTGCTCGAGCAGCCGGTGCCTGCGGAGGCCGACGAATGGCTCGAGAATTTCTCACCTGACGTGCCGATCTGCGCGGATGAATCGGTGCATGTCGCCGCCGATCTCGACACGGTCGCGCGGCGCTATCAGGTGGTGAACGTCAAGCTCGACAAATCGGGCGGGCTGACCGAGGCGCTGGCGCTGGCCGAAGCGGCGCGGGCGCGCGGGCTGGGGCTGATGACCGGCTGCATGGTCAGCTCGTCGCTGTCGATCGCACCGGCGCTGCACGTGGCGCGGATGTCCGATTTCGTCGACCTTGACGGTCCGATCTGGCTCATGGAGGATCGCCCCGGCGGGGTGCGCGACGAGGCCGGCTGGCTCTGGCCGCCGCAGCAGGGATTTTGGGGAACGATATGAAGGTCGCGCTGCTGTCCGGAATCGCGGCCCTCACTTTGGGAGCGGCATCGCCCGCTCCGCAGAAAGTGGACCTGCTGATCCGCGGCGGCACGATCTATACCGGCTCGGCCGAACCCTTTGTCGGCGATGTCGCGATCAGCGGCGACAGGATCGTCTCGGTGAGCCGCCACGCCGATGTGACCGCCGCACGCGTGATCGACGCCAAGGGCATGATCGTCGCGCCGGGGTTCATCGATCCGCATACCCATATGGGCGGCGACCTGACTTCCGACGACGCGGCGAAGCGGCTGGTGCCCGCTTTCCTGATGCAGGGCGTGACCACTGCGTTCATCGGCAATGACGGCGGCGGCAGCCCCGATGTCGCCAAGGTGCTGGGCAGCGCCGCGAGCAAGCCGGTGGGGATCAACTATGCCGCTTATGTCGGCTTCGGCGCAGTGCGCGAGAAGGTGGTGGGCGAAGCGGATCGCGTGCCGACCGCCGCCGAGCTCGGCCAGATGAAGACGCTGGTGGCGAACGCGATGTGCCAGGGCGCATTGGGCCTCTCTACGGGCTTGTTCTATGCGCCGCAGAGCTTCGCGAAGACCGACGAAGTGGTGGCGCTCGCGCGCGAAGCGGGGAAGCGCGGCGGCGTCTATGACAGCCATATCCGCGACGAATCCAGCTATACCGTCGGGCTCGCCGCGGCGATCGACGAGGCGATCGCGATCGGCAAGCAGGGCGGCCTGCCGTCGCATATCGCGCATATCAAGGCGCTCGGCGTCGATGTGCAGGGCCAGGCCCCGGCGATCATCGCCAAAGTGGAGGCGGCGCGCCGTGCGGGGCAGAAGGTGACTGCCGACCAATATCCGTGGTCGGCGAGCGGCACGAGCCTGGTCGCATCGCTGATGCCGCTCTGGGCGCAGGATGGCGGACGGCCGGCGCTGCTCAGGCGCTTCGACGATCCTGCGCTGGCGGAGAAACTGCGCAGCGGGATTACCGAGAATCTGCGGAAGCGTGGCGGCGCGGACAAATTGCTGATCGTCGAGGGGAAATACGCCAATCGCACGCTGGCCGATGTCGCGAAGGCGCTGGGGCAGGATCCGGTCAACGCGGCGATCACGGTGATCCGCATCGACGATCCGGGCGTGGTCTCGTTCAACCAGAGCGAGGCCGATATCACGCGCTTCATGCAGCAGCCCTGGGTGATGACGAGCTCGGACGCGTCGGGCGGGCATCCGCGCGTTTATGGCAGCTTCGCGCGGAAATATGCGAAGTACACGAAGGCGGAGCGGGCGATCACGCTGCGCCAGTTCGTCGAGCGGAGTTCGGCGCTGACCGCCGATACCTTCGAACTGAGCGGGCGCGGGCATCTGCGCGTGGGGGCCTTCGCTGACGTGGTGGTGTTCGACCCCGAGACCTATGCGGCGCGGGCGACCTATGAGCAGCCCAAGCTGACGGCCCAGGGCGTGCGGACGGTGGTGGTCAACGGCGTGGTCGCAGTCGACAACGGCGCGCTGACCGGCAAGGCCGCGGGCCGCGCGCTGGCGCACAAGCCGACCGCCGGGACGTGCCGTTGATGCTCGACTCCGCAATTCTCCCCTCCCTGCAAGGGAGGGGATCAAGGGGTGGGTCCAGCGTCGGGCAGGGCTCGATGCCCTGCTCGGCGCTTTTGTGCTTGGCGAAGAGTCTTTTTGGGCGCGCAGACGCGCGCACCCACCCCCAACCCCTCCCTGCGAGCAGGGAGGGGAGCAAGAAATGCTGAGCCGCTGGTTCGCCACCGCGCTCTGGAAGCGCGTGCTCGGCGCGTTGGCGTTGGGGCTGGTCTTCGCGTTCGTCTGGCCGCAGGGCACGCCCTACGTCCAGTTCATGGGCGATCTGTTCGTCCGCGCGATCCGGATGCTCGTCGCGCCGATCGTGCTGGTGACGATCGCGGCGGGGATCACTTCGCTCGCCGATCCCAGGCGATTAAGCGGGCTGGGCGGACGGACGATCGGGCTGTTCGCACTGACCACGGCGATCGCAGTGTCGGTGGGGATGCTGGTCGCCACTTTGGTCCAGCCGGGGGTGGGTGCGCCGCTCGGCACCGCGGCGCCGCACGCGCTGGGCGATCCCGTGACGCCGTACCAGCAGCTGATCGGGATCATTCCGCTCAATATCTTCGAGGCGCTCGCCAAGGGCGACATGCTCGCCTTGATCTTCGTCGCGATCCTGATCGGAGTCGGCACGGTGGTGGCGGGCGAGCCGGGCAAGCCCTTTGCGGCATTGCTGCAGGCGACGTCGGCAGTGCTGCTCAAGGTCGTCGGCATCGTGATGGAGGCGACGCCCTTCGGCGTGTTCGCGCTGATCGCCAACGCCGTGGCGGCGAACGGCGCGGCGGTGTTCGTCAATGTCGGGTGGCTGGCATTGGCAGTGGTGCTCGGCAGCCTGATCCAGATCGTGGTGGTGCACAGCCTGATCCTGAAGCTGTTCGCGAGGCTGCCGCTGCTGCCCTTCTTCCGTGGGATCATCGACGCGCTGGTCGTCGCCTTCTCGACTGCGTCGAGTTCCGCCACTTTGCCGGTGGCGATGCGCGTGGCGGAGAAGAATCTGGGCGTGGCGCGGCCGGTATTCTCGACGGTGCTGCCGCTCGGCGCGAGCATCGGCAAGGACGGCACGGCGATGTATGTCGGCCTGCTCAGCATGTTCGCGCTGCAGGCGTTCGGCACCCCGCTGAGCCCGCAAGTCTATGGCATGGTGCTGCTGACCGGCGCGCTCGCCGCATTCGGGACCGCGCCGGTGCCGTCGGCGTCTTTGTTCATGCTCGCCGCGGTGCTCTCGGCGGTCGGCGTGCCGCCCGAGCACACCGCGCTGGTGGTGGGTTTCGTGCTGCCGTTCGATCGGCTGCTCGACATGACCCGCACGGTGCCGAGCGCGAGCGCGAATTTGGTGGTGGCGACGACGGTGGCGCGCTGGGAAAACGAGCTCGACGAAGAAATCTATCGGGCGAAGGATTACGCGTGACGATCCTCCCTCGCGAAGCGGGGGAGGGGGACGCGATGCCGCGCGGTTATGCCCTGTTTCGCGCTGGACATTTGCCCGCGCGCGGTTTCGCTTTAGGCTTTCGCACATGAAACGATCGCTGCTGCTCCCGCTCCTCCTCGTCGCCACGCCCGCGCTTGCGCAAGCGAGCCTGCAGCAGCGTGTCGAGGCGAAGCTCGGCGAGGCGGCGACGGGGACGCGCTTCGGGCTGGTGGTGACCGACGCCGACGACAAGGAGATCGTCGCGGTCAATCCCGACGGTCGGTTCATGCCGGCGTCGAACACCAAGATGTTCACTACCGCCGCGGCCTATGCCTCGCTGACCGGGCTCGACCAGCCCGACGCGGCGGGCGGCGCGGCGGTGCGGATCGAGGGACAGGACGTCATCCTCGAGGGGCATGGCGATGCGCGGCTCTCCAGCGCGGCGGATTGCACGGTGGATTGCCTCGCCACGCTGGCGGACGCGGTGGCGGCGAAGACCAGGCACGTGCGCAATGTCGTCGGCGACGACACGGCGTTTCCCGACCAGCGCTGGAGCCCGGGGATGAGCTGGAACAACATTCCGAGCCGCTACGGCACGGGGATTTCGGCACTGACGCTCGACGACAACGAGCTGGTGATCGACGTGACACCCGGCGCAGTCGGCGCGCGGCCGGGGGTCGCGCTGCCGCTGCCTTATTACAGCGTCGACAACCGCATGGTGACGGTGGCCGGGTCCGAGCGGAAGATCGGCTATGACCGCGCGCCCAACGGCACTGTGCTGCGGCTGACCGGCACGATCGGCGTCGACGCGAAACCCGATCCACTGCGCGTCGGCATCGACGATCCGGCGCATTATGCGGCGTGGCGATTCAGGGCCCTGCTCGAGGCGCGGGGCGTGAAGGTGACGGGCGACGTCGCGGCGCGCCACCGGGCGCCGATGCCGGACGACGATCCCGATGCGCGCAACGGCGCACCCGCCGCGCGGCCGCCGGTGCAGCCGGCGCTCGCCAGGCTGACGCCGCCGCCGCTCGCCGAGGACGTGGTCCGGATCAACAAGGAGAGCCAGAACCTCCACGCCGAATTGCTGCTGCGCCGGGTGGGCCTGAAGCGCGGCGGCGGATCGATCGCCGACGGGATGATCGAGGTCCGCGCGATGCTCGATACCGCGGGCGTGCCGCGCACTGCCTGGGACCTGTCCGATGGTTCAGGCATGTCGACCTACAACCGCGCCGCGCCGCGCGGGACGGTGCAGATGCTCCGCTGGATCGCGGCCCAGCCCTGGGGCGCCGCATGGCGCGCGTCGCTGCCGATCGGCGGCGTCGACGGCACGCTGGCGCGGCGGTTCAAGGGGACATTGCTGGAGGGCAAGGTCTTCGCCAAGACGGGGACGATCAACGCTACCAATGCGCTGTCGGGCTATCTGATCGCGAAGAACGGGAAGATGCTGACCTTCTCGTCCTTCGCCAACGACGTTCCCGCCGATGCGAGCGCGACGAAGTTCATCGATGCCGCGCTGGTGCTGGTGGCGGAGGCGAATTAGGGTTCACCGACCCGCGCAGGAGGCAAGATGTTCGTTCCCATTCCCATCCTGATCGCCGCCGGCGTCCTGATCCTCGTGCTGATCGCGATGATCGCGCGGGCGGGGCGAAGGCGCGATCCGCTGATGGGCGGGGCGCCGCCGCGGGCTTATCGCGGCACGAACCCGGTGCCGGTCGCGACGCTGCCGCCTGAAGTCGAGCGGCAGGTTCGCGCACAGCTGGCCGCGGGCCGCAAGATCCAGGCGATCAAGATCGCGCGCGACGCGACGCATCTCGGGCTGAAGGAAACGAAGGACCTGGTCGAGGCGCTGGAGCGGCGGGCCCCTTAGGGCGTATCGACTTCAGCCGCGCAACTCCCCTCCCTGCAAGGGAGGGGCAGGGGGTGGGTGCGAGCGTAGCGAGCCCATCGAACGGTTCGGAAAAAGAAGGAAAGACCGGGCATCGAGCCCGGCTTTCCTTACCCACCCCTAACCCCTCCCTTGCAGGGAGGGGAACCCGAAAGGCGATACGGCCTAGGCTTCCCGATCCCATGCCGCGATGAGGGCGTCGCCCGTCTCCGGCCGTAGCTGGAAGATGCCGCTCTCGCGATGCCGGGTGGGGTGGACACGGTTGGTGAGCAGGGTCCAGGCGAGGCCGCGCTCGAAATCGACCCACAGGCCGGTGCCGGTGAAGCCGGTATGGCCGATCGTCTCGTCCGAGCACGCCTGGCCGCCCGACCAGCCCTGGAATTTCCGCTCCCAGCCGCAGGTGCGGTGCTCATATTGCGGCGTGCGGACCGCTTCGAGCATCGCGGGGCTGGCGCCGCTGCCGTCCAGAAGCCCGCGGGCGAAGTCGAGCACGCCGGCGACGGTGCCGAACAGCCCGGCATGGCCCGTCTGCCCGCCCATCGCGAAGCAGTTCTCGTCATGCACTTCGCCCTTGAGCACGCGGCCGCGCCACATGCAGTGCTCGGTGGCAACGGCGGGGCCGGGGGGCGGACCGAAGCCGAGGCCTTCGCCAAGCGGCCACGCGCCGAGCGGCTGGCCGGTGATCCGCTCGATCGCGATGCCGAGCAGGATAAAGTTGATGTCCGAATAGACCGGCGGGCCGTGACGCCATTCGCGCTGGAGGACGAAGGCGCGGAGGCGGGCGGGGTCGTCGCCATAGGTGTATATCGGCTCGACCGCGGGGAAGAAGGTTCGGTGCGCGAGGCAATCGCGGAAGGTCAGCTTGCGCTCGGCAGCGTTGGCAACGTCATATTGGCGCAGGTCGGGAATCGCGGTGGTGAGCGGGGCGTCGAGATCGAGCCTGCCCTGATCGGCAAGGCGCAGGATCATCGTGGTGGTGGCGATGACCTTGGAGACCGAGGCAAGGTCGAACCAATGGTCCTCGGTCAGGTCCTCGGGTTCGGGCACCAAAGCTGCCTTGCCCGCGTAGCGGACCCAGCGGCGGCCGTCGGCGGCGACCATGCCGAGCGTCGCGCTGGGGATGCGGCCGTCGGCGACCGAGGCAAGGGCGGGAGCGAAGGCGGCGTCGATCATGCGGGCTCCACCGGACGGTCATCGGGGCGTGGCTTCGCATTCGCCAGCAGCGGCAGGAACAGCAGGGCGGCGAGGCTGATCACGCCCGAGGCGAGGAAGAACATGTCGAAGCCGTTATATCCGGCCTTGTCGAGCTTGGTGACGATCGATCCGCCCGCGCCGGCGAGCAGCCGCGCGAGCAGGAAGGCGAAGCCCGAGAGGAAGGCATATTGCGCGCCGGGGAAGCGCGGATTCACCAGCATCGAGAGATAGACCACGAACACCGCCCCAGCCATGCCGTTGCCGAACTGGTCGGCGGCGGTGGCGAAGTAGAGCGTGTTCTGATCGACCGGCATGTGCGCCAGCCAGACGAAGCCGAAATTGCCCAAAGCCGCGAAGAACGCGCCGACGCTCAGCGTTATCCCCCAGCGCCACTTGGTCACCATCCAGCCGCCGAGACCGACGCCGATGATGCTCGATCCGAGCGCCACGGCGCCATCGGCCCAGCCGATCTGCGTCTTGGTGTAGCCCAAAGCGAGGATCATCGGCTTGGACAGATTGAGCGCGAGCACGTCGCCCATTCGATAGGCCGAGACGAAGGCCAGGATGGGGATCGCAATATAGCCGTAGCGCCAGAAGAAATCGGCATACGGTCCCACCGCAGTGGAGGCGCGGACCGGGGAATCGGGTGCGGCGTCGCGGATCCAGGGAAGGGCCAAAGCGAGGAGGATGAAGGGCAGCATCGCGATGCCGAGCACCCAGGGAAGGACATTGGTGTCGGCGCTGATGCCGATCCCCGATGCGGCACTCAGGATCACCCAGCCGACCGCCGCGGTTCCCGCTGCCAGCGCGAGCAATATCCCCGCGGCGGTGATCAGGCCGATCGCCAGCGAGGCGAGGCGTCCGCCGCCGCAGCCCGGCGCGCGCGGCAGGAGTGCGAGGATCGGCAGCGGCACGGCAGCGCCCGCGGCGATCAGCAGGTACGAGGCCGTCCAGCCCGGCTCGATCCCGATGCTGCGCAGCGAGGCCGAGATGCTGCCCGCTGCATCGGCGAAGAGCAAAGCGCCGCTCCCCGCCGCGACCATCGCGGTGCGATAGCCCCAGAGGTTCGATGCGGCGACCGGGCCCTGTTCTTCAGGCGTCGGGGCGAGCTCGATGCGCCAGGCATCGGCGGCAACTTCGAGCGTCGTCGTCCAGAAAGCGAGGAGCACCGCGAACAATGCCGTGAGCGGCAGGCTGGCATCGTCCGAAAACACTGCCATCGCCACCATCGAGGTGAAGACGCCGAGCTGCGACAGCATGATCCAGCCGCGCCTCTTGCCGAAGAAGCGCGCGAAGCCGGGCACGTCGTATCTGTCGAGCAGGGGCGCCCAAAGGAACTTGAAGGTCGGGAGCAACTGCACCCAGGCGAAGAAGCCGATGACCGCGAGCACCACGCCGTGATCGGCGAGCCGGACGCTGAGCACAGTCGAGAACATGTAGAAGGGGAGCCCGGCGGAGAAGCCGAGCAGCACGTAGAGCGCCATGCGCGGGAAGCCGCGGGGAATGCCGTGCGCGTCGGCCGCGACCGCCTCAGCCAAAAGCGACGGCCGATCGATATTGCAGCGAATGTTGCATCATGTTGCGTCCCCGGGAAGCGGCCGGGGCACAGGCTTGCCCGGTGCCTTGCGGCAGTCAATGGCGATGGTGCCGCATGCATGCCGCTCTCCCGGTACAGCATGCCCCAAGGCTATGGTTGAGCGAACAAAAACTATGGCGCGGTGCAACATTCTTGTTACTTAATGCCCCGGTTCCGCCGTGGGCAGGCGGGGCAACGGGGGCACAATCACATGGCTGGTATCACGTCGTTCAAGAATCTTCTTGTTTCGGGGACGGCGTTTGCCGCGCTTGCGGGTGCGGTGCCCGCCTTCGCGCAGACGACCGAGCAGTCGACTCCCGAGGCGGCGACGCCGACCGGCGCGGCGCTGCCGGTTTCGGATGCCGACCAAAGCACCGAGCAGGAACCGGGCGGCCGCAACAACGAGATCCTCGTCACCGGTTCGCGCATCCGGCAGGATCCGAACAATTCGGCACTGCCGCTGCAGATCCTCACCACGCAGGAGATCCAGCGCAACGGCATCAGCAGCCCCGAGCAGCTGATCATGTTCCTGTCGACCAACGGCACCGGCGCGGACAACCTCGCCTCGAATGCCGACGTGACCAGCGGTGCCCAGCGCGGCACCAACGGGCTTTCGGCGGCGAATCTGCGCGGGCAGGGCAGCGCTGCGACTCTGGTGCTGCTCAACGGCCGCCGCGTCGCCGCGCACGGCCTCACCGGCGGTGCGGTCGACGTCAACCAGATCCCCTTCGCCGCGATCGAGCGCGTCGAAGTGCTCAAGGACGGCGCATCGGCGATCTACGGCACCGACGCGGTGGGCGGCGTGATCAACTTCATCACCCGGAAGGACTATCAGGGCCTCGGCTTCAACGCCTTCACCGACGTGACCGAAGCCGGCGGCGGAAACATCTACCGGCTCTCGGGCATCGCCGGCTATGGCGATCTCGAGGAAGACGGCTTCAACGTGATGGGCGCGGTCGCCTATAGCTGGAACCGGGCGCTGCGCGGCGAGGATCGCCCGTTCGTCAACGGCTACCAGCCCGATCGCGGGCTTTCGATCGACACCCGCGGCACGCCGATCGCGACGGCGTTCAACATCGGCGCCAATACGCGGCCGAACAGCATCACGAACAACGGCACGCTGCTTGGGACGATTCCGACCGGCACTCCGCGCCCAGCCGGGTCGATCACGTTGACCGCGCCCAACGGCGCCAATGCGGCGGCGGGCGGCATCAACATCCTCGACCTTCCCGGTGGCGCCGGCTGCGAGTCGATGGACGGCGGGCTGCCCTATGACGAGGCACTGTGGAACACGCCCTCGGCTTATTATGCCTGCGCCTGGGACACCGGCCGCGCCGCGGTGCTCCAGCAGCCGATCAACACGCTGACCTATTATGGCCGCGGCGTGGTGAATCTGGGCATGGGGCATCAGATGTCGTTCGAGATCACGGGCTCGGACGCGACTTCGGCCAAGCGCTTCTCGAACGCGCAGCTCACCGCCAACACCACCAATTTGGCGATCGCCTATCCGCTCAACAGCCTGACCGCGGCGACCTATAACAGCGTGTTCAACGCGATCCGCGCGGCCTTCCCCGCACAAGCGGCGGCGCTCAACGGCCGCTACGGCCTGCCGATCGCCTATCGCTGGCGGTGCATCGCCTGCGGTACGCGCGAATATGTGACCAACACCAAGACCATCCGCGCCGCCTTCGGCGTCGAGGGACCGATGTTCGGGGTGGGCGACTGGGATTATCGTGCCGGCGCGTCCTATGCGAAGAGCGAGTCCTCGTCGGTGCTCGGCACCGGCTATTATTATCGCGGCACGCTGAGCAATGGCGATTTCGATCTCAATGCCCCCATCGTCGCCGGTGCGGCGCCGATCAATGGACAGCCCGCTCGCGGCCTGGTCGGCCTGATGAACAGCGGCCTGATCAATCCGTTCAGCACGACCCAGACTCCCGAGGGCCTCGCGGCGCTGGAATCGGTCTCGGCTTATGGCGCGACCTTGTATGGCGGCCAGTATGAAGTGAAGCAGTTCGACGTCTCGGTCTCGGGATCGCTGTTCCCGATCTGGGGCGGCAACGTGCAGATGGCCGCGGGCGTGGACGTACGCAAGGAGACCTATTCGTTCAACGGATCGGACGCGGCGGCGGCAGCCGCGCCGGTGATCTTCCTCGCCGCGTTCGACAACGTCAACGCGCTGACTCCGAAGAACCGCACCGTGAAGGCTGCCTATGCCGAAGTGCTCGTCCCGCTGTTCCCCGGTTTCGAGATCACCGGCGCCGTCCGTATCGACGAATATACCGGGTTCGGATCCACGACCAATCCGAAGGTCTCGGTCAAGTTCCGCCCGATCGACCAGATCATGTTCCGCGGATCGTACAATACCGGGTTCCGCGTGCCTTCGTTCAACCAGATCTTCAATGGGCTCACCGAAGCGCCCTATCTGGGCAGCGACATCGCCGATCCGGTGCGTTGCCCCGGCGGCGTTCCGACTGCCCCAGTCGGCACCGGCACGCCCTGCGATCAGATCCGCCCGACCATTTTTACCGGCGGTAATCGCGAACTGGGACCCGAAACGGCCGAACAGCTCAGCGCGGGCATCGTCATCCAGCCGGCGCCGTTGTTCAGCGCCTCGGTCGACTGGTGGATGATCAATGTCGACAACACGATCCAGACGCTCACCTTGCGGCAACTGATCGACAACGCCGCGCTGTTTCCCGAGCGCTTCCTGCGTGAACCCGAAGGCAGCGGGCCCATTTTCGGCATCGACCAGCGCTGGATCAACGCGGGTTCGCGCCGCACACAGGGCCTGGAAGTATCGCTGCGCGCCGGACACGAGTTCGGCGGGGGCAGCCGCATCTCGGCGGGTCTCGATGGCACATTGCTGCTCAAGAAGCGCGAGAAGCTGACGCCGACCGCGCAATATGGTCCGAGCCTGATCGGGGTGTTCAGCTTCGCCGGCGATCTGGGCGTGCGTTGGAAGCACAATGCGTTCGTCAGCTATTCGAACGACGACATCAGCCTCTCGCTGAGCCAGATCTTCCGCAAGGGCTATCGGAACGGCGCGCTGCCCGGAATCGCGGCGGGGACGGTGACGCGGCCCGAATATAATGCGTTCGTGAAGGACTATATCATCTACAATCTGTCGATGAGCTACACGGGGCTCTCGCCGAACTTCAAGCTGACGGCGGGCGTGCGCAACCTGTTCGACACCGATCCGCCCTTCGCGATCACCTATGACGGCAACACCGGCGCGGGCGGTTCGTGGGAACCGCGCGTCGCCGATCCGCGCGGACGCAGCTTCACGATGGGCGTCGAAGTCAAGTTCTGAACCTGATTTAGGGGGGAAGGGGGCCGCGGCGGAAACACCGTCGCGGCCCTTTTCCATGTGCCCATCGCCGGCGGCGAGGAACCCGCGCCGTGACGGCGGGTTGCTGATACGCTGCCGGCGGAGAGGGAGGCGCAGGCCTCGTGAACGAAACGATGGATGCTATCGTCGCCGCCGGCGCACTCTGCAGCCTGTGCGCCGGGATGGCGACCGGGCTGGGCGCGATTCCCGTGCTGTTCATGCGCCAGCCGAGCGACCAGCAGCAGAATCTGCTGCTCGGCTTCGCGGCGGGGGTGATGCTGGCGGCGAGCTTCTTCTCGCTGATCCTTCCCGCGATCGAAGTGGCCCGGCAACAGGGCGCGAGCCAGGCGGCGGCTTCGATCACCGTCGTCGCGGCGGTGCTGCTCGGCGCCTTCGTCATCGCCAAATTGAACGACTGGGTGCCGCCGCTCGACAAGCTCGGGCTAGGCCCGCCGGGCATTGCCGCGAGCACATCGGTGCGGCGGATCTGGCTGTTCGTCGCGGCGGTGACGCTGCACAATTTCCCCGAAGGGATGGCGGTGGGCGTGAGCTTCGGCGGCGGCGATTTCGACGCGGGACGAGTGACCGCGCTCGGCATCGGGCTGCAGAATATTCCGGAGGGGCTGGCGGTCGCGGTGGCGCTGACTTCGATCGGTTATGCGCGGATGCCGGCGGCGCTGATCGCGGCGGGGTCGGGACTGGTCGAGCCGGTGGCCGGACTGATCGGCGTGAGCATCGTCGCGGTCGCGCAGGCCTTCCTGCCCTGGGGGCTGGGGCTGGCGGCGGGGGCGATGATCTATGTCGTCGCGTCGGACATCATCCCGGACGCGCATGCCCGAATCAACGGCGGCGGCAAGGTAAGCACCGGGTTGATGATCGGGCTGGCGGCGATGATGTTTCTCGATACCACGTTCGGCTAGACGCGCGCGGTAGTTACTGGCGCGCTAGCCTCGATTGTTTTGAGGCCATGAAGTCAAGTATTTGATTTTATTGGGGACGATCTTTGCGGACGCGTCGCCGCAAGTCGGTTCTGTCCTATCTTTGTGTGTTCCGCTGTGGGACATTCCTGCGCGACTCGCGGAATTGCCAGGGGCGGCAGCCGTGCGTTTGGGGGGACGTGCATGCGGCAAACCACCTTATCCGTGGCACTCGAGGTAAAGCCCGAGAGCTATGATCATTTGTCGTCGCTGCTCGACAAGTTGCGCGCGAAGCGCAGCACCAATCCGTCCGGGGGCGAAGGGCCGTTCGCGGATTTCCTGACGCGGGTGCCGGCGCTCCACTTCATGTCGCTGAGCGTGTTTCCCGGCTTCGACTATGATCCGCTGTTCGTGATCGAGGCCAATTTCGACGGGCCTGCGGGATCGTTCTGGGCGCAGCTGGAATCCGCGATCGGGCCGGATCTGCGCGCGATGCTGCGCTGCTGCAAATGCCCGCTCGACAATGACGGGCCGCTGTTCACGTCGATCGCCGGGCCCGATGCCCGCGCGCCGATCGCCCCCTATCTCGAGCGCCGATCGCTGAAGCCGACGGTATTCCATCACGGCAATCGCGGGATGACGCGCGACCGCATCCTCGCCGAGCACAAATTGTTCGAGGCGACCCGGGTCGAGCTACGCTTCGCCAATGCCGATGGGGCGAACCCCTATCGCGTGCTTAGGCCAGCGCAGATCCATGCGAAGCTGCGCGGCACATTGCTCCCCGATTTCGCCTGGCTCGACCAGCCTGCGCCGGCGCGCATCCCGCTCGCCGAGAATATCGGCGATTGGGTGCGGCTGATCGGCTTCATCGTCGCGGCGGTGTTCCTGTTGTCGGTGCCCGGACTGTTCCTCAACCTCGCCATGCCGTGGGATCGCTATCTGATCCTGCTGGCGGTGGTGTTCGTCGGCATCGCGCTGCGGCTCAAGCAGATCGGCGGCGCACTGCCCGGAACCGAGGTCGCGACGCGATTCAGCTTCCTGAAGTTCTTCTTCAGCCAGCTGATCCCGCTCGTCTTGTTCGTGCTTGGCTATCTGGTGGTCGCGGTGGCGATCGGCACGCCGGCGTCGATGCTGCTTACTGCGCGCAACTTCGATGCGGCGTGGCACGGGATGATCATTTGGCTGCTCTGGGGACTTGCGAGCGCGCCGGTGACGGTGGCGATCATCGTGCTGTGGCTGCGCACGCTGGAACGCCGCGACGCTTCGCAGGACGCACCGCTCGTCGATCCGAAGATGCTGCGCGAAATGGCGCGGCGCGAGGACTGGATTCCGCAGAACCACATGGGATCTTTGGTGTCGATCAAGCCCGGCGCCCTGCGCATGATCCTGATCCGTGCGGGGCATCGCGGGCTCGGCCTGGTGCTGCGGATCCAGGCGCGGAGCGGCTATCTCGGCTCGATGCGCACGATCCATTTCGCGCATTGGGCGATGGTCAACAACAAGTCGCGCCTCATGTTCTTCTCGAACTTCGATCAGACCTGGGAGAGCTATCTCGACGATTTCATCGAGAAGGCACATGCCGGGCTGACCCTGGCGTGGTGCTGCGGCGTGGGCTTTCCGCCGACCCGGTTCCTGGTGAAGGACGGTGCGAGCCATGGCCGCCAGTTCAAGGAATGGGCGCGCCATTCGATGACGGTCAGCCGCTTCTGGTACTCGGCGTACAAGGACCTCACCGCCGAGCAGATCGAGCGGAATTTCCGCATCGCGATGGGCTTACGCAAGCCAGCACTCTCGGACAAGGACGCCGCTTTGTGGATCAACGACCTGTGAGCGCCGTACCGCAAAAGGGCCCGCCGAGCTGGCGGCTCGCTCCCCCGCACGACAAATTGACGCAGGGCATGGTGGTGAGCGGGTTCGCATCGCTGCCCACCGGCCGCGCCTTGTTCCTGAAATTCGACTGGAAGGGCGTGGCGAAGAAGAAGGGCGGCGCCTGGCTGGCGGCGCTGTATGAGGTGGCGCCGATCAGCGATGCCGACGGGCGCGAGGAGCGCTCGGCGGGACTGGGCCTCACCTGGGAAGGGATGCGCAAGATGGGGCTGTCCCCCAATGCGCTCGCCTCGTTCGACCGGCCGTTCAAGGAAGGCATGTTCCAGGAGGACCGGCTGCGCCGGCTCGGCGACCGGCGCGAGGACAAATGGCTAGAGACGGTGATCCCCGGCGGGCCGAAATGGAGCGGCAACACCCCGCTCGACGATGCTGCGGTCGATGACGAGGCACGCGCATTCGACGACGAGGAGAAGATCGTCGAGGCGCGCATCACCACACCGATCACCGTGCATGCCCTGCTGCTCCTCTACGAGAAGGACGAGGAGACCGCCGAAGCCTGGTGCAAGACGGTGGGCGATGCGCTGGCGCCGTTCGACGTGAAGATCGTCCATGGCCTGCCGCTCGATCTGCGCCCCGACGAGCGCGGGATCGCGCGCGAGCATTTCGGCTTCGCCGACGGTGTCTCGCAGCCCGCGCCGTTCGAGGCGGGCACGGTGATCGTGAAGGGCGGGGCGGACTATCCCAAGGATCCGTGGAACGGCGTGCCGCTCGGCGAAGTGCTGATGGGGCATGAGAACGGCCATCACGAGATCGCGCTCGGGCCGGTCGTGGTCGATTCGGCCGAGGGCCGCGCCGCCGGGCTGCCGCCGCATCCGCGCGGCGAGGGCTTTCTCGATCTCGGGCTCGACGGCAGCTATATGGTGGTGCGCGAGCTCAAGCAGGACGTCACCAAATTCTGGGAATCGATGCATGCTGGGGCCGAGCGGATCAACCAGCGCGATCCCCAGCATGGCGGGCATATCAATGCCGACTGGATCGCCAACCGCGTGATCGGCCGCGACCTCAACGGCAATCTGCTGTGCCCGATGAGCCCCACCGGGGTGCTTCCGGTCGACAAATACAACCAGCCGGACAACGACTTCCTGTTCTACGATCGCGATCGGCTCGGTCATGGCTGTCCGCTGGGAAGCCATGTCCGCCGCGGCAACCCGCGCGACGGCCTCGCGCCCAAGCCGAGCGACAAGCAGACCTTGCTCGATGCGTCGAACAACCATCGCATCCTGCGGCGTGGGCGCAAATACGGGCCGACGATCGCGGATCCGTTGAAGGACGACGGCGCGGATCGCGGGCTGCTGTTCATCTGCCTCAACACCGACATCACCCGGCAGTTCGAGTTCGTCCAGCAGACCTGGATGCTCAACCAGAACTTCGCCTTCCTGTATGACGAGGCCGATCCGCTGCTCGGGCCCAAGGGGACCCTGACCATCCCCCAGGAGCCGTTGCGGCGGATCATCGAGGTCGACTCGTTCGTGAAGATGGCGGGCGGCGAATATTTCTTCCTGCCGAGCATGCCGGCGCTTCGCTATCTGGCATCGCTATGAACGCGCTCACTTCCCGCGACGTGCTCCGCCCGGGGCCCAAGGGGTTCAAGGCCTTCGCGCAGCGCATGGTGCTCGCGTTGATGCCGCACTTCTTCACCTTCCTGCGACGCTGGAAGCCGGTGATGAAGCTGGGCAACAATTATCTCACCTCGCGCTACGACGATGTCCGCGAGGTGTTCGCCACCGATCCGGCGTTCGGCGTGATCTACAAGCCGCACCTCGACGTGATCATGGGCGATCAGCCTTTCTTCCTCGGCATGGCCGATACCGACCAGTATCGCCACGACACCGATGCGATGCGCAAGGTGGTGCGGCCCGACGATCTGCCGAAGCTCGCGGCGCAGACCGAGGCGCAGGCCGCGCAGATCGTCGCGCAGGCCGGCGGCAAGATCGATGTCGTCGACACGCTGGTGCGGCGCGTGACCTTCACGATGCTGGGCGATTATCTGGGCGTGCCCGATCCGCCGGGCGGCGACCTGCGCGTCTGGGGAACGCGGCTGTTCGAATTCCAGTTCGTCGATCAGGGCAATGATGTCGAGCTGCGCAAGGAGGTCGACCAGATCGCTCCGGCGCTGCGCCTCCACATCCAGAACGAAATCGCGCGGCGGCGCATCGATCCGGGCAAGGACGATGTGCTGTCGCGCTGCCTCGCGCTGCAGGCGGAGGGCGACGCGGCTTATTCCGACGATTTCATCCGCACCTCGCTGATGGGATTCATCGTCGGCGGGCCGCCGCAGCCGCCGATGGTGGTACCGCAGGCGATGGAGCAATTGCTGCGCCGACCCAAGGTGCTGGCCGAGGCGCAGGCCGCGGCGCGGGCCGACGATGACGAGCGCCTGCGCCGTTATGTCCTGGAGGCGATGCGCTTCGATCCGCTCGCACCGGGGCTGCCGCGCGTGGCGCTGACCGACTGGACGCTCGGCAAGGGCACGTCGCACGCGGCGACGATCCCCGCCGGCGCGCAGGTGCTCGCCGCCTTCGCCTCGGCGATGATGGATCCGCGCCGCGTCGCCAACCCGAGGGTGTTCTACCCCGACCGGCCGGCGAGCGATTACATGCATTTCGGCTTCGGGCTGCACGAATGCTTCGGGCGGCACATCAATCAGGCGACGCTGCACCTGATGCTCAAGCCGCTGCTCAAACAGCCCAATCTGCGCCGCGCGCCGGGACGCGAGGGCAAATTGAGCAAGAACGGTCCGTTCGCCGAGCGGCTCGTCGTCACCTACGGCTAGCGCGAACGGGGAACCTCCCCGGCCTGCATGCCCGTCGGCCGCTCTTGTGGAGTCGTGTTTTATCCCGGCTTTCCGCGCGAGGCCGGCTGGGCTAGCGGAGAATCATGGCTTCAACCGTATCGCTGATCGCCGGGATCGAACTTGGCGGCACCAAATGCATCGCGTTGCTCGGCACCGGCCCCGGCGACGTGCGGGCGCAGCAAGTGATACCGACCACCGACCCGGCGACGACGCTGGCGGCGATCGAGGCAGTGCTCGACGACTGGGCATTCGACGCGATCGGCGTGGCCAGCTTCGGTCCGCTCCAGCTTGGCACCGGTGCACCGGATTATGGCGCGATCACCGCGACGACCAAGCCGGGTTGGTCGGGCACCGATCTCGTGCGGCGTCTGGAGGCGCGCTACGGCAAGCCGATCGGCTTCCAGACCGACGTCAACGGCGCGGCTTTGGCCGAAGGACGCTGGGGCGCGGCGCGGGGAATGGTGACGCATGCATACCTCACCATCGGCACCGGCGTCGGCGTCGGGCTGGTCGCCGGCGGACGGCCGGTGCAGGGCGTGGCGCATGGCGAGGCGGGGCATATGCGCGTGCCGCGCGCGGCGGGTGACACCTATGCCGGCTGGTGCCGCTTCCATGGCGACTGCGTAGAAGGGCTGATCTCGGGCCCGGCGCTCGCCGAGCGTTTCGGCTGCCCGGGCAAGGAATTGCCGCATGACGGGCCCGAATGGGATTTGTTCGTCCACGACCTAAGCGGGCTGCTCCACAATCTGGTCACGGTAGCCGCGCCCGAGCGGATCGCGATCGGAGGCGGCGTGATCGCGGCGCGCGAGCATCTCTTCCTGCGGCTGCGCGCGCGGCTGGCGGAGAGCCTGGGCGGCTATGGTTCGCTCGCCGGCTATGCCGCGGAGCTGGACGAGAGACTGGGCCCGCCGGGGCTCGGGCCGATGGCGGGACCGCTGGGGGCACTGGCGGTGGGGCTGGGAGCGGTCGGCGCCTGAGATGGGCTTCCCCGATGTGGCTGTGCCGCTGGTTCGGCAACTGGCTGCAACGTCCGGGATTGGCGGAAAGCGGTTATATCTCCACCTCGTGCTCCTGCGAAAGCGGGAGCCCAGGATGGTGACGGGCTGCACGACCCTGGGCTCCTGCTTTCGAAGGAGCACTGAATTCCAACAATTGGGGCGCGAGCGGTCATTCGCTGAATCCGCGAGCATTCGCTCTGGAACCGTTGATCTGGAAGCGACCCATTCCCGCGTTTCGAAGTCACACCTCCCGACCTAGTCCTTGCAAACCGGGACGAGAACCATGGTCATGGGCGCGCCACCAAAATTGGGGATCATCCGGTTTTCCACTCCGACGTTCTTGCAGGTTTTACCTTGCCGGTTCACGAGCGGTGGCGCGCTGCGGCGCTTTGTGGCCCGCGCGGTTTGATTGCCCTCTCCAGTCAATGGCGGACACACGCCCTCGGCGACGAGCCGTCTGCGGAAGCGGTTTCCTTCTTCCGTGGCCCAGGCATCCGCATCTGCCTTGCCCCGGACACGTAGCCGTCGCTGGTACTCGATGACCATTCGCCGCTTCTCGGTGGGAGATAGCGCATCCATCGAACACGGGCGCGACACGCGCTGGATCTTGCTGCCGGTGCGGCCGGCAATGGCATCAGGTGGCGCGTCCGCGGGGATGGGCGCCGGTGAGCCGATGAACAGAAGCGCAAACAGCAGATCCGATGGCACGCTCGATTCCTGACGAGGCGAGGGTGCCCCATGCGCAGTCTCGCTATCCAATGTGTCGGAATCAATCGCCGCGAATAGAGTGGGCGCGCAGACCGCACGGCTCGGCTCGATCGCGGACATCCGCGTCAGATCACGGCCATGTCGATCTTATAGTGGTGCCATGCGAAGATCGCCGCCGCGCCGCGGTGCGGGCTCCACGGGGCCGACCATTCGCGCAGCATCTTTTCCGACGGGCGCTCGGCATGGCCGAGGATGCGGCCGATCTCGATCTGTACCGCGAGGTCGCCCGCCGGCCAAATGTCGGGCCGCCCTTCGGCGAAGAGCAGATAGATTTCGGCGGACCAGCGGCCGATGCCCTTGATCCGGGTGAGCGCGGCGATTGCTTCCTCGTCATCGGCAGGCAGGCTGGCGAGACCGAGCCGGCCGCTCGTCACTTCCTCGGCGAGGCTGCGGGCGTAGCTCACTTTTTGGCGCGAAAGACCGGCGGCACGCAGCGTCTCGTCGGAGGCGCTCGCCACCGTGCCCGGATCGGTGAGGTCGCCCAGCGCCGCCGCGAGCTTGTTCCAGATCGATTGCGCCGCGGCGACGCTGACCTGCTGGCCGACGATCGTGCGCAGCAAGGTCTCGTAGCCGCGGTCGCGGATTCGGGGTTGGGGGTAGCCTGCGCGTTCGAGGGCGACGGCGAAGGCGGGTTCGACCCTGGCGAGTGCGTCGATCGCGCTTTTGATCTGGGTTTCGCTCAGGCCCATGGCGGGCATCCTTGAAACGAGGGGGCTTCGGCGGCATGGACGAGACCGACCAAGGAGAATTGCATGCCCAAGCTTATCGTCGTGACCAGGGAAGGGGAAGAACGCGAAGTCATGGGCGAAGCGGGCCTCAGCGTGATGGAAGTGATCCGCGACAACGGGTTCGACGAATTGCTCGCGATCTGCGGCGGCTGCTGCAGTTGCGCGACTTGCCACGTCCATGTCGATCCGGAATTTGCGGCCAAACTGCCGCCGATGAGCGAGGACGAGAACGATCTGCTCGACAGCTCGTCGGATCGCGACGAACGCTCGCGGCTGTCGTGCCAGCTCCAGTTCACGCCCGCGCTCGACGGTCTCCGGGTGACGATCGCCGCCGAGGACTGAGCCACGGCGGCGATTTGGAGCGGGACCGGGCTGAGGACTCATCTTCAAAACCCGTCATCCCCGCTTTCGCGGGGATGACAAAAAGGGGCAGGCCGAAGCTAAATCAATAATTTGAACAGGTTCGCACCTAGAGTCCGGCCACCTTCAGCATCGCCATCGGCGCGTCGCTGCTGGTCGGGGTGACCTTCCACGTCACGGTCTTGCCCGCGCCGCCGGCTTTCGCGCCGTCCTCGTTGTTCTGGCTGACGATCTCGGCATCGGTGATCAAAGTGAAGGTGCCGTCGAGCCGGGCATTGGTCTCGTCGCCCATCCCGCTCATGCCACCGCTTTTGTTCTCCTGCTTGGCGAATCCGGCCGCCTTGACGCGTACCATGTCCTTGCCGCGCAGCTCGATCGCGACGAACGGGAAGATCATCCCGGCATCCTGATTATAGGGGAAGACGAAGTTGTGCGTCAGCTTTCCCGAAATCTCGTAATCGACATAGAAAATGCCGTCGCCGCGATATTCGACGCTGCGATAGCCCGCCTCCTTGGCGACCTTCACGGCGATGTCGCGATATTCGGCTTCCTTCTTCGCTTTCTCGGCGGCCTTCTTGGCGGGGTCGGGTGCGGGGCCCGAGTCCGTCGTATTGTCGGCCAGGCCCGAGGTCGCCTCGCTCATCGCGCCGGTGATGTCGAGCGCGACGATTTCGCCCTTATAGGCGTAAGTGAAGCTGCGATCGGCGTGGATCGTCAGGGTCGATTCGAACTTGCCGGGCAGGAATAGGCATGCGGCGAGCGCGAGCGGCACGAGCAGTGCGGCGGTGATCGCCTTCCAATGCAGCATTCGATTTCCCCCGTTCAGCCGCGTGCGGCGATGGCGTAGAGCGCGACCGCGGCGGCATTCGACACGTTCAGGCTTTCCACCTTAGGCGAGATCGGCAGCCGGGCAAGCTGATCGCAATGCGCTTCGGTATTCTGGCGCATGCCCTCCCCCTCGGCGCCGAGCACCAATGCGATGCGCGCGTCGCCCATCACTTCGGCGAGCGTGCCCTTGGCATGGCCGGTGAGCCCGATCCGCCAGAAGCCCGCCTCGGCGATCTCCTCGAGCGCGCGGGCGAGATTGACGACGCGGACCCAGGGGACCGTCTCGAGCGTGCCCGAGGCCGAGCGCGCGAGCGATCCCGATTCGGGCGGCGCATGCCGATCCTGCGTGACGATGCCGAGCGCGTCGAACGCCGCCGCCGAGCGCAGCACCGCGCCGACATTGTGCGGATCGGTGACCTGATCGAGCACCACCAGCGGCCTTTTGTCGTCGGCGCCCTGCTGGAGCAGGTCGCCGAGCCAGATCTCCTCGAGCGGATCGACTTCGGCGACGAGCCCCTGGTGCGGCGCGTCGCCCGGCACCAGCCGCGCCAGATCGGCGACATCGGCATAAGTGATCGGGATCACCGGGGGCAAATCGAGCGCCCCCAGCGCCTCGCGCGTGCCCCAGATCTTCCGGACGTTGCGCTCGGGATTGGCGAGCGCCGCCAGCACCGCGTGGCGCCCATAAAAGCGGGGACGCGATGCCGGCGCCTGGCTCGGGCGATGACCTTTGCGCGCCATCAGTCGAGATCGTCGGGGTTGGGGTAAGCGAACGGATCGGTCACGCCCGGCTCGGTGGGGAAGGGCATGCGCGGCAACGGCTTGTCGGCGTTGGCGGCGTTGAGCAGGAAGCTCGCGAGGATCACCGCGCCCTGGCGCATGTCCGCGGCCTTGATGTGATCGAACGTGTCGATGCTGGTGTGGTGGAGGCGGCTGCCATAATCGAGAGGGTCCTGGATGAACTGGAATGCCGGGATTCCGACCGCCGAGAAGAAGACATGGTCGGTGCCGCCGGTCTTGCGGATCGCGACGGTGTTGGCGCCCAACGAATTGAACGGCGCGAACCAGTCGCGGAAGATCGGCACGACTGCGCCGTTATTCTCGGTATAGATCCCGCGGACCTTGCCGGAGCCGTTGTCGAGATTGAAATAAGCGGCGAGCTTGTCATAGCCCGGCTGGCGGGTGATCGGCCAGCGATTGGCCCAACCATAGAATCGCGCGAGGCCGGTGGTCGGACCATTCGGCTTGCGCTGGCGCGTGGCGATATGCTGCTCGACATAGGCCATCGAGCCGAGCAGGCCCTGCTCCTCGCCGGCCCAGAGCGCGAAACGGATCGTCCGCTTCGGCTTGACGCCCATCGCCTGGAGGATACGCGCGGCTTCCATCACCATCGCGACCCCCGCGCCGTTGTCGACGGCGCCGTCGCCCGCGACCCAGCTGTCCATATGCGCGCCGGCCATGACATAGGCGCCCGAGGGATTGCTCCCCGGGATGTCGGCGATGATGTTGTACGCCTTGGTGTCGGTGTCGACGAAATGGACGACATTCTCCAGCTCGACCACCGGCGCCGGGCCCTGCTTGGCGAGGCGCGCGAGGCGGCGATAATCTTCCGCCGCGATCTCGACGCCGGGAACCAGCTGGGTCTCGCCCGCGCCGAACAGATAGCCCGTGCCGTGGACCAATTTGCCGTCGCGGGCCGACATGGTGGCGTAGGCGACCGCGCCCTCGGCTTTGAGGAAGGCGTCGAGCTTGGAAGCATATTCGAGCCGCTTGATACGGCGGTCGCTCGCCTCGGGATCATATTTGGGCTGCTCGTAGACGTCGAGCTTCGCCAGGTCGTCGCCGGTCAGGCGCCTGAAGGCGGGATCGGTCGGCTCGGAGCCGTCATCGGGGAGCGTGACCATCACGATCTTGCCCGCCAGCTTGCCGCGGTAGCGCTCGAAATGGCGCTCCTCGCTCATCGGCGCGACCACGACCGGCGCGCTGATCTTGCCCGCGGTGGCCGGAGTCCATGCGATCGGGATCGCGGTCAGGGTGATCGGACGCGGGCTGACCATGCGTGCGCTCGAGCGCTCGATCCACCAGCCGCGGCCGAAATCGAAGCCTTCCTTGTGCGCGTTCCTGAGACCCCAGTCGCGGAACTTCGAGAGCGTCCAGTCCTCGGCAGCGCGCATCCCCGGCGAATTGGTGAGGCGGGGCCCGATATGATCGGTCAGATGCTGCACGGTGAGCATCACTTCGGAACGGTTGAAACCTTCATCGAGGATGCGGCCGACCTCGGACCGGTCGACCGATTGGGCGGCGAGCGGGGAGGCGACGAGGGCGATGGCGGCGAGAGCGGCGGCTGTGCGCATGGGACTCCTGCGAGATTGGAGAGATGTGCGCGACGCTATGCGGCGCCGGGCCCGCGCGCAAGGCGTTGACAGGTCGGGGTCGCTTCGGCATTGGACCGCCCTCGCTTCGCTGGCGGCTCCATGGACAGGTGGCCGAGTGGTTAAAGGCAGCAGACTGTAAATCTGCCCGGGTTTCCCGTACGCTGGTTCGAATCCAGCCCTGTCCACCAGCCGCCGCGGGCGGGGTGATCTTTCCAAACATCGTCAGAGCATCGCGGTCCGCCTGCCGGCCTTGCCTTGCGTCGGCCTCGCCCAGTCGCGGCCGGCAACATTGCAGCATCATTTACCCTAATAATCCCACAATGTGAGCACAAATTTCACATGTAGTGATTTTACTTCCAATCGCGCCCGCGACGCTGCTATGCGACTCGCGACAGCCGAATGAATCGGCGCGCGGCCTGTTGCCGCCTGTGGGTCGAGTGGAGAGTATATGCGTAAATCCGCCAGCGCCGTCCGTAACAGCGTTTCGCTTGCTGCGATCACCGCCGCCTTCCTTCTGGCGCCGGCCGCCTGGGCACAGGAGGCACCCGCAGCCGATCAGAGCGCCGAACCCGCGCAGGACGATGCCGCACAGACCGAGGCCCCCGCCGAGGGCCAAAACGACACGATCATCGTCACCGGCACGCGCGCCAGCCTCCAATCGGCGATCGGCCGCAAGAAGAATTCGGGCACGGTGGTCGACTCGATCGTAGCCGACGACATCGCCAGCTTCCCGGACAAGAATGTCGGCGAGGCGCTCAGCCGCATCACCGGCGTCCAGCTCAGCCGCGAATTCGGCGAAGGCACCGCGGTTTCGATCCGCGGCGTCGAGCCCGATCTCAACCGCGTCCAGATCAACGGCGTCAGCCAGCAGAGCGCCCTTGGCGGGCGCGCCGGCGACTTCCGCGAGCTGGCGGTCGAGCTGGTCAAGTCGATCGACGTGTACAAGGGCTATATGGTCGATCTGCCCGAGGGCGGCATCGGCGGCACCGTCTCGGTCGAGACGCGGCGCCCGCTCGACCTCAAGGATCCGATCTTCAGCATCAAGGCGGAAGGGCAGCATCTCGACCTCACCGAGACGTGGCAGCCGCGGATCAACTTCCTCGCCGGCCGCGGCGATCTGCTCGACGGGCGCTTCGGCTTCATCGTCAACGTGACGCACAGCGCGGTCGATACGCGTTCGGACTTCGCCTCGAACACCAATTGGGGCCGCATCGCCGATTTCGATCGCGCGAGCGAAAAGACGATCGCCGATGCGAACTACGCCAATTTCGGCACTTATGAGAGCTGCGCGGGCGTGGGTGGCGCGAACGCGACGGTGGCCACTGCCAATCGCCTCGCCTGCGAGACCCAGTTCTTCGATTGGGCACCGACCATCTACCGCTACCGCTCGCTCGACCGGCGCGACTATCGCACTTCGCTCGATCTGCAGGCGCAGTTTCGCGCCACCGACAATTTCAATTTCTGGGTGCAGGGGCAGCTCAACAAGCGGCGCCAGCAGCTCCGCGACGTCAATTACTCGATCAACGCCGACCGGTTCGAACGGTATAATTACGACGCCGCGCTGCCCGCCAATGCCGCCGGCGGCACGTCGCGTCCGCGGATCACCGACGGCACCTTCACGATCGAGGACCATGTCGTCACCAGCTCGACGCTGGCGCAGAACGGCGCCCTTGCCGGGACCACGCTTACCGGCGCGAACAACATCGTCAGCGTCCAGCGCCGCAATTTCGATTACGACCAGTTCACGCAGTATTATCAGGCCGGGTTCGACTGGGACCTCGATCGCCTCAAGGTCCACGGTCTGGGCGCCTATTCCAAGGCGAACCTGATCAACAACACCAACCTCGTGTCGGTCAGCACGGGTATCGGCGGCGTTACCGTCGATCGCCGCAACGATCTCGGCCTGCCGGTGTTCGGCTTCCCGTCGAGCTTCGATCCGGCCGATGCCTCGTCCTACGGCGTCAGCCGCACCGGTGCGAACGGCGTTCCGCTCGCCCAGGCCGGGCCGACGGTGCAATATCGCCCGCAGGACGCCGGCTCGAGCGAGAAATTGGCGCAGCTCGATCTCGATTACGATCTGGGCTGGGGCCCGTTCACCACGATAGAATGGGGCGGCCAGTACCGCGACCAGAATTATTACAATTATACCGGCGGCGGCGGTCGTCTGCTCAAGGCCGCGGTGGCGGCGGTCCCAGCGGCGGGCATCCCCGCTTCGGACGCCGTGTTCCAGAGCAGCGCCAATGTCAGCTACAACACCGTGATCGGCGCCCCGCCCGCGAGCGGCCCCGCGGCCGACACATATTATTGGTCACAGGCGCAGTATCAGGCGTTCCTTGCGCAGATGGGAACGACCACCGGTGGCGCGCCGTTGTTCAGCGGGCTGCAGAATGCCCCGAGCGGCGCGCCGGGATCGCTGGCTTTCCCCGAATTCTCTGCCAATCTCGCACAATATTATGATCTGTCGCGGTTCAACCAGAACCTCGTGCGCGAGGCGAACGGCCTGCCGCAGATTCCCGCCTACGTCGTCAACGAGCAGATCGCCTCGGCCTATCTGAAGGCGAACTTCGCACAGGACCTGTTCTGGGGCATGAGGCTGACCGGCAATCTGGGCGTGCGCTACACCCGGACCCGCGACGCCACGACCGGCTCGAACCGCCGCAACGAGACGCGCATCCGTCCGGGCACCGGCGTCAACGGCATCCCCGCGGTGACCGAGACGGTGCAGACCTACACCCAGGAAATCTCGATCGATAACCGCTATGAGGACTGGCTGCCGGCAGTGAACCTCAACCTCGAGGTGGTGCCGAACCTGTTCGTCCGTACGACCTGGGCCAAGAACATGGCGCGCCCCAAGCCGACCGATCTCGCGCCGGCGATCAACTGCACGATCGACACGCTCGACGCGATCGGCACCGACGACACCTGCACCGCGGGCAATCCGGACCTGCAGCCCTATCGCGCCGACCAGTTCGACGTGAACGCCTCCTGGTATCCGAACCGCGATACGCTGGTGAGCGTCGGTTATTACCATAAGAACATCAAGAGCTTCATCGTCCCCAACGTGACGCGCACCGGGGTCGATCTCTATCACGACGGCACCAGTTATACGGTGCGCCAGCCGATCAACGCATTCGGGGCCAAGCTCGACGGATTCGAAGTCAGCGCGCAGACGGTGTTCAGCTTCCTGCCAGCGCCATTCGACGGTTTCGGCGCCGGCGGCAACTTCACTTATGCCCGGGTGCTGGATTCCGGCTTGACCAATCAGGCGACGGGCGAGGCGCTGGACGGCTATCCCGGCCTGTCCAAGTACACCTACAACGCCAGCCTGTTCTACGATAAGGGCTTCCTCAATGCCCGTGTCTCGTACAATCGGCGCAGCGACTGGCTCGCGGCCGCGTCCGACGCGAATTTCGGCAACAACCCGATCTTCCGGAAGGGCGAGAGCTTCATCGACGCCAAGGTGATGTTCCGCCTGACGGACAAGTACAGCGTCTGGGTGGAGGGGCTCAATCTGGGCAAGGAATATAGCCAGACCTATATCGATGCCGCCCGTCCGGTGGAATATAACTATCCCGGACAGCGCATCTTCGTCGGCATGCAGTGGAAGCTGTGATGCAGCACCGGCCGAGCCATTGTTGACTCTGGCCGGGCATAAAGGCGCGGCGTTGCGCTTCGCGGTGCTCGCTCTGTGCCTGTTGGCTGTTGGCTGCGCGGATGGCGCGCGACCCCTCACGCAGCAATCCATGGACTGGCGGGTCGAGGCAGAGCGGCCGGCGCGGGTCCGCTTCGGCGATGTCATCGACATCGACACGCCCGCGGGGCTGTCGCTCTGGTTCGAGCGCGAACTCGTCGGCCCGGTGTCGATCGAGTTCGATGCACTGGCGGTGTCCGAGGGCGGGGCGAACGACGCGGTGAGCGACCTCAACGCCTTCTGGATGGCGACCGATCCCGCTGTGGAAGATGGCTCGGTGTTCGCCAAAGGCCGGTCCGGCGCCTTCGCGCAATATGACGACCTGCAAACCTATTACGTCGGCATCGGCGGCAACCGGAACACCACGACGCGCTTCCGTCGCTATATCGGCGAGCCCGGTAACCGGCCGTTGCGCCCCGAGCACGATCTCTCCGGTGCGGAGAATCTCCTCGTTCCCAATCACTGGACGCATGTGCGGCTGATCGCCGACGGCAGGACGATCGCAGTCGAGCGCGACGGGCGGCGGATCTTCGAACTCGACGACGCCCAACCTTATGTGCGCGGCTGGTTCGCGCTGCGTACCACCAAGAGCCATTTGCGCATCCGCAATCTGCGCATCGGAAAACCATAAGCGGGAGAGAGACATGCGCCTGACGCGACGGACGATGATGCAGGGCACGATATTGTCTGCGGCAGTCGCGGGCGCCGTTCCGGCAATGGCGCAGGCGCGGCGCGGGAAGGCAGTCGAAGCATCGCTCCGCTGGATCGACGGGGCGGCGCCCGAGCTGCATTATGGCCAGACCTTCGGCGTTGCCTGGACGCGCGGGGCGCTGGCCAAGG
This sequence comes from Sphingomonas sp. Root241, assembly GCF_001428865.1. Lineage (GTDB taxonomy): Bacteria > Pseudomonadota > Alphaproteobacteria > Sphingomonadales > Sphingomonadaceae > Sphingomonas. The sequence continues at coordinate 716,187 of NZ_LMIV01000002.1, forward strand.
GGCAGTCGCTGACGGTGCGCGGCCCGGATGGCGACGTGCCTTCGCAGAGCTGGCCGACGGCGTATTGGCCCGACGGTTCGATCAAATGGACCGCGCATGCGGTGCCCGCCGGGGTGGGCGCCGAGAAGTTCGTCGTCGCCAGCGGTCGCCCGGCGTTGCCCGCTGCGCCGGTGTCGGTGCGCGAGACCGCGGACGCGATCTACCTCCGCTCGGGCGCGCTCGAATGGGAAGTCGCGAAGAGCGGGCCTGCCGCAATCCGCTCGGCGAAGAACGGCGAGCGCATCTTGCTCGCCAATGCGCGGCTGCTCGGCGAGATCCGCGCCGGTTCGCCCGAAGGGGAGCGCGTGGCGCTGACCGGTACGATCGAGCAGGCGGTGGTCGAGCAGAAGGGGCCGGTGCGCGCGGTGGTGCGGCTCGAGGGACATCATGTCGGCGGGGGGCGCTCGGTGCTCCCGTTCACGGTGCGGCTCTATGCCTATGCCGGGTCGGGCGCGCTGCGCGTGGTGCACAGCTTCATTCTCGACATCGAGGCGACCGACCATGTTTCGGCGCTCGGCATCGCCACCGACGTGCCGATGCGTGGCGAACTCCACGACCGCCATGTCCGCCTCGCCACCGCCGATGACGCGATGTTCGTCGAGGCGGTGCGCCCGCTCACCGGGCTGCGCCGTGATCCGGGCAAGTCGGTGCGCGACGCGCAGATCGCCGGCCACACGGTGCCGATGGCGGAGATGCGCGATCCTGTGGGCAAGCTGCTCGAGCGTATTCCCGCGTGGAACGACTTCAGCCTGTCGCAGCTCTCGGCCAACGGCTTCACGCTGACCAAGCGCACCGGCGAGGGGCATGGCTGGATCGACTCCGACGAGGGCCGACGCGCACCGGGATTCGGCTATGTCGGCTCGCCGCAGGGCGGGGCGGGGATCGCCGCGCGCTATTTCTGGCAGCGTCATCCGACCCAGATCGATATTCGCGGTGCCGCGGGCGACACCGCCAGCCTCACCGCGTGGCTCTGGTCGCCCGATGCGCAGCCGATGGACCTGCGCGCCTATCACGGCACGATGGGTATGGATGGCTTCGATGCCCAGAATGAGGGCCTCGATATCACTTATGAGGATTACGAGCCCGGCTGGGATGATCCAAAAGGCATCGCGCGCACCAGCGAGTTGATGCTCTGGGCATTCGACGCGACTCCCGAGACGCCGCAGCTCCAGGCGCTCGCCCGCGCTGCCGCGACGCCGCCGCAGCTGATGGCCGATCCGGCGCATCTCCATGCAGCGGGCGTGTTCGGCGACTGGAACCTGCCCGATCGCTCGACGCCGCAGCGCGCGCTGATCGAGGACCAGCTCGCCAATTTGATCGATTTCTATGCCGGCGAAGTCGACCGGCGCAGCTGGTACGGCTTCTGGGATCATGGCGACGTGATGCACAGCTACGACAGCGACCGGCACCAGTGGAAATACGATATCGGTGGCTTCGCATGGGACAATAGCGAGCTCTCGACCGATCTCTGGCTCTGGTACGCGGCGCTCCGCTCAGGCGATGCGAAGACGTGGCGGCTGGCGGAGGCGATGACGCGGCACACCGGCGAAGTCGACGTCTATCATATGGGCCGCTTCGCCGGGCTCGGCACCCGCCACGGCGTCCAGCACTGGAGCGACAGCTCGAAACAGCCGCGGGTCAGCAATGCCGCCTATCGCCGCATCTTCTATTATCTGACCGCCGACGAGCGTGTCGGCGATCTGATGCGGGCATTGTCCACTTCGGAGCAGACGCTCGCGCATGTCGAGATCGGGCGGAAGACCGGGGCGCCCAAGGAGGATCTGCCGGAGGGCGTGATCCAGATGTCGTTCGGCACCACCTGGGCGGTGTGCGCGGGCGCATGGCTCACCGAATGGGAGCGGACGGGCGACAGGAAGTGGCGCGACCGGATCGCCGCGGGGATGGACAGTATCGGCCGCATGCCGAACGGCTGGCTGACCGGTGGCGCGCCCTATGACCTCAAGAGCGGGCGCTTCCTGAGCCGCGACACTATCGGCATCTCGCACCTCAATTCGGTGTTCGGCGCGGTCGAGATCCAGGCCGAATTGATCCAGCTGATCGATGTGCCGCGCTTCCGCGATGTGTGGTTCGATTATTGCCGCTGGTACAATGCGCCGCGCGACGAATGGGCGGCGAAGTTCAATCGGCCTTATGGCGGGCGCAACCTCAAACAGGGGCATTCGCGCCTCACTGCCTATGTGGCTAAGCAGACCGGCGACGCGGCGCTGGCGCGGCGCGCGGCGGCGGAATTCTATTCCGGCGAGGCGGGAATGCGCATCGTCAAGGGCGACCCGCGGGTGAAGCTGCCCGGCGGGGTGGTGGAATGGCCGGGCGTGTCGACCAACGGATCGGCGCAATGGGGGCTTGCCGCGATCCAGACGCTGGCGCTGGTGCCGGAGGCGCTGGACACGGTGCCGATTCCGGTGCGGGCGCCGCGGGCGGACCAGGCGAACCCGGAGCAGGGGCCGGGTTACCGGCCTTAACTTGACTCAGTTGGCGGAAACGCGATCGATCTCGCAATATTCTTGCGAGAGCGTTGCGTACGCTTCTCCTTGTTCGACAGGTAGAAAGAGCGGGTTGCGAGACGCCACACCTTGGGTGAAGACCCAAGCGACCTTGATAAAGTACAGTCATCCCGGCCTTGAGCCGGGATCCCGCTTCTTCTGCTCGGCCAAAGGCAGCGGGACCCCGGCTCAAGGCCGGGGTGACGAGATAATGAGGGAAGCAGGCGAAATCCTACATTGCAAGAAGCGACGGCAGCGTCGCGGGCGACGTCCCTTCGGAACCCTGGGCTCCTGCTTTCGCAGGAGCACGGGAGATTAGAAAACCGCGCTCACCAATTGCCGGAACGCGTCCGCGCGGTGGCTCATCGCGTGCTTGGCCTCGGGGTCCATCTCGCCATACGTGACGGCGTGGCCGTTGGGCACGAACATCGGATCATAGCCGAAGCCGCGATCGCCGCGCGGAGGCCAGACCAGCACGCCGTCGGCGCGGCCTTCGAACCATTCGACATGCCCGTCGGGCCAGGCCAATGCGAGCGCGCAGACGAAATGCGCGTCGCGGCCGGTCTCGGGCGGCAGTGCGGCGAGCTTGTCTTCGACGCGCTGCATGGCGATTCCGAAGTCCTTGGTCTCGCCCGCCCAGCGCGCCGAGAAGATGCCCGGATCGCCGTTCAGCGCCTCGACGCACAGGCCGCTGTCATCCGCCAGCGCAGGAAGCCCTGACAGGTCGGCGGCCTGCAGCGCCTTCAGTTCGGCATTGGCGACGAAGGTCGTGCCGGTTTCCTCGGGCTCGGGCAGGTCGAGCTCGGCCGCCGAGACTGGCTCGATGCCATAGGGCCCGAGCAGCGCCTTGATCTCGCGCACCTTGCCGGGATTGTGGCTGGCGATCACCAGCTTGCCGGGCTGAAGCTTGCGGATCATCTGGGGGGTATCGCCTTCGCCGCTCATGCTATGGCCTTCAACTGCGCAGCGAAGATCTGGTTGCAGCCGATCCGCGCGAGGCGAAGCAGGCGGAGCAGGCCTTCCTCGTCGTAACACGCGCCCTCGGCGGTCGCCTGCGCCTCGGCGATCTTGCCGTCGGCGAGCAGGACGAAATTGGCGTCGGCATCGGCGGCGCTGTCTTCGTCATAATCGAGATCGAGCACCGGATTGCCCTGATAGATGCCGGCGCTCACCGCCGCGACCTGCGTGATGATGGGATCCTTCTCGAGCAGCCCGGCGGCGAGCAATTTGTTGGTGGCGATGCGCAGCGCGACCCACGCGCCCGAGATCGCCGCGGTGCGGGTGCCGCCATCGGCCTGGATCACGTCGCAATCGAGCGTGATCTGACGCTCGCCGAGCAGCTTGAGGTCGGTGACCGCGCGCAGGCTGCGCCCGATCAGTCGCTGGATTTCCTGCGTGCGGCCCGATTGCTTGCCCTTGGCCGCTTCGCGCTGGCCGCGGGTGTGGGTCGCGCGGGGGAGCATGCCGTATTCGGCGGTGACCCAACCCTCGCCCTTGCCGCGCAGCCAGGGCGGAATCCGCTCCTCGATGCTCGCGGTCACCAGCACGCGCGTGTCGCCGAAGCCGATCAGCACCGATCCTTCCGCGTGGCGCGTGAAATTGGGTTCGATGCTGATCGTGCGCATCTCGTCGGGGGCGCGGCCGGATGGGCGCATCGGTTCATTCTCCTGAAAAGTCGATCCGGGCACGTAGACGGTGGAGTGCGAACGCGCCAGTGTCGGCGCGGGGTCCGTTGGAGGATGCGATGAAGCAGGGGCTGGGTTTGGCTGTCGTGGCGGTGGCACTGGCCGGGTGCATCCCGGCGAGCCGCGCGCCACAGGGACCGATGCCGATCGAAGGCGATTCGATCACGTACGAGACGGGTCCGTGCTTCGGCCGCTGCCCGGTCTATGCGGTGACGGTGCGGCCCGACGGGACGGGCACCTTCGAGGGCAGGCGCTTCACTGCGGTGACCGGCGAACGCAGCTTCACGCTGAGCCGTGCGCAATATGACGCTTTCGCCGCGCGGCTCGCGCCGTATCGGCCGGCGAGCGGTGAGGTCCGCTATGCGCACGGCGAGCCCAATTGCGTCAGCGCGCCGACCGATATGCCGAGCATCGACGTCCGCTGGACCCGCGCGATTGGCGACAGCCAGGGGCTCCATTTCTACCTCGGCTGCCGCCGCGGCAACGAAGCGGTGGCCGAAGCGCTGGGCGGTGCGATCGAGCTGCTGCCGGTTCAGGGGCTGATCGGCGAGCGGCCCTAACTAAAATCCTCCCCCCTGCGCGAGAGAGGATTTGGGGACTGTGGTTGAGCGTAACGCCACCTTCGCTACATAAGACTTCATGACCACACCCCCGATCCACGAACTCACCGATCGCGCGCGCGACGTGTTCCGGATCGTCGTCGAATCCTATCTCGACAGCGGCGCGCCGGTGGGATCGCGGACGATCTCGAAGATCTCGGCGCTCAACCTCTCGCCCGCATCGATCCGCAACGTGATGCAGGATCTCGAGGAGGCCGGGCTGCTCGCCGCGCCGCATACCAGCGCCGGGCGCATGCCCACCCAATCGGGGCTGCGCCTGTTCGTCGACGGGATGATGCAGGCGAGTGCGCCTTCCGCCGAGGAGCGCGCCGCGATCGAATCGCGCGCCGGACAGACCGGGCCGATCGAGGAAGCGCTGGCGAGCACCACCGCCGCGCTTTCGGGGCTGTCCTCCTGCGCGGGGCTGGTGCTGGTGCCCAAGAGCGAACCGGTTCTTCGCCAGTTCGGTTTCGTGCCGTTGAGCCACGATCGCGCGCTTGCCGTTCTGGTCGGCGAAGACGGCTCGGTCGAGAATCGCGTGGTCGAGATCCCCGGCGGGATCGATGCCGGGTCGCTCCAGCAGGCGGCCAATTACATGAGCGCGATGCTGAGCGGGCTGACGCTGAGCGAGGCGCGCGCGCGGATCGAGCGCGACCTCGGCCAGCAGCGCGCGGCGCTCGACAGCGCGGCCGCGACGCTGGTCGAGCGCGGGCTCGCGGTGTGGAGCGAGGACGGCGATCGCCGGCCGGTGCTGATCGTGCGCGGCCAGGCGCGGCTGATCGACACCGCCGCCGCGGAAGATCTCGACCGCGTCCGCCAATTGCTCGACGAGCTGGAAGGCAAGGAGGAGATCGCCCGGCTGCTCGACAGCGCGCGCGAAGGCGAGGCGACGCGTATTTTCATCGGATCGGAGAACAAGCTTTTCGCGTTGTCCGGATCGTCGGTGATCGCCAAACCGGTGCGTGCGCTCGACGGCCGCGTGGTCGGCGTGGTCGGTGTGATCGGTCCCACGCGGTTGAACTATGCGCGTGTCGTGCCCATGGTGGATTTCACGGCGGCCACATTGGCCCGGTTATTAGCCTGACGAACAGGGAATCATGTCGAACGAGAATAAGAAGATGAGCGCGGACGTGCAGGACGCGGAGACCAACCTTCGTGAGGAGACTGCGGAGGCGGCTCCGGAAGTGGCGGAGCATGATCGCGCCGCCGAGCTGGAGGCGCAACTCGCCGAGGCGCGCGCCGCGGTGCTGTATGCGCAGGCCGAGACGCAGAATGTCCGCCGCCGAGCCGAAAAGGAAGCGCAGGACGCGCGGGCTTATGCCGCGACTGCCTTTGCACGCGACATCCTCTCGGTTTCCGACAATCTCTCGCGCGCACTCGCGGCGATCCCCGCCGACCTGCGCGAGGACGAGAAGCTCAAGGGACTGGTGACGGGTCTCGAGGCTACCGGCCGCGAGATCGAGTCGGTGTTCGCGCGCCACGGCATCTCGAAGATCGTCGCGGTCGGCGAGGCGCTCGATCCCAATCGCCACCAGGCGATGATGGAAGTGCCCTCGGCCGATGCCGAGCCCGGCACGGTCGTGCAGGAAATCCAGACCGGCTACATGATCAAGGACCGGCTGCTGCGCCCGGCTTTGGTCGGCGTGGCGAAGAAGCCGGACTGAGCCGGCCTCCGGGCGGCTTTCATGACGCTTTTTTCATTTGACCTTGCCCGGCGCGATTGCCACTTCGCGCCCGGGCACGCAGCCGCGCGCCTTTTCCGCAACGGTCCTCGAGAAGGGTCATGTCCAGCAACGATCATAGTCGATCGACCGAGCCGCCTGAGGCCGTCGCGCTGAGCTGATCCCGTCACCTCGCGCCGGCCCCGGGCGGCCGGTCGGCAGTGAGGTGTATCATGAATGCAGCAATCCGTTTCCTCGCAGACCTGCGCCGTATCGGCGCGGGCGGCGATCCCCATGCCCTGTTCGACGAGCGGCTGACCTTCGGTCAGAAGCTGGCCGACCGCGTCGCCACCGTCGGTGGTTCGTGGGGCTTCATCATCGGCTTCGGCGTCTTCCTCGGCGCCTGGGCGATCCTCAACACGGTGATCCTGGCGGCGCACGCCTTCGATCCGTTTCCTTTCATCTTCCTCAACCTGATGCTGTCGATGCTCGCGGCGCTGCAGGCGCCCGTGATCATGATGAGCCAGAACCGCCAGGCGGCGAAGGACCGGTTCGAGGCGCGGCTCGATTACGAGACCAACCAGCGCGCCGAGACCCAGATCGAGGCGCTGCACGACAAGATCGACACGCTGCGCGAGGAACTGGCCCGGCTCGCGGCGCAGCCGATGGGGCGGAGTTAGAAGTTCGCTATTGATAATCATTCGCATATAACGCTAGAGGCCGGATCGGCTCGCGGTCGGGCCGGCCTCTGGCGGGGGTGATGTGTACCAGTATCTCGATCGGACGATCCCCGAACTGGCGAGCGGCGACGCGCTGCTCGTCTGGGCGATGCGGCGATGGGTGGATGCGATGCGCGGCGGGCGCTGCCCCTGCGTGGCGATCGGCCCCGTTTTCGCCGCGCGCGGACTCGGCGCGATGCTGCCCGACTTCAACATCGCGATGATGCTGCTCGATCGCGAAGGCCATGCGCAACTCGAATTCGGCGCGATCGGCTGCGCCCGGGTGCGCGACGACGAGGCGCTGCTGCTGTCGCTTCATGCTGCGGCTGGCAGGCATGAAGAAATCCTTGTCGGCAGGATCGCCGAAGCGCTGGTAAAGCCCGGCGCACAGCGCACCCTTCGATTCGCCGCCACCCGCATCGCCCAGGCCATGGCGGCCTGAGCGCAACTTCAACGACTCCAGGATTGCCGTTTCACGATGAACATGCACGCCCGCCCGCCGCAATTGCTCCCCGAGCATGCCGCTTTCCAGACCTGCCAGGTGCGCTGGGTGCGGCATTGGAACGAGCATCTGTTCAGCTTCGCGATCGAACGCCCGGCGAGCTTCCGCTTCCGCTCGGGCGAGTTCGTGATGCTCGGGCTCGAAGGCGAGGGCAAGCCGCTGATGCGCGCTTACTCGATCGCCAGCCCGACCTGGTCCGACGAGCTCGAATTCCTCTCGATCAAGGTGCCCGACGGCCCGCTGACCTCGCGGCTCCAGACGATCCGCGAGGGCGACCAGCTCTATCTCGGCAGGAAGCCCACCGGCACGCTGGTGTCCGATGCGCTGCTGCCCGGCCGCCGGCTGTTCATGCTCTCGACCGGCACCGGGCTCGCGCCGTTCCTCAGCATCGCGCGCGATCCCGACATCTATGATGCGTTCGGCCAGATCGTGATCGTCCACTCGACGCGCCGGGTGAGCGACCTCGCTTATCATGACGAGCTGACTGCGCAGCTCGCCGGCGATCCCCTGGTCGCGGACCAGGCGTTGCTGCAGTTCCATTATATCCCGACGGTCACGCGCGAACCCTTCCGCACCACCGGGCGGATCGGTCAATTGATCGAGGAAGGCTGGCTGTTCCAACCCCCGGTCGCGGGCGACCGCGCGCTCAATCCGGAAACCGATCGGGTGATGCTGTGCGGCAGCAGCGAGATGATCAAGGATTTCTCGGCGATGCTGGAGAGCCATGGCTTCGAGGAAGGCTCGAATGCCAAGCCGGGGACGTTCGTGGTCGAACGCGCCTTTGTAGGCTGATCGCGACGCGCGTCCTGACGATTAATTTCCGTTCGTGCTGAGCTTGTCGAAGCACCGTTCTCCTCACTCTCCACCGATCGGAGAAAGAAGAACGGCCCTTCGACAAGCTCAGGGCGAACGGAGGAAGGTGTTCTAGTCCATCGCAAAGCCGCAAGCGGTGGCATCTGCGGCACCGTTCCCCTATCTCCGCCCCATGTCCTCGCGCTTCGATTCCGTCCCGCACCGCCGCGCTTTGATCGATCGGCGGGCCGTTGCCGAACGCCTTGCCGCGATCGAGGCAGGCGATCCCGCCGCGTTGCGCCGTGCCGCGACCGTGGAATTGAAGGCGGCGCTCGATGCCGGCCAGGTGGAGATCGCCCGCCGGCTGGCGGAGCACCCTTCGCGCGGGCACGAGATGGCGGCGGCGGGGGCGTTTTTGATCGACCAGTTGCTCCGTTTGCTCTGGGATTTCACCATCGAGCGGCTGCACCCCAACCATAATCCCAGCGCCGGCGAGCGGCTGACGCTGATCGCGGTGGGCGGTTATGGCCGCGGCGAAATGGCGCCGCATTCGGACATCGACATCGGCTTCCTCACCCCGTGGAAGGTCACCGGCTGGTGCGAGCAGGTCATCGAATCCATGCTCTATTCGCTGTGGGACATGCAGCTGAAGGTCGGGCATTCGTCGCGCTCGCTCGACGACATGATTCGCCAGGCCAAGGCCGATGTGACGGTGCGCACCGCCTTGCTGGAGGCGCGCTATGTCTGGGGCGATACCGCTTTGTACGACGAGGCGGCGCAGCGCTTCAAGGTCGAGATCCAGGCCGATACCGCGCGCGATTTCATCGCCCAGAAGCTCGCCGAGCGCGATGCGCGGCACAAGCGGATGGGCGACAGCCGCTATGTCGTCGAGCCCAACGTCAAGGAAGGCAAAGGCGGCCTGCGCGATCTCCACGCGCTCTTCTGGATCGGCAAATACGCATATAATGTCCGCGAGCCTGCCGAGCTCGTCGAGGCGGGGCTGCTCACGCCCCACGAATATCGCCAGTTCCGCCGCGCCGAGAATTTCCTCTGGGCGGTGCGCTGCCAGCTCCACACGCTCACCGGCCGCGCCGAGGATCGCCTCACCTTCGACGTCCAGCCCGAGATCGCCGAGCGGATGCGCTATGCCGACCGGCCCGGCAAATCGAAGGTCGAGCGCTTCATGCACTTCTACTTCCTTCAGGCGAAGGTGGTGGGCGACCTGACCGGGGTGTTCCTCGCGCATCTCGACGAGAAATTCGCGGCGCGAGGCAGCCGCTTCGGCTTTCCGCGGCTGTTCAAGAGCCCCCGGAAACTCCACGGCTTCACGCTCGAGCGGAGCCGGCTGGCGATCCCCCGCGACAATTTCTTTCAGGAGGATCCGGTCCGGCTGGTGGAGATCTTCCAGCTCGCCGACCTGCACGGCCTCGAAATCCACCCCACCGCGATGCGCGCCGCCGCCCGCGATGCGCGGCTGGTCGACGATGTCCGCAGCGATCCGCGTGCCAATGCGCTGTTTCTCGACGTGCTGACTTCGCCGCGCACGCCCGAACTGGTGCTGCGCTGGATGAACGAGGCGGGGGTATTCGGGCGGTTCGTGCCGGATTTTGGCCGCGTCGTCGCGCAGATGCAGTTCGACATGTACCACCATTATACGGTGGACGAGCATTCGATCCGCGCGATCGGGTTGCTCAACCAGATCGAGAAAGGCGAACTCAAGGAAGACCATCCACTCGCCACCGGCATCTTCGAGCAGATCGTGTCGCGGCGCGCCTTGTTCGTCGCAGTCCTGCTCCACGATATCGCCAAGGGCCGGGGCGGGGACCATAGCGTGCTGGGCGCCGAAGTCGCCGAGCGACTCTGCCCGCGCCTCGGCATGAGCCCCGCCGAGACCGAGACCGTCGCCTGGCTGGTGCGCTGGCATTTGCTGATGTCGGCGACTGCGTTCAAGCGCGACCTCAGCGACTTCAAGACGATCCTCGACTTCGCCGAGCATGTGCAGAGCCCCGAGCGGCTGCGCATGCTGCTGATCCTGACGATCGTCGACATCCGCGCGGTGGGCCCCGGCGTGTGGAACAGCTGGAAGCGCCAGCTCCTCGCCAATCTCTTCGATTCGGCCGAGGAAGTCCTTCGCCTCGGCCACAAGCAGAAGGGCCGCAGCGAACGCGTCGCCGCCAAGCAGGAGGATCTCGCGGCGATCCTCGGTTGGAGCGACGAACGCATGGCGGCGCTCAAGAAACGGCTGACCGAGCCCTATTGGATCGCCGAGCCGCTCGATGTGCTCGAGCGCAACGCCCGCCAGATCGACGCGGCGGGCGACCAGCAGCTCTCGATCGAGGCGCAGGTCTATCCAGAGCGCGGCGCGACCCTGGTGACGGTCTATGCCTCGGACCATCCCGGGCTGTTCTATCGCATCGCCGGGGCGATCCATGTCGCCGGCGGCAACATCATCGACGCGCGCATCCACACCACGCGCGACGGCATGGCGCTCGACAATTTCCTCGTCCAGGATCCGCTCGGCCGTCCGTTCGACGAGGAGGCGCGGCTCAATCGGATCAAGGCGAGCATCACCGATTCGCTGGCCAATCGCTCGAAGCTGCAGGAGCGCCTCAAGACCCGGCCGCTGTCGCGTCCGCGCGCCGATGCGTTCCCGATCGAGCCCAATGTGCTGATCGATAACAAGGCGTCGAACCGCTTCACCGTGATCGAGGTCAACGCGCGCGATCGGCCGGCCCTGCTCTGCCATCTCGCCTTCGCCTTGTTCCAGTCGAAGGTGACGATCCATTCGGCGCATGTCGCCACCTATGGCGAGCGCGCGGTCGACACCTTCTACCTGACCGATCTGATCGGTGATAAGATCGAGAGCGCGGCACGATTGAAGACGATCGAGCGCCGTCTGCTCGAGGCCGCGGCGGGGCAGGACATCGCCCAGGCCGCCTGACGAAAGGGGTTTTACATGCCGGTGATCGGATTGGGCGGTTTCTTCTTCCGCGCGCAGGACCCCGATGCGCTGACGACCTGGTATCGCGAGACGCTGGGCGTCGGCGGCGGCTGCGGCAAGGACGAGCAGGGCCAGTCGAGCGACTGGTTCTGGTATCCCGAGCCCGGCCCGGTGGTGTTCGCGCCGTTCAAGGCGACCACTGATTATTTCGCGCCGGACAAGAGCTTCATGCTCAACCTGCGCGTCCGCGACCTCGACGGGCTGCTCGAACAGCTCAACGCGCTGGGGATCGAGATCACCACCAAGGACGAATGGGACACGCCCGGGACCGGCCGCTTCGCGCGGATCCACGATCCGGAGGGCAACCCGATCGAGCTTTGGGAACCGCCTGCGGCGTGAGGGCGTACGCGACGCCGGGAGATTTCCCTGGCGGTTGACTCAGGCGAAGTGACCCTGTTGTTGGGTTGGCGAAACCCGGAGGTCCCGTGGCAAACAATTTCTCCCATGGCACAGTCCACCAGGCAGGGGACGACCTGCAGGCAGCAGTTCGGGCGGATCCCAAGATCCTTGCCTTGTGGGAAAGCCTGACGCCGCTTGGCCGGAATGAATTCATCTGCTGGGTCGACGATGCGAAACAGCCGGCGACCCGCCAACGTCGCATCGAGCGGACCTGCGAGGAACTGGTGGAGGGGAAGAAGCGGCCCTGCTGCTGGGTGGGCTGCATCCACCGCACCGACAAGGCGCCGAGCCGATGGCAACAGGCGGTCCTGATCGATCAGAAGGGGCGGGATCGCCCCTAGGTTGGCTTGGCCTGGCGTGTCATCACCGCACGTGCGGCGCACCTTTGCTCGCTGTCTTTCGAACCACCGTGGTGACGAGGCCCAGTATGAACCTGCATTTCGCGTCACTGCGCATCGGCCGGCATTCTTCGCACGCCGCAATGGCGGAGCACTGCCATGATGCCCCCAGCCTCTGCATCCTGGTTGCGGGATCCTATGAGGAAAGGATCCGCGGGCGCCGCGACGAACGCAGGCGGGGGAGCCTCTCCTTTTGCCCGGCCCATGAGCCCCATTCGCAGCGCATGGGGCGATCCGGCGCTTCCAAGCTGGTGCTGACACCAACGCAGGCGGGGCTGGATTTCCTGTCGGCGCAGGCGCGGCTCGACGAAGCGCCGGCGGTCCATTCGGAAGCCGTCTCGGCGATCGGCCGACGGATGGTGGCCGAGCTGGCCGTGGATGACGAATTTTCGGCACTGGCCGTGGAGGGGCTCGGGCATGAGCTGCTGGCGATCTTCGGCCGATCGATCGCGCGGGACCGCGACGTGCCTGCGCGCTGGCTGCGCGAAGCATGCGAGTATATGGCGGCACATGCCTGCGAGCCGCTCAGCCCGGGAGAGATCGCGGCTGCTATCGGCTGCGATCCAATACGCCTTTCCCGCGGATTCCGGCGCGCATTCGGCCATACCATCGGGCACCACCAGCGCAAGCTCCGCGTCGGCACGGCATCCGATCTCCTGTCCCGAAGCCGAATGCCGATCGCCGAGATCGCGCAGGCCTGTGGCTTCCATGATCAGGCGCATCTGACGCGTATCTTCAAGGCCGAGACCGGCTGCACGCCTGCGGCCTTCAGGCGGCGTGCATAGCGTACAATCGTCCGCGGCGTCCAAGACGCGCCGGTCCGGGTGACCTACACGTCGCTTATTCGACGAGGGATCGGGCATGGCGACATCCGGAACGGGTCGCGGACTGGCAGCGCTGGCGGCGGCGGCTCTCTCGGGCTTGCTGCCCCAATCGGCACCTGCCCAGGAAACGGCACCGGCTTTCCATCGAGCGGACTGGCAGGAGGATTTCAGCCAGTTGAAGGCGGCGCTCGAGCGCTCGTACGTCAATCTGGCCTGGATGGGGTCGCCGCAGAGCGGTGTCGATGTCCCGCGGCTGGAACGCCGGGCGCGTGACGCGCTGTCCGCTGCCATCACGGATGCCGAGGCCGAACATGCGCTGCTCGACTTCGTCGCCGGTTTTCACGATGGTCATTTGTCGCCATTGCCCCGGCTGGCCGCCAACACTGTCCCCGCCGTTCCCGAGCCGGCCGATGCGCCGCTGGATCCGCAGAACCCGGGCAGCGGCTGTGCCGCCCTCGGCTATTCCGCGACGAGCCCCATCGCCTTCACGCTCCCCTTCGAAAGCCTGCCCGGCTTCGTGATGACGGGCGACGGGCTGACCGAGCCGTTCCGCAGCGGCCTCGTCCCGGCGCCCGATGGCGGCAGGATCGGAATCGTCCGCATCCAGGAGTTCGAGCCGACCGCGTTCCCGGCCGTGTGCATCCGCGCATGGGCGGCGCTGCGGGCGGCGAATATCCCGCTCACTCCCGGCGCGATCGAGGATGCCGCGAGTGACGCCTGGTTCGCGGCGCTTGCGGAGACGCTGGCGCAACTGCGCAAACAGGGCGCGACAGCGGTGCTCGTCGATATCGGCGGCAACAGCGGCGGCGGAGACAGCGGCGACTGGATGCCGCGCATGTTCACCGATCGTACCGTCTCGTCCGCACCGATGCTGATGGTCGACGCCCCGATATCGGCCCAATATTTCGACGAACAGATCCGCTCGATGGACAAGGGACTGGCGGCGCATACCGCGGCCGAGGGCGCGCAGGCGCTGGGGGAGGCACGCCGCTTCTTCGAAGCCCAAAAGGCGAAGATCGGGAAGCAGCGTTGCAACCTCGGCTGGGTGTGGACCGAGCAGCGGCCGTGGAACGCCGGCGCCTGCGACAACCTTCTCGCGGCGGGATTTGCGGGCGGCGCCAGGAACAACTTGCCCAAAGGCGCTTATGGCAATCCGGAAGTTGCCCGCAGGCTGTCCTGGGCCGCCGCGATCGAACCCTATTTCGGCGCCTGGAACGGGCCCGCTTATGTCCTGACCGACAACCGCACCTTCTCCGCGGCCGAGATGTTCGTGGCGACGATGAAGGACAATGGAATCGCCCGGACGCTGGGCGCTCGTACCGGCGGAGATGGATGCGGATTCATGGCGAAGGGCGATCCGCTGGTGCTGGCACATTCGCAGCTGCGATTCCGCATTCCCAATTGCCTGCGGCTTCGTGCCGACGGGACCGACGAGGTTGCGGGTATCGCCGCGGACTTCCCGCTCGCGCCGATGAAAGGCGAGAGCGGCCGCGGGCGCGCCGCACGCGCGCTGGCGGTGATCGCCGGGGATATGCCGTTGGCGCGGTAGGCGTGAGGGTGACGCCGCTTATGCCGGCAGGCGGTAAGGTGCGCGGTAGCGGGGCGTGATCAGGGCATTGGCTTCGGCATCGTCCTTGAACCTGCCCGCCGGGGCGTCCCAGTGGACTTTGCGGCCGGTGCGCCAGGCGACATTGCCCATCTGACAGACGGTGGCGGTGTTGGCCGCCGATTCGATGGGGCAAGCGGGCGTGCGTGCGCGATCCTTCACACAGGCGATGAAATCCGCCGTGTGCCGATCGAGCCCGTTGTCCGAGGCCTTGGTGACGGGAATTTCCCGGGTCAGAGCCTTGCCGTCGCTCACCTCCGGCGAGACCCACCATTTGCTGCGGTCTACCACCAAGGTGCCGGTTTCGCCCACAAAGGCCACGCCATGGTCATGGCCACCGAAGGGACCGCGACTGATGCCGACCGCATGTTCCCACTCCACCGAATAGTTGCCGAAGTCGAAGATGGCGGTCTGGGTGTCCGGGGTCTCCATGGCCGAGCCCGGATAACCGTACGCGCCGCCCAGCGAGCTGACGGAGTTCGGCGCCTGGGCCTTCATGCCCAGCAAAGCGATGTCCATCAGGTGGACGCCCCAATCGGTCATCAGGCCGCCCGCATAGTCCCAATACCAGCGCCAGTTGAAGTGGAAGCGGTTGGGGTTGAAGGCGCGCTGCCGCGCCGGACCGAGCCAGCGGTCATAGTCGACGCCGGGAGGCGCCGCCTGGTCCGGCTGGGGCGCGATGTTCTTCATCCAGCCCATATAGGCCCAGGCCTTGACCTTTCGCACCCGGCCGATACCGCCGGCATGGACGTGGGCGATGGCGTCGGCCCAATGTTGGTTGCTGCGCTGCCACTGGCCGACCTGGACGACGCGGTCGTGGCGCTGCTTGGCGGCGACCATCGCGCGGCATTCGGCGATGGAGTTGCCGAGCGGCTTTTCGCAATAGGCATCCTTGCCCGCCGACATGGCATCGATCAGCTGGAGCGCGTGCCAATGGTCGGGCGTGGCGATGATCACCGCGTCCACCGACTTGTCGTCCAGCATGCGGCGATAGTCGTCGTAAAGCCGCGGCGTGCGGCCGGAGGCCTTCTGCAGCTCGCCGGCGCGCTCGGTAAGGACCCTGGCGTCCACGTCGCAGAGGGCGACGGGCGTGACGTCGGCCCCCTTGAGCATCGCGTTGAGGTTTCCCCAGCCCATGCCCTTGCAGCCGATCAGGCCCACCTGGACCTTGTCGTTGGCGGACACGCGGCGGCGGCGCTGGGCATAGGCCTCGCTGAAGGGTGTCAGGGTAGCCGAGGCAGCGAGGCCACCGACGAGGAGCGTGCGGCGATCGAAGCTGGCGGTCATCCTAGTCTCCCCTGATTATTATTCCGATAATGTTAGCGCTAAAATATGCCTCCGCAAGGGCGCAAAGCGGGTGTTATCGGACAGATAGGATGATCGCTTTCCAGTTTGGGTTGGCGACCTGGCGGTGTCAGCTGCAGTCGCGCAGGTTGCGGAAGGCGCCGCTCGAATTGTTGCCCACCCAGAGCGCGGCGCGGCCGCCGGTTCCCTGCGTCAGCAGGGGCAGGTCGAGCTGCGGCGCCGCGGCGCCGTTGACGAACGCCTGCATCCGCCCCCCACGAAAGCGAACCATCAGGTGCACCCAATCGTTCGGATCGGGCGCAGAGCCGATCGCGCTTTCATAGACGCCGGGCGAGCGCTCGCGCAGCACCGGCCAGGGATGGTCCGGCATCGACATATATTGCAGCCCATGGGCGGCCAGCGCTGGATCTTCCGAGCGGAACCGGAACGGGCGCACATAGACGACATCGTACGTGTCCTTGTCCGTGCCGCGGAACGCGATGCCCACGAAGCTTCGGCCGAACTCGTTCGACCCGCGCACTTCCAGCGAAAGGCAACCCTCGGTGCGCGCGATGCCCGCGATCCAGGCCAGTCCCGTGTCGGGCGCGGCGTTCAGTCGGATCTCGCCACGGGCGGCGGTGGCGGTGCGGTTCACCACTTCGAGGCGGTCGAGCGCGAGCGCGACCGGTGCTCCGGCGCGCTGCCCTGCCGGAAGGGCCTGTGTCGGTATTGTTGCCGTGGCGAGGAGGATGGCCAGGCCGCATACCATCCGGCCGCCGTTCGTGAATTTCCGCATGAGAGCATCTCCTTTGCTCCCGATGGCTACGGCGGCGGCGCGATGGCGCGCTATCCGCCGCTTTCCGATTGGCTTTCACTATTTTCCGGTCAATCTTGCCGCAATGAAGACGGCGACCATACCACGACGCCAGCAGGGCGGTGGAACGCGCGTGGACCCGTTTCGTGCGCGCATTCCCTTTCACGACCCGCATTTTCCGCTGCGCACGAGCCATGTCGCGCCGCTGTCGGCGGCATTCGGCTACCTGCATTGCCACCCGGAATATGAGATCGCCTATATTCCCGAGGATCACGGCTCGTACATGATCCAGGATGCCGAGATTGCGATTGCGCCGGGCGACGTCTTCATCGTCAATGCCAACGAGATCCACCAGCCGATCATCCCGCGCGCACACAATCAGGGCGCTCTGGTGACCTATTTCGGCGCGTCGCTGTTCGGCGATCCGGAGGAGTGCTCGCTATGGATACAGCCGTTCCTCCATGCCGCCGAGTTCGGATGCAACAAGCTACCCGCCGATCCGCAGCTGCCATCGCTCATTCGGCAATTGCATGCGACCGCCGATCCGCAGCTGCCCAATTGGCAGATCGCCAGCCGCGGGCTGATCACGCACATATTGTCGATCGTGGCGCGGCTCTTCGCGGAGCAGTGTGACGCGATCGGCGTGTCGGGCCGGATCGCGAAGACGCACCGCTTCGCCTCGGTCATGGCCCATATCAACCAGCGGCTGGGCGATCGCATCGAAGCGGAGGAGCTCTATCGCCTCGCAGGCCTTTCGCACTCGCGCTTTTCCGAAGCGTTCCGGGATGCTTTCGGCGTCAGCGCGACGCGCTATATCCGGGTCCAGCGCCTGAAACGCGCGAAGCGGCTGCTGCGCTCGACCGAACTGAGCGTGACCGAGATCGCGTTCATGTGCGGATTCGGCACCATCAGCCTGTTCAACACTGCCTTCAGGAAGGAGGTGGGCGCTTCTCCGACGCTCTATCGCCGACGAAGGGTGGCTCCGGGTCTCGATGCCTGAGTAGGAGCTGCGCGCCGCACTATCGCTTCTGCCAGACCCGCACGTAATCGACTTCCATCTTCGACGGGAAGGCTGCGTCGTCGATTCCCTTCTGCCCGCCCCAGCCGCCGACGGCGACGTTGAGGATCAGATATTGTGGGCTGGCGAAGGGCCAGGTCGCGGGATCGCCCTTGTGGTCGTTGTCGAAGCGCATGTGCGCATGGCCATCGATCCCGATCAGGATGCGGTCCTCGTTCCAGTCGAGCTGGTAATTGTGGAACGCAGTGCACGCGTCGGGCACCGTCGCGTCCGCGCCCTTCTGGGTCTTGGCGACATGGTTATAGGCCTTGGTATGGACAGTGGCGTGGACGCGGCCGGGGTCCCAGCCGACATGCTCCATGATGTCGATCTCGCCCATGGCGGGCCAGCCGGCCTTGCCGTCCGACGCCAGCATCCAGATCGCCGGCCAGATCCCGCGCCCGCAGGCGAGCTTCGCGCGGACCTCGATATAGCCGTATTTCCAGTCGCCCAGCCCCTTGGTGACGAGCTTGCCCGAGGCAAACTCCTGCCCGCCGAAATCGGGCTTGTCGGCCAGCCGCTCCTTGCGTGCCTCGAGGATCAGATGCCCGTTCTCGACCCGGACATTCTCCGGGCGGTCGGCGGCATAATATTGGAGCTCTTCATTGTACCAGCCTTCCTTGTTGCGGCTGGTGTCGTACGCCCATTTCTTCGGATCGGGCGCGCCCGGACGGTCGAATTCGTCGGCCCAGACCTGGGCATAACCCGCCGGAACGCCGAGCGGCGCATCGGTCTTGGAAGTAGTGGAAGAAGCTGCGGTCTGCGCCGCGGCGGGGAGAGGCAGCAGGGCGGCGAGGGCCGCGAACAGCCCTCGCCCGATCCTCATTTGGGCGAGATGACCATCAGCATCTGACGGCCCTCCATGCGCGGGTAGCTCTCGATCTTGGCGATTTCCGCCGTATCGTCCTGCACGCGCTTGAGCAGGATCATGCCGAGCTGACCATGCGAAAGCTCGCGGCCGCGGAAGCGCAGGGTGATCTTCACCTTGTCGCCTTCGCCGAGGAATTTGTGGATCGCCTTCATCTTCGTATCATAATCATGATCGTCGATGTTCGGACGCATCTTGATCTCCTTGATCTCCTGCGTCTTCTGGGTCTTCCGCGCCTGGTTGGCCTTTTTCTGGGCCTCGTACTTGAACTTGCCGACGTCGAGGAACTTGGCGACGGGGGGATCGGCGTTGGGCGACACTTCGACAAGGTCGAGCCCGACCGATTGGGCCTGCTCCATCGCCTCGCGCGTGAACATCACGCCGAGATTCTCGCCCTCATGATCGATCACCCGCACCTTGGGCGATTGAATGAATTCATTGAAGCGCGGGCCGTTCATCGGCGGCGGTGCCAGAGGGCGCCGGGATTGGGGAGGACGGATAGGTATTTCTCCTGGGAATCGTTGGTTCAGCGTGGCGATATAGTCATTGACCCGAAGATTTGGAAGCCGCGCTTGCGCCACTGTGGCGCAAATGCACCAGTGGATAAGGGCGGCCCTGCGGATCGGTCTCCGAACGGCCCGTGCGGACGAAGCCGCGCGCCTCGTAAAAGGGCAAAGCATTGCTCGCCTGCTCGCTGGCATCGACGATCGCGCCCGGTGCCAGCGCGAGGGCATGATCGAGCAGCAAGGTGCCGATGCCGCGGCCATGATAGGCGGGGTCGACGAACAGCGCATCGATCATCGCGCCGTCCATCACGAGGAAGCCGAGCGGTCGATCCCCGGCGTCGACCGCGAGCCACAGTTCGACGTTCGGCAGGAACTCGTCGGCCACCATCACATCAATCTCGGCGCGGTCCTCCGGCGTGAGGAAGCCGTGCGTGACGTCCACCGCCGTGCGCCAGATCTCGAGCGCGCGCGGCACGTCTTCCGGCAGCCCCTTGCGGATTTGCATCATCCTCTCCTCCCTGCTGCGGCGCAGCAACACTTCCTTACACACGCGGCCGATTTCTTCCGATACCTCGTATGGCGCCGGATGCGGAGCCTGCCCGATGCGAGGCAGACCCGATCCGGACCGCAGGGGACCGCCACCTAAACCAAGGGGGAGTCCCAATGAAAAAATGTCTCGCGCTCGCCATCCTGCTCGGTTCGGCCACGCCTGCCTTCGCGCAGGAAGAGGAGCCGCCCAAGGCCGTCACCGTCTCGGGCAGCGTCGCGCTGGTTTCCGACTATCGCTTCCGCGGGGTCTCGCAGACCGATAAGGAAATGGCGATCCAGGGCGGCCTCACCGTCAACCATGAGAGCGGCCTCTATGGCGGCGTCTGGGCGTCGAACCTCGCCGGCTGGGGCACGTTCGGCGGCGCCAACATGGAGCTCGACCTCTATGCGGGGTACAAACTCCCGCTCGGCGACGGCGCCGCGCTCGATGTCGGCCTCACCTGGTACATGTATCCGGGCGGGTTCTCGAACACCGACTTCGCCGAGCCTTATGTGAAGCTGTCGGGCTCGCTCGGTCCTGTCACTGCGCTGGCGGGCGTGGCTTATGCGCCGAAGCAGGAAGCGCTCGGCAATTTCTCGGCGACGCCTGAGAGCAACGGCCAGTCCGAGGACAATCTCTATGTCTGGGGCGATCTCTCAGGCGGCGTGAAGGGCACCCCAGTGACGCTCAAGGCACATATCGGCTATTCGAACGGCAACCCGGGACTAGGGCCGAACGGCACCAGCCTCTCGCCCACCGGCGAATATCTGGACTGGATGCTCGGCGCCGACCTCGCGATCCCCGGCACGCCACTGACGCTGGGTGTCGCTTATACCGATACCAATATCAGCGAGAGCGAATCGGCCTATCTGCTGCCGAATTTCTCGTCGACCAAGGACGGGTCGAGCATCGCGGGTAGCCAAATCGTGTTCTCGGTGAGCGCGGCGTTTTGATTTTAACTCCCCTCCCTGCAAGGGCGGGGTCGGGGGGTGGGTGCGACCCCGGCGAAAGCCGGGGGAGCCCATCGAGCTGCAGTGAATAAAGAAAAGGCCGGGCATCGAGCCCGACCTTTTCTACCCACCCCTGGCCCCTCCCTAAAAGGGAGGGGAAACTCAGCTTCACCGCAGATCCGGCGCGGTCGCTTCTTCGACCAGTTTCGCCACCACTTCGTCCAGCGTCAGCATCTGCTGCCCCTGGCTCCCCAGCACGCGCAGCGCGACGGTGCCTTCCTCGGCCTCGCGCTTGCCGACCACCAGCAGGTTCGGGACCTTGGCCACCGAATGCTCGCGTACCTTGTAGTTGATCTTCTCGTTGCGCAGGTCGGTCTCGACGCGGATGCCCGCCGCGCGGAGCTTGTCGGCGACCTGTAGCGCGTAGTCGTCGGCGTCCGACACGATCGTCGCTACCACGGCCTGGGTCGGTGCCAGCCACACCGGCAGCTTGCCGGCGAAATGCTCGATCAGGATGCCGATGAAGCGCTCGTACGAGCCGAAGATCGCGCGGTGGAGCATCACCGGGCGATGGCGCTCGCCATCCTCGCCGACATAAGATGCGTCCAAGCGATCGGGCAGCACCCGGTCCGACTGGAGCGTGCCGACCTGCCAGGTCCGTCCGATCGCATCGGTCAGATGCCATTCGAGCTTGGGCGCATAAAAGGCGCCTTCGCCGGGCAGCTCTTCCCAGCCATATTCCTCGGTTGCCAGCCCGGCCCGGACCACGGCGTCGCGCAGCTCGGTCTCGGCTTTGTCCCACATTTCGTCGGTGCCGAAGCGCTTGTCGGGGCGCAGCGCCAGCTTGATCGCATAGGTGAAGCCGAAGTCGCGATAGATGCGATCGGCAAGCTCGCAGAATGCGCGCACCTCGTCGACGATCTGGTCCTCGCGGCAGAAGATATGCGCGTCGTCCTGGGTGAACTGGCGGACGCGCATCAGCCCGTGCAGCGCGCCGTGCGGCTCGTTACGGTGGCAGCAGCCATTCTCGTACAGGCGCAGCGGCAGGTCGCGGTACGATTTGATCCCCTGGCGGAAGATCAGCACGTGCGCCGGGCAGTTCATCGGCTTCAATGCCATCCACTGCGCGTCGTTCGAGACGATGGGCCCGTCGTCCTCGGTGTTGGGCACCTCGTCGGGGATGACGAACATGTTCTCGCGATATTTGCCCCAGTGGCCGGACTGCTCCCATTGGCGCGCGTCCATCACCTGCGGGGTCTTCACTTCGCGATAGCCCGCCGCGTCGATCGCGCGGCGCATATAGGCCTCGAGCTCGCGCCAGATGGTGAAGCCCTGCGGGTGCCAGAACACCGATCCATGCGCTTCGGCCTGCAAGTGGAACAGGTCCATCTCCTGGCCGAGCTTGCGATGGTCGCGCTTGGCGGCTTCCTCGAGCCGCATCAGATGCTCGTCGAGCTGCTTCTTGTTGAGCCAGCCGGTGCCGTAGATGCGCGAGAGCATCGCGTTCTTCTGGTCGCCGCGCCAATAGGCGCCCGAGACGCGCGTCAGCTTGAACGCATTGGGATCGACCTTGCCGGTGGAGGCCAAATGCGGCCCGCGGCACATGTCGAGCCACGAATCCTCGCTGTTGCCGGCGCGATAGACGGTCAGATCCTCGCCTTCGGGAAGCTCCTGTGCCCATTCGGCCTTGAAGGTCTCGCCCTGCGCGGTCCAGCGCGCGATCAGGTCGGCGCGCGACCAGACTTCGCGGATCAGCGGCGCGTCCGCGGCGATGATCCTGCGCATCTCGGCTTCGATTGCCGGCAGATCCTCTTCGGTGAACGGCCGGTCCTTCGGCGCGAAGTCGTAATAGAAGCCGTCGTCGGTCGAGGGGCCGAAAGTGATCTGCGTGCCCGGGAAGAGGTTCTGCACCGCTTCCGCCAGGATGTGCGCATAATCGTGGCGCACCAGTTCGAGCGCGTCCTTCTCGTCACGTGAAGTGACCAGAGCGAGCTGCGAATCGCCTTCGAACGGGCGGCCGATATCGCGCAATTCGCCGTCGACGCGCGCGGCGAGCGCGGCCTTGGCGAGCCCCGGACCGATCGCCGCGGCGATGTCCGCCGGGGTAGTCCCCGGGGCTACCTCGCGGACGGAACCGTCGGGCAGCGTGATACGGAACATCTCGGACACGGGATTGGCTTTCATTGGAGGTCGTTCGGAAGCGCGGCTTATGCCCGCGCAGGCGCGATATAGGCAAGGCGCGCGCCAACAGCAAAAAACGGCAATAGTCTGATGATTGGACTTGCGCCCGGCGCTCCGATCAGGTTCAGGACATCGGATGCTGAACCAGATCATGAACCGGCGCGACCTGATCGCAGGCGGCGCAGCACTCTCGATCGCCGCCACGGTGCCCGGCGTCGCGCAGGCCAAGGAGGCGAAGATCACCAATCCCCTGATCCTCCAGCGCGCCGATCCGCAGATCCTGCGCCACGGTGACTGGTTCTACTTCACCGGCTCGGTCCCCGAATATGACCGCATCGTGCTGCGCCGCGCCAGGACGATCGCGGGTCTGAAGGATGCCCCCGAGACGGTGCTCTGGCGCCGCCCCGCGAGCGGCAGGATGGCGGGCTATATCTGGGCGCCCGAGATCCACCATTTCGACGGCGCCTGGCACGTCTATTTCGCCGCAGGCAATGGCGACGACAAGTTCCACATCCGCACTTATGTGCTGAAGGGCCAAAGCGAGAATCCGCTGACTGCCGACTGGTCGCTGCTCGGGCAGTTCGAGACGCCCTGGGACACCTTCACGCTCGACAGCACGATCTTCGAGCACAAGGGCGTCCGCTATATCTGCTGGGCGCAGCGCGAGCCGGGAATCGAGACCAACTCCAACCTCTATCTCGCGCCGCTGAAGACTCCGACCACGCTCGCGGCGGCGCCCGCGCGGCTGACCGTGCCGACGCTCGACTGGGAAGTGCGGGGCTTCAAGGTCGCCGAGGGGCCGGCTATCCTCGCGCGGAACGGCAGGCTGTTCCTCACCTATTCGGCGAGCGCGACCGATGCGCGCTATTGCATGGGGATGCTCACGGCCGATGCGGAGGCGGATATCATGAACCCCGCGTCGTGGACCAAGTCACCGGCGCCGGTGTTCGCGACATCCGAGGCGAACAAGGTCTATGGCCCCGGCCACAACAGCTTCGTCGTCGACGAGCATGGCCGCGACCTGCTGGTCTATCACGGCCGCGACTATCGCGAGATCAAGGGCGATCCGCTGTTCGATCCGAACCGCCATGCACGGGTGCAACCGATCCACTATCGGGCGGATGGGACGCCCGATTTCGGCGTGCCGGTGGCGAACGGGCGATTGAATAGTCGTTAAGCGAAATGTCGTTCATCGTAGATGCGTGAATAGTCGCCGAATTCGGTTCCAGCGAGGTCTGCCTCGATCGCTTGTTTCGCCAGCGCAAAATCGACCACGAAGTTGCAGACTTCCATCGTGCCGCTGCCAATGCTGCCACCGTCGCATATTCCCAACCCGGTCCAACCGAGAAGTTCGTTCATGCGCGCCTCAAGTTCATGCCGCTTGTCCAGATCTGCAGGCGATCCCATTCCTTCCACTGCATATTCGATCATTAGGACAGCATGCTCTTCGGGCGAGATCGGCGCAAAGCCATCCGCGACGAGACGATCGATCTCCTTCTGGATGATGTTCGTTGCCTTACGCAGGAAGCTGGATCGTATAGTTTTATCGGTGCCCCGTGTTCCCAAGGCGCCCCAATGGACGATATGCTCGCCATGCTCTTGCTCCCACGTCTCCCAATATTCTGCGCTATCGGGCGTAAGACGGTAGAGCTTCAGCATTCCAGCACCTCAAAATGACGAAAAATATTTACGCCAGCCCGAACGGCACCACGCGATTAAGTTCGATATGGCCGATTTCGGCGCGGCCCAAATACGGGACCTTCATGTCGCGGCACCAGCGGGTGATGATCTGCTCGATCGTCTCGCCAAAGTCGTTGCCGTTGTCGACCACCGAGCTGACCGCGCCGAGCCGCACGCCGGCGATGCCCTTGAGCTGGGTGGCGTGCGCCATCTGGAACAGCATCCGGTCGATCCGGTAGAGCGGCTCGTCGACTTCCTCGATCATCAGCACGTGATCCGTGAGATCGGGCATCCATTTGGTGCCGATCATCGTCGTCAGGATGGCGAGGTTGAACGCCGCGGCCGGGCGTCCGTCGGCAAGGCTCGGCTCGAGCGCGCGGCGGTCCTTGTCGATCAGCCAGCCCAATGCCCAGCCCGCGGCCTCGCCGGTGTCGTTCTTGCCGATGCTGCTCGCCATCGAGGCATGCACCGAGCGCCCGATCCGCCGCGCATAAAGCGCACCGAGCAGGAACCCCATGTCGGAGAAGCCCATATAGGTCTTGCGCCCCGCGGCGGCGCCCAGCTGGGGCATCACCATGTCGAGAATGCGGTTCGAGCCATAGCCGCCGCGCGCGAACCAGATCGCGTCGAAGGCGGGATCGTTGGCATATTCCAGAAACGCCGCGGCGCGCTGCTCGTCGGTGCCCGCGAAATGGCCGGCTTCGTAATAGCATTGCTCGTGAAACACGATGTCGTGGCCGGGATAAGTGAGCGCCATGAACGCCGCCATCCGCAGCGAGCTTTCGCGCGTGACGGGTCTTGCCGGTGCTACCACTCCGATGCGCATGCGCTTGCCAATTCCCGTTCGCCCTGAGCTTGTCGAAGGGCCGTCCTGCTTCTCGGCTCGCAGGTAGAAGACAAAACGGTGCTTCGACAAGCTCAGCACGAACGGAAGGAGATGTGCGGCCTTGCCCTCGCGTTGGGGATTGCCGATAGCGCGAGCCCATGCAGCACGGCAAATCTTACTTCTTCGTCGGCATCGGCGGTTCGGGAATGATGCCTCTCGCGATGATCCTGGCGGGGCAGGGCGCCACCGTCGCCGGATCGGACCGCAGCCTCGATGCGGGGCGGCTGCCCGCCAAGTTCGACGATCTCGCGCGCCGCGGAGTCGCATTGTTTCCGCAGGACGGCAGCGGGATCACCTCGCCCGACCAGATCGTCGTCGCCTCCGCGGCGATCGAGGCGAGCGTGCCCGATATGGTCCGCGCCGCCGAGCTCGGCAATGCTCGGATGACGCGCGCGGAGCTGAACGCGCAGTTGTTCAACGCCGCGCCGCAGTCGATCGGCGTGGCGGGGACCAGCGGCAAATCGACCGTCACCGGCATGATCGGATGGATCCTCCACGCCTGCGGGCGCGATCCGACGGTGATGAACGGCGCGGTGATGAAGAACTTCGTCTCCCACCAAGCGCCCTTTGCGAGTGCGCTCGTGGGCGCGGGCGAAACTTATGTCAGCGAAGTCGACGAGAGCGACGGCTCGATCGCGCTCTATTGGCCCAAAGTCGCGGTGCTCAACAATGTCAGCCTCGACCACATGCCGATGGAGAAGCTAATCGAATTGTTCGGCGCCTTCATCGCCAAGGCGGGCAAGGCCGTAGTCAACCTCGACAATGGAGAAGGCGCGGCGCTGGCGATGACGCAGCCTGCCGACCGGCTGATCAGCTTCGCGATCGAAGGCGAGGCCGATCTGGTCGCACGCAACATCGAGCAACAGCGTTTCGGTGTCGCATTCGATCTACACGCACGCGACGAGACGCCGGTTCGCGTGACGCTGCAGGTGCCCGGCCGCCACAATGTCTCGAACGCATTGGCCGCACTCGGCGCGGCGCGGGCGGCGGGCGTGCCACTCGACGAAGCGGTTCGTGCGATCGCTGGTTTCGCCGGGCTCAAGCGGCGCTTCGAACTGGTCGGCGAGGCCGGCGGTGTCGCGGTGATCGACGATTTCGGGCACAACCCGGATAAGATCGCCGCCACGCTCGACACGCTCCATGCCTTTCCCGGCCGCCTGCTGCTGCTGTTCCAGCCGCACGGCTATGGCCCGCTCAAGGTGATGCGCAGCGAACTGGTGGCGATGTTCGCCGAAAAGCTGGCGGTGGACGACCTGCTGATTCTGCCCGATCCGGTCTATCAGGGCGGCACGGTGAAGCGCGAAGTCACCAGCGCGGACATCGTCGCCGATGTTGCCGCGGGTGGGAGACAGGCGCTTCACATCCCGGAACGCGATGCCGCCGCGGCGCATCTCGCGGCGCAGGCCCGGTCGGGCGACCGAATAGTCGTAATGGGGGCGCGTGACGACACGCTCAGCCTCCTCGCGCAATCGATGCTGGATGCGCTCCACCGCGGCTAGTTCGCGGTTGACTGGGTATCCGGGTGTCGGGGATGCTCCAGCCGCGCCCGCCTGATCCGCAATCCGATGAACAATATGGTCGGCCAGAACACGGTGTTGAGCACGTCGCTCGTCGTATCGGGCATCCATTGGCCGTGGTTCACGCGGTCCATTATCTCGTTGGCGAACTCGGCGAGATAGACTGCGAGCAAGGGCCAAGGCGTCGCCAGCGAACGGCCGGACACTACTCTCACGAACAGCAGGACCGCCATCCCCGCGTGAATGTGAAGGACAGTATCGGGCGCGCCGGTGCCGTCGCCAACCCATTGGATCAGGCGACCATATAGCTCGATTGGATTCATGCATGCGCCCTAACGCGCATTCCCCCGCGCCGCCATCGCCGTACCGGATCGCTAGTCGGTGGAGTCGCGCGCGCGGCGCTCGCGCTTCATCCGGCGGGCATATTTTGCTTCGTGGGTGTTGCGCCTGACGAAGACGATCAGCCCGACTGCCGCCAGCGCCATCAGCGTGAGCAAGGCATAAGCCAGCAGGATACGATCGGGGATGGGGAATACCTATGGGCGACGTTTCATGAAGATGGGGCGGCGGCGGCCGGAAACAACGTCCGGTGGATAAGTCGAGCCTCGTTCCTCACGCGGAGGAGCACTCCATCTCAGGATCGAAGCGCCGCCGGTCTGCCTTAGATGTCGGGTATCCTTGGCTATATGTAAAACAACATTGACATTGCCGCAGGCCGTACGTAAAGCTACCTTTACTGATTCGAAAGGAAGCTTGACATATGAAGATGGCCACGCCCGCCGGCCGCCGGTATCTGCGGCGCTTTTTCCCGACGATGTTCGCTTATGTGCTCGTGCTGTGCGGCTGCGTCTGGGCGATCAGGAATTGGGAGCCCAGGGGGATCGAGCTGATCCTTCTCTCGGTGCTGCCGGCGGTGCCGATCATCGCCGCGATCGTCGTGATGGGCCTTTATCTGGTGGAGGAAACCGACGAGTTTCTCCGCCAGCGCATCGCGAGCTGCATGTTGTTCGGCACCGGTGTGCTGCTCGCAGCGGCGACGGTCTATGGCTTCCTGGTCAATGGCGGTGCGATCGAGCCCAGTTCCGAGCTGCCGCTCTGGGCCTTTCCGCTCTGGTGCGCCTCCTGGGGGCTGGCGCAATGCGTCATCGGCCTGCGCGACCGCGTGGCGGGGGGCAGCGAATGAAGAACCGCCTCCGCGTCCTCCGCGCCGAGCGCGAATGGAGCCAACAGGATCTTGCCGAACGGCTCGAGGTTTCGCGCCAGAGCGTGAACGCCATCGAGACCGGCCGCTACGATCCCTCGCTGCCGCTCGCCTTCAGGATCGCCGATCTGTTCGGCCTCCCTATCGAAGAAATCTTCCACAATCCCGCAAAGGACATCCAGTGATCGCCCGCATCCTCTTCGCGCTTGCCGCCACCGCCAGCATCCCCCTCGTCCTCGGTCCGCAGCCTGCGCACGCCGCAGCGGCGCCGGCCAGGCTGATCCAGATGGACCACATCTCGGTCGAAGTGATCGGCAAGGGCAGCCCGGTGATCCTCATCCCTGGCCTCTCCAGCCCGCGCGCGGCGTGGGACGGCGTCGCGCCCGAACTCGCCAAATCGCACGCCGTCTATCTGGTGCAGGTCAACGGCTTCGGCGGAGACGATCCGCGGGCGAATCTCAAGTCGGGTGTGCTGAATGGCATCGTCGCCGATCTCACCGCGCTGATTGCGCAGCAGAAGCTCAAGGATCCGGCGGTGATCGGGCATTCGATGGGCGGGCTGGTCGGGCTGATGCTCGCTGCGCGTCATCCGGCGAGCGTGGGGCGGCTGATGGTGGTCGATGCGCTGCCGTGGTTCGGGGTGCTGATGGCGCAGCCGGGGGCCGAACTGACTGTCGCCATGATCGAGTCCCGCGCCGCGCAGATGCGCGATGCCGTCGCGGCGAGTTTCGGCAAGCCCCCCAGCAAGCCCGCCGCGGAAGCCAATGTCGCATCGCTGACGCGAAAACCCGAGAGCCGGGCCAAGGCGACCGGATGGGCGATGGCGGCGGATCCGCGGGTGACGGCGCTGGCACTCTACGAGGATCTGACCACCGACATGCGCGGCGAACTCAAGGCGATCCGCGCGCCGGTTACTCTCGTCTATGCGTGGAACGACCAATATCCACTCAAGGACCGTGCGGACGCGTTCTTCCGCAGCCAATATGCCGCTATCCCGCAGGCCAGCTACGCCGGGATCGGCGATTCCGCGCATTTCGTCATGCTCGATCAGCCCGCGGCCTTCGCCGCCACGCTGAACGCATTCCTCGCGGGTTGACGAGGAGGGGCCCGGAGATCGCTCTCCGGGCCCGGTTTGCGTGGGCTCTTCCGGGCCTCCGGCTCAATAGGTGCCGGAGAAGCTGCGATTGAGATTATGCTCGGTCGACCAATCCGCGCGGTCGTCGCGGCTCTCGCCGAAAAGCGCACCCGATCGTTCTTCGTCGCGCCAGTGCGCTTTCGCCTCGTCGGCGGTCTTGCGCAGCGTCACCTTGTCGTCGACCGACTGGATCCAGCGCGACGGGATCGAATGATGATGGCCACCGGCGTCGCTGTCGCTCTTGGTGAGCAGGATGCGATCGCCGCGCACCTTGTCGACGGTGCCGATATGGCTGCCGTCGGATCCGAGGACCTCCATATGCTCGGTCACGCGCCGCAGTGAATCGCGCTGGCCGGAGCGTTCGGTCCGCCAGCGGCCGAACTCATTCTCGAAGCGCTGCGAATTCTCGCGCTGATATTCGTCATAGTCGCGGTCGAGCTCGGCGATGCGCTGGCGGCGCCACGATTGGTAGTGGCCGTCGCCGGTGCCGCCATAGACCCGCTCGCGGCGGCCCATGCGCTCGTCATAACGCTGGTCCATCTCGCGGCGGCGTTCGGCCTCCTCGTCGCCGAACCATGAGCGGACCTCGTCACCTGCGCGTTCGAAGAAACCGCGGTCATCGCCATAGCCGGCCCGGCCGCCGGAATAGCCGCGGCCCCGATCATATTCCCGTGCACCACCGCCGAAGCGCTGGCCGGCTACGCTGCCGCGATAATAATCCGAACGTTCGCGATCCCGATAGTCGCGGCCGCGATAGTCACTGCGATTGCTCCAGTCATAATCGTCGCGCCACGCGCGTCCGCGCGGGCGTCCGCCATAACCAAGTTCGCCGGCAGCGGCATAGTCCCGCGCGCTCGAATAGGTATAGTCGCGGCCGGAGCCGTAATCCTCGGTATAGTCTTGCGGGCTGCCGCGGCCATACGCGTCGCGCGGGCCATAGCGGCTGTTGCGGTCGTCCATCTCGCCTCTCCAGATCGTTGGTCGAACCAGGGCGCGGGCAGCGGGCAATCGCCGCCGCACCCGACGCCCGATTCAGCGTGCGAGAGGGGGGCAAGGTTCCGGCATTCCATCGAATTTCCGGCCGCTTCGACGTGCGCGAAGAGCAGCCCGCCGTCGGTGTTTCGACGCAGTTGCATAGCGGATCGGGTGACGCTAATGGGAGCGCCTTCCGGGAGACCGGAAACAGGCGGCGGGGCTGTAGCTCAGATGGGAGAGCGCTGCAATCGCACTGCAGAGGTCAGGGGTTCGATTCCCCTCAGCTCCACCAGCCGCTCCTTGCTTTTCAAGGACTCACTTGCGAAAATCGAACGCGTCCTCATCGTAGGACGGTGACTCGCCAGCCGTGCGGCGGCGCGACCTTCTGGTTCTTCTTTCCGGTAGCACGTCGTAATGCTTCACTGGTCTGTGGTATGAGCAGAAGGTCGGTGGAGCGATGAGAAAACGATCTCGCATGGGACCTCGGACGAGCACGAGTCCTTCCCGCGACATCACGGGCCTGCGCCGATTTCTGGATATCGGGCAGCAGCACGACTGGGCCGAAGGCAAGACGGACCTGCACGACGCCGCGGAGCGCGCGGACTCGCTCGAACAGCGGTTCAAATATGCAGGACGCCTTCAAAAGCTGCTTCTCCGCCCGCAGGCGCAAGACGTTCTGGAGATTCTCCGGCTCTACAGCCAGAATTGTATCCCCATGCCGCGCAAGACCGAACGGCACTACTGGTCGGTCTCCTGCCTGCCATCGACCTCCGACAAGCCGCTCGTCCGAGTCAATGCGAGCTGGATGGAGCTTTTTACGCTCTATGCGGACGGTGATGGCATCCGCTCGAGATTCATCGTCCATCTTTCGGATTTCACCACGGATCATTCCCTCGTGCAGGAGCATGTCGACGGAGCCTTCCTCGATCGCTGCGTCGCGGCCCCAGAAGATGTCGGCTGTTTCTTCCCGCGAGGTGCGGATATTTTCGGCATCCGCGTGCGGGGCTCCGCTTCGATCCGCCAGTTCCTCACATCCGCCCGCGTGTTGCGCGCCATCCGGCGCTTCAATCTGACGCACATGAACCGCGGACGGAACGCCTATCAGGCGAGCCACTGCTACAGTGTCGCAGATTACATGCTGGAGGATTGAAATTCCACGCGCGGGTGACTCGTTTCGCAGAGGCGAGGAGGAACGTGCTGCCCGGCTCTCGAAGGCGCGCTCGATAGCGACCCGCACGAGAGGAGACATGATCTCGAAGCCCAGCCGATTGGGATGGAGGCCGTCATTGGACAACCCGTCCCTTATCCCGAGTTTTTCGTCCAGAAGCGGCGTGCGGTAATCGCATAGATCAGGTCGTTCTTGCTGGCATAATCCCGCAGCCAGCGATTGAGCCAGACGATATGCGGACCCGGCACCTTCGGGCGAGCGCTGGAAGAAGGACGCGGGCGTGACTGCCCCCAGGATCACCGTGATGCCAGGCGCCCGAGCCAACTCGACATGGATTCGATGTTCGACCGGGTAAGCGCGGTTCCGGACGGGCCGGGGATATCGTTCATGCCGCCCATGATATAGACAACCGGAGGATGAAGATCGATCACGTCCGTGCGGAAGCGCGCCAGCATCTGGGTGGTGGTTTGTCCCGAGACCCGGTGATCAAGCACGTCATCGGTGAAGAGCGAGGGAATGGACGGTTTCGACTGCATCTCTCCTGCCGTCAATGCGGCGGGCGAGACTCCCGGCGCAGTTGTTCGGACAGGTTCAGCACTTCCGCTGACAGAGCCGTCAATTCCGCTTGTCGGGACTGGCCGTCACGTTCCAGCCGCTCGAAGCGCGAGGCGATATCGGCATAGGGATCGTAGTCCAGCGTGGAGGAGAGCGCTTCGAATTTGCGCCAGATCGCACGCGCGGTTTCCTGCAGCTTCATCGCGATTGCTCCATGTTCCGATGCATGATCAGCCCGTGCTCCGTGCCGGGAGGGGCGCCTTGCGCGTTTCCGCGCACCAGCGCGAAAGGGCATCCAGCGCCGGTTTCAGGCCAGCGGCCAGATCGGCGAGCATGTAGATGTGGCTGGCGTGCGGTGGAGGGAGATGGCGCCGTTCGACGAGCCCCGCGCGTTCCAGGGTGCGAAGCCGGTCGGTCAGGATGTTCGCGCTGACTCGCGGAATCGCCGATCTCAGGTCCGAGAACCGATGCTCGCCCGCGTTGAGGCGGAGCAGGATCTGCAACGTCCAGCGTCCCTCGATCTTTTCGAGCGGATCTTCTCTCGTGACGGCGCAGTCGTCGGAGATTGTCAAACTGCTCGATCGCTGGGTCGCCCATGATCCGCTCTCGTGGCAGGACGTCGCAATCGGCCCGTCGGATTCACGCCCACTCATGCCGCCGCCGCCGGGCTCTGCGCGTCGGGCTTGATCCGGTACCAGAGCGTGTAGAGCGCCGGCAGGAAGCCGAGGGTCAGGATCGTTCCGACCAGCGTCCCGCCGATCAGCGTGAAGGCCATCGCTCCCCAGAAAACCGAATGGGTGAGGGGGACGAAGGCGAGGACCGCGGCCAGCGCCGTCAGGATCACGGGGCGGGACCGCTGCACGGTCGCCTCCACCACGGCATCGAAGGGCGTCCGGCCGTGCTGCCGGTTCTCCTCGATCTGGCCAATCAGGATCAGCGTGTTGCGCATCAGAATGCCGGCGAGCGCGATCAGCCCAAGGATGGCGTTGAAGCCGAAGGGCTGGCCGGTCACCAGCAGCGTCGGCACCACGCCGACCAGCCCGAGGGGGGCGGTCAGCAGCACGATCGCCATCGCGGAGAATTGGCGCACCTGGAGCATGATGACGATCATCATCAGCAGGATCATGATTGGGAAGATCGGCGCGAGCGCGGCATTGGCCTTGCCCGCCTCCTCGATCGAGCCGCCCATGACGATGCGATACCCGGTGGGCAGCGTATCGATGACCGGCTGGAGCTTCTTGAACATGGCGGTCGAGACATCGGGGGGCTGCAGGTCGTTGGCGATGTCGCCGCGCACGGTGACGGTCGGCACGCGGTCCCGGCGCAGCAGGATCGGATCCTCCATGCGCAGCTCGAGCTTGCCGATCTGGCTGATCGGAACGCGCTGGCCGTTCGCGGCGGTCAGCGTGAAGTCGCCGATGCGCGCCGGATCGAGCCGTGCCTTCCCCGCCGAGCGTGCGACTACGTCGACGGTGCGGATATCTTCGCGAACCTGGCTGACCGTCACGCCGGAGAGCAGGAATTGAAGCTGTTCGCCGACGTCGCCGGAGGTCAGGCCCATGGCGCGAAGCCGGTCCTGATCGAGCACGAAGTGAAGCGTCGGCACGCGCTCGCCCCAATCGGTGTTGACGGTGCGCATCATCGGGTCCGCGACCATGATCGCCTGGACCCGGTCCGCGATGGTGCGCACCTTGTCGACATCGGGGCCGCTGACGCGGAACGCCACGGGATAGGGAGAGGGAGGACCGAAGACGAGCTGCGTTACCCGCACGCGCGCCGCGGGAGCGAGGCCCCCGGCCACGGCGCCGCGCAGGCGCTCCTTCAGTGCGTCGCGGGCCTCTTCCGATGGCGTGCGCACGACGATCTTGGCGAAGGAGGGATCGGGCAATTCGGGCGAAAGCGCCATGTAGAAGCGCGGCGCGCCCTGCCCGACATAGGCAGTGATGACTTCCGCCTCCGGCTGCTTGCGCAGCCAGGCCTCGACCTGTTCGGTAGCGGCGCTGGTCTGCTCGATCGACGTGCCCTTGGGCATCTGGACTTCGACCAGGGCCTCGGGCCGATCGGAGGTGGGGAAGAACTGCTTCTTCACCAGCACCATGCCGGCACCGGCGACGAGGAATGCGGCCAGCGTCGCGAGCGTCACCAGCCGGTTGCGCGTCGCGGCCCAGTGGATCAGCCCACGCAGCCTTTGGTAGCGCGGCGTCTGGTAGATCGCGTCGTGGCCGCCCGCGACCGGCTTGATCGCCGGCAGCAGCTTCACACCCATATACGGCGTGAAGACGACTGCGACGACCCAGGAGGCGAGCAGGGCGAAGCCCACCACCCAGAAGATGTTGCCGGCATATTCCCCCGCGGTCGAACGGGCGAAGCCGACCGGCATCAGGCCGATCACCGTCACCAGCGTCCCCGCCAGCATCGGCGCCGCGGTATGGCTCCACGCATAAGACGACGCCCTGATGCGGTCGAAGCCCTCCTCCATCTTCACGACCATCATCTCGATCGCGATGATCGCGTCGTCGACGAGCAGGCCGAGGGCGAGGATCAGCGAGCCCAGTGTGATGCGATCGAGCACGCGTCCGGTCGCCCACATGATGATCAGCACGATCGCGAGCGTCAGCGGCACCGCGCCCGCCACGACCACGCCGACCCGCCAGCCGAGCGCGATGAAACTGACGATCATCACGATCGCCAGCGCCTCGAGAAAGGTCCGCATGAACTGGTCGACGGCCTCGGAGATGTTCACCGACTGGTCGGTCACAGGGGCGAAGGACATGCCCAGCGGCAGCTCCGACGCGATCGCCGCGACTTCGACCTGCAGCGATTTGCCGAGATCGAGCCCGTTCCAGCCCTCGCGCATCACGACGCCCAGCAGCAGGGCGGGCTCACCCTGGCTGCGGATCAGGAAGCCGGCGGGATCCTCATAACCGCGCCGGACCTGGGCGATGTCCGAAAGGCGCAGGGTCTTGCCGTCGGCGGCGATCGGAAGCGCGCGGATCTTTTCGAGATCATCGAAGGCACCGTCGATCCGGACCAGAACCTGTGGTCCATTCGCCTCGATCGCCCCCGCCGGCGTGATCAGATTCTGCTGCGCCAGCGCGGCGAATATCGCGCGCGGCGCGATGCCCAGCGTCGCCAGCCGGTCCTGCGCGAACTCGACGAAGATGCGCTCGGGTCGTTCGCCGACGATGTTGATCTTCTTGACGCCGGGCACGTGGAGCAGCCGCTGACGCAGCGTCTCCGCCTGCCGGGCCAGGTCCCGCGGCGCCTCGCCCTTCGCCTTCAGCGCATAGAGCGCGAAGGTCACATCGCCATATTCGTCATTGACGAAGGGACCGGCGACGCCGCGGGGCAGCTTCGGCGCCTCGTCCTCGATCTTCTTGCGTGCCTGGTAGAATTCCGACTGGACCTCGGCCGGGGGCGTATTGTCGCGCAAGGTCAGCGTGGTGAATGCAAGACCGGGGCGAGTGAACGTCTCGCTGCGATCGTACCAGCGCAGCTCCTGCAGGCGCTTCTCCAGCGGCTCGGCGACCTGGTCCTGCATTTCCTGCGCGGTGGCGCCGGGCCAGGCGGTCACCACGGTCATCACCTTGATGGTGAAGCTGGGATCCTCGGCGCGTCCGAGGTTGAGGAACGCGACGATCCCGGCGAGGGTGATGGCGACGATGAAGAACAATGTGACCGCCCGCTCGCGCACCGCCAGCGCGGAGAGGTTGAACCGGCTCTTCTGCTCCGGAACCTCGCTCAACGGACGGCTCCCGCGTCGATCCGGACGGCCTGACCCTGGTGGAGCATGTGCGCGCCGAGCGCCACGAAGCGCTCACCGGGCCGCAAGCCCGCTGCCACGACCGCCGTCTCGTCACCGATCGTGGCGAGGCGAACCGGGCGCCAGCCGACCTTGGGGCTCGCTTGGTCGGTGACGACCCACACGCCCGGTCCGTGCCCGCGATCGTAAATGGCGCCGAGCGGGATCGCGATCGCGGCCTGTTGGCCGGGAACATCGAGCCGGACGGTGACGGTCGAACCCAGCGGCGCGTTCGCGGGCGCGCCGGCAAGGACGAACCTGGCCTCGAACGTCCGGGTCGCCGGATCGGCGGCGTCGCTCAACTGGCGCAGCTGCGCCTTGCCGGCCAGCCCACCATAGGTCTGCGCTTCCCCCACCGTGCCGAGCGCAGGGCGAAGCGTTTCGGGCAGCGCGACGATCGCCTCGCGCGGACCGGACCGTGCCAGCCGGACGACGATCTGGCCGGCGCCGACCACCTGTCCCGGCTCGGCCAGCGTAGCGGCGACCACGCCGTCCGCGTCGGCGATCAGTGTCGTATAGCCGGCGTCGTTTCGGCTGACACGCGCCTGCGCCTCGGCTGCGGAGAGTTGCGCACGGGCGGCAAGGGCGGCGGCTTTGGCCTGATCATAAGCGGAGGCGGAGACCGCGCCCGCCGAGACCAGATCGCGGTAGCGCTGTTCGTCGGCGCTGGTCTGGACCGCGCGGGCGCGCGCCGCCGCGACCGTGCCGGCCGCCGCCTGCGCCGCGAGCGAATAATCGGTCGAGTCGATCCGCATCAGCGGCTGGCCCCGGCGAACCGTTTGCCCGGCGTCGACCAGCCGCGCCACCACTTTGCCGCCGACCCGGAAGGCGAGGTCGCTCTGCACGCGCGCCCCGATAATGCCGGTGAACTCGCGTGCGCTTCCTTCAGCCACGCCGGCGGCGGCGATCCGCACCAGCGGCGGCTGGGTACGGGGATCGGCGTCCGATCGCCCGCATCCGGCCAGTGCGGCAGCCGCCAAGCCAAGGGCTCCGACCGTTCGTGCGCAAGACGATATCGACACGCAGGTTCCTCCTGTTCAGGCGGAACCAGATGTCACCGAGTGACTAATATGTCAACTAGTCACACAGAACTAGATCGAACTAAGGTGCGAGGCTGCGCAGGATGAGGCCGGTCACTTCCACCTGCGCATCGGGCAGGAGGTCGAGGCTGCGTTCGAGAAAGACGGGATCGATGAAGGGCAATAGCGCGTAGAAGATCGATCGGCGGGTCTCGTCGAGCGGGGTCTTGCGCTCGAACTCGCCGCTTCCCCGGCCTTCCTTCAAAATCTCCTCGATGAGATGCTGCAGGCGCTCGGTATAGGCTTGGGCCGCCGCCCATTTTTCCGAGGAGGCGTGCGCGGCGATTTCGTAGAGTTTGCGATCGGCGAAGAACAATTCGACCCCGGCGCTGGTCACCGTCTTCGCGAATCTGCGCAGCTTGTCGGTTGCGTCCTGCCCCTGTTCCACTGCCTCGCGGACCTGGCCGAACAATTGGTCGAGGCAATCGGCGCAGATCGCCTCGCCGATCGCCTGCTTCGATTCGAAGAAGCGGTAGATATAGGCTTTCGAGAAGCCGATCTCCCGCGCCAGGTCGGCCACCGTCGTCTTGGCATAGCCGTAATGGGCGAAATAGTCGTGCGCCGCCTTGACGATCTGGTCGCGGACCGAGTGTTCCGCCGGTCCGCGTGCGGCGGTCTTGCGTGCGTTCTGCGTACTCATGACCACGCCTTAGCGTGAACGCGCCCGATTGACAAATTGTGACTAATGATGTCAATGGTCACATCTGACCCTGGGCGGACCCCGATATGCGAATTTCACCTTTGTCCCTGATTGCGGTCTCGACCGCGGCCCTGCTCGGAGGCTGTGCAGTCGGCCCGGCCTATGTCGCGCCGCAGATGACGGCGCCGCCGGCTTTCCTGGGCGGGGCCGCTATCGATGCGAAGGCGGACGGGGCGGTGACGGTCGATCTGATCCATTGGTGGCGGTCGTTCGATGACCCCCTGCTGGCGAGTCTCGTGGAGCGGGCGCTGGCGCAGAATCTCGACCTGCAGCAGGCAAGCGCCCGAGTCGTGCAGACACGCGCCGGGCTGCGTCACGCCAATGCCGACCTGCTTCCCGCCGGCCAGGTCAGCGGTCAGGCGAGCGAGTCCTGGCAGTCGCTCGAGACGCCGCAGGGCAGGATCGCTTCCGCCCTGCCGGGATTCGAGCGGGAGGCACAGGGTTATGAGCTGAACCTGGGCGCAAGCTGGGAGCTCGACCTGTTCGGCGGCAAGGATGCGGCGCGCGACGCCGCGCGGGCGGATTGGCAGGCATCGGCCGCAGCCGCCACCGCTGCGCGGCTTGCCGTCGCGGCGCAGACTGCCGACACCTATGTCGCGATCCGCAGCCTTCAGGCGCGGCTCGACGTCGCGCGCGGGCAGCAGCAAGTCCAGCAGCGGCTGGTCGATCTGGTCGGGCTGCAATTTCGCAAGGGCGTGGCGGCGGAGCTGCAGCTGCGCCAGGCGGAGGGCGCCCTCGCCCAGGTGAAGGCCGCGGTGCCCGAACTCGAGCAGGGTCTCGAGATCGCCATGAACGCGCTGGACATTCTCCTCGGTGTCCAGCCGGGATCGACCCGGCCCGAACTCGCGGCCGCCGCGCCGATTCCGGTTCCGCCTGCAGTTTCGAGCGCGGGCGGGCCGCCGGCCCTGCTGCGCCGGCGCCCGGACATCATCGCGGCCGAACGCATGCTCGCCGCTTCGAATGCCCGGATCGGCGTAGCGATCGCCGAATATTATCCCAAATTCTCGCTCGGCGGACTGCTCGGCACGGCGACCATGGGCGTCGGCGGATTGTTCGGCGGTAATGCAACCCAGGCCAGTGGCGTGCTGGGGCTGCGCTGGAGGCTGTTCGACTTCGGCCGCATCGATGCCGAGATCGCCGCCGCGCGCGGCCGCAACACCGAGGCATTGGCCGCATACCGCCTGACGGTCCTGCGGGCTTCGGAGGATGTGGAAAACGCCTTTTCGAGTCTCGTCAAGCAACAGGCCCGCGCCCAGATCCTCGGCGAGGGCGAGTCTTCACTGGGCAAGGCCCGCACGTCGGCCTTCGCGGCCTACAAAGGCGGAGTCTCCAGCCTGCTCGACGTGCTCGACGCCGACCGGCGCCTTCTTGAAACCCGCGATGCCGGAATTCAGGCAAAAGCGGCTGCCACGCGTGCCGCCATCGCTTCCTTCCGCGCTCTGGGCGGCGGGTGGGAGGCTCCGGCGCCGCCCGGCGGAGCCGTCGCGTTCGGCTATTGAGCTTTGGTTTTCAGTCCGCTGGTGGCCGTCTTCGGATCGGCAGCTTTCGGGCGAAGTTGGGGAAGCCGGAATATCTCGCGACTGGCGTGAAGGGCCTCAGCGCTGGCGCCAGAAGCCGCAAACCCCGAAACCCAAGCTCCGATCACGCGTTTGCACTGCACGGGGGTGCAAATGGAGGCGGATCATGCCCCGTGGCGACAAGGACAAATATACCGACAAGCAGAAGCGCAAGGCCGAGCATATCGAGAAGGGCTATGAAGATCGCGGCGTTCCCAAGAACGAAGCCGAACGGCGTGCCTGGGCGACGGTGAACAGGGAATCGGGCGGCGGCAACAAGTCCGGTTCGGGCCGTGGAAAACCGGACACGCACGTCTCCTCCTCCCGAGGTGGCCGCGCGCGCAAGTCCGGATCGGCCGAGCAACGATCGGCGGCCGCACGCAAGGGCTGGGTTACTCGCCGCAAGCACGGCAACGGCTGATGCCGTTCGGCGGGTCGATCCTGCTGCAGGCGGGCCAAGCGCGCGTCGCGGCTACGCGAGCAGGCGCAACAGACCGGCCGGCGCTCGTGCTGCTGCACGGATGGCCGCAGTCGCGGGCGCTCTACGATGGAATCGTGGACGAACTGAGCGATACGTTCTTCGTACTGGCGATGGACTTGCCGGAGGTGGGAGATTCGCGCGGCGCACCGCCTTCCGCGGAGAAATCGGCACTGGCGGACATGCTGCTGACAGCGGCGGAAAGCGCCGGCGCCCGCGATATCACCATCGCTGGCCTCGATGTCGGCGGCATGATCGCCTTCGCCGCGGCGCGAGACCACGGCGAACGCATCTCGCGCGCGATCGTCATGAACACCGTCATTCCCGGACTGGAGCCGTGGGAAACGCTGCTCGCCGATCCGCATGTCTGGCATTTCGCCTTTCACGCCATAGCCGACCTCCCCGAAACCCTGGTGCGGGGCCGCGAGCGCGCCTATTTCGATTTCTTCCACGATGCCCTCGCCAGCGACCCGGCCAAGATCCCCGATGCGCTCCGCGAGACGTTCGCCCTGGCCTATATGCGGCAGGAGGCGCTCGAGGCGGGCTTCGACTGGTATCGCGCGATGGCCCGCGACGCCGAACGCAATGCAAGTCCCAAGGCGATATCGACACCGATGCTCTATGTCCGCGGCAATGCCGACGGGCGATCGATCGACGCCTATCGAAATGGCCTGAAGGCGGCCGGCGTCGCCAATCTCGATACGCGCGTCGCCGCCGGAGCAGGTGAGCTGCTGCCGATCGAGGCACCAGCGGCGTTCATCGAGATCATACGAGACTTTGCCCTCGGAGTGCGCACCAGCGACAACGCCGCGGACCCGCGCACGCTCGACGACGTCTCGTCCACAGACGCTGGCAGGTCCGGGCGCTGATGTCGCATCAACGCCCGGACCCATCAGGCAGCGTTCCGATCAATCGGCCGACTGGTCTTTCGCCATATCCTTGATCTCGCCCTTCGATGCGGCGGAGACCAGCACGTCGCCGGAACCGCTGAAATTGGCGGCGGGGACAGTCGCCAGCCGCTTGCCGACTTCCATCCGTACCGCCTGAACCCGGCCGCGAGCATCGGTGACGAGATTACGGACGGTGCCGATCGTCCGCCCTCTCAGGTCGGTGACTTCCATGCCCGGCGCGACTGCGAAGCTGCCGAGCGCGTCGGCTGCGGAAGAGCCGCTCAGCGCAAGAGGGCCATTGCTCGCCGTGCCGCTCGCCGAGCCGCCCGCGGCTCCGCCACCAGCGACCGAACCCGTCCCGTTGGCGACGCCGCCGATAGCGTTCCGCGCACGATCACTTGCGCCGGTCGCCAATTCGCGAGTGCTGCCGACCGCACTACGCGCGGTGTTCGTGGCGCTTCCGGCCAGGTTCCGCACGTCATCGGTGCCGATCAGGTCTGCGTTCGCAGTGCCACCGGCCGAGCCCGAGGCCGTGCCGCTGCCGGTAGTGCCCAGCGCGCCGGCGGCGCCATCGAGCGCGCTGCTCCCGCTCCCATCGGCGCCACCGGTGGCGGCGACGCGGCCGCTGCGCCGGTCGACGTTCGAATTGGCGCGGGCATTGCCGTCGGCGCGCGTGGTCGAGCGCGTGGTGGTCGTGACCGGCTCGCGCACGCGGTCGATCGTGCCTGTAGGGGCACGGTCGAGGGCGCCGCCAAGGCCGCCGAGCGAACCTCCGCCGCCGATCGTACCACCGAGACCACCGCCGCCGCCGAGAAGCTGGGCGGATGCCGGTGCCGCAGAGAAAGCGAGGGCCGCGGCCGTCGCCAGAAGGAGCGTTTTCATCGGGCTTTCCTTTCGCGTCATGGCGCACACATCTCGTGCGCTCTCCTCGAAAACGGATGCCCCCGCCGGCTTAATCCCGCCGGCCGCTCATTTATTCGGCGTCCTGCAATCGCCGCAGACCAGGCCGCGGCCATAGGCCTGATCGGCCCCGCGCTTGCCGAGATCCTGTGCCTCGCGGTCGAGCGTGCGCAGTCCGCCGGCAAGCGCCGCGTTGTCGGGGGCCGCGTAGAAGCGTGCGAGCCGGGCCGCAGCGAAAGGCACGGCGAACGAAGTACCCCGCACCGCCACGGGCCGCCCGGCGAGTCCCGCGGCAAGCATGTCGGCGCCGGGTGCCGCATAATCGAGGTGGCGCGCCCGCCCCGCTTCGATCAGCGCGCGGTTTCGTCCGTCGACGCCGGTCACTGCGAGCGCCTCGGGATAGGAAGCGGGATAAGCGGGCGGCGCGGCCGGACCGTCATTGCCGACCGCCGCCACGATCACCGTGCCGCGCGCCCGCGCCGCCGCGACTACGCGCGCGAGCAGTGGATTGGCGGGTCCGACGAGGCTCACCGCGACGATTGGCACGCGTTGCCGCACCATCCAGCCGATCGCCCGGGCGATTGCCGTCGCACTCCCGCCAGCGGGGTCGCGGCCATAGACGTCGGCGATCAGCAGCCGCGCTTGCGGCGCCGCGCCACGGATCGCCGGGCTTCCCTGAATCAGCGAGGCGATGGCGGTCGCGTGCGCATTCGGGCTCGGCCCGCCCACCGCGAATGCCTGTTGCACCAGCGGTCCCGCGATTGCTCGCGAGTCGACGCCCCCGTCGATGATGCCGATCGACAGCGGGCCGGACGCCGCCGAAAGAGGCGCCGCGCTCCCGGCCGCGCCCGGCTTCACGCTGCCACTGGCGAAATGCAGGGGATCCGCCGAGACGCTGCGGCCGTCGGCGATCGCGCGCATGCGCTTCAGTGCGGCGCGCAACGACGTGCCCGTCGGCACCCGGAAGCGCGCATAGCCGATCTCCAGGTCTTCTATCGTCTCCCGTTCGAGCAAAGTGAAGCCCGCCGCATCCGCCCGGGCAAGCAGCGCCTCGTCCGGCTCCTCGACCACGATCTCCTGCGCGCGGACCGGATTGCCGTCGCGGTCCAGCTCGATCGCGTCCGGATGCAGTCGCGCGATCTCCTCGAGTCGCTGGAGCCGCTCGCGCGCCAGCCCTCGCGCGGCGCGGTCGATCTGCTGCACCAGCGGATTCTGCGGGAGCACGGCGCCGAGGTCGCGCACTACATCACCGACGGGGCCGGGCAGCGAAGGCACCGGAAGGAGTTGCGCATTCGCCCGCGACGGCGCGATCAGCAAAGCTGCGACGAGCAACCATGGACGTCGGTTCATCCTTTCGGCTCTAACCCGGGGAAAGATTT
This sequence comes from Sphingomonas sp. Root241, assembly GCF_001428865.1. Lineage (GTDB taxonomy): Bacteria > Pseudomonadota > Alphaproteobacteria > Sphingomonadales > Sphingomonadaceae > Sphingomonas. Next base: position 759,006 of record NZ_LMIV01000002.1, read on the forward strand.
GTGTCATGCAGGGATGAAACGGAGGAGCCCGTTCGTTTCATCCGGCAATAGCGAGGAAATCCGCAGGACGTGGCATTCGAGGACGAGATGGTGGCGCTTCTGCCGCGGCTGCGGCGGTTCGCGCATGCGCTCGCCCGATCGCCGGCCGACGCGGATGATTTGTGCCAGGCTGCGGTCGAGCGGGCGATCAATGCGCGCGCCTCGTGGCAGCCCGGAACGCGACTGGACAGCTGGATGTATCGAATCATGCGCAATCTCTGGATCGACACCGCCCGCGCGACGAACCGGCGCGGCGAGACCTTCGTCGCGGCCGAGCAGGGCGAAACCGTGGGCGACGGCGGAGACCGCGCGATCGAGGCCAGCGTCGAGCTCGGCCAGGTAATGCGCGCGATGGCCACGCTGCCGAACGAGCAGCGCGAAGTGATCGCGCTCGTCCTGGTCGAGGGCTTCGCTTACAGGGAAGCCGCGGAGATGCTCGATATCCCGATGGGTACGTTGACGTCGCGCCTCGTGCGGGGCCGCACCGCGCTGATGGCGCGGCTGGGAGAGGCGGCATGAGCATCGATCCCGAAATGCTAATGGCCTATGTCGATGGCGAGCTCGATCCGATCGCGGCGAAGCGAGTCGAGCGCGCCGCCGAGGCGGACGCGACGCTTGCGGAAGAGATCGCGCGGCAGCGCCGGATGCGCGCGCGATTGCGTTCGGCGTTCGACCCGCTCGCGACCACGCCGCCGCCGGAACCGCTCGTCGAAATGCTCCGCGCGTCGGGCAAGGTCGCCGATATCGCCGCGGTTCGCGCAAAGCGGGATCGGCCCTTGCTGCGCTGGTTGCCGGCGAGCGGCGCAGTCGCCGCGGCGCTCGCGCTGGGGCTTTTGATCGGACGCGGGCTCCCGCAAGCCGGGCCCTTCGCGATGCACGACGGAGCGCTCGTCGCGCGCGGCGAGACTGCGAAGGTGCTCGACACCCAACTCGCCTCCGCACAGCCGATGGACGCCCCGGTCCGGATCATCGTGACGTTTCGCCGGTCCGACGGCGAGTATTGCCGCGCCTTCGAAGCCGGCGCGCAGGCCGCGATCGCCTGCCGGCGCGAGGGCGCCTGGCAAGTCCAATCGCTCCGCACCGCGGGGGAGAACGCTGCTACCGAATACCGTCAGGCCGGCTCGGCGGGCGCTGCGCTGATGGCGGAAGCGCAGGACATGATGGCCGGGGAACCGCTCGACGCAGCGGGCGAGCATGCCGCTATCGGCGCGCATTGGTCCCGGCCGCGGTGAAGCTTCGGGATTAAACCTGCGGCGGCTCTCGTTCTCGTACGCACGTATCGAGAATGGAGAATGCCATGCATGCATATTCGGTCGCCCTCGGCCTGTTGTTCCTCGCCTCGCCGGCGGCGGCGCAGCAAGCCGCCGAGCCCGTTTCACGCCCGGGTAATGCCCGCGCGGAACTGAGTGTCGGCGCCGAATATCAGACCGGGGACTATGGCATCGGAGAGCGAATAGAGAGCCGTTCAGCGGTCGCTGGCGCGCGCGTGGTCAAGGGCCGCGTGGTCCTGTCGGCCTCGCTCCCCTACACCCGGGTCGATGCGCCCGGGAATGTGGTGACGGGCGGTGGCGGACTGTTCGGCCTTCCGATCATCGTCGACCCGACCCGGCCGGCGACGCGGATGCGTCGGCAGGGCATGGGCGACCTGAGGCTGGGCGCTGCATGGGTAGCGCCTCTCAAGGCCGTCGACCTTGCCGCTTACGGGCAAGTGAAGCTGCCGACGGCCAGGACCGGACTCGGCACCGGAAAGGCCGATTATGCCGTGGGTGCCGAAGCATCGAAGCCACTGGGCGCGGTGGCGCCGTTCGCGAACGTGACCTACACGATGCCGGAGAATCCGGACGGCTATCGCCTCCGCACCACCCTGGCAGGCCAGGCCGGGCTCAATGCGACGCTGGGTTCGGGCGTTTCCGGGCAGGTCGCCTATGGCTATGCGCAGAGCCCCGGCGCGTCGCTGCCCGACGAACAACTGCTCTCGATGCGGCTCACCACGGGCATCTCGTCGCGGCTTTCGCTATCGGTGCACGGCGGCGCGGGCCTGTCGAAAAGTGCTCCCGATGCCAGTGCGGGCGTGCAGCTTGGCCTGCGCCTGTTTTGAAGATCGGAACACCATGCGCCGCATTATCATGGCAACCTCAGCGCCGCCGATACACTCCCGAATTAGTCAGCCGAGCATGCCGGGCAAATCGAGCCCTTGCTCGCGCGCGCAGTCGATCGCGATCTCGTAGCCCGCATCGGCATGGCGCATGACGCCGGTGGCGGGATCGTTCCACAGCACGCGTTCGATCCGGCGCGCGGCGTCCGCAGTGCCGTCGCAGACGATCACCATCCCCGAATGCTGCGAGAAGCCCATACCGACGCCGCCACCATGATGGAGCGACACCCAGGTCGCGCCGCTGGCGGTGTTGAGCAATGCGTTGAGCAACGGCCAGTCCGAGACCGCGTCCGAGCCGTCCTGCATCTTCTCGGTCTCGCGGTTGGGCGAGGCGACCGAGCCGCTGTCGAGATGATCGCGGCCGATCACGATCGGTGCCTTGAGCTCGCCCGAGGCGACCATCTCGTTGAAGGCGAGGCCGAGGCGGTGGCGTTCGCCCAGGCCGACCCAGCAGATCCGCGCGGGCAGGCCCTGGAAGTGGATCCGTTCGCGCGCCATGTCGAGCCAGTTGTGGAGGTGCGCGTTGTCGGGAAGCAGCTCCTTCACCTTGGCGTCGGTCTTCCAGATGTCCTCGGGATCGCCCGACAGCGCCACCCAGCGGAACGGACCTACGCCGCGGCAGAAGAGCGGACGGATGTACGCCGGCACGAAGCCGGGGAAGTCGAACGCGTCGGTGACGCCTTCCTCGAACGCCATCTGGCGGATGTTGTTGCCGTAATCGACCGTGGGGATGCCCATTGCGTGGAAGTCGAGCATCGCGCGGACATGGACCGCCATCGAGGCGCGGGCGGCTTTGTCGAGACCTTCGGGATCGTCGCTGCGGGCGCGCTCCCATTGGTCGAGCGACCAGCCAAGCGGGAGGTAGCCGTTGCGCGGATCGTGGGCCGAGGTCTGATCGGTCACCGCGTCGGGGCGGATGCCACGGCGGACCATCTCGGGATAGATCTCCGCGGCGTTGCCGAGCAGGCCGACCGAGACGGCATCGCCGGCCTTGTGCGCTTCCGCGACGATCGCCAGCGCCTCTTCGATGCTGTTCGCCTGATGGTCGAGATAGCCGGTCTTGAGTCGCATCTCGATCCGCGACGGCTGGCATTCGACCGCGATGCACGAGGCGCCCGCCATCGTCGCGGCAAGCGGTTGCGCGCCGCCCATTCCGCCAAGGCCCGCGGTGAGGATCCAGCGGCCCTTCAGGGTGCCGCCGAAATGCTGGCGGCCCATTTCGGCGAAGGTTTCGTAGGTGCCCTGAACGATGCCCTGGCTGCCGATATAGATCCAGCTGCCGGCGGTCATCTGGCCGTACATCATCAGGCCCTTGCGATCGAGCTCGTTGAAATGCGCCCAGTTCGCCCAATGCGGAACGAGGTTGGAATTGGCGAGCAGCACGCGCGGCGCATCGGCATGGGTGCGGAAGATGCCGACCGGCTTGCCCGACTGGATGAGCAGGGTCTGGTCGTCCTCGAGCCGGCGCAGGCTGGCGACGATCGCGTCATAGCTCTCCCAGTCGCGCGCGGCCCGGCCGATGCCGCCATAGACGATCAGCTCCTCGGGCTTCTCGGCAACGCCGGGGTCGAGATTGTTCATCAGCATGCGCAAGGGCGCCTCGGTGAGCCAGCTCTTCGCGCTGAGCTCGGCGCCGCGCGCTGCCCGGATAATGCGGCTGTTGTCGCGGCGGGTGGTCATGCTGGCTTCCAGTCGAGGCAGGCGGTGAGGATGGCGTGGAGATCGACCATCAGCGGTGCGGCGCGGGCCGGGTCGAAGGGCGTCGGCCAGTTGGTCTCGTCGGGTTTGTCGGGCTCGTCGAGATAGCCGCGGCAGGCGAGCTCCATCTGGATCGCGTGCACGCCCGTTTCGGGGCGGCCGTGATGGCGGGTGGTGTAGCCGCCGCGAAACCTGCCGTTCACCACCAGCGAGCGGCCGGTGGCGGCGCAAGCACGCTCGACTGCTGCTTCGAGTGCGGAGTCGCAGGTCACGCCATCGTTGGTGCCGATGTTGAATTGGGGCAGTTCGCCGTCGAACAGGCGCGGCACGTGGCTGCGGATCGAATGGCAGTCGTAGAGGACGACGTTGCCGTGTGCCTCGCGGAGCCGTTCCAGCTCGGCGGTGAGCACGGCGTGATAGGGCGTCAACCACCGGTCGCGGCGCCGGGCGATCTCGGCTTCGTCGGGCGCCTGACCGGGCAAATAGAGCGGTTCGCCGTCGAAGGTGGTGGTCGGGCAGAGCTCGGTGGTCGTCTGGCCCGGATAGAGCGAGGCGCCGCTGGGATCGCGGTTCACGTCGATGACGCTGCGCGAGAGTGTGGTGCGGACGATCGTCGCGTCGAGATCGGCGGCGAAGGCGTAGAGCCGGTCGATCCACCAGTCGGCGTCCTTCCTCGCGCGCCATGGCGAGAGGAAGCGGGGCAGCAGGTCGTTGGGGATGTCCGTGCCGGTGTGCGGCATGCCGAGCACCAAAGGCGCATTGCCTCGGCGGACCATCAGCCAGTCGCTGTTAGCCATGCGTCACCGACGGAATGGGAACAGCGTGGCTTTCGGCGATCTCGCGCAAAATACCCGCGCGGACGATCTGTGCGGCGGCGGCGATGTCGGGATGAAAATAGCGATCTTCTTCCAGATGCGGCACGGCGTCACGTACTACCCGATGAACTGCCGCGATCGCTTCGCTGCTGCGGACGGGCGCGTGGAAGTCATAGCCTTGCGCCGCAGCGAGCAGTTCGATCGCAATGATATTGCCGGTATTGTCGGCCATCGCCATCAGCCGGCGGCTCCCGTGCGCGGCCATCGAGACATGGTCTTCCTGATTGGCCGAGGTTGGAATCGAATCGACGCTGGCCGGATAAGCGCGCTGCTTGTTTTCGGAGACCAGAGCGGCGGCGGTGACCTGGGGGATCATGAAACCCGAATTGAGCCCCGGACGCGGGGTGAGGAAGGCCGGCAATCCTGAGAGCGCCGGATCGACCAGCATCGCCAGCCGCCGCTCGGAAAGCGAGCCGATCTCGCACAGGGCCATCGCGATCATGTCGGCGGCGAAGGCGACGGGTTCGGCGTGGAAATTGCCGCCCGACAGCACTTCGTCGGTATCGGCGAAGACCAGCGGATTGTCCGACACGCTGTTGGCCTCGATCCTCAAGGTCGCCGCGGCCTGGCGGAGCAGATCGAGCGCGGCGCCCATCACCTGCGGCTGGCAGCGCAGGCAGTACGGATCCTGCACGCGCTTGTCGTCGTCGCGGTGCGAGGCGCGCAGCGGCGACCCATGCATCATCGCGCGCAGCATCGCCGCGACTTCCTTCTGGCCGCGATGACCGCGCAGATCGTGGATGCGCGGGTCGAAAGGTGTGTCGGAGCCCTTGGCCGCCTCGGTCGAAAGTGCGCCCGAGACGAGTGCGGCGGCGAACAATGCCTCGGCTTCGAACAGCCCGGCGAGCGCATAGGCTGTGGAGAATTGCGTGCCGTTGAGCAGTGCGAGGCCTTCCTTGGGGCCGAGCGTGAGCGGCTCTAGGCCCGCCTCGCGCAATGCCCGTTCGGCGGGAAGGCGGCCGGCGGGCGTGTCGATCTCGCCGACCCCAATCATCGCCGCGGTCATATGTGCGAGCGGGGCGAGGTCGCCCGAAGCGCCGACCGAGCCCTGTGCCGGGACCACCGGCAGCAGATCGCGTGCCAGCATCGCCTCGAGCAGGTCGAGCGTGTCGAGCCGCACGCCCGATGCGCCGCGGGCGAGGCTCGCGAGCTTGAGCGCCATCATCAGCCGGAGCACGGGGCGCAGCATGGGATCGCCGACCCCCGCCGCGTGCGAGAGGACGAGGTTGCGCTGGAGCGCGTCGAGATCGGCGGGTTCGATGCGGATGCTGGCGAGGAGGCCGAAGCCGGTGTTGACGCCGTAGACTGCATGATCGCCTGCAGCGATCCGGGCGATGGTGCCGGCGGCGCGCTGGACTGCCGGACGACAGGCGGAGTCGAGCTGCGTCTCGCCGCCGCGATAGATTGCGCGCCATTGCTCGAGCGGCACTGCGCCGGGTTCGAGCGTGATCATGCCTGTCCTCCAAAGATGCGGGCATGGAGCGGGTTGAACCCCATGCGATAGACGAGCTCGGCGGTCTCCTCGATGTCCCAGATCGCGAGATCGCAACGCTTGCCGGGCTCGAGCGTGCCGACGGTATCCAGCCGGCCGAGTGCGCGTGCCGCTTCGCGCGTCATGCCGGCGATGCATTCGTCGACGGTCAGCCGGAACAAGGTCGCCGCCATGTTCATCGCCAGCAGCGGCGAAGTGAGCGGCGAGGTGCCGGGATTGCAGTCGGTGGCAATGGCGATCGGCACGCTGGCGCGGCGGAGCGCACCGACCGGGGGGAGGCGGGTCTCGCGGGTGAAGTAGAATGCTCCGGGCAGCAGCACCGCGACGGTGCCGGCGCGCGCCATCGCCGCGACGCCGGCTTCGTCGAGATGCTCGAGATGATCGGCGGAGAGCGCGCCGAACTCGGCCGCGAGCGCCGCGCCGTGAAGGTTGGAGAGCTGCTCGGCATGGAGCTTCACCGGCAGGCCGTTGGCACGGGCGGCCTCGAACACGCGGCGGACCTGATCGGGGCTGAAGCCGATCCCTTCGCAGAACGCATCGACGGCATCGGCCAGGCCGGCCGCGGCGACCGCGGGAATCATCGCTTCGCAGACCCGTTCGATATAGCCGTCGGCATCGCCCTTGAACTCGCCCGGCACGGCGTGCGCGCCGAGAAAGGTTGTCGCGATGTTCACGGCGCGCCGTTCGCCCAGCGCACGCGCGGCGCGCAGCATCTTGCATTCGTCGGCTTCGGACAGGCCGTAACCCGATTTGATCTCGATCGTAGTCACGCCGTCGGCCAGCATCGTATCTAGCCGAGGCAATGCGGCGGAAACCAGTTCCTCCTCGCTGGCGGCACGTGTGGCGGCCATGGTCGAGACGATGCCGCCGCCCGCGCGGGCGATCTCTTCGTAGCTCGCACCCTCAAGGCGTAGCTCGAACTCGCGCGCACGATTGCCGGCAAAAACGAGGTGGGTGTGGCAATCGATCAGCCCGGGCGTGATCCAGCGGCCTTCGCAATCATGGATGGTTTCGGCATCGAACGCCGGGGTGTCGCCGCGGGGGCCGGCATAGACGATGTGGCCGCCGGTTGCGGCGATCAGGCCGTCCTCCACCACGCCGAGGCCCTCGCCGCGCAGCGTGGCCAGCCTGGCGTTGCTCCACAGCTGCTCGACGCGCACGCAATGACCCTCCTGAAAGCGATTGATCGATCCTCTAGGATCTCGCCGGAAATGTCTATACATTTGTCCACGACACGATGCGGAAGGGCGGCGATGCAAAGCTGGTGGTTCGAGACTGCGCTGCTGGCGGACGGATGGGCCGAGCACGTACGGATGACGGCCGCGAATGGCGTCATCGTCGCTCTGACGCTCGGTGTCGCGCCGGAGCCCGGCGACGAGCGGCACGGCGTGGCGCTGCCGGGCGTCGCCAATCTCCACAGCCATGCCTTCCAGCGCGGCATGGCCGGCATGGCCGAACGGCGCGGGCCGGCGGCGGACAGTTTCTGGACGTGGCGCGACCTGATGTACCGCTTCGCCAATGCGATCGGCCCGGACGAACTCGAGGCGATCGCTGCACTCGCTTTCGTCGAGATGCTCGAGGCGGGCTTCGTCCGGGTGGGCGAGTTCCATTATGTCCATCACGACATCCACGGTGCGCCCTTTGCCGATCCGGCGGAGATGGGCGCGCGGCTGGCGGCGGCGGCGACGGAGACGGGCATTGGGCTCACCTTGTTGCCGGTGCTCTACATGGCGTCGGGCTTTGGCGGCGCGGCGCCCCGGCCCGAGCAGCGGCGCTTCGTGCACGACATCCACGGCTATGCCCGGCTGGTCGAGGCTTCGCGGCGTGCTGTGACGGGGCTTTCGGACGCGCGTGTCGGCGTCGCGCCGCACAGTTTACGCGCCGTGACGCCCGAGGGGCTGGCGGCCGCAGTCGAGATCGGGGGTGACGGCCCGGTGCATATCCATATCGCCGAGCAGACCGGCGAGGTCGAGGATTGCCTGCGGCATCATGGCCGCCGTCCGGTCGAATGGCTGCTCGAATATGCGCCGGTGGATTCGCGCTGGTGCCTCGTCCACGCGACGCACGCCACCATGGCGGAGCTGGAGGGGATCGCGCGGAGCGGCGCCGTCGTGGGCCTCTGTCCGATCACCGAAGCCAATTTGGGCGACGGCATCTTTCCCGCCACGGATTTCGTCGCGGCGGGTGGACGCTTCGGAGTGGGCTCCGATTCGAACGTGCTGATCGACTTGGCGCAGGAACTGCGCAGCCTCGAATATTCGCAGCGGCTGGTACGGCGCGAGCGCAATCTGCTGTCGAACCCGGCCTGCCCCTCGACCGGGCGGACGTTGTTCGACGCGGCGGGCAAAAGCGGAGCACAGGCGCTGGGGATAGGCAGCCAACGCCTCGCGGCCGGCGCGCGCGCCGATTTCGTGACGCTCGATCGCGGCCATCCCACATTGGCCGACCGCATCGGCGATGCGCTGCTCGACGCGTTCGTCTTCGCCGACAGCCGGGGAATGATCGACGGCGTGTGGCGCGGCGGGCGGCAATGGGTGAAGGGCGGACGACATGTCGCGCGCGACGCGGTGATGGCGCGCTACGCGCGCGCGCTTGCGGGGCTGGGGATCGCCGGACAATGACCGCCGACGCCCGTCCGCTCTACCAGGCCATCCGCAACGCTATCGAGGGCCGGATCATGTCGGGCGCGCTGCGGCCCGGCGACCGCATTCCGTTCGAGCACGAGCTGATGGCGGAATATGGCTGCTCGCGCATGACGGTGAACAAGGCGCTGTCGGCGCTCGCCGGCGCAGGGCTGATCTCGCGCCAGCGCCGGCGCGGCTCGTTCGTCACCCGACCGCGGATCCATATGGCGGCGCTGCAGATCCCCGATATCGGCGAGGAGATCGAGCAGCGCGGCCATGCCTATGCGCTGCGGCTGGTTGGCCAGGCCGAGCTGGATGCGGACGGTGCCAGCGGCGCGTTGCTGCGCCTGCCGCCGCACGGCAAGTTGTTGTCGCTCCAGTGCGTGCATCTCGCCGACGGCCTTCCTTATGCAGTCGAGGAGCGGCTGATCAATCTCGCCGCGGTGCCCGCAGCGCGCGACACCGATTTTTCGGTGATCCCGCCGGGAAGTTGGCTGCTCGCGCATGTTCCCTGGACCGAGGCGGAGCACCGCATCACCGCGGCGGCGGCAGGGGATGCGGCCGCCTTGCTCGAAGTGCCTGCGGACAAGCCGTGCCTCGTGCTCGAGCGCTGGACCTGGCGCGAGAAGGAATCGATCACTTATGTGCGCACGGTCTTCCACGGCGACAATTTCGACCTGACCGCGCGGTTCGCGTCGCAGGCGGCGAGAATCCCGCTCGGCGATTGATCGCCGCCCGAGAAGTTGTCCGGCGTCGTCTCGCAGCGGGACAGAGTCCCCATTAACCCTCTGTGGGCTCTCTTTTATCCGATTGGTCTGACGATTGGCTTGCGCCGGAGGAAAAAACTGGTAATTCTAAAAGCTGAAGTCACGTTCCATATTGTGGGAGAACAGGAGGGACAACCTCCGGAACCCCACAAAATGCGTCCGGTCGCGGGGACAACAACAACCTGAGACTCGCTTCGGACGACCGCGTGAACAACGGTGGGAGAGGGGAAAATCATGTCGAATCGATCGAATCTGCGCGTCCGCATTGGGGCGACTGCGTCCTGGACGGTGCTGGGGCTGGCACTGATCTGTGGCGGGCAGGCAATGGCGCAGACCGCGCCCCAGGCGGGCGAACAGGGCGGACAGGTGGCGCCTTCGCCCGAAGACATCGTTCCACCCGAGAGCGAAGAGGCGATCATCGTCGTCGGCTCGCGCGCCAGCCAGCAATCGGCCAACAATCGCAAGAAGAACGCCAGGACGGCGACAGACTCGATCGTTGCCGATGACGTCGGCTCCTTCCCCGACCGCAACGTCAACGAAGCGATCTCGCGCATCCCGGGCGTCGCGCTCGGCCGCAACGAGTTCGGCGAAGGTGACAGCGTCACCGTGCGCGGCAATGGCCCCGATCTCACGCGGGTCGAACTCGACGGGATCGGCGTGCAGAGCACCACGGCGCTCGCGCTCGGGGCGAGCCGCAGCGCGGATCTGCGTGAGCTTCCAGCCGAATTGATCAAGAGCGTCGACGTGGTCAAGGGTTCGACCGCCGACATGACCGAGGGCTCGCTGGGCGGAACCGTTCAGATCAAGACCCGCACCGGCCTTGATTTCAAAAAGCCTTATTTCTCGCTCCGCGCCGGCGCCGGACAGAATTCGCTCGGCAGGGACTGGACCCCGGACTTCAACGCCGTCGCTGCGCACAAGTTCTTGAACGATCGGCTCGGCGTGATCGTCAGCGGCACCTATTCCAAGATCCAGAACGACGGCCATGGCTATGAGCAGACGACTTCCAACAACCGTGGTTTTGCGCGCCTCTTCGACTTCGACAATTCACCCGAAAAGACGTTCAGTTTCAATCCGGCGACGGTCGGGACCGACGCTGCGGACGTTGCTTTCGCCAACAGCACCGCCCCTGACGGCACCACGCTCACGCCACGCGAATTGGTGACGCTCGCCGCCGGCGCGACCAGCAAGGCGCAGTGCCTCTCGATCTTCCCGTATCTTCCTCTGCAAACGGCGGGCAACGCCACGACCGCGGCACGGGTCCAGCAGCGGACGGTGGAGCAGCAAACCTGTCTCAACCAGTGGAACGACGCGACTCCGTCGCTGGTCCGCAACTTCATGAACACGCAGACCGACGAGCGCTACTCGATCGATGCGCGGCTCGATTTCCGCGTGAACGACCAGTTGACCGTCTATGCCAAGGCAACGCGCGCCGACCGCCAGGTCCATGACCAGAATCGCAGCCGCAACCCGGTAAGCCTGTTCAACCAGAATATTGCCGGTACCTTCAGCGATACGACCACGGGCAATCCGCGCACGCGTACCGTCAACGCCAACGCGCCTGCCGGATATAATGTGTTCGACCCTGTCTACGGCCTCAATGTCGTCAGCACCGGCAGCGGCAACTCCCTGATCAGCGTCCCCGTCGCGGGGCAGGTCTTGAACGTGGTTCCCGGCAGCGTGGTGGTGGATGCTAATCACAACGTCACTCAGATGAAGTTGACCAATAATTCGGTGAGCATCGACCAGATCGAGAACCACATCGACACCAAGACGATGTATTATCAGGGCGGTGCCGAATATCGCGGCGAGCGGCTCGAGATTGATGCGATGGCGGGCATGACCAAGGCGACATCGGGCCGCGGCGACATGCGTACTTCGCGCTCCTACGCTTATGGCGATGCGACACTGACGCTGCAGCCCAACGGCCTCTACGACGTCGCTCTGCCAGCCAGCTACGACGACACCAATCCTGCGAACTTCGTGCAATTGCGACCGCCCGCGTGCATCGGCACGGGGACGGCACCGACCTGCGTCGGCCAGAGTGCCGTCACGGCCGGGCCCAACGCGCCGGCAAGTCCCGCCTATACTGTCGGGCAGTTGCCGCTGACCACCCCGAGCTTCGGGGTCTCCTATTCTCCGGCGCTTGGTGAATCGTCGGAGCGGATCGCCAAGCTCGACCTGCGGTACGACACCCGGGATTGGCTGCCGTTCATCACCAAATTCTCGGTCGGCGGGATGTATCGCAAGAACAAGTCCGAGCGCTGGGGCGGCGGCGGGTACACGGTGTCCTCGGCTGTGGGCACCTTCGGGACCGCCGGGTACGTGCCCGCGGTGATCGTGCCGACGGCCAATGTCCGCGGTACGTTGCGCGCCTGTCAGCCGACCGCGACGTCGACGGTGTCGTGCAATTACGGTTACGTTCCGTCCACCAATCCTGCCAATGTCCGCTCGGGCGTGGATACGCTGACCCCGGCCGATCTCATCGCGCTGTTCACCAGGACGCTCGAGCCCAGCGGTTCGCAATATTTCGGCGATCTGCCCAATCGCGGCACGCTGCCGGACGCATGGCAGGGAATTCGCACCGACGAGTTGTTCGCTGCGCTCGGCGCGAAGGACTTCATGAACTATGATTGCCTCAAGACTTGCGTCGGCACCGACGGCAAGACATACGACCAGCCGGCGACGCGGGTGCAGGAGACGATCAAGAACGTCTATGCGATGTTCGACTTCGAGCAGAAGCTGCCGCTGGGGCTGGTTTTCAACGGCAATGTCGGCGTGCGCGGCGTGTTCGCCAATGTGACCGGCACGTCGCTGCTCACGCTGAACAGCATTCGCAAGGGCCCCGCCTTCAATCCTCTGGATCCCAACAATGCGGGTGGTATCATCACCCAGACGTTCATTGCCAACACCTCGGTCAATGCCAGCACCCGCGATTGGCTGCCCAGCGTCAACCTCAATCTCTGGGGCTTCAACGAATCGGTCGTGTTGCGACTCTATGGCGGCAAGACCGTCGCGCGTCCGTCGATGGGCAATCTCATCGCGGGCGGCACGTGCACGATCGACCAGCGCGCGATCGATGCCGACGGCGACGATATCTTCGGCTGCACCGGGCGCATCGGGAATCCCGGGCTGAAGCCATTTACCGCGTGGAGCTACAACGCCAGCCTCGAATGGTATCCCAACGCGGATACGATGTTCTCGGCGACTTATGGCAAGCTCGACGTCAAGATCGGCAATCCGCTTCAGGTGACCAAGACCGCGCGGCCTTTCGCGGGGAGCGAAGGAACCGATCCAGGCACGGGCGAAGCGCTCTCCGATATCGAGTTCGCCTATCCCACTTACGAAAACGGACCGGGCTACAAGCGTTCGATCTGGGAGTTCTCCGCCAAGACCGCATTCACCTTCCTGCCCTGGTTCCTGAAGTACACCGGCGCCGATGCCAACTTCTCGATCCTGTCATCGGCAGTGACGTCTGGGCAGCAGGATCCGCTCACTGGGGACGTCATGCTTCCGCCTGACGAATCGAAATATTATACCAACGCTTCGCTGTGGTATGATGACGGCAAGCTCAACATCCGGGTCGCCTATCAGAGGCGCAGCGCGCGGTTTAACTGCATCACGCCGTGCGGCGGCAACAATATCGACATCAACTATCCGGGCGAACAATGGACCAACGTGCGCCTCGTTGGTCCGGGTTGGAATCCGGGCGTTCCGCGCTTCACGGATGGCAGCACCTTCATCGACGCCAAGATCTCGTATAATGTCACGCGCAATTTCCAGGTCTATGCAGAAGGCCGCAACATGCGGCGCGAGGCGCAGACGATCTCGACCGGCAGCTACGTGCCCTTCGAAGACGGTGCTCCCAAGATCATGCGCCTGTCTTATGGTGGCCGGCGGATCATGACCGGCGTCCGCCTCCAGTTCGGCAACTGATGCCCGGCGGCCGTCCCTTCCGGGGCGGCCGCTGCCCTCGCTTGATCTGGCCGGGGCCTTGGCCGACAACGCTGCGATGAGCGGACTTCCCGGCAGCGCATTGGCCAATGGCGCCGACCCGTTGCTTCATAGCCTCGATCGGTCGCCGCTCGGTGCCGTCGAGCTGGAACGCCCGGCGCTCGACGATCTGCCGTATCGCGATCTGGTCCGCGCATTGCTCCGCGCGCCCGGGTTCAGGCTCGACTTCAATCGGCTCGAGCCCGACGCGGCGCTCGAGATGGTGTCGGGTCAGCTATTCGGACCCGGCGCATTCGCGCGTGAGAACGAACTGCTCGCCCGCGAGATCTCCGCGCTGGCCGGCCTTGTCGGCGGACTGGTCGCAGCACGGCCCTCGATCGCGATCCGCACCTATTTTGCGCCGGGTGACCTCGTCTGGCATGTCGATCGCGTCAACGAGCGGCGGGCGTTCCGATTGGTCTGGCCGCTCGGCCGCCCCGCTGGCATGCGGTTCACCCCGGCCGATAATATCCGTGCCGATATCTACTGCGCTTATATGCGCCGCGAATTTCCGCTGCTGGGCCAGATGGACATGCGCGTGATGCGCACCGGCGCGCCAGTCGAGGCATTGTGGGCGCATCGCCCGGCGCAGCTCGCGGCGATGGTCTCGGGCCGGTTTCCGTTCCTGCTCGATCCGGACAGGGAATATGAAGTCACGCCCGGCGCCGCGAGCGTACATCGCGTCCAGACCCCGGCGCAGCCCGGCGCGTGGCACCGTTCGTCCTGGGCGAACCGCGACGCGCCGGGGCTGCAGATCGTGATCACGGCGGCGGCGGACTGACGATGCGGTTTCGCCGCCTCGGCCGGACCGGACTCGACCTGTCCGAGCTGACCCTCGGCACTTCGGCGCTGGCGGCCGCGGCGCGGAGCGACATCGCGGAGGCGAGGGCCATGGTCGCACTGGCGCTCGATCGCGGCATCAACGCCATCGAGCTCGATGCCGGGGACAATGTGGCGGCGGCGCTGCTCGGCGAAATGCTCAGGCGCGAAAATGCGCGGGATCGCGTCCATATCCTCGTGCGCGCCACGTCGCTGGTGCATTTCGATCTGCCCTCGCCGCATGTCCCCGCGCAGGATGCCTATCCGGGGCGGCACCTGCGCGCCGAAACCGAAGCATTGCTCGCGACATTGGGCGTCGAGCGGCTGGCGCTCCAGCAGCTTCATGCCTGGTGTCCCGAATGGCAGCATGAAGGCGATTGGCTGGAGACGCTCGAATGCCTTCGCGAGGAAGGCAAGATCGCCGGCTTCGGCATGTCGCTCTTCGATCACGACGTGGCGGCAGGATTCGAGATCGTCGCCAGCGAACGGATCGCTTCGGTGCAGGCGATGTACAATGTCTTCGATCCTGGCCCGTCCCGGGCGCTTCTGCCGCTTTGCGAGAAGCACGATGTAGGCGTCATCGCCCGCGCGCCGCTATATTACGGCGCGCTCGGGGGCATGCTTGACTTCCCACCCGACGATTGGCGGCGCGCTTATTTTTTCGATGAGCACCGGCACGAGACCGCTGACCGCGTGACACGCCTGACGACTGTGACATCGCCCGATCAATCGGTCGCCGACACGGCGCTGCGCTTCTGCCTGTCGCATCCAGTGGTCTCAACCGTGGCAGTGGGGATGCGCAACCGGGAGCAGCTGGAGGCGAACCTGCGGGCGGTGCTGGCCGGCCCGCTCGACACCGATACCCGCATTTCGCTCGCGGAGCATGCATGGCTATGCTGAGCGGATTGCAACTCTGGTATGTTGGTGCATGACCTTCTTCGAGAGCCTCGTCGCACTGTTGCTGCTGGCGGTGGTATTGCTGCAGGTCGCGCGGCGGACATGGATCCCCTATCCGACCATGCTCGCTACTGCAGGTGTGATCGTAGCGCTGGTGCCGGGGAGCCCGGCGATCGCGCTCGAAGGCCATACCGCGCTGGCGCTGTTCATCGCCCCCGTTTTGCTCGACGCCGCGTTCGACTTTCCGCTCGCCGCGATCCGCCGGCTCTGGCGCCCGCTGGTCGCGCTTGCCGTGGTGGCAGTGCTGTTGACCACAGCGGTAGTGGCGTGGATCGGCTGGGCGTTCGCCGGATTACCGATCGCGGCCGCAATTACGCTCGGTGCTATCGTCGCGCCGCCCGATGCCGCAGCCGCGACCACGGTGCTGCGATCGGCCTCGCTCCCGCGCCGCGCGGTACAGGTGCTCACCGGCGAGAGCCTGCTCAACGATGCCACGGCGCTTTTGCTGTTCAGCGCCGCGGTGGCGATCCAGGGCCATGGCGGGATCGACGGCGGCGTGGCGCTCCAGCTCGGCTTCGCAGTGCCCGGCGGGATCGCGCTGGGGTTGGCGATGGCCTGGCTATTCCAGTTCATCATCCCCTATACCCGCGGCTCGTTCGGCGGGAACCTGCTCGAATTCGTCAATACCTTCGTCGCCTGGCTGCTCGCCGAGCGGCTGGGGCTGTCGGCGGTGCTCTGCGTCGTGACGATGGCGATGTTCATCGCCAACAGCCCGCGCATGGGGATCGACGCGCGCAACCGCATCCAGTCGTTCGCGGTGTGGGGCGTCGCGGTGTTCGTGCTCAACGTCGTTGCCTTCCTGCTGATGGGAATGCAGGCGCGCGCGATCATCGGCGGGATGGACCCGGCCCGGCTGCGCGAGGCCGCCGGCGTCGCGGCGATGGTCGTCGCGGGCGTGGTGGTGACGCGGCTCGTCTGGGTGCTCGTTTATAACCGGCTCGCGGCGCGCTTCGCGTTGCTGCGCGGCGATGCCGAGCCGACGGGCCTCGCCCAGGGCGTAGTGGTCGGCTGGTGCGGGATGCGCGGGCTGGTGACGCTGGCGACTGCCTTTGCGCTGCCATCGGACTTCCCGCAGCGCGACCTCATCACATTGTCGGCGTTCGCCGTGGTGCTGGCGACCCTGGTGGTACAGGGGCTCACGCTCACGCCGCTGATCCGGCTGCTGGGCTTGGGCAGCGGCGACGATTCGCAGGAGCATCAGGCAGCCGAGCGTGCCCTGACCGGGGCGGCGCTGGCCGCGGTTGTGGGGGCGGAGGGGCGCGTTGCCGACGAGGTACGGCGCCAGTTCGAGATCGATCGCGCGGCGCTCGACGGCGGGGAGGCTTGCGGCGATTTCAACGAGCGCCGGCGGCTCAAGCTCAAGGCGATATCCGCCCAGCGCGAGCGGCTGCGCCAATTGCGCGACGACGACGCGATTGGCGAGGAGGCGTTCGAGCGACTGCAGGAGGAGCTCGACTGGCGTGAGCTGGCGATTGGCCCCGCCGGCCAGCGCGCGATCGAGGAAGGTTAGGTCGTATCGGCATTCGACCTAAACCTCCCTCTCCCCTTGATAGGGGGAGGATAGCGAAGCTTGGCAGCTTGCTGCCTAGCGCAGCTTGGTGAGGGGTAGAGCGGAGCGAAGCTCCGCGCGGCCGCTTTGCGGCCGCACCCCCTCACCCAGCTCCGACTAAGGCTTTGCTTCGCAAAACCTAAGTCTGCGCAACCAGTGTGAGGTCGATCATGCCCCGCATGATCGAGGATCGCGCGGGGCGCGATCCGACCTCACACTCCCCTTGCAGGGGGCGATAGTTTACACCACGCGCGACAGGAAGCGGCTGAACGGGTCTTCCTTATAGTCGCCGAACGGTCCGGTCTCGGTGAAGCCGAACTGGCGGTAGAGCGCGTGGGCGGCCTCGAAGGCGGGCCCGGACCCGGTCTCCAGGCTCAACCGCTTATAGCCCCGCGCACGGGCGACACCGAGGATCTGCGAGACCAGAGCCGCGCCGGTGCCGCGCCGCAGATGCTGCTCGGACGTGCGCATCGACTTGATCTCGCCATGCTGGCCGTCGAGCTGCTTGAGCGCGCCGCAGCCGAGCAGGTCCGCGCCGTCCCACGCCGACCAGAAGGTCACGCCGGGCGCGCGCAGTCCGGACAGATCGAGGAAATGGCAGCTGTCCTTCGGCGAATTCGCGAGCATCCCCGCGAAATGCACGTTGAGCAAGGCGACGACCTGCGGATCGTCCAGTCCCCCTTCGCGGATATCCATCAGATTTCGTCGATCATGCCGGCGAGCGTGTCGAGACAGGCATGCGCGAGGATCTTGCAGCGCGCGGGCGACCAGCCGAACTCGGCGTCCGCATTGGCGTCATGGTCCTTGAAGGGCATCTCCAGCGTCATCGAAACCGCGCCGTACCGCTCTGCGAGCTGGTTGGTCGACATCGAGAGGTTTGCCTTGCCCGGCGCGGCCTTCTCATAGCCGAGGTCGAGCTGGAATTCGGGCGTGGTTTCCGCCAGGCGGCGCGCGAAATCGTAGAATTTCTCGCCCAATGCGTCGGTCCAGCTCGGGATTCCTTCGAAGCCGGCAAGGAAATTGGCGGGAATCGCCTCGTCGCCGTGAACGTCCATCGCGAAATCGACGCCGGTCTCGTCCATGCGGTTACGCACGGCGAGGACTTCGGGGCTCTTCTCGGGCGTGGGCGAATGCCATTCGCGGTTGAGGTTGATGCCCGCGGCGTTCGTGCGCAGGTGCCCGCGGCGGGAGCCGTCGGGGTTCATGTTCGGCACGATGTGGAAGGTCGCCTTGCTCCGCAGCGCATGCGTGGTTCGATCGTCCAGCTCGGTCAGCTTCTCGAGCGCGCCTTCCATCCACCATTCGGCCATGGTCTCGCCGGGATGCTGGCGGGCATAGAGCCAGACCTGCTTGGGCCCTTCGCCGAGCGTCAGGCAGTCGATCGGCTGGCCGTCGAGCGTGACGCCGAGCTCGCGGTGGGAGACGCCCGGCTGCGCGGCGATGCGAGTCACCAGATCGTGGTGCCGCTCCATCGAATACGGCGCGAAATAGGCGAACCAGACGATGTCGGTGTCGATCGTCCGGGTGAAGCTCAGCACGCCGTCGGCATAATCGGTGGCGGTGGTCCGCCAATGCGCGCGATCGGTGCTCCAGCGCGCCTGATAGCCGGGCCAGCCGAACGGATAGGCCGCGCCGCCCGCATTCAGGATGCGGAAGGTGAGCGTGCGCCCCTTCGCCCCTGCCAGCCGGAAATGGAACCACTGGTAGAAATCGGACAGATGATCGGTGACGATCTCGAGGTCGATCCGGTCGCCCTCCATTGCCACCACGCGGATATTGCCGCCGTCGAATGCGGCGTTGATCTGGATGCTCATTTGACCGTGGTAGTGATGCCTGACTCGCCTGGGAAGTCCCTGAACAATGCGTTAGCCAGCCGGGCGGCCTGATCGCGCGGATCGCTGCCGGGCTTGCCGCTCACCGATTCGGTGACTGCGCGGCCCTCCCACACGGTGCTGTTGTCGCTGCGGCGGCGGAGCTGGACCGCAAGCTCGGAGCCATAGACTTCGCGCGTCTTGCCGCCGATCCCGAATGAAACGCCGCCGCCCAGGCCGACTCCACCGCCGCGCCGGCCGCCGCTGATGCCGCCGCCGCCGAGGCCGATCGAAACGGGAGGCTGCTCGCGATACGCACCGCGCGAGACGCGCGTGAAAGAAACTGCGGCGATATAGCCCGACGCCATGTCGCTGCGCGACTGGACGAAGCCGAGCCGCTCGAGCTCGGTGCCGACCGCGTCGGCATACATCTGGAACTCGGGGCTGATCTGCGCCGCGCCGGTCATCGGCTCGATCGCGACCGTGGTGCGTTCGGACAGCGTGCCGATATGGTAGCGCGTGACCTCGACCGGCGCATTGCGAGTCGTGGCGGTGCATCCGCCCGCGAGCAAGGCCGCGCCCGCGGCTGCGATGCTGAGGAGATTGTTCACGGGCATTGGCCTCCTGTCTTGCGGGGAGAACGCCCCGCCGCACCTCAACCCTGCCCCCGGGCAGTCGGTTCCGCAAGGCCGTCAGCACCTTGACTTGACGACGCTCCCCCTCTAGGCGGGCGCCTCTTTTCCAGCACCATATTCAGTCGAGAAGCGAATCGGTCATGAAGATCGTGAATTCATTGAAGTCGCTCAAGGGGCGGCACCGTGACAACCGCGTGATCCGTCGCCGCGGCCGGACCTATGTGATCAACAAGACGAATCGCCGGTTCAAGGCCCGCCAGGGCTAATTCCGGACGTGGGGACGCCGCACGCCGTCATCTTCGATGTCGGCAAGGTCCTCTTCGAATGGGATCCGCGTTACCTCTACGAGCGCTTGATCGAGGACGATCAGGCGCTCGAAGCGTTTCTGGCGAACGTCGTCACCAGGGAATGGCATTTCCAGCATGACGCCGGGCGTCCCTTCGCGGAGACCTCGGCCGAGCTGAGTGCGCAATTCCCGGAGCATGCCGAGCTGATCCAGGCATGGGGTCCGCGCTTCAACGATACGGTGCCCCACGCGATTCCGGGCATGCTGGAGATCGTCCGCGAGCTCGATGCCGCGGGCGTGCCCTTGTTCGCGATCACCAATTTCTCGGGCGAGTTCTGGCGCGAGTGGGTGCCGCAGCACAGCGAGATCTTCGATCGCTTCCGCGACGTGGTCGTCTCGGGTGACGAGAAGCTCGTGAAGCCCGACCCCGCGATCTACGCGCTGGCGCTGAAGCGTTTCGGTCTCGAAGGCCCCGACGCGGTGTTCGTCGACGACAGTCCCGCCAATGTCGCGGGCGCGAGGGACGCAGGCATCCACGCCGTGCTGTTCACCAACGCCGAGGATTTCCGCGCCGAACTGGTGCGGCTGGGATTGCTTCCAAATTAGAACGTCACCCCGGCCTTGTGCCGGGGTCCACTGCGCCTCATGCGCTGTCCTTACCTGTCTGAGTCATCGCTCGCCTCCCGGTGGAGCCCGGCACAAGGCCGGGGTGACGGAGAGGCGGTGCCCAGGTTCAGCCCCCTTCAGGCCCCTGATAATTCTTGAGCTCGTCGCCCAAGATGGTGACGACGTGGAGCACGTTGGTCGAGCCCGGCGTCCCGAACGGCACGCCGGCGCAGACGATGATACGGTCGCCCGCGCGCGCCAGTTCCTGGCGCATCGCCATGCGCTTGGCCTTGGCGACCATCTCCTCGAACGATTCGACGTCGCGGGTATGGACCGCGTGGCTGCCCCAGAGCAGCCCGCTGCGGCGCGCGGTCTCGATCTTCGGCGTCAGCACCATGATCGGCACGGTCGGCCGCTCGCGCGCGATGCGCCGCGCCGTCGAGCCCGAGCTGGTGAAGCAGACGATCGCCACCGCCGATACGGTGCGGGCGATGTTCTTCGCGGCCTCGGCCAGCGCGTCGGCGGTGGTCGGATCGGGACGCGTGACCGTGAAATGGACGCGGTCGCCATGTGCGGGATCGCGTTCCACCGCGTCGGCGATCGAATTCATCATAGCGACCGATTCGATCGGCCATTTACCCGCCGCGCTCTCGGCCGAGAGCATGATCGCGTCGGCGCCATCATAGACCGCTGTCGCGACGTCGGAGACTTCGGCGCGGGTCGGCGAGGGCGATTCGATCATCGATTCGAGCATCTGCGTCGCGACGATCACGGGACGGCCCATCCGCCGCGCGGTCTCGACGATGCGCTTCTGCAGCGGCGGTACGCTCTCCGGCGGCAGCTCGACGCCGAGATCGCCGCGGGCAACCATCACGCCGTCGCATTGCTCGACGATCTCCTCGAGCCGGGTGATCGCGCTCGGCTTCTCGATCTTGGCGAGCAGGGCCGCCTTGCCGCCGATCAGCCGGCGCGCCTCCATCAGATCCTCGGGACGCTGGACGAACGACAAAGCGATCCAGTCGACGCGCTGCTCGACCGCGAACGCCAGGTCGCTGCGGTCCTTTTCGGTGAGCGCCGCGAGCGGCAGCACCATGTCTGGGACGTTTAGGCCCTTGGAATTAGAAAGGGTTCCGCCGACCTCGACGCGCGTGACCAGCTTGTCGGGGCTCGCCGACGTGACGCGCAACACCATCTTGCCGTCGTCGAGCAGCAGCCGGGCATCCTCGTGCGCGGCTTCGAAAATCTCGCGATGGGGCAACTCGACGCGAGTCGCGTCGCCGGGGGTCGGATCGCGGTCGAGCGTGAATTGCTGGCCGGTCTCGAGCACCACCTTGCCCTCGGCGAATTTGCCGACACGCAGCTTGGGGCCCTGAAGATCGGCGAGGATCGTCGTCGGCCGGCCATATCTTTTCTCGAGGCTGCGGATCGCCGCGATTACCGGCACTTTCGATGCCTGATCGCCGTGGCTCATGTTGACGCGGAAGGCGTCGGCACCCGCCTCGAACAACTGCTCGATCATCTCGACGGTGTTGCTCGCAGGGCCCAGCGTCGCGAGGATGCGGACTTTCCGGGAACGAGGTCTTATGGCCTTTGTCATCGCTGTCATCCTTGTGCGCGCCTGCCTCTAGCCTTTAATCTGCGCCGATCAACCACGGAGGTTCACAGTGCCGACACTCGATACCCTGGACGACGCCGTGGCGGCCAAGGCGTTCCGGCGGCTCGTCCGGCATTTGCGGCATCGCAGCGATGCGCAGAATGTCGATCTGATGGGGCTGGCGGGCTTCTGCCGCAATTGTCTCGGCGACTGGGTGGCCGAGGCCGGCGGGCTGAGCAAGGAGGAAGGGCGCGAGATCGTCTACGGCATGCCCTATGCCGAGTGGAAGGCGCGCCATCAGGTCGAGGCGACGCCGGATCAGCTCGAACGGATGGAAGAGAGCGTGAAACGCAATCATGTCGAGGCACTGCTCGACGATGCGCTCGACGACAGCTTTCCGGCGAGCGATCCGCCGTCGATGACCGATCCGGGGCGCTAATCGGCAAGGAGGGCTTGAGCGGCGGGCCGGGCTTCTTTAAGCGGCGCGCTCCAGTTTCATCGCAAGCCGTGCGCGACTCCGGCCTCCGCCGGGGTGACGGCCAACCAGCGTCAGGAGATACCCTTGTCCGATTCGATTTCCGCCGAACAGCTGCGCCTCTTCATCGAGCGGATCGAGCGCCTCGAAGAGGAGAAGAAGGGCATCGCCGACGACATCAAGGATGTCTACGCCGAATCCAAATCGACCGGCTTCGACACCAAGACGATGCGCCACATCGTCCGCCTGCGGAAGATGGAGAAGCACCACCGCGACGAGGCCGATGCGCTGCTCGAAACCTATCGCAACGCGCTCGGCCTGCACTGATCCCGAGAAAGCCCCGTTCGCCCTGAGCTTGTCGAAGGGCCGCACTTTCTTCTAACCGCTGGCTGAGCAAGAAGAACGGGGCTTCGACAAGCTCAGCCCGAACGGTAGATTGGATTCATGGCAGGCCATTCCAAATTCAAGAACATCATGCACCGCAAGGGCGCGCAGGATAAGAAGCGCTCGGGCATGTTCTCCAAGCTCAGCCGCGAAATCACCGTCGCGGCCAAGATGGGCTTGCCCGACCCGGACATGAATCCGCGGCTGCGCGCGGCGGTCAACGCCGCCAAGGCGCAGTCGATGCCAAAGGACAATATCCAGCGCTCGATCGACAAAGCGAGCAAGGGCGACGCCGAGAATTACGAAGAGATCCGCTACGAGGCGTTCGGCCCCGGCGGCGTGAGCCTGATCGTCGAGACGCTGACCGACAATCGCAACCGCACCGTCACCAATGTGCGCACTGCGATCAGCAAGAACGGCGGCAATCTCGGCGCGCCGGGCTCGGTGAGCCACGCCTTCGATCGCATGGGGCTCATCAACTATCCCGCGAGTGCCGGCGACGCCGACAAGGTGTTCGAAGCCGCGCTCGAAGCCGGCGCCGAGGACGTGACGTCGAGCGAGGACGGCCACGAGATCTGGACCGCGCAGGGCGATCTCCACGAAGTCGCCAAGGCGCTGACTCCCGTGCTCGGTGAGCCCGAAGGCGCCAAGCTCGCCTGGCGTCCGCAGACCATGGTCGAGGTGGCCGAGGGCGACGCGGCGACTTTGTTCAAGCTGATCGACGCGCTCGACGACGACGACGACGTCCAGACCGTCTGGGGCAATTACGAGGTCTCGGACGAGGTGATGGAGAAGCTCGGATAATGTTCGTATTGATCGCCAAGGCGTTGCTCTCGGGTGCGCTGATCGTGGCGATCGCGGAGATCGGCAAGCGCCAGCCGGCGCTTGCTGCGCTCGTCGCCTCGCTGCCGCTGGTATCGATTCTCGGCATGATCCTGTTGTGGAATGGCCGCCCGGATGCCGAGAACATGGCGCACCATGCGGAGGCGACTTTCTGGTATGTGCTGCCCTCGTTGCCGATGTTCCTGCTGATCCCGGCGCTGTTGCGCAGCGGCGTCAATTTCTGGCTCTCCTTGCTCGCCGGCTGTGTGCTCACCTTCCTACTCTATATCGGCATGACGACGATCGGGCCGCGCTTCGGCCTGCGGCTCTGAGAATATGATCATCCTCGGCCTCGATCCCGGGCTCGGCACCACCGGCTGGGGGCTGATCCGCGCCGAGGGCAATCGACTGAGCCATATCGCCAACGGCAAGCTCAAGACCGATCCGCAGGCGCCGCTGCCGCGCCGGCTCGCGCATCTCGATGCGATGCTCGCCGCCTTGATCGTCGATCATGCGCCGGACGCCGCGGCGTGCGAGGAAGTGTTCGTCAATTCGAACGCGCAATCGACGCTGAAGCTCGGCCAGGCGCGCGGGGTGGTGCTCTGCGCGGCGGCGCGTGCAGGGTTGGACGTCGGCGAATACACCCCTAGCATCGTCAAGAAGGCGGTGGTCGGAACCGGCAATGCCGAGAAGGCGCAGGTCCATGCGATGGTCGCGCGGCTGCTGCCGGGCGTGAAGATCGACGGACCCGATGCCGGCGACGCGCTCGCGGTGGCGATCTGTCATGCCCACCATCTCGCGTCGGCGCGGACCCTCGCCCGCTCGCGCTGATCGTCGCCCTTGTTCCGGGGGCGACTGTGCTGCATATGTTCCGCTCTGGGTGCTTGCGGGCCGGTGGTTGCCGGAACAAGTCCGGCATGACGAGCGAGGGCAAGTGATCGCGCATCTGAAAGGCAGGCTGGCAGCGACCGGAGCGGATCACGCGGTGATCGACGTGAACGGCGTCGGCTATCTCGTCGGCGCTTCGTCCAAGACACTCGAGAAGCTCGGGCCGGTCGACAGCGCAGTGACGATCCACACCGAGATGCTCGTCGCCGAGGATTTCATCCGGCTGATGGGTTTCGCCACTGCCGACGAGCGCGACTGGTTCAAGCTGCTCACCCATGTCCAGGGCGTCGGCTCGAAGGTCGCGCTGGCGATCCTTTCGATCCTCGCGCCCGACGAACTGCGCACGGCAGTCGCACGCGCCGATTCGGCGATGATCGCGCGTGCCAATGGTGTGGGGCCAAAGCTCGCCCAGCGCATCGTCAACGAGCTCAAGGACAAGGCTGGTGGCATCGCGCTGGGCGGCGCGGGCGCAGCACCGGCGCCCGCCGGCAGCGCGGCGGCGGACGCGGTCTCGGCGCTGCTCAACCTCGGCTTCAAGCCGGCCGAGGCGTCGACTGCGGTGAGCGCCGCGAACGACGAACTCGGCGCGGGGGCGACGCTCGACGCGCTGGTGCGGCTGGCGCTGCGGAAGGCGGCGAAATGAGCGCGCCGCGCATCGCGACCTGCTGGTGCGGGCAGCTTCGGGCCGAATGTCATGGCGAGCCGGTGCGCATCTCGGTCTGCCATTGCCTGAACTGCCAGCAGCGCAGCGGCTCCGCTTTCGCCGCGCAGGCGCGCTTTCGGGTCGAGCAGGTGCGGCTCAGCGGAACGTCGACGGAATGGGTGCATATCGGGGACAGTGGCCGGGCAGCCAGCTTTCATTTCTGCCAGACGTGCGGCGGGACCGGCTGGTATCGCAACGCTTCGATGCCGGAGACGATCGCAGTCCCGATCGGCAATTTCGCCGATCCTGATTTCCCGGCGCCGCATTTCTCGGTGTGGGAAGGACGCAAACACGCCTGGGTGACGATTACCGGCGATGGAATCGAGCATGACTGACGCCGGCCGGATCCCCATTGCCTCACGCTGCGGCAGCGCCGCCAATGACGCGCCGAGTGCTACGCCCGCCGCCCGCGTCGGGCTGGCGTTGCGCGTGGCAGCGAAATAGGCAGACGGCATGGAAATCGAAATCAGCGCAGAGGCCAAGGACAAGGCGCTCAACCGCCGTGTGGCGGTCACCGTGGTGATCCTCTCGGTGTTCATGGGGCTCTGCGGGATCAAGGACGGCAATATCGTCCAGGCGATGCAACAGGCCCAATCGGCATCGGTCGATGGTTGGAACGAGTATCAGGCGACGCGGCTCAAGCAGCACCTCGCCGAGAACAGTCGCGCGCAGATCGCCGTGCTGGCGCCTGATGACGTCAGGTCGGCGCCGGTGCTCGCCCAGCTCGATAGGGAGATAGCCAAATACAGGATCGAGGCACCGCGGCTGGCGACGGAGGCGAAGAGACGGGCGGCACAATATGACGCGTTCAATGTGCACGACGATCAGTTCGACGCGAGCGATGCCGCGATCTCGACTGCGATTTCGATCGCCGCCGTCTCGGCGCTCGCCGAGACCGCGTGGCTACTCGGCGCGGCCTGGGCATTCGGGGCGTTCGGGCTGTTCCTGGGGGCGTGCGGTTTCCTCGGCTGGGGCTTCCACCCCCAGTTGCTGAGCGGACTGCTCGGATGAGCGACGCCGACCGCATCCTCGCGCCGATCCGCAAGCCGGAGGACATCGATGCCGCGCTGCGTCCCAAGTCGCTCGACGAGTTCGTCGGGCAGAAGGGGGCGCGGGAGAATCTGCGCATCTTCATCCAGGCCGCCAGGCAGCGCGGCGAGGCGCTGGATCACGTGCTGTTCTTCGGGCCGCCCGGGCTCGGCAAGACCACGCTCGCGCAGATCATTGCGCGGGAGATGGGAGTGGGGTTCCGATCGACCTCGGGGCCGGTGATCGCCAAGTCGGGCGATCTCGCGGCTTTGCTCACCAATCTCGAGGACGGCGACGTCCTGTTCATCGACGAGATCCATCGCCTCAATCCCGCGGTCGAGGAAGTCCTCTATCCAGCGATGGAGGACCGCGCGCTGGATCTCATGATCGGCGAGGGCCCTTCGGCACGTTCGGTGCGGATCGATTTGCCGCGCTTCACCCTGGTTGGGGCGACCACACGGCAGGGCCTGTTGACCACGCCGCTGCGCGACCGCTTCGGGATTCCGGTGCGGCTGCAATTCTACACCGTCGACGAGCTCGAACGCGTCGTCACGCGCGCCGCGACCCTGCTCGACCTGCACGTCGCCCCCGACGGCGCGCACGAGATCGCCAAGCGGTCGCGCGGCACGCCGCGGATTGCCGGACGGCTGCTGCGCCGGGTGCGCGATTTCGCCAATGTCGCAGGCGAGGAGACCGTTCATGCCAAGGTCGCCGACGCAGCGCTGACCCGGCTCGAGGTCGATGGGCTCGGGCTCGACAGCATGGACCGGCGCTATCTGATGATGATCGCCGACATCTACAAAGGCGGACCGGTCGGCGTGGAGACGCTCGCCGCGGGGCTCAGCGAACCGCGCGACACGATCGAGGAAGTGATCGAACCCTATCTGATCCAGATCGGCATGATCGCGCGAACGGCGCGCGGGCGCTGCCTCAACGCCGCCGGCTGGAAGCATCTCGGGCTCAATCCACCGCCCACCGCGCAGGAAGGGCTGTTCGACTGAGGGGAGGGGTTCCCCCGTCGGAAACCCTTGGTTAAGGCCCAACTCATGCATGCGCTCTCCGCCATCGGCCGCTTCCATGGCCTTGAGCATCACTTCGGGCTGCGCGTCTATTTCGAGGACACCGACCTCACCGGCGTGGTCTATCATGCCAATTACCTGCGCTACATGGAGCGCGCCCGCTCGGACATGCTGCTCGCCGCGGGTGTCGACCAGCGCACCACTTTCGAAAGCGGCGAGGGCGCTTACGCGCTGCGCAGCATCCAGCTGGACTATCGCGCGCCCGCGCGGCTAGGCGAGGAACTGATCGTGGTCAGCCGGCTTATGGCGATGCGCGCCGCTGCCGTCGTCATTCAGCAAAGAGTCATGCGGGACGAAACAATCGTGGCCCAAGGAGAAGTCGAGGCGGCGTTCGTCTCCCCGACCGGTCGGCCGCGGCGTCAGCCGGCAGCATGGATTGCCGCGTTCGAACCGTTGTTGTGGAAGGGAAACTAAGCTCGACATGTTGTTCCTGAATACCGCCGCTGCGACCATGTCGCCCGTCGCCCTGTTCCTCCAGGCGGACTGGGTGGTCCGCGGCGTGATGATCGGCCTGCTGGCGGCGAGCCTGTGGACCTGGGCGATCATCCTGAGCTTTGGTTTCCGGATCGGTTCGGTGAAGAGGGGCATCGCCAGTTTCGAGACCGAATATCGCGAGGCCGACGATATCGACGAATTCCACCGTCGCGTGGCTGCTCGCGATCAGCCGATCGGCCGGGTCTTCTCGGCGGGCGTCACGGAATGGCGGCGCTCGACCACCGGCAAGTCGATCGATCGCGGCGGCACGCGCGACCGCCTCGCCACGGCGATGGGTGCCGCGGTCGCGCAGGAGATCGATCGCCTCGCCGATCGGCTCAACTTCCTCGCCACCGTCGGCGCCGTGGCCCCGTTCGTCGGGCTTTTCGGCACCGTCTGGGGCATCATGCGCAGCTTCACCAGCATCGCCGCCGAGCAGAATTCGTCGCTCGCGGTGGTGGCGCCGGGCATCGCCGAGGCGCTCTTCGCCACGGCGATCGGGCTGTTCGCGGCGATCCCCGCGGTGATCGCCTATAATCGCTACAGCCACGGCATCAATCGCGTCGAGCAGCGGCTCAACCGCTTCGCCGACGGCTTTCACGCGACGCTCAGCCGTCGCCTGGAGATGGAGGCGTGAGAGAGGGTCGCAAACTCCTCCCCGGGACGGGGGAGTGGCAGCGCGCAGCGCTGACGGAGGGGGCTCTCCCCACGCGATTCGCCAGGAGGAGAACCCCCTCCACCATGCTGCGCATGGTCCCCCTCCCCGTGCCGGGGAGGATCTAGCATGGCGATGCATCTCCCCTCCAATCGGGGTCGTGGGCGCCGGGCGCCGATGGCCGATATCAACGTGACGCCTCTGGTCGACGTGATGCTGGTGCTGCTGATCATCTTCATGGTCACTGCGCCTCTGCTGACCGCTGGCGTTCCGGTGAACCTGCCCGAGAGCCGCGCCAAGGCGCTCGATCAGGAGCAGAAGCCGGTCCAGATCGCGATCGACGACAAGGGCCAGGTGTTCGTCGACAACGAACCGGTGAACGACGCGGCGCTGGCGGGGATGCTGGAGCAGGTCGCGTCACGCAAAGGTGCCGACGGCAAGCCGCCGCAAATCTATCTGCGTGCCGATCAGGGGCTCGGTTACGGCAAGGTTATGCGCGTGATGGGCGAGCTCAACCGGGCCGGGCTCAACCGTGTTTCCTTGCTGACCAACGCCGCGAGCAAGTGACGCGATGGCGCTGACTCGTTCCGAAATGGGAGGACTCGCGGTCGCCGCCGCCGGCCATGCCGCGCTGTTCGTGCTGCTCGCGGGCTATTTCCTCCCCACGCCGAACCCTGACAAGCTCGTCAGCACGCCGATCGCCGTGTCGTTCGCCGAGGATGTCGGACTGGAAAGCACGGCGCCGGTGATCAGCAGTGAGCCCGAGGCGGCGAAGAAATCGCCGGTCGAGGCGCCGGTCGAGCCCGACAGCGCGCCGCCCGAGCCGGTATCCGAGCCCGAACCGGTCGCCAAGCCGCAGCCGACGCCGCCCAAGCCGGCGCCTGCACCCAATGCCAAGCCGGCACCGCCGTCCAAGCCGACGACTGCCGCGCCGGCCACCAATCCGCGCCAGAAGCCCCGCAATGCGGTGCGCCCGACGGGCAATCTCGACGGACTCGATCTTGGCCGCTCGAACAACCGCACCAACAGCACGTCTACCAATCCGCCCGCCGCGAAGATGTCGGCGCAGGCGGCGGCGGATATCGGCTCGGCAATTCAGCGGCAGGTTCAGCCCTGTGCCAATCGCCAGGTCAACCCGGGCCCGGGCGCCGACCAGATCCGCGTGGTGGTAAACCTGCGGATCAATCGCGACGGATCGCTGGCCGGCCCGCCGCGGATCGTCGGCCATACCGGCGTGGACGATTCGAATCAGCGTTACGTGACTCGCGTCGACGATGCGGTGCGCGCGATCTTCGCCGCCTGCTCGCCGCTGCGCGGGCTGCCTGACGAGCTCTACGACGTGCCCAATGGCTGGAAGAGCTTCACGCTTCGATATCGACTTACAAGCTGAGGAAATGGATAGGATGCGAACCTTCAAGATCGCGCTGGCCGCACTGATAGCCACCTCTGCCGGTGTCGCCCACGCGCAGGAAGTGACGCCGCCGCCGATCGGCGCAACGCCCGCGCAGGACGATCAATCGGGCGGGCTCGTCGTCGATGTCGAGGGCGGCATGTCGGCGCCGTTGCCGATCCTCATTCCGGCGATGCCCACCGCGGCAGTGACGCAGACACCGGCTGGCTCGACTGTCGAACTCGGCCGCAAGCTCGCCCAGATCGTCGATGACGATCTGCGTAACACCGGGCTGTTCAAGACCGTCGGTCCCAACGCGACGCGCGCGATCGCCTATTCCGAAGTCAACCAGCCCAATTATCCCGGATGGAGTGGCGGCCAGGCATTGGTTCAGGGCTATGTCCGCGCCGACGCCAACGGCACGCTGACGATCGGCTGCTATCTCTACGATCTCGCGGCCCAGACCGAGCTGGTTCGGCAGGGTTTCCGCGTTTCGCCGGGCGACTGGCGCCGCGCCGCGCATAAATGCGCTGATGCGATCTACACCCGCCTCACCGGCGAGGGCCCGTATTTCGACAGCCAGATCGTCTATGTCGCCGAACAGGGTCCCAAGGGGAAGCGCCGCAAGCAGATCGCGATCATGGATCAGGATGGCGCCAATCATCGCTTCCTGACCAACGGCCAGAACATCGTGCTCACCCCGCGCATGTCGCCGAAGCAGAACGCGATCGTGTACATGAGCTATGAGGGCCGCCGCCCGTCGATCTGGATCTACGACATGGCGGCGCGCTCGAACCGGCGATTGGTGACCAATGTCAGCCAGAATTTCGCGCCGCATTTCTCGCCGGACGGGCGCTCGATCCTGTTCTCGATGTCGGTGGCGGGCAATACCGACATCTATCGGATCGCCGCGAGCGGGGGTCAGCCGCAGCGGCTCACCAACGCTCCTGGCATCGATACGGGCGGCAGCTATTCGCCCGATGGCTCGAAGATTGTGTTCGAGAGCGATCGCGGCGGCACCCAGCAGCTTTATGTGATGAATGCCGACGGATCGAACCAGAAAAGGATCAGCTTCGGCGGCGGGCGCTACGCCACGCCGGTGTGGAGCCCGCGCGGTGACCTGATCGCGTTCACGCGCACCGGCGGCGGCGCGTTCCGCATCGGCGTGATGAATTCGAGCGGCGGCGGCGAGAAATTGCTCACCAATGCGTGGGGCGACGAGGGTCCGACCTGGTCGCCCAACGGGCGGGTGCTGATGTTCTTCCGGGCGACGCAGGGTTCGGGACGGCCGGACCTGTGGTCGGTCGACCTGACCGGAGTCAACGCCCGCAAGATCCCCACGCCGCTGGACGGCTCGGATCCGAGCTGGGGACCCATTCGCCCCTGAAACGTTACGCATCCGTAGTGTGCGTATCGGGTTGCAATCAGAATCATGAGTAGAGGAGGAAAAACCATGGGCAAGATGACGACCGGCCTGGTCCTGGGCCTGGCGCTTGTCGCCACCGCGGGTTGCGCCAAGAAGCGCCCGCCCGAACTGCCGCCGGCTCCGACCGAGACGCCGGTGGCCACCGATGGCGGCGAGAGCAGCGATACGCTGGCGGGCCGGCTGAACGAGCAGTTCAAGCGCGAAGTCACCAGCGACACCGTGCATTTCGCGCTCGACCAGTACGACATCGATCCGGAAGCGCGCGCGATCCTCGACAGTCAGTCGCAGTGGCTCGTCGCGCATCCTGAGGCACGGATCACGATCGAGGGGCATTGCGACGAGCGCGGCACGCGCGAATATAATCTTGGCCTCGGCGATCGCCGCGCCAACGCCGCGAAGAACTATCTCGCGGCGCGCGGCGTCTCGGCCACGCGGATCACGACGATCAGCTACGGCAAGGAGCGGCCGTTGGCGCTGGGCTCGGACGAAGCCAGCTGGGCGCAGAACCGCCGCGCGGTGACCATCGTCATCAACTGAACCAAGCTCTCCCGGGCTTTTCGAGCGCCGTCGGTCCTTGCGGATCGGCGGCGTTCGCATGTCTGCCGATTGCGCTTGCGACTCTCCGTGTTTCGATATAAATACGATATCACAATTAACGGAGGGAACGATGACGGACATCAGGGGCGCGACATCTGCATTGCGGCAGAGCAGCGAGCGCGCGGCGCACACCATGAGCGGCTATGGCATGCTGCTCGTGTTGCTGCTGGCGATCGCCGGTGTCGCCGTGACGATCAGTCAGATCGATCGCGTGGCGGATTGGATCATCGTTTCCGGGTTGTTCGCGTCGTGCGTGCTGTTCCTGTTCGTGGTGAGCGGTTTTTATCTGCTCCAGCCCAATCAGGCGACGGTGATCACTCTGTTCGGCGATTACCGCGGCACCGATCGCACCACCGGGCTGCGCTGGACCTGGCCATGGATGATCAAGAAGCGGGTGTCGGTACGCGCCAACAACATCATCTCGGATCGGATCAAGGTGAACGATTTGCGGGGCAATCCGATTGAAATGGCGGCGCAGGTGGTGTGGCGCGTGACCGACACTGCGCAGGCTTTGTTCGACGTCGACGATTACAAGGCGTTCGTGATGGTCCAGATCGAGGCGGCCGTGCGCACGATCGGCTCGCGCTATCCTTATGACGATTTCGAGCATCAGGAAGTCACGCTGCGCGGCAATCACGATCAGGTCGGCGCCGAGTTGCGCACCGAGTTGATCGCGCGGCTCACCGTTGCCGGCATCACTGTCGACGAATGCGGCTTCACGCACCTGGCTTATGCGCAGGAGATCGCCGGAGCGATGCTGCGGCGCCAGCAGGCCCAGGCGGTGGTCGCAGCACGTACCACCCTGGTCGAGGGCGCGGTCGGCATGGTCGAAATGGCACTCGCGCTGCTTTCGGAGAAGAACGTCGTCGAGCTCGATGACGAGCGGCGCGCCGCGATGGTCTCGAACCTGATGGTGGTGCTGTGCGGCGAGCGCGACACGCAGCCGGTCGTCAACGCGGGTTCGCTCTACCAGTAGGAAATAGCGTGTCGGCACCTCCCAAAAAGGCGTTCCCGCTGCGTCTCGATCCCGCGCTCTACGCGGCGATCGAGCGCAGCGCGGCGAGCGATCTCAGGAGCGTCAACGCGCAGGTCGAATGCCTGCTGCGCGAGGCGCTGGGGCGGCGCGGAGTCAAATTGGCGGAACCGGTGCGCGCCAAGCGAGGCCGACCGCCTAGGGACAAAGGAGACGAAGCATGATGTTTCTGATCGGACGCAAGCGCCGCTGCACCGGGCGCCGCAACCCGCTGCTCGCCGCGGTTCTGGGGGCGGGCTCGGCGCTGATGTTCGGTGCCGCCACTCTTATCGAACGGCATGACGGCGAGCATTGGCCGATCGCGGTTGCCGCAGTGATCTGCGTCGCGCTGATCGGGCTTGCGGTGCTCCGGCTCGTGGCACTCACGCGCGACGGGGGCGGGAAATGATGAGCCGCCTTCGCGATCTGTACCGTGTCCGCCCCGGCTATTGGTTCGCGCAGAAGCGCTATGGCTGGGGCGTGGTCCCCGCGACGTGGCAGGGCTGGCTGCTGACGATCGGCATGCTCGTGGCTGCGAGCGGCATCGCCCGGCTCGCCCATCAGCGCAGCGCGCTCTACCAGCTCCTTTTCCTGCCGCTGTTTGCGGGCTTCGTCTGGTTGAGTTGGCTCAAGACCGACGGCGGCTGGCGCTGGCGCTGGGGGAGCGGGACTAGCCCAAAGCCTCGTCGAGCAGCCGCGCGAGCCGGAGGCCGCCTTTGACCAATTGCTGGCGCGCCGGCTCGATCAGTTTCTCGATAGTCGCCTCGTCGAGCTTGGCACGCTCGGGTACGGGGCCACACGGATCGCCGTAAGCGCTGCCATAAGCGACGTCGCGGGCGATCTGCCAGCTGTCGCGGCTCCAGTCCTCGACGCTGCCGCCATTCACCGCCGAGCGTTCCTCGGCCGAATAAACGCGAACCAGCGAGGGCGGCGTCGAGATCGCGCGCTCGGCGAGCAGACCGTCCCAGATACTGTGGAGGTTGAGCTTCTCGGTCGAATAGATGCCGTAGGTCGATTTCGCGCGATTGCCGCCGAGATCGCCGCGGTCGCCGGCGTGGAGCGGCTGGTGCAGGTCGCCGACGAAATGGACGAGGAAGGCCAGCGCCATCACCCGCTCGCGCACCGGCACCTTTCGGTCCTTGAGCAATTTCACGGCGCGCTCGATCTGTGCGGAGACGCAATTGCCGTCGGGGCAATTGCCCTTGAGCGTGAAGTCCTTGCAGATGTTCACGTTCTGATAGTGCCAATTGTACGCGTAGCTGAAACGCGGCCCGAGTTCCTTGATGCAATCGGCCCAGATGCTGGCTTGCTCGATCGTCCGCGCGGGGCAGGTCGGCGTCTCGAGCAGCGCCTGGTGCCGGAGCAATTCGCGGATCTCGGCGCGTACCGCCGGCGTCACGTTGCGCCAGGCGATCGCGGCGACGGTCTCATGGCCATATTCCCAATAGGCCGCGGCAGGCGAGGCGGCCGAGCCGAATCCGAGGATCGCGGCGAGCAGGATCAGGAGGTGCTTCACTTGTCGTCACCATAGAATGCGACCAGCCGGTCGCCGTTGGAGGAGGCCTTGCCGCGATACATTCCGGGCGTGTTGAAGGTCCACGCCATCTCCCCGTTGGAGCCGGTGAGGATCACGCCGCCGGTGCCGCCCAATGCCTTGACCTCGGCCATCACCGTCTCGGCGGCCTGCTGCAGGCTCTCGCCCTTGAAGCGAACGCGGGCGCAGATCTCGTGAGTCACGCCCTCGCGGATGAAGAACTCGCCCGCGCCGGTCGCCGAGACGGCGCAGGCGCGGTCGTCGGCATAGGTGCCGGCGCCGATGATCGGAGCGTCGCCGATGCGCCCCCAGCGCTTGCCGGTGAGCCCGCCGGTCGAAGTGGCGGCGGCGACATGGCCTTCGCCGTCCATCGCCACTGCGCCGACGGTGCCGTATTTGAGGTCGACGTCGAACCAGCCGAGCTTGTCATTGGCCTTCATCTTGTCGAGCTGCTTGCGGCGCTCGGGGGTCGCGAACCAGCTGTTCTCGACCTGCTCGAGCCCCTGCTCGCGCGCGAACTGATCGGCGCCGGCGCCTGAAAGCATGACGTGCGGGCTCTTCTCCATCACCGCGCGCGCCGCGGCGACCGGGTGGCGTGTGGTAGTGACTCCGGCTACCGAGCCCGCGGCGCGGTTGCGTCCGTCCATGATCGCGGCGTCGAGCTCGTTGCGGCCGTCCCAGGTGAACACCGCACCGCGGCCGGCGTTGAAGTGCGGATCGTCTTCGAGCACCTGCACTGCGGCCTGCACCGCGTCGAGCGAGGAGCCGCCGCCGGCGAGCACCTTCGATCCGGCATCGAGCGCGGCGTTGAGGCCGGCGGCAATGCCTTTTTCCTGTTCGGGGGTAACCCGGCCCTTCTCGATGATCCCGGCACCGCCGTGGATCACCAATGTCCATTTGGGCTTGTCCTGGGCTTGGGCAGCCAGCGGCATGAGAAGGGCTCCGAGCAAGAGAGGCAAGAGGCGCATCACGGCACTCCGGGGATCGATGCCGCCTCCGTAGCAGATCGCGGTCGGCGCGCCAGCGGTCGCAATCCGATCAGCGGCCGCAGCCAGCCGGCCTCGCGGCCGCCGAAATAGAACAGCCAGCACCCCGCCACGGTTGCCACGAGCAACGCGGCGAACTCGGCCGCCGGCGGCAATGCGAAGCGGAGCAGATACCAGCCGAGGACCACGATGATCGTCTGATGGATGATGTAGAAGGGGAACACCGCCTCGGTGAGCGTGCGCCGCCAAGGGTGGTCGCGGTTCCAGAAGCTGTCGGCGAGGCCGATCAACGCGACGATCGCGCACCAGCCCATGGTCAGCCGCCCCGCCGCGAAGGGCAGGCCGAGCTCGGTATCGGGCACCACGCCCGCCATCCATAGCAGCAGGATGCCCGCGACGACGGCAAAACCGAGGATGGCGAGCACGCCCGCGACTCGCCACCAGCGCCGGATCGCCGCCCAGGTCCGCGGCGCGTCGGCGAGGAAGAAACCGAAGGCGAAGGCGGGGAAATACATGCGATGCGCGGTCCAGTCGCCGACCAGCGCATGCGTCGGCTCCGCGCGAGGGCCGCCGATCGCCATGTGCACCGCCAGCCAGGCGAGCGGGACGAGCAGCAACCCGGAGCCGCTCAGCAGATCGTCGGCAAAGCGGGCGAAGCTCGCCCGCGCGGCGCCGGGCGTCAGCGCGAGGATCGCGCCGAGCGCGAGTGTATAGACCCAGAGATAGACGACGAACCACAGATGCTGCCATGTCGGCAGCACGATCCCGTCGAGCGTTCCGAAACGGAAATAATCCCCCATCCAGAAGTGCCAGAGGCTGCCGGCATAGCCATGCTGCGTGACCAGTTCGATCCAGGGCTGGGGCGGGATGATCAGCACCGCGGCAAACAGCGTCGGGACGATCAGCCGGACGGTGCGGTCGCGCAGGAAGCTTCCTATGCCCATGGATTTACCGAGCACCGCGGCGGTCGCGAATCCCGAGACGGTGAACAGCAACGGCAGCCGCCACGCATTGGTCGCCAGCATCGGCAGCTGTACCCAGCCGAGCGGCACCGCGGTCTTCACATGCCAGCCCCAGGGCACGAAGAACATGCCGATGTGATAGAGGATCAGCAGCGCGAACGCCCCGATCCGCAACCAGTCCATTCCGTAATGCCGTTCCATTCCAGCGCCTCCCGATAGTCCATGCGCAATCGGCTAGCGGGGGGCGGCACGGCCCGGTATCGAGATGGGAGAAGCGGCGGACAGGCTGGGATGGGCGAAAGCGGGGCAGGGACGAACGGCGGCGAAGACGTGACGAGCGGCGATGCACTTCGCCGGCGCCGGCTGCTGTGGCTCGCTCTGGGGCTGGCCGGGTTCCTGACGGTCCAGTCGATCGCCAATGTCGAATCGACGCTCGAGGACATGGCCAAGCTCGGCGTGATCGAGAGCCGCGCGCATGTCTGGACGTGGCAGCTGACCAGCGTTGTGGTCTGGCTGGCGCTGATGCCGGTGCTCGGCTGGCTGGTGGCGCGGCTGCGGCCGCCGCGCTTCTCCTTGCCGGTGGCGGTGCTGCTCCATGCACTCGCGACGGTTCCGGTGTCGCTCGTGCATGTCCTTGCGATGGTCGTCCTGCGCATGTTCGTCTATGCTGCGGGCGGCGAGCGCTACGACCTGGGATCGTGGCCGATGACGTTGCTCTACGAATATCGCAAGGATGCCGCGACCTATCTGCTGGCGGCCCTGTTCCTCGCTTATGCGCAGTGGCTGCTCGCACGGCCGACGCCCACGGCTTCGGTGGAGAGCGATGTGCTGCTCGTCGCGGACGGCAGCGTCACCCACCGCGTTCCCGTCGCGGCGATCGAATCGGCTTCGGCGGCGGGCAATTATGTCGAGATCGTCTGGAGTGGGCGAACGTTGCTCCACCGCTCGACCCTGGCGGCACTCACCGAGCGGCTAGGCCCGGGCTTCGTGCGCATTCATCGCGGGCGGATCGTCCGTCGCGCCGCGGTGCGCAGCGTCGAGACCGACAAGAGCGGCGATTTCACCGTCACGCTCGAAAGCGGCGCCACGCTGCGCGGCAGCCGGCGCTACCGCGGCGGGCTTTGAAGCGAGGCCGATCAACGGGCGCAACCAGCCGATTCGGCGGCCGACCCTATAGACGGCGCAACAGACCGCCGCCGTGCCCGTGAGCAGCAGCGCGAATTCGGCGAAGGGGTTCAGGTCCATCGGCAGGCTGTACCAGGCGATCACCACGATCGCCGGGTGATGGACGATGTAGAATGGGAAGACCGCCTCGGCGAGCGGCTTGCGCCATACATGATCGCGGTTCCACCAGCGCTCCGCGACATGGAACAACGCAATGACCATGCTCCACGCCATCGCCACACGCGCGGCGCGATCGAGCGCCATCCATCCGTGCGGCGGGATCGCGGTTCCCGGCCAGGCGAGCTCGATCGCCACGATCGCTGCGCCGGCGACCGTCGCGATCATAATCGCGGCTTTCCACAACCGGGCGATCGCTGGCCAGACCTGCGGCGCCCCCGCGAGTGCGAAGCCGAACAGGAACATCGGCACATATTGGCTGTGGCCGCTCCAATCACTGACCAGTCCCTGGCGTTCCGATACGACGAACAGCAGCCCGAGCCGCAATGTCACCAGCGCCGCGAGCGGCACCCAGAGCAGCCGCGACCCTTGCGCGAGCCAATCGGCGGCGCGCGCCAGCCAGGCAATCACCGCGTCGCCGCGCCAGCCGATCAGGCCCGCCAGCAGCAGCGAATAGGCGGCGAGATAGGCGACGAACCAGAGATGCTCCCAGCTCGGGAACTCGCGGCCGTAGAAATCGCCTGCGCGCCAATAATCCACGGTCCAGAAACGCAGATAGCCATAGGGATAGCCGGTCTCCATCACGCGCACCCACATCTCGACCGGTACGATCGCGACCATGCCGAAAGCGAGCGGCACGAGCAGCCGCAGGGCGCGCGAGCGTGCGAAGGGCAGGGCGCCGCCCGAGCGATCGAACAATTTGCGCGAGGCATAGCCCGAGACGGCGAACAGCAAGGGCAATCGCCACGGCGTCAGCAGTGCCATGGGCGCGATCAGCGCGGGATAGGAATGACTCGTCTTGATCACCCACGCCCAGGGCGCGAACACCATCGCGACGTGATAGACGATCAGCAGCGCGAACGCGGCGATGCGCAGCCAGTCCATGCCGTAGTGGCGCTGGCTCGTCGAAATACCGATAGTCGCGCGCGGCGCCGTCAAAGCCTTGTCCTTCGCCACTCGCGCCTTTCGCGGCGGGGCGCTGAGGTCTATATGCGGCCCGAGTAAGCAAAGCGTTAGCAAGGAAGTCCATGTCCCTCCGCCCGTGGCGCGATATCGTGCGTCGACAAAGCCGCCAGATCATGGTGGGCAACGTCCCCGTGGGCGGCGATGCGCCGGTGACGGTGCAGACGATGACCAACACCGCGACGAGCGATCCCAAGGCGACGATCGACCAGATCCGCCGCTGCGAGGATGCGGGCGTCGACATCATCCGCGTCTCGTGCCCCGATGTGGAGAGCACTGCGGCACTCAAGCAGATCGTCCGCGCCGCGCGCGTGCCGATCGTCGCCGACATCCATTTCCACTATAAGCGCGCACTCGAAGCCGCCGATGCGGGTGCTGCCTGCCTGCGGATCAACCCGGGCAATATCGGCAGTGCCGAACGCGTCAACGAAGTGGTCAACGCCGCCAAGGCGAACGGCTGCGCGATCCGGATCGGCGTCAATGGCGGGAGCCTGGAGAAGGACCTGCTCGAAAAATATGGCGAGCCATGCCCCGAGGCTTTGGTCGAATCCGCGCTCGACCACATCAAATTGCTCCAGGATCGCGATTTCCACCAATTCAAGGTCGCGGTGAAGGCGAGCGACCTGTTCCTCGCGGTCGCCGCCTATCAGCAGCTCGCCGACCAGGTCGATTGCCCCTTGCATCTCGGCATCACCGAGGCGGGCGGGTTCGTCGGCGGGACGGTCAAGTCATCGATCGGGATCGGCAGCCTGCTCTGGTACGGGATCGGCGACACGATCCGCGTCAGCCTCTCCGCTGAGCCCGAGGAAGAGGTCCGCGTCGGCTTCGAGATCCTCAAGGCGCTCGGCATCCGCAACAGGGGCGTCCGCGTAGTGAGCTGCCCGAGCTGTGCGCGGCAGGGCTTCGACGTGATCCGCACCGTCCAGGCATTGGAGGAACGGCTTCAGCATATCCGCACACCGATGTCGCTCTCGGTGCTCGGCTGCGTCGTCAACGGGCCCGGCGAGGCGCGCGAGACCGATATCGGCATCACCGGCGGCGGCAACGGCAAGCACATGGTCTATCTGTCGGGCGTGACCGACCACCATGTCCAGGACGCCGACATGATTTCGCACATCGTCCAGCTCGTCGAAGCCAAGGCGGCGGAGATCGAGGCGGCGGAGAGCGCAGCCGCGCAGGCGGCGGAGTGAGTCCGGACCAGGTCGTGCTGCTCGCGGAAGCGTTTGCGCTCGGCATCGTCGTCCTTCTCGCCCGGCAGATGCTGATGTGGCTCGCACTGCGCGAACTCGCACCAGGGATCGTTCACCGGATGGAATTGCCGGATGGGCTTCGCATCCGCGAGCCGATGCGGTTCGGGATTGTCTACAGGCTCGCGAGATGG
The DNA here is from genome assembly GCF_001428865.1 of Sphingomonas sp. Root241. Classification (GTDB taxonomy): domain Bacteria; phylum Pseudomonadota; class Alphaproteobacteria; order Sphingomonadales; family Sphingomonadaceae; genus Sphingomonas. The sequence continues at coordinate 799,007 of NZ_LMIV01000002.1, forward strand.
GCCGGCTGGATAGGGCTCGCCTTTCTGATCGCGCCAGTCCTTCATCTCCTCCTTCTCGGCTTTGACCAAGGCTGGACGTTGCAGCTCCGCACCATGTTGTGCGCCGTCGCCGGGGTCGCAGCGGCGCTGTTCGTGCTCGACTGGTTGGTCGCGTCGCGGGTTCGCGGGGCGACCAGGCTTCCTGCCGACTGGCGTGCGCGGGTATCGTGATCTTTTCGCGAGCGCGTTAGCCGGCTGGTAAGCGGATCGCTTTAGTCCCTGCATGTCATGCGTTGGGCTTTCCTCTCGGTAATAGCGATCGGCATCGTCATCGGCGTGATGGCGCCGGTGAAGCGCGCGCCGGCTCCGGTGGCTGCGGCTGCCACTGCCGCGGAGCCCGTCGACGTGCCGGTGGAGACCGTGATCCAGCCGGACAATCGGGGGCATTTCTTCGCCTTTGCCGAAGTCGACGGCGAGATGACCAAGTTCCTCGTCGATACCGGCGCCGACATGGTGGCGCTGACACTCGACGATGCGCGGCGCGCCAGGGTGAAATTCGATCCCGACCAGTTCGAAGTGGTGGCACGCGGCGCCGCGGGCGACGTGATGGGCCAGCGGGTGATGATCGACGACATCGTCCTCGACGGGAAACGGGTGCGCGACGTGCATGCGGCGGTGATCGAGGATCTCGACGTGTCGCTGCTCGGCCAATCCTATCTGCGAAAGCTGCGCTCAGTGCACCTGACCGGCGACGAGATGCGGCTCCGCTAAGCAAGCGGCACGTGACGCGGCCGCATGGGGCGGCTATGCGCGCCCTATGCGGGCTTCCAATACTGCTGCTTTAGGCGCCGCGACGGCCGGGATAGCGCTCTATTCGATCATGGACGCGGTGATGAAGGCCGTTTCGATCGAGATCGGCGCCTACAACACTTTGGTCTGGCGGCTCGGCGTCGCGGTGCTGCTGACGGGCGCGATCTACGCCTTCACGCGGCCGACCTTGCCCAGCCGGGGCACGATGCAGGTGCATTTCGCGCGCAGCATCCTCGTCGCGGTGATGGCGATCTCCTTCTTCTGGGGCATCGTCCGCGTGCCGCTGGCCGAGGCGATCGCCTTATCGTTCATCGCCCCGCTCATCGCGCTGGGGCTCGCCGCATTGTTCCTCAAGGAGCGGATCGGGGCGCAATCGGTGTGGGGATCGCTGCTCGGGCTCGCCGGCGTGGCGGTCGTCGTCGCCGGGCGCGTGGGCGGCACGCACAGCCGCGAGACCGTGATCGGCATGATCGCGGTGCTTTTCTCGGCGGTGGTCTATGCGATGAACCTCGTCGTCGCGCGGCACCAGGCGCAGCTGGCCAAGCCGCTCGAGATCGCCTTTTTCCAGAATTTGTTCGTGCTCGGGCTGCTCGCGCTGGCGGCGCCGTGGTGGCTGGCAGTGCCGGCAGCGGAGCACTGGCCGGGGATCGTCACGGCCGCCGCGCTCGCGATCGTCTCGCTGCTGCTGCTGTCCTGGGCTTATGCCCGCGCCGAGGCGCAGATACTCTTGCCCGTAGAATATACCGCGTTCATCTGGGCCTCGCTGATGGGCTGGTGGATGTTCGGCGAAAAACTCACGCTCGTCACCGTCGCGGGCACCGTGTTGATCGTGGCGGGCTGCGTACTCGCCGCGCGCAAGAAAGGCGGCCACGGTGCCGCACCCGAAGCAGAGGCCGCGCTCACATGACCCAGATCCGTCCCGCCACCCCCCACGACGTGGCGCTGATCCTGCGCCTCGTGCGTGAGCTCGCCGAATTCGAGCGCGAGCCGGAGGCGGTCGTGGCGACCGAGGACATGCTCGAACGTGCCCTGTTCGGCGAGCGGCCGGCGGCGGAGGCTGTGATCGCCGAACTCGACGGCGCGCCCGTCGGGTTCGCCCTGTTCTTCCAGAATTTCTCGACCTGGACCGGGCGGCCCGGAATCTATCTCGAGGATCTGTATGTCACTCCGGCCGCGCGGGGTTCGGGAACCGGCACCGCATTGCTGCGGCACCTTGCCGGCATCGCGCTCGACCGCGGCTGCGGGCGGTTCGAATGGGCGGTGCTCGACTGGAACGAGCCGGCGATCAACTTCTATCGCGCGATGGGCGCGGTCGGCATGGACGAATGGCGTGTCCAACGCGTTGCGGGCGATGCGCTGGTGAAACTCGCAGGGAGGTGAAGTTGGCCTGGATCTGGCTCCTTCTCGCTGGTTGCTTCGAGATCGGCTTCACCACCTGCCTTCGCTACGCCGATGGCTTCCGCAACATTCCCTGGACGCTCGGCTTCCTCGTTTCGGCGACACTGTCGATGGTGCTGCTCGAGACGGCGTCGCGCAGCATTCCGATGGGGACCGCTTATGCGGTGTGGACGGGTATCGGCGCGGTCGGCGCGGTGGTGGTCGGCATGCTGTGGTTCGGCGAGCCGGCCACCGTGGTGCGCTCGCTGCTGATCCTCGGCGTGGTGGCCTGCATCGTCGGCCTCAAGCTGACGGCGCAGTGATGGCGGTCGATGAGAGCCTTGTCGCCTGGGTCAGCGAGGCGCTCGAGCCGATCGGCACGGTGACGATACGCCGGATGATGGGCGGCGCGACGCTCTATCTCGGCGGCGCGCCGTTCGCGATCGTCACTTCGGACGGTGTGCTGCGGTTCAAGGCCGATGCCGAGAGCGACGCGCTGTGGGATGCCGCGGGTTGCGAGCGCTTCAGCTACGAATTCCCGAACGGCCGCATCGGCACGATGAATTATCGCCGCGCGCCGGAGGACGTGTACGACGATGCCGACGCGATGCGCGAATGGGCGGCGCTGGGGATTGCCGCCGGGCAGAGGGCGCCGAAGAAGAAGCCGAAGAAAGGCAAAGGCAGCGCAGGGCCTTAAATTGACTCTTTTGGCGGAAACGGCGTGCATCGCGTAATATTCTTTCGCGATGCGGAATGGGGTGGCTGACCTGTCAAAGAGCGGCGGGACTTCTTCCCGGCGGCGCGAGCGAAGCAGGTGAAATCCTACATTGCAAGGTGGGATGCGCTCCCCTCCCTTGCAGGGAGGGGAGGTCCGAATGGAATAGCGGACTGCTCGCCGATCATCCCCCCAGCACGTTGATCGTGAACGCCACGATGCCGAGGTTGAACACGAACGCCGCGAGGCAGTGCAGGGTCACCACCTTGCGGATGCCGCGGTCGGTGACGCTCACGTCGCTGGTCTGGAAGGTCATGCCCAGGCAGAAGGCGAAATAGACGAAGTCCCAGTAATCGGGCTCGCGCTCCTTGGGGAATTCGAGGCCCCCGGCATCGCCGCCGTCGCCGGCGCGGTAATAGAGATGGGCGTAGTGCAGGGTGTAGATGGTGTTGCTGAACACCCAACACAGAATCAGCGTGCCGACGATCAATAGGATCGATCGCATGGCGGGCGTGTCGCCCTGCATCAATTCGCTGGCGACAGCGAAGAGGACGACGAGGCTCACCGCGATAGTGAGGAACAGCAGCAACAGCCGATTGGCGTCGTTGCGGCTCGCCGAGCGGCGAATGTCGTTCGAGCGGTGGCGAAGCAGCGGCAGCGCGGACAGGAGGAAGATCGAGGCCCCGGCGTCGAAGCCGACCATCACGCCTGTGTGGAGCCCCAGCGCGGGGATCGCGAAGAACAAGGCAATGGCGGTGGCGGCGATGAACAACAGGAAACGCGGCGGCGCGATCACATTGCCGATCGCCTTGCCGTGCGTGGAATTCCTTCGTGCCATCGCCGCCCCTTCCATGGCCTTCGCCACCTCCCCCGACGGGGGAGAGGGGGCCGGATCAGCCTTGCGGCGTATCCACGCCGGTCGCGTCGACCGATTCCTTCGCGGCCGCCTTATCCGCGTTGTAGCGGTCGATCGCCTCGATGGTAATCCGGCGCGCATCCTCGGCGCCGCCCCAGGTGCCGATGCGCACCCACTTCTTCTTCTCGAGGTCCTTATAGTGGGTGAAGAAGTGCTCGATCTGCTCCATCACGATGCTGGGCAGATCGTCCTTTTCCTCGATGTCCGAATAATAAGGAAAGGTCTTGTCGTCGGGGACGCAGACCAGTTTCTCGTCGCCGCCGGCCTCGTCCTCGAGGTTGAGCACGGCGATCGGGCGGGCGCGGACGACGCAGCCGGGGATGAAGGGCGAACGTGCGATCACCAGCGCGTCGAGCGGATCGCCATCGGGCGAGAGCGTGTGCGGCACGAAGCCGTAATTCGCCGGATAACGCATCGGCGTGTGGAGGATGCGATCGACGAACAGCGCGCCGCTGGCCTTGTCGAATTCATATTTTACCGGCTCGCCGCCGGTCGGGACTTCGATGATGACGTTGAGAGTGTGCGGCGGATTCTCGCCCACCGGAATCAAGTCGATACGCATTTCGGACCTTGCTTGGTTGGCGCCGCGCCCCGTCTCAGCGGGGCTGCAGCAACTTGTCGAGGCCAGCCTCTCCCGTGGCCGTCTTCACGAGGTGCGGATAGCGAAGCCCGCCATGATAGTCGATGGCGACTTCGCGGTAGCGATCGCCGCTCTTCAGGAGCAGCTTGATCGGGTCCTTCGCTCCCTTGGCGTCCTTGACTGCCTGCTTCAAGCGATCGCCGGTATAAGCGCGGCCGTTCACTGCGACGATCTCGTCGCCGAGATCGATCCCAGCGTCGAACGCCGGGCTGTCCCAGGCGACGGTGCTGATGCCCTTGGGCCCAAGCGTCAGCCCGAGCGAATAAGCGAGGTCGACGCTGGTCTTCGGCGTCGCCTTGTTGGGCTCCTCGGTATAGACGAGCTTGTAGCCGTTGCGCTCGAACCCGGCGAGCGGCGCGCGCTCGGACACCTGGTTGACGCGCCGGTCGAGCAGGGTGCGCCAGTCGTACGGCTGGATCGCGCCCAGCGTGCGGACGACGTCGTCGAACGTATAGGTCACTTCGCCATAATCGCCGTCGCGGCCCTGGAAGAAGGCGCGGGCGAAATCGTCGATCGACTTGGTGCCCTTCGATTGCTCGCGCAGGATCGAATCGACTTCCATCCAGATCAGCAGGCCCTCGTTGTAATAATCCTCCGAGCGCTGCCAGCTCACCCAGCCCTTGGGCGCGCGCGACGTGATCACCGGATCGTTGGTGGTATCGCCCATCGGCCGCCACTCGCGCGCCTTGCGATTGTCGAGGCTCGCCATGACGGCGGCATAGCCTTCGAGCGTATTCTCCTTGCTGATCAGGCCCGACCGGGCCTGCATCACATAGCCCCAGAACTGGGTCTGCCCCTCATAGACCCAGAGCAGCGAGCCGCGGGTGGGGGTGCGGTAATCGGGTGCCCAGAGATCGGCGCCGCGGCGATATTTGCCGTCCCAGCTATGCGTATATTCGTGCGGCAGCAGGTCGCGTTCGGCCCAGGTCTCGTCCCATTTGATGAAATAGCCGGGCGAGACGCCGTTCTCGGAGCTGCGGTGATGCTCGAGCCCGATCCCGCCGAGCTCGTCGCTGATCGAGAGCAGGAAATGATAATGGTCGTATTGCTGCGACCCCATCGTCTTCACCGCCTGATCGACGAGACGCTTGTGCGCATCGATCTGCTCGGGCTTGGCCTCGAGCTCCTCGGGGCTGTCGGCGAATACGTCGAGCGTAACGCGGGGGCTGAGCGCGAACGGGCGATAATAGCGGCCGGCGAGCACGGGCGAATCGACCAGCACTTCGTAATTGGTCTTCTCATAGGCATAGGTCGAGCCGGTCGCCTTCGAAGGAAGCCCCGATGCGGCCGACCAGCCCTCGGGATATTTCACCCTTGCCTGCACCGGGATGCGGCGCACGAAATAACCGGCCGGATAGAGGCTCATCGAGTTGAACTGCAGGCTCATCATCGCCGGCGTCATCACGATGCGGCCCTGATTGGGCGCGGTCGCCGAGGCGAACTGGAATTCGAGATCGAGCTTCTTCGCGCCCGCGGGCACGTCGATATGGAAGGCGAAGACGTCGACCGGGTCGCGCTTCCACGGGATGCGCTTGCCGTTGGCGCTGATCTGCAGCCCGGTCAGCTTCTCGATCTCGCCGCGGGGACCGTGCTTGCCCTGGAGCCACTTGGGATAAAGCAAAACCATGTGGCCGCTCTTGGCGACGGGGATGGTCTGCTTGACCCGGAAGATGCCGCGCTGGGTGTCGGTCGCGTCGACGTCGAGCAGCATCGTGCCCGGATAGGCCACGTCGCGCGCCTCGGGGATCGTGTCGACATAGGGCGCCGGCTGCGGCGCGGAGTTCTGCGCGGTGGCGGTGGCGGTGGTGGCGAGAAGAAGAGCGGCGAACGGCAGCGCGCGATGCATTGTTGGCGACCTCGTCGGGAGGAAGGGATGGCGGCACTTAGGCCCTGAAATCACAGGCGGTAAAGGGGCGTGCAGGCCCGCCGCATCCTTCACCGCTCCCTAACCATTGCGGCCTAGATGTTTCGGCCATGTATCACGATCCCGCACTCGCCGCGCGTGCCAAGGCCGATCCGCGTCCGCGCTCGGCGGTGAGCGGTGCCGTCGGGCTGGTCGGGCTGATCGGAATGACCGCGTGGGTGGTCGTCGCGCATGTCTTCGGGCTGGACGGGCCGTTCTCGGCGCTGGTCAACGTCGCCGCCTGTGCGCTGCCGATGGTGGTCTGGTCACTCGCGGTCGACAAGGTGCATCGCAATCCCTCGACCGGGCTCGACTGGAGTCTCAAGCGGCCGTGGCGCGAGACGCTCGACGTGTCGGTGACCAAGCTCACCGGGCTGTGGCTGACCTGGGGCGCGATCGCCGCGATCTATGCGCTGAGCCGCGTCTGGGGCGAGACTCGCTATGCGAACTATCCCTTCGCGATGTCGTGCTTCGTCGCGGTGGCGCCGGCGTTGTTCGTGCTCTCGATACCCTATGTGCTGTGGCTCGACCGGAAGCTGACCGATCCGCGCGACGGCGCCTGGTCGCTCGGCGCCTGGGCGATGGGCGCGGAGGGCTGGGACCGCGAGGCGGTCTTCAACCATCTGCGCAGCTGGGCCGTGAAGGCGTTCTTCCTCGCCTTCATGATCGCGATCGTGCCGCCGGGCTTTGCCGAGTTCGTTTCGATCGATCCGATGACCGTGCTGCGCAATCCGGTCGGGCTGGCGACGTATCTCGTGACCTTCATGTTCGTGATCGACGTGGCGTTCGCGACCGCGGGTTATATCCTCACTTTCCGCCCGCTCGATGCGCATATCCGCACCGCCAATCCCTATGCCGCCGGCTGGACCGCGGCGTTGATCTGCTATCCGCCGTTCCTGCTGATGGGCGAGGGCGGGCCGCTCGATTATCACCAGGGCACTGCCGACTGGTCGTATTGGCTCGATGGGCATGCGTGGCTGTTGGGTGCGCTCGGTGCGATCTTGGTCGTGCTGACGGCGATCTATGCCTGGGCGACGATCGCGTTCGGATTGCGCTTCTCGAACCTCACCCATCGCGGCGTGCTGACCCATGGCCCTTATGCCTGGACGCGGCATCCGGCCTATCTTTCGAAGAACCTCTTCTGGTGGCTCTCGACGATGCCGTTCCTCGCCACCACCGGCTGGCACGACGCAGTCCGCAACGCCGCGGTGATGGCGTGCGTCAGCGGCGTCTATTATTGGCGCGCCAGGACCGAGGAGCGCCACCTCGGCAGCGATCCCGCCTATCAGGAATATTCGGCCTGGATGGCGCGCAACGCGCCGGTGCCGCGCCTGCTCGCCCGGGTCACCGGTCGGCGTCTCTGAGCGCTGCGAACTCCCATCGACTTGCCGCGCGGGACTAGCCTTCGCGTCATTTCGCCCATATGCGCAGTTCTGGGCATTTGATCACGAGTATAGGGGGATCCGATGAAAGCGATGTTGTTCGCCATTTCAGTGGCAACCGTGGCCTTGGCAGCGACGCCGGCCGCCGCGCAGGGCGCCCGTGCGTCCAAGGGTCAGAAGATGCAGGAAGCCGCCGCGGCCGATGTGCCGCGGTGCACGCGCAAGCTGGGCACCGTCGCGATCATGGACGGCGACGATCCCAGCTATTGGACCCAGAACCAGCTGGCGCCGCCGCAGAAGCTGCTGCGCGTGCTCGTCCAGCGTTCGGGCTGCTTCAACATCGTCGATCGCGGCACCGGCCTCAATGCCGCGACCCGCGAGCGCAACATCGGCGCGGGCCTCGGTATGCAGCGCGGCTCGAATGTCGGCCAGGGCCAGATCAAGGCGGCCGATTATGTGCTGGTCGCCGAGATCCAGAGCGCGAACAGCAACGTCAGCGGCAGCGGCGCTGCCGGCGGGATCGGCGGGCTGGTCGGCGGGCGCGTCGGCGGCCTGCTCGGCGGCATCAAGAGCAAGAAGATGGAAGCCAACACCCAGCTCTCGCTGACCAACGTCCGCACCACCGAGACGATCGCCGTCGAAGAGGGCTATGCCGCCAAGAACAATCTGTCGTTCGGCGGCGGCGGCTTCCTCGCGATCGGCGGCGCGGTCGGCGGCGGCTATGACAACACTGATATCGGCCGCATCGTCACTTTGTCGTTCATCCAGGCATATAGCCGGATGGTCACCGGTCTCGGGCTGGTGCGCGATGGCGACGAAGGCACGGCGGGCGCGACACCGACCAAGACCTTCACTGCGCAGGCTCCCGTCGCATTGCGCGCATCCGCCTCGGCTTCCGCCAGGGTCCTGCGGACGCTGCCGACGGGCGCGATCGTCTATCCCACCGGCAACAAGAACGGGCTGTGGTGGGAAGTCGCCGACGAGAACGACAATGTCGGCTGGGTGCTCAACACCAAGCTGGCGCCGTCCAACTGACGCACGTGAAATTCCTCCCTCGTGCATGCGGGGGAGGAATTCGAGCCGGACGCTCTAGAACTTCGCTTCTTCGTAGACGCGCGTGATATCGCCGCCCCAATCGCCGTTGAAGCGATCGAGCAGCACCTGCGCGGGCACCTTGCCGGTGCGGACGATCTCGCGGAGCGGATCGAGGAAGCCGCTCTCGTTATCGCCCGAGGCATTGATCCGGGCACGGGCATTGAGCCCCGCCGCCGCAATATCGAGCACTTCGCCGGCGATGTTGCGGAGGGTGCCGCCGCCGGGGATCGGCGCGTCGAGTGCGAGCTTCGGAACGGCGCTGCGCAGCGCCTCGCGCTCCTCCATCGACCAGTTCTTGACCAGCTCCCACGCCGCATCGAGCGCGGCATCGTCATAGAGCAATCCGACCCAGAAAGCCGGCAGCGCGCAGATTCGCCCCCAGCGCCCGCCATCGGCGCCGCGCATCTCGAGGAACTGCTTCATCCGCACTTCGGGGAAGGCGGTCGACAGGTGATCCGCCCAATCGTCGATCGTCGGCTTGTGTCCGGGATAAGCGGGCAATTCGCCCTTCAGGAAATCGCGGAAGCTCTGCCCGGCGGCGTCGATATATTTGCCGTCGCGGTAGACGAAGTACATCGGCACATCGAGGGCATAGTCGGTGTAGCGCTCATATCCGAAACCCTCCTCGAACACGAAGGGCAGCATGCCGGTGCGTGCCGGATCGGTGTCCGACCAGATATGGCTGCGGAAGCTGAGAAAGCCGTTGGGCTTGCCCTCGGTGAAGGGCGAGTTGGCGAAGAGCGCAGTCGCAAGCGGCTGGAGCGCGAGCCCGACGCGGAACTTCTTCGCCATGTCGGCTTCGGAGCCGTAATCGAGATTGACCTGGATCGTGCAGGTCCGCAGCATCATGTCGAGCCCGAGATTGCCGACGCGCGGCATGTGGCGCAGCATGATTTCATACCGCCCCTTGGGCATGATCGGCAGCTCGGCGCGCGTCTTGTCGTGCCACATGCCGAGGCCGAGAAAGCCGATGCCGAGCCGGTCGCCGACTTCCTTGACCTGTTGAAGGTGGCGCCCGGTTTCGGCGCAGGTCTCGTGCAGATTCTCGAGCGGGGCGCCCGAAAGCTCGAACTGGCCGGCGGGCTCGAGGCTGATCGCGCCATCGGGGCCCGAGAGCGCGATGATGTTCTCGCCCTCGTAGACGGGCTTCCAGCCATAATGGGTGAGGCCGATCAGCAGCGCGTGGATGCCGCCGGGTTCCTCATAGCTGGGGGCGCGATGATCGGGCGTCTTCCAATAGACGAACTTCTCGTGTTCGGTGCCGATCCGCCAGCGGTCCTTCGGCTTCTCGCCGCGGGCAAAATATTCCACCAGCTGAGCACGGTCCTCGATGACCGCTGCGTTGCTGTTCGAAACGGTCTTCGTGCTCATCCGCGGGCCTTTAGCTGCGCGTGCGGGCACGCGCCAGTGGCAATTTCGTACCGTTCGGTCACCAATCCCCGACCGTTCCCATCCAGAGACTTACGGCCGCTGCCGCCGCGGTTTCGGCGCGCAGAATACGCGGTCCCAGCGCGATTCCCACCGCTTTCGGATGGGCACGGATCGCCTCACGCTCCTCGGGATCGAAGCCGCCTTCGGGGCCGACGAGGATCGCGGCTGGGCCGGGGTGGCTACGCATCGCCTCCAGCGCGGGCAAGCCGCCGGTCTCGTCTGCGAAGAACAGGGTTCGCTCGGCGGGCCAATCGCGCAGCATCGCGGCCAGCTTGGCCGGCTCGACCAGCTCGGGGAGCGCGGTGCGGCCGCATTGCTCGGCGGCCTCGATCATATGGCTGCGCAGTCGATCCAAATTGAGCTTGTCGACCACTGCACGCCGGGTAAGCACCGGCGCCAGCCGCGCGACGCCGAGCTCGCACGCCTTTTCCGCGACCCAGTCGATCCGGCCCTTCTTGATCGGCGCGGCGCACAGCCACAGGTCGGGAACCGGCTCGCGTTCGCGCAGCTTGCCGGTCACGTCGAGCACGAGGTCGCGCTTGCCCACAGCCTGCGCGATGCCGAGCCATTCACCGGTTTTGTCGTCGAAAAGCTTGACCGGATCGCCAGCCTTTAGCCGCATCACCTGGATCAGATAATGCGCCGGCGGCCCGTCGACACGCAGCGGGCCGGGCGCGAGCTCGGTCTCGACGAACAGGCGCGGCGTGGATTGCGGCGGCCAGGCGGGGGTTGCGGGCATTCGCATTCCCTAGCCGGACCCGCTTTCTCCGTCACCCCGGCCTTGTGCCGGGGTCCACTATGCCTCGATCGAGCAGCAAGAGGCGTGAACGGCTCACCTGCCTCGCGGTGGACCCCGGCACAAGGCCGGGTGGTAAACATATCCTCACCTTGGACGACGCATTCTACCGATCAGTGCGCTTAGCAACTCAAAGCTCGTTCACGTCATAGTCGTGATAGAAGCTGATATAGCGGATGCTGGCTGAGCCGTAACGCACCGGCTCGCCAGCGAGATAAATAAACTTGTATCCCCCCGATTGGATGAGGGCTGGAATCGGTAATGCAGCATCCAGCGGCAATGAGCCGAGGTAGCTCGACTGGTCGCCCCGCATTGTCAGCGTGCCAACTCCAATTCGTGCTCGGGAATCTTGATTGGGATGGGTTAGGTCTGCCGTATGGCTACGGTCGCCCATGAGTGTGAAATTCGTAGAACGGTTCGCAAATCGCTTCGGCGATACGCACACCGTTTCCACCTCGGTATGGTGGTATTCGGCGTATGGGCCAACCTGTAGCTGGCCTAGGCTGATCCCAAAGCTGTAGTTCGGCACCACCTCTTCAATGCGAAACAGGTATATTTCGGTTTGAACCTCTTGCGTGCTTCCGGACCTCTTTTTCGCAACCACCAATGATCTCCCGGCTCAAGAGCGCTGAGGTCGCCCGTCGATTATCGCCGCAACGTGCTTGGCCAACTGCGGAGATAGGCGGCAACCGCCATTGTCCCGGATAACGAAGTCCGCGCCGCTGAAAGTGTGCTTGGCGACGAAGGCCAAAATCAGTGCGTCGATCCTTGGTCGCTCCGGCTCAATTAGATCGAGGATGAAGGCAGGGTTCCCGCGCTTCCCACTGTGCATGACGCCTAAAGTCGGATCATAGCCATCGGCTATTGCCTGAATTTGAAGCCGTTGCAGCGTGACTGCGTAGGCGTAGTTCAAGAGCGCATTGACGGGATGCGAGGCGTTGCGGTTTTCAGGTTTGACGCCGTTGGCGAGAGAACTACGACCTTTATAGATTTGCCAGCCGTCAGGAACGGGGTGTCGCTTCGTCCCTTTCCATGAGATCGCCAGCCCCTGCCACGCTGCGAAGTAAGCAGAGGCGCATTCGCCTTCGATCGCGAACACAGCATTGAGATCAGCAAATTTCTCGTTCGCCAGCCGATCGATGCCGATGCGGGACTTTTCGATCGCAATGGTCTGCAACCGGGACGGCGGAATATGTTGTTCCAAGGTCGTGAGGCTGATGGCAATTTTCCTGCCGATCAGATCGGCTGCGAATGCCAGCCGTGCTGCGCTGTCGGCTCGCGTTTCCTGTTGCCATCGAACTTTCACCGGATCGGCGGCGTACCCATTGCAGGCAAGAACGGAAACGCCATCGCCCTTCCAGTCGAGGCAGATCAGCGTCACGCCCTGTTCGGCCAGCCATGCCAGCACATCAAACGACAGGCCACCGCTGCAATCCACTGTCACGATGCGCGGCGGCAAATCGAGATCGCCTTTGAAGAACCGATAGTCCTCTCGTTCCTGCGGATAATGGGTCAATCCGTCGCGAATATGTAGCGTCCCCTTTTCCACGCGCATTTGAACGCCATCGCCGGTCAGGATCAGCGGTGTCGATCGCCGTTCGCGCAATGCGCGGGTGCCGCTCAATTGAATTGATTGCCGTAGCCAATACTCACTGCGGACGGTCCATTCGCTCGGATTGGAGATAATTTCGTGCTTCATAAATCGCTCCGAATTGCCAATTCACACTAGCAAATTTCAGCGAAATTTTGAATTATCTCTTTGTAAAATCATCCTTAATTGCAATTCCGCTTTGGCAATTCCGTCGAGCCGCCACGTGGAATTATGGCCCTCGCGGCGGTCAGCATCGATTTCGAATGCAATTCGAATTAACTGCGAGATACGAAATTCGAGGGATGACGCCTGACTGAATTGGATCGGCAAGAGATTGAGCAGGATTTTCTCGGGCGATCGATTCCCCATTAGCCACGAAAGGGCATAATTCCATTTTGCAATTCTCTCGCGTAGCCGCAGTATTTGGAGGCAAGTCGCAAAATCGGAATCCGGCATATCGTCGAGGTATTTTCCAGACCGGATGCCCTCCCGATCCATATGGCCTGAGCGCCAAAGGCGCTTGATTTCATCAGATGCAATATCAGCTCTGATTTCCGCAAAGGCTTTGGCTGCGGCGGTATCGTCTAATTCGGGGCCGAGGTCGAAATGCGAAGGCGCCATTTCATGGATCAGCTTTTCCGCATCAGCGCCTGAGGTTTCATCCAATTGAAGGATTGAAAGGCGACGATATTGGTCCGGCGTCATTTTGGTCAGCGCCAGCAATCCGGCAACATTTCCCTCACCGACAATCCCGCCACGTTCAGCGTCAGCAACCGTTCGAAATCTCGTTTCGCGCCATCGATCGCTCGTGATGAAAGAATGATTGCGCCTGCGCTCGATGCTGCATTCGCGCTTCAGCTCGCTCCGTATTTTGCTTGGCGCGACGGCTTCGCCCGACAGCCAAAAGCCAAGCCACCATTGGGATTGCCGATTGCCCCCCCAAGATTTGTAGCGGCAGATGCGGAGCGCACGCCGATAACTTGCAATGGGCCAATGCCGTTCAGGAGATTTGCCGCGTCCTCGTCCCTTCGAGGCGGCAGGGCCGGGCAGCAAGCCGTCTTCGCGCCAATCTTTGAACTGCCGTTCCGTGACTACCTGTCCATAGCGCTCGAAGGCATGATCGCGCAGGCGCGGGAAGAAATCGCGGAACAGCATCGGTTGGCCTTTATGTCTCCCATTAATCTGATTCGAGGTCGGTTGCGATCTGGTTGAATTGGTCGGTTCCATTTTCGGGGTCGAGTCGATGGCAGCTAGGTTGAGCGGGCAGGAAAGGTATCGTCAGCGCATCGAACGTGCGCTCGCAAAGGGGTTGAGCAAGAGCGCGGCGCGCGGACATGCGAAAGTCGGCGAGAAAACAGCGTCCGGCGCGGCGCTGAAATCTGACAATCGATTGGCTGAGGGCTTTGCGCGAGTGGCAAGCGGCGAAAGCCTGTCCACCGTCGCCCGAGAGCTTGGGGTTGCTCGGGAGCGATTGCGGCGATCGATCGGCGAACGCGGTGACTATGTTCGGCACGGCAAGCGGTACACCTTCAGGCCGCGCGTCCAGAACGACTTTCCGCTCTATTCAAACGGGCAATCCATTCGCGTTTTCGTGGATGATGAAAATGCCGCGCGTTTGGGCGCGTACATGGCCGCAGTCGGGAAGTTCCTTGGCAGCGGCCGATTAGAGATTCTGGAGCCGCATATTAATCACGGCGTGACCGACGTGCGCGGCAAATTCTACCCGTTCGAAACCGATCCGGATACGCTGTACGAGCTACGCGCCAAGGGGCGACCTCAATTCCACCAGCTTTATCGCAATACGAATTGAGGGCTTTCCATGTCTTTCGATGAGGATGAAAGCCGCCGCGAGGCGCGCGAACACGCCCGCGAAAAGCGACGGCGTAGGCATTTGGAACGTCTCGGATTCGAGAATGCCCAATGCATTTTCTGCGGTGAGGACGACAAAGTTTGCCTGCATCTAGATCATGTAGATGGTCAGGAGTTCAGCGATGTAGTTTGGCCGCTTTGCGCCAACTGCCACGCAAAGCGAACCCATCTCCAAAAGGATCACCCGCCTAAGGACGCCGAACCGTCTGATCCGCTGGAGAAGATGGGGCGCATGGTCGAGGGGTTGGCAGATTATCTGGAGATTACCGTAACCCGATTGAGGGAATTTGGTCCGATATTGTGTGCCGAAGCGGCGGCGAGATCGCCACGGAAGAAGCGGGACGGCGGTAAGGATGAACGAACGGCACCGCCTCAATGAGAAACCGGGCGAAGAGAAATCGATATACCTCCGGGGCTTTGTGGTTCGGGAAACGCCGTCCGGGAAAGGCTGGGTTAGCCCGGAATCGGAGGATGTGGCCACGCTGCCGCCGAGCGGCTGGACCCTCACCTTCGATTGTGAGACCGGAATCGATCCAGCGCAGGCATTGCGGTTCGGCGCATATCAACTGCGCAACAACGGCGTCCTCGCGCGCAAGGGCGAAGGGCTGTTCTATGCAGAGGATATCTCCGCTGCCGATCTAGCCGTCCTTCAATCGGTTGCCGAGATGCGCGGCTTGCGGTTGATGACCGTGCGCCAGTTTGCCGACTGGATATTGTTCGATCGCATCTACGAGACCGGCGGCACGGTGATCGGGTTCAATCTGCCATTCGATATATCGCGCATCGCGTTCGATCACGGTCCTGCGCGAAAGGTATTTGCAGGCGGGTTCAGCTTCAAACTGTCCTCAAATCCCTATGCGCCCCGCGTCATCGTCAAACACATATCCTCGCGCATGGCGTTCATCCGGTTCGGCAATCCGTCGAAGCGGCGCACACCTGAAAGCCAGCGAAAACTCGGTATCTCCGTCGCACCGCGTACCGGCTCATTTGTCGACGTGAAGACGCTTGCCGCTGGCCTCCTATCAGGTGGATGGAGTCTGGAAACCCTGTCGTCGGCTCTGAAGGTCTCCAATCCCAAGATCGAAACCGATGAACATGGCGGCGCGCTGACTCCGAAATATGTCGGTTATGCCCTGAATGACGTTCAGGCGACATGGGAGTGCTATGAGACGCTGACTACCCGGCTCGCCAGCTACGACCTGTCTACGATTGAGCCGAAAACGCTCTACAGCGAAGCGAGCTTGGGCAAGGCATATTTGCGGCAGATGGGCGTTCGTACCTGGCGCGAGATGCAACCAGATTTTCCGCCCGAGATGATTGGGCAAATCCTATCGACCTATTTCGGTGGCCGCGCAGAGGTGAAAATCCGGCGCGAAAGGCGGCAAGTCCTCTACTGTGATTTCCTGTCCATGTACCCAACCGTCTGCACGCTCATGGGTTTGTGGCAGTTCGTGATCGCGACAGGCATGGATTGGACGGATGCGACCGTCGAGACACAGGCTTTGCTCGATCGCATCGAACCCGCCGATATGCTGCGTCCCGAACAATGGAGCGATCTCACAGCACTTGTGCAGTTGCGTCCCGCGAATGACATTCTGCCAATCAGGGCGAAGTACGGAGACGAAGGCGCGTCCACGATCGGCGTCAACGAATTTTCATCGGGCGAGCCTCGCTGGTTTACGCTCGCCGACGTGATTGCGGCCAAGGTGTTGGGCGGTGGCAAGGTGCCGGTGATCGATCGCGCTATCCGGTTTTCGCCACGAGAAAAGCAATCCGGCTTGCAGCCCATCGACATTGCCGGGAAAGCTAAGTTCCACGTCGAACCAGCGACAACTGATTTCTATCAGCGCGTTATCGATCTGCGGCTTGAGGTCAAATCAACGCCTGCCCAATCCGCCGACGATGCCGCCCGACTCAAATCCGAGCAACTGGCGCTGAAAATTCTCGCTAATGCGACAAGCTACGGCATCTTTATCGAGATGATCGTCCACGACCTTGAAAAGGCCGAGACGCTCAAGGGCTATGGCTCCGAAGGCGTCGAGTTTCCCGTCACCACCAACAAATATGAGCAGCCGGGTAGCTATTTTCATCCGCTATTGGCCACACTGATAACCGGCGCGGCGCGGTTGATGTTGGCACTGGCGGAACGTTGTGCCGCCGATGAAGGACTGGATTGGGTATTCTGCGATACCGACAGCCTTGCCATCGCGCGACCGCGCGACATGGATGCGCCATCGTTCATCGCAGCAGCTCGTCGGGTCTGCGTATCGTTCGCAGGTCTGAACCCGTATGAAGTGAGCGCTGAATCGATCCTGCAAATCGAGGATCAGAACTACGCCATGGGCGATAAGCGGAAGGTCGGTCTTGATAGCGCGCCACCGCTCCATTGCTTCGCGATCAGTGCCAAGCGCTACGCCTTGTTCAATGATGGCAGCGATGGCCCGATCATCAGAAAGGCATCTGCGCACGGTCTTGGCCACCTGCTGCCACCCTATCAGGATATGGACAAAGACCGCCGCGCAAAGCGATTGGCGGATATTAATGTCGATCTCTGGCAGGAAGACCTTTGGAAGCGGATTATCACTGCGGCGGAAGACGCGGAGCCGGACGATGCGGGATATGCTATCGGTCTCGATACCGACGAACGGTTTGGCAGGCCGGTTGCTAGTCGATATGCGGCCACCACTCCCGCGCTGCTAAAGTGGTTCAAATCCTACAATCGCGGGAAGCCCTACGAGAAGCAGGTGCGTCCGTTCGGATTCCTGTTGTCGATGCAGTCCGAGAAAATCGAGCTACGCGCACATGACGACACCGAAGCATTGGCTCGGTGGCGGAAGCATAAGCGAGACCCTGCACCGACTGCGCCATATGACCGAGACCCGCGCTTAGCGGCGGAACATGCCTTCGATCGCCGCCACCGCGACATCAAAATCCCGCCGCGCTGGCTCATTTCCTATGCCGATGCCCTGGCGGATTATCACCTCCAGCCCGAGACTAAATTTCGTGGCGGCGAAAAGCGCGGAAACAGTGGCCCGCTGGAGCGCCGCCATATCATCGGTACCGCCGCGCAGATGATCGGCAAGGAAGCTGAGGGTTGGGAAGAGCAGCTGTACGTCGGCGAGGATGATGCGGCGATCAGCTATGGCCTGACGCCCGAAGCGCGGGCGGGGCTAGTGGAATCGATCCGCATAGCCCGCAAGCGGTTCAGCGTGCGAAAGTTTACCAAAGCAGCTCGCGTCACAGATCGCACTATCGCCGCAGCGGTGAGCAGCCAAAATCTCGTCTCGGATGCGACTCTGATCCGCCTCGCAGATGTCGCCGTCCGGCTATGGCAAGGGTGGGAAGCTTACACAGCCGAAGAGGCAGAGCTATGTGATTGGGCTTGGCAGCAAGCCATCATCGAAGGGATGTACGCCTTCGCCGGTCGCGTCGGCGTTGATGGTTCGAATCTTAGCAAGGCGCTCAAATCGCGAAAATTCAGCACCGGATTGCTCATAAAGCTCCGAGCCGCGCATACCTCGCCCACCGCTTGAGTTTGCCCGTCCTTGATTGGTCGGTCGAAGTGTATCTGTCAGCTGCGCTTGCGCTAGCACGTCTGTCGCGCCCTCGGGCATTGCACCCATCCTCCGCTGTGGTAAGGCTACTTTAAACGACTATAAGCCTGTTCAGCGGAGTTTATATGACACCAGCGGAACCATGGGTCACCGCTGAAGACGTGGCCAAGCATTTGGGCGTAGTGAAGGACACCATATATCGCTGGCGCGAGTGTCGGCATTTGCCCGCGCATAAAATCGGGCGCTTGTGGAAGTTCCAGATATCCGAGGTGGATGAGTGGGTCAGGCTGGGCGGCGCGGACGACACGGCCTCAATCTCCACCAATCAGCCCGGATTAGATCAATGACGACGGCCGAAAGCACCATCGAACGGGAACTGATTTCTAAGCTTGAAGAGCTGAAGTACGAATATCGTCGGGACATCCGTGATCGTGCGGCGCTGGAGCTGAATTTTCGTCAGAAGTTCGAGGCTTTGAACCGCGTCCACTTGACCGATAACGAGTTTCAGCGCCTTCTTGAAAGCATCACCGCGCCCGACGTGTTCGCGGCTGCAAACGTGTTGCGGGGATACAGCAGCTTTGAGCGCGATGATGGCACGCCGCTCAACTACACGTTGGTCAACATCAAGGACTGGTGCAAAAACACGTTTGAGGTGGTCAGCCAACTCCGCATCAACACAGACAACAGCCATCATCGCTACGATGTGATTCTGCTCATCAACGGCGTGCCAGTCGTTCAGATTGAGCTCAAAACAATGGCGGTCAGTCCGCGCCGCGCCATGCAGCAGATCGTCGATTACAAAACCGATCCGGGGAACGGGTACGGCAAGACGCTGCTTTGCTTCCTCCAGATTTTCGTGGTCAGCAACCGTACCGACACTTGGTATTTCGCCAACAACAACGCTCGGCAGTTCAGCTTCAATGCCGATGAGCGCTTCCTGCCGATTTATCAGTTCGCCAGCGAAGAAAACAAGAAGATTACCCACCTCGACAGCTTTGCAGAGAAATTCCTGGCGAAATGCACGCTGGGTCAGATGGTCAGCCGTTATATGGTGCTCGTTGCCAGCGAACAGAAGCTGATGATGATGCGCCCCTACCAAATCTATGCTGTGAAGGCGATTGTAGAGTGCATTCACCAGAATTGCGGCAACGGCTATGTCTGGCATACCACCGGCAGCGGCAAGACGCTGACATCCTTCAAGGCATCGACGTTGCTCAAAGACAACGACGACATCGCCAAGTGCCTTTTTGTCGTGGATCGCAAAGACCTCGACCGGCAGACTCGCGAGGAGTTCAACCGCTTTCAGGATGGCTGCGTCGAGGAAAATACTAACACTGAAACGCTGGTGCGCCGCCTGCTATCGGACGACCGGGCCGATAAGGTCATTGTCACGACAATTCAGAAGCTGGGCTTAGCGCTTGACGATTCAAAGCGTCGTCAGCAGGGCAAGAAAAAGACCTACAAGGAGCGACTGGAGCCGCTGCGTGATGAGCGCGTCGCCATCATTTTCGACGAATGCCACCGGTCGCAGTTCGGAGAAAACCATAAGGCCATCAAGGAGTTCTTTCCCAAGGCTCAGCTCTTCGGCTTCACCGGCACGCCGATCTTCGAGCAGAACGCCAGCTACAGCCAAATCGAGGGTGAGCAGGGTAGTTATCGCACCACGGACGATCTGTTCCAGCGCAGTCTGCACCAATACACGATCACTCACGCCATTGAGGACCGCAACGTGTTGCGGTTCCACATCGACTACTACAAGCCCGAAGGCGAAAAGCTGCCTAAACCGGGCGAGGCACTGAAAAAGGAGAAGGTCATCGAGACAATCTTGACGAAGCACAATGCGGCCACCGCCAACCGGAAATTCAATGCCGTGCTGGCTACCAGTTCGATCAATGATGCCATCGACTACTACGAAAAATTCGCCAAGATTCAGGCGCGGCGTCAGGCTGAAGACCCTGAGTTTCAGCCGCTAAATATTGTCTGCGTCTTTTCACCGCCTGCCGAGGGCAACAAGGACGTGCAGCAGATTCAGGAAGATCTGCCGCAGGAGAAGGCCGACAACGCTCAGGATCCCGAAGCCAAGAAGGTCGCGCTAAAGGCGATCATCAGTGATTACAATGATCGCTACGGTACCAATCACAAGATTGGGGAGTTCGACCTCTACTACCAAGACGTGCAAAAGCGCATCAAGGATCAGCAGTTTCCCAATGCCGATTTGCCGCGAAAGGGCGCGGAGAAGATCGATATCGTTATCGTAGTGGACATGCTGCTGACCGGCTTTGATTCCAAGTTCCTGAACACGCTCTATGTGGACAAGAACCTGAAGCATCACGGACTTATTCAGGCTTTTTCGCGAACCAATCGGGTGCTGAATGACACCAAGCCCTACGGCAACATCCTCGATTTCCGACAGCAACAGGCAGCTGTGGAAGAGGCCATTGCCCTGTTCTCCGGCGAGAAGATCGACAACCCCCGGCAAATCTGGCTGGTCGATCCGGCGCCGAAGGTCATCGAGAACCTGCAGAACGCCATGCAGACGCTCGGTGCATTCATGGAATCGCAGGGACTGACCAACACTCCGGAGGACGTGCCCAACCTCAAGGGCGATGCCGCGCGCGGGCAGTTCATTACCTTGTTCAAAGAGGTGCAGCGCCTGAAAACCCAACTCGATCAGTACACCGATCTGAGCGAGGAGCAGACCGAAGCCATAAGCCAAACCGTACCGCCAGACGCCCTGCAAGGCTTCCGCAGCATGTATCTCGAAACCGCCAAGCGGCTGAAGGAAAAGCAGGACATGCCTGGCGGTGCAAGCGATCCGGTGGTGGACCAGCTCGATTTCGAGTTCGTGCTCTTCCACTCAGCCGTGATCGACTATGATTACATTATGGGCCTGATCGCCCGTTACACGCAGAACCTGCCCGGCAAATTGAAAATGAGCCGCGAGCAGCTGATTGGCCTGATCCAGTCCGATGCCAAGTTCATCGACGAGCGGGACGACATCGCGGAGTATATTCGCGGCCTGTCTGCCGACCAGCCGCTGGATGAAAGGGAAATCCGCGCCGGATACGAACGGTTCAAGGCGGCCAAGAAGGTGCAGGCGCTGACCGCGATTGCCGACAAGCATCGGGTGGACGCCGCTGCGCTGCAAACCTTTGTCGATGTCGTGTTGCGCCGTCGGATTTTCGATGGCGACGGCCTGAGTGAACTGATGGCACCGCTGGAACTCGGTTGGAAGGCGCGCACCCAAGCCGAGCTGGCGCTAATGGAAGACCTTGCTCCCTTGCTCCACAAGCTGGCCCAGGGCCGCGAGATTTCCGGGCTGAGCGCGTATGAGCAGTAAGAATGTGAGCGCAGTGACGGGCGGGGTCATCCCGAAATTGCGGTTCCCGGAGTTTCTTGGGCAACCGTTACATGACGTTCAACTTGGCGACGTCACCGAAGAGGCAACGACCCGGAACGGCGATAAGTTCGCTGCTGCGTCAGTCATGGGCGTCCGGAAGGAAGACGGCATCGTTCCGATGGAGGAACGATTGGTTGCAGGAGATATCTCCCGCTACAAGATCGTCCGCAGCAATTGGTTTGCATATAACCCGATGCGCCTCAACATCGGCTCGATTGCGCGATGGCAGGGCGATGACGAGATTCTCGTTAGCCCGGACTACGTTGTGTTTCGTTGCTCGGCGCGAGCCGATCCGACGCCACTGATTCCAGAGTATCTCGACCATTTCCGTAGCTCCAGACAGTGGGAAGCATTCACAAATGAGACCGGGGACGGCGGGGTGCGTATACGTATCTACTACCGTGACCTTGCGCGAATGCGACTGCTGTTGCCCGATCCCGATGAGCAGCAGAAAATCGCGGATTGCCTATCTTCCGTCGATGCGCGGATTGCCGCCGAGGCGGACAAGTTGGAGGCATTGAAGGGATACAAAAAGGGTCTGATGCAGCAGCTCTTCCCCGTACCTGGCGATACTATCCCGAGCCGCCGCTTCCCGCAGTTTCAGGGCGTGGGGGATTGGAGAGAAGCCACTCTCGGTGAATTCTGTAGAATGAAAGCAGGCAAGTTCGTGGCTGCTGCGGACATCCATGAACAACCGGCCGGAGCTTTGCATCCGTGCTATGGGGGGAATGGATTGCGCGGCTATACCGTTACTTTCACACATTCGGGCGAGTATGCGCTCATCGGTCGTCAAGGAGCGCTGTGCGGCAACGTCAATTTTGTGACGGGAAACTTCCACGCTACCGAACACGCCATTGTCGCTACGCCCCAAAAGGGCATTTTGGTCGAGTGGCTCTTCCACGCGCTTGTCCGTCTGAACTT
The DNA here is from genome assembly GCF_001428865.1 of Sphingomonas sp. Root241. Lineage (GTDB taxonomy): Bacteria > Pseudomonadota > Alphaproteobacteria > Sphingomonadales > Sphingomonadaceae > Sphingomonas. Next base: position 821,386 of record NZ_LMIV01000002.1, read on the forward strand.
GAACGATTTTGCAACTGGACAGGCTCAGCCGGGTTTGTCGGTTGACGTGCTAGAAAAAGTTCCGTGTTCAGCCCCTAGAGACGTGCATGAACAGCAACTGATTGCCGACTGTCTGACCTCTGTCGATAGTATGATTACTGCACAAGTCGACAAGATATACGCGCTTAAATCCCACAAAACAGGCCTAATGCAGCAGCTCTTCCCAGTCTCGGGGCAGGTGTCAGCATGAGCAAGCCTCGCCAATATACCTATAAATCGATCAAAAAGGTGGTTCAGCGGCTTCGCGATGACCTCAATGGAGGCGGACAGCAGTTCGTTCTGCTATATGCCTATAACGGCATCGGGAAGACCCGCATTTCCATGAGCTTCAAGGATAAGGGGAAGCAGGGAGATGTACGTGACACACTGTATTTCAATGCCTATACTGAAGACCTATTTCTATGGGATAACGACCTCGAAAACGACATCGTCCGCACGATAAAATTCAATGAAAAATCGCGGTTCTTTGCGGGCATAAAGGACTTGGCGCTTGAAGAGAGCATTCAGAAATACCTCGGTCGCTATGCCGATTTTGATTTCGACATCGACTATGCCAGCTGGACAATCTCGTTCAGCAAGGGCGGTAGTAACCACATCAAGGTGTCGCGCGGCGAAGAGAACATCTTCATATGGTGCCTGTTCATGGCGATATGCGAACGGGTGATCGACAAACACCCATCCTATGACTGGGTGAAATATCTATATATCGACGATCCGATCTCATCGCTTGACGACAACAATGCCATTGCGGTTGCCTGTGATCTCGCCAAGCTGCTGAAGCGTGAGGAGAACGAACTTAAGGTCGTATTTTCGTCCCACCATGCTCTGTTTTTCAACGTTGTCTGCAACGAACTGAAAAAGAAGTCGCACAAGAAATATTTCCTGTATCGCCCAAATCGGGGCGAAATCTTTGTGCTTCAGGCGACGGACGAGACGCCATTCTTTCACCACGTTGCAATGCTCGACGATATTCGTAATGCTGCGAACTCCGGCTCGTTATACACCTATCATTTCAACAAGTTGCGGAGCATCCTGGAAAAGACAGCGATCTTTTTCGGGCACAATGATTTTTCGGCGTGCATTCATGGCGTTGATGATGAAGCGCTTTATGCGCGTGCTCTGAATCTGCTCAGCCATGGCGAATATGCCATTTTCGAACCCCGAGAGATGGGCGACGATAACAAGCAGCTCTTCCGCCAGATTCTGGATGCCTTCCTCGCCCGATACCAATTCGCCTTGCCAGAGCTTCTGGCCCAGCCCGCGACATGAATGAGTAGACCATGACCGATCAGGAACAAAAGCAACTGGGCAAGACCCTGTGGGCCATCGCCGACACATTGCGCGGTGCGATGAACGCGGACGATTTCCGCGATTACATGCTGGCATTCCTGTTCCTGCGTTACCTGTCGGACAACTATGAAGCAGCTGCCGCCAAGGAACTGGGATCGGACTATCCCAAGCTGAAGCTTGAGGACAAGCGCGCGCCTTTGTCGCTGTGGTATGAAGAAACCCCCGACGACACAGAGGCCTTTGAAAAGCAAATGCGCCGCAAGGTGCATTACGTCATCCGCCCGGAATATCTCTGGACCAGTATCGCAGAGCAGGCACGCAAGCAGGACGTGGAACTGCTCGATACCCTCCAGAAAGGGCTGGAGTATATCGAGACAGAATCCTTCGCCAGCACGTTCCGGGGCCTGTTCTCGGAGATCAATCTGGCCTCGGACAAGCTGGGCAAGGTCTATGCCGAGCGCAATGCTGCCTTGTGCAAGATCATCACGGAGATCGCCAAGGGGCTGAAGGAGTTTTCAACCGACAGCGATACGCTGGGCGATGCCTACGAATATCTGATTGGCCAGTTTGCAGCCGGATCCGGCAAGAAGGCGGGAGAGTTCTACACCCCGCAATTCGTGTCGGACATCCTCTCGCAGATTGTGTCTCTTGACGGGCAGGAGCCAGCTACGGGCCAGCGCGCTCACATGGACAGCCTGATGGATTTCGCCTGCGGGTCCGGCTCGCTGTTGCTCAACGTGCGCCATCGCATGGGGGCGCACGGGATTGGCAAGATTTTCGGCCAGGAGAAGAACATCACCACCTACAACCTAGCGCGCATGAACATGCTGCTACACGGGGTGAAGGACACCGAGTTCGAAATTTTCCACGGCGACACACTGACCAACGACTGGGACATCCTGCGCGAAACGAACCCGGCCAAGATGCCGCGTTTCGATGCCGTCGTTGCCAACCCGCCGTTCAGCTATCGCTGGGAGCCCACCGAAGCGCTGGGCGAGGACGTGCGGTTCAAGAACTACGGCCTTGCGCCGAAGTCCGCCGCCGACTTCGCGTTTCTGTTGCACGGATTTCACTACCTCAAGGACGATGGGGTCATGGCCATCATCCTGCCGCACGGCGTACTTTTCCGTGGCGGCAAGGAAGCGGAAATCCGGAAGAAGCTGCTCAATGATGGGCATATCGATACCGTGATCGGCCTGCCCGCCAACCTGTTCTATTCCACTGGCATCCCCGTGTGCATCCTGGTGCTGAAGAAGTGCAAGAAGCCCGATGACGTGTTGTTCATCAACGCGGCGGAGCATTTCGAGAAGGGCAAGCGGCAAAATTACCTGGGCGACGGCAAGGACGGCAAGCCCGACCACATCGGAAAGATCGTCTCAACCTATCAATTCCGCAGCGAGGAGCCACGCTATTCCCGCCGCGTCTCGATGGAAGAGATCGAAGGCAATGACTTCAATCTAAACATCTCCCGTTACATCAGCACGGCGATGGCCGACGAGGAGATCGACCTGAGTGAGGTTCACAAGAAACTGACCGCGCTAGAGGGCGAAATTGGTGCAGCGAGGGAGCAACACAACGCCTTCCTGAACGAACTGGGTTTGCCGCCATTGCCGTAGGGAGGGGTGTGTGAAGGTTTCAGTTCTCGACGCGAAGGCGCTCCGGAAGGCGTTGCCCCGGCTCATCGCGAAGCACGACCAGATTTACATGGCGGTCGCCTGGGCACATGCTGGGTCGGTCGCCGACAAGCTCATCGAAAACAAGCACAAATTCAGGTCGGTAACGGTCGGCTTGGATTTTTGCGCTACCGATCCAGACTTTGTGGATTCGCTTCGCAAGGTGCCAAATGCCTATGTGTTCAAGCAGAGCGGGGCGTGCTTCCACCCGAAAATCTATCTATTCGTGACTGGCCAGAATGCCGAAGCGATCGTCGGCAGTGCCAATTTTACTTCCGGCGGGCTGGGCAGCAATGTCGAAGCTTGCTTGCATCTGAGCTGCGACGCTGGTGAGGCAGTAATTTCTGAGTTGCTCGCGACTTTGGAATCCTACGCGCCAGATCGACAGCCGGTCACCAAGCAACTGGCGGAGGCCTATCGGCGGCAGGCTGATATTGCTGCCAGTCGCCCTCGCCCGCCATCTCCTATTCTGCCGAGCGACAAGGCTGAATTCCAGCGGATAGACTCCGACCTCCTGAAAATGGACTGGTCGGCCTTTATGCATGAGGCGCGGAAGGACCCCAATCATCATTTCGAAACACGCATGAGGTTTTTGCGTTATCTGCAAACCCTCTTTGCCAGAGCACAGTCGTTCGACGCTCTGACCGTGTCGGAATGGAAAGCAGTCGCAGGCATCGTCCATCCGGACGCCGTCGCGGACTCCGGGCTGGAGAAATATCAAATTGGCTGGTTTGGTTCGATGCAGGGCTCCGGTTCCTTCACGAAGCTCATAGCAAATAAGGACGGCAGGATCGCAAAAGCGATTGACTGCATCCCGCGCCGAGGCCCGGTCGCGGAAAACGACTTCAACCGATTTTGCGCGTTGTTTGAATCTGCTTTTGTCGGGTCGGCCAGAGTAGGACGCACGCCAACCGCTACAAGACTGTTGGCCATGAAGCGGCCAGATACCTTCGTTTGCGTGAATAACGGGAACAAGAGTAGCTTGGCCGAAGCGCTACACTTTTCTCCATCGACATTACGGCTGGACAATTACTGGGAACGAATAATTGAGCCGATAAGGCTCGCCCAATGGTACAATGCGCCGCGTCCCGAAGGTAATGACGCAGAGGCTTGGGATGGCCGTGCAGCGCTCCTTGATGCAATATACTATCATTGATCTTTGAGCAGATGTTCGAGACCAGCCGCTCCGTGGCCACCTATCATCGGTAAAATGTGTCGTCCAAATCTCGGTTATGTTTACCACCCGGCACAAGGCCGGGGTGACGAATGTGTCAGGGGGCGTCCGGAATATCCGCCCGCGCGCCCTTGTCGTCGCCGCGCGGGCCGCGGCCGCCGAAGCCTCGGGACAATTTCGGCAGTTCGGCCTTGTCGATCTTGCCGTCGTGGTTGGTGTCGAGCATCGCGAAGCGCTGAGAGGCGGCCTTGGCGAACTCGGCTGGATCGACGCCGCGATTGAGGTTACGGTCGGCGACGGTCACCGGCTCAGGATAAGCGAGATAGCCGAAGCGCGCCGCGCCCTGCTTCATGCCGGTGCTCGGATCGCGCCCGGGACGCGGCCCGTCCTCGCCGTCGCCGCCGCCCGGGCCGCTCCCGCCGGGGGCACCGCCATGGCCATGCCGTCCACCGCCATGGCCCCGACCGCCCGGCCTGCGACCGCCGTCGCCACCGCCAAATCCGCTGGTGCGGATCTCGGGCGCGAGCACCGTCTCGTAGCGCTCCACATCGTCGGGGTCGATCTCGCCGTCCTTGCGCACGTCGAGCAGCGCAAAGAAGCGTGCGGCGTCGGCGATCATTTCATCCTCGCTGAGCGCGCCGTCATGGTTTGCATCCGCACCGTCGAACCACGCGTCTTGCGGCGCGGGACCGCCGGGCGTGCCGCGAAAGGGTTCGCCCATCGGGCTGATGAACAATGGGCCGCGATGCGGGCCGCCCGGTGGAGGACCGTCCGGACGCCATTGGCCGGGCGGCGGCGCGTCCTGCGCCCATGCGTTGCCGGTGCCCGCGAGCACGATCAGACTTCCCAACACCAATTCACGCATATCCCGCCTCCCGCGATCGAGCTTTCCGGGATTCCTGCGCGCGCTTTGTCGCAGGAATATGCCGGATTGTTGCAATCGCCCGCTTGATCTTTGTCCGGTCAGCGCGAAGGACAGGGGCATGGCCGCCGCACCCGATATCGTCCCCGACACCGAGCATCGCGGGCTGGTCGGGATGCTTCCCGCCGCCGTGCGCCCCTATGCGCTGCTCGCGCGGTTCGATCGGCCGATCGGCTGGTGGCTGCTGTTCTGGCCCGGGGCATGGGCCGTTGCGCTATCGGGAAATGCACTCGTCCGCTGGGACCTGATCCTGTGGTTCCTGCTCGGCAGCATCGCGATGCGCGGCGCTGGCTGCGTGTACAACGATATCGTCGACCGCGACCTCGATCGGCAGGTCGCGCGCACCGCCAGCCGCCCGCTCGCCCGCGGGGCGGTGTCGCTCAAGGCGGCGTGGATCTGGCTGGTGTCGCTTTGCCTGATCGGGCTGGTCGTGCTGATCCAGCTCACGCCGCTCGCGGCCGGCGTCGCGCTCGGCAGCCTTATCCTGGTCGCGGCCTATCCCTTCATGAAGCGAGTCACCTGGTGGCCCCAGGCCTGGCTCGGGCTGGTATTCTCCTGGGCGGCTCTGGTCGGCTGGGCCGAGGCACCCGATTGGGGCTGGCTGCCCGGACTGCTGCTCTATGCCGGCTGCATCTTCTGGGTGATCGGCTACGACACGATCTATGCGTTGCAGGATGTCGAGGACGATGCGCTGGTCGGGGTGCGCTCCTCGGCGCGGCGGCTTGGCAGCCATGTCCGGGGCGGTGTTACGGGCTTTTATGCCGGCGCGCTGGCATTGTGGGGCGCCGCTTTCTGGCAGCTTCGTCCCGATCCGCTCGCGCTCGCGGCGCTGCTGCCGATGGCCTTGCATCTCGGCTGGCAGGTGGTGACCCTCGTGCCCGCCGATGGCGCCAATGCGCTCCATCGCTTCCGCTCGAACCGCAATGCCGGACTGCTGATGTTCGCCGCCTGCTTCGTGGTCGGGCAGACGCTTTAGGAATGTCAGATTCCCCTCCCTGCAAGGGAGGGGTTAGGGGTGGGTAAGGAAAGGTCGGGCTCGATGCCCGGTCTTTTCTTTTTTCCACTGCGCAGCTCGTTGGGCTCGCTGACGCTCGCACCCACCCCCAGCCCCTCCCTTGCAGGGAGGGGAGTCTTTTCGTTCCATTGCACCCGGCCGACGCGGCCCCTAAGTCGCTGCGATGCTGACCGAGTCCCAAGCCTGCGAACGCGTCCACGACATCGTCGACAGGGCGCGCGCCGCGGGTGCCGATGCCTCGGACGCGGTGTTCGCCGCGGATCGTTCGCTGTCGGTTTCGGTGCGGATGGGCGCGCTCGAGGATGTCGAGCGTTCCGAAAGCGAGGAGCTGGGCTTGCGCGTGTTCGTCGGGCGGCGCTCGGCGAGCGTCTCGACTTCGGACCTCAGCAGCGAGTCGCTCGATGCGCTGGTCGAGCGTGCGATCGCGATGGCGCGGGAAGCGCCGGAAGACAGATGGGCCGGGCTCGCGCCGCAGGAGCGGCTGATGCACGGCAGCCCGCCTCTGCTCGACCTCGACGACGGTGCCAACGACGCGCCCGAAACGCTGAAGGCACGCGCGCTCGCCGCCGAGGATGCCGCGCGTGCCGTGGAGGGGGTCACCAACAGCGAGGGCGGCAGCGCGAGCGCGAGCCGCTCGGTGATGGCGATCGCCACCAGCCACGGCTTCACCGGCGCCTATGCCCAGACCGGCCACGGCATATCGGCGAGCGTGCTCGCGGGCAGCGGTGGCGCGATGGAGCGCGACCATGCCCATCACAGCGCGCGCCACGCGGCGATGCTAGAGGCCCCCGAGGCGATCGGGCGGCTGGCGGGCGAGCGCGCGGTGGCCCGGCTCGATCCCGCCAAGGTGCCGAGCGGGGCGATGCCGGTGGTATTCGATCGCCGCGTCTCGGCGGGGCTCATCGGCCATCTGCTCGGCGCGATCGGCGGTTCGTCGATCACCCGGAAAACCAGCTTCCTGCTCGATTGCCTCGGCCAGCAGATATTCGCGAAGGGCGTGACGATCTGCGACGATCCGCACCGCCCGCGCGGGCTGCGCTCGCGGCCCTTCGACGGCGAGGGGCTGCCGGTGCTGCCGATCAAGCTGGTCGATCAGGGCATGCTGGAGACCTGGCTGCTCGACAGCGCCTCGGCGCGTCAGCTCGGGCTCGAGCCGACCGGCCATGCCTCGCGCGGCATCGGCGGCGCACCGGGGGTGGCGCCGAGTAATCTCTACATGCAGCCCGGCAGCATCCCGCCCGAGACCCTGGTCGGCGAAATCGATCGCGGCATCCTCGTCACCGAGCTGATCGGGCAGGGCGTCAACGGCGTCACCGGCGATTACAGCCGCGGCGCGGCGGGCTTCCTGATCGAGAAGGGCGAGATCACGCGGGCGGTGTCCGAGATCACCATCGCGGGCAATCTGAAGGACATGTTCCTCGCGCTCACGCCCGCCAACGACCTGGAATTCCGCTATGGCATCAACGCGCCGACCTTGCGCATCGACGGGATGACGATCGCTGGTGAATGAGTCCGATCTCGCCGCCGAAGTCGCGAACATCGCCGCCGATGCGGGGCGGTTCGCGATCCGGCTGTGGAACACCGATTTCCGCCGCTGGGAGAAGTCGCCGGGCAATCCGGTGTGCGCCGTCGATCTCGAAGTCGACGGGATGCTGCGCTACCGGCTCGGCGAATTGCTTCCCGATGCCGGCTGGCTCTCCGAAGAGACGATCGACAGCGCCGCGCGGCTCGATGCCGAACGGATTTGGGTGGTCGATCCGATCGACGGGACGCGCGACTATCTGCGCGGGCGGCCGGGCTGGGCGGTATCGGTTGCGCTGGTCGAGCGCGGCAAGCCGGTGATCGGGGTGCTCGACGCGCCGGCGCGGCAGGAAGTGTGGACCGCCGAAGCCGGCAAGGGCTCCTTTCGCAACGGCGAGCGGCTGCGGGTGACCGAACGTGATCAGCTTGCCGGCGCGCGGGTGCCGGCGGACCAGCTCTCCAAGGTCGACCGGGACCTGGTGATGGTCGCCAAGCCCAATTCGATCGCGTTGCGCATCGCGATGGTCGCGGCAGGCGAGGCCGACCTGCTCGCGACGATCCGCTGGGGCAATGAATGGGACATCGCCGCGGCGGTGTTGCTCGCCAGGGAGGCCGGGGCGGCGGTGAGCGACGCGTTCGGCCGCCCGCTCGATTTCAACACCCCTGATGCGCAGGCGTTCGGGGTGTTGGCGACCTCGCCGGGCATTCACGCCGCCGCGGTGGAGCGGCTTGCCGACCGCGCGAAGGCGGGCGTCGGGGCTTAAGGCCGACTTCGACGGTTCTTCTCCTCTCCCGACGGGAGAGGGGCAATGGTGGCAATGTCGACCCGGTCTTAGGCGCTGCCCTCGTCGCCCTGATATTTGATCTGGAGATAGCGGCCGCGCGTCGCGAGCAGGTCGAGGTCGCCTTGTGCGAGCTGGGCGGACATTTCGGCGATCTCGTCGTCGATCACCTGCAGGCCCTGGGCGAGCTGCTGATCGGGCGTGAGCCCGTTGCGCTCGACCCGACGCAGCGGCTCGGGCACCCTCGCATACCCCTTGATCAGTTCAGGGAGCTGCTCGCCGACCAGCTTGCGCACTTCGCCGGCGGCCGGGGATTGCTCGTCGAGCTGCGCCAGCTGCGGGGCGAGGAACTCCAGCTTCACGCCGATCGAATCGACCAGCCCCTGCACCGGCGCGGGCAATGCCGGGCGCTGCGCATCGAGCCAATGCTCGGTGGTGCGCGGCAAAGCCTTGAGCGGCACCTGCGTCAATTGCTCGATTTCGGGAGTGCCGCCCCCCGCGGGCAGAGCTGCGAAGACGATGGTCGCGACGATCAGCAGCAATGCGACGAGCATCGCGCCCATGATCCCCAGAGGCGCGACGGCGAGCGCGAACACGATCGCGCCGGCAAGGATCGCACCGTCGGCGATCGCGATCCGGCCGACTCGCCGGACCACCTCGGCCTCACGCCGGCGGCGCAGCCTCTGGTCGGCTGCGGTCGCTGGCGCGCGGGCCCGGGAGCGCTCGATCAGCTCGTCGGCACGCGCGCGGAGGCGATCGACATCAGTCACGGGCTTACATCGCCTCCAGCTTGAACGTGTCGCTGACCGCGCCGCCCTGGTTTTGCGCGGCACCTTCGGCCCGGGCGATATAGCCCTTCGACTTCTCGACTTCGCTGGAGAGCGTGTTGACCGTGGTCTTCATGCTGTCGAGCGCCTTCAGCTTGAAGGTGTCGATCGCGTCCATCGTGTCGTAGATGTTCTGGAAGGCGCGCTGGAGCGTCTCGACGGGGATCGTCGAATTGGCGGCCTGCTCGTGGATCGCGGCGGTGTTGCTCTTGAGCAATTGCCCGGTCGAATCGATCAGCCCCGCTGTCGTCGTGTTGATCGCGGTGATCTGGTCGAGCACGAGTTTCTGGTTGGTCAGCGCCTGCGCGACGGTGACCGCAGTGCGCAGCGCGGAAACCGTCGTGGTGGAGGCGCGATCGACGCCCTTCACCAGCTCGACATTGTTCTTCTTGACGAGGTCGAGCGCCAAATAGCCCTGCACCGTCACCGCCATCTGGGTGAGCAGGTCCTGGGTGCGCTGGCGGACATAGAAGAGCGCCGTCTCGCGGATCGCCTTGGCCTTGGCGGGATCGGTGTGGTCGAGCTCGTTCGCCTTGTCCTCCAGCTTGGTGTCCATCGCCTTGGACAGATAGATCATCTGCTCGAGGCGACCCATCGCGTTCCACAGGTTCGCGCGCTCGGTGTCGATCGCGGCATTGTCCATCAGCAGCTCGTCCTTGCCGCTGGACAGGCTCTTGAGGATGCCCTGGATGTGGCTTTGCGACGACTGGTATTTGCGGAAATATTGTTTGAGCGGCGAGCCGCCGAACAGCTTCGACAGGAAGCCGTCATTGCCGCCGATCAATTTGCCGTTGCGGCCGGGATCGAGCTCTTCGACGGTTTTCCGCAGCTGGAGCAGATCGGCGCCGACGCCGGTATCGGTGCTCATTGCGCGCACTGGGCGATCGAGGAAGCGATTGGACTGGCCCGCCGCGTCGCGGATTTCCTTCTGGCCCATCGCGGCGATCGCATCGACGCGCTTGCCGAATTCGGGCGAGTTGACGTCCTGGGCGACCAGATCGTCGATGAAGCCCTCGACGCGCTTCTCGAGTTCGTTCTTCTTGGTGTCCTCGACCGGAACCAGCCCTGCGGCCTTTTCGGGCGCGACTACCTTCACCGGATCGGGCGCAGTGAGCACCAGATCCTGTTCGGCCACTGCAGTCTCGGTCGCCATTCCAAACCCTCCAAAGCTGTTGCGACCCTCATACGGGCATCGCGGCAGCTATCCAAGTGTGTCAGTTAAATAGTACACCTCGGGCCATTCGCCAAGGTCAGCGCGCTGCCTTGAGCGCGTTGCCCCACCAAAGGAGTTCGTCGAACAGATGCCTGGTCCAGCGCAGGTCCTTGTCGTCGCCCGCGAAGACGCCGTCCTTCACCTTGCCCCACACGCCCATGATGTGGACCGAGGCCTCCAGCGGCGCCATCTGCAGCTCGCGCGTCACGCAGGTCAGCAGCTCGATCGAGCGCGCGCCACCATTGCCGCCATAGCCCACGAACGTCACCGGCTTGCGGTTCCACTCGGCATAGACGAAGTCGAGCGCGTTCTTGAGCACGGCGGGCGGCCCGTGATTATATTCGGGGCAGATCAGGATATAGCCGTCGGCGCTCGCGATCTTCCCCGCCCAGCGGACCTGGAGGGGATCGGTGTAGTTCCCCTGCGCGGGTGGGTGCGCGAACGGATAGAAGGGCAGGTCCCAGTCCTTGAGGTCGATCAGCTCGCAGGCGAGGCCCTCGCGTGAGGCCGCCTGTTCGATCACCCAATTGGCGACCGGCAGCGCCATGCGCCCTTCGCGGACGCTGCCCATGATGACGAGAATGCGGAGTGGTTCGACCATGTGTTTATCCGTAGCGGCGCGAAGACTTCCCGCAACGCACAAATTGCGCTAAGGGCGCCCCGCGAAACCGCCTTTTGCGGCCAATCAGGATATACGCATGAACCTCCGCAACGTGGCGATCATCGCCCACGTCGATCACGGCAAGACCACGCTCGTCGACCAGCTCTTCCGCCAGTCCGGCACGTTCCGCGACAATCAGCGCATCGAAGAGCGCGCGATGGACTCGAACGACCTCGAGAAGGAGCGCGGGATCACGATTCTCGCCAAGTGCACCTCGGTCGATTGGGAAGGCACGCGGATCAACATCGTCGACACTCCCGGCCACGCCGATTTCGGCGGCGAGGTGGAGCGCATCCTGTCGATGGTCGACGGCGTCATCCTGCTGGTCGATTCGTCCGAAGGCGCGATGCCGCAGACCAAGTTCGTCACCGGCAAGGCGCTGGCGCTCGGCCTGCGTCCGATCGTCGTCGTCAACAAGATCGACCGTCCGGACGAGCGCATCCAGGAAGTGCTGGACGAAGTGTTCGACCTGTTCGTCAGCCTCGAGGCGACCGACGAGCAGCTCGACTTCCCCGTGCTCTACGCCTCGGGCCGCAACGGCTATGCCAACGAGTCGCCGGACCTGCGCGAAGGCACGCTGGCGCCGTTGTTCAACAAGATCATCGAGCATGTGCCGCCGCCCTCGGCCGACCCGGATGGTCCGTTCAAGTTCCTCGTGACCTTGCTCGACCGCGACAATTTCCTCGGGCGCATCCTCACCGGCCTGGTGTTCTCGGGCTCGGTCAAGACCAACCAGCCGATCCACAGCCTCGATAATGATGGCAAAGTCGTCGAGACCGGCCGCGCGACCAAGATCATGACCTTCCACGGTCTCGAGCGCGTGCCGACCGACGAAGCGCAGGCGGGCGACATCATCTCGATCGCGGGGCTGACGCACACCACCGTCTCCAACACGATCTGCGATCCCTCGGTCTCCGAGCCGCTCCACGCCCAGCCGATCGATCCGCCGACGCTGAGCATGCGTTTCGCGGTGAACGATTCGCCGATGGCGGGCCGCGAGGGCACCAAGGTCACGTCGCGCATGATCCGCGACCGCCTGTTCCGCGAAGCCGAATCGAACGTCGCGATCAAGGTCACCGAAGCCGACGATCGCGATTCGTACGAAGTCGCCGGCCGCGGCGAGCTCCAGCTCGGCGTGCTGATCGAGACGATGCGCCGCGAAGGCTTCGAACTCGGCATCAGCCGTCCGCGCGTGCTGTTCGGCACCGACGAAGAAGGCAAGAAGACCGAGCCGTACGAGACCGTGATCATCGACGTGGACGAGGAATATTCGGGCACCGTCGTCGAGAAGATGAACATCCGCAAGGCCGAGATGACCGACATGCGTCCCTCGGGCGGCGGCAAGACCCGCATCACCTTCTCGGCACCTTCGCGCGGGATGATCGGCTATCACGGCGAGTTCCTGTCGGACACCCGCGGCACCGGCATCATGAACCGGTTGTTCGAGAAATACGGGCCCCACAAGGGCAACATCGAAGGCCGCAAGAACGGCGTGCTGATCTCGAACGGCTCGGGCGAGGCCAACAGCTACGCGCTCGGCCCGCTCGAGGAGCGCGGCATCCTGTTCGTCGGGCATGGCGAGGCGCTCTACGAGGGCATGGTGGTCGGCGAGAACGCCAAGCCGGATGACCTCGAGGTCAATCCGATGAAGGCGAAGCAGCTCACCAACTTCCGCGCATCGGGCGGCAAGGACGACGCGATCCGCCTGACGCCGCCGAAGAAGATGACGCTCGAACAGGCGATCGCGTACATCGACGACGACGAAATGGTCGAAGTCACGCCCAAGTCGATCCGCCTGCGCAAACGCTTCCTCGATCCGCACGAGCGCAAGCGCGCGAGCCGGGCGAAGCAGGCGGCCTGAGTTCGAAGGGCGTCCGGAGCGATCCGGACGCCCTTTTCGTTTTCAGACGAGGACGGAGCGGTTTTCGAGCCGGAGCAGCAGTTCCTTCGCTTCCAGTCCGCCGGCGAAGCCGGTCAGTGCGCCGTTGGTGCCGATCACCCGGTGGCAGGGGGCGACGATCGAGATCGGGTTGCGGCCGTTCGCAGCACCCACCGCGCGCGAGGCGCTCGGCCGGCCGATCTGCCGGGCAATCTCGCCATAGCTGCGCGTCTCGCCGAAGGGGATCGTCAGCAGGGCGGCCCACACGCTCTTCTGGAAATCGGTGCCGCGGAAATCGAGGGGTATGCTGAAGCTGGTGCGCTCGCCGGCGAAGTAGTCGCGGATCTGGCGCTCGGCCTCGATTAGCAGTGGGTGGTCGGGCGCCTCCTCCAGCGCGCCGAGCTTGACGCGGCCGGGGCGATCATTCTCCCAGAGGATGGCGGCGAGCCCGGCATCGCTCGCCACCAAGGTCAGCGTGCCGACGGGCGAGGGCATGGTCTTGAACTTGTAGGTCATGGCAGGTCCTTTCGCCGAAGGGTCTACCCGCCGGGGCCGGCAGATGCTTCCCGCGGCTTGCGCTCAACCTTCGCCCATCTCCAGCAGCACCTGCCACTCGGCGTCGCGGACCGGAGTCACCGATAGGCGCGACTGGCGCAGCATCTCGAGGTCCTTGAGCCTTGGCTCGGCCTTGATGTCGGGGAGCGGCACCGGCTTTTTGAGCTTCTCGACCGGCTTCACCGCGACGCTCGCCCATTTGCCGTCGTCGCCGTCGGGCTGCCAGGCACGGGTGATCTCCATCACGCCGACCACGGCCTTTTCGGTGTTCGAATGGTAGAAGAATGCGCGGTCGCCCGGCCGCATGTCCTTCAGGAAATTGCGCGCGGTATAATTGCGCACGCCGTTCCATTCGGTGGCACGGTCGCGGACGAGGTCGTCCCACGAATAGGCATCGGGTTCGGAGCGGAGGAGCCAGTAAGCCATGCGGCCTATTACCGCCTAAACCGCGGCTGAACACCCGATTCCGAACCGGTTCAGCCGCGGGGCGTTAGACCTCCGACCCAAGCGCCGCGAATCGCGTTGTTTCCGAGTCCCGGCGCCCTGTTTTGGAGGAACACATGGCCAATCTCATCAAGAAGACGGTGCTCGGTACGGTCCTCGGCGCCAGTGTGCTGACTGCGGTCGCCCCCACCGCCGAAGCCCAGCGCTATCGCCGCTATCATCATCGCGACGACACCGGCACCGCGATCGTCGCGGGCATCGCAGGCCTCGCGATCGGCGCGGCGCTCGCCAGCGGGGATCGCTACGATCGCCGCTACGATTACGACCGCGATTATTATCGCGAGCGCGGCTATTATCCGACCGACGGCTATTATTATCGCGACTATTATCGCCGCCATCGCGGCTGGGACCGGTGCTACACCCGCCGCGTCTGGGATCCCTATCTCGATCGGCCGGTGCGCGTGCGCTACTGCAACTGACGGGCGCCGCGGCGCAAGCGGACGAGCGGTGCGGGCTGCGGTCCGCACCGCTCTTCGCATGTGCGGCGAAACGGTTAGACTGGCGTCATGGGACATGATTCGCCAGTGCAACGACCCGATCCCTCCGATCCGTATCAGCGCGAGGCGCAGACCTTTCCGTCGCTGTCGGACGAGATGGCCGCGCGCGTCGCTTCGTTCGGCGCCGAGGAAGTGTTGGCGGACGGCACCGCGCTGTTTCGCCGAGGTGATCGCAGCGTCGACTTCTTCCTGTGCCTCGGCGGCGCGATCGAGATCGTCGATACCGATGTGAGCGGCCGCGAATGCGTCGTCCACACGCACGTGCCGCGCCAGTTCACCGGCGAGCTCGATCTGTTCAACGACCGGACGATCCTCGTCACCGGCCGCGCCCGCGGTGAAACGCGCGTGGTGCGGGTCGGCCGCGCCGAGTTCCGGCGGATGATGGCGGCCGAGCCCGATATCGGCGAGATCGTCATGCGCGCCTTCATCCTGCGCCGGATGGGCATGCTGCGCCACGGCACCGCGGGCGTGGCGCTGGTCGGCCCCGCGCACGCCGCGGATACCGCGCGGATCGAGACCTTCCTGTCGCGCAATGCCTTGCCGCATCGCCGGATCGATACCGAGACCGATGCCGACGCCGCGGGCTTCCTCGAATGCTTCGCGCTCACCGACGCCGATCTGCCGGTGGTCGTCGCCGAGGGACGGGCGCTGCGCAACCCGAGCAACGCCCAGCTCGCCGACGCGCTCGGGATCGCCTCGGCCGTGGACCCCGAGCATGTCCACGACGTCGCCGTGGTCGGCGCCGGGCCGGCTGGGCTGGCATCGGCGGTCTATGCCGCGTCCGAAGGGCTCGACACGATCGTGATCGAGTCGGTCGCCCCCGGCGGTCAGGCGGGGACGAGCTCGAAGATCGAGAATTATCTCGGCTTCCCGACCGGCATCTCGGGGCAGGCGCTCGCCGGCCGCGCGCAGGTCCAGGCACAGAAGTTCGGCGCGCGGCTACTCGTGTCGCGCAGCGCCGCGGGGATCGATTGCGACGCGCGGCCCTATGTCGTCCATCTCGACGACGGCGCGACCTTGAAGGCGCACGCGGTGGTGGTCGCGACCGGCGCGCGCTACCGCAAGCTCGATCTGCCGCGCTACGAGGAGCTCGAGGGCAACGGCATCTATTACGCCGCAACTGCGATGGAGGCTGGCCTCTGCGCCAGCCAGACCGCCGTGGTGATCGGCGGCGGCAATTCGGCGGGGCAGGCGGCGATCTACCTCTCGCGGACGGCGGGACATGTCCACATGCTCGTCCGCGGCCCCGGCCTCGCCGCGACGATGTCGCGTTACCTGATCGATCGGATCGAGGCCTCGGACCGGATCACGCTCCATCCCTTCACCGAAGTGACCGAGCTCGAGGGCGACAAGCATCTGCGCGCGCTGACCTGGACGAATCGCCGCAGCGGGGCGAGCGAGCGGCACGACGTCGGCGCGCTGTTCGTAATGATCGGTGCGCAACCGAACACCGACTGGCTCGACGGCTGCGTCGAACTCGACACCGCGGGATTCGTGAAGACCGGTTCGGGGGAGACCTTCTTCTGCTCCTCGGCGCACGGCATCTTCGCGGTGGGCGACGTGCGCTCGGGATCGGTCAAACGGGTCGCCTCCGGGGTGGGCGAGGGATCGGTCGTGGTCTCGGCGATCCACCGTTATCTTGAAAGCGTCGCGCAATA
Organism: Sphingomonas sp. Root241; assembly: GCF_001428865.1. Classification (GTDB taxonomy): domain Bacteria; phylum Pseudomonadota; class Alphaproteobacteria; order Sphingomonadales; family Sphingomonadaceae; genus Sphingomonas. Next base: position 837,596 of record NZ_LMIV01000002.1, read on the forward strand.
GCGGCAAAGGGCGCGACCATGAGCGACACTCCTCCCGACCGCCTGTCGGTCAATCCGAAGAGCCCCTATTTCCAGCGCGAGCTGCTCGAGCGGGGTATCGGCATCCGCTTCAAGGGCCATGAGCGCCGCGACGTCGAGGAATATTGCATTTCCGAAGGCTGGATCCGCGCGGCTCTGGGCAACAAGATGGACCGCAAGGGCCAGCCGCTGACGATCAAGCTGACCGGCCCGGTCGAGGCATGGTTCGAGCGCCCTGCCGAGGGCGAGGCGGCCGCGGAAGACGCCGAGGGCTGATTGATTGGGCTTCGACCCGGAACAAGGTCGGGCTTTTCGGCTTTCAAATATCCTCGCCGTCACCCCCGCGAAAGCGGGGGTGACGGCATATTGTAATCATCCCATCGCCGTCACAATCGCGCGCCCGATACCGGCATGCAGCGGGCGGCGCTTCTCGAATTCCAGTGTGCTGCCGGTGATGTAGCTCGCCACGACCAGCGGCGCGCGCCGCGGGGGCCAGACCATCGCGACCAGATTGTCCGTGCCATATCCGCCGGCACCGGTCTTGTCGGCGACGGTCCAACCGGCCGGAAGCCCCGCGCGCAGGCTGTTGCGGCTGGTGCGGGTGTCCTTCATCCAGCCGGTCAGTTGCGCGCGGCCGGCGGGCGCCAGCGCGTTGCCGAGCAACAGGCGTCGCGCCAGGCCGGCCATCGCCACGGGCGTGGTCGTGTCGCGAACGTCGCGGGGGCGCGCTTCGCCCATCTCGGTCTCCCAGCGGTCGAGCCGCGTCGCGGGATCGCCGACGCTCCGCAGCCACCTAGTGAAGCCGGACGGACCGCCGATCGTGCGGAGCAGCAGATTGGCGGCGCTGTTGTCGCTGACGGTGATCGTCGCATGGCAGAGTTCGGCGATGCTCGCGCTGCCGCCGACGCGCGCCTCGCAAAAGGGCGAGTTGGCGACGATATCGGCCGCGGCGACGGGAATGGGCCGCGCGAGCGTTTCGCGCTTCCGCTCGACCTGCTTGAGGATCAGCCCGGCCAACGCGAACTTGAAGGTGCTGCACATCGGGAAGCGTTCGGCTCCACGCCGGCCGAAGCGCTCGCCCGAGCCGGTGTCGATTATCGCCAGACCCAGCCGGCCGCCGCTCGCCTGTTCGACCGCCGCGACCGCCCTGCGAAATTCCGGACCGAAGCGCTTGGGCGCGATCCGATCGGGCTCTGCCGCTGCCGCTGCCGCAGTCGCCACAACCGCGCAGCCACTGGCCCAAAGAAATGTGCGCCTGTCCATCCATGCATCTCCCTTCCGCCGCTTGATGCCGTCGAGGGCAGGGGATGCGCAAAGGATCAAATCTCGCCGGAGCCATGAGAGGAATTCATGGCTCCGGCGAATCCGATCACTCCGCGAAAGCCGTCCGCGCCGCGTCCTCGAAGGCCTTGAGCGCCAGCATGTGCGGGAAGGGGCCGTGGCTGATACGCGCCACGCCGGCCGCGGCGACCGCCTCGGCCGAGGGCGCACCGGGAAAGGCCATGAAGTTCACCGGCAGCGGAGAGGCGGCGCAGACCTTCGCCAGCAGGTCGAGGTCCGCCAGCCCGGGCACGAAGAAGCCGCTGGCACCGGCCTCGGCATAGGCATGTGCGCGCTCGATCGCGGCGTCGGCCTTGGCCTGATCGTGAGTGTCGGGCTTGGCCTGCAGGAAAATGTCGGTCCGCGCATTGAGGAAGAAGTCCGGCCCGGCGCCGCGGCGCGCGGCGGCGACCCGTCCGGCCTGCACCGCGACGGCATGCATGCCCTCGCCGCCGATCACCTGATCCTCGAAATTGCAGCCCACGGCGCCGGTGGCGACAAGGGCGGCCATGTTGCCGGCAAGGGCTTCTTCGTCGGTGGCGTAGCCGCCCTCGAAATCGATCGTCACCGGCAGTTCCACCGCCGCAACGATGCGCTCCGCATTGGCGAGCGCCAGCACGATCGGCAGGCCTTCGGCGTCGTCCACGCCGTGCGCGGTGGCGACCGAGGCGCTTCCCGTGGCGATCGCTTTTGCCCCGGCGCGCTCGGCCACCTTCGCCGATCCGGCGTCCCAGACGTTGAACAGGATGAGTGGCTTTCCGGGGACGTGCAGCGCTGCGAATGATTCGAACTTCGTCATGTGAATTTCTCCCGATGTTCCCTGCTTGTTCTAGGCGGCATGCCCGACCGAGGCTAGATCGCGGACTTCAATTTTTTCGTCATCCCGCCTTCGCGGGGATGACGGTGATGGGGTTGATCTCGGGCGATGCGCCGGATCGGACGAACGCGTCAGATCCTGCCGCAGTCACTCGGAGCGGCGGCCCTGGCGAAGCGGGCGTCGATCCAGTCGAGCGTGGCCCCAGCGCTATCCGTCGCGCTGGTCTCGTGGCCCTTGCCCGTGATCGCGATGTAGCGCAGCCGGGCGCCGTTGCCGCACATCCGGCGCGCGAAGCTCCGGGTCACGTCGGGTGCGACGATCATGTCCTTGGGGTTCTGTGCGATCAGCAGCGGCACGCCATAGGGCCGCGCCGCGGGGCTATTCTCGCGCGCGAGCCGCGCCCAGGGCTGGAGATGGCCGAGATCGACATTCTTCAATGCGCTGCGCAGCGATACCGCGCCCAGCATGGTGCCGAGCCGGAGCTTCGCGCCGGGCTGCAGGCAATTGTTGCGCGCGAGGCGGGTGATCACCCCTTGGGTCGTGCGGTTGCCGAGCGTCGAGAGCGGTGCATCGAAATGGCGCGACCAGCTATAGGCGACGAAGGCGGTCAGGAAGGCGCGGACGGTCGGGTTGCCGCCGCCGCGCAGATTCTCGACCAGGTCGGTCGGCGGTGCGGCGGCGGCTACCCCGAGGAGGTGTAGTTCGGGCGCATAGGCGCGGGCGAGCTGGCCGGTCCACAACGCGGCATGACCGCCTTGCGATTCGCCCCAGACCGCGAAGCGGGCGCCCGCTCCGGCGCCGGGGATGGCACGCGCCGAGCGTATCGCGTCGAGTACCGAATGCGCGGTGTCGGCGCCGCCGAGATAGGGGTGCGGCATCGAGGTGCCGAGCCCGGGATAGTCCGGCGCGACGACGACATAGCCGCGGCGGATCGCCTCGTTCAGCCCCGGCGTCCAGGCGAAGAACTTCTCGTGCAGCGACGGCGCGCAGCGCTCGACCACGCCCGAAGTGCCATGGGCCCAGGCCAGCACCGGCCGCGGTGTCGCCGGCCGTGCATTGCGCGGTGCGATCACCATCCCGGTGACTTCAATGGGGGCGCCGCGATCGCTAGTGGTCCAGTAGCGGACCCGCCAGGCCTGCATCCCCGCCGGAGCGGCGGCGACCGGCTCGGCCGCACTCAGCGACCCCGCCGATTGGGCGAGCGCCTGCCCATGCGACAACATCAACGACAGCGCCGCAGCGATCGTCCGGACAGCCCTCATCGCGCATCCTCCTGCGACGGCGGACGCGACCCCCTTGCCGTGCCCTACCGTTCAGCCCGTGACGGAGCCAGGCTTCGCGGGGCTGCCCCGCATCAGTGCACGAAGCGTGCGACCACGTCACGATAGGAGCGGCTGACCTTCACTGACGCGCCCGAATCGAGCACGAGGAAGCATTCGCCATTGGTGTGCGGCTTGACCTGTCGGACCAGGTCGAGATTGACGATCGTCGAGCGGTGGACGCGCTGGAAGCGGCGCGGGTCGAGCCGCTTCTCGAGGTCCTTCATCGTCTCGCGCAGGATCAGCGTGTTGTCGCCGGTATAGATACACATGTAATCGCCGGCGGCGTCGATCCGCTCGATCGTGTCGACGTCGACGCGGAAGATCTGCCCGCGATCCTTGATGTTGATGAGCTTCTCGAAGCGGTTCGAGGCCATTTCGGTGGTGTCGGACGTCGCCATCTCGTCGGCCGTCTCGGGGGCGACTTCGGCGAGCACTTCCTTGAGGCGATCGACTTCCTCGACGCCGCGCTTCTCGGTCAGCCGCTGGCGGACGCGGTCGAGCGTGTCGGCGAGCCGCGAAGGCTCCACCGGCTTCATCAGATAGTCCATCGCCTGCGCCTCGAAGGCGCGGATGGCGTGGTCCGAATAGGCGGTCACGAACACGAAGAGCGGCGGTTCGACTTCCATCAGCCCCTGGACGACGGAAAAGCCGTCGAAGCCGGGCATCTGGATGTCGAGGAATACGAGATCGGGTTTGTGGGTCTTGATTGCGCGGATGGCCTCTCGGCCGTTGGAGCATTTGTCGATGATTTCGACATCCTCATGCTCCTGCAGGCGGAGCTCGAGCCCCTGGATCGCCAAGGGTTCGTCGTCAACGAGGATGGTACGGATGGTCATGCGGCCTCTCGGTTCGGTTCCTCAAGCTGGAACGGTATCTCGATCTCAACGCTGAAACCTTCCCCAAGTTTCGTTCGTGTTTCGAAACGATGGTCCGGCCCGAAAGCCTGCGCCAGTCGCTCCCTTATGTTGGCGAGCCCCACGCCGGTTGACAGAGTCGGCCGTGGCTTGCTTTCGATCAATCCTGGACCGGTGTCGGATACGGCGATCTGCACTCGTTCTCCGGTGAGCCGAGCCGTGACGGTGATATCGGCGCCCTCCTCCTGCGGCGTGACGGCATATTTGATCGCGTTTTCGACCAGAGGCTGGAGCAGCAGCGACGGAAGGCGCGCATTGGCGCAGCGCGGATCGATGTCGAAATGGGTACGCAGCCGCTCGTCGAAACGCATCTTCTCGATCTCGAGATAGAGCTTGAGCGTTTCGATCTCCTGGCTGAGCGTGACGTGCGCGGTCGGCTCGTTCGCCAGCGTGTAGCGCAGGAACGACGACAGGCGGCTGAGCATGACGTTGGCGCGTTCGGTCTGCTTGAGGAGCACCAGCGTCGAGATCGAATTGAGCGTGTTGAACAGGAAGTGCGGATTGAGCTGGTAGCGCAGCATCGCCAGCTGCGCCGACGAGGCCTGGTTCTCGAGCAATTGCATCTGATCGATCTGCTGCTCGACGATCAGGTAGAAATTGATCCCGAAATACAGCGCCGACCAGCCGGCGAGCACCGTGAAGTTGAGGAAGAGATAGCCGAACACGCGGCTGAGCGTGACGCCCGGATCGGCCGCGGTGAACGAGAAGGTGAAGGCTTCGAGCACCGCATAGATCAGGGTTGCGGCGCCGAGCGTGGCCAGGGTCAGCAGGATGCCGGTGATCCGCGGCAGCCGACGATAATAGCCGTACAGCGTCGAGAGCAGCAGCGTCAGGCAATAGCCCACGATCGCCTCGATGATCGACTTGATGATGCCTTCGACCGAGAAGCCGTTCGAGATCGACGAGACCGTGCGCAGCAGCAGATAGCCGCTCCACCCCGCCGCCTGAAGAATCCAGAAAGCCCGGCTCTTGTCCTCGAAAAAGGGGCGCGCGAACATGCCGGGCTGGGCAGTCGATCGCGGCATCAGCCGCTTCGCGGATTGCTCTGTCGTAGCCACGCGGTTGCTCTAACACTCAGGATGAGCGACGGCAAAGAGGGAGCGTATCGACATTCAGCTGCACAGCTCCCCTCCCTGCAAGGGAGGGCAGGGGGTGGGTGCGAGCGTAGCGAGCCCATCGAGATGCTAGGAAGAGAAGGAAAGGCCGGTCATCGAACCCGGCTTTCCTTACCCACCCCTAACCCCTCCCTTGCAGGGAGGGGAACTGAATGGCGAAACTGCCCGGCCCCCTCCGTCGCGCTACGCGCGCCACCTCCCCCGCTTCGCGAGGGAGGATTTTGGGGACGCAGTCCTCAGCAGCCTACGCCGGCGGCCTTTTTGAGCATGCCGCCCAAGCCCTTGGGCTTGCACGGCTTCTTCGCGGCGTCCGGCTGCGCGCCATCCTCTTCTTGCCCGCGGCCGCCCAGCATGTCCGACATGCTCGGCATGCCGGGCATGACGGTCGCCATCGAGCGATAGCGGACCTTGGCGGTCCATTTCGGCTTCCACGCGATCTTCGGATCCCTCGGCCGTTCGGGAAACGCGAAGTTCGCCTCGGGGCCATAAGCGTAGACGAAGCCCATCATCATCTCGCCCGCGGCCTTCTTGACCTCGGCGGGGACGGTGCAGCTGGTCTGCGTGGGCGGCATCACGATCTTCTGGCCGATCAGCCGCGCGACGGTCGCGGGCGCGAGCCAGCTCCACAGTCCGCCGCCGAATTCCTGGCTTGCCGACGAGCTCCACCACACCATGTCGGCACCGTTCTGACCCATGTCCTTTCCGCCCATCACCCAGGCGTGATAGCCGGTGGCGTTGCCGAGGCCCTGCCAGTTCAGGCCGGTCGAACCGTCGGGATTGCCGCTGGTGCGCACGCGCAGCCCCGCCATGAAGTCCTGGTCGAGGCCGAAGGCGATCTCGGGACTGTAGGTGCCGGCTATCCGGTGCTGGCCGATCAGCGAGGATTGGCCGCTGATGTTCCTGCTCTTCAGGCTGTTGGGCCATTGGCCGAAGCTGCGGCTGTTGGCGACCGTCGGCCCCATGTCCGCAGGCACCCTGGTCGAGAACAGTCCCGGAGGCATCTGCCCCTTGGCCACCCTGGCGAAGTCGATCACCACCGGCTGCCCCGGCCCCGCTTTGGCGCCACAGCCCCAATAGAGCAGCAGCCGGCCCTTGGGGCGCTGGAAATTGGCGGGCATCTCCTCGCCGGTGCTGCGCGTCGGCGATTCGAGCGGCACCGAGGCGCCGAGCCTCGCGCCCGCGGGCATGAAGTGATCCGCCTTGGGCGCGCCGGTCGGCGCCAGCCGCGAGCCGAGCCGCAGCGTCAGTTCGCGGCGATCGCCCTGGCCCATCATCCCGGCGACCGTGCCGACATCCATCACATAGCGCGCCTCGGGTGCGGCATCGCCGCCCTGCGCGATCACCGCGCTTCCCGCCATCAGCGTACCCGACAACGTCCCCGCGACGAGCAGCCGCATCCTTACCCTGTTCATCGCGAAATCCCCCTGGCGGACGGTCCCTCGTCCGGAAAGCGCGGGCCACTGCGCGGCGCAACGAGTCATATGCCGTGAAAGCAACATACCGGCCCATGCGACGCGGTCATGTCCAGGAATGGGACAAAAGGGCGTTTCGGTCCGGTGCGACCCGGGGGCTCTTGAAGCGTTGTGGCACCGTTATGATCCAGCATCGTCCGGGGATCAAGCCATGCGAATCCTGCTCTGCCTTTCCGCCGTCTGCACGCTCCTCGCTCCCGCTGCCGAGGCGCGCGACTGGCGGGACCGCGAGTGGCGCTCGATCCGCGTCGACGCCTCCGCGCTCGATCTTTCGATGCCCGCGGGGATGGACGAACTCTCGCGCCGGATCGGCCGCGCCGTGAACCGGATCTGCGGAAGCGACCGGGACTGCCGGGACGAGGCCTGGGCGAGCACCGAGGACCAGGTCGCCTGGGCGATCGATCGCGACATGTGGATGCGCCGCATGGCCGAGGAGCGGATGGCGCAACTGGAGGAATGCCGCTGGCGGGACTGCGATGCGCCGCAGCCGGCATATTATCCGGCCCCGCCGCCGCCATTGTCCACGAGCGGCGTCACGGTGGTGATCGTCCACAACGCCGCGCCGGCGGTGGTCTACCGGTACTGAGCCATCTCCGTCATCCCGGCGAAAGCCGGGATCTCATGCCGCATCGCGTCTTCGCCTGAGATCCCGGCTTTCGCCGGGATGACGATTGGGCACAAAAGAAACGGGCCCGGGGGAAGCCCCCGAGCCCGTAGTCTTTCGCAGAAGCGGCGCCTATTTGGCCGCGACCTTTTCCGTCTTCTTGCCGCCGCCCTTCTTGGGCTTGGGCGCGGCGGGGATCGTCTCGAAGACGAGTGCCCCGTCCTTGAGCTTCACATTGACCTCGCCGCCATGGACGAGCTTGCCGAACAGCAGTTCCTCGGCGAGCGGCTGCTTGATCTTCTCCTGGATCAGGCGGCCCATCGGCCGCGCGCCATAGAGCTTGTCATAGCCGCGCGCGGTGAGCCAGGTCTTGGACTCGTCGTCGAGCTGGATGTGGACGCCGCGATCCGCCAGCTGCAATTCGAGCTGGAGGATGAACTTGTCCACCACCCGCGCGACCACCTCGGTCGGCAGGTAATCGAACGGCACGATCGCATCGAGGCGGTTGCGGAATTCGGGCGTGAAGAGCTTCTTCACGGCCTCTTCCTGGACGTCCTCGCGCGTGCTTTCGCCGAAGCCGATCGACTCCTTGGCCATGTCCGACGCGCCGGCATTGGTGGTCATGATCAGGATCGTGTTCCTGAAATCGACCGTCTTGCCGTGGTGATCGGTGAGCTTTCCGTTGTCCATCACCTGCAACAGGATGTTGAACAGGTCCGGATGCGCCTTCTCGATCTCGTCGAGCAGCAGCACCGAATGCGGCTGCTGGTCGACGGCGTCGGTGAGCAGCCCGCCCTGGTCATAGCCGACATAGCCCGGAGGCGCGCCGATCAGGCGGCTGACGCTGTGCCGTTCCATATATTCCGACATGTCGAAGCGCTGGAGCGGGATGCCGAGGATCTCGGCGAGCTGGCGCGCGACTTCGGTCTTGCCGACGCCGGTGGGGCCCGAGAACAGGTAATTGCCGATCGGCTTGTCCGGATCGCGCAAACCGGCGCGCGACAGCTTGATCGCCGAGGAAAGAACCTCGATCGCCTTGTCCTGCCCGAACACCACGCGCTTGAGATCGGTCTCGAGATTGGCGAGCACGCGGGTGTCGTCGGACGAGACCGACTTGGCCGGAATGCGCGCCATCGTCGCGATGACCTGCTCGATCTCCTTGGGCGTGATCACCTTCTTGCGCTTGCTCGGCGCCACCAGCATCTGCATCGCGCCGACTTCGTCGATCACGTCGATCGCCTTGTCGGGCAGCTTGCGGTCATTGATGTAGCGCGCGCTGAGTTCCACCGCCGACTTGATCGCATCGGGCGTGTATTTGACGTGGTGGTGCCCTTCGAAGGCGCTCCGCAGCCCGGCGATGATCTTGATCGTGTCCTCGATCGTGGGTTCGTTGACGTCGATCTTCTGGAAGCGCCGGAGCAAGGCCCGGTCCTTCTCGAAATGGTTGCGGAATTCCTTGTAGGTGGTCGAGCCGATGCAGCGGATCGTGCCGCCCGACAAAGCCGGCTTGAGCAGGTTCGACGCGTCCATCGCGCCGCCGCTGGTCGCGCCGGCACCGATCACGGTGTGGATCTCGTCGATGAACAGGACCGCATGGGGCAGCTTCTCGAGTTCGTTGACGACTTGCTTCAGCCGCTCCTCGAAATCGCCGCGATAGCGCGTGCCGGCGAGCAAAGCGCCCATGTCGAGCGAATAGATCACGGCTTCCTTGAGCACGTCGGGCACTTCGCCCTCGACGATTTTCCGGGCCAGCCCTTCCGCGATCGCGGTCTTGCCCACACCGGGATCGCCCACATAAAGCGGGTTGTTCTTGCTGCGGCGGCAGAGGATCTGGATCGTGCGGTCGACTTCGGGGCCGCGGCCGATCAGCGGGTCGACCTTGCCGGCCTTCGCCTTCTCGTTGAGGTCGACGGTGAACTGCTTGAGCGCGCTCTCGCTTTTGCCCGATTTGGTCTCGGACTTGGCCGATTTCTCTTCCTCGGCGCCCTTGGGGGTCGAGGCTTCGCCGGGTGTCGAGCCCTTGCCGACGCCGTGGCTGATGAAGCTCACCGCGTCCAGCCGGCTCATGTCCTGCTGCTGGAGGAAATAGACGGCATAGCTCTCGCGTTCGCTGAACAAGGCGACGAGCACGTTCGCGCCGGTCACTTCGTCGCGGCCCGAGGACTGGACGTGGAGGATCGCGCGCTGGACGACGCGCTGGAAGCCGCTGGTCGGCGACGGGTCGGTCGACTGCTCGACCTTCAGCGCCTCGAGCTCGGTGTCGAGATAATGCGCTACGGTGTTCTTGAGGTCGTCCAGTTCGACGCCGCACGCGCTCATCACCTTGGAAGCGTGTTCGTCGTCGACGAGTGCCAGCAGGAGATGCTCGAGCGTCGCATATTCGTGGCGGCGGGAGGACGCGGCCTCCAGTGCCTTGTGCAGGGTCGATTCGAGGGCGGAGGCGAAACTAGGCATTCGGATACAACTCCAGGGGGCCCGAAAGGATACACGGCCCGTTTCCCATTATGTCGGGATGGCTGAGCCCCGCATCAAGCGCACTGCCCTCGCACCGGAGAAATCTGGCGTGTCGCCCCAGCTCCGGTGCCGTCACGCTCATCTCTTAAATAGAGCGTCGGCGCTTGCGCGGTGGTTAACGGCATGTTTAATTTTACTTTTGCAGCGCGCGATTTCGGCCTCGAGCAATGCGATGCGCTCGTCCAGCTCGTCCACCGAAAGCGGATCGAGGTCCTGCTTGCCCAATTGGGCGGCGAGATCGTCCTTGCGACGCGGAAGGTTTTCGTCGGCCTCCATCGAAGCGAACGTTGACCCTGGCAGGGGCGATGTCAATAAGGCCTCGGGTTTCTACCGAGGGCGAAAAGCGATCAACCGATGACCATGCCCGAAACGATGCTGGCCATCGATCCCGAAGCGCCCGGCGGTCCCGAAGTCCTGGTCCCCGTTCGCCGGCCGGTGCCGGTGCCCGGCGCGGGCGAGGTGCTGATCAAGGTCGCCGCCGCGGGGGTCAATCGGCCGGAAGTGATGCAGCGCATGGGACTCTATCCCCCGCCGCAGGGCGCGCCAAGGATTCTGGGCATGGAAGCCGCGGGCGAGATCGTGGCGATCGGCGCCGAGGTCGCCCGCGAGATGATCGGCCAGCCGGTATGCGCATTGGTCACCGGCGGCGCCTATGCTGAATATGTCGTGGCGCCGCTCGGCCAGTGCCTGTCCGTTCCGGCGGCGCTTTCGATGATCGAGGCGGCGGCGATGCCCGAGACGCTGTTCACCGTGTGGACCAACGTGTTCGAGCGCGCTTATGCCGCCGATGGCGACTGGATCCTCGTCCATGGCGGCACCAGCGGCATCGGCACCATGACGATCGCGCTGGCGCGGCTGTTCCATTTGACGGTGCTGGTCACCGCCGGTTCGGACGCGAAGTGCGAGGCCGCACGCAAGCTGGGGGCGGCCGACGCGATCAACTACAGGACCGAGGATTTCGTCGAGCGGGTCATGGATATCACCGGCGGCCGCGGCGTCGACGTGGTGCTCGACATGATCGGCGGCGATTATCTGCCGCGCAACCTGAAGTGCCTTGCCGAGGAGGGGCGGCACGTCTCGATCGCCGTCCAGCGCGGCGCCGAAGTGACGATCCCGATCTGGGAAGTGATGCGCAAGCGGCTGGTGCTCACCGGATCGACGCTGCGTCCGCGCGATACGACGTTCAAGAGCCTCGTCGCCGACGAATTGACCCGAACCGTATGGCCCCATGTCGAGCAGGGACGGCTCAAGCCGGTGATCGATTCGACCTTCCCGCTGACACAGGCTTCGGAGGCGCACCGCCGGATGGAATCGGGCGAGCATATCGGCAAGATCGTGCTGACATTGGAGTAGCGCCTTCGCACCTCCTCCGTCACCCCCGCGAAAGCGGGAGCCCATCTCGTGCAGGAGTCGACCATACCACAGCTGTGGCGTGCGTGGATGATCCGGGAGATGGGCCCCCCGCTTTCGCGGGGGTGACGTCTGGTGAAATGCTTCCGCGCAGCTACGGTTCGCGCTGCCCTCGAACCTAACCGGCCGCGCGCAACAACGGCCGCTGCCCGGTGGCCAGCCGCTCCGCCGCCGGCAGGAACTCGGTTTCTTCCCATGTGCGCCGCACCGCCATCATGCGCAGCTGGGCGCGCACCGCTAGGCGATATTCGCGCGGATCGGCGGCGATCGCCTCCATGGTCCATAGGCCCATATGCGCGATGCCGGACTGCCGCATCGACAGCAGGTCGCTGGTGTAGCGCCGGGCCAGCGCACGATCATAGGGGTCGGTGCTCGCGCTGAGCGGCATCAATGCCAGCCGCGCCTCGTTGCCGAGATGCCGCGACACCGCCTGCGCCATCTCGCGCCGCGCGGCGATCAGTTCCTGCATGTGCGGCGGATCGAAGGACGCGACGTGGATCAGCTTCTCGCCGATGCGGAAAAGTTCGCGATGTTCTTCGTAGAGGTCTTGCAGGGTCATCATGGGCTCCTGCCGAGTCTTATAGCGCGGCGCGGCGGCCCCGCCGGGCGCGTGGCAAGATTTTGTTAAGTTGCCGCGGGATTCACCGTGCCGTTGTCGCCGCAAGAGCGTCCGATTTCTCTAGAGTGCTTGCGCGCACGGCCCTAGAATTGCTTCCGAATCGGGGGGTGGGGAAGTGCTTTCGTTTCTTGGTGCATCGGAGAATATCGCCTTCGTCACGGCGATTCTCCTGATGCTGTTGATCGGTCTGGTACAATTGGTCGGCCTCGGCGATCTCGCCGGCGGCGATGTCGATACAGATCTGAACGCCGACGCCGATCTCAATCTGCTGAGCTGGCTGGGCGTCGGGCGGCTGCCGCTGCTGATGCTCCTTGTCGTCTTCCTCGCGATCTTCGGCGTCGCCGGACTGATCCTCCAGCAGGCGGTGGCCGATTGGGCGGGTGCGCCGCTCGACGCGTGGATCGCCGTCCCCGCCGTTGCCGCCGCATCGCTCCCGCTCACCGGGCTGGCGGCGCGCGGCCTCGCCCGCATCCTGCCGCAGGACCATACCACTGCCGTGCCGCTCGAAGTGCTGATCGGCACCACCGCGCAAGTGATCACCGGGCGCGCCACTTTGGGTTCGCCCGCCCGTGCCCGCGCCGAGGACCATCACGGTCAGACGCATTACGTCATGGTCGAGCCCGACCAGAGCGGACAGATCTTCGAGGAAGGCGAGCGCGTGCTGCTCGTCCGCCGCGAAGGCGATCTGTTCCGTGCCATCTCCCGCGGCGATTTCCGCCTGCCGAGCTTAGAGAGCTGAACCGATGAACGATCTCGTGCCCCAAGGAGCAACTTCGATGCTTCCCTATTTCATCTATGCCGGTGTCGGCCTTGCCGCGCTGCTGATCCTCGGGCTGGTGCTCGCGCGGCTCTACAAGCGCGCGTCGAAGGAGATCGGCTTCGTCCGCACCGGTTTCGGCGGCGAGAAGGTGGTGATCAACGGCGGCGCATTGGTGCTGCCGGTCTTCCACGAGACGATGCCGGTCAACATGAACACGGTGCGGCTCGCGGTCGAGCGCAAGGCCGGCGACGCCCTGATCACCCTCGATCGCCTCCGCATCGACGTGAAGGCCGAATTCTATGTCCGGGTGAAGCCCGATTCGCAGGCGATCGCCACCGCCGCGCAGACGCTCGGCATGCGCACGATGCACCCCGATGCGCTGAAGGAACTGGTCGAAGGCAAGTTCGTCGATGCGCTTCGCTCGGTCGCGGCGGGGATGACGATGGCGCAGCTCCACGAGCAGCGCGCCGAGTTCGTCCAGAAGGTGCAGCAGGTCTCGTCGGTCGATCTGGCGATGAACGGGCTCGAGCTGGAGTCGGTGTCGCTGACCGGGCTCGACCAGACGTCGATCGAGCACTTCAATGCCAACAACGCGTTCGACGCCGAAGGCCTCACCAAGCTCACCGAGCAAATCGAATTGCGCAAGAAGGCGCGCAACGACATCGAGCAGGACACCCGCGTCCAGATCGAAACGAAGAACCTCGAGGCGCAGCGCGCTTCCTTCCTGATCGGCCGCGACACCGAGTTCGCCCGGCTGGAGCAGGAGCGCGAAGTCGAGATGCGCCGCGCCGCGCAGGGCGCCGAAGTCGCGCGCGAGCAGTCGCTCCGTCAGCAGGAAGCCGATCAGGCCAAGATCGAGGCCAAGAAGCTCGTCGACTCGCAGCAGATCGAAGCCGATCGCGCGGTGCAGGAGGCGAAGATCGCCCAAACCCAGGCGCTCGAGCTCGCCCGGCAGGAGCAGCAGATCGCGGTCCAGAACAAGAGCCGCGAAGAAAGCCAGGCCAAGGCCAAGGCCGATGAGGCGCGCGCCGAGGCAGTAGTCGCCGAGGAACGCGTCGGCACTGCGCGCGAGGCCGAAGTCGCCGAGCGCCAGAAGCGCATCGAGCTGATCGACGCTTCGCGTGAGGCCGAGCGCGCCGCGATCGGGATCAAGGTCCAGGCCGAGGCCGAGAAGGCGGCCGCTGCCGATCGCGCCGAGGCCGCGCGCCTCGCCGCCGAGGGCGAGGCCGAGGCGGCCAAGCTGCGTTCGGACGCCGATCGCGTCCGCTTCGAGGTGGAGGCCGCGGGCCAGCGCGCCGTGAACGAGGCGGCGAACATCCTGTCGTCCGACCAGGTCTCGCTCCAGACCAAGATGGCTTTGCTCAAGGTGCTGCCCGAGGTGATCCGTGAGGCGTCCAAGCCGCTCGAGGCGATCGATTCGATTCGGATCGTCCAGGTCGACGGGCTCACCGGCCGCGGCGGCGGCGGGATCGGTGCCGCGAACGACGGTGACGGCGAGCGTAACCTCGCCAATTCGGCGGTGTCCGCGGCGCTGCGCTATCGCGCGCAGGCGCCGGTGATCGACGGGCTGATGAAGGAGCTCGGCTTCGACGGCAGCTCGCTCGACTCGCTCGTCGCCAGCGCCGCTGCCGACATCGCGCCGCCGGTGGCGCCGGAGCCTCCGGTGAAGGCTGCCGAATAAGTCACCTCCGTCATCCCGGCGAAAGCCGGGATCTCATGCGGCTCCGGTCCCGCGCCTTCACCTGAGATCCCGGCTTTCGCCGGGATGACGATCTGGTGATAAGCACGCCTTATCGTCGGCGCGCGGCTATTTGTTTGACGCGGGGCCTGCGGACGGCAGAAACGCGCTGCACCAATCAGGGGGGGCATTATGCCGTTCGTGCTGCACGAATACGCGCTGTCGGGAAATTGCTACAAGATCCGCCTCACCGCGGCGCATGTCGGGCTGCCGCTCGAACGGCGGGAATACGACATCCTCAAAGGCGAGACGCGCACCGCGCAGTTCCTGAGCGAGGTCAACGCCAATGGCCGCATCCCGGTGCTCCAGGTCGGCGAGGATTTCCTTCCCGAGAGCAACGCCGCCGCCTTCTATGTCGCCGACGGCAGCGATCTGATCCCCGCCGATCGCTTCGCGCGCGCCGATCTGCTGCGCTGGATGTTCTGGGAACAATATAACCACGAACCCAATGTCGCGACGGTGCGCTTCTGGCGGACCCTGGTGGGCGAGGCGAACCTCACCGATCTCCAGCGCGCCTTATTGCCCGGCAAGATCGCCGCGGGCGAGGCCGCGCTGGCGCTGATGGACGAGCATCTCGGGCGGAGCGATTTCCTTGTGCTCGACCGGGTCACGCTCGCCGATATCGTGCTCTATGCCTATACCCATGTCGCCGAAGAGGGCGGTTTCAGCCTCCGGCCCTTTCCGAATGTCCGCGCGTGGCTGGCGCGGGTGGCGAGCCATCCCGCACATATTCCTATTACTGAATAACCCCGTCATCCCGGCGAAAGCCGGGATCTCAGGCAATAGAGCGATGCGCCTGCGGCACGAGATCCCGACTTTCGTCGGGACGACGGCTCGAACGATTCCGATTGTAACATTCGCCGGGCATAGGCGCTCGCAGGACAGGCTCCCGCGGGGGAATGATCATGGCGACGATCACCAGGCTTCCGTTCGACGCAGCGCATTTTGGCGATTTCCATGCCACCGAGCCGACGATCCCCGAGCGGGTGATCGCCGGGCGCCGGCAATATCGCACGGTGTGGATTTCCGACGTCCATCTCGGCACGCGCGGCTGCAATGCCGAGATGCTCATCGACTTCCTCGACCATGTCGACAGCGAGACCATGTACCTCGTCGGCGACATGATCGACGGCTGGGCGATGAAGAAGCGGCTCTACTGGCCCGCGACGCACAACGACATCGTCTGGCGCGTGCTCAAGCGCGCCAAGCGCGGCACCCGGATCGTCTATATCCCCGGCAACCATGACGAGATGTTCCGCCAGTTCGCCGGCCTCAACTTCGGCGGGGTGGAGATCCTCCGCCAGGCGATCCACGAGACCGCTGACGGCCGCCGCCTGCTCGTGCTCCACGGCGACGAGTTCGACGCGATCACCATGTCGCATCGCTGGCTCGCGCATCTGGGCGACGCCGCATACGAGGGGATGATGGCGCTCAACCGCTGGCTCAACAGTGTCCGCCGCCTGTTCAACCTGCCTTATTGGTCGCTCAGCAAATACGCCAAGCAGAAGGTCAAGAACGCGGTTTCCTTCATCTCCCAGTTCGAGGAAGTGGTCGCGCACGAGGCGGCGCATCGCGGAATCCAGGGCGTGATCGCCGGGCATATCCACAAAGCGGAGATGCGCACGATCCAGGGCGTGGAATATTACAATGACGGCGATTGGGTGGAGGGTTGCACCGCGCTCGTCGAGCATTACGACGGTACCATGGAAATTCTCCATTGGGCCGATGAGATGGCGGCGCGCGATGCGCCGGAGTCCGAGGCCAGACTAGAGGCGGCGTGACGGCGGCGACGGGAGTCGACGAAGTGCGCATCGCAATCGTGACCGATGCCTGGGAGCCCCAGGTCAACGGCGTCGTCCGCACGCTCCAGTCGGTTCGCCGGGTGCTCGAGGCGCAGGGCCATCAGGTCGAAGTGATCTCGCCCGACCGTTTCTATTCGCTGCCGTGCCCCACTTATCCCGAGATCCGCCTCGCGCTCGCCAGCACCGGCAGTGTCGGCGCGATGCTCGAGAAATTCCGCCCCAACGCGATCCATCTGGCGACCGAGGGTCCGCTCTGCGTCGCCGCGCGGCGCTGGTGCCTGCGCCACGACATGCCGTTCACCACGGCATATCACACCCAGTTTCCCGACTATGTCTCGGCGCGCTCGGGCGTTCCGGCGGAATGGATCTGGCGCTACATCCGCTGGTTCCATGCGCCGAGCCAGGCGATCCTCGCCTCGACGCCGTCGATCCGCGAATCGCTGATCGCGCACGGCATCACCCAGGTGAAGCATTGGGGCAGGGGCGTGGACCTAGCCGCTTTCCACCCCGGCCTTGCCCCGCACCCCGCGATGGCCGAACTCGAAGGCCCGGTGCAGCTCTATGTCGGCCGCGTCGCGGTGGAGAAGAATCTCGAGGCGTTCCTGCGCACCACCCATTCCGGCACCAAGGTGGTGGTCGGCGACGGCCCTGCGCGGACGGCGCTCAAGGCGCGCTTCCCTGAAGCCAGGTTCCTCGGCCCGATGTTCGGCGAAGAGCTCGCCTCAGCCTATGCCGCCGCGGACGTGTTCGTCTTCCCCAGCAAGACCGACACGTTCGGGCTGGTGATGATCGAGGCGCTGGCCTGCGGCGTGCCCGTCGCCGGCTATCCGGTCACCGGCCCGATCGACGTGCTGACGCCCGAAACCGGCGCGATGGATGCCGATTTGACCAAGGCGATCGGCGAGGCACTGACGCGCGACCGCGCGGCCTGCGCCGCTTACGGCCGCAGCTTCACCTGGGAAGCGAGCGCGCGCCAGTTCCTGAACGCGCTTTATCCCATGGACGGCCACCAGGCCGCGGCATAATCTGGGCCTCGGAACAGGGACGGGCATGCGCAACTTCACCGACAAGCTCAGGATCGGGGCATTGCTCCCCATTTTGGCCTGCATCGCCGCGCCGGCGGCCGCGCAGGACACGGTCGGCCTCAACGGATCGGCTTCGGGGGCCAACGATCTGCCTTTCGCCCGGCGATCGAGCGAACTCACGGCGATGGGCATGATGCTCCAGATCAAGGGGCAGAAGCTGCAGGGCAAGCGCTGCTTCGAGACCGGCTGCCTGTTCATCATCAACCAGACCTCGGATTACGACGCGATCGGGCTGTATCTCGATATCGGCTCGCCCGATCCCAGCGACGCGCCGGTCTGGGGCCCGAATCTCTTCCGGAACCAGAAGCTCCCCCCGAAACTCGCCCGCTGGACCTACAAAGCGGGCGACGCATCGATGTGCGCGCTCGGGGCCCGAGTGGTGCTCAGGCATCGCAAGACGCACGAAGAGGTCGTTTCCGACGGCGTCGTGAGCCTCTGCAAGAGCCCGAAGGTCGATTCGGCACTGCGGATCAACGTCAACACGCCCAAGGTGACGATCGAAGAGCCCGGCGCGTATTAGAGTCGGCGGCCGGAGCGCCTCTTGCCTTGCTCTTCGCCGCGCATCGCACTAAGTCGTCAAGGTGACGTGGCCGCCCGTGATGGGCGGCCCTTTCTATTTCTGGAGACGAAAAGTGGCCCAGCCGCTGATGCCGCACGCGACCGCTTCCTGGCTGGTCGACAATACTTCGCTCTCGTTCGAGCAGATCGCCGAGTTCTGCGGGCTCCACATCCTCGAGATCCAGGCGATCGCCGACGATACTGCCGCCACCAAGCTCACCGGCCGCGATCCCGTCCGCGCGCACGAACTGACGATGGAGGAGATCGAGAAGGGCCAGGCCGATCCCGATTACACGCTGAAGATGCTCAAGGGCCCCGAGCAGGTTCGCCGCACCAAGGGGCCGCGCTACACGCCGGTCTCGAAGCGCCAGGACAAGCCCGACGGCATCGCCTGGATCCTGCGCCACCATCCGGAGATCTCGGACGGCGCGATCGGCAAACTGATCGGCACCACGCGCACGACGATCGCCGCGATCCGTGACCGCAGCCACTGGAACATCGCCAACATCACGCCGAAGGACCCGGTCACGCTCGGCCTCACTTCGCAGCGCGAGCTCGACGCGCTCGTCGCCAAGGCCGCCAAGGCCGCCGGCATCGAGGCGCCGACCGACACCCGGCTCGAGGGCGACCGCGAGGCACTGATCGAGCAGCTCCGCGCCGAACGCACCGCCGCCGCCCACGCCGCCGAAGCCGGCGAAGCGGGCGAGGAGACCGGCCCGGTCGAGCACACCGCCGAGACCCTGTTCCGCAGCTGATCGCGGCCGGGCGCCGTTGGCTGGCGCTCATTATTTAAACCCGTCATCCCCGCTTTCGCGGGGATGACGTGGAGTGGGCCTGCGGGCGGCTTGCGTGTACCCTCCTTCGCGTACGATTCGGGATACCGAAGGACACGCACAGGAGAGACTGCATGTGTGACGAACTGACCACGGCCGACAACGAACGGTTCCTGGCCGATGGCATGTCCCGCCGGGCATTCGGAACCGCCGCCGCGGCCGCCGGGTTCGGGCTGCTGCTGCCGAGTCCCGCCAATGCGCTGGCGGTCAAGGGCCGCGATGTAACGATCAAGACGCCCGACGGCACAGTCGATGCCTATTTCGTCGCGCCCGCCACGGGCAGGCATCCCGCGGTGCTGGTCTGGCCCGACATCTACGGCCTCCGCCCCGCATTCCGCCAGATGGCCGACCGGCTGGCCGAATCGGGCTATGCCGTGCTCACGGTGAATCCCTTTTATCGCTCGCTGACGGCACCGGCGCTCCTGGCGAGCGGGGACCGCGCCGCGATCCGCGCCAAGGTGGGCGAATATCGCAAGTTGCTGACGCCCCAGGCGACGATCCACGATGCGACGGCGCTGGTGGCGTTCCTCGACAAGCAGCGCGAAGTGGACTCGAAGCGCGGCGTCGGCACCACCGGCTATTGCATGGGCGGCCCGCTGGTGATCCGCACCGCGGCGGCGGTTCCGGGCAGAGTGCGCGCCGGCGGCAGCTTCCATGGCGGCGGCCTCGTCACCGACGATGCCGACAGCCCGCATCTGCTCATACCCAAGACGAAAGCGAGCTTCCTGATCGCGATCGCCGAGAATGACGATGCCCGCGCCCCGGGCGACAAGGACAAGTTGCGCGCGGTGTTCGACGCGGCGAAGGTCCCCGCCGAGATCGAAGTCTACAAAGGCGCGATGCACGGCTGGTGCACGCTCGACAGCGACGTCTACAACCAGGTCCAGGCCGATCGCGCCTGGGCGCGGCTGCTGGCGCTGTTCGGCAAGGCGCTGGCTTGACGCGGGGCGTCGTGTTGTTCACGTAATGTTCTCAACCCGAATCGGGAGAGCGGCGATGTCGGACGATCTGGTTTTCTATACCAACCCCCAGTCCCGCGGGCGCATCGCGCGCTGGATGCTCGAGGAGTCCGGCGCGGACTATCGCACCGAGGTCGTCGATTATGCCGGCCGCATGAAGAGCGCGGAATATCTCGCGATCAATCCGATGGGGAAGGTCCCCGCGATCGTCCACCAGGGCAAGGTCGTGACCGAGGGGGCGGCGATCTGCGCCTATCTGGCGGAGGCGTTCCCCGAAGCCGGTCTCGCACCGCGGCCCGAAGAGCGTGCCGATTATTATCGCTGGCTGTTCTTCGCCGCGGGCCCGGTCGAGCAGGCGCTGACCAACAATTCCGTCGAATTCGATCCCTCGCCCGAACAGTCGCGCAGGTTCGGCTATGGCAATTACGCCACGACCGTCGACGTGCTCGAACATGCGGTGTCCGCGCACCCCTATATCGCCGGCGACCGCTTCACCGCCGCCGATGTCTATGTCGGCTCGGCAGTGGGCTGGGGGACGATGTTCGGCACGCTGCCGAAGCGCGATGCGTTCCTGGCCTATTTCGAGCGGCTGAGCGGGCGCGAGGCGTTCAAGCGCGCCGCGGCGAAGGACGATGCACTGGTGCCGAAGCCGGCTTAGGCTTGAGCGGGGGTGAGAGAAGCACGAAGACTGCGCGGGAGGAAAATCAAGTGAAGATAGTCCTGAGCCTTCTGGCGGCCGGCTCGCTGAGCGCATTCGGCGCTGCCGCCAGCCTTGACGCATATGTGGGGAAACATCCGCACGAGAAGGTGGGTCCTACGACCTTCCTCACCAATCCGACGGTGAACGCCGCTATCCAGAAGGCAGTGCCCGACGCGGACATTCGCAACTTCATCGCGGATCGAGAGCTGACCACGGCGCCGATTCGGCGGATCGACAATCGCCTGCTCGTCTCTGGTTGGGATCATCGGAGCGGTGGCGACGTCAATTGGGCCGTGCTGATTTCGCGCGACGGTACGAAGACCGCGGTCTGCTACTCGACCGGCGTCGAGCCGGACGTACGAGGCGCCGATTGGTATGTCGGCGGAGCGAAGGTGTTTACGCTTTACGCCCGATGTCCGTCCAAAACCGAGGATCTGAAAGCGCTCGGAACGTTTCCGATCGGCCCCATTCCAGGCTGAGACGGGCGCGAGGCATTCAGGCCGCGCGGCGAAGGATGATGCGCTGATGCCGCGGCCGCGGGGGTGGGTGTCTGCTAACGCCCAGTAGCGGACGCTCTTATAGCCCTCTCCCGCTTTCGCGGGAGAGGGTTGGGTGAGGGTCTTCTTTCTTCTATTTCTTACGGCATGCGCACGCCTGTCCGTCGCCAGACGAATCGTCATGCCTCCCGGCTCCGCAGGGAAGCGACGGATGCCGAACGCTTGCTTTGGGGTATGCTGCGCGACCGGCGACTGGTCGGCCACAAATTCCGCTTCCAGGCCACGATCGAACCGTTCGTGGTCGACTTTTGCGTAGAGGCGCGGCTGATCATCGAGGTCGACGGCAGCCAGCACAATGCCGAGGCGGATGCCGGGCGAACGCAATTCCTCCAGAGCCGCGGGTATCGAATCCTGCGGTTCTGGAACAGCGAGGTTCTGGAGAATCTCGACGGCGTGCTGGAGGTCATCATCGCGGCACTCGATGCCGACAAGCGAGGCTAGCGAGGCAGAAGAAAGACCCTCACCCAACCCTCTCCCGCGAAAGCGGGAGAGGGCTAGCGATCCACGACTGCTTTCCACCCAATAGCAGACATGCTTGCAATGTAGGATTTCGTCTGACAGCCTCCTCTAGCTCTTTGACATCGTAACGCCCCTCTCATCCTGCTCGTGCGAGCAGGAGTATAATGCTGCCTGGCCCACACCATCCTGGATTGCCTGCGCAGGAACACGGCCGGCCGGAACCATGCAACCAGTGTGACCCTAGTGTGACTTTCGCGGCTAACCACCCAATAGCGGACATCCACCGGACCCGCTTGCAATGTAGGATTTCGGCTGCTTCCCCGCTGCCGGCCGGCTGTGCCGACCCCGCTCTTTGACGTTGTCGATCCCCACCGAGCTCGCGCAACATCCTGTCTCGACCGCGCAACTTTATGAGTGAATCCCCGTGCAAAGTGCGAAGTTAAGCGCGCGAAATCCTACAAGCCGCTGTCGCGACTCAGCGTCGCCATCCGCTCCGGCAACGCCGCCATTACGGTGTCGCGATCCGCGTCGCTGGTGCCGCCCCAGCGGGCGATCTCGGCGAGCGTGCGACCGCAGCCGATGCACCAGCCGGTAGCGTCGTCCATCCGGCAGATGTTGGTGCAGGGCGAGGCGATCGGCCGCGGCGCGGCACTCGCCGGATCGGTCACGCGCCCAGCGTATACTTCAGGAAGTCGGGCACCGGGCCGTTCCAGCCCTCGTCCGGCTCGTCCTGCGAGCCGCGCGACTGGCGGCGCGGTTCCGGCCGGTCGTCGCTGCGGCCGCGTCCGCCGCGCTCGCGGCGGGGGGGCGCCTCACGGCGCGGTTCGGCCTCGCGAGGGGCGCGGGCTTCGGGCTCGGGGGCAGCTTCGGCCGCGACGGGCTCAGCCTTGGGACGCGGCTCGGCTTCGGTCTTGCGGCCACGCCCGCGGCGCGGTGCGGCCCCGCGCTTTTCGGGCGCTTCCTCGCGCGCCGTCTCGCCGCTCGCCGGCTTGACGCGCTCGATCTTCATCCCCGTGAGCTTCTCGATCTCGGCGATATTCTCGGCGTCGTCGGGAGTGACCAGCGTATAGGCAATGCCCGTAGCACCCGCGCGGCCGGTGCGGCCGATGCGGTGGACATAATCGTCGGGATGCCACGGCGCGTCGAAATTGTAGACGTGGCTCACGCCCTTGATGTCGAGTCCGCGGGCAGCGACGTCGGAGGCGACGAGGATGTTGACGTCGCCCTTCTTGAAGCGCTCGAGCTCGGCGATGCGCTGCGATTGCTCCATGTCGCCGTGGATCTCGGTCGAGCGGAAGCCGCTCTTCTGGAGGCTCTTGTTGAGGTCGCGGACCGTGGTCTTGCGATTGCAGAAGATGATCGCGGTGGTCACGTCCTCGGCGCGCAGCAGGTCGCGCAGCATGCCGCGCTTGTCCGAAGCGGCGACGGGGACCACCCATTGCTTGATATTGACGTTCGCCGTCGCCGGCCGCGCGACTTCGACGCGCTTGGGATCGGTCAGGAACTTGTCGGCGAGCTTCTTGATCACCGGCGGCATCGTCGCGGAGAACAGGAGCGTCTGGCGCTGCTTGGGCAGCTTGGTGCAGATTTCCTCGATGTCGGGGATGAACCCCATGTCGAGCATCCGGTCCGCCTCGTCGATCACCAGCAGGTTGCAGCCGGTAAGCAGGATCTTGCCGCGCTGGAACAGGTCCATCAGGCGGCCCGGCGTCGCGATCAGCACGTCGACGCCCGATTGCAGCGCCTTGACCTGATCGCCCATCTGCACGCCGCCGATCAGCAGCGCCATCGAAAGCTTGTGGTTGGTGCCGTATTTGACGAAATTCTCGGCAACCTGCGCGGCGAGTTCGCGCGTCGGCTCGAGGATCAGGCTGCGCGGCATCAGCGCGCGCGTCCGCCCTTCGCCGAGGATGTCGATCATCGGCAGCACGAAAGCGGCGGTCTTGCCGGTGCCCGTCTGCGCGATGCCGATCAGGTCCTTGCCCATCAGGACGGACGGGATCGCCTGGCGCTGGATCGGAGTCGGCTCGGTATAGCCCGCGTCGGTCACCGCGCGCAGAAGTTCGTCAGAAAGGCCGAGATCGGCAAAGCTCATGTATTTTTCCGGAAATGGGCGCGGTCACCCACGCCGCCAAAGCCTTCACGCGCTTGCGGATTTGTCCGCCGATGTCAAGCCGCAGAAGGCTCTCAGCGCGCTAGAACCAGCGATGTGAACGACTGGACGGCGCACAGTCGACCCGATCGCGAACGGATCGAATCGCGTTTGGCGCACATCTTCTTGTCCTTGTTCGCCTTGACGTAGAAGCCCTGGTAGAAGCCGAGCGCGGGGCAGTCATTGCCCAGCTTGGCACGCAGCATCGATCCGTCCTTGAGCACCAGGTCGACGCTGTCGAAGCGATTGACCGAGAAACCGGCCAGGCTCTCCATCTTGACGCAATCGTCCGCTTTTTTCTCGACCACTGCCGCGGGGCGGGTCGAGCGCATGATGATCGTCGTCGACCGGATGGTCACGCGGGGGACGTGGATGGTGATGCGCTGCTGCTGGAGCAGGTCCGCGGCCACGTCCCATTCGAGCGGCTCCGGCGAGGATGCCGGGGCAGCGAACAGCAGCAATAGTCCTGAGGTGGCGATCAGCGGGTTCAGCATGTCTGGCAGGGCTTGTAGGACAAAGTTTTGAACGGTGGATGAACTGCTGCGTGGCGTGCTAATCGGCGCGGCCATGACACCAGCACAGCGCCAGCTTGTCGAGACCGTCCGTGAACGCTTCGGTCCCAAGGCCGCCACTACCGATGCCGAGGCGATCGCCCCATGGCTGACCGACTGGCGCGGCCGCTATCATGGGCAAGCGCCGGCGCTGCTTTCGCCTGGTTCTACCGAGGAAGTCGCCGCAATCGTGGCGCTGGCCGCGGAGGCCGGCGTGGCGCTGGTCCCGCAGGGCGGGAATACCGGCATGGTCGGCGGGGCGACGCCGCCCGCGGACGGATCGGCGCTGTTGCTCTCGCTGCGCCGGATGAACCGGATCCGCGCGCTTTCGCCGTCGAGCAACCTCGCGGTCGCCGAAGCCGGGGTGATCCTCGCCGATCTGCGCACCGCGGCGGAGGAAGCGGGGCGGCGCTTTCCGCTCGATCTCGGTGCGCGTGGAAGTGCCACCATCGGCGGACTTGTCTCGACCAATGCCGGCGGCACGCAGGTGCTGCGCTTCGGGACGATGCGCAGCCTCGTTGCGGGGGTCGAGGCTGTGCTGCCCGACGGTTCGATCCACAACGGCATCGCCGCGCTCAAGAAGGACAATCGCGGCTATGATCTCAACCAATTGCTGATCGGCGCCGAAGGCACGCTCGGCATCGTCACGGCGGCGACGCTGCGGCTGGTCCCGGGGGTGACGGCACGCGCCGTGGCCTGGGTCGGGCTCGCCAGCCCCGCCAAGGCGCTCGAATTGCTGCGCGCGCTCGAGAGCCGCACCGACGCCGTCGAGAGCTTCGAGATCCTGCCCGAGAAGACATTGGCGCTGGTGCTCCGTCACGTCCCCGGGACTCGCCGACCGCTCGCGACCGAACATCGCTGGCACGTCCTGATCGAAGCGGTGGCGACCGATCCGGCGGCGGAATCGCCTGCGGCTCTGCTCGAGCGCCTGCTCGCTCCTGCGCTGGAAGCGGGGCTCGCCGGCGATGCGGTCATCGCCGCGAGCGAGGCGCAGGCGGAAGGTTTCTGGCGTATCCGCCATTCGATCTCGGAGGCTGAGCGTGCCGGCGGGCCCGCCGTCCAGCACGACATCTCGGTGCCGGTCGAGGATATGCCGCGCTTCATGATCGAGGGCGGCGCCGAGGCCGAGGCGCGCTTTCCAGGCACCGAGGCGGTGGCCTATGGCCATCTCGGCGACGGCAATGTCCATTTCCATGTGCGCGCGCCCGCGGATGCCGATCCCGGCACCTGGTACGCGCAGGAGGGGCCGCGGATCTCGCGGCACGTCCACGACATGGTCGTCGCGGCGGGGGGCTCGATCTCGGCCGAGCACGGCATCGGCCAGATGAAGCGTGCCGAACTGGAACGATTGAGCGCGCCTTCGCGGATGACCGTATTGAGAGCAATCAAGTCTGCGCTGGATCCGAAGAATATTCTCAATCCGGGGAAACTGGTGACGCTTGCACCTGACGCCGCGACTCCATAGACCTGCCTCCGAATTTCAAGATTCAGCATTTTTTCAGGAGAGTTTCGGATGGCCAGCGCGCCACAACAGTCGCTTCCGTTGTTCTACAACCAACTCGAACCGCTTTCGAGCCAGACGCACGCCGATTTCCGCATCCGCGTCCGCGACAAGGCGCCGTTCCTCGCCAGCCAGCACGCCGTGCCGGTGACGGTCGAGGAATTCCCGCTGGTCCAGCGCTACATGCCGATCGTCTTCTCGGTCGGCGACGATCCGGTTCCGCTCGCGCTGATGGGGCTGAACGAGGGCGTGAACACCTTCTTCGACGAAGAGGGCGGACTGATCGACCCGAACTTCTACGTCCCGGCCTATATCCGCCGCTATCCGTACCTGCTGGCGCGCCTGCGTCCCGATACCGACGAGCTCTCGCTCTGCTTCGATCCGTCGTCCGACACGGTCGGCGCATTCGAGGAGGGCGAAAAGCTCTTCGAGAATGGCGAGCCGACCGAGACCACCAAGAACATCCTGCAGTTCAACGAGCAGTTCGAGCAGGCGGGCGCGCGCACCGCGATGTTCATGAAGGACCTCAAGGAGCTCGCGCTGCTGATCGACGGCGAAGTGACCATCCAGCAGGAAGGCCATGAGCAGCCCTTCGTCTATCGCGGCTTCATGATGATCGACGAGAACAAGCTCAACGAGCTGCGTGGCGACCAGCTACGCAAGATTGTCCAGAACGGCATGCTGCCGCTGATCTATGCGCACCTGTTCTCGCTGGCGCTGATGCGCGACGTTTTCGGCCGCCAGGTCCGCATGGGCAAGATGCCGCAGCCGCAGCTCGTCAACCCGGCCTGATGCTTCCACGCGGCGATCGTTACGATTGGGGGGCGATCGCCTTCCACTGGACGATCGCCGCGCTGGTCCTCGTCAATCTCTTCATCGGGCTCTTCCACGAATCGCTGCTGGAAGGGCTTCGCATCATTCCCTTGCACAAGGCGATCGGTGCCACGGTGCTGGTGCTCAGTATCGGCCGCCTCGGCTGGCGGCTGACGCATCGCCCGCCGCATTTCCCGGAGAATATGAAAGCTCGGGAGAAAGCGCTCGCCAAGGGCCTGCACTGGCTTTTCTATGCGCTGTTGATCGTGATGCCGCTGACCGGCTGGATGTTCTCGTCCAATCCCCAGCGCCCGCGCCCGGTCAGCTGGTTCGGGCTGTTCGATCTGCCCCTCCTGCCGGTGACGCGGGACATCGCCGCTGCCGCGCATGAGGCCCATGAGTTGCTCGGCCTGCTGATGGCCGGGCTGGTGATCCTCCACATCGCCGCCGCGCTGCGCCACCATTTCGCGCTGCGTGATCGCGTGCTGGAGCGGATGCTCCCCTGGGCTGTTCGCAACGACTGACCGTCCCTACGGCACGCTTCCGCGCCCGTTCGAAGCGAGGCCTTGAACTCCTTGGTCTCTCGACTATATTTCTCCTGTACGGCGTCGTGTCCCCCCTTTCGCGAGGCCGTGCGGCACGCCTTCGGGCGTGTCTCCTCCCTGAACCTTGGCCACCTCGTGCCTAGTGCACGAGGTGGTTTTTTCTTGCCCGCTATTCCGCGGCGATCGCGGTGGGGAGCGCTTCGTCGGTGACCGCATCGATGATCGCGCGGAGCAGTTGCGTGGCGGCAGGCAGGCCGGGGCCGGGGCCGTCGAGCGCCGAATCCAGATAGAGCGCGCGATCGAATTCGAGCTGGATCGCGTGTACGCCGCGCCGAGGCTCGCCGTGGCGCTCGAGGATATGTCCTCCGGAATAAGGAGCGTTCGCCGCGGTCGCCACGCCATGGGCGCGTGCCACACCTTCGATCCTGCCGATGAATCGCGCCGCAGCGGATTTGCCGAACCTATCGCCGAGCACGAGTCGCGGCGCGCTGGCCGGCGATCCGAGCGACGGCATCGAATGGATGTCGACCAGCACCGCGACGCCGAATCGCACCCGCGCCGACGCCAGCGCTGCGGCGATCGCCGCATGGTAAGGGCGGTGATCCGCGTGGATCCGCATCTGCACCTCGTCGGCAGACAGGCGGCGCTGCCAGATATCGCCCGAATTGCCGACCCGGCGCGGCACGAGACCTAGCCCGCTGCGCAATTTGGCCGATTGCGGATGGCCGATCGTGACCGCGCCGTCGTCCAGCCGCGGATCGCGTTCGTGCTCGGCGCGGTTGAGGTCGATCCAGGCGCGGGCACGCTGCGCCACGAACAACGTCTCGGCGCCACGCGCATCGAGACCCAATGCATCGGCATAGCGATCCTCGAGTCCCTTGAGCGCCGCCAGCGGCACGCGGATCGAGGACCTGAGCGGCAGCGGATAGTCGCGCCCCGCATGCGGCACGGAGAGAATGACCGGGGTGAGCGGTTCGAGCGGCCCATGGCGCACGAAGGAAGGCGTTGACGTCACTTGTCCCTGACTAGGCACGGGGCGCCTCGCCAGCAATCATCCCGATGCAATCCCGCTGGAATTTTTTAAAGGCTTTGCGCATAGGATGGCTCCCTGAAATTGGTTTGGGGTAGTGATGATCCGAATTCTGCTGGCCGAGGATGACCGCGTGATGCGGGAATACCTCACCCGGGCGCTGGAGCGGTCGGGCTATGCGGTCAGCGCCGTCGATCGCGGCACCGAAGCGATTCCGCTGCTCGAGGCTGAGCGATTCGACTTGCTCCTCACCGATATCGTCATGCCCGAGATGGATGGAATCGAGCTCGCCCAGCGCGCGAGCGAGATGGCGCCGGAGATGCGCGTGATGTTCATCACCGGCTTCGCGGCGGTCACGCTCAAGGCCGGCAAGCAGGTTCCGCAGGCGCGCGTGCTCTCCAAGCCCTTCCACCTGCGCGACCTGGTTCTCGAGGTCGATCGCATGTTCGAATCGGAGAATGCCGGCTTCAATTGATTTAGCGTTCGGAGGCGCTTGCGCGGGGCCGAAAGCCCCGCTAAAGCCCGCCCTCCTTGGGGGCGTGTAGCTCAGTGGTAGAGCACTGTGTTGACATCGCAGGGGTCGCAAGTTCAATCCTTGCCACGCCCACCACGAAAAAGGCGTCCTGACCCAGGTGGTTAGGACGCCTTTTGTTTGCGCCAGGCAGACTGGCCAACGCTAGAGATTGGGCGCTAACGGGCGACGTCTCGCTGATCAGGACGGCAACCGAGTGCAGCGCGCGGGCGATCCGCCGCTGTCATCAAGTGCCTAGCATGTGCTGAGATCAGACGGCGATGCGGGTCGCTGTTTGCGCGGCTTCGAGCGGGCGGGCGTCGGCCCATTGCCGCACGTCGAAGCTTGTCGGGATGAACTTCCAGCGATGGAGGAAATCGGTGAAGTCCTGCAGCGCATTGAGCGATTGCTCGGCGAGATCGGTGCGCAGGCGGCTCTGCGCATCGCTGCCATAGGCGACCGACACCCAATATTCGCTCGCATTGGTCTCGCGCGCCAGATAGCGGCGCAGTTCGTCGGGATGGTCCTGCGCCCAGGCCTCGGCGCGCAGCACTTGCTCGACGATTGTTACCGCGGCGTCAAAGTGATTGTCGAGCAGATGCCCGTCGACCGCGAGGGTGCGCGGCGTGCCGTTATTGGCGCGGATCAGCGGCTCGGGATGCGCGCCGGTGTCGATCACCGTGGTGAGCCCGAACTGGTGCGCGACCTGCGCCCCGTGTGCGCCCTTCAGGAAAATCGCGTCGACTTCGCCGCGCAGCAACGCGACGACTTCCTGATTGTTGTTGCGCCCGCGCCGCCCCGCGAGCGTGCCCGCGACATTCGCGGCGGGTTCGTCGCTGTAATGGCTCTCGATATCCTGATCGATCAATTCGACATCGCCGACATTGAGCCCCTCGAGGCTCAGCGCATTTTCCAGCCCGCGCAGCGCCTGGGCACGCGTGAAGTCGATCTCGACATGCTTCCAGTTGGGCAGGCCGAAGCGGCGGCCCTTGAGGTCGCGGACGCTCTCGATGCCCGATTCCGGGCTGGCGAGGATCAGCTGGGTCTCGTCGGACCAGGACAGGCCGAGCAGCCGCGTGTCGCGTCCCAGCGCGCGGGCGCTGATCGCCGGGATGTTGCCGCCATGGCGCACCGAATTGCGCACCTTGTGACTGAAGTGCGATTCCCGCGTCGCGAAGTCGTTCGATTCGAGGATCGATTCGACTTTGGTGCCCTGCACCTTGAACGCGTCTTCCAGCCAGCCCTGCTGAATGGCGATGCCGAGCCCGGTCGGAACCGGGCAGCGCGTGTACCAGAGCGTGTCGAGCGAATTTGCCATGGGGGTGTTCCTTCGTCAGGCGGCGGAGAGGAGGTCGGCGGGGGCGGTGGCGCCAATCGCGGGGCGCGGGAGTGTGAGGTGATCGCGCAAGGTCGTGCCGGCATATTCGGTGCGGAAGAGGCCGCGGCGCTGGAGCTCGGGGACGACCAGATCGACGAACTCGTCGAGCGAACTCGGCAGCAAAGGCGGGATCAGGTTGAACCCGTCGGCGGCGTCGCGCTCGAACCAGTCCTGGATCTGGTCGGCGATGTCCGTCGGCGTGCCGATCACCACGCGGTGCCCGCGTACGGCGTTGAAACGCAGGAAGAGCTGGCGGATCGAGAGGTTCTCGCGGCGGGCGAGCGCGGTGAGCTGGCGCCAACGGCCCTTGCCGTTTTCGGGCTCGGGCAGGTCGGGGAGGGGACCATCGAGCGGATAGCCGCTGACGTCCTGACCCATCAGATTGAGCTCGCCCGAGAAATCGACCGCGGCTTCGAGTGCTCCGAACTTGTCCTGCGCCTCCTGCTTGCTGGTGCCGATCGCGAAGGACAGGCCCGGCATTACCTTGAGCGTGTCGGGATCGCGGCCGTAGCGCGCCATCCGGCGTTTCACATCGGCGTAGAAACCCTGCGCATCCTCGATGAACTGCGCGGCGGCGTAGATCATCTCGGCATATTTGGCGGCGAACTCGCGGCCGACCTCCGAATTGCCCGCCTGCGCGAACACCGGATGGCCCTGGATCGGGCGGGCGACGTCGAGCACGCTGCTCAGATGGAAATAGCGCCCGTCGTGGCGAACCGGATGGACGTCGTTCGGGTCGAGATAGAGCCCGGTCTCACGGTCGGCATGATCGAAGGCGTCGTCTTCCCAGCTGTCCCATAGCTGGCGGGCGACGTCGACGAACTCGGCGGCGCGCTGGTAGCGCTCGGCATGGCTCGGCGGCTGATCGATCCCGAAGCTGCTCGCCGCACCATCGGCAAGCGAGGAGACGATGTTCCAGCCGATCCGCCCGCCGCTGATATGATCGAGCGAGGCGAAGCGGCGGGCGAGGGAATAGGGATGGTCGAAATTGGTGTTGACCGTCGCGACGATTCCGATCCGCTCGGTGACCGCGGCGAGCGCGGCCGAAAGCGTCAGCGGCTCGAAGTCGAGGAACGCGTGGCGCCGCTCGATCCCCTTGGTGCTGTCGCCCGCCTGACCGACGAAATCGGCGAAGAAGGCCACGTCGAACTTGCCGCGCTCGGCGGTCTTGGCCAGCTCGGCCCAATAGCGGAAATCGGGCCTTCCGCTATTGGCCGCGCCGGGCTGGCGCCATGCGCCGGGATGGTGGCCGTGGCGGGTGAGGAAAACCCCGAGGGCGAGCTGGCGTTTGCTGGTCATGATCCTCTCTCTCACTCGGCCGCGACGGCGGTGGCGTAGTGGATGGTGCCGTCGTCGGAGACGCTGGCGTCGGGGGGGACGAGCTTGCCCATCTTCCATTGCTGTTCGAGCACGCCCGGACCGAAGGGCTGCGAGCCGCCCAGCGCCTGGCCAAGGATCTGGAACTGCGCGCCTTCCTCGAGCAGGACGATGCTGTTGACGAGATCGCGCAAGTCCTTCCAGCTCCACACGGTCGCGCCGCCATTGGCCTCGACGATGCCGGGGACCTCGCGGTCGGCCTCGATCGAATCGAGGATGAAGTCGACCTCGGCCTGGCGGCGGTTGATGTAGACCGGCAGCTCGCTGGAGAAGCGGAAGCGGCGATTTGGCACGTAGAGCAAGGGCAGCTTCGCGTGCGCCTGCGAATAGGCGCCGAGATGCGGGGTGTGGACGTGGCTGATCGCCTGCACGCCCTCGTGCGTGCGGAACAATTTGGCGTAGCGCGCGGCGCCGCCGGGCTTGTTGTGCCAATAGCTGTTGCCCTCGAAATCGATCACCGCGGTCTGCGGCGCGTCGGGATCGTCGGTCCAGAGGCCGAGATAGTTGAAGGTGATGATCTTGTCCTCGCCGGGGATGCGCACGGCGATGAAGAGCGTCCCGCTCGCCGAGATGGTGCGTGTCTCGCGCAGCAGCCGGAAGGCGCGGCGGGCGTCCTGCTCCTGCTCGGCGATGAAGGCGATGGTTTCGGACGAAAGACCGGATTGTTCGGACATGATGACGTCTCCTCTCAGGCGGCTTCGGAAATCAGGGAATGTTGCGCGGCGAGCACGCGGGCGGCTTCGAGCGGGCGCGGGTCGATCCAGTCGCCGAGCGCGAAATCGGCATCGAGGAAGCCGTGGGTGAACAGGAATTTCTTCTGCTGCTCGAACAGGGCCAGCCGCTCGGCGTCGAGCGTCGGGTGCAGGCCCTCGTGCAGGTGGCGATAGGCCTGATCGACGGCCTGCGCGCTGCCTTCGGTCTCGAATTCGAGAATATCGCGCAGCTTGTCCGGCTCGGCCTTGACCCAGTCGGCGGCGCGCAGCGTGACGGCGAGGAAGCGGACCAGTATGTCGAAATGCGCGTCGAGCAGATGCTGGTGGACAGTGATCGGCCGCGGCGTGCCGTTGTTCACGCGGAAGCGGCGGTCGGGGAGCGCGTCTAGATCGACTACGACCGCCAGCCCGGCTTCGCGGGCGCTGTCCAGCGCCGAGGCGCCCTTGACGTAGATCGCGTCGACATGGCCCGAAACGAGGGCCTCGATCGGCCAGAGCCGATTGAGGCCGGTTCGGCGCGGGGCGAGATCGCGTCCGCTGCCGCCCACGTTGCGCAGCCGATCGGGGACTTCGATCAGATCGACATCGTCGAGGGTGAAGCCGGCGGAGGCGAGCGCGCCCTTGTAGCCAGCGAGCGACATGCCGCGCGCGATGCTGGTGCCGCGGACATGGCTGGGAAGGTCGTTATGCGACCAGCCGGGCAAGGCGAGCCGGCGGCCCTTGAGATCGGCGGCGCTGGCGATGCCGGTGTCCGGCCGGGTGAGGATCAGCTGGCTTTCCTCGATCCAGGTGAGCCCGACCAATCGGGTCGGCTCGCCCTGCGCCCGGGCGGCGATCGACAGCATGTTGCCGCCTTCCCGGATCAAGGTCGGCAGGCGATGGTCATAATGGTGCCCGCCGAGCTTGGAGCCGGACTCCTGCAGCGTGCGCAGCGTGATGCCGTCGGCGGCGAATTCGTCGGTGAGCCAGCCGAGCTTCCACGCGATTCCGGTCGCGGTCGGCACGGGGCAGCGGGTGAACCATAGTTCGTCGAGCGCTGTCGCCATTGCCTTGCTCCCGTGCAGCTGTTGCTGCGGAACAAGGGAGCAAAGAGCGTGCCAGAGCGGGGTCAGGAGGGGGAGCGCGGCTGCCGCCGGCCGGAGGGGCGCTGCATTGCGTGATATTGATCAGGCGCGGTGCTGCGTTTTCACCTGCGGCGCTTCAGATCAGCCCGAAATTCTTGAGATGCGTGCGCACGACATTGCGCGTGACGCCGAGCGCGGCGGCGGTCTTGATTTGGTTCGACGCGCAGCGCTCGAAGGTCTCGGTCACCACGGTGCTGACCAGCCTATCGAGCAATGCGTCATGCTCGCCCTTGAGCAGGGTATCGACCAGCGGGCGGACGATGTCC
This sequence comes from Sphingomonas sp. Root241, assembly GCF_001428865.1. Classification (GTDB taxonomy): domain Bacteria; phylum Pseudomonadota; class Alphaproteobacteria; order Sphingomonadales; family Sphingomonadaceae; genus Sphingomonas. Next base: position 871,133 of record NZ_LMIV01000002.1, read on the forward strand.
TCGAGATCCGTCGATGCCGGATCGATCGTCGCGAGGGCGGCGGCGGGCTCGCCATAGACCATGGCCGACAGCCCGAGATCCTGCACCTGGATCACGCCGTCCTGGCAGACGAGGGTGGCGCGGTAGATCGCATTCTCCAGCTCGCGGATATTGCCCGGCCAGTCATGGCGGTAGAGCGTCTCTTCGGCCGCGGGGCCGAGATCGAGCCGGCGCGGCTGGATCTTGTCGCCATAGACCTGGAGGAAGTGGCGGGCGAGCGGCAGGATGTCGGCGCGGCGCTCGCGCAGCGGCAGCAAAGGCAGCGTCACCACCTGCAGGCGGTAATAGAGATCGGGGCGGAAGCTGCCGTTGGCCACCGAGCGGTGAAGGTCGACATTGGTCGCGGCGATTACGCGCACGTCGAGCGGTGTCGGGGTGCGTGAGCCGAGTCGCACCACTTCGCGCTCCTGCAGCACGCGCAGCAGCTTCACTTGCAGCGACAGCGGCATCTCGCCGATCTCGTCGAGGAACAGGGTGCCGCCATTGGCCGCTTCGAACCAGCCGGGGCGGGCGAGATGCGCGCCGGTATAGGCGCCCTTCTCATAGCCGAAGAGCTCGCCTTCGATCAGCGATTCGGAAAAGGCGCCGCAATTGACCGCGATGAATGGCCCCTTCGCCCGGTCGCTGAGCGAATGGACGTAGCGCGCGACCAGCTCCTTGCCGGTGCCGGTCTCGCCGATGACGAGGATGTTGGCTTCGCTCGGCGCGGTCTTCTCGATGAGCGGGATGAGCGCGCGCGACTGCGGGTCGGAGAAGACGAAAGCGCGGGCCCGCGGACCCACCGAATGGTGCTTGTCCGAATCGAACGCCAGAACAGGACGGCTGCCCGGCTGTTTGCGCTCCGACGGGCCGATTTCGACCATTTCCTTGTGCGGGACTGCGACCATAGATCCCTCCAGATCCGTTGCCGCACAAGGTATCAACAAATATCCTACTGGATAAGTAGGAAATACGTGGCGGGCCCTAGCTGAGCTTTATACGGGCTCCAGCGAACCGGCCTCGGTCGTGGCCCGGCGACGTAGTGCCTCCTTCAGTGGACGCGCATCGATCCAGCGATCGACATCGACAGCCTCTTCGAGAAAACCGTGATGCCACAGGAAGTTGGCCTGATTGCGCAGCATCCCGATGCGATCGGCGGACAGATCGGGATGCAGCGAGCGATGGAAGTCATTGCGATAGGCAGCACCCACTGCCGCGATTCCGGCCAATGTTTCCTGCGCCAATATGTGCTGCAGTCGGGGCAGGTTGGTCGACGCCCAGTCGGCAGCGCGCAGCGCCTGTTCGAGGAAGCGCACGACCAGATCGAAATGCTGCTCGATCATATGCTCGTGGACGGTGATCGGGCGCGGCGTGCCATTGTTCACGCGCGCGAGGCGGCTGGGATAGGCGTCGAGATCGAGTCCCATGGTCAGGCCCAGGCGCGCGGCGGTCTCGGCCGCGGCGGCGCCCTTCACATAGACCGCATCGACGCGACCTTCGGCCAGCCATTCGAGTCCCAGCCACAGCCGCCGCATGCCCGCCGTGGTAGGCTGCTCGACCGGCGGCGCGGGCAGATCGATCATCCGCACGTCTTCGAGATCGAGCCCGCCCAGCGTGAGTGCGCCCTTGATCCCGTGCAGCGCCATGCCGCGCGCGATGCTTTCCCCGCGGGTGCGCGCGAAGCCGGGGAGGGCGAAGCGTAATCCCTTGAGATCGGCGGGTCCCATGATCCGCGTATCGGGACGAACCATGATCGCCTGCCGCTCGTCGATCCAGGTGAGGCCGATCACGCGGGTGGGCGCGCCATCGGCACGCGCGGCGAGGGCCTGGATGTTGCCGCCCTCACGGAACAGGTACCGCGCCTGCCGTTCCGGGTCGGACGAGACGAGGTTCAGCCCCGCTTCGCGCACGCGTTTTACGCCGATGCCATCGCGGCCGAACGCCTCGGTCATCCAGCCGAGCGACCATGCCACTCCGGACGCCGCGGGCACCGGGCAGCGGGTGATCCAGATGCATTCCGGTTCGCGCCGGGCGGGGGCGGCACTGCCTGCCGACATTCTGTTCCGTCTCCTGTGTCCGGCGGTTCTCTCGTGCGCGGCTCAGCAAACCGCATGCCAGTCGGACCGGCAAGCCGGGTGGGCCGGATGGCTGCGCAAATCGCTGCATTTCGTGCAGCCGTGCGGCCCGAACTGCTCCGAATTGCGCAATTGATCCATGTCCGGTGTCCGCCTTCCCCCTGCGCGCCGTTTGGCACGTGAAGTGCAACGCTTTCCGACAAAAGGAGAAGCGCAGCGTGGCGATCCAGAAACCCAGATCGATCAAGGCGTGGGCAATCGGTGCCGTGGTGCTGATCGCCGTCGTGGCTCTCGCGGCCTTTCAGTTCCGCGGCGACGGCGGCGCCAAGGCGAAGACCGTCACGATCGCGGGGATCGCCTATCCGTTCGAGCGCCGGCAGGTGTATAACGGCCTCACCGGCGTGGTGATCCGCGACGGCTGGCTCAAGGCCGAGCTGGCGAAGCGCGGCGTCGCGCTGGCGCTGACTCCGGTACCCACCGCAGTGGGCGGGCCGCTGATCAACGAGGGCTTCTCCGGCAAGCGGATCGACTTCGCCGCTTATGGCGATTTCCCGGCGATCATCGCGATTTCGGGCGGGGTCCCGCTCAGGCTGGTCGCGCCGACGGGGCAGGGACTGCATTCCTATCTGGTCGTGCGCAACGGCCTCGCCGCCAGGAGCATCGCCGATCTCAAGGGCAAGCGCATCGCGCTCCATCGCGGCCGGCCGTGGGAATTGCCCTTCTCCAAGCTGATCGACGCCAGCGGGCTCAAGCAAAGCGACTTCAAGATCGTCAACATCAACCCCGCAGCCACGCCGGCGGCGCTCGCCTCGGGCAATGTCGACGCCGCCTTCCTGCTCTCCGACGGGCTGTTGCTCGAACAGAAAGGCGCGGGGCGAGTGATCTGGTCGACCAAGCAGGCACCGGCCGACTGGCGGATGCGCGCCGAATTGTTCGGGCGCGGCGATTTCGTCGATGCGAACCCGGAGCTCACGCAATTGGTAGTCGACGCCTATGTCCGCGCCGCGGCATGGTCGGCGCAGGACGCCAATCGCGACCGGGTGATCAAGGATGCGGCGCGGGGAGCGATGCCCGTCGAGATCATCGCGCGCGATTACGCCAATGACGGTATTCCGTGGCGCGAGCGCTTCTCGCCGGCGTTCACCAGGGAACTGGTCGATCATTATCGTTCGGCGGCCGACTATGCCTTCGAGCGCGGGCTGGTGCGCAACAAGGTCGATGTCGACAAACTGATCGACCGGCGCTTCGTGGCGCCTGCCCTGCGCGACGCGAAGCTCGAGGGCTTCTGGAGCCCCACGGCGCCCGCGCCGGCCCAGGCGCAGGCTGCTGCGCCCAAGGCGTCCTGATGGCCAGTGCTGCGCTTCCCGCGCTCGCCGCGCCGGCGCCGCGGCGGCAGTCGCCGCTCGCATCGTTCCTCGCGCCGATCTTGCTGCTGGCCTTGTGGCAGCTTCTCTGCCTGAGCGGCCTCTTCCCGGCGCAGGTGCTGGTCCCGCCAAGCGAAGTCGGGCGCACGCTCTGGCAGCTCGCCGAAACGGGAGAGCTCCAGCGCCATGTCGGCGAGAGCATGACGCGGCTTGCTTTGGGCTTCGCGATCGGCGCGCTGGCGGGGCTCGCTTTCGGCGCGGCGATCGCCCTATCGCGGCTGGCCGAGGCGGCGTTCGGTCCGTTCTTCTTCGCGGTGTGGCAGGTTCCGGTGATCGCCTTCGTGCCGATGCTGGTGATCTTTCTCGGCATCGACGAGCAGTTCAAGGTCGCGATCGTCATCCTCGCTGCGTTCTTCCCCGTTGCGCTCGCCGCATTCGACGGGATTCGCGGCGTGCCGAAGGCGTGGTTCGAAGTCGCGCGGGTCTATCGCACCCGGCTCCCCGATCTCATTTGGCGAATCCTCGTTCCGGCGACCCTGCCTGCGGTCGTCACCGGGCTGCGCGTCGCGCTGACCCGCGCCTGGGTGGTGCTGATCGCTGCCGAGCTGCTCGCGGCCGACAGCGGCATCGGCCAGATGATGGAGATGGGGCGCCAGATGTTCCGCATCGACGTGGTGCTGGCGGGTGTCGTCGTCAGCGGCGTGATCGGTTTCCTGCTCGATCGCGGGGCCAAGGCGATCGAGCGCCGCGCATCGCGCTGGAGGGCGGCATGAAGGCGCCGCTCGCACGCGGCTGGGCGCGCGCCGCGATCGGATTGATCGCGCCGGGGCTGTTCCTGATCTGGTGGCAAATGCAGGCACAATCGGGCGGAGCGCATGCGCTGGCCTTTGCGCCGCTCCAGTCGGTCGGTGCCGCGTTCGTCGAGCTGGCGGTGCGGGGGAGCCTGTTCTCCGACATGGCCTCGACGCTGTCGCGCAGCTTATCCGGGCTCGCGATCGGCGGGACGTTGGGGATCGCCCTGGGTGTGGCGATGGCGATCTGGCGGTCGCTAGATCGCGTGCTCAATCCCTTGCTCCAGGCGATCCGACAGGTCCCGCTGATGGGCTGGCTACCGTTGCTCGGGCTGTGGGTCGGCACCGGGCAGGGGACCGAGCTGATCGTCGTCAGCCTCTCGGCATTCTTCCCGACCCTGCTCAACAGCTTCGAAGGCGTCGTCAATGTCGAGCGGCGCTTCATCGAGGTCGGACAGATCTATGGCTTCACGCCGTGGCAGCGCTTCCGGCTGATCCTGCTGCCCGCCGCGATGCCGCTGATCCTCACCGGGCTGACGCAGGGCCTCGCCTTCGCGTGGATCGCGTCGATCGCCAGCGAGATCCTGCTCGGGGTCGGCGGCGGGCTCGGCGTGACGATGCAGCTCGCCCAGATGCAGCAGCGGATCGACATCATCCTCGTCGCGATCCTCGTCACCGCCGCGCTCGGCTTCACCATCAACCGCCTGTTCCTGCGCCTCCGCCAGCATCTGCTGCGCTGGCAGGCGCCCCTGCGCTGAGAAGGAGAGTCCCATGATCCACGAAGTGCTCGCGAGGCCGTCGCCGGCCAGTGCCCCGGCAGCCAGCGGTGCGCTCGCGATCCGCGACCTGCACAAGAGCTTCACCATCGGCGGCGCGCCGCGCACGGTGCTGGAGGGCATCAATCTCGACATCCGTCCGGGCGAGTTCGTCAGCATCGTCGGCGCCTCGGGTTGCGGCAAATCGACCTTGCTGCGGCTGATCGTCGGGTTGGATGATGATTATCGCGGCGAGATCCGCCTCGACGGTGAGCGCGTTTCGACCACCAGCCTCGATCGCGGCATCGTCTTCCAGGATCATCGCCTGTTCCCGTGGATGACGCTGGAGCAGAATATCGAGCTCGCCTTGCTCAACACCGACGTGCCCAAGGCGCGTCGCGCGCAGATCGTTGCCGAGCATATCGCGCTGGTGAATTTGACCGGCTTCGAGAAAGCCTATCCGCACCAGCTTTCGGGCGGGATGGCGCAGCGCGCGGCGATCGCGCGCGCGCTGGTGACCGAGCCCAAATTGCTGCTGCTCGACGAGCCGCTTGGGGCGCTCGACGCACTCACCCGGGTGCGGGTGCAGGCCGAGTTGCAGCGCATCTGGATGGCGCAGCGCTCGACGATGCTGATGGTCACCCATGACGTCGAGGAGGCGCTGTATCTCGGCGATCGTGTGGTGGTGATGGCGCCCGATCCGGGACGCATTCGGCGCATCGTCGAAGTCGACCTGCCGCATCCGCGCGACCGCGCCGCACCGTTGCTCCACCGTCTCAAGGACGAGATCCTCGCCGAACTCACCGCGGCGCCCAGTGCGCCGTCGAACCTCGTCCACCTTCCCGGTCGGGAGGCGCGCTGATGGCCCGCACGCCCGACCATCCCGTCGCGCCGCTGTTCGTCGATCGCTGGTCGCCGCGCAGCTTCACCGGTGAGCCCGTCCCCGATGCCGTGCTGGCGAGCGCGTTCGAGGCGGCGCGCTGGGCGCCTTCGGCTTCCAACGTGCAGCCGTGGCGGTTCCTGATCGCGCGGCATGGCGATGCGCATTGGGACGCCTTCGTGTCGCTGCTGGCGCCGCGCAATGCGCTATGGGCGTCGCGTGCCTCGGTGCTGATCGTGGTGCTGTCCGAACTGAAGCTCGAGCGGCGGGGCGCGATCGTCGACAATATCTCGCACAGCTTCGATGCGGGCGCGGCGTGGACCAATTTCGCGCACCAGGCGCTGCTGCTCGGCTGGCACACTCACGGCATCGGCGGCTTCGATCGCGACGCGGCACGCGAGAAGCTGGCGGTGCCGGGGGACTTCGCGATCGAGACGATCGTGGCGCTTGGACGGCAGGGTGCGCTCGACACGCTCCATGTCGATTTCCACGCCGGCGAGAGCCCGAGTACGCGCCGGCCGATCGGACAAACCGTGTTTGCGGGCCGGCTCGGCCAGCCCGCCTTCGCAAGCGAGAGAGATGCGGCATGACGATCCAGACCTACTGGCAGCTCGACGTCGCCGAGGACGCGGTGCGTTCGGAACCCGGAGCCCGGCACTCCTGGCTGTTCCGCGATGTCCGCTCGTCGACGCTCAACCGCTACGACTATTACGCGCAGGTCGCTCAAGCGGCGGCGCAGACCGCGTTCGACGGCCTGTTCCTGCCGCACCGTCCGCACTCCGACGACAGCACGATCGTCGCCGCCGCGATCGCGCGCGCGGCGACGCGGCTCACTCTGATCCCAGAATTTCCGGCGTCGGCGGGCTCGGCGGTCTATGCGGCCAAGCAGGCAGTGAGCTTCCAGCGCCAGACGCATGAACGGCTCGGCTGGGCGATCGCGGTCCCAGCCGACGCGGCTGCGCGCGCGCGCGACGGCGACCATGTTCCCGAGGAGCAGTTACACGCGCGGACGGAGGAGTTCCTGACCGTCGCGCGCGGCGTCCATGCGGAGCGGCCGTTCGACTTCGCCGGCGCGCATTTCGAAGTGCAGGGCGGCGGCTTCCAGGCCCCGCTCAACCGCGTCGCTTTCCCTCGGGTGTTCCTGCAGGGCAAGAGCGAGGAGGCACTCAGCCTCTCGGCGCGGGCCGCCGACGTCCATCTGTTCGCGGCGAGCGCCGACCTTCGCGGCTTGATCGAGACGCTCGACACGTTGGCGGTCCGCGCCGGCCGTTCGGTCGAATTCGGCGTGATCCAGCCGGTGCTGGCGCGCGACGAGGCCGAGGACGCGCGGCGCGACGCCGAACGGGCCGGGCTTCCCGACACGGCGATCGTGGGCAGTTATGCCGAGGTCGCGGAGCGGCTGGCGGACCTCGCCGCGCTCGGCTTGCGCCATTTCGTCCTGGCCGCGCCGTCCTCGCTCGAGGAGGCGTATCGCATCGGCCAGCATGTGCTCCCCCGCTTCCGCGCGCTCACCGAGCGCGTGGCGGCGGCCGCCTGAGGTGTTCAAATGACCATTGATTTCTACTGGCGCCTGCCCAGCCATGGTTGCCACGGCAGCCTGCGCGACACGGCTTATGATCGCGGCGACTGGTCGCCTACGGGTGCGCGCAACATCGCCCCCGGGCTCGATCGCAACGGCGAGGACGACGGTTATCGCTACATCGACCATCTCGGCGCGATCGCGAAGGCGGCCGAGAGCGCCGGCTTCATCGGCGGGCTGATCCCGTCCTTTCCTAATACCGACGATCCCTGGGTAATCTCGCCGCTGCTGGCACGCGAGACCAAGTCCTTCCGCTTCATGATCGCGTTCCAGCCCGGGTTCCTCAACCCGGTCCATGCCGCGCGCATGTCGGCGAGCCTCCAGCGCGCCACCGGCGGGCGCACCGTGTTCAACATCATCACCGGCGGCGGCGGACCTTCGCAGCTCTGGTGGGGCGACAGCTTCAGCCATGACGACCGCTATGGCCGCACCACCGAGTTCCTCGATGTGTTCAAGGGCGTGTGGGACGGGGAGGGATTCTCCTATGACGGCCGCTTCTACCAGGTGCGCGACGGCGGTCTCTCGCCGCTGCTGGCGCGGGAGGAGATACCCGAGATCTGGTTCTCGGGCTCGTCCGACGCGGCGCTGCAATCCGCGGCGAAGCACGCCGATTACTATCTCTCATGGCTCGAGCCGTTCGACCAGCTCACCGACAAGTTCGCGCGGGTGAAGGAACGCACCGCGGCGCTCGGCGGCGAGCAGAAATGCGCGGTGCGCGTCGATCTCGTCGCGCGCGCCACCGAGGAGGAAGCCTGGGCCGAAGTCCGCGCCGGCTTCGAGAGCCTTAGCCCCGAACGCCGCCGGCAGGCGCGGGGCGGCCCGACCGATTCGGTGGGCGCCGCGCGGCAACAGGCGCTCCGGCCCAGCGAGGCGACGCGCTATGACGAACTGATCGTCGCACCCAATCTGTGGGGCGGCTTCAGCCTGCTGCGGGGCGGCCCGGCGCTCGGCATCGTCGGCAGCTACGAACAATGCGCGGCGCGGCTCGACGAACTGATCGCGCGCGGGACCGACGCCTTCATCCTTGCCGGTACGCCGCATCTCGAAGAGGCGTATCGCGTCGGTGAAGAGGTCCTGCCGCTGCTCGGCGGCAAGGAAGGCGCACTGCTGCAAGCCGCGGAGTGAGCCGGGAAGCAAAGAAGGGCGCCGGCGGTATTCCCCTGGTGCCCCTTTGTAGCTGAAAAGTGGGAGCCGTTACGCCGCAACTGAACCTGCTCCCCTCCTATTGCGGGGAAGGAGCAAGTTGAACCTCGGTCCGCCTTAGGCCCTGGTGGGTGGTTAGCCGAAAGGTCACACTAGGGTCACACTGCCTGCATGGTTCTGGCCTGTTCCTGCGCAGGCAATCCAGGGCGGTGTGGACCAAGCAGCATTATACTCCTGCTTTCGCACGAGCAGGATGAGAGGGGCGTTACGACGTCAAAGAGCCAGATGAGGCTGTCAGGCGAAATCCTACATTGCAAGCATGTCTGCAAATCGGCGGTCAGCGGACATTCCGTTCCTCCCCGGCACGGGGAGGGGGACCGCCGCCGAAGGCGGTGGTGGAGGGGGGGTGCCACACAGGATTTCCGTCGTAGAGAGCCCCTCCACCAGCCTGCGGCTGGTCCCCCTCCCCGTGCCGGGGAGGATCAACGAGGTCCGCAACTGGGGCGTTAGGGGTCATTGGCGTTTCGGGTTCACGACTAGCTTCCGCCCCGTTTCAGAACCGCACGATGAGCGATACCCCATAGGTGCGCGGATCGGCCCAGGCGATGGTGTCGCCGGTGATCGCCTGCGCCGGGTTCGCGGCCGGAAGCGCGTGGTTGAGATATTCGGTGTCGAGCAGATTGTTGACGAATGCCGACACCGTGTAGCGTCCGTTCGCCGGAGTGTAGCCGATCCGCGCATTGGCGATGGTATAGCCGCCCTGGGTCAGGAAATGGCGGTTCACCGTGTCCTGCGGCGTGATGTAGTAGAATTGGCGCGAGGTGTAGCGCGCGTCCGCGGTCAGATCGACGCTGCCGCTCCCGCCCAGCGGAATGGTATAGGTCGCGCTGCCGTTGAGCGTCAGCTTGGGCGCGCGCACGAAGCGGGCTCCCGACAGGTCCGCGCCGCCGTTCACCACCTGCAGATCGTCATATTTGGTGTCGAGGATACCTACCGCGCCGGTGAGCGTCAGTCCCTCAACCGGCCGCGCCTCGAGCTCGATCTCCGCGCCGTTGACGTGCGCTTTCTCGGCATTCTGGAGATAGGAGACCGTCGCGCCGCCCACCGCGCCGGGATTGGGGCCGACGACGTTGATCTGCACATTGTGATAGTCATAGTGGAACAATGTGGCGTTGAAGGTGAGGCGCCGATCGAACCATTGCGACTTGTAGCCCAGTTCGAACGCATCGAGTTCCTCGGGCTCGACCGTAGCGAGAGCGACCGGCAGGGTCGCCGCGGTGTTGAACCCGCCCGATTTCACGCCGTGCGAATATTTGAAGTAGAGCAGATTGTCCGGCGCGACCGTCCATGAGGGGGTCACGTCATAGGTGAAGGCGTCCCAGGTCTTCTTGAGATCGCCCGAGAAGGTGCCGGCGCCGCCGAAACCGCCGGTATAGCTGTCCCACCAATGGGCATAGTTGCTCCACGACGCCGCGGCGGCGCCCGGCGAAGCGCTGCGGTCGAAGTCGAGCGTCTTGGTCTCGCGGGTCCAGCGCGCGCCGACCGTCAGCTTCACTGCATCGGTGAAGTCGAAGGTCGCGCTGCCGAACGCGGCGCCGCTCTCTGCCCGGTGGTCGTAGCGGGTGAGGGCGTAGGCCGCGGGCGCGGTGCTGCCCGGCTGGGCCGGCACCGAACCGGCGGGCAGGGTGGCCGACCAGGCGTTCGACGTGATCTTTTCATTGAAGTAATAGAGACCGAGGATCCAGTTCAGCCGATCGGCCTGCGGGGAGGCGAGGCGAAGCTCCTGCGTCCATTGCTGGCTGCGCGCCTGGGTATAGCTGCGCGAGATCTCGAGCGGGGTGTAATCGCCGTCGCCCGCACCGCGCGTCTTGAACCGCTCGTACCCGGTGATCGACGTCAGCGACAGGGCACCGACATCCCAGTCGAGATGCAGCGAGCCGCCGAACTGCGTGGTGCGGCTGAATTCGCCGGCATTGGTGCTGATCTCGTCCTTGTCGGTCGAGGGCGCATAGCTGTTCCGGAACACGCCGCTCGCGGCATAGCTGGCCGTCGTCCAATAACTGCCGTCGGTCTGATAGTCGCGATAATGGAGGCTGAGCAGCGCCTCGAACCCCGGCGCGGGCGCGAGCAGGAATTGCCCGCGCACGACGCTGTCGCGGACGGCGTTGGACTTCTCGCCGGTGAACAGGTTGTCGAGACGCCCTTCGCGGTCGTCGATTCGCGCCGAGATGCGCGTCGCCAGCACGCCTGGAACGATCGCCGCGCCGACGCCGGCCTCGGCCACTTTGTTGTCGAAGCTGCCATATTCGAGCTTCACGTAATTCTGGTCGGCGCCGTCGGTGAGCGAGGGGCGTTTCGAGATGACGTTGATCGCGCCGCCGGTGGTGTTCTTGCCCCACAAGGTGCCCTGCGGACCGCGGAGCACCTCCACGCGCTCGATGTCGAACAGCGGCAGGCCGGTGGCGCTGGCGTTGCTGATATAGACGTCGTCGAGATAGAAGCCGACCGGATTGGCCAGATCGAGCTGCTGCTGGCCCGCGCCGACGCCGCGGATCCACCAGCGCGGACGGCCATGCTGCTGGGTGCCTGCCGATGCGTTGGGCACAAGGTTGAGCACTTCGTTCGCCGAACGGCCGACGCCGCCCTCGGCGAACAGCTCCGAACTCAACGCAGTGACCGCCGTGGGGACTTCCTGAAGCCGCTGCTCACGCCGCTGGGCAGTGACGACGATATCGTTGGTGCCGGCGCGGGCGGGATCGTCCTCGGGGTCCGGCTCGGCGGCTTCGGCGGCCTTGGCTTTTGCGGCTTCGTCTTCCCGCGGCGCGGCGAATGCTGGAGCCGTGCAGGCCAGCGACAGGGCTAGCGCGCTCGACCGGGCGAGGAAAGACAGGACAGTGCGGTTTGGCAGGCTGGACAAGGTTGATTCCCCGATGGTTCAGCGCGACGACGCGCGGTCGGAGGAAGCTCAGCAAGGGGTGTGCCAGCAAGATTAAGTACATGATATTGCATAATTTAGGCTTTCCGTGAATCCGCACGAGACAGCTGGGGCTGGTGCGAATCCAACAAACAAGGGATGGCCTGTTGGGTCTGCAGCAGCCACTGCCGGCGGGCGACCCGGCTCTTGATCCACTGGCTACCGCTTGATCCTTACTCGATTTGCCTGCGGATCCGGGAAGATGGCGATCTCTGCGGGTCGGTCGAAGGTTCAGGCGCCGCCGAGACGTTCCAGCTCGTTGCGATAGCGGTCGATCAGTTCGGGAGGCGCGTCCTTGCTGTGGCGCGCGAGGAACTTCTCGACCGCGTCGCGATATTCGCGGCGGAAGTCGGGATTGTCGGGGCTTGCCTCGACCTGCGCGGCAGCACGTTCGACGGGTTCGAGCGCCGCCCTGAGCAGCAGCCTTTTGCCGAAGGGTGATTCGTCGCGCATGATCGCGATATTGCGTTCGAAGCCGGGGATGTATTTGACGACGAAACGTTCGCCCTTGGGCGGAATCTCGATGGCATTGCGTGGCGGGTAGAGGCTCGCGGACATGGTGTCGAAGCCGGTCTTGATGTCCTGCCCGTCAGCGGTGCGCACCACGGCATCATATTCCCAGATATTGGCATCGTTGAGCTGGGAGCTGGTCTCCTCCTCATGCGTGATCACGGCGGTGCCATAGGTGCCATAGGCGTTGAGGAAGACCGCATTGACCATCGATCCCAAGAAGATATTGGCGATCCCGATCACGAAACCGACCACGCTCAGCCCCATCCACGCATAATTCCGGAGCAAGGCACTCGCCGCGGCACCCAGCGCGAAGCCTGCCAGGATCCAGAGCGGCAGCGACAGCAGCGAATGCTGGCTGATGAAGTAGAAGAACGCGGAAAGGACGACCATGAGAGGCTGCGCTATCGCGGGCCTCGAGCGAAGGCAACCGTGCATCAGCCAGCGCTCGCCGACGGGTACCGTGGGTTCCGATAGCGCGACCAGGACCCATTGCAGCGCGTCCACAATGATCGGAGCGGACGGAAATTGACGCGGCAAATGATAATGCGACCAGAAGGCCACAGAGCCCAGGGGCATGGCGTCCAGGCAGCTATTTGCCCGCGCTGGTAACCGATGCCCCGCATCCCCATATGCCTTCCATCGCGCCGCTTCTTCACGAGCATGGATGCGACTGAGAGATGTTCGCGCTCCCGCTCCAGCAAAGGAGCAGCGCGTGCTTCCACCCAAGGCCATTGTTCCGACGCCTGCGGCCCGGACCCGACTTTCGCTCTTTGCCGTCGAACCGGCACCTCTCGCACCCGCACTTACGCTGCCGCCGGGAGATGCCCCATGTCGCGCGCGCTGAATGTCGATGCCACCATCGCCGAAGTCATCGAATTCTCGGCCGGGCATAACGCGCCGATCAGCGCGATCGAGTCGCTGCATCCCAAAGGCACGCGCGTCGTGTTCGTGAACGGCAACGACGCCGCCATCATCGCCCTGGCCTATGGCGCGAAGGTGATGACCGGGCCGGTCAGTCGCAAGCCCTGGACCCAGCAGGTCCTCACCTGATGCACAAGCTGCTCCACCGCATATTCGGGGCCCATGTGCCGGACCCGGCGCGCAATGACTGGGCACATGGCCATTTCGCCAGCGTCTGCGTGCATTGCGGTCGCCATATGGTCCGGCTGCCGGGATTGCCCTGGCGTGCCGGCGGTGTGGAGCAACCCTGAACGACGGTCGGACCCGGTGTGGGCGTGCCGGACGATCGCGCCATTGTTCCCCGTGAAAGGATCTCCGATGCAGCCTTCATCCATCTTGTGCCGTGCCCAGGAAGCCCGGCAGAACGCTCTTGCCGCCGGCTCGGACCTTGCCAATGTCCGGACGGTCGCAACATTCGCCGCGGCCGCCTGGGCCAAGGAAGCGACGTACGCCGAGAAGCGCGAGGAGCGGATGCGCAAGCGCGCGGCCGGGCAAGCCATCGACGTGAATCCGCCCGCCCGGCAGGATCATCATCCCGATCGCGACTTCGCGGCCATGAGATAAGCCGAAGATAAACCGGCCGTTCATTTGGTGGGAGTCACGCGACGCATTGCTTTTCGCGCCCGCCGCCCCATATTGGCGAGGCTATCGTCGCCTGCGACGGAAATCGACGCTTCCGGGCCGACCATTCCATTTCACGCTTCTGGCTCGCTGCGCAGCTGCGCAGGGACATATATGTTTCGTGAAAGGAGCATCTCATGCCTATCGGCAAAGTAAAATTCTTCAATACGGCTAAGGGTTTCGGTTTCATCGAGCCGGAAGACGGCGGCGCTGACAGCTTCGTCCACATCAGCGCGGTCGAACGCGCCGGCATGTCGACGCTCGAGGCCGACCAGCGCGTCTCGTACGACATCGAGAACGACCAGCGCGGCAAGGCCTCGGCCGTGAATCTCAAGGCCGCCTGAACACGGTCCGGCGGGGAGGGCGACCTCCCCGCCGCAATCCGCTTGCCTATTTGGTGGCGATGTCGCTCGCTTCGGCCTTGTAGGTTTCGCGGACGAACGCCCGCGCCAGGGTCTGGGTGCGGAACCCGTCGTCCAACACTTCGGTCGATACCAGCGGATAGCCCTGCGAATTGAACCGCGTGGTGCGCACGGTGACGCGGAACACGCCGCCTTCGTCCTTGGTGACCAGATAGGGGCGAACGGGAACTCGGGACATAGTCTGACTCCTGACTGTGGATAGGGTGCGCGGATCAGTCCGCGGCTTCGACGATCGCGACTTCGGTGGTGAGCAGCAGGCCGGCCACCGACGCGGCATCCTGCAGCGCCGCTCGCACCACCAGGGTCGGATCGAGCACACCCGTCGCCACCAGATTCTCATAGGTTTCGGTCTGGGCGTTGAAGCCCATCTCCGGATCGCCGCCGTCGATCAGCCGGCCTGCGACGACGCCGCCGTCCTGGCCGGCATTCTCGACGATCTGACGCAGCGGGGCGGAGAGCGCCTCGCGGACGATCTGGATGCCGCGGGTCTGGTCGTCATTGGCGCCAGCCATCCCCTGCAGCGCCAGGGATGCATAGAGCAAGGCAGTGCCGCCACCGGGCAGCACGCCTTCCTCCACTGCCGCGCGGGTGGCGTGCAGTGCGTCGTCGACCCGGTCCTTGCGCTCGCGCATCTCGACTTCGGTCGATGCGCCGACGCGGAGGATCGCGACACCGCCGCCGAGGCGGGCCATGCGTTCCTGCAATTTCTCCTGGTCATATTCGCTGTCGGTCAGCGCGATCTGCTGCTTGATCGCCTCGACCCGTCCGGCGATCGCGGCGGAATCGCCGGCACCTTCGATGATCGTCGTGTCGTTCCGGTCGATCGTCACGCGCCGCGCGGTGCCCAGCATCGCCAGCGTCACGCTTTCGAGCTTGATGCCCAGATCCTCGCTGATCGCTTCGCTGCCGGTGAGCACGGCGATATCCTCGAGCATCGCCTTGCGGCGGTCGCCGAAGCCCGGCGCCTTGACCGCGGCGACCTTCAGCCCGCCGCGCAGCTGGTTCACCACCAATGTGGAAAGCACGTCGCCTTCCACATCCTCGGCGACGATCAGCAGCGGCCGGCCCGATTGCGCCACCGCTTCGAGGATCGGCAGCAAGGGCTGGAGGTTCGAGAGCTTCCGTTCGTGGATCAATATGTAGGGCTGGTCGAGTTCGACGATCATCTTCGCGGGATCGGTGATGAAATAGGGGCTCAGATAGCCGCGATCGAACTGCATACCCTCGACTATTTCCAGCTCGAATTCCATGCCGCGCGCGTCTTCGACCGAGATCACGCCCTGCTTGCCGACCTTGTCCATCGCCTTCGCGATCATCCGGCCGATCTCCTCGTCGCCATTGGCGGAGACGATGCCGACCTGGGCGATCTCGTCATTGTTGGAGACGGGCTTCGAACGCGCCGCGAGTTGTTCGACGACCGCAACGACAGCGAGATCGATGCCGCGCTTCAGGTCCATCGGATTGCTGCCGGCGGAGACCGACTTCATTCCCTCGTGAACGATCGCCTGGGCCAGCACGGTGGCGGTGGTCGTGCCATCGCCGGCGTGGTCCTCGGTCTTCGACGCCACTGCGCGCAGCATCTGTGCGCCCAGATTCTCGAACCGGTCCTTCAGCGTGATTTCCTTGGCGACGGTGACGCCGTCCTTGGTGATGCGCGGCGCGCCATAGCCGCTGTCGAGCACGACGTTGCGGCCCTTCGGCCCCAGCGTGACCTTCACCGCATCGGCAAGGATGTCGATGCCGCGAAGAATGCTTTCGCGCGCATCGCGCGAGAATTTGACGTGCTTGGCTGGCATGGATCGGGGCCGTTCGCTTGCTGGACCGCGACTTCATCGTCGCTATCACAATCGGAGCCAGCGCTGCCATTTGCGAATTGGCACCCGGAAACGCGAGTGCCAGCCCTCCCCATGTGGCCCTCCCTGCCGCGCTTCGCAACCCGCGGGACGACAATCAGCCGAGGGTCACCTGTAAGAGATCGCGCGAGGTCGGTCAGTACTTCGCTTTTCCCATGTCGCCGATGCGGAGATGTTCGAACCGCGTCCCGCGGACGCAGCGAAACTCACGCGCCGGCGGTGGTCAGCCTGTCCAGTTGTTCGGGCGTGAGCGTGACGTCCCAGGCGTGGATCAGCTCGTCGAGCTGCTCGACGCTCGTCGCGCTGGCGATCGGCGCCGTGACGCCGGCCTGCGCGGCGAGCCAGGCCAGTGCGATCTGGGCGAGAGTGGCGCCGGCCTCGGCCGAGACTTCGTCCATTGCCGCGAGCACCGACCCGCCTTTGCCTTCGAGCAACGCCGCCATCCGGCCGCCGCGCACGCTTTTGCCGAAATCCACCTCGCTGCGATATTTGCCGGTCAGGAAGCCGGAGGCGAGGCCGTAATAAGGCACGACGCCGATATTATGGGTGACGCACAGGTCCTGTAGCTCGCCCTCGAACTTGTGGCGGCTGACGAGATTATATTCAGGCTGGAGCACGCGATAATGCGGCAGCCCCTCGGCCGTGGCGATTTCGAGCGCCGATTTGAGCCGCCCGGCATGGAAGTTGGACGCGCCCAGCGCCCGGACCTTGCCGGCCTTGATCAAGGTGTCGAACGCGGCGAGCGCGTCTTGCTGGGGAACGTCCTCGTCATCCTGATGCGCGAAATAAAGGTCGATCGTATCGACGCCGAGCCGCTGGAGCGAAGCCTCGGCCGCGGCGGCGATGCGTGCGGGCGCGAGCTTCGATCCGCCTTCGCCGTCGAGCATGCCGACCTTGGTGGCGATGAGCACCTTGTCGCGTTTGCCCGAACTGCGCAGCCATTCGCCGATGATCGCCTCCGATTCGCCGCCCTGGTGGCCGGGGACCCAGGCCGAATAGACGTCGGCGGTGTCGATCATCACGCCGCCGCGCTCGACGAAGCGGTCGAGAATGCGGAAGCTGGTGGCCTTGTCCGCCGTCCAGCCGAAGACATTGCCGCCCAGCACTAGGGGAGGCGTCAGGAGGCCGGAAGTGCCGAGTTCGCGGAGTTTGCTCATTACCGTACCGATCCGTTGTCGGCGACGCTGGCGTTGATGTCGGTCGCCGCGGCCGCTTCGTTGAGCTGGCGGGCTTCGTCGGCCGAGGGTGCATCGTTGTCGGGCCCGCCGCAACCGGCGAGCGCCAGCGCGATCAGCAGCAACGGCAGGCCTCGCATCATTCCTCGATCTCGTTGCCGACGGCGGCGTTGCCTTCGTAGCTGTTCTCGGCCTCGGTGAAGGCGGCATCGGTGGCGGCATTGGCCGCGTTCACGTCGCTGACCGCTTCGCCCATCGTGTTGCTGTCGCCGGTGACGGTCTCGTTGGCTTCGGCGGCCTCGTTCTTCGCGCCGCCGCAGGCGGAGAGCGCGAGCAGGGCGACGGGGAGGAGGAGCAGGGTCTTGCGCATTGGTTCAGCCTCTTGTTTAGCCTCGCGAAGGGCTAAACAGCGGGGGCGGACTGCGCAACTGCGTTGACCTGATATAAAGATATCTTTATATCTATATCCCCCATGGTCCAGGCTCTCGCCATCTTCCGCGCTCTCGCCGATTCCACCCGGCTGCGCATCGTCGCATTACTGCGCTCGATGGAGCTGTCGGTGGGCGAACTCGCGCAGGTGCTCGGGCAGAGCCAGCCGCGCGTCAGCCGGCATGTGAAGATCCTGTGCGACGCCGGCCTTGTCGAGCGGCGCAAGGAGGGGAGCTGGGTTTTCGTCGCGCTCGGCGCGCACGGCAAGGTCCAGCCGATCCTCGCCGCGCTCGACAGCTGGAACGAAGCCGATCACTGGACCGTCGCCGACGAGGCGCGGCTGGCGGCGGTGCGCGCCGATCGGGCGAGCGCAGCGGCCGAATGGTTCGAAGTCAATGCCGGCCAATGGGACGCGATCCGCTCGCTTCACGTCGCGGAGAGCGAAGTCGAGGCGGCGATGGCCAAAGCGCTGGGCGATACGCCGCTCGGATATCTGATCGATATCGGCACGGGCACCGGGCGGATGCTCGAACTGTTCGCGCCGCTTGCCCGCAATGCGCTGGGGATCGACCGCTCCTCCGAAATGCTGCGGCTGGCGCGGGCCAAGCTCTCCGAGCGCGGGCTCGCCCATGCCGAGCTGCGCCAGGCGGATCTCTATGCGCTGCCGCTGCAGGACGGCGGGGCGGATGCGGCGATATTGCACCATGTGCTCCATTTCGCGCAGCAGCCGGGTGCCGCGATCGCGGAGGCGGCGCGGGTGCTGAGCGACGGGGGGCGGCTGCTGATCGTCGATTTCGCACCGCACGATCGCGAGGAACTGCGTTCGCGCGACGCGCATACCCGGCTGGGTTTCTCGGACGAGCAGATTCTCGGCTGGTTTGCCGGCGCGGGGCTCGCCCCGGCGCAGATCGAGACGCTCGAAGGCGGCGAACTGACCGTCAAATTATGGCTGGGTCGCAAGACCGGCATGGAATCGAAGGAAGTGAAGGCGGCATGAGCATCGTGGACCCGCTGGCGGCCCCGCTTTTCGCGGACGTGGCCGGCGACATCGAAGTGAGCTTCGAATTCTTCCCGCCCAAGACCGAGAAGATGGAAGAGACCTTGTGGGAGTCGATCCAGACGCTCTCGCCGCTCGGCCCGCGCTTCGTCAGCGTGACCTATGGCGCGGGCGGGACGACGCGCGAGCGGACGCATAACACCGTGGCTCGGATCGCGCGCGAGACCGCGATTCCGGCCGCGGCGCATCTGACCTGCGTCGAGGCGACGCGCGAGGAGATCGATCAGGTCGCCGAGGAATATTGGGCGGCGGGCGTGCGGCACATCGTAGCACTTCGCGGCGATCCGCCGCGCGCCGGTGAGAAGTTCCAATCGCACCCGGGCGGCTACGAGAACGCTGCGGCGTTGGTGGCGGGGCTGAAGAAGCTCCACCCGTTCGAGATCTCGGTCGCGGCCTATCCGGAGTGCCATCCGGATTCGCCCAATGCGACTGCCGATATCGACAATCTCAAGGCCAAGATCGATGCGGGCGCGACCCGCGCGATCACGCAGTTCTTCTTCGAGCCCGAGACCTTCTTCCGCTTCCGCGACGATGCGGCCAAGGCCGGGATCACCGCCGAGATCGTGCCGGGAATCATGCCGGTGATGAACTTCGCCAGCGTCCAGCGCATGTCGGCGATGTGCGGGACGGCGGTGCCGGCGTGGATGGGCAAGTTGTTCGAAGGGCTCGACGAGCATCCTGCGGCGCGGCAGCTCGTCGCGGCGACGCTGGCGGCGGAATTGTGCCGGAAGCTCTATGCGGGCGATGTGCGGCAGTTCCACTTCTACACGCTCAATCGCGCCGAATTGAGCTACGCGATCTGCCATCTGCTCGGGCTGCGGCCGAAGGTCGGGGCGGAGCTGGCGGCGGCTTGAGGCTTTAGAGGAAGTAAGATGACTGCACGCGAGAAATTGCTGGCCGAAGCCGCCAAGCGCATCCTGATCACCGACGGTGCATTCGGGACCGAGATCCAGAACTGGAAGCTGGGCGAAGAGGCCTATGCCGGCGATCTGGGGCTGAGCCATGATCAGAAGGGCAATAACGACATCCTCGCGCTGACCAAGCCCGAGGTGCCGGCGTCGATCCACCGCGCTTATTTCGAGGCGGGGGCGGACATCGCCGAGACCAACACCTTCTCAGCCAACCGGATCAGCCAGGCCGATTACGGCGCCGAGCATCTGGTGCGCGAGATCAATGTCGAGAGCGCCAAGCTGGCGCGGTCGATCGCCGACGAATTCGAGGCCAAGGACGGGCGTCCGCGCTTCGTCGCCGGGGCATTGGGGCCGACCAACAAGACGCTGTCGCTGTCGCCCGACGTCAACGATCCGGGCTATCGCGAGATCGACTTCGACTATCTGAAGGACGTGTATCGCGAGCAGATCGATGCGCTGGTCGAGGGCGGGGTGGACTTCATCCTGATCGAGACGGTGTTCGACACGCTCAACGCCAAGGCGGGGATCATGGCGGCGATCGAGGCGGGCAACGATCTCGGCCGCGACTTGCCGATCATGCTGTCGATGACGCTGACCGATCTTTCGGGGCGCAATTTGTCGGGCCACACGGTCGAGGCGTTCTGGCACGCGGTGCGGCATGCGCGGCCAGTGACGATCGGGCTCAATTGCTCGTTCGGCGCGGAGCAGCTTCGCCCGCACGTCAAGACGCTCGCCGCTCTGTGCGACACGCTGATCATGGTCTATCCGAACGCCGGCCTTCCCAACGAACTCGGCGCCTATGACGAGGCGCCGGCGACGACTGCCGGGCTGGTCAAGGAATGGGCTGATGCGGGCCAGGTCAACGTGCTCGGCGGCTGCTGCGGATCGACCCCGGCGCATATCGCGGCGATCGCCGAGGCAGTGAAGGACCTGCCGCCGCGCGCAATCCCGACGCCGGAAGTGCGGACGCGGCTTGCGGGTCTCGAGCCGTTCACGATGGCGGCTTGATCCTCCCCGGAACGGGGAGGGGGACCGCGCCCGAAGGGCGTGGTGGAGGGGGTTCTCCGCGAGCGAGCCCCCTGCGGCAACCCCCCTCCACCATGCTTCGCATGGTCCCCCTCCCCGTCCCGGGGAGGATCTAAGAAGATTGAAGACATGAACACCACCGCCTCCTCCACCAGCTTCGTCAATATCGGCGAACGCACCAACGTCACCGGCTCCGCCCGCTTCAAGAAGCTGGTGATGGCGGGGGATTACGCCGCCGCGGTCGAAGTCGCGCTGCAGCAGGTCGAGGCCGGTGCGCAGGTGCTCGACGTCAACATGGACGAGGGCCTGCTCGACGCGCACGAGGCGATGACCACCTTCCTCAAGCTGATTCAGGCCGAGCCCGACATCGCCCGCATCCCGGTGATGGTCGACAGCTCCAAGTGGGACGTGATCGAGGCGGGGCTGAAATGCGTGTCGGGCAAGCCGATCGTCAATTCGATCAGCATGAAGGAAGGCGAGGAACAGTTCCTCGACCATGCCCGGAAATGCATGGCGTACGGCGCGGCGGTGGTCGTCATGGCGTTCGACGAGGTCGGGCAGGCGGATACCAAGGAGCGCAAGGTCGAGATCTGCGAGCGCGCCTACAAATTGCTCGTCGGGATCGGCTTCCCGCCCGAGGACATCATCTTCGATCCCAACGTGTTCGCGGTGGCGACGGGCATCGAGGAGCACAATAATTACGGCGTCGACTTCATCGAGGCATGCAAGGAGATCAAGGCGCGCTGCCCGCATGTCCATATCTCGGGCGGGCTCTCGAACCTGTCGTTCTCGTTCCGCGGCAACGAAGTCGTCCGCAAGGCGATGCACTCGGTGTTCCTCTACCATGCGATCCCGGCCGGGATGGACATGGCGATCGTCAATGCCGGCCAGCTCGACGTCTATGACCAGATCGAGCCCGAGCTGCGCACAGCCTGCGAGGACGTCATCCTCAACCGCGATCCCGATGCGGGCGAGCGGCTGGTGGCGCTCGCCGAGCGCTTCCGCGGCACCGATGCGGTGGCCGAGAAGCAGGCGGCCGAGTGGCGCGGCTGGCCTGTCGCCAAGCGGCTCGAACATGCCCTGGTCAAGGGCATCGACCAGTTCGTCGTCGAGGATACCGAGGAGTGCCGTCAGGCGTTCGCGCGGCCGATCGAAGTCATCGAAGGCCCGCTGATGGACGGGATGAACGTGGTCGGCGACCTGTTCGGATCGGGCAAGATGTTCCTGCCGCAGGTGGTCAAGTCGGCGCGGGTGATGAAGAAGGCAGTGGCGCACCTGCTGCCCTTCATCGAAGCCGCCAAGGAGCCGGGCGCCAAGGGCAAGGGCAAGGTCGTGATGGCCACCGTCAAGGGCGACGTCCATGATATCGGCAAGAACATCGTCGGCGTGGTGCTCCAGTGCAACGGCTTCGAGGTCGTCGATCTCGGCGTGATGGTGCCGTGGACGAAGATCCTCGAGGCGGCGAACGAGAACGATGCCGACATGATCGGGCTTTCGGGGCTGATCACGCCGAGCCTCGACGAGATGGTCACCGTTGCCGAGGAGATGCAGCGCTCGGGCATGACGATGCCGCTGCTGATCGGCGGTGCGACGACTTCGCGCGTCCATACCGCATTGCGTATCGAGCCGGCGTATAAGGGGCCGGTCGTCCACGTGCTCGACGCGAGCCGCGCGGTGGGTGTCGCGACGACGCTCGTTTCCGAGACGATCCGGGACGATTATGTCGCCAAGATCGCTGCCGAGTACGAGCAGGTGCGCGTCGCGCGGGCGGGGCGCGGTCAGAGCGAATTGCTGCCGCTGGAGAAGGCGCGCGACAATGCGTTCGAGGCGGACATGAGCCTCAAGCCGGGCAAGCCGCGGATGCCGGGGGTGCACGAGTTCCTCGACTGGGACCTGAACGACCTCAGAAAGTATATCGACTGGACGCCGTTCTTCCGCGCCTGGGAGCTGGCCGGCAACTACCCGGCAATCCTAGAAGACAAGGTGGTCGGCGAAAGCGCGAGCTCGCTGTTCGCCGATGCGCAGGCGATGCTCGACAAGATCATCGCCGAGAAGTGGCTGACCGCGCGCGGCGTCGCCGGGCTGTGGCCGTGCCGCCGGCAGGGCGACGACATCATCGTCCATGTCCAGGACGAGGAGCATGTCACGCTGCCGATGCTGCGCCAGCAGATCGCCAAGCGCGAGGGCCGCGCGAACATGTGCCTCGCCGATTTCATCGATCATGACGGCGACTGGATCGGCGGCTTCGCGGTGGGCATCCATGGGATCGAGCCGCACCTCGCGCGTTTCAAGAACGCGATCGATGATTATTCGGACATCCTGCTCAAGGCGCTGGCCGATCGTCTGGCCGAAGCCTTTGCGGAGCGACTCCACCAGTTCGTGCGGACCTCGCTCTGGGGCTATGCCGAGGGCGAGCAGTTGACCAACGAGGCGCTGATCAAGGAGCAGTATCGCGGCATCCGCCCGGCGCCCGGCTATCCGGCCTGCCCCGAGCACAGCCTCAAGCCGATCCTGTTCAAGATGCTCGACGCGCACAAGCGCACCGGCATCTCGCTGACCGAAAGCTTCGCGATGCTGCCGACCTCGGCGGTTTCGGGCTTCTATTTCGGCCATCCGCAGGCCGAATATTTCGGCGTGGCGCGGATCGGGCAGGATCAGCTTGAGGAATATGCCGCGCGGCGCGGGATCCCGCTGGATCTGGCGACGCGGTATTTGCGACCGAACCTGGATTGAGTCGGTACTCAGGCTTGTAGGATTCGCGACGCCTAATTTCACACTTTTCACGGTGAATCGGCAATTTCATTGCGTCATCGCGTAACGAAATTGCGGGGTTCGTGCTGCGTTATTCACCGGGTTCAAAGAGCCAGCATTAGCCTCCCACACCAAATCCTACATTGAAAGGGCGAAGCGCCGCCGACATGCGCCGGCGGCGCTGGGTGGCTCAACTGGTGGTGTATTGGCCTTGCGTCCAGTCGCTGCCGGGATCGAAACACCATTCGATCGTGGCATCGTCATTGGTGGCGTAGACGCGGATGTGAACGCCGTCAGAGGCCTGCCAACTCGTCGCCGAGACGGCACCGCCGGGCGCGTTGAACCCACCCGCGACCCATCCGCCGCCGTCCCAGCAGCGTTCGGTCAGGGTGTAGCCGTCGGTCGAATAGACGCGGATATGGATTTGATTCGAACTGTCGAGCCAGCTCACTGCGGCTGTTCCGATCGGATAGTTCGGATTATCGCTCATTGGACTTTCCCCCATCTTGCGAGACGCGGTTGCGAGTCGCCATCGACTTTGTCTCATGGTTTCGATGTCGAAACAAAGACATTCCCGGGACTGCAACCATCGGCCTTTTCCTCTGCGGAAGAACAATGAGGATGCGAACGCGAGCCGGCGGCATGGGGTGACGATAGAGGTTTAATGCGCTAGGCGCCCGCCATCATGCTCAACCTGACCGACATCACGGTGCGCCTCGGCGGGCGCACGATCATCGACGCCGCCACTGCCAAGCTGCCGCCCAAGGGCCGCATCGGGCTGATCGGCCGCAACGGGGCGGGCAAGTCGACTCTCGTCAAGGTCATCGCCAGCCAGCTCGAACCCGATGGCGGCAGCGTCGAGATGCCGCGCGGGGCGAAGCTCGGCTATATCGCGCAGGAAGCGCCGCATGGCGATGCGACCCCCTTCGAAACGGTGCTCGCCGCCGATCTGGAACGCGCGGCTTTGCTCCACGAGAGCGAGACCAGCCAGGATCCGGATCGGCTGGGCGAAGTCTATGAGCGGCTGATGGCGATCGACGCCTATACCGCGCCGAGCCGCGCGGCGCAGATCCTGGTCGGGCTCGGCTTCGACGAAGACATGCAGCACCAGCCGCTCGACAGCTTTTCGGGCGGGTGGAAGATGCGCGTGGCGCTGGCGAGCCTGTTGTTCTCGCAGCCCGACATGCTGCTGCTCGACGAGCCTTCGAATCACCTGGATCTCGAAGCGGTCTTGTGGCTGGAGGACTTCCTCAAAAGCTATCCGGCGACGATCCTGCTGGTCAGCCACGAGCGCGACTTCCTCAACAATGTCGTCGATCACATCCTCCATCTCGATCGCGGGAAGCTGACGCTCTATCCGGGCGGATATGACGCGTTCGAGCGGCAGCGGGCCGAGCGGCAGGCGCAGATCGCCTCGGCGCGGGCGAAGCAGCAGGCGCAGCGCGAGCATCTGCAGGAATATATCGCGAAGAACTCGGCGCGCGCTTCTACCGCCAAGCAGGCGCAGAGCCGCCAAAAGGCGCTGGCCAAGTTGCAGCCCATCGCCGAGCTGCTCGACGATCCGACCTTGACCTTCGACTTCCCCAATCCCGACGAGCTGCGTCCACCGCTGATCACGCTCGATCTCGCGACGGTGGGCTATGGCGAGACGCCGATCCTCAAGCGGCTCAACCTGCGGATCGATCCGGACGACCGGGTCGCATTGCTCGGCCGCAACGGCAACGGCAAGACCACGCTGGCACGGCTGCTCGCGGCGCAGCTGACGCCGATGGAAGGCGCGATGAACGCCAGCGGCAAGATGCGGGTGGGATATTTCACCCAATATCAGGTCGAGGAGCTCGACCGGACCGAGACGCCGCTCCAGCACATGACGTCCCTCATGAAGGGCGCGACTCAGGGTGCGGTGCGTGGCCAGCTCGGGCGGTTCGGCTTTTCGGGGCAGAAGGCCACCACCGAAGTCGGCAAGCTTTCGGGCGGCGAACGCGCGCGGCTTGCGCTGGCGCTGATCACCCGCGATGCGCCGCACATGCTGATCCTCGACGAGCCGACCAACCATTTGGACGTCGACGCGCGCGAGGCGCTGATCCAGGCGCTGAACGAATATACCGGCACGGTTGTGCTGGTCAGCCATGACCGCCACATGCTCGAGATGACCGCCGACCGGCTGGTGCTGGTCGATCAGGGGACGGCGAAGGACTTCGACGGGTCGCTCGACGACTATATCGCCTTCGTGCTCAGCAAGGACGGGCAGGGGCCCAAGCTCTCCAAAGCCGACAAGAAGGAGGCGCGGCGCGTCGCCGCCGAGGCGCGCGAGAAGGGAACCGAGCTGCGCAAGGCCGCCAAGGCGGCCGAAGCCGAGCTGGCGAAGCTGACCGGGCAGCGCGCCGCAGTGGAGCTTGCGATGTTCGATCCGTCGGCCGCGGATGCCGCGCTCACCAGGCTGACCATGACCGAGCTGATGAAGCGCCGCGCCGAGCTCAACGACAAGATCGATGCGGCCGAGGCGGCATGGCTGGAGGCGAGCGAAGCGCTGGAAGGCATCGACGCGTAGACGGGCTCATTCCCCAAAAAACGTCATCCCCGCGAAAGCGGGGACCCACCTCGTGGACGGGCCACACGCTGCGCCGCGGTACTCGCGGATACCGCCGGAGATGGGCCCCCGCTTTCGCGGGGGTGACGAATAATTGAACGAGACCGACTCTAACCCCTATACCGCAGCGCCTCGACCAGCAGCGCGAAGGCGGGGGTCATCTGGCGGCGGCTGGGATAATAAAGGTGATAGCCGGGGAAGGGCGAGCACCAGTCCTCGAGCACGCGCACCAGCCGGCCGGCCCTGAGCGACTCGCGGAAATGGTCCTCGGGCAGGAAGGCGATGCCGAAGCCGGCCTCCGCGGCGGTGACGATCATGTCGACATCGTTGAGCACGAGCTGCCCCTCGACGCGAACCTTGAGCTCGCGGTCGTCCTTGTCTAGCTCCCAGGCGTAGAGACCGCCCGACGTACGCATCCGCATGTTGATGCAGTTGTGCCCGGCGAGATCCTGCGGCGCGCGCGGGGGCGGATTGCGGGCGAAATAGCTTGGCGAGGCGACTGCGGCCATGCGGAGGTCCGGCCCGACGCGCACTGCGACCATGTCCTTCGCGACCTGCTCCCAGATTCGTATCCCCGCATCGAACCGCTCGCTGACGATGTCGGTCAGTGACGAATCAACGCTGATCTCGACGTGCACGTCCGGATGGGTTGGGAGCAGCTTCTCCAGCGCCGGCCAGAGGACGTCGCGAGCGGCTTGCCCCGTGCAGGTGATGCGGACCGTGCCGGCGGGCTTGTCGCGCAATTCGGTGAGCGCGGCGAGCTGGGCGTCGATATCGTCGAAGGCGGGACGTAGCGTCGCCAGCAGGCGCTCGCCCGCCTGGGTGGCGACGACGCTGCGCGTGGTGCGGGCGAGCAGGCGGACGCCCAGCCGCGTCTCGAGCCGGCGGATCGTGTGGCTCAACGCCGATTGCGACGTGCCGAGCCTGGCCGCGGCGCGGGTGAAGCTGCGCTCCTCGGCAACCGCCATGAAGGCGGCAAGATCGGCCAATTCCTCGCGCCGCATTGATGAATCTCCGATATGACTACATGTACTTATTAGTGCCTAATCGCGGGCCGACCCAAGGCTTATCTGGCAGGCTCCCCAATCAACGGAGCAACCCCATGCAAAAGCGTGCACTCGGCCGTAGCGGCTTGGAAGTCTCGGCGATCGGCCTCGGCTGTATGGGCTTGAGCTACGCTTATGGTCCGGCCCCCGCGCGCGCGGATGCGATCCGGCTGCTGCGCGGCGCGTTCGAGCGCGGCGTGACCTTCTTCGACACCGCCGAGGCCTATGGCCCGTTCGCCAATGAGGATCTGCTCGGCGAGGCGCTGGCGCCGGTCCGCAATCAGGTGGTGATCGCCACCAAGTTCGGCTTCGCCGGCGGCGTGCCGGCGGACGGCCTGGACAGCCGGCCCGAGAATATCCGGGCAGTGACCGAGGCCGCGCTCAAGCGGCTGCGGACCGATCACATCGACTTGCTCTACCAGCATCGCGTCGATCCGAACGTGCCGATCGAGGACGTCGCGGGCACGGTCGCGGCGCTGATCGGGGAGGGCAAGGTCAAGCATTTCGGCATGTCCGAGGCGGGCGTCGAAACGATCCGCCGCGCCCACGCCGTGCAGCCGGTGGCGACGCTGCAGAGCGAATATTCTCTGTGGTGGCGCGAGCCCGAGCGCGAGATATTGCCGGCGCTCGAGGAACTGGGGATCGGCTTCGTGCCGTTCAGTCCGCTGGGGCGCGGCTTCCTGACCGGCGCGATCACCGCCGACACCGAGCTCGCCAGCGACGATTTCCGCAACAAGATCCCGCGTTTCGCCGCCGAGGCGCGCGCGGCGAACCAGGCGCTGGTCGATCGAATCGGCGAGATCGCCGCGGCGAAGCAGGCGACACCTGCGCAGATCGCGATCGGCTGGCTGCTGGCGCAACACCCGTGGATCGTGCCGATCCCCGGCACCACCAAGCTCCATCGGCTGGAGGAGAATATCGGCGGCGCGGCGATCGACCTGACCGCCGACGATCTGAACGAGATCGGTGCCGCGCTGGATGCGATTCCGGTCGCGGGGGATCGCTATCCGGCGAACCTGCAGGCCGCCGTCAACCGCTGACCATCTACTTTGGAGGAAACCCAAATGACCGTCCAAGCCTATGGCGCTTATGCCGCCGACAAGCCGCTCGAGCCGATCGCGATCGAGCGCCGTGCGCCCGGCCCACATGATGTGCAGATCGACATCGCTTATTGCGGCGTCTGCCATTCGGACCTGCACACCGTCCGCTCCGAATGGGGCGGGACGCTGTACCCTTGCGTGCCGGGGCACGAGATCGTCGGGCATGTCTCGGCGGTGGGCAGCGACGTGACGAAGTTCGCGGTGGGCGACACCGTCGGCGTCGGCTGTATGGTCGACAGCTGCCAGCATTGCCCCGAATGCGCTGAAGGGCTCGAGCAATATTGCACCGGCTCGGGGTTCGTCGGCACCTACAACGGCGCGACCGCGGACGCGCCGGGGCACACGCTGGGCGGCTATTCGCAGCGCATCGTGGTCGACGACAAGTTCGTGCTGCGGATCAACCATAAGGCGGAGCAGCTCGCCGCCGCGGCACCCCTGCTGTGCGCGGGGATCACGACCTGGTCGCCGCTGCGCCACTGGAATGTCGGTCCGGGCAAGAAGGTGGGGATCGTCGGCATCGGCGGGCTCGGCCATATGGGCGTCAAGCTGGCGCATGCGCTGGGCGCCCATGTCGTCGCGTTCACCACGTCGGAGAGCAAGCGGCAGAATGCGCTGGATCTGGGCGCGGACGAAGTCGTGGTGTCGCGCAACGAAGACGAGATGGCCGCGCATGCCGGCAGCTTCGACTTCATCCTCAACACCGTCGCGGCGAGCCATAATCTCGATGCGTTCACGGCGCTGCTCAAGCGCGACGGGACGCTCTGCCTGGTCGGGGTGCCCGAGCATGCGCATCCCTCGCCCGACGTGTCGGCGCTGATCTTCAAGCGGCGCGCGATCGCGGGTTCGCTGATCGGCGGGATCGCCGAGACGCAGGAGATGCTCGATTTCTGCGCCGAGCACGGCATCGTCTCGGATATCGAGATGATTGCCGCACAGGACATCGACACTGCCTATGAGCGGATGCTGCGCAGCGACGTGAAGTATCGCTTCGTCATCGACAATTCGACGCTGGCGGGGTGAAACGGTGCGCGGGCGCAACGCCCGCGCATCTTGCTCCCGGTGCCCGACCCGCTACACCCTGGACAAAACAGGGAGGGCAAGATGGCCAGTGCAGCGGCCGAACCGAGCGCGAAGGACATGCGGCTGGTGATCGGCGCATCGTCGCTGGGCACCGTGTTCGAATGGTACGACTTCTTCATCTACGGGACGCTCGCCGCTTCTGGGATCATCGGGCGGACCTTCTTTCCTGCGGGCAATGAAGTATTGCAGACCTTGCTCGCCTGGGCGGGGTTCGCAGTAGGGTTCGGATTCCGGCCGCTGGGGGCGGTGCTGTTCGGCTATCTCGGCGACAAGCTGGGGCGCAAATACACGTTCCTGGTCACGATCACCCTGATGGGCGTGGCGACCGCGGGCGTCGGGCTGGTGCCGAGCTATGCCGCGATCGGCATGGCCGCACCGGTGCTGATCATCCTGCTGCGCATCTGCCAGGGGCTGGCGCTGGGCGGCGAATATGGCGGTGCGGCGATCTATGTCGCCGAGCATTCGCCGCCGGGACGCGCCGGTTTCCACACCAGCTTCATCCAGGCGAGCGTGGTCGGCGGGTTCATCCTCAGCCTGGCGGTGGTGCTGGTCTCCAAATTCACGCTCGCGGGCGTGTGGGAGAGCTGGGGGTGGCGGGTGCCATTCCTGTTCTCGATCCTGTTGCTCGCAGTGTCGCTGTGGATGCGATTGAAGCTCTCCGAGAGCCCGGTGTTCAAGGCGATGAAGGAAGCGGGCGAGACCGCGACCAATCCGTTCCTCGAAAGCTTCACCTATCCCGGCAACGGCAAGAGGCTGTTCGTCGCCTTGTTCGGCATCTCGGCCGGGCTGACGGTTATCTGGTACACGTCGATGTTCTCGGTGCTGTCGTTCCTGCAGGGGCCGATGCGGCTCGATCCCACCGCGGCGCAACTGATCACCGGAGGGTCGGCGATCGTCGGGCTCTTCTTCTTCCTGTTCTTCGGGCATCTCTCGGATCGGATCGGGCGGAAGATACCGATCGTCGCAGGCTATGCGCTGACGCTGGTGCTGATGTTCCCGCTATTCTGGGTGATCGGCAGCGCGGCCAATCCGGGGCTGGCCCAGGCGGCGCGGCGGGCGCCGGTAGTCGTCTCGGGCCCACATTGCAGGTACGACCCGTTCGCGGCGAAGCAGGCCGACGAATGCGGCAAGCTGCTCGATCATTTCTCGAAGAAGGGCGTCGCCTATCGGAC
The DNA here is from genome assembly GCF_001428865.1 of Sphingomonas sp. Root241. Taxonomy (GTDB): domain Bacteria; phylum Pseudomonadota; class Alphaproteobacteria; order Sphingomonadales; family Sphingomonadaceae; genus Sphingomonas. The sequence continues at coordinate 901,418 of NZ_LMIV01000002.1, forward strand.
GATCGACGAGCAGGTGACGACGGTGTCGATCGGCGGCCAACCGGTCAACGACCTGAGCCCGGCGGGATTGGACACGGCGCTGGCCGCGGCAGGGTGGGACCTGCGCCCGACGATACCGCCGGCCACCAACATCGCGATCATCGTGCTCGCGATCCTCGCGCTGATGGCGCTTTCGGGGGCGACCTATGGGCCGGTGGCGGCGTTGCTGTCGGAGATGTTCCCGTCGAAGATCCGCTACAGCTCCATGTCGATCCCCTATCATATCGGCACCGGCTATTTCGGCGGATTCCTGCCGCTGATCAGCCAATATATCGTCGCGCGGACCGGCGATCCCTATTCCGGGCTCTGGTATACCTTCGCGGTGGTGGCGATGGCGCTGGCAGTCACGGCCTGGGGCCTGAAGGAGACGGTGGCGCAGGGAGCCGCCAGGCGCTAACCGCGCTGGCATGATGCATTCCCCCCTCAGGCTGAGGCTCGACGGCGATGCGCTGGTCGCGAACTGGCGGCTGCTGCGCGAGATGAGCGGCGGCGCGGCGTGCGGCGCTGCGATCAAGGCGGATGGCTATGGACTGGGCGCGCGCGAAGTCGTGCGGCGGCTGGCCGGGGCAGGGTGTCGCGACTTCTTCGTCGCGGTGTGGAGCGAAGCGCGGGCGCTCGCCGATCTGGGGGTTTCGATCTCGGTGCTGCACGGGGTGCGCGACGCCGATCTGGGGGACCGGCCGGCCAATGCGCGGCCCGTGCTCAACACGGTGGAGCAGGTACGGCGCTGGCGCGAGGCCGACGGGGGTCTGTGCGACGTGATGGTCGATACCGGCATGAACCGGCTCGGCATCGCACCCGAGGATGTCGCTAGCGGCCTGCTCGACGGACTTTCGATCGACACGCTGATGAGCCATCTCGCCTGCGCCGACGAGGATGTGCCGCTCAACGAGCAGCAGCGCGTGGCGTTCGCGTCGTGCGCCGGGCAGACGTCGGCCAGCCGCATGAGTCTGGCGAATTCGGCCGGGATCGCGCTGGGCGCCGCCTACACCTTCGACCTGACCCGCCCGGGCATCGCCCTGTACGGGGGGCGCCAGCGCGCGGGGCATGACGGCATCCGCCAAGTCGTGACGCCCGAGGCGCAGATCCTCCAGCGGCGGTGCGTGCCAGCGGGCGGGATCGTGGGATACAACGCCACCTTCACCGCGCCCGCCGACATGGAAGTGGCGGTGCTCAACCTCGGCTATGCCGACGGCTATCTGCGCTGCTTCTCGGGCAAGGGCATCGCCCGGGCGGGCGACGCGGTGCTGCCGGTGATCGGGCGGGTATCGATGGACCTGACCGCGATCGCAGTCGACGCCGCGCCCGAGCTGGCGGAGGGCGACTGGGTAGCGCTGGACTATGCGCTGCCCGAGACTTCTGCACTGAGCGGCCTGTCGCAATATGAGCTGATCACGGGGCTGGGGGATCGGTTCGACCGGGTTTGGGGCTGAGTCCGCTTTCCACCAAGTTCATTCGCCGCCGCCGGACAAAAGAGAGCCGCCCCGAAGGATGGCTCTCTCTCTTCGCGAATCTTGCCGGATCAGAACTTGGCGATCGCCGTGACCTGGAAGCGGCGGCCGATCTGGTCGTAATAGTCCTGGAATATGTAACCGAGGCCGCCGGCATAGGTGACATCGGTCAGATTGGTGCCGGAGACCTGCAAACGGAAATCCTCGGTGATATCGGCGCCGACTGCGGCATCGAAGACGTTGATCGCCGGATAGCGATTGAACGGATAGATCTCCGGCCCGGCCGGTGCACCGCTTGAGAAGATGCGGGTCGGTGCCTTGTGGTTCCAGGTGCCCACCACATAGAAATTGTCCTTCTCATACCGGGCGCTCGCCTGAATCTCCCATTTCGGCCGCGCGAACGTGCCGTCCGACCGGATGCCGTCGAGCTCGAAGTCGCCCGACGCCGCCGTTTCATATTTGATCAGGTGATACGCATTGCCCTTCAGCGAAAGCTTGCCCCAGCTGCCCAGGCTCAACGGATAGCTTGCCGAGATGTTGACTGCGCGAAGGCGGATGCTGCCCAGGTTCAGGAACGAAAGGCTGTAGCCATTGGAGATCTGGAACTGCGCGTCGCGCGTGAACGAAGCGCACAGGTTGTTGCCGGTCTGGGGAGTGGTGTTTGGATAGGTCGGGCTATCGTAACAGCTCATGATACCCTGGGCGAGCGTGGTCGGAACGATCGTGCCCTTCAGGTCGAGGCTGATATAGTCGGCCGATAAAGACAGACCGGGAAGCCAGCGGGGCGCCAGCACCCCGCCGACGGTCCAGCTCGACGCTTTTTCAGGATTCAGCCCCGGATTGCCGGCATAGGTGCCCGACAGACCTACGCCCGCCGGCGTGAAGGTTGCCAAGAAGGCATCCGCCGTTGTCGCATCACTCGCCAGTCCCCCCGCGATGACTGCCGTCCGGCAGTTCGGGCGGCGCGTCGCCGGTGCAGCCGCAGTCAGGTTGGCAGGGCTGCAATAATCGGTCGGCGTGCTGAAGACCGGCTGGCCGCCGAGGAACAACTCGGTCACCGAGGGCTGGCGGACCGACTGGGTGTAGTTGCCGCGGAACCGAATGTCGCGGAACGGCTCCCAATCGCCCTTCAGCGAATAGATCGTCTGCGCGTCGCCCTTGGACTCGGGCGAAATGAACACACCGGCGGTGTTGCGATATTTGTCCGCCGCACCGTTCTGCTTCGTCACGCGCACCGCTGGTTCGAACTCGAGCCTGCCGAGGAACGGCAGGAAGTCCGGGCCGGTGATCGGGATGCGCGCTTCGGCGCCGATCTCGAAGGTCTCGGTGTAGGCGCCGAAATTTGAGGAGGGCGCCGCGCGGCCGCGGCCGAACTGGTTGAGCAGGTTCGACGTGAAGCGTTGCTTTTCCTTGCGATATTCGCCGTTGAACGAGACTGCCAGCGCGCCGGCCGGCAGGTTGAATACGTCGCCGCCGACCGAGGCAGTGAACAGTGTCTGTTCCGACACGTTCCGGAATATCTGCTGCTGCCGGACATATGCCTTCGAGGCTTCCGACATATTGTTATAGCCGAAGGGATTGAGCGGCTGGCACGAGTCGATCATCGCCTGGGTGATGGTCGGCGTGAACAGGCTCTCGGCCAGTTCGCCCGCGGCGTTGGGTTGACGCACGATGTTGGCGGCGGTGCCAATTGGGGTGCGGCCAAGATACTGACCGGGGAACAGTTTTGCGCGGCAGACGATATTGCCATTCGCGGCCCCGCCCATGGCAAGGCCCTGATCGACTGCATCCAGTGCCAGCTGATACTCGATGTCGTTGATCTGGGTAGCGCGCGTGGTGGTCACACCCTTGCCGTACGTACCCGAAATTTCCGAATACCAATCCTTGTCGAAGATCTTGAAGTCCGACTTCAGCCCCGCGACCACGCGGAACGTCTCGTTGAAGTTCTCGAATGGATTGTTGCCAAAGATATCCTGATTCTGGCGCGTGATGATAAAAGTGGAGGTCGCGGGCGTGGCGCCGGTGATGCCGACCGAGCTCAGCACCGAGCGGTTTTGCGCGGTCAGATACGGGTTGTTGACGTTGATCATCAGCGGCGCGTTTTCGGCCGTGTTTGACTGGAAGTTCTGGCTCGGCGAATTCCGCACCGAGACATTCTTCACGCGCGCATAGGTGTTCTCGGTGAAGAAGGTAATGTCGTCGGTAAGATCGATATGGCCGATCAGGTTCGCGATGTAGCGATCCTGCTGGGTGCGCAGCACGATGTTCTCGATGCTGCGGTAGAAACCGCCATTGGATCCCTGCGCCTGGCCCAGCGTCAGCGGGCTGGTCGGCGTGACGCCGCTGGCGATATTGTACGTCCGCAGATTGCCGTTGGCCTCGAACTCGAGCGGCACCGCGACGAACGGCAGCACCTGATTGATCGGCACCATCGTCGTGCCGCCGGCTTGGCTGGTCCGCACCGAGACGAGCGTGGTGTCGGTGTTGGCGATGCGGGGAACGCCGGGCACGAAGGTCCCGATGAAGGCGTTGACGTTCACGTTTGGATTGGCGGCGAAGAACTCACGGGCGGTGAAACGGTTCGCTTGCAGCACGTTGACCGCCAGCGTCATCTGCTGCGTCGCGGTGGCACCGGCCGGCGGGGTGATCCCGAACTGCGCGAACACCTGCGCCGCCGTAACGCCGGTCGGCAGCGCAGTCGGCGCGAAGGTAGTGATCGGCACGCCCGCGGCGGCCGTCGTGCGGCCGTTCAAACCGTTGCCGGAGATATATCCGGCGCCGGGCGTCCCCTGGATGATCTGGTTGGCGGCAGTGAAGAAGCCGATGTTGGTGGTGGGGATCGTCGTGCTGGCGCCACCGGCGGTCGTCCCGGCGAGGCGTTGACCGACAGGAGCCAGGCCATTGTTGAAGGTGATGAAGTTCGTCGTGGTCGTGCCCGACGTGATCGGCGTGTACGCCGTATAGGGGTTGGTCGCCTGGATATTGAATACCGTTCCGGTGAAGCTCAGCGACTGATTGACGAAACCGGCGCCGAACAGCGAACTCGGCTGGCCGTCGTCGCTATTGCGCAGAAATGCCCCGTTGTTCGAGTTGGTGACGTCGATGATTCCTGGGGCGAAGCTCGGGTTGCGGACACTGCCGTTGAATGGATTGGTGTAGGAAGCGGTACGGGCTACGCGGAAGTCGCGCGCGTCGGCCTGCAGCCCATCATTGTGGCTGTACTCAGCCGCGATCACGATATTGCCGCGGCCGTCCATGAAATTCATGCCGTAGGTGGCACCGAGTTGATATTGGGGCGCATCGCCACGTTCGGTGACGCCACTTACACCGCGGACGGTCAGGCCCTCGAAATCGTCCTTCAGGATGATGTTGACCACGCCGGCGATGGCGTCGGCACCGTAAGCGGCGGCGCCGCCGACGGTCAGCACGTCGATTCGCGCGATCAGCGAACTCGGGATGACGTTGATGTCGACCTGTGCGCCGGTGGCATTGCCTTCGACGAACAGCGACGCGGCATTGCCCGACACGAAGCGGCGGCCGTTGAGCAGCGTCAGCGTACGCTGGGTGCCGAGATCGAGCAAGTCGACGAACGACGAACCCAGACTGGCGGTCTGGCCGCCGTTATTGCCGGTGAGCGGGCTGGCGCCCGGGCCGACCATTGGAATGTCGTTCAGCGCTTCGAGCGCATTGGTGAAGCCGCGGTTCATGATCTGCTCGGACGTGACCTGGACGCCCGGAATGTTGCCGTCCGCTTCGGGACGCGGAATGCGTGAGCCGGTGACGAGGATTTCCGTGCGTGGGCCGGTCGTTTCGTCCTGTGCTTCCTGTGTTTCCTGGATCGTGGCGGCGGGAGGCGCGCTTTCAGGGGCGGTTTGCGCGAATGCGAGCTGTGGAATCAGGAATGCGGTGCCGGCGAGCGCCGTCGCGCCCAGCAGATGCGTGAGTTTCATTGATTTGCCCCTCCGGGCGAGATGCCCGTTGACGGCAATCAGGCGTAGGCCTCGGACAGACACAAGTACGAGCTGAAATATTTCAGCTTTTTGTCTCAACTGTTGCACAAGCGTCACAGAGTGCGATATTTTATTGCATTGCAATAACCGTTCAGGAAACATTCAGATACCACCCTACCGTATTAGGGCGGCGGCTCACCTGTTATTGCGATAATATCTGAGAATCGCGCGACGAATTTGTCACCGCTCCACGCACATCGCGATACCCATGCCGCCGCCGATGCATAAAGTGGCGAGGCCCTTCTTCGCATCGCGCTTCTGCATCTCGTAGATCAAAGTGGTGAGCACGCGCGCGCCTGAGGCGCCGATCGGGTGCCCGATCGCGATCGCACCGCCATTGACGTTGACCTTGTCGGCGTCCCAGCCGAGCTCCTTGCCGACCGACAAAGCCTGCGCCGCGAAGGCCTCGTTGGCTTCGATGAGGTCGAGATCGGCGATCGTCCAGCCGGCCTTTTCCAGCGCCTTCTTTGAGGCGGGGACGGGGCCGATGCCCATGATCGAGGGATCGACGCCGACACTCGCCCAGCTCTTGATGGTGGCGAGGATCGGAGTGCCGCGCTTCTCGGCCTCGTCGCGGCTCATCATGACGAGCGCAGCGGCACCGTCGTTGAGGCCCGAGGCGTTGGCGGCGGTGACGGTGCCGTCCTTCTTGAAGGCGGGGCGCAGGCCCGACACGCTCTCCACGGTGGCACCGGCGCGGATATATTCGTCGTCCGAGACCACGGTGTCGCCCTTGCGGCCCTTGATCGTGACCGGGGCGATCTCGTCCTTGAACTTGCCCGCCGCGCGCGCCTTCTCGGCGAGGTTCTGCGAGCGGACGGCGAATGCGTCCTGCTCGCCGCGGGTGACCTGATATTGCTCGGCGAGATTCTCGGCGGTGATGCCCATGTGATAGCCATTGAACACGTCGGTCAGGCCATCCTTGATCATCGTGTCGACCAGGCTGAGATCACCCATCTTGGTGCCCGGGCGCAACGACTGGGCGTGCGTGCTCATCGACATGCTCTCTTGCCCGCCCGCGACGACGATGGTCGCGTCGCCGGTCTTGATCGCCTGGTAAGCGAGCGCGACTGCACGAAGGCCCGAGCCGCAGACCTGCTGGACGCCCCAGGCGGGGACTTCCTTGGGAACGCCGGCGGCCATCGATGCCTGGCGCGCGGGGTTCTGGCCCTGTGCGGCGGTGAGCACCTGGCCGAGGATCACTTCGCTGACTTCCTCGCCCTTCACGCCGGCCTGCTCGAGCGCGGCCTCGATCGCGACTCGGCCCAATTCGTGCGCAGGCGTCGCGGCGAAGGCGCCGAGGAAGCTGCCAACCGGAGTGCGCTTGGCGGCGGTGATGACGATGTCGGTCATGTTGGGGAAACTCCTGCGCAGCTGTCTTTGTCGTTGGCGGCTATCTAGGGTGGGCAAGCGCGGTTAGCCAGTCCGCAAGCGGCTGCCACAGCGCGTCCTTCGCGCGGCCGCCGACGATCATCCCGACATGCCCCATCGCCAGTTCGCGCACTTCGCCCATACGCGCGGCGCTGGCGGCGGGGACGATGCGATCGGTGGTCGAGACGAAGGAGAGAGTGGGGATGTCGAGCGACCCGGGATCGACGCCGCGGCCGGCGACTTGCCAGCGGCCGCTACCGGGCAGATCCGCCACGAAGAAGTCGTCGAACAGCTGGCGCCCGGCGGCGAAGCTGAGCGGGGCGCCGCCATTGGCCCAATCCTCGAGCGCGACGAAGGCGCGGGCCTCCTCGCTGTCGGGGGCGAGGCGAGCGAAGCGCTCGAACTTGGCGACCGTGCGCTTGGGATCGAGCTGCCAGAAGCCCGATTGAAGCACTTCCATTGGGACGAGACCGAGCTGCTCGCAGGTCGCATGGGCCTGATCCCACAGCGAGGAGATCGGCTCGAGCGCATCGCCATAAGCCTCGAAGCGCCACGGTGCGGCGATGGTGGCGAGGCCGGCGACCCGCGTCGCGGCGGCCGCGGCCGTCGCCATGGTGCCGCCGAGGCAATAGCCGACCAGCACTGGCGGGCGATCGAGCGTGGCGAGCAAAGGCAGGAGCAGTTCCTCGACATGCGCGGTCACGTCCTGCGCGCGATCGTCGGGCGTGGGCACGCCCCAGTCGACGAGGAGCGGGCGGACGCCTTGCCGCGCGAGCCAGCGGAGCAGCGAATTCTCGCCGAGATCAAGCACCAGCGGCGGATTGATCAGCGAGGGCACGAATACCACGGGCAGACCGCTACCGCCGTAATCGCGCAGCACCGCGCGGCCTGCGCCGGCAACCGCCGGCATCGGTTCGCGCGAGGCCGGGCGGGAGGCTTCCTGATAGGCGCGAAGACCGGCAAGTGCTGCGGCGCGTCGTTCGGGCGATGCTGCAGTTTCGCTGCGCAGCAGCGTCAGAAACAGCGGGAGCGGCCGAGGCCCTTGTTGCGATGCGGCAAAGGATGTTAGGGTATCACCATTCACGCGTGGGGGTATCCATGAAGAAGGCTGCTACGGGTTCGGGTCCGGTCATCATCAAGAAATACGCGAACCGCCGACTCTACAACACCGAGACTTCGTCCTACATCACGCTCGATCATCTCGCGGTGATGACGCGCGAGGGGCGCGACTTCAAGGTCGTCGACGCCAAGACCGACGAGGACATCACGCACAATGTGCTGACGCAGATCATCATGGAAGAGGAAGCGCGGGGCACTTCGATGCTGCCCGTCAATTTCCTCCGCCAGCTGATCTCGCTCTACGGCGATTCGATGCAGGCGATGGTGCCCGGCTATCTGGAGGCATCGATGGACAGCTTCCGGCGTAACCAGGAACAGTTCAAGTCGGCGGTCGAGGGCGCGTTCGCCAACTCGCCCTTCGCCGAGATCGCCAAGCGCAACATGGCGATGTTCGAAGCGGCGGCCGAGGCGTTCAAGCCGGGTGCGGCGGGAGTCGGGGGCGTGGCCATGCCGACGACGGCTAAGCCGGCCCCCGCGGCTGAGGGCGGCGACGATGTCGCGGCCCTCAAGGCCGAACTGGCACGGCTGCAGGACAAGATCGAGAAGCTCGGAAAGTAGACCGCCCTTGTCCCCCCTCCCTTGCAGGGAGGGGAGTCAGAGGGTTTTGCGCGTCCCCAGGCCGCCCAGCGCCGCCTGGATCTCGTCCAGGCTGATCATCTTCTGCTCGATGACGCAGCGCAGGCCCAAGCCGTCAAAGCCGTGATCGCCGCCCGCGGTGGCGAAGGCGATCGTGGTGTCGGCCCGCGCCTCGGCGCCGCGGACGGCCTTGGCCGGCAGCGGGATCGTCTCGCCGAAACGGGTGCCGGAGGAATCGGCGACGATGCGGGCCGCCTGGTCGACGATCGAAATGCGCGTGCGCGCCCATTCCTTTTCGCCGAACAGCGAGCGGTCGGAGATAATCGCCGGAATGCGCTCTTCCCAGTCGAATTCGACATAGAAGACTCCGGCGGGCCTGCCGTCGCTGTCGCGCGGGCGGATGCCGGTGACGAAGACGAGCACCGCGCGGTGATCGGACCAGGGGTTCTGCCAGACCTCGTCGGTGAACCACTGGTCGCGATTGGTGCTGGCCATCGCTTTCAGGAACTGCGGTGCGTTGGCGACATTGGTCTGCCGCACGCGCGCATCGGGATCCGAGCAGATGATGATGCGCCCGTCTCGATCGGCGACGAAGACGTTGAGATAATAAGGCGAGGTCCGGGTGAAGATCGCGAGACGCGCCTGCGCGGCGGCGAGCTTCTCGGGCGTTGGATCCAGCGTCGCGGCAACGACCTCGGCGTCCGACGCCATCACTCGCAGATCGACGCTGCGGCCGTAGAGATGACGCGTGACGTTCTGGATCAGTGCCTGGGCGAGTTCGACGAGCCGGGTCCCCTCGATCTCGCCGACCATCTCGTCGGCGATGCCCGCGCCCATGGCGAGCCGCTCACGGACTTCGGAGCGAAATTCTAGGCTGGCGTGGCGCGCCTGCTGCGCGAGTGCCTTCACTTCCTGCGCGACGACCGAGAAGCCGCGACCGGCCTCGCCGGATCGGGCGGCTTCGATCGCGGCGTTGAGCGCGAGGAGGTTGGTGCGCGCGGCGATCTGTTCGCTCGTGCTGGCGAAAGTGTCGACCTCGTCGCGAAGGACGGACAGCAGGGAGCGGATCCGGCGTGGCACGGACCCGATAGCTACGGCTTATTGGTTAAGGGAGCGTGGACTATTGCGGCAGCGCAACAAAGAAAATCAGGGCTTCCTGAACTTCAGCGTCATCCGGTCGCTCTCGCCGATCGCCGCATATTTGGCGCGATCAACGTCCTTGAGAGTGTAGCTGGGGGGGAGGGTCCAGACGCCCTTGGGCCAGTCGGCGCTGTCCTGTGGATTGGCGTTGACTTCGGACGCGGCGACGAACTTGAAGCCCGCTTGCTCGGCGAGCTGCCGGACAGTCGATACCTTGATGTAACCGCTGCTCTTCTCGCGCTCGGCGCTGGCGCTCTCGGGCAGGCGATGGTCCTCGATGCCGAGCACGCCGCCGGGCTTGAGCATCGCGAACATCTGCGCGAACGCCTCGGCCGAATAATCCTGGCCGTTCCGCTGATAGCCCATCCGCCAATTGTGGACGTTGCGGAAGGTGAGGACCATGTCGGCGCTGCCGTCGGGAACCTTGGGCTGGCCCGCGGTCCAGGGGAAAGCGGCGAGCTTCACATGGCCGAAGACCGCGGGGTTCTTCGCCTGGAGCGTCTGCACGCCCTTGCCGCCATCGGGCCAGGGCGAGACCCCGGCGTAGAGCGTGCCCTTGGCGGCAGTGAGCGGTGCGAGGATCTCGGTATACCAGCCGCCGCCCGGCCAGATCTCGACCACCGTCTGCCCCGGCTTGACTCCGAAAAAGGTCAGGGTCTCGACAGGATGGCGATATTTGTCGCGCGCGATGTTCGCCGGGGTACGGGTGGGGGCGGAGACCGCTTCCTGAATCTCGTGGCGCTGCGTCCGCGGCTCGCCCGCCGCGACGCTGGCCACCGCGATCGCAGTGGTGAGAAGGCCGAATACCGTCAGGGTCTGGCGCATGACATTTCCTTGCCTAGATGCATCGCCATGTGGGAGTTTTTCGAAACGATGCAACAACAATTATGGGGTAGTGCGGCGGTTGCCGTCATGGTCGCGCTGGCCAGTGGTTTCGGCGAGCATCGCCGGCGCCGGCGCCGCGATGTGGACCGCATCGGATTCATGCCCTGGACATTGCTCCAGGTGCTGGCGATGCTCGCCGCGGTGATCCTCGCGAGTCTCGCGCTCAACCTGCGCTAGTAGAAGTCCGCCAGCGTCAGGCTGCGTTCGGTGCCGTCGCACAGGCCGACCCGGACAACGCGGCCGGGCGTTCCGACAGTCCATTCGATCTGCCCGTCCTTGACGTCTTCGGCCACGGGGACGCCATCAGCCGAGCAGATGCGGTCGCCCGCCTTCCAGCCGCCCGCTTCAGCGGGAGAGCCGCGCATGACATGGACCACCCGCAGCGCAGCGCCGGTGAGCTCGACGAGGAGTCCACTGGTCGAGCGGGGGACCTTGGCGGCGCGCGCCTTGCCCGGCTGGAGGATCATCCGGCCCGCGCGCGGATCGAGTAGCACGCGATAGCGCAGCAACATGCCGGTTCCCAGCCGGCCAGCGGCGCCGACCGAGGCGGAGAAGCCGCCGTCGCCCTCGATCCGCAGCTCGGCCTCCATCGGCGCCATACCGGCGAGCGAGAAGGACGGGATCACGAGCGTATCGGTGACGACGGGACCGCCCATGCCCCAGCCCAGCGTCGTGGTGATGCGCGCGTCGCGAATTCCGGTCGAGGCCCAGGCGGTGCGGCTGAGCGTCAGTGATCCGCCGTCGCCGGTGTCGACGATGATCGGCCGCAACATTTTGCCGGCGATCGCGACTTCGGATTGGTAGACGCCGTTGGGGATTCGGCGCCGCAGCGGCGCGGTGGTGCCGGAGAAGGGCATCCGCCCGCTCGACAGGATGCGGAAGCGGCGGGCGTCATAGTCGATGTCGATCGCGCAGCAGCTCAATATGTCGGCGCCGACCAATATGTCCGCGCCGAAACGGATATGCCCCGCCGGGTCGGCGATGCCGACCCGGCCGTGGCTGCGGGTCAGCCCGCCGAAACGGATCGAGGCGGCATCGGCCCAGCCCACTTCCACGCCGCCCCCGATCGCCAGCGCGCGCTGGCGGCGCGCGGCGACGAGACCGGCGGCCCGCGCGAAGCGGCTGGTGACGATAGTGTCGCTGAGCCCGGTGTCGAGGATCGCCCAGCTGGTATGGCCGTTGAGCGCGATCGGAAATCGGAGCTGGTTATAGGGGGTCAGCTCGAAATCGACCCAGCGCGCCTCGGTGTCGGTATCGAGCGCGGTCGCGGCTTCCGGGGCGGTGAGCGCGACAATGGGAGCGAAGAGAGCGAGCACGGGCACAGCCTAATGCCGAAACGCCGATACGGAAATCATCGCCTTGCGACGGCTATCAGAGGCATGCCTCGAGCATCGCCTGATCGAAGCCGTATTGTCGGGCCTTGTCGAGCGTATAGGGGCGCAGGCCCATCGAGCGATATTCGCCGATGATCTTGCCGTCGGACGATTCGTCCAGATACTCGAACTTGAACAGCTCCTGGGTGACGATCACCGGGCCTTCCATGCCGATCACTTCGGTGATGTTGGTGACCCTGCGCGAGCCGTCCCGCAGGCGCTTCACCTGGACGATCAGATCGACCGAATCGGCGATCTGGCGGCTGATGGCTTCCTTGGGCATCTTGATGTCGCCCATCATCACCATGTTCTCCATGCGGCCGAGGCATTCGCGTGGGGAATTGGAGTGGAGCGTGCACATCGAGCCGTCGTGGCCGGTGTTCATCGCCGAGAGCAGGTCGAAGCATTCGGAGCCGCGGATTTCGCCGAGGATGATGCGATCCGGGCGCATACGCAGCGAGTTCTTCACCAGATCGCGGATCGTGATCTCGCCCTGGCCTTCGAGGTTGGGCGGACGCGTTTCGAGCGGCAGCCAGTGCGGCTGCTGCAGACGGAGCTCGGCGGCGTCCTCGATCGTCAGCACGCGCTCGCCCGGGTCGATCATCTTCGACAGGGCATTGAGCATCGTCGTCTTGCCCGAGCCGGTGCCGCCCGAGATGACGATGTTGAAGCGGCTGGCGCCCGCGATCTTGAGCATTGTCGCCATCTTCGTGCTCATCGAGCCGCCGTTCGCCATCATGTCGAGCGTGATCGGCTTGGCCGAGAATTTACGAATGGAGATCGCCGTGCCTCGTAGGGAGAGCGGCGGCACGATCACGTTGACGCGGCTGCCGTCCTTGAGGCGCGCGTCGGCGAGGGGCGTGGTCTGGTCGACGCGGCGGCCGACCGAGTTGCAGATGCGCTGCGCGATCTGGAACAGATGCTCCTCGTCGCGGAACTGGATGTTGGCGAGCTCGAGCTTACCCTTGCGTTCGATGAAGGTCTGCTCGGGGCCGTTGACCATGATGTCCGAGATGGCCGGATCGGAGAGCAGTTCCTCGAGGGGCCCGAGGCCGAGCAGTTCGTCGACGAGAACCTTTTCGAGCGCGAACTGCTCGCGGCGGTTGAGCGTGAGCTTCAGCTCGGCGAGCACTTCGCCGATGATCGGGCGGAATTCCTCGGCGAGTTCGTCCTTGCTCAGCGTCGCCGCCGCCTCGGGATCGACGCGCTCGAGCAGGCGCGGGAGCACCTGTTCCTTGATGCGGTGGATCGAGGCTTCGAAGCCTTCGACGCGCGAATTGCCGGCATCGCCCGATGCCGCCTGACGATCGGCGAGGCGCTGCATGGCATCGCTGTTGGCGATGCTGCCGGCCGCGGGATCACGCTCGGCCATCGGATCGGCGGCCGCGCCGGGGAGGGGAACGCTGTTGATCGGCGGGAATTGCTCACCGCCGGCGGGCATGGGATCGGAGGGACGCGGTGCGGGCCCAGGGCCTTGCATCGGGCGCGCGACGCCGAAGGCGGGTCGTCCGCCCGCTGCCCCGCCACCCATTCCGTTGCGTCGTCCGAAAGCGCTCATCGGTTAACCTGTAGTCCCCGCAATAGAGAGGGCTTAGCCGGCAAGACTTTAGAATTGCCTAACCAAAGCCTCCGGACATGCGGACGATTGCGCCGGCGCCCGGGCTATGGGAGCCTGTGGCTCCATCAAAAGCGAGGTTGCGCCATGCTACTGATACTGGCCCCGTTGCTGCTCGATGCGCAGACGCCCGATCTTGGCTGGCTGGTCGGCCATTGGTGCACCGAACCCAAGAACGGCAGGGCGACGTGCGAGACCTGGAAGCCGATGGACAAGGGCAGGATGCAGGGCGTCGGCACCACGCGCGCGGGCACCTTCGTAAAGACCAACGAGGCGATGACGATCATCGCCAATGAATCGGAGACGGTCTTTCACGCCGAGCCCGCCGGTCAGAAGCCCGCAGATTTCCCGATGCGCAAACTCGATCCGGCGGCGCGATCCGTCGTTTTCGAGGATGCCGCGCACGATTATCCGCAGCGCGTGCGCTATTGGCGTGATGGCGAGGTACTGATGGCCGAGATCTCGCTGCTCGACGGCAGCAAGGCAATGCGGTGGCGCTTCCACCGCGCCCAGGAATAGCGGCTTATTCCGCTTTTTCGGCGAGCACGGTCAACCCGCGCTCGTTGACCTCGGCGAAACCGCCTTCGATGCGGATCGTCTCGGGCGTGGTGGCGCCGTTCTTGTAGATTTCGAGATTGCCGTCGCGGATCGTCGACATCAAAGGCGCATGCCCTTCAAGCACGCCGAAATCGCCCTCGGTGCCGGGGACGACGACCATGTGCACGTCCTCGGAGCGGACGAGACGTTCGGGAGTGACGAGTTCGAAGTGCAGCATTTTCTTACCTTACTCCCTCTCTCCGCTTGCGGGGAGAGGGCGGGGGAGAGGGGGAGAGCGGTGCGCCTCGCTACGGGCCCCTCTCCCCGACCCTCTCCCCTGAAGGGGAGAGGGAGTTTCAGTCTTACGCCTCGCCGGCGAGCTTCTTGGCCTTCTCGACCGCCTGGTCGATGCCGCCGACCATGTAGAAGGCGGCTTCGGGCAGATGGTCGTACTCGCCGTTCACCACCGCCTTGAACGACTTGATGGTGTCCTCGATCTGCACGAACGCGCCGGGGATGCCGGTGAACACTTCGGCGACGTGGAACGGCTGGCTGAGGAAGCGCTGGATCTTGCGCGCACGCGACACGGTCAACTTATCCTCTTCGGAAAGCTCGTCCATGCCGAGGATCGCGATGATGTCCTGCAGCGACTTGTACTTCTGCAGCGTCGCCTGCACGGCGCGCGCGGTCTCGTAATGCTCCTGGCCGACGACGCGCGGCTCGAGCACGCGGCTGGTCGAGTCGAGCGGATCCACCGCCGGATAGATGCCCAGCTCGGAGATCGCGCGGTTGAGCACGGTCGTCGCGTCGAGGTGGGCGAACGACGTGGCCGGCGCCGGATCGGTGAGATCGTCCGCGGGGACGTACACGGCCTGCACCGACGTGATCGAGCCCTTGTTGGTCGAAGTGATGCGCTCCTGCAGCGCGCCCATGTCGGTCGACAGCGTCGGCTGATAGCCCACCGCCGAAGGAATGCGGCCGAGCAGCGCCGACACTTCGGCGCCCGCCTGAGTGAAGCGGAAGATGTTGTCGACGAAGAAAAGCACGTCCTGACCTTCGACGTCGCGGAAATATTCGGCGATCGTCAGGCCCGAAAGCGCGACGCGGGCGCGGGCCCCCGGCGGCTCGTTCATCTGGCCGTAAACGAGGGCGACCTTCGAACCCTCCGAGATCGCGTTGCCGTCGGCGTCCTTGGCGATGACGCCGGCGTCGAGGAATTCGTGATAGAGGTCGTTGCCCTCACGGGTACGCTCGCCGACGCCCGCGAACACCGAAGTGCCGCCATGGCCCTTGGCGATGTTGTTGATCAGCTCCTGGATGAGCACGGTCTTGCCCACGCCGGCGCCGCCGAACAGGCCGATCTTGCCACCCTTCGCATAAGGCGCGAGCAGGTCGATCACCTTGATGCCGGTGACGAGGATGCTGCTCTCGGTCGACTGGTCGACGAACAAGGGAGCCTCGGCGTGGATCGGCGAGGTCATCTCGGCATTGACCGGGCCGCGCTCGTCGATCGGCTCGCCGATGACGTTGAGGATGCGGCCGAGCGTCTTCGGGCCGACGGGAACGCGGATCTGCGAACCGGTGTCGGTGACCGACTGGCCGCGGGTCAGGCCCTCGGTCGCGTCCATCGCGATCGTGCGGACGGTGTTCTCGCCGAGGTGCTGAGCGACCTCGAGGACGAGACGGTTGCCGTTATTGTCGGTCTCGAGCGCCGAGAGAATGGCGGGCAGCACGCCGCCATCGAACGACACGTCGACGACGGCGCCGATGACCTGCGAGATGCGGCCGACATTGTTGGTGGTGCCCGGACGGGTCGTTTCAGCGGCGGTTGCCATCGTCTTTTCCTTGCGGCTCTTAGCTGTTGGCGGGGGCACTAGCCCCGGTGCGGTGGAAAGTCACGGTGAGGCGGTCGTCCGCCTTCTCGATTGCGTAGTCGATGCCGTCGAGCTGGCCCTTGCCGGCCTCGCCTTTGGCGATCTTGTCGTGGATCGGCTTGGCGTCGACCTTCGACTGGAACAGGAAATCGCGGACGATGTCGGCGAAACGCTTGCGCGCGAGCTCGGCGCTGGCGGCGTCGGTCTGTGCGAGATCGAATGCGAGAATGTCGACGCGCTCGGCGGCCTTGCCCTTGGCGGCGAAGCCGACGCTGTTGGGCTTCTTCGCCGTGGTATCGGTCACCGTCACCGGCGTGCCGATGCTGAGGAAACCGTCCTTCGCCGGGCCGTAGGCCGGGGCATGGAAACCGAACTGGTTGGCGGCGCCGATCGCGACATCGGGCTGAAAGGCGCGCTCCCAGCCACGGACCTGGCCGAGTTCGGCGGCGCGCGCCTGCTCCTGCTTCTGGAGCGCGGCGCCGTTCTTCGAAGGCGCGCCGCTGCAGCCGGCGAGTGCCAGCGAAACGAGAAGGAGGGCGGCGCCTGCGCGCATCAGAGTGCCTCGGCGCCCGAGATGATCTCGACCAGTTCGGTGGTGATCGCGGCCTGGCGGGCGCGGTTGTACTGGATCGACAGCCGCTTGATCAGATCGCCGGCATTGCGCGTGGCGTTGTCCATCGCGGTCATCTTGCTGCCCTGCTCGGAGGCGGCATTCTCGCGCATCGCGCGATAGAGCTGGATCGCGACGTTGCGCGGCAGCAGGTCGGCGAGGATCGCTTCCTCGTCGGGCTCGTAGATCACGGCCGCAGGCGCCGCATTGCTGATCGGCGTGCCCTCGGGAACCGAGCTCGGCGCGACCGGGATGATCTGCTGCTCGGTCGGCTCCTGGGTCAGCACCGACTTGAAGTGCGAGTAAAAGAGGTGCGCGACGTCGAATTCGCCCGCTTCGTAGCGCGCGATCAGATCGTCGGCATAGGCACGGGCATCGGTGAAGCCGAGCTTGCCGAGGTCGCCGGGCTCGATCGAGTGAACGAAGCTCTTGGGGAACAGCCGGTTGAGCACCGCGCGACCTTTGCGGCCGATGGTGTAGAACTTGACCGTCTTGCCTTCGGCGATCATCTCCTGCGCGCGGCGGCGGGCGAGACGGGCGATGTTGGTGTTGAACGCGCCGGCGAGGCCCTTGTCCGAAGTCGCGACCACGAACAAATGGACCTGATCCTTGCCGGTGCCGGCGAGGAGCTTCGGCGACGATTCACTCACCGTCACCTTCGAGGCGAGGCTCGCGACCACGCTCTCGAGGCGCTGCGCATAGGGACGGCCGGCTTCCGCCGCCTCCTGCGCGCGACGCAGCTTGGCGGCGGCGACCATCTTCATCGCCTTGGTGATCTTCTGCGTCGACTTCACCGAGTTGATCCGGACCTTGAGTGCCTTGAGGCTTGCCATTTACGTGTTCCGAGCCAGGGCCAGACGGCCCGCAAGTCCAATGAAAGCGGCGCCGAGAACGCCTTCGATCCAACGCATCGCGCTGCTCTGTTTTGCGGCCCGGCCAGCGCGTGCCACGACGAAGGCGAGACCCGTCAACCAGAAGCCGCCGAGCACATAGGGCACGGCGATCAGCAATGCACCGCGCAGCGGCGCATCCGGACCTTGCCCTACGAACTGCGGCAGGATCGCGAGGAAGAACAATGCGACCTTCGGGTTGAGCACCGTGCTCAGCAAGCCCTGACGGAAGGGCTTGCCCAGTGCCGGAGTCTCCGTCGTCGGAGCCGGACGAACCGCGCCGCGCAGCAGCTTGAAACCGAGCCATGCGAGATACGCGGCGCCCGCGATCTTCACGACCATGAACAGGGTCGGGAAAGCCGAAAGCACACTGAGGAAGCCGAAGCCGCACAGCGCCATGTAGAAGACGCCGCCGAGCATGATACCCGCCATTGCCGCAAGTCCGGCGCGCGCACCTCCCCGCGCCGCGTGACCCGCGACGATCATCATGTCCGGCCCGGGCGTCAGCACGAGGCCGACACTGAGCAGCGTCCACGCAAGGAGAGAGGTGTCGGCCATCGTTCCGATTACGCGAAGGTTTTGCCGAACTCGGTGAGCGCCGCCTTGAGCTGGTCGCGCACGTCGTCCTTCAGATCCTTCGAGTCGCGGATCGCGGTCAGGATGCCGGCGTGCTTCGAGCGCATCTCGGCGAGCATCGCCTGCTCGTACCGCACCACGTCCTGCGTCGCGATCGAGTCGAGGAAGCCCTGCGTGCCCGCAAAGATCGACACGGTCTGCTCCTCGAACGGCAGCGGCGAGAATTGCGGCTGCTTGAGCAATTCGGTCAGGCGCGCACCGCGATTCAGCAGGCGCTGGGTCGAGGCGTCGAGGTCCGAGCCGAACTGCGCGAAGGCCGCCATCTCGCGATACTGGGCGAGCTCGAGCTTGATCGAGCCGGCGACCTTCTTCATCGCCTTGGTCTGTGCGGCCGAGCCGACGCGCGACACCGAAAGACCCACGTTGATCGCCGGGCGGATGCCCGCGAAGAACAGGTCGGTCTCGAGGAAGATTTGGCCGTCGGTGATCGAGATCACGTTGGTCGGGATATAGGCCGACACGTCGCCTGCCTGCGTCTCGATGATCGGCAGCGCGGTGAGCGAGCCGCCCCCGTTCGCGTCCGACATCTTTGCAGCACGCTCCAGCAGGCGGCTGTGGAGATAGAAGACGTCGCCCGGATAGGCTTCGCGGCCCGGCGGGCGGCGCAGCAGCAGCGACATCTGGCGGTATGCGACGGCCTGCTTCGAGAGATCGTCGAACACGATCAGCGCATGCATGCCGTTGTCACGGAAATACTCGCCCATCGCGGTGCCGGTGTACGGCGCGAGGAACTGCAGCGGCGCGGGCTCCGAAGCGGTCGCGGCGACGACGATGGAATATTCCATCGCGCCATTCTCTTCGAGCGTCTTGACGAGCTGCGCGACGGTCGAGCGCTTCTGGCCGACCGCGACATAGACGCAGTAGAGCTTCTTCGACTCGTCGTCGCCGGCGTTGACGCCCTTCTGGTTGATGAAGGCGTCGATCGCGACGGCCGACTTGCCGGTCTGGCGATCGCCGATGATCAGCTCGCGCTGGCCTCGGCCGACGGGAACGAGCGCGTCGATCGCCTTGAGTCCGGTCTGCATCGGCTCGGAAACCGACTGGCGCGGGATGATGCCCGGGGCCTTCACTTCGACGCGGCTGCGCTGATCGGTGACGATCGGGCCCTTGCCGTCGATCGGATTGCCGAGGCCGTCCACGACGCGACCGAGCAGGCCCTTGCCGATCGGCACGTCGACGATGGTGCCGGTGCGCTTGACGATGTCGCCTTCCTTGATCTCGGCGTCCGAGCCGAAGATCACGACGCCGACATTGTCGGCCTCGAGGTTGAGCGCCATGCCCTGAATGCCGTTGGCGAATTCGACCATCTCGCCGGCCTGGACATTGTCCAGCCCGTGGATGCGCGCGATGCCGTCACCGACGCTGAGCACCTGACCGGTCTCGGAGACCTCGGCGTCGGTGCCGAAGCTCGAGATCTGATCCTTGATGACCTTGGAGATTTCTGCGGCGCGGATATCCATGGTGTTAGCCTTCAGCCTTTCATCGCGTGCGCGAGGGAGTTCAAACGGGTCTTGATCGACGAATCGATCATCTGGCTGCCGATCTTCACGACCAGCCCGCCGAGGAGCGAGCGATCGACCGAGAGGTCGACAGTGACGTCACGGCCGAGCCGGGTGCGCAGCTGCGCCTTGAGCGCATCGACCTGTTCGGCATCGAGCGGATGGGCGGAGACCACTTCGGCGGTCGTCTCGCCGCGATGCTGCGCCGCCAGCTGGCGGAAGGCGCGGATGATCGCGGGCAGCTGGCTGAGACGCCGGTTCTGCGCGAGCACGCCGAGGAAATTGGTGGTGGTCGCGTCGAGCTTGAGCACGCCCGCGGTTGCCGCGACGGCCTTGGCGGCGGGGCCACGGGCGATCAGCGGGCTGGTGGTCAGCGCCTTGAAATCAGCCGATTCGTCGAGCGCCTGCTGCACCGTGGCGAGGCTCGCCTCGACCTTGGGCAAAGCCTTCGAATCACGCGCAAGCTCGAACAGGGCGGTTGCATAGCGTCCGCTTAGACTTGCCTGAATACCGCCGGAATTCTCCACGCGTGTCGGTTCCTCTTGGAGGGTTCGGAATTGGCCCCATGCAAAAAAGGGGCACGCCAGAGGGCGCCCCGATGGGTCGCGGCGCGGTTAGCATCGGTGTCACAGGGATGCAACCCGACTCCTCTGGACAAGCGGCCCGGGAGATGTTGCTCTGCACAGTGGGGTATCGATCGGAGGGGGGATATGCATAGGAAACGCGTGTTGCTCGCGGCAGCGGCGCTGGCATGGGCCGGTGTCGCGCAAGGCGAAACATTGGAGATCACGGGCGAATTTCCCGCGAACAATCGCGAGGCGAGCTTTCTCGAATCGATATCGGTCGATCGCTTCGGCGGCAGCGACGGATCGGCGCTGCAGATCGCGATCGAGCGCGCGCTGGGCGGCAGCCAGTTCGAACTGCTCGGCGGACGCGCCGGACGCGATACCGCCGAGGGATCGATCTCGGGCAGTGTCTCGTCCGGCGTGGACGAAAGCAACTTTCGCAGGAAAGAGAAGCAGTGCGTCTCGAAGGACGACAAGGGCAAATGCCTCAAGGACGAGCAGGTCGAGGTTCCGTGCAAGCGCCGGATCATCGACATCAAGGCCGACATCCGCATCGTCCGCAACACCGACGGCCGCATCCTCTATTCGCAGCCCAAGCCATTCCGCGAGGAAGTCGAATGGTGTCGCGGCGGTAGCCCCGCACGCACAACCGAGGACGTGATCGAAGGCGCGATCGGCGACATCGCCGGATCGCTGCGCGGCGATCTCGTGCCGCATGTCGACACCTACAAGATTCGCGTGCGTGAGAATACCAAGGGGCTTTCGAAGGAGGTCGCGAACCGGTTCAAGGAGCTGGTCAAGCTGACCAAGCGCGACGCCCGTGGTGCGTGTTCGGGCTGGGACGCGATGCAGACCGAGGCGGCGGGGCATCCGTCGCTGCTGTTCAACCTCGGCCTCTGCGCCGAGCAGCGTGGCGAATTCGAGAAGGCGCTCGGCCTGTATCAGGATGCGGCGCTCGCCGGCGCGAACGAGGGCCGCGAGGGCTTCGAGCGGGCGACCCGGCTGGTCGCCGGTCGTGCGGATGCGCAGGAGCGGGCGAAGCGACGGCGGGGGTAATGGAGATATTAGCCCTCTCCCGCTTTCGCGGGAGAGGGTTGGGTGAGGGTCTTCTTCTTCCTCGCTTGTGCCGCACGGGAGAAGAAGACCCTCACCGCTGCGACTAGGCAGCAAGCTGCCAAGTCTCGCTCCTCTCCCGCAAGCGGGAGAGGAATAATGCGGGACGGAGGATTCTAATTAGCGCCCGCGGCCGCCGCCCGCATTGGCGGGGCGTGCCGGGCGGGCGTGGAACTTGCCCTTGGGGCGCGCATAGTTGCGGGGGGCGTCGCCGGCGGGCCGATCGCCGCGCGGAGCGTCGTTGCGGCGCTGCTCGCCCTGTTGACCCTGACGGCGATTGTCGTCGCGACGCTCGCCCTGGGGCTGACCCTCGCGGCGCTGGCCCTGACCCTGGCCGTGACGCTGCCCGCCGCCGGGGCGGCCGTGCTGCATCGCGCGGCCGTTCCGCCCGTTCTGCTCATCGCGGCTCACCGGCATCGGCGAACGCGTCGACTTGATCTTGTTGGCTTCGTTGATGAAGTCGGCCGGCAGCGGCTGGATGACCAGCTTCTGGCGAGTCAGCCGTTCGATGTCCTTGAGGTACGGACGCTCGTCATCGGCGCAATAGCTGATCGCGAGGCCCGTCGCCCCGGCGCGCGCGGTGCGGCCGATGCGGTGGACGTACTGATCGGGCACGTTGGGCAGCTCGAAGTTGAACACGTGGCTGACGCCCGAGACGTCGATGCCGCGCGCGGCGATGTCGGTCGCGATGAGGATCTTGACCTTGCCGCTGCGGAACTCGCCCAGCGCGCGCTCGCGCTGCGGCTGGCTCTTGTTGCCGTGGATCGCGTTCGACGCGATGCCGTTGCCGGCGAGCAGGCGCACAACGCGGTCGGCACCGTGCTTGGTGCGGGTGAAGATCAGCGCCCGATCGATGCTCGGATCCTTGAGCGCGATCGTCAGCAGCGCCTGCTTCTCCGCCTGCGCCACGAAAGTGACGTGCTGCTCGACGCGCTCGGCGGTGGTCGCCTCGGGCGTGACCTTGACCTCGACCGGGTCCTTGATGAACTGGCCGGCCAGCTCGCGGATCGTCTTGGGCATCGTCGCCGAGAAGAACAGGGTCTGGCGCTTCGAAGGCAGATCGCGGACGATCCGCTTGAGCGCATGGATGAAGCCCAGATCCATCATCTGGTCGGCTTCGTCGAGCACGAGGATCTCGATGCCGAGCAGGATCGCGTAATGCTGATCCATCAGGTCGACGAGGCGGCCCGGAGTGGCGACGACGATGTCGATGCCGCGGGCGAGATCGGTCTTGTTCTTGTGAATGGAAGTGCCGCCGAAGATGGTGGCGACCGAAAGCGGCGTGCCCTTGGCATAAGCGCGGGCGCTCTCGGCGATCTGGCTGGCGAGCTCGCGCGTCGGTGCGAGGACGAGCATGCGGCAGCCGCGCGGCTGGGCGCGCTTGCCCGATGCGATCAGCCGGTCGATCGAGGGAAGCATGAACGCGGCAGTCTTGCCGGTGCCGGTCTGGGCGATGCCGAGCAGGTCGCGACCTTCGAGCAGCGACGGGATCGACTGTGCCTGGATCGGCGTCGCCTCGGTATAGCCCTTGGCGGCAAGCGCGGCGAGAACGGTCTTCGAGAGACCGAGTTGGTTGAATTGCATATTGGACCTTACGAATACGGCCAGCGGGCGCGCACGGAAAATGGGCGCACGAAGGCGGGGTCAAAAAATTGACGACCCGCGTGACTAGGGAAGCCGTGAAAATAACCGAGGCAGAGCCGGGACGGGGGCCAATACAGGCTTCGTCCGATCACGCTGCATGATGCCTCGCTGGGCGGCTATATGGTAGCAAAGCTGCCCTAAGTCAATCCACGCCGGTATTCGCGCTGGTTTCCGGGGGCTAAACCACGGATCGCAAGACTCTCTTAACCAACCGGCGCGTAGCCCGGAGGCTCCTGTAGTTTTGGGGAATGCGTCGTGCTCGTCGCGCGTCTGGAAGTCCTTGGCGAAGTCGATCCGCGCGGCGCGATCCGCTTCCATGTCGCGAGCGAGAGCATTTTGCGCGGTGCCGACGGCAAGCCGATCGAAGTGCTGGTCGACAATTTCTCGCGCACCGGTTTCCTGTTCGTCTCGGAAGACGAATTCCCGCCGGGCACGCTGATCGCGATCGGCCTGTCCGGCGCGGGCTCGCGCGAGGCGCAAGTGATCTGGCGCGACGGCGGACGCCACGGTTGCGAGTTCCTCGTGCCGCTGCCGCAGTCGAAGATGGCGCGTGCGTTCCAGGGCCATCAGGAAGTGCTCGCCAACCTGGAATCCGCGCTTCGCGAGCGGCTGGGGCGCAACCAGTCCGCGGCGGCCAAGCCTGCCGAACCTCCCAACGCTGAGATCCCGCCGACGCGCCACCACCGCAAGCAGAAGCTCGTCGACGCGATCCGGCAGTTCCTCGACAATTAATCGCGTGTAGGGTCCGCCCGATACGGCCGCTCGCGATACTCGAACCAGTCGAAATCGGCTGCTAGTCCGGCACCCGACATATCCTGGCAGGCCATCCCCACGAATGCCCCGGTGAAGTTGGGCAGGCCCGGCTGGGTAGCCTCGTCGGAGAGGATGCTCGCGTCGAATTGCTCGGGCAGCCAAATCCAGTCACCCCCTTCGACGCGGAAGGCGAAGCGGAGGCGTTCGTAGTCGACTTCCACGCGCAACTCGATGCGGCCGTCGGGGATCGCGATCGGCGTGGTGAAGGCGTCGGACTGCGGTGAATCGGGGAGCGCCGACATCACTCGGATGTGACGGCCGACAGGGTCGTCATGGCTGACATGGAGGTAATGGAACTTGGCGCTGTTGTAATAAGCGACCAGCCCGGCCGCCTGCTGGAAATGCGCGGGTGCGAAGTCCATCGCACAGGCGGCCGAGTAGCAGAAATCCTGCTGACGTCGGGCGACCAGTGCCTGGGTGAACAGGCTGCCGATCGTCTCGCGGCCGAACAGACGGAGATGGCCGGGGCGGACGGTCAGGCTGAAGATGCGGTCGAGTTCGGGCGTGCGGAGCCATTGCAGGTCGAGCGGAAGTTCGGCGTCGCCGAAATCGTATCGCGCCTCGGTCTCGCGCGATGGTGAGGGAGAAACGCCAAGCGCAGGCGCCTCGAGCACTGGCAAACCGTTGCGGTCTTCGGTGTAGAGCCAGCCATCGTCGCCCCAGGCCATCGGCTGGATCGCTGTCTCGCGGCCCAGTACACAGCGGCCGCGATTGGGCAGCGGACGGCCGCAGAGATAGGCCATGAAGGTCCGGCCGTCGGGCGTCTCGACCAGATCGGCATGGCCGGCGCGCTGGAGCGGCGCGTCCGGGCGGCTGCGGCTGCTGAGGATATAAGTGTCGGGATGGAGCTCGTACGGGCCGCCAATATCCTTCGCGCGTGCCATCGTCACGGCGTGGTTCCAGCCCGTGCCGCCCTCGGCGACGATCAGATAATACCAGCCGTTCCGCTTATAGAGATGCGGCGCCTCGGTGAGGCCTAATGCGGTGCCGGAGAAGATGTTCACCCGCTCGCCGATCAGCCGCTGCTCGGCGGGCGAATATTCCTGCAGCACGATGCCGGCGAAGCGATTGCGGCCGGGGCGGTGGTCCCAGAGCTGGTTGACCAGATACTTCC
The DNA here is from genome assembly GCF_001428865.1 of Sphingomonas sp. Root241. Taxonomy (GTDB): domain Bacteria; phylum Pseudomonadota; class Alphaproteobacteria; order Sphingomonadales; family Sphingomonadaceae; genus Sphingomonas. The sequence goes on from NZ_LMIV01000002.1 coordinate 926,293, forward strand.
GGCCGTCATCGTCATGGAACAGCCCGGGATCGAAGCCGCTCGAATTGAGATGGATCGGATCGGACCAGTCGCCGTTGACGGTGTCGCACGTGACCAGATAATTATGGAAATCGCGCAGGCTCGCGCCCGATACGCCGCCCGTGGTGGTGCGGCCATAGCGCTTCACATCGGTATAGATCAGCCAGAAGCGTTCTCCGTCATGGCTGATGTCGGGCGCCCAGACGCCGCAGCTGTCCGGATCGCCGCGCATATCGAGCTGGCTCGCGCGGGTCAGCGGACGGCCGACCAGCCGCCAATTGGCGAGGTCGCGCGAATGGTGGATCTGGACGCCGGGAAACCATTCGAAGGTCGAGGTGGCGATATAATAATCGTCGCCGACGCGGCAGATCGACGGATCGGGGTTGAAGCCGGGAAGGATCGGATTGCGGATCATGCGGCGCGGGTTCCTCGGGCGCGGATTTCGATGATGATGCCAAGCAACGCGAGCGCCAGCCCGAAGCCCCAGATGCCGCGCATCGCGATCGGCACGTCGCACGCGCTGAAGCTGGTGAAAAGGGTGCACGGCGCGGGCGCCACGCCGCTCGCGTAGAACAGCGTCAACCCGCCGGAGAGGATCGCGCCGAGCACGATCGGAATCCAGCCGCTCTCGCGTCCGGGGTCCTGGTCGGGCTTGCGGACCAGCGTCCAGAGCAATGCCGCCGCGATCAGATCGAGCACGCCCAGCGCGATGAAGAACGGATCATAGCCGATGCGGACGACCAGCGCGCCGATCAGCAGCGTGAAGATCAGCACACCCAGATTGGCCATCGTCCCCGCCATACCGGCGACGGTGCCCACTTCGTTTTTGCGGAACAGATCGCTTGCCATGGTGATGCAGGTGACCGACAGCGTCTGGTGGGCGAAGGCGCCGATGCTCAGCAGGGCGACGGCCATGTACGGGCTGGTGACGCCGCCGACGAAGATCATGCTCGTCATCATCAGCGCGCCGATCGTGAAGGTCCAGCGCCGTGCGTCGATCAGCGCGATGCCGCGGCGCTCGAGCCACAGCACGAGGGCGGGGCCAGCAAGGCAGCCGATATCGGCGGCGACGAAGGGGAGCACCACTGCGATCGCCAGCTCGCCCAGGTTGAAACCACGGACTTCGCTCAGATAGAGCGGCAGCCAGAAGGTGAGCGTCGCCCAGGTCGGATCGGCGAGGAAGCGCGGCAAAGCGATGCCCCAGAAATTCCGCCGCCCGAGCAGCGACAGAACCGCCGGTCTGGCGCCCTCGGTCGCCTGGACATGCGCTTCCTGGCCCGTCTCGATCAGCGCGCGCTCTTCAGGCGAAAGGTTCGGGTGCTCCTCGGGCCGGCGATAATAAAGCAGCCACAGCACCACCCAGAGCAAGGCGAGGGCGCCGGCGACGTAGAAGGCGGCGCGCCAGTTCCACCATACGACCGCGATCGCGACGATCGGACCCGCCATCGCGATGCCCGCCGAGGCGCCGAGATTGTAGATGCCGCCCGCCAGCCCGCGCTCCTTCGCGGGAAACCATTCGGAGACGACCTTGAGCCCCGCGGTGTGCGACGTGCCTTCGGCGAATCCCAGTGCGCCGCGCAGCGCCGCCAGTCCCTGCCAGCTCGTCACCCAGCCATGCGCGAAAGTGAGCAGCGCCCAGGCAGTGGCGAAGATCGCCATGCCGTTGCGCAATCCGATGCGATCGAGGATGTAGCCGACCACCGGCTGGAGCATGATGAACGCCTGGAACACGCCGGTGACCCAGCTGTACTGCTCCTTGGTCATCGGCACGTCGGCCTGGAAGCTTTCGGTCGCGACCACCACGCCCAAAGTCTGGCGGACGAGATAATTGATGATCGTGCCGAGCATCACGATCGCGATGATCCACCAGCGCAGTGCGCGGGTCCGTTGCCAGAAACCCATCGTCTCTCCCTCACGCCGTCCGTAATTGCGGAGGCCTGTTAGCGCTAACGGTGCCGCCTGGCGCTGCGCAGGGCAAGGGCTTTCGTTTTGAACGCAAGTCGCGGGATGTGGCGCTGCTCCGGCAAGCCTATATCGGTTGCATGAGCAATCAGCAGACCATCAGCGACGATACCGCCTGGGCGGCGTTCGACGCGCGCGACCGCGCCTATGAAGGCCGCTTCATCGTCGCAGTCACCACCACCGGCATTTATTGCAAGCCGACCTGCCCGGCGCGGCGGCCGAAGCGCGAGCATGTCGTCTTCTATCCCGACGCCGATGCCGCGCGGAACGCCGGCTATCGCGCCTGCCTGCGCTGCAAGCCCGATGAGGTCGGCCGCGACCGGATCGCAGTGGCGGAGGCGGTGGCGCTGATCGAGGCGGCGGAGGAGCCGATGGGGCTCGAGGAGCTCGCCGCCAGAGTCGGCTATGCTCCACATCATTTCCAGCGATTGTTCAAGCGCGGGACCGGCGTGACTCCGGCCGCTTATGCCCGCGGGCTGCGCGCGCGCCGCGCCGCCGCCGCACTGACCGAGGAGGAGCGCGTGACCGACGCCATCTATGAGGCGGGTTATGCCGCGCCCAGCCGCTTCTACGAGACTGCCAACGCCCGGCTCGGCATGACCCCCAGCGCGTGGAAGCGCGGTGGCGCGGGCGTGACGATCCGCTGGACGGTCGCCGAGACCAGCCTGGGGCCGCTGCTGATCGCGGCGACCGACAAGGGACTGTGTCGCGTCGCCTTCGACGAGGATCAGTTCGCACTGGCGCGCCGCTTTCCGGCGGCCGAGATCGCGCCGGGCGGCGCGGCGCTCGCCAACCTCGCTGCGCGCGTCGTGCGCGAGGTCGAGACGCCGGGCCGCGATATGGACTTGCCGCTCGACGTGCAGGGCACCGCCTTCCAGGAAGCGGTGTGGCAGGCACTGCGCGCGATCCCGGCCGGCGAGACTCGCAGTTATGCCCAGCTCGCCACCCAGGCCGGCAATCCGCGGGCCGTGCGTGCGGCGGGGACTGCGTGCGGCGCCAATCACGTCGCGGTGCTGATCCCGTGCCACCGTGCCCAGAGGGCCGATGGCAGCATGGGCGGCTATGCGTACGGCGTGGATCGCAAGCGCGTGCTGCGCAAACGCGAAGGCGTGATGGAATGAGCTATGTCATCACTGGGCTCGATCCGGCACCCTTCCAGCGCTTCTATGGCCTGTCGGACGAAGCACTCGCCGCCGAGCAGGTCGTGCGGATGACGGCGGACAGCAAGCCCGGCTTTCCGTGCCGCGTGACGCTGGAAGATGCCGAGCCGGGCGAGGTGTTGCTGCTGCTCAATTACGAGCATCTGCCCGACGCCAGCCCTTATCGGTCGCGCCACGCGATCTTCGTGCGGGAAGGGGCCGAGACGCCAGCACTCTATATTGACGAGATACCGGAGCAACTCGCGACTCGACTATTGTCGGTAAGAGCGTTCGATCGTTACGCGATGATGACCAACGCCGACGTCGTGGAGGGAAATGCACTCGAACCGTTGATCGAGACGATGTTCACCGATCCCGCCGTGGCGTTCCTCCACGTCCACAATGCGCGGCCCGGCTGCTTCGCCGCGCGGGTGGATCGCGGCTGAGCTATTTCGCCGCTGCCGTCGGAGGGCCGGATGGCGCCGGGCTGCAGCTATAGACGAGCTTCTCGTTATAGACCGGCGGCAGCGCCGCGCGCAGTGCCTGTTGCTGTGCGGCGAGATTGGCCCGCGCGGCCTGATCCGCCGAGCAGGTCTTGAGCTCGACGCCCGAACGCAACTGGCGAGCCTTCGCCATCTGTTCGGATGAGAGCAGATAGCGCGTGCTGGTATAGGTTCTGGTCGCGGGATCGTAGACGAGCACCGAGACGGTCTGATCCTGATCGGGCACGAGGATGCGCTGCCACAACGTGCCCGATTCGGCATATTGGGTACGCCCGTTGATGCATCCGTCCGCGCCGATATCGAGCTCGACCTTATCGATGTTCGAGATCGTGATCCGGCTCCGTTCGGGTACGAGCGTGCAGGTCATCCGGCCGAGCGCCATCTGATCAGGCACGGCGACCCCGGCGTTCGCCTTCGGCATCGGCAGGATATGCGATTCGTCGAAACCGGGGCGGGTGAGGAACAGCACCACCGCTGCCAGCATCAGCACGCCGCCGCCGGCCGCAACCCAGATCGCCTCGCGCCGGCGATCGCGCGAGAGCAGCAGCCCGGCACCGCCCAATGCCAGCGCGCCGAGGACGAGCAGCAGCCCGGCCCCCGCCATATGGTTCTCGCGCGCGATGATGTTGCGCGCCCGCGCCTGGGAAAGGGCGTCCTCGCGCTCGCTGGCGCTCTTGGCGGCGTCTGCCCGCGCGCGCGCTTCGGCGTCGAGCCGCGTCTTTTCGTCGGCATTACGCTCCTGCGCCAACTGCTCCTCGATGCTGGTGCAGGGCACGCTGACGGTGGCGAAGGGCTGCTTTGCGCCTTGCAGGAACGCGGCGAGCTCGTTCCCTGCAATCGCGAAAGCGAAGGTCGAATCGCCTTCGTCGGCGCGGGTGATCGCCGAATTGACGCCCAGCACGCGGCCGCAGCGATCGAGCAGCGGCCCGCCCGAATTGCCGCGCGCGATGTTCGCGGTGTGGAGCAGCACGCTGGTGCCCTGGAGCGTGCGCGTGCCTGCGAAGCCGCCCTGCGAGCGGACCGGCGATTGCGGATTGATGAAGTCGGCCGCCGAACGCGCGGTGGCCAGATCGACATTGCCGGGATAACCGAGCGCGATCAGCGCCTCGCCGTCGCCCGGCGCACCGGTATAGAGCGTCAGCGGCGGCAGCCGGACCCCAGTGAACTCGATCAACGCCAGATCGCGCTGCTGATCGATCGCGATGAGCTTGCCCTGATAGGACTTATCGCCTTCCGACGGCACGATGCCGATCACGACGTTGCCGGGATAGCGATCGGCGAGCTCGACGACATGGGCGTTGGTGACGATGCGGTTGGGCGCGACCGCGAAGCCGCTGCCATGGCCGAAGCCGACGACTTCGTCATCGACCACGGCGATGGTGACGATCCGCACGACGCCGCGGGCAGAGGCCGAGATGTCGTCGGCGCGCGCAGGGGCCGCCCAGGCGAGCGCCAGTACGACCAGCATCAGCAAGCGCCGAACCATCACCACGCGACCTCCTATTTGGCCGCTGCTTTCGAGCAAAAGTGACGCGGGTTCAAGCGGCGCGGATCGGATAAGTTCCGTTCGAGCGCGGGTGGCCCGCTAGTCTGCGCCCGGCTTCTCCGCTTCAGTGGAACCCTCGGCCTCCTTGAGGGCCGCGGCCGCGTCGCCGCTGTCGATCGCAGCCAGGATCTTCGAGGCATGTTCCGTCATTGCGCCGCCGTGCGGATTGAAGGCCAGCGGCCGGATCGTCAGGCGCGCATCCTCGGTTTTGCCGTCGCGCAGCCGGGTGAGGGCGGCGTTGAGTCGTAGCCCTTCATCCTGTGGCGCGAGCTCGAAAGCCTTGTAAAGTCCTTCGCGCGCACTCGCGGGAGGCGTCGCGCCCGCATCGACGAAGCTTCGGAAATAGAGCATCAGCGGTTCGGGATCCTCGGGATCGAGCTTGTTGGCGGCGACGATCGTCTTGCGAATCGCTTTCCAGGTTTCGACCGAGAAATCCTTCTTGCCGATCGCCTGCGCCATCTGTGCCTGGGCCTTGTAGCAATAGGCCTCGACGAGCTTCGGATCGGCGGCGATGGCACGCCCGGCAGCCGCCTCGGCTTCGGCAAAGTCGCCCGCATCGAAGGCGGTTTCGGCGAACCAGCGCTGGACCCGGGCGTCGGCGGGGAAAGGAGCCGCCGCCTTCTTCGCGGCGGCATAGACGCGCGGCGCAGTCTCGCGATTCACGCCCGCGGTGGAACGGAGCCGAACCTCCATGAATGCTTCTTCGCCCGGAGTCAGGCGGCGCAGCGTGATCGGCTCCGGCGCGACGGCTTTCGCCGCGATCTTGCGTGCGCCGAATCGGCCGCGAGCATAGCGATCCAGCTCGCGATCAAGCGTACGCAGCTCGCCGAAAGCGGTCTTCGCGGCCTCTCGCGCCGGCTTGCCGTCGTTGATCGCCTTGAGATAGGCCATTCCCTGGTCGCCGCGGCTGCCTTCGATCATGATATAGTGGGTGAGCAGCCAGCCTCGGCCATAGAGCGATTGTATCTGGTCTTCGCTCAGCTTGCGCGTGTCAGGAGCGAGCATCCGTTCGAGCGGCAGGCTGTCCTGGAATATTCCCCAAGCCCGATATTGCGGCGGATAGCCGATGACCACGCTTCCGTCCTTCTCGAAGCGCGTCGTCGCGTGGAATTCGGCAAAGCCTTCGATGAACCAGCTTGGATAAGCGGCGTGCGGCCAGGTCGTGAACATGAAATGATGCGCATATTCGTGGAACAGGATCGCAGTTGCACTGAGGTCGGTCTCATCGGTGCCGGCGGCGCGCGGAACGAAGGCGATCGGGCCGGTGGCGCGGCCCTGATAGGCGCCCGCAGCGTTGCGAATGTTCGAAAGCCGGCCGACATCGGCGATATCGTCGACGATGTAGACAGTGACCCGATTTGCCGGGCCGATCTCCGGATCGGGCCTGGCCCAAAGCAGGCGCATCGCCTTGTCGAACCGCTCGAGCTTATCTGCAAAGTCGCGCAGCTTCTCCGGCCTCTGCTCCGAATAGACGACGAAGTGCTTCGAGCTCGCTTCGTGCCATGCCGCATGCGCAGACGGCGCCACGAAGGACAATGCCAGCGCCAGGAGCCTACGAAACATGTGAATCTTCCCCCAACTGCCCCGGGGGAAAGCTAAGTCAGGTCCTGCGGCACGAATAGAGCAAAATCGACATCGGGTTCCCGCTCACAGGAAGCTGTAAGGATCGACGTCCACCGCCACCCGGACCTTGGCGCTCCATTCGAGTGCGCCCAGCCAGTCGCGGATCATGTCCTGCACGTCGAAGGCGCGGCGGGCGTGGACGAGGAGGCGGAAGCGGTGGCGGCCGCGCAGCATCGCGAGCGGCGCGGGGGCGGGGCCGTAGACGTGCATCTCGTCGCGACGCGGCGCGGTGCGGCCGATCATCCGCGCGGTTTCCTCCGCCGCGGCCTTGTCTTCGCTGGACACGATGATCGCTGCGTAGCGGCCGTAGGGCGGGGCGCCCGCTTCGCGCCGCGCCTCGGTCTCCGCCGCGTAGAAGGCGGCGCTGTCGCCGGAGATCAGCGCCTGCATCACTTGCGCTTCGGGGGCATGCGTCTGGATATAGACGTGGCCCGGTTTCTCGCCGCGCCCGGCACGCCCCGAGACCTGCATGATCTGCTGGAAGGTGCGTTCGGCCGCGCGCAGGTCGCCGCCATCGAGCCCGAGATCGGCATCGACCACGCCCACCACGGTCAGATTGGGGAAGTGATAGCCCTTGGTTACGAGCTGCGTGCCGACGACGATGTCGATGTCGCCATGCTCCATCCGCTGGACGAACTCGGCGGCCTTGGCGGGGGACCAGAGCGTGTCGGATGTGACGATCGCAGTGCGGGCGTCGGGCCAGAGCGCCGCCACTTCGTCGGCGATGCGCTCGACGCCGGGGCCGCAGGCGACGAGGCTGTCGGCCTCCTCGCATTCGGGGCAGATTTCGGGCGTGGGGATCATGTGCCCGCAATGATGGCAGGCCAAGCGGCGGATCAGACGGTGCTCGACCATCCACGCCGTGCAGTTCGGGCATTGGAAGCGGTGGCCGCAATGCCGGCAAAGCGTGAGCGGGGCATAGCCGCGGCGATTGAGGAACAGTAGCGACTGCTCTCCGCGCTCGAGCGCCGCGTCGATCGCGAGGATCAGCTTGGGGCTCAGCCAGCGGCCGCGGTCGGGCGGTTCCTTGATCAGGTCGATCGCCTCGATATCGGGAAGCTCGGCGAGGCCGTAGCGGCCCGGCAGCTTGAGCTCCTCGTAGCGGCCGAGCTCGACCTGGTGGCGCGTCTCGATCGCCGGCGTCGCCGAGGCGAGGATCACCGGGCATTCCTCGAACTTGCCTCGCATCACCGCGACGTCGCGCGCGTGATAATGGACGCCCTCTTCCTGCTTGAAGCTGGTCTCATGCGCCTCGTCGACGACGATCAGGCCGAGGTTGGGATAAGGCAGGAACAGGGCCGAGCGCGCGCCGACCGTGACCAGGGCCTCTCCGCTCGCGATGGCCCGCCACGCCCGGCGGCGCTGCGAGGTGCGCAGTCCCGAATGCCAGGCTACGGGCTCGCAGCCGAAGCGCTGGGCGAAGCGCGTCAGGAACGGCTCGGTCAACGCGATCTCGGGAAGTAACACGATCGTCTGCTGGCCCGCGGCGATCGCCGCCGCGATCGCCTCGAAATAGACTTCGGTCTTGCCCGACCCGGTGACGCCGTCGAGGAGGAAGGGCTGGAACCGCTTTGCCTCGACCGACCGCCGCAAGATGCCCGCCACCTTCGCCTGCTCGGCGCTCAGATCGGGCGGACCGAAAGCGGGATCGGGCAGCGGATAGGGGCTGTCGGTGTCGACCGTCACGGCCTCAATCGCGCCGACCTTGCACAGGCCGCGGATCACGCCTTCGGAAACGTCGGCGATCGTGGCGAGCTCGCGCACCAGCCCCTGGCGCTCGCCGATCCGTTCGAGCGCCTGCGCACGCTGCGGTGTGAGGCGATCGGGTACCAGCCCGGTCGCGCGATATTCGGTGATTGTCGGCGCGCTCTCGAACGCCGCGGAGGTGCGCACCGCCATGGCGAGCACCGCCGAGGGCGGGCTCAGATAATAATCGGCGGTCCACTCGACGAGACGGCGCACCGGCTCGGGAATCGGCGGCGCGTCAGCGACCGCGATCAGGTTGCGCAGGCGATTGTCGCCGATCTCCTCGGTCGGCAGCCGCTCGGGCTCCCAGACCACGCCGGCATATTGGCGCGGCCCGATCGGCACGACGACGATCGACCCGGGCTCGACCGCCATGCCCTGGGGCACGCGATAATCGAGAGGGCCGAGCGCAGGATGGAGGACGAGAATGCGGGCGCGCATGCGGCCCTCATATGGGCATTTCCGCGCGAAACGGAATCCCCCCCTGGTCGCGCCCTAGTCGCCGGTGTCGCCGATGCTCGCGACGTTGAACGAAAGCGTGAAGGTGGCGGCGTGATCCATCTGATCCCGGCGACCGTCGCGGCCGAAGCGGTATTGATTGAGATAACCGACTTCGCCGCGCAGCTTGCCGCCGAGCCCGAACGAGAGGCCGGTTGCATTGCGCATCCGCTCATAGCCGCCACGTTGCCCCCAGCCGGTGGTGTTGAGGTTGAGGAAATGCTCCTGGGTGAAGAAGAGCTTCAGGCCCTTGTCGTTCAGCGGCGTATCGAAGCCGAGCCGCGGGCGCAGCCGAACGCCGACTTCGCTGCCGCTGCTGTTGAACCGCTCCTCCAGCCGCAGCCTGCCCGAAAAGCCGCTGCCGAACGGGACCAATATCATCTGCCGCAATCGCTCTTCGTTCGGGAGCGTTACGCCGCGATTCCAGTCTTCGACATGGCGATAGCCGATCGACAGCTCGACGCCGCCCGCGGTCTTGTGTGTGAACAATATGCCCGCCTCGGCGTGCGAGAAGCCCTCGGCACGATCGCTGAAGCGGCCGATCCCTTCCAGCGTGACCTTTTCACGGCTACCGATCGTGACCGTACCGTTGGTCTGCAGCCACAGCTGGTGATCGACCTGCTGGGCATGGGCCATAGCCGGGGAGAACAGCAGGGCTGCCGATAGAAGGAGAAGGCGCAACACGATCGATATCCTCGGAAACAGCGGACCCGGCTCCGGCGGTTCCTAGCAACAATTTAGCAACAGTGTCACGTCGCCTTTGCCGCGGTTGCTACGCATCCATGGTCCGCTTATGTTCCGCTCTGCCGGCGAGAGTCGGCGCAAAAGGGGGGGACTCGCCATGTTGCTGACCGCACTCATATTCTCGCTCTCCACGCAGGCGTGCAAATCCTATGATACCGCGCTTCCCGCGCCGCTGAGCGGATGGAAGCGATCGGGGCGCGGGCTGGACACCGGTCATGCGGTGACGCTCTCCCGCAGCGGCGATTCCATCCAGACAACAATTCGCATCCGCAAGGCGGGGACTTTCGGCGTCGCGCTCAGCGAGCCGGGCTGGATTGACGTCGCGCCGATCCGCGGCAAGCCGCTCGCCTCGGCAGCGCACGGCCATGGTCCCCAATGCTCGACGATCCGCAAGATCGTCCGCTACAAGCTGCGTCCGGGGACCTATCGCGTCTCGGTCAACAAGCTTAAGGCGACCCGCGCACGGCTGATGCTGGTGCGCTACTGATTCGCCTGAGGGGCCTCACATGAAATTCTTCGCCGATACCGCCGACACCGCCGACATCCGCGACCTCGCCGATGCGGGGCTGCTCGACGGCGTCACCACCAATCCGTCGCTGATCCACAAGGCGGGGCGCGATTTCCTCGAAGTGGTCGCCGAGATCTGCGAGATCGTGCCGGGCAAGCCGGTGTCGGCCGAAGTCGTCGCGCTCGATTACGAAGGTATGATGCGCGAGGCCGAGATCGTCCGGAAGATCGCCGACAATATCGCAGTCAAGGTGCCGCTGACGATCGACGGGCTCAAGACCTGCAAATCGCTCACCGACGACGGCACGATGGTCAATGTGACCCTTTGCTTCTCGGCGAACCAGGCACTGCTCGCCGCCAAGGCGGGCGCGACCTTCGTCTCGCCGTTCGTCGGTCGGCACGACGACAACGGCTTCGACGGGATGCAGCTGATCAGCGACATCCGGCTGATCTACGACAATTACGATTTCACGACTGAGATCCTCGTCGCCAGCGTGCGCCATCCGATCCACGTGCTCGAGGCCGCGCGCATCGGCGCCGACGTGATGACCGCGCCGCCCGCGGTGATCCGGCAGCTGGTCAAGCATCCGCTGACCGACAAGGGCATCGAAGGTTTCCTCGCCGACTGGGCGAAGACCGGGCAGAAGATCGGCTGAACCGGTTCCCCTCCCTGCAAGGGAGGGGTTAGGGGTGGGTAAGAGAAGGTCGGGCTCGATGCCCGGCCTTTTCTTTATTTCACACGTCTCGATGGGCTCCCCCGGCCTTCGCCGGGGTCGCACCCACCCCCCGGCCCCTCCCTTGCAGGGAGGGGAGTCTAGGGCCCATTGTGGGCAGGTGACCGAACCCGCGCTACCTCTCCTCTACGGCCAGCACCTCGCCCGCGATCGGCGGCGCTCGGTGCATACGGTGCGTGCCTATGAGGCGACCGCGGTTCGGCTGATCGCTTTCCTTCAGTCGCACTGGGGAGAGGAAATCACGCGCGAGCGGCTGGCGAGGGTCGAGACCGCGGACCTGCGTGCCTTCCTGGCGCATCGCCGCAATGACGGGCTGTCCAACGCCTCCGCCGCGCGCGAACTGTCGGCGGTGCGAGGCTTCCTCAAATTCGTCGCGGGCGATGCCGCCGAGATGCCCCGGCTGCGAGGCCCACGCGTCAAGAAGGGACTTCCGCGCCCGATTGCGCCGCACGAGGCTGTAGCGCTGGCCGAAACCGTGTCTGAAGAGGCGCGCGAGCCGTGGATCGGCGCGCGCGACTGGGCGGTCCTGCTGCTCCTCTACGGGGCGGGTCTGCGCATCGGCGAGGCGGTGGGACTGACCGGCGCGGTGCTGCCGCTCGGGCCGACGATGCGCGTCACCGGCAAGCGTGCCAAGACGCGGACCGTGCCGCTGCTGCCGCAAGTGCGCGACGCGATTGAGGCCTATGCGAAGCTCTGTCCTTATGGCGTGTCGCGCGATGCGCCCTTGTTCCGCGGGGCCAAGGGCGGGCCGCTGCCGCCCGGGATGATCCGCAAGGCGGTGCGTTCGGCCCGCACCTCGCTGGGCCTCTCCGAACGGACGACTCCGCACGCGCTGCGCCACAGCTTCGCCACGCATCTGCTCGGGCGCGGCGCCGATCTGCGTTCGCTGCAGGAACTGCTCGGCCACGCCAGCCTCAGCTCGACTCAGATCTACACCGCGGTCGACGCCGCGCATCTGCTCGATGTCTATCGCAATGCCCATCCGCGTGCCTAACGCTGCTGGCGCGGCTTCCATGTGAGCACGCGCCAGACATAGGCGATGAGCGCGAGCACGATGATCGCTGTGACTCCCGGTGCGATCCAGTGATCGATGGTCTCGAAGGTGGTGCCGAGCCAGAAGCCCACGCCGACGAGGATCGTGTTCCACACCAGGCTGCCTGCGGTGGTGTAGGCGACGAAGCGCCAGAACGGCATGTGCATCAGCCCGGCGGGGATCGAGATCACCGTCCGCCCGAGCGGCATGAAGCGGAACACGAACACCGTCGCTCCGCCCCAGCGATCGAAGAAGCGGCGCAGCCTCTCGACGTCCTCCCACTCCATCGTCAGCCAGCGGCCCCAACGGTCGACCATCGGCTTGAGCCGTTCATAGCCGTAGCGTCGGCCGATCTCCCACCAGAACAGATTCCCGATCGCACAGCCGAGCGTGCCTACAGCCACGAGCAGGACGAAGTTCATCTTGCCCTGCGCCGCGGCGATGCCGCCCACCCCCATGATCACTTCGGATGGGACCGGGGGGATCACATTCTCCAGCACCATCAGCAGGAAGACGCCGAGATATCCCCAGTCCAGCCAGCCGCCCATCGTCTCAGGCTGCGCGTTCGGCGACGCGGCGTTCGATCGCCTGCCAGATCAATGCGGCGGTATCGGTGCCGTTGAACCGGTCGATCGCGACGATGCCGGTCGGGGACGTGACGTTGATTTCGGTGAGCCATTCGCCGCCGATCACGTCGATCCCGACGAACAGCAGCCCGCGCTTCTTGAGCTCGGGCCCGAGCGCGGCGCAGATCTGCTTCTCGCGTTCGGTCAACTCGGTTTTCGCCGCCGATCCGCCGACCGCGAGGTTCGAGCGGATTTCGCCTTCGCCGGGAATGCGGTTGATCGCGCCGGCAATCTCGCCATCGACCAGCACGATGCGCTTGTCGCCCTGGGCCACCGAGGGGAGGAATGCCTGCACCATGTGCGGCTCGCGGTAGGCGGTGTTGAACACTTCGATCAGCGCGGAAAGGTTGGCGCCGTCGCTGCCGACCTTGAAGATCGCCTTGCCGCCATTGCCGTGGAGCGGCTTGACGACGATCTCATTATGCTCCGCGAGGAACTTGCGCGCCTCGTCGAGGCTGCGCGTCACCAGGGTCGGCGGCATGAACTCGGCATAATCGAGCACGAAGATCTTTTCGGGCGCGTTGCGGACGCTGGCGGGATCGTTGACCACCAAAGTGCGGTCGGCGATGCGCTCGAGCAGGTGGGTGGCGGTGATGTAGCCGAGGTCGAAGGGCGGATCCTGCCGCATCAGCACGACATCGGCGTCTTCGCCGAGATCGAGGCTCACCGGATCGTCGAAGTGGAAATGGTTGCCCGCGACGCGCTGGACGCTGACCGGGTGCGCCCTGGTCCAGACGCGCCCGTCTGAATAATTGAGGTCCTCGGGCGCGTAATGGAACAGCTTGTGTCCGCGCGCCTGCGCCGAGAGCATCAGCGCGAAGGTCGAATCGCCGGCGATGTTGATCGCATCGAGCGGGTCCATCTGCACGGCAACAACGAGCGACATTCGGCCTCCTTCGGAACTCCTGTAGGTGACGTATTGGACTAAGTCACCCCATCCAGGCGTTCTCGATATGGCGAGGCAGCTTGCCGGGAGCAATGAGCATCACGTCGACGCGGATGTCGTCGCCCGGCCCGGCATAACGCGGCATCAGATATTCGGCCGCCGAGGCGACCCGGCGAAGCCGCCGCTCGTCGATCGCGAAATCGAGCTCAGGGCCGGTCGCACGAGTCTTCACTTCGACGAACGCGACAAGGTTGCCCTTGCGCACGACGAGGTCGACTTCGCCCGCCGGCGTACGCACCCGGCGATCGAGGATTCGCCAGCCGCGCAGCCAGAGCCACCAGGCGGCGCGCCTTTCGCCCTCTCGGCCGCGGTTTTCCGCCGCTTTCCGGGCACTCGTCGCGCGTCGAGGTCGTTTCATCTGCGACTCCATGCACAAGGGCTTGGCGCTTGTTGATAACTTTGGTTAGTCTCCATCATTCCGACTCATGAGAGGCGGGTCGCACATCGTCACCGGGGGGTGCCGAGGACTATGGAATCCAACGAGAGCTATTACCGGCGTCGCGCCATCCAGGAAATCGTGGCGGCACGCCACGCGATCACTGCGAATGCGAAGGAACGGAGGCGATCGCTCGCCGAAAGCTATGTCCGTCGCCTTTCGGAACTGACCGGTTCGGACGAGAGCTTCCTGCTCGATGCCAATCCGGCGCGGCTGCAAGAGTTCGCCTAAGCCTTGAGCGCCAGGGCGCGGGCGTACAGGGCCTTGCGGTCCAGCCCGAGCCTTTTGGCGACTTCGCCCGCTGCCTTTGCCGGCGGGAGCCGCGTGAGCGCTTCGGCGAGCGCGGCATCTGCATCCTCCTCGCTGGCAGGCGCCGCTTCCCCCGGCGGCGCGACCACCACCACCATCTCGCCTTTGGGCGGCGCATCGGCATAGCGTGCGGCGAGTTCGGTCAGCGTTCCCGTCACGCACTCCTCGAACCTTTTGGTGATCTCGCGGGCGACCGCCGCCTCGCGGTCGCCGAGTCCCTCTGCCAGCGCGGCAAGGCAAGCGGAGAGGCGCGGGCCCGATTCGTACAGCACCAATGTCGCCCGGATCGTCGCAATCTCGGCAATCGCTTCGGCGCGGGCCTGCTGTTTTGCGGGAAGGAAGCCCAGGAACAGGAAGCGATCGGTCGGCAGCCCGGCGAGCGTGAGCGCGGCGATCGCGGCGCAGGGGCCGGGGATCGTCGTCACGACATGGCCGGCGGCGCGCGCATCGCGGACCAGCTTGAAGCCCGGATCGGAGATCAAAGGCGTCCCCGCGTCGGAGACCAGAGCCACCGCTTCGCTGGCCATCCGGGCGATCAGGCCCGGGCGGACGGCATCGGCGTTATGGTCGTGATAGGGCAGCATCCTGCCCTTCGTGCCGAGGTGGCGAAACAGCCCGGCTGTCACACGCGAGTCCTCAACTGCAACCACATCGGCTTTCATCAGTATTTGAGCAGCACGCGGGCTGAGGTCGCCGAGATTGCCGATCGGCGTCGCGACGATGTAGAGGCCGGGGGCGAGAACAAGATCATCCATCGGGGAGAGTCATGGCAGACGCCAGAGTAAGTGCGCAACCGGGCCTGTGGAACATGCTGCGCGCAGCCGCAGTCGGCGCGACCCTGTTTCTCGCAGCCTGCGCCAGCGGCCCGCGAATCGTTCCGGAGGCCGAACGCCCCACGGCCCCCGAGCGGCCCGCGCCTCCCGTCGTGCGCCCGATCGCGCCGGGACTGCCGCAGGACGTCGAGCGTCACCGCATCGCGTTGCTCGTGCCGCTCACCGGCCAGAATGCCGGAGTCGGGCGGTCGCTCCAGAATGCGACTCAGCTCGCCGTGCTCGATACGAAGAGCGATGTGCTGCGCATCACCACCTATGATACCGGCGCGCCGGGCGGGGCGGTCGCCGCGGTGCAACAGGCGATCGCCGACGGCAACCGGCTGATCCTCGGGCCTTTGCTGGCCGAGGAAGCGCGCGAAGTCGCGCCGATCGCCCGGCGCGCACGCGTTCCCGTGCTCAGCTTCTCGAACGACGCCAGCGTCGCCGGCAACGGCACGTTCATCCTCGGCTATGTGCCGGGCCAGTCGATCGAGCGGGTGGTGAATTATGCCGCGAAGTCGGGGATCACCGATTTCGCGGGGCTGATCCCCACCGGGCTCTATGGCGAGCGTGCCTCGACCGCCTTGCTCCGCTCGGTCGAGCAGGCCGGCGGCAAGGTGCTCGCGCTCGAGACCTATGACGCGCGTCCGGGATCGATGACGAGTGCAATGGCCAAGATCGGTCGTTCGCCGTTCCAGGCGATCCTGCTTGCGGGAAGCGCCGATGGTGCGGTCACCGCGGCGCCGCTGATCCGTCGGGCGCCGAGCGGCAAGACCGCGCGGCTGCTCGGCACCGAATTGTGGAACACCGATTCGGCGATCGGCGGCAAGGCAGCCTTGAGCGGCGCCTGGTTCGCCAGCGTGCCCGACAATTATTACCGCCAATACGCCACCAAATACCGCGCGCGCTTCGGCACCGCGCCCTATCGCTTGTCGACGCTGGGCTATGATGCGGTGCTGCTGACCGTGCGAATCGCGCGCGATTGGCGGCCCGGCACCGAATTCCCCGAACGCCGGCTGGTCGAGCCCGAGGGCTTTGCCGGGCTGGACGGGGCGTTCCGCTTCGGTCGCGACGGCGTCGCCGAACGCGCGCTAGAAGTGCAGGAAATCCGCGGCGGGACGACTGCGACGGTCTCGCCGGCACCGCCCAACTTCAAGGGCAAATGAGCTGCCTCGGTGCTCCTGCGAAGGCGGGAGCGCCGGGCACTACGCGATCACCAGTTCGCGCAGGATCGCTTCGAGCACCGGCATGCCCGCGTCGGTGACGCGTAGCCGATCGCCTTCGCGGACCACGAGGCCCTGCTCGCGGAGCCGGGCGAGGGCGCGCGGTTCGATCGGCGCCGTCCCGCCGGCGAGCGCGTCGATGCGCGGCAAATCCACGCCCTCGGCGATCCGCAAGCCCATCACCAGCGCCTCGACCGCACGCTCATGGGGAGTGAGCGGGTCCTCGAGCTGAAGGCCATGGCCGTTGCGCGTCACTGCGGCCATCCAGTTCTCGGGCTTCTTGTGCCGCATCGTCGCAAGCCCGCCCCGCCGGCCGTGCGCGCCGGGGCCCACCCCGGCATAGTCGCCATAGCGCCAATAGGTCAGGTTGTGCCGGCTCTCCGCGCCCGGCCGGGCATGATTGGAAATCTCATAAGCGGGCAGGCCGGCGGCGGCGGTGATCGCGCGCGTCGCCTCGAACAGGTCCGCGGCCGCATCGGGATCGTAAGCGGCGAGCTGGCCCTTCTCGAACAAAGTCGCGAAGCGCGTGCCGGGCTCGATGGTGAGCTGGTAGAGCGAGAGATGCTCGGTGCCGAAGCCGATCGCGCGATGGAGCTCGGTTTCCCAGGCGGCGAGATCCTGATCGGGACGGGCATAGATCAGGTCGAAGCTGACGCGATCGAACACGGATTGTGCTGTCTCCAGCGCAGCCAGCCCCTCCGCCACGCCGTGCGCGCGGCCGAGGAACCGCAGCGCGTCGTCGTCGAGCGCCTGCAGACCGAGCGAGACGCGGTTGACGCCGGCGGCGGCGAGATCGGCGAAGCGTGCGGCTTCGACCGAGGAGGGATTGGCCTCCAGCGTGATCTCGATGCCGGGTTCGAACCCCCAATGCCGCTCCGCCGCTGCGATTACCGCGGCGACGGTCTCCGGCGGCATCAGCGAAGGCGTGCCGCCGCCGAAGAAGATCGAGCCCAGCCTGCGCCCCGGCAGCGCTGCCGCCTCATGCGTCAGATCGGCGAGCATCGCCGCGCGCCAGGCCTCCTGGTCGACGCTCTCGCGGACATGGCTGTTGAAGTCGCAATAGGGGCATTTCGACACGCAGAACGGCCAATGCACATATAGTGCGAGCGAGGGTGTGTCGTTGGTCATGCGCTTGAGGGGCCGGAGCGGGTAACGGGAGCCTGTCTCGTGTCAAGCTGGATGCAAGCGAACCGCAGGAACTGGGTGGCTAGCCGCGAAAGGTCACACCAGGGTCACACTGCCTGCATCGTTCCGGCCTGTTCCTGCGCAGGCGATCCAGGAGGGTGTGGACCAAGCGGCGCTATACTCCTGCTTTCGCACGAGCAGGATGAGGCTGTCAGGCGAAATCCTACATTGCAAGCATGTCTGCAAATGGGTGGTTAGTGAACGTTGATCGCTAGCCCTCTCCCGCTTTCGCGGGAGAGGGTTGGGTGAGGGTCTTCTTCTGCCTCGCTAGCCTCGTTTGTTGGCAGCGAGTGCAGCGCTGATGACCTCCAGCACGTCGTCGAGATTCTCCAGAACCTCGCTGTTCCAGAACCGCAGAATCCGATACCCGCGGCTCTGGAGGAATTGCGTTCGCCGAGCATCGGTTTCGGCATTGTGCTGGCTGCCGTCGACTTCGATGATCAGTCGTGCCTCGACGCACAGGAAGTCGACCACGAACGGTTCGATCGGGGCCTGGAAGCGGAATTTGTGGCCGACCAGTCGCCGGCTGCGCAGGATACCCCAGAGCAAGCGCTCGGCATCCGTCGCCTCCTTGCGGAGCCGGGAGGCATGACGGCTCGTCTGGCGTCTGACCGGTGTGCGCATGCCGCAAGAAATAGAAGAAAGAAGACCCTCACCCAACCCTCTCCCGCGAAAGCGGGAGAGGGCTATAAGAGCGTCCGCAAGTGGGGCGGATGCAGGCCGTCCGCTTTCGATGCCCTGCAATTTGCGGCAGCCCAACCCGAGGTGCGGGCTCACGTCCGCGTCGAAAGCTTGGAGAACCGGTCGGTCGACGTCAGTTGGTCCGCGCGAAGGGGCTGCCCGAAGGCGGTACCGGGTGCGGCTGGAGCGGGTAACGGGAATCGAACCCGTGTATTCAGCTTGGAAGGCTGCTGCACTACCATTGTGCTATACCCGCGAGCCGAGGGGGCGACTGCCACAGTCCGCGGCTATTGGTCAACCTTCTCGCGCACCACGACCATCTTGCCGAAGCCCGAGGCCTTGCCGGGCTCGGCCTGAACCAGCACCACCAGCGAGCGTTCGCCCTGTCCGGCGGGCAGCGTCACGTCGAGCCGTGCGGACGCCGGATCGCGCTTCTCGCCGATCTTCTTGCCGTCGAGCCAGATTTCGGCGCTGCCGGCGAGTTCGGTGAAGGTCAGCACGCCGCCGCGCCGGCGGACGCTTGCCGGTGGGGTGAAGTTCATCTGATAGCCGTTCCAGCGCCCGGCATCGGAAGGTCCTTCGAGCCGACCGGAACGGCCGCGCGCGGTGGCGTAGCGATCGTCGGTGCCGACCTTCGCATTGGGGTCGGGCCGGGTTGCGGTGAACGGTACGCGTGCCCAGAAGCTTAGCAACATTTCCGGCCGGGTATCGGCGACCTGCGCGCGCGGCGTGGCGACGACGCGGTCGATCGTCAGCGTCGTCGGCTCGAGGCCCGGCGCAGTGGCGCGCAGCACCAGCTTGCCGCGCCCGGCGGCAGCGCGGACGATCACCTGCGCGAGGCCGTTGAACAGCTTCCGCGCGCTGCCCTTTTCGGGATCGTGATCATTGGGGTTGCCGTTGCCGAGCCCGATGATCTCGCCGCCTTCGATCGTGAAGCCGGCGGGCAAATTGACGAGCGGTACGTGCCGCCCGCGCGAATCGACCGCATCGACAGTGATCGGCTGGGCATCCTCGCCGTCGCCCGCCATCACGCGCCGATCGGGAGTGAGCCGCAGCTTTACGGCCGCGCCGACGGTCTCGATCACGGCGCGTGCGACTTCGCGGCCGCCGCGATAGCCGATCGCTTCGAGCTTGCCGGGCGCATAAGGCACCTGGAACTCGGGCTGCTTGAGCCGGTCGACCGCCGCCTCGCCGACCTTCTTGCCGTTGAGCAGCAGCGTGACGCGTTCGGCATTGGTGAGCACCACCACGCGGATCGGCGTTCCCTCCTTGCCCGGCCAGTTCCAGTGCGGCTGGAGCGCGAGCACGGGCGTGTCGTCGATCCATTGCGCGCGGTGCTGGTGGAAAGCGAGCTTGGGGAAGCCGCAAATGTCCATGATCCCGAAGAAGCTCGAGGTGGACGGCCATTCGAACGGCGTCGGCTCGCCATGATAATCGAAGCCGGTCCAGACGAACCCGCCCGCGACGAACGGGCGTTCGGCGATCGCCTTCCACGCGGCGGCGTGCGTGGCGCCCCATGGCGCGCCCTCGTCGTCATAGCTGGTCATGATGTTGCGGGTCTTGTCGGTCACCCATTCGCCGCGGGTCGAGAAGGCGCTGGTATCCTCCGAGCTAGTCAGCGGCTTGTCCGGGAAGGCGGCGTGGTATTTGTCATATTGCGGGATCTGGTAATTGAAGCCGACCACGTCGACCGCCTGGCTGACGTTCGAAGGCGTGAACATGCCGTCGTTCATCGCCGCGGTGACCGGGCGGCTGTCGTCCAGCGCCTTCACTGTCGCGGCCATGCGGCGGACCATCTCATAGCCCTGCGGGCTACCCTGCATCGGCTCCTCGTTGAACACCGACCACAGGAAGACGGAGGGCCGGTTGCGGTCGCGCCGCACCAACCATTCGAGCTGCGCCATGTAATCGGGGCTCGGATTGAACTGGCGATTCTCGTTCATCACCAGCAGGCCGTGGCGGTCGCAGGCGTCGAGCAGTTCGGTGGGCGGCGCATTGTGCGACATGCGGATCGCGTTCGAGCCGAGCGCCTTCAGGCGGCGTACGCGCCAGTCCCACAGCGAATCGGGGATGGCGGTGCCGACCCCGGCATGATCCTGGTGGTTGCACGTGCCCTTGATCTTGAGCGGCTGGCCGTTGAGGTGGAAGCCGGTCCGGCTGTCGAACGTGAACGTGCGGAAGCCGATGTTGAAGTGGCGGGTGTCGATCAGTTTGTCGCCGTCGAGGACGCGGACCTCCAGCGGGTAGAGCGTCGGGCTTTCGGGTGACCAGAGCTGCGGATCGGTGACGGGCAGGTCCAACCTTGCGGTTGCCGTGACCAATGGCCGGACCTCGGCGTGTACCGACTGTACGACAATGCCAACATTATCGGTGCTGGCGAGGGTTACCTGCACCATCACGGTGCGGTTCTCAGTCGAGATGTTGCCGAGCGTCACTTCGACCGGCACGCTCCAGCTGCCGTCCGCGGCGCGGCGCGGATCGCAATGCACGCCGTCGGTGACGATATATACCGGCGCGCGCACTGCCAGCCAGACGTGGCGATAGATGCCGGCGCCCTCGTACCACCAGCCTTCCATCGGCTCGGCATCGACGCGGATCGCGATCGTGTTGAGCTCGTCGCCGAAGCGCGCATAGGGCGTCAGATCGACATGCACGCCGTTAAAGCCGCTCCAGTTGCGGTCGACGATCGTGCCGTTGATCCAGATCGTGGCGTTCGTGGCGATCCCGCCGAAATCGATCTCGAGGAACTTGCCCTGGAGCGCAGGATCGAGCCGGATCGTGCGGCGGTACCAGCCGATGCCGCGGCGGCGATAGCCTTGCGAGACATTGGCCTGGGGATCGACCGCGCCCTCGATCGCCCAATCATGCGGCAAGGTGACTTCGCGCCAGTCACTGTCGTCGAAGGTCATCGCCGCGGCGCCGTGCGCGGCGCCGGCCTTGGCGTTTTCATAGGTCGCCTGATGGCCCTTGATCTCGGGCATGGGCACATCGCCGAGATGGAAACGCCAGCCCTGATCGAGCAGCAGCCGACCGGGTTCCTCAGGGGTAGGGCGCGGATCGAGCCCGTCGCGCGGGGCGGGCATCGGCACGTCGCCGCCATTGTAGGTGTCCACCGCCTTCGCGCGGGCGGGAAAAGCGGGAAGCGCGGTAGCGAGCGCCGTGGTTGCCAAAAACGCCCGCCGATCCATGTCTCTTCCCTTATTTGCCGAGCCGCATCGTGACCGGCTTTGTGCGGTCGATCGACAGGATTCCATCTTTTTCCGCGATCTCGGCGATCTGCAGTACACTGCGGCGGCCCCAGTCGGGATCCTTCGCCGCTTCGGGCTCGCCCGATTGGTGGACGAAGTAGACGAGATACGCCCGGTCGCCCGCGACGATCACGTCGGGATGCTGCGCCTTGGCGCGGTCGGTGGGGCGCGTGCCCGGCTCGCCGGCGAGGTGTCCGGGCTGGGCGGTCCAATGTTCGCCGTCGCTCGAATGCTGGACCAGCAGGCCCTTCCACGCGTCGCTGATCAGCCACCAGCGCCCGCGCCAGCGAAATGCCTTGGGCCCCTCGCCGGGCGTCGTCACGGCGGTGCCGCGCACCGTCCAGTTCTTGAGGTCCTTGCTGTCGGCCCAGCGGATCGCCTTGCCCATCCGCTCGTCGTTGAACCACAGCCGGTAGCCGCCCTGCGGAAGCTCCAGCACGCTCGCGTCGATGATCCGGTCGGAGTCCAGCTCGACGCGCTCGCCGCAGTCCCAGCGCTTCAGGTCTCGGCTGGTGAGGTGGACCAGGAAGCGCGGGGCATTCCAGTCCTTGAACACGCCGGGCACCACGGTGATCCACATGTGCCATTTGTCGCCGAAGCGCTGGACCTCGGGCGCCCAGAGCGTCGCGCCGGTGCAGCTCGCGGGGATCGCCGCCGTGCCCGAATAACGCCAGTGTGCGCCGTCCTTCGATCGCGCGACTCCGATCGCGGTGCCGTGGACCCAGCTGACGTCCTTGGGATCGGCGAGCTTCAGGTCGGCGCGACGATTGGTGTAGAACATCACCCATTCGCCGGTTTTCGGATCGTGCACGGTCGAGGGGTCTGCCGCACCGTCGTGCACCGGATCGCGGAACAGCGGGACCGCGGCGACCGGGTCCGCCGCGAGCAGCGCCAGCACCGCGAGCATCAGCGGTTCCCGGAGACGGGGTTCTTGCCCCAGAGCTGCTCGTACTTCCAGCCCGACAGATCCTCGACGACCGCGCGCGCCTCGGGCGATGTCGGCTCGGTGCCGCCGGCCCGCAAATGGTCGATCTCGGCCATCAGAACGTCGTGCGTCTGCGCATTGAGGCGAAAGCGCCACGACGCGATCAGGCCGGCGAGCATGACCAGGATCGGCCCGAGGATCAGCAGCCAGGTGATGGTGGCGATCGCTTGCGGGGTTTGCTGCACGGCTTCGGCGGGCCCTCCCTTTGGCGAGACATAGCCGCCGAGGTCGATGATCCAGCCGGTGCAGATGATCGCTGCCGACTGGGCGAGCTTGCGCACCAGCGTCATCACGCCGGCGAAGATGCCCTCACGTCGTTGGGCCGTGACCGCCTCATCCACGTCGGGCAGGTAATTATAGACCGACCAGGGCACGAAATTCAGGGTGCCGCGGCCGAGCCCGGCGAGCAGGATCGGCACGAACAGCCAGAAGATCAGCACCGGGCTGAACGTCGCGGAGGCCGGATTCAGCGCCGAAAGCATGTTGCCGTGAAGGGCGCCCAGGTCCGCGACGAAGCCCGCGGGTCTCAGATGATAGAAAGCGAGGAACAGCAACAGCCCGGCACCGAAGAAGCTGATGGCGATGCGGTAGGCGATCACCGGCCCGGTGCGGATGACGATATTGATGGCGATCATCACCGAGATGAGCTGCGCCACATACATGATCGTCAGCAGCTGCGAGATGATCAGCGTCGCGCCCATCATCACCGTGACTACGAAGATCGGGAAGGCCGTGTTGAAGATGTCCTGCGAGATGTAGCCGCCGAGATAGATCGACAGATGCTGACGGAAGGCGCGGATGCGAAGCGTCGAGAATAGATCGCGGAACATCACGACCGGGATCAGCAGCGCGGTCTTCACGTCGAGCGGGACGGACTGCACCTGCTTTTCGGCCTCGGTGTAAGGGCGCTCCCAGGTGAAGATCACCACCAGCAGCACGACCAGGCTGAAGATCGCGCCGAATATGGCGCCCATGATCAGGAAGGTGCTGGGCGAATCCTTGCCCCCGAGGCTGCTGATGATCAGCGTCGGCAGATAGGATGCGAGAATGGCGGAGCTCTGCGCGACGATCATCCGTGCGCCGGCGAACTTCGCCTTTTTCCGATAATCGTTGGTCATCTCCGCGGCGAGCGTCTCCCACGGGATGAGGAACATCGTGTAGACGAACTCGAAGAAGATGAATGTCAGCAGGTAATATGTGAAGCTATGCCCGGCGACGAAGATCAGCGCGAAGCTGGGCAGCAGCGGAATGGTGGCGATGAGGAAGATCTTGCGACGCCCGATCCGCCGGCCGATCCAGGTGTGCCGCAGATTGTCCGACACATAGCCGATCAACGGGCAGGTGATCGCCTCGAGCAGCCGCGGCAGGCCGAGGATCAGCCCCGCCTCCGCCGCGGACAGGTTACAGAAGGTGGTGAAGAAGTATAACAGCCAGCCGGTGACGACCGCCTGCGCGCCTGCCCCCAGCATGTCGCCGGAGCCCCAGCCCCAATAATTGTACCAGCGCGGCTGACGGTGCGCGGATACGGTTGGCGCCGAGGCGCTGCTGGCCATGCGGGATTTCCTCTCTGGGGTTTGGCCGCCGGGATTGCGGCAACGTGCCGATACCGGTTCTTTACTCCATATTCTGAACCGCTATCATGATATGTGGAACGACATCAAGTCGGCGGGAGTGTTGAGGATGCGGCTGGGACGCGCGATTTGCCAGGGCTTTGCGGTTGCTTCGCTCGTGCTGGCGGGAACGGCGGCGGCGGACCCCGCCGCTGAGTGGGTCGATCCGCTCACCGGGCACAAGGTGGTGCGGATCAGCCGCGAGCCGGGCAGCGCCGCGCTCTATTTCCATCAGAACAGCTATACGCCGCAGGGCGACAAGATGGTGATCTCGGTGCCGGGCGGGATCTCGGTGGTCGACCTCAAGACGTGGGAAGTCAGCCCGCTGGTCAAGGTGCAGGGCGCGACCCTGCTGTTCACCGGGCGCAAGACGCGTACCGCTTATTATCAGCGCCGTGGGCCGGATGGCGGGCCTGCGACGATTTTCGCAGTCGATATCGATAGCGGCAAGGTCCGGAAAATCGCCGATGTGGACCGCGGCTTCATCGGGTCGATCAACGCCGACGAGACCCTGCTGCTCGGCCAATGGGCGGAGAATGACCGGCCGCTCCAGCCGAATGCCAAGCCGAGCGACAACAGCAGGTTCGGCCAGGCGCAATATGCCGCCAATTGGCCCGACGGCCGCCCGATGACCTATGCCGAGGCCAAGGAAGTGCGGCTCAACGAGCGGCTCGAGGCGAAAATCCCGATGGAGATCTTCACGATCGACGTGAAGACCGGCGCGCGGAAAGTGGTCACTGCCTCGACCGACTGGCTCAACCACATCCAGTTCTCGCCGACCGATCCGCAGCAGATCATGTATTGCCACGAGGGCCCGTGGCACAAGGTCGACCGGATCTGGACGATCCGCGCCGATGGGACGGGCAAACGCCTCGTCCACAACCGCACGATGAACATGGAGATCGCCGGTCACGAGTTCTTCTCGCCCGACGGCAAGACGATCTGGTACGACCTGCAGACCCCGCGCGGCGAAGTGTTCTGGCTCGCCGGCTTCGACCTCGCGACGGGTAAGCGCCGCTGGTACAATGTCGAGCGGAACCACTGGTCGGTGCACTACAACCAGTCGCCTGACCTGAAGCTGTTCTCGGGCGACGGCGGCGACAGCGAAATGGTCGCGCATGCCCCGGACGGGAAGTACCTGTACCTGTTCCACCCGAAGGATATCCCGGATGTTGCCGGCATCCACGCACCCGGTGCGGAGAACCTGATCTCACCGGGCACCTTCGAAGCCGAGAAGCTGGTGGACATGCGCAAGCAGGACTACCGGCTCGAGCCGAACATGACCTTCACGCCGGATGGGAAGTGGATCATCTTCCGCGCCAATTTCGAGGGCGCGAACCACGTCTATGCGGTGGAGTTGGCCAAGGCGAAATAGGCACTTCTAATTCCCCTCCCTGTAAGGGAGGGGTCAGGGGTGGGTGAGCAAGGGTCGGGCTCGATGCCCGATCCTTGCTCCATTGCACGCAGCTCGAAGGGCTCCCCCGGCCTTCGCCGGGGTCGCACCCACCCCCAGCCCCTCCCTTGCAGGGAGGGGAGTCAGGTAGGCACGAACCTGATCGCTTCGATCAGCACGCCGCCGCTTTCGGCCAGCAGTTCGATGCGGTGATTGCCGCCCGCGATCCCGCCGGGCACTTCGATCGAAATCCGGTTGTCGAGTACGGCTTGCACCCACGCGGCGTCGCCGGTGTTGCGCGCGATCGACAGCGGATAGGCCTTGCCGTCGATCCGCAGCGTCAGGCGGAGCGGTTCGCCGTCGCCGTCGGCATAGGTCGGGATCAAGTCGATCACTGCGCGCCAATTGCCGGCGGGAAGAGCCGGTGCCGTCGTGCCCGTAACCGCGCGATCGACTCGCGATCCCAGCACCAGTCCGTTGCGGCCGAGCCCGGGGACTATGCGCCAGCTTCCTACAATCTTGCGCAGATCGAGCGTCACCTCGCGCTTCGTGACAGGCTCGACGAGCACGGGCGTCACCGGCGGACTCGCGGCAGGCGCGGGCAGGATCGGCGGCGTCAGGCGATAGCTCTTCCACTGCCCGTCGGCTGGCTCGACCGCGATGAACCCGCGCCACTTGCCGTCGACGAGTTTGTCATATGCCTCGGTCAGCTCGGCGATCCGCGCGTCCGCCGCGCGCGCTTCGGCGCCGTGGCCAAGCGCACGGGGCAGATCGGTGTCGCGGAGCCGATCATGCGCCTCCGCGGCGAAGAAGCGGCGATTGGCACTGGCAGCAGTCTCGACCGGATAGCCTAGCAATTCGAAGAATGCTTCGCGACGCTGCTCCGGCATGCGCGAGGCAATTGCACGGGCCCGCGCGACGTTGCGGTCGAATTGCGCCAGCCGGGCATCGGCCTCGGCGATCGATAGGGGGCTCTGACGCGCCTTCTGCCCCGGTAGATACCATTGGAGATGTTCGGGCCGGCGGGCGAAATCGAGCCGGTGATATTCGGCGAGGATCGCTCCGATTTCGTCGGCTTCGCTGGTGGCGATGTTCTCCGCTGTCCAGCGCCGCGTCCAGCCCTCCACGCCGAGCGCCCGCGTCCCCGGCACGTCCCATGCGAGCGACAGGAAGTAATCGGTCGCCAGTTCGGCCGGCTTGATGTCGCCGACATTGGCGATCCACATCTTGTCTGCGCCGAGATCGAAGGCGCGGCCCATCTCCTCGGCGATCAGCGCCGGCGGCGTGGTCGACAGCCACAAATAGGAAAGTGGCGCCCCCAGATAGGAGAGGTGGTAATAGATGCCCGCGCCGCCGCTGCGCTTGCGCTCGGCGGGCGTCGGGAAGCGGCGGATATAGCCGAAATTGTCGTCGGGCCACATCAAGGTGACGTCGCCGGGGACGGCGAGCCCGGCGCGATAGATGTCGAGCACTTCCTTGTACGGCGTGAAGACCTGCGGCACCCGTTCGACCTGTGGCGAGACATGCCGGGCGAGCATCGCGCGCTGGTCGGCGATGATGCTTTCGAGGAAGCGCTTCCGAGTCGGCATGTCCGACGCACCCTGCATGCCGCTGTCGTGGATGCCGCGCATGCCGAGCGTCCAGATACTCTCGTACTTGCCGTTGGTGCGGGCGCGTTCCTCCCAATAGGCACGGACGCCATCGGGGTTCTTGCCGTAATCGTAATCGTGCGTATCGGCCGTCCATTCGCCGACATTGTTGCGCAGCATCGGCTCGGCATGCGACGAGCCCATCACGATCGCATAGCGGTCGGCCAGCTTCGCATTGTCGGGGTTCGCGTTGAAGGCAGGCGAGATCTTGTGCATCGCCGGCCACAAGGTGTTGGCCTTGAGCCGGAGCAGCAGCTCGAACACCTTGGCATAGGTCTTGGGGCCCATGCCGCGGGTGCCCGGCTCGAAGACCGTCGCCGACCAGGGGGTGAGTCCCCAATCCTCGTCGTTGATGAAGATCCCGCGATATTTGACCGAAGGCGGTCCGAAGCGGTGCGTGCCGGGGCGGACGTGCAGTGCAGGCTGCTTGAGCGGCGTGACATCGGCCCACCAATGCCAGGGCGAGACGCCGATCGCACGGCTGAGCTCGTAGATTCCGAAGGCAGTGCCGCGCCGGTCGCTGCCGGCGATGACGAGCACGCGGGGCACGCCGGGGGCGGGGCGCTCGATGGTGGCGATGACGAAGCTTTCCCACGCGCCATCGAGCCGCTTGGCGTCGAGCTTGCCCGTGGCGATGAGGCGGTCGATCGCCGGATTCTTGCCGAGAGTGCCGACCCAGATCTGGTCACCGCCTGCGGTTTTGCCGGTGACGGTGGTGAGGTCGTGGCGGAGATCCTCGGCGGCGATCTTGACGACGTCGTGATCGCCTTCGGCAGTGACGACGCGCGCGCCGGCGAGGTTTAATCCTGCCGCGTCCAGCCGCACATCGATCCAGCCGGCAAGCTGGGCGTGTGCGGGGAGGGCGAAGAGGAGAAGGCAAAGGGTCAGGATGAATCGACGGAGCGTGCCGGCTCCGCCCATACCACCGTCACCCCGGACTTGTTCCGGGGCCCACTCAGCCTCACCGACTACCATAGAGCCTCTCGTCCAGCCCTGGTCTCCCGATGGACCCCGGAACAAGTCCGGGGTGACGGTGGGCTTTTGAGGAGATGACAGGAATAATCGACGGGCGGCGAGCTCGAGGAACCACGCCGCCCCCAGCATCAGATATAGGTCCGCAGGAACTCGCCCAGCGCACAGATCGCGAGACTCTGGCCGTAGGGCATCGAAGTCAGGCGGATGTCCTTGTAGAATTGCAGCGTGTCGCCCATCGCCGTGCCGAAGCTGACCTGCTGCAGCTCGCCGGTCGCATCGATATTGGCGAGCACGCCCTTCACGGCCTTGATCCCGACCTGCTCATAGTGCCGCGGCAGATAACCCTTCCGGACACCCTTCAGGATGCCATAGGCGAAGCCCGCGGTGGCCGAGGCTTCGAGATAGCTCGTCGGGTCCATCACCAAGGTGTGCCACAGCCCGCTCTCGTCCTGCGTCTCGGCGAGCGTCTTCACCTGCGCGGCGAGTGTGTCGATCAGGAAAGTGCGGAAGGCGTCGCCTTCGGGCAGATCGAGGATCTCGATGATCTCGGGGATCGCGATCGTCACCCAGCAATTGCCGCGCGCCCACAAAGCTTCGGCGAAATTGTGCCGGCCGTTAAAGTCCCAGCCGTGGAACCACAAACCGGTCTTGCGATCGAACAGATATTTGATGTGGACGAGGAACTGCCGCTTGGCTTCCTCGATATATTGTGGGCGGTTCAGCAGCAGGCCGATCTTGGCGAGCGGCAGCACCGACATCATCAGTGTGTCGTCCCACATCTCGCCGGGATTCTCGTCGTTATAGACGATGTGCTGGAAGCCGCCTTCCTCGGTCTTGGGCAGACCGTCGGGTGCCATCAGCCACTCGCACCAGGTGTCGAGATAGGGGATGTAGCGCGGGTCGGGCTCTTGCTCGTAGAGGTACGCCAGTGTGATGAACGGCGCGACGGTGTTGATGTTCTTGGTCGGCGTGCCCTCGGCGAAGCGGTCCTCGAACCATTGCTTGATGATGTGCAGCGCCTTGTCGTCGCCGGTCTGCTCGTAATAGCGCCACATGCCGAACAGGCCGACGCCGTGGGTCCATTCCCAGCCGGCCCAGCCCTTGGTGTCGATGATCCGGCCGTCCTCGAGATGGAGCAGGAACTCGCCGGTCTCGTCCTTGATGTTGACGAGATTGTCCATCAGCAGGTCGATCTTCGACGTGATCTCGCTGCGCGGGACGTCGTGGGTGAGGGCAGCCAATTAGTGTCTCCTGAGTTCGATAAGGTGAGGGCGAGTCACTTCGTGACCCCATAGTCCTTCGCCATCTTTTGGTAGAGGCGAATGAAGTTCGGATCGGCGTCATAGCGTCCGCCGTGATCGCGCGGCTTGCGCGGCGTCGGCGGAGCGGGGGCTGCGCCGGGTGCCTCGGCGCCGTTGATTCCCTGCGAGAGCAAATTGGGGCGCGGGCCTTCGCCTGCGTTGACGCCGTCCTTGAGGAAGATCGCTTCCTGGTGCCGCGTCGGCTCCCAGATATAGCTGCCCCAGCCATTGGCATGCGCGTGGACGAGGTCGTTGAGGTAGCGTTTGCGCGAGGAGTATTCGATCGCGAAGAAGCCCTTGTCGGGATAGCGCCTGGCGAACTCGGCGAAGGTCCGCTCCCAATCGCCTTCGGCCTGCTGCTGATAGCAGGAGAAGCCGAGCGCATCGAAATCCACGCCGCGCGCGATCAGGCTGTCGGTCCAGTGGCGGACGATTGCCCAGTGGCGGCCGAGATGGTTGTGGAGTGCGAGTGGGACGCCGGGAAGTGTCTCGCGGGTGGCCGAAATTGCCGCCTTCAGGAGCGCCGCGAACCGGGCATAACCGCCTGCGCCCGCCACGTTCATGTGCACGGCATCGGTCTGCGGATTGCCGGTCGGGATGGTCAGCGGCACGCGGCCTTCGGGCCAGAGCATGCCGAAGGTCGTCTCGTTGCCGAGGATCGCGAGATCGGGCGCCGCGCCGGCGGCCTTGAGCGCGGCGAAGGTGTCGGCGGTGTAGCGATGAACCGTCTCGACCAGCTTGCCGAAGGGCAGGTCCGCCCATGCCGCGGGTTTCTCCTGATGCTGCGGGTCGGCCCAGGTGTCCGAATAATGGAGCGTGATCGAAAGGTGAAAGCCGGCCGCCTTGATCCGCTTCGAGAAGTCGATGATCTGATCGAGCCCGCACCACGGCCCGCCGGGCTTGCCCTTCGAATAGCCCTTGGTGGGATCGACGAAGAGCCGGAGCTTGAGCGCATTGAACCCGGCCTCGCGGAAGATCGCCAGCGGGTCCTTCCGCGCCCCGTCGAGATAATAGGTCGCGCCCGCGAACTCGTCCTCGGGCACCCACGAGATATCGGCGCCGATGAGGAAGGGCCAGGGCCGCGCGCCGGACTTCGCCTGCGCCGGCGCGGCGAGGCCCGCCACGCAGAGCGCACCTGCGCCGATTGTCTGACGGCGGGTTACCCTCATTTCAGCTCGGCCGGCGTCGCGGGAGCGGGAACCATCCTGACCGGGATCCCGCCCCTGACGTTGCGCAGCGTGACGAGCTTCACTTCCTCCAGCGTATTGCCCGGCGCGCCGTCCGACGTCACTGCCAGCGCGATGCTGTTGCGGCCGCGATGGTTGAGGATTCCCTCGGGGATCGGGAAGACGCGTTGCGGGCCGACATGCGCGATGAACTGGCCCATGTTCCAACCGTTGACGAAGATCAGCACGCGATAGGCCACCGGCGAGCGTGGCTTCGACGTGTCGCCGAAAGCGAGGCCGATCGTCGCGTCCTGCCCCTTGGGCACGGCGAGGTCGAAGCTGGTGCGGTACCAACTGGTACCGGGAGTGGCCTGGGCGGGGGCGGATTTCCAGCCGCGATCGTCGAAACCGGGAAGATACCAACCGCGCCGCTCGCCATCGAGGCCGCCATTATTGGCGACGCCGCGCACCGGATCGGGCAAGTCCTCGCCGCGGCCGTTGATCTTCCATGCGATCGGCACCGCGAAGCTCGGGCCGGCGACCGGCTCGATCGAGGCGGAGACGAGGCCGCGCGCCTCCTTGTGGAAATCGTCGGCGTCGAGGTCCCAATTATGGCCGTTGTTGCGCACCATCACCGACAGCACATGCTCGCCGGGCGTGCGCGCCGCATCAGGGAGCGTGAAGCTCGGCGCGCCGGTGGTGATCGGTCGGGGGAGGCCGGCGGGGATTTCGTCCTGGCCGATCAGCTTGCCGTCGAGGAACACCTGAACCAGCCCTGCGCCACCCGCGCCATAATGGAGCTTTAGCCGCTCGGCATCCGGGCTCCCGGTGAAGCGGCCGCGATACCAGACATCGCCTTCGTGGAAGCCATAGGCATCCATCAGCATGTTGGGTTGGCCGTCGGCGCGCGCGGTGATGCTGGCGTACGCGCGGTTGTCGATCTTCGCCCAGTCGCGGTCGTCGAAGGCGGGATCGGCTTCGGGCGAGCCCGGAGCGACTCGCCAGTCGGTGAGCGCGGGCAGGGCGAAGCCGACGGGGGCGGGGAGCGGCGTGTTTGCAGCCACCGTGCCGGAAGCGGTGCGGGTGATCGCGACTTTCGCCCCGTTCCACGTCACGCTGCGAACGCCGGCAGGTGCCCAGATCTCGAGCGGCGTAGGTTCGCGGGTATCGCCGGTGAGGGCGAGATTTCCCTTGGCCGCGCTGGCGGTACGTACCAGCGCGGGCCCGCGCACCAGCACGTCTCCGACATGCCAGAACTTCGCACCCTCGGCCTCGTCGCCGATCAGCAGCAGCAAGTCCGGTCGCCCGCCACCGCTGATCCGTACGCGGGTGAGGCCGCGATGCGCGTAATTGAGCTTGAGGTCCCCTTTGGTCGCGTCGAACGCCGAGGTCGCGCCGCCTTCGAGCACGGTGACCTTGGGCGCGCTGGCATAGCGCAGCACCGTCTCGCCCGCTTCGCCCGCGCGACCGTAGATCAGCGCGACGTCACGGCCGTCCTGCCGGACCAAGGCCTGCAGCTCGGAAGTCGAATAGACCAGCCGCTGGCCGCCCAGATTCACCCCTGCGACCAGCCATTTCGCGTCGAACCCGTCGAGCTGCATCGGCAGCGTGTAGCGGCCGTCGGGCAAGTCGGCGGTGAAAGTGAAGCGGTCATTGGTCTGGCTGTTCGAGGGTTTGTGCGTGACCAGCAGGAAGCGCGCGTCGGTCTCGGGGCTCTTGTTGTGATAGACCTGAATTTTGTCCGACGAGATCTGCACCGGCCCCGCGGGGATCATGCCCGCAAGGTCCGGCACCGCCGCGATCAACCCGCCGAGCTGCTTGAGCTCCTCGGCCTTGGGGCGGACTTCGCGCGCCTCGGAAAGGGCTGCGCCGTAATCATAGCTGGTGAACACCACCGGGGCGGGAAGCCAGCCCCAGCTCGTTCCCCCGAATCCCATGTAGAAGCTCTGGATGCCGATCCCGTTGGCGAGATTGGTGCCGTAGAACACCCGCTGGAAGCGCTTGCCGCGCTGGATGGCGTTGCATTCATAGCCGCCGTTCGAGCCCCAATAATCGAACCAGCCGCCGCCGAACTCGGCGAGGAAGCCGGGCGTGTTAGGCGAGGCCGAGGCACCGCCCTTTGCGCCGCCCGGGCCGTAATAGCCCCAGTCGGGCGCCGCCGATCCGCGGGTCGGCTTGCCGTTCACCGTGCAGGTGCCGCCGGGATAGCCGTCGAATGCGTACAGGTCGTTGGGACC
Organism: Sphingomonas sp. Root241; assembly: GCF_001428865.1. Classification (GTDB taxonomy): domain Bacteria; phylum Pseudomonadota; class Alphaproteobacteria; order Sphingomonadales; family Sphingomonadaceae; genus Sphingomonas. The sequence continues at coordinate 959,128 of NZ_LMIV01000002.1, forward strand.
AGGAACGGTCTTCTCGACCTTGGAGTCCTCCGGCACCCAGTATCCGTTGCGGCCCTGATCGTTGTGGAACAGCGGCACGGTGATGCCGTCGGCGCGCGCCTTGGCGTAGAGATGGTCCATGTAGCGGCGCTGCGCCGGGGTGGTCAGCGCCAGCTCGTTTTCGATCTGGTGGAGGATGACATTGCCCTTGTGGCCCTTGCCGTCACCGTTGACCTGGTGGCGCGCGATGATCGCGTTGACTCGGGTCAGCCACTCGTCCGAGGCGGCGAGATATTCGGGATCATCGGTACGCGCGCGGCCGCGCTGGTTGACCAGCCAGCCGGGGAAGCCGCCGCGGGTGAGCTCGGCGTTCACATAGGGGCCGGCGCGGGTGATGACCCACAGGCCTTCCTCCTCGGCCATGGTGAGAAGGCGGTCGATGTCGCGGATGCCGCTGAAATCGTAGATGCCCTTTTTCGGGCTGTGGAAGCCCCAGTCGAAATAGAAAGCGACGGTGTTGAACCCGCTCGCCTTCATCTTCTGCAGCACGTCGCGCCACAGATCGGGCGAAGGCAGGCGGAAGGCGTGCATCTCGCTCGACCAGATGATCGTGCGCTTGCCGTCGATCATCAGCGAGCGCGCATCGTACGAGATGCGGCCGAAGGTCTTGACCGGCGCGTTGAAGTTCGCGGTTTGGCGGGCTTCCTGTGCGGCGGCGGGTAGGGCGAGCAGCGCGGAGGCGGCGAGAAGGGCGGCGCGGATCACACCCCAACCGTTCGCCCTGAGCCTGTCGAAGGGCGCAGTGCCGCAGGCGATCGGCCTTGTGGAAAGGCGTGCTTCGACAAGCTCAGCACGAACGGGCTTGTGGGTGCGAGGAGCGCGGATCATGGCAGGTGGAACACCGGCTTGAGCGGCCATTCCTTCGGCTTGTTGCCGGGCTCGACTTCCATCAATGGCGCCATGTAATCCCACCATTTCTGCATCACCGGATGCCCGGGCAGCGCCTCGCGGCTATTGTCATCGGTGAGTTTCAGGACCGCGAACAGCGCGCATGTCTCCTCGTCGAGGAAGATCGAATAGTCGCGGATGCCGCTATGGTGGAGGAGCTCGGCCAGCTCAGGCCAGATCGCGTCGTGGCGCGCTTTATATTCATCGACGACGCCGGGCTTCAGCTGCATCTTGAATGCGTGGGTGGTCGTCATGCCCTCTCCTGAAGCCCATTATGTGGGATTATAACGCAGTATTTGGATAGTCGACTGCGGGCGCGGCGTCAAACCTCGCCGGGCCAATATTGCGCATCCTCGACGCGGGCGACCTGCGCATCGTCGAGCAGCACCGGCGGGCGCGGATCATTGCCGTCGCGGTTGAGGCGCAGCCCCTTCACTTCGAGCCCGGTGACGTGGCGCGCCCAGAAACCCCAGGCCGGGGTAGGGCCGAACATGCTCGGCTCGGGATAGGCATCGGCGAGCTCGAGCGGGCTCGCCGGCACCGGCTCGGAAGTGCCGCCCCGGAAGGAGAGGTCGATGTCGCGCAGCTGTACGCATTCGATCGGATGATCGGGCAGCCCGGCAAGGATCGCCGCGAAGCGCGGATCGATGCCCGTCGCCTTCAGTCCGCGCACTTCGATGTTGCGCATCGCGCCGGTTGTCGTGCCCTCGGGCCCGCGCAGCCGGGCGCCGAGGCGGAGGAACAAAGGCGCGGTCGTCACCTCGGCCATCTCGATATTCTCGGCGAGCACGTCTTCGATGACGCCCCCGTCGACAGTCTCGAAGGCGAGCCCACGGCTGCGCTCGAAGCGGCAATTGGCGATGCGGATGCGGCGGAAGTCGCCGTTGCTCTCGGTGCCCAGTTTGATCCGCCCGGTCACCCGGTCACGGTCGGGCGACAATTCCTGGGTGCGCTGGCGCGTGCCGTCGAGCATCGTGCCGAGATCGAAGCCGCTGACCTGGCAGTCGCGGATTGCGATGTCCTCGCACGACGAACGCCTGCCGAGCCCGAGGCTGGTCTTGAGCACGATCGCATCGTCATTGGGCGTGTTGACCCGGCAGCGCTCGACACGGGCGTTGCGGACGCAATCGAGGTCGAGACCGTCGCGGTTGGTGTCGATGTCGAGGTTCGTAATGTCGAGACCGTCGATCTCGCTCGCCAGCAGCGCGAAATGCCCGCCCTTGAAGATGCTGAAGCCGTCGAGCTTGACGCGCTTGCAATGCGCCAGCGCGATCGCCTTGTTGCCCATGCCCTGCATCGCGGCGCGATTGCGTTCGAGCTTGCCGATATCGGCGGCGGGCATCGCCGCCATCGAGAGGGGGCGTTCGCCGGCTTGGCGGCTCCACGGCGTGCCGGGGCCGTTGCGAGTGAGGCCGGCTCCGTTAATCCGGCCCTTGCCGATGATCGCGATATCCTCGGCATGCTCGGCCCAGATCAGGCTGTTGTGCCAGTGGCTGTGCCCGAAATCCTGATAGAGCTGGGGGCCGCGTTCCTCGGGCAGGTCATAGGCGCCGAGCTGTCCCTTTTCGGCGGCGACCAACGTGGCACCATCCTCGATCACCAGCGTGACACGGTTTTTCAGGCGGAGCGAGAAGCTGAGATATCTGCCCGGCGGCAGGATCACCATCCCGCCGCCCGCCGCCTCGGCGGCCAGGATCGCGGCGTTGATCGCGGGGGAGTCGAGCGCGATGCCGTCGCCCCGCGCGCCGTGATCGCGGACGTCGAATGTGGCGCCGGTGCGCACTATTTTCGCCGGGGTGACGGAAACGGGCGTCATCAGCTCCCCGCCGGCCTCACGTTGCTCTCGGCCAGGCTCGGGGCGATCGCGCCTTCGGTGAGATCGGGGTTTGCCGTGTCGAAGCTGCGCGCCGCGGGCTTCAGGTGGGTTGCCAGCTCGGGCACCTGCGCGGCGATCTCGGCGGCGACCGCGCGGGCGAGGAACCATGCGCCGGGATTATTGTGGTGTGTCCGGTCCTTGCCACCATCGTTGAACAGGGTTGCCGCCTTCGCCTCGCCCAGCGCTTCGTAGAGCGTGACGGTGCGTTCCTGCAGGTCGAGCAGCGGCACCTTCTCCTCGCGCGCCACCTTGCGTGCCGCCGCGCCATATTCGGCGAGCGTGCGACGTACTTTCCCGTTTTCATAGTTCCGCCGCTCGGGCGAAGTCACCAGCACCGGATGCGCGCCGCGGCGGCGCGCCTCGGCGATATAGGTGCGCAGCCAGGCGGGGTAGGTGATCGCCGGGTCGGCATAGGTTTGCGGCCAATTGGCCTTCTGGTCGTTATGCCCGAACTGGATCAGCAGCCAGTCGCCCGGCTTGATCAGCGACAGCAATTTGTCGAAGCGCAATTCGGTGACGAACGATTTCAGCGTCTCGCCCGATTCCGCATGATTGGCGATCGCGACATCGGGTCCGAACAGTGCGGGCAGCATCTGCCCCCAGCTCGCCGCGGGCTCCGAACGCTGGTCGGTCACCGTCGAATCGCCGGCGAGGAATACCGTCGGCACCGTGGCCGGCTCGATGTCGATCGAGGCGACGCGCGGATCGCCGAGGAATTCGAGGGTGAGCTTGTCGTCCCAGGTGTAGCTGCCCGCCTCGCGGCTCTTGAGCTTGACCTGGCTTCCGCCGGGCGCGTTCGCGGGCGGCGGGGCGAGCTGGGCATTGCGGACGTTCACGATGAAGCTGGCAGTGACGTACTGGCCGGGCTTCGTAATGATGTCGCGCAGCATCAGCCGGCGCGATTCGGCCTTCACCGTCACGCGCCCGCCGAGCCGCACCGTCACGCGGTAATTGCCCTCGGGCACCGCGGCGGAGAACAGGAACTCCTTGCCGCGGCGCTGCGCCTCGTAGCCGAAGCCGCCTTTCTCGTATGGCTTGTCCGTCGCCACCGCGATGTGGCCGGTGGCGCGCTTGGGCGGCTCGAGATCGAAACGGAGCGGGGCCTGGGTCATTGCCATCTGGAGCGCGATCAGCAGCATCGCCTTACTTCGCGCCGAGGAAGTAGGACGTGTGCGGAGGCTGGTTGTACGCGGTGTTCTGCCATGCCACACCCAGGCGATAGACCGGATCGTGCATCAGCGTCACGATGCGTTCGCTGGTGGGGATCGGCGTTTCGTAGATGCGCAGTTCGGTGCTGTCCGCGCTCGGCACCACCAGCTCCTCGCGCCAGTCGCCGAGGATGTCGGCCGAGAGCGACGGGTTCGCCTTGGTGCCATTGTTTGAGACCACGCCCGGCGGATCGAGCAGCAATTGCTCGCTCGATGTGTTCCAGTCCCATTTGGTGATCTTCTTGCCGTCGAGCAGCTCGCGCAGGCGATCGCCGTCCCACCAGATGCCGAAATTGGCCGCGCGGGGATGCCCGCCGGGAATGACATTCCCCTTCACGTCGTAGAGCTCGCGCGAATTGCTCGCCCACGCCTCGGCGCCGGGGTGGCGCGGGTCGATGTCGATCGCGATGCCGCGGCCGGTATCCTTGTCGGCGGGAGTCGACCAGAGGATCGCGCCGGTGCGTGCGTCGAGCATCGCCGCGCCGCGGTTGCCGCTCATCCGCATGGTCTCGTGGACGCCGAACTTCTCGAGCCCGGGATGCGTCGGGTCGAGATCGGACAAGTGCATCGCATCGCCGTGCCCCAGCCCCGACGACCATAGCCCCTTGCCGTTGTCGTCTATCACCATCGATCCGTAGAAGACCTCGTCGCGGCCGTCGCCGTCGACATCGGCGACCGAGAGCTGGTGGTTGCCCTGGCCGCCGAACTTCTCGTTGCCCGGCGTCGCGCTGTCGAACAGCCAGCGCATGCCGAGCTTGCCGTTCCGGTAATCCCAGGCGGCGATCGTCGAGCGGGCATAATAACCGCGCCCGAAGACGAGGCTCGGCCGGTGCCCGTCGAGATAGGCGACGCCCGCGAGATAGCGCTCGGAGCGATTGCCGTACCCGTCGCCCCAGGTCGCCTTCATCTGGTCGTAGGTCGGGTTGTCGCCGCTCGGATCGCGCGCCGGGGCGTAAGGCGCGGAGGCGAGCGCGCGGCCGGTGAGCCCATCGAACACGGTGAGATATTCGGGCCCCTTGAGGATGCGGCCCTTGAGCTCGGAGACCTTCTTGCCGTCGGGCAGAACCTTGGCGCCGGTGCGGTCGTCGATGTCGACTTCGCCCTCGCGGCTGGTCCAGCTGGCGTGGGGGTCGCCGAGCGTCCGGTTGGTACCGTCGACAGTACCGTCGGCGGTCTTCATCGCGATCTCGGCCTTGCCGTCGCCGTCGAGGTCATAGACCATGAACTGGGTGTAATGCGCGCCCGAACGGATGTTGGGCCCGAGATTGATCCGCCACAGCTTCTTGCCTTCAAGCGTATAGGCGTCGATCAGCGTCGCCCCGGTATGGCCCGAAAAGGCATTGTCCTTGGCGATCGATGGATACCATTTGACGATCAGCTCGTACCGCCCGTCGCCGTCGAGATCGCCGACCGAGGCATCGTTGGCCGTGTAGCTATATGTCTCGCCGTCAGGGGTGCGGCCGTCGGCGGGCTTGTCGAGTGGGATCGGCAGATAGCCGTTCGCCCAGACGGTTGTGCCGGCGTCGCGCGCGGCGAGCGCATAATGCGAGGCGGCGGTGCCGCTCCTGTCGAGATAGCTCGTCGCCTGCTGGCCGCTCACTCGCGCGATCACCTTGCCGTCGCGATACAGCGTGAAGCGCGCGCCTTTGGCGTCGGTCGCGAGCAGCCGCCACGAGACATGGTTGCCACCGCCCGCCGCCGGGACAGCGACCAGTCCGCGATCGAGCCGCTCGACCTGCCGCCCCGCGAAGATCGGCGCCGCTTGCGCAGGAACTGCGGACGCAATGATGAGTGCCACCAGCATGAAACCTCTCCCCGATTTGTTTTGCGGCGAAGCTGCTCCGGGTGGCGAGCGGAGTCAATCGATTCCCAACTAATGGCACGATGATTTACATTTCGGGATTATGTCCATACGCAAAGCGGGCCGCGATCCCCCGATCGCGGCCCGCTTCTTCGGTGATGAAAGGAAGCGGACCATCGCGCACGACGCTTCAGCAAACTGCCTCCCCTCCCTGCAAGGGAGGGGCAGGGGGTGGGTGCGAGCGCAGCGAGCCCATCGAGCAGCTCGGAAAAGAAGGAAAGACCGGGCATCGAGCCCGGCCTTTCCTTACCCACCCCCTAGCCCCTCCCTAAAAGGGAGGGGAGGAGTTGAATGTCGATTCGCCTCAGAACTGGAAGTTCACGCCGAAGTTGAACGTCCGTCCGATCCGGGTCTGGAACAGCGTGTCCTTGCGCTGGCTGTCGATATAGAGGTTGTTGCGCTCGTCGGTGAGGTTCTGCGCCTCCAGGATCACTTTGATGTTGTCGGTGATCGCATAGGAGGCCGATGCGTCGACGAACAGGTTCGGCGAATTGCCCTGCAGATCGCTGCCTGCCGAGGCGGGAATGCCGCGGATGTAGCGATCGCGATAGCTGGCCGTCCCGCGGATGCTGAACTTGCTGTCCTCGTAGAAGAGCGTGCCGCTGGCGGTGTTCTTCGAAAGGCCGATCAGGTCCGCGGTGGTGGTCACCGTCGGCACGCCGTTCACGCTCGCCAGCACGTACTGGATCGTTGAGGTGACATGCGTGTAGTTCGCCAGCACGCCGAAATTACCGAGGAAGCCCGGCAGGAAGTCGAGCTGGACCTGCGCATTGACTTCGAAACCCTCGAGCGGACCGCCCGGCGTGTTCACCGGCTGGCCGATCGTGAAGATCTCGGTCGGCGCAGTATTGGTGCCGGTGAGCAGCTCCACCGGGAGCCCCAGTTGGTTGAACGGGATCTGGCTGGTGACGCGCTGGACGAAGCTTTTGATGTCCTTCTTGAAATAGGCGACCGACAACAGCGAACCCGGCTTGAAATACCATTCGAGCGCGGCATCAAAGGTGTCGGCGCGGATGGGATCGAGGAACGGATTGTTGATGTTACCCGTACGCGTGGTGGCGGTGATGCCGCTGGTCGGTGCGAGCTGGCCGAGCTCCGGACGCGCCATGACCTTCGCGGCCGACAGACGCAGGATCAGATTTTCCACCGGTTCGATCGCGACGTTGCCCGAGGGCAGCCAATCGTCATAGCCGCGCAGCACCTGGCCATATTGGCCGCGCAGATTGGTGGGCGTGGACCCCGCCGGGGCCGACACCGAGATATAACCTGCCGCGAGCATGTCGGTGCGGACATAACGCACGCCGATGTCGCCGCGGATCTTCACCGGGAGCTGGTCCTCGGTGTTGAACGTGGTCATCACATAGGCGCTCTTGACCTCCTCGCGGATCCGCGAGGCGCCGGCGCCGCATTCGGTGCGGCAGAAGCGTACCGAATCGAAGTCGAACACGCCGTCCCATTTGTCGGGATCGATCGCGGCCCAGCTCGCCGGCGCGCCGCGGCCGAACAGCTCGTCGAGCCCGCTGATCTGGCGCGTGATGCTGGCAAGCGACGTCCCCGCGGGCAGCGGCCGGACGATCGTGTCGGCGGTGTACGGGCTGGAGTTGTACGCATTATAATCGCTGCGACGGAACTGCGCGCCGATCTTGAGCTTGAGGCCCTGGTCGATGTCCCAGTCGGTGTTCACCTCGGCGGTGAGGTTGTCGGTCTGGTTCTTCGACGGCTTGCCCTGGAAGCTGAACCCGCCCAGCACCGTCCCGTCGGCGAGGGCCGGCGCATAGGTGAAGTTCGCCGGATTGGCGACGTCGAAGCCGAAGCCGATGATCGGAGTCGCCTCGCCGTCGCGGAAATCGACCGAGAAATTATCGGTGTCGATCGCGTCCATGAAGGTCTGGAAGCGCTTCGGCCCCCACCAGACCGACTGGTTGATCCCGAACAGCGCCGTCATCTCGAAGCTGTCGGAAAAGCGGTGACGGAAGTTCAGATTGCCCTGCTTGAAGTCCGAAATCCAGTGATCGACCAGCCCTTCCGAACGGACGTCGACGCCATCGAACAGGCCGTAGACCAGCGATCCCTTGTCATCGAACTGGATGTCGCGCACCGACACCATCGGCTGGCCGTTGTTGGTGACGCTGCGTCCGAACGACAGGCCGAGGATGTAATTGTCGCGCCGCTCGACCTCGTAACGCGAATAGAGCGCGTCGACGCTGATGTCGGTATCGTCATCGGGGGAGAACTGCAGCGTCAGCGTGCCGCCGATGCGCTTGGTGTCCTGCTCCGAATTCACGTAGCGGGGCAGGCGGGGCAGGAAGGCGCCGCTGCCCGGCGTGTTGGGTGCGTCGGCGCGACGCAGGCCTGCGACGGTATTGTAGGCGGCAAGCGTGCTGGTGCGCGGGTTGCCCGTGCTGCACAGCGTTGCCGTCGCGCCCTTGGTGCCGACCGCGGGGCTGAGCGGCGTATAGCCGATCGGCGTGCAAAAGGGCTGGAGCGCGGCCGGGCCGTTGCCGTCCGGGTCGAGGCCGTTGGTGTTGGACGCGAGGATGTCGACCGCCGAATAGCCGACCTCGCGGATGTGGCGCTTCTGATAGGCGACCGAGGCGAGCACGCCGAAGGTGCCGTCGGCGAACTGCTTCGAGACGAGCAGCGAGGCGCGCGGATCGACCTTCTTGCTGATCGTGTTGTAGACGCCGCGCACAGTCGCCGAGAGGGTGAAGTCCTTCTTGAAGTCGAGCGGCTTGGGTGCCTTGAGGTCGACGGTCGCGCCGAGAGAGCCCTCTTCGACGTCCGCGGACGTGGTCTTGCGCACCGACAGCGCCGAGAAGATCTCGGTCGGGAAGACGTTGAAGTCGAAGCTGCGGCCCGAATTGCCGGCGCCGTAAATGTCGGAAGAACCGGTCTGCGCGGTACCTTCCATGCCGTTGATGCGCACGCGGGTGAAGCCGGCGCCGAGGCCGCGGACCGAGATGTTGCGGCCTTCGCCGCCGTCGCCACGCGACAGCGCGACGCCGGGGACGCGCTGCATCGATTCGGCGAGGTTCGAATCCGGGAACTTGCCGATGTCCTCGGCGACGATGGAGTCGACCGCGGCGGTCTCCTCACGCTTCTGGTTGAGCGCAGTGTTGAGCGAGGCGCGGAAGCCCTGGACGACGATCTCGCCTTCGTCGGTCGTCTCCGGAGTCTGCTGCGCTGCAGGGGCGGCGGCGGGCGCGTCCTGCGCCACTGCTACCGGTGTCCACGCCAGCGCCACGGTCAGCGCCACGCCCGAAATCCCGGCGCCGCGAGCGCGCGAATATGCTGAAAGCTTCATGCTCTTCCCCTCCTCTTGTCCTGCCTGACCGCCGCGCTTTGCGCTGACGAGTCTCATTTGTTGTTCTTATTTCCCAATATATATGACGTAACGAAAACGTCTCGCCAATCCCCCTTTTGGGATTAGTCCCTGCGCTGTGGGCTTTTGGTCACACTCCAGACACAGGTCGCCGCAGCCGATGCTGTGCGAGATGTCCACCGGTGTCAATAATCGGCGACGGGCATGCTGCCGGGGTGCGGCAGGATGTGCGGCGCTCGGCTATTTATCTCAGTGGCAGGCGAAGTTGCCCAGCGGCTTGGTGCGGGTGAGGTCGGGGCGTTCGGGGAGCACTTTTTCGGCCACGGGTATCTTCAGGCCCTTGAGCTCCTGCGCGACCAGATTGGCCATCGCCCGGGCGCCGAGTTCGCTGAAATGCGTGTCGTCGGCGATGCCGTTCGGGAAGGCGGAGAGTTTGTCGGCGGGCGTGTAATGGAGGTAATATTTCTTCGATCCCGCCTCGCCCGCGCTGCTGACGAAATCGAGCGAGCGCGCCTCGAGGTCGATCAGCGGCGTGTTGGTGGTGACCACCAGCTCGCGCTCCACCTGCGAGTAGGCGGCGAAATCGGCCTTGGCGCGGGCGCCGTCGAACGAGCGGCGGGCAGGAGGCGTGACCAGCACGGGGATCAAGCCGCGGCCGCGCGATTCCCAGATCATGCGGAGGAGGTTGTCGCGATAGAGCGTTGCGGCGGGCGCATAGCGCTCGGGGCGCGAAACGCTCGCGTCATTGTGGCCGAACTGGATCAGCACGACGTCCCCGGGCTTGGATTCGGCGAGCAGCGCGTCCCATTTTCCTTCGGAAATGAAGGTGCGGGTACTACGCCCGCCGACGGCACGGTTGATCACCTCGACATCGGGCTGGAGGCCGCATTTGAGCATCATGCCCCAGCCGGTCTGCGGATATTTGTCCGCACCATAGTTCGCGGCGGTCGAATCGCTCGCGATCAGGATGCGTTGCTGGGCCTGGGCGGGGAGGGCCATGGCGAGCAGTGCCGCGCCGGCGGCGAGCAGCATCCTCATTGCAGGTTCACGAACGCGCCGCCGTCGACCAGCAAGGCCGCGCCGGTGACATAGGCCGCCATGTCGGAGGCGAGGAATATGATCGGGCCGGCGAGATCCTCGGCCTGGCCCAACCGGCCGAGCGGGATGCGCCCTTCCATGTACTTGCGCTTCTCCTCGTCGGCGAGGTCGTCCTTGTTGATCTCGGTGAGGATCGTGCCCGGCAACACCGAATTGCAGCGGATATTATGCTTGCCGAGCGCGATCGCAGTCGACTGCATCAGCGAATGGAGCCCCGCCTTGGTCGGCGTGTAGTGCGTCTGATATTCGCCGCCGACCAAGGCCGAGATCGACGAGACCGCGATCAGCGCGCCGCCATGGCCCTGCCGCACCATCTGGTTCGCTGCCGCCTGGCACATGAAATAGCCGCCGAGCAGATTGACCTGCATCGTGCGCTGGACCGTCTCGACCGGCATGTCGAGGAAGGAGTGGAAGGGGCAGATGCCGGCGTTGGAGACCATCACGTCGATCTTGCCGAAGGCCTCGACCGCTTTCGCCACGAACTCGGTCGCGGTCTCGGGCGCGGCGACGTCGCCCTTCACGGCCAGCCCGCGCTGGCCGGCGGTCTCGATCTCGGCAACGCAGGCCGCGGCGTCGTCGTCGCGGCTGTGATAATTGATCACCACGTCCGCGCCGGCCTTCGCCGCGCCCACCGCGGCGGCACGGCCGATGCCCGTCGATGCGCCCGTGACGAGCACGGTCTTGCCTTCCAACAACTTCACTAGCCTCTCCTGATGCTATCTTCGTGCGCGGCGCGGCGGGCGCACATCGGGGCTCCAGCCCAGATCGGTGCTGATCTTCTGCGCGGTCTCGCGGACCTCGGAGCTCAGTGCCGCCATCCGCTCGTCGTCCATATATTGCGCGGCGCTCGATACGCTGATCGCCGCGACGATCTTGCCGGAAACGTCGCGCACCGGGGCGGCGACGCAGCGGATCTGGTCCTCATTCTCCTCGAGGTCGTAGGCGTGGCCGGCCTCGGCATAGCCGCGCATCCGCTCGAACCAAAGTTCGCGGTTCGCACGCGGCGCGCCATGCGCCTGGTCGGCCTCGAACAGCCGCGTCCATTCGGCTTCGCTGCCGTCGACGAGCAATGCCTTGCCGAGCCCGGTCGACGTGAGCGGCTGGCGATCGCCGATCCGGCTCGAAATCTCGACGCGGCGGCGGCCCGGGATCTTGTCGAGATAGAGCGCGAGGTCGCCGTCCATCCGCCCGAGATGCACCGTGTCCTCGGAAGCCGCAGCGAGCTCTTCCATCCGCGGGCGGGCGATCTGGACGATGTCGGCCTGGCTCTGCGCGAGAAAGCCGAGCTGAATCAGTTTGGGGCCGAGCTGATAGCCGTCGCGCGGCAGATAGGTGAGGAAGCCGCGATCGATCAGCGCATTGGCGAGACGGTGCGTGGTCGAGCGGGTGAGCCCCATCCGCGCCGACAGCTCGGCGAGTTTGATCGGGCCGTCGATCACCTTGTCGAGCATGTCGAGCCCACGGATCAGCGTCTGGCTGCCCTGTACCTTGGGGCCCGCTTTCTTCTCGGTCGTTTCCGATTCAGCGTTTGACGTGTCGCGTCTCATCTCGTAACATCCTATCCCATAAAGTGAGAAAGTAAAGCATCAGGAGGGGTGCGAAGCGGCGGAGCATTTCGGCACCCGCCAGACCCATTCAGTCAGGCATAGCGGCGCGACGTATCACATGATGGTATGTGTTGTCCGCAGTTTTTCACATTATCAGGCGACGTGCCCAGATGTGGTACGTTTGCCGCAAAAGGGATCAGAAGACGTGGCGGCAGCCGGCCTTTCGAAGATCAAGCACGTCCGCGCGTTCACCGTCCGCGGCGGCGGTGCCGATTATCACGATCAGGGCGAAGGCCATTGGATCGATGACCACATCGCCACGCCGATGGCGCGCTATCCCGAATATCGCCAGTCGCGCCAGAGCTTCGGGATCAATGTGCTCGGCACGCTGATCGTCGAAATCGAAGCCGAGGACGGTACGATCGGCTTCGCGGTGACCACCGGCGGCGAGCCTGCCGCCTTCATCGTCGAGAAGCATCTCGCGCGCTTCCTCGAGGGCCGCAGCCCGACCGAATATGAGAAGATCTGGGACCAGATGTACTTCTCGACGCAATATTACGGCCGCAAGGGGCTGGTGGTGAACGCCATCTCGGGAGTCGACCTCGCGCTCTGGGACTTGCTCGGCAAGCTGCGCGGCGAGCCGGTCTATCAGATGCTCGGCGGCGCGGTGCGCGACGAGCTACAATTCTACGCGACCGGCGCGCGGCCCGATGTGGCCAAGGAACTCGGCTTCATCGGCGGCAAGCTGCCGCTGCATCATGGCCCCGCCGAAGGGCTGGAAGGCCTTCACAAGAACATCGCCGAGCTCGCCGAGATGCGAGCCCGTGTCGGCGACGATTTCTGGCTGATGCTCGATTGCTGGATGAGCCTCGATCTCGATTACGCCACGCGGCTCGCGCACCGGGCGTACGAGGAGTGCGGGCTCAAATGGATCGAGGAGGCGCTGAGCCCCGACGATTACTGGGCTTATGCCGCATTGAAGAAGAACGCCCCCAAGGGCCTGCTCGTCACCACCGGCGAACACGAGGCGACCCGCTGGGGCTTCCGCATGCTGATGGACATGGAATGCTGCGACATCATACAGCCCGATGTGGGCTGGTGCGGCGGCGTCACCGAATTGATCAAGATCGCCGCTTATGCCGACAGCAAGGGCGTGCTGATGATCCCGCACGGCTCGTCGGTGTACAGTTACCACTTCGTGATCACCCGGCATAACAGCCCGTTCGCCGAGTTCCTGATGATGCATCCCGGGCCGACCGAAGTCGTGCCCATGTTCCACCCGCAATTGATCGGCGAGCCGGTGCCCGTGAACGGGCGCCTGCACGTGAGCGCGCTCGACACGCCCGGCTTCGGGGTCGAGCTCAATCGCGATTTGCCGATGCACCGCCCCTACACGCATTGAGAACGAGAGACCCGATATGAAACTCTGCCGTTTTGGACCCGCCGGTAACGAACGCCCCGGCCTGATCGACGCCGAAGGCCGCATCCGCGACCTCTCGAGCCACATCAGCGACATCGGGCCCGATCAGCTTTTGCCCGAGGGCCTTGCCGCGCTCGCCGCGATCGATCCCGCCTCGCTGCCGCTCGCGCCCGAAGGCGTACGCTACGGCCCGCCGGTGTCGGTCACCCGCCAGTTCATCGCGATCGGGTTGAACTATGCCGATCACGCTGCCGAATCGAACCTGCCGATCCCCGAAGAGCCGGTGATCTTCACCAAGGCAGTGAGCTGCATCCAGGGGCCGCACGACATTGTCGTGATCCCTCGCGGATCGGTGAAGAGCGATTGGGAAGTCGAACTCGGCGTGATCATCGGCAAGGGCGGGTCCTATATCGATGAAGCCTCCGCGCTCGATCACGTCGCCGGCTATTGCGTGGTCCACGACCTGTCCGAGCGCGATTACCAGATCAACCGCGGCGGCACGTGGGACAAGGGCAAGGGCTGCCCGACCTATGGCCCGGTCGGTCCGTGGCTGGTCACTTCCGACGAGGTCGGCGATCCGCAGAACCTACGCCTCTGGCTCGACGTCAACGGCGAACGCAAGCAGGACGGCACCACCGCGACGATGATCTTCCCGGTCTCGAAGATCGTCGCCTATGTCAGCGAGTTCATCAAGCTGCTTCCCGGCGACATCATCACCACCGGCACGCCTCCCGGCGTCGGCATGGGCCAGAAACCGGAGGCAATTTACCTCAAGGCCGGCGACAAGGTCGCGCTCGGCATCGAGAAGCTCGGCGAGCAGGCGCAGCAGGTCGTCGCATGGTCGGAGAAGGTCGCTTGACGCTCTATGCCGATCGCTTCGCGGGCCGTACCGCGATCATTACTGGCGGCGCCTCCGGGCTCGGGCGCGCAGTCGCCAAGCGCTTCGTCGCGGAGGGCGGCAAGGTGGCGCTGTGGGATGTCAACGCTGACTGGCTGGCCGCGGCCAAGGCCGAGGTCGGCGCGTCGCATACGGCGCTGGTCGACGTCTCCGACGCGGCGACCGTGGCGAGCGCCGCGGACGAGACCGCCAAGGCGCTCGGCCGGATCGATGTCCTCGTCTGCTCGGCGGGCATCACCGGCGCTACTGCGCCGGTCCACGAATATCCGCTCGACAGCTGGGAGCGGGTGGTCGCGATCAACTTGAACGGGCTGTTCTATTGCTGCCGCGCGGTCGTCCCCCACATGCTGGCGAACGGCTATGGCCGCATCGTCAATGTCGCTTCGGTGGCTGGCAAGGAAGGCAATCCCAACGCCTCGGCCTATTCGGCATCGAAGGCGGGCGTGATCGGCCTCACCAAGTCGCTCGGCAAGGAACTGGCGGGCAAGGGCATCATCGCCAACGCACTGACTCCGGCCACGTTCGAGAGCCCGATCCTCGACCAGCTTCCCGCGAGCCAAGTTGATTACATGCGCTCGAAGATTCCGATGGGCCGCCTCGGCGAAGCCGAGGAAAGCGCTGCGATGATCCTGTTCATGGCGAGCGAGGAGTGCAGCTTCACCACCGCCTCGACTTTCGACACGTCGGGCGGCCGGACGACGTACTAAGCCAATCTCCGTCATCCCGGCGAAAGCCGGGATCTCAGGCGGCAAGCGAACGGCCTGCGGCGCGAGATCCCGGCGTTCGCCGGGATGACGACAAGAGGAGAGGAAATGGCGCGCGATCTGCCCTTCATCGATGCTCATGTGCATCTCTGGGATCTCGACCGCATCGCTTATCCCTGGCTGACGCCGCCGTTCGCCGATGACGGCCCGAACGGCAGCGTTGAGCCGATCGCCAACACCTACCTGCTCGACGATTACCTTGCGGATGTGCAGGGCTGGGACGTCCGCGGCACCGTCCATGTCGATGCCGGCGCCGATGCCTCGGCCGCGCTCGCCGAGACCGAATGGCTTCAGGGTCTCGCCGACGCGCGCGGCATGCCCAATGCGATCATCGCCTTCGCCGCGCTGGACGGTCCGGAAGTCGAGCGCCTGCTCGAAGCACATGCCGCGCACCCCAACGTCCGCGGCATCCGCCATATCGTCAACTGGCACCCGGATCCGCGCCGCACTTATTCGTCCCGCGACGTGACGCAGGACGAGGCTTGGGCGCGCGGCTTCGCGCTGCTCGGCAAATATGGCCTGAGCTTCGACCTTCAGGCCTATCCCGGCCAGTTCCCGGAGCTTGCGGGGCTCATCGCCCGGCACCCCGAAATTCAGGTCATCATCAACCACACCGGCATGGCCGTTCCCGGCGAATGGGAGCAATGGCGCACGGGCATGGCCGCGCTCGCCGCCTTGCCGAATGTCGCGACGAAACTGTCGGGAATGGGCTTCACCCATCGCCCGTGGAGCCTCGAACAGGCGCGGCCCTATATCCTCCAGACGATCGAGCTGTTCGGCACCGATCGCGCGATGTTCGCCAGCGATTTCCCTACCGACAAGCTATTCGGCAGCTTCGCGCAGCATCTCGATGCATATGACGCGATCACCCGGGATTTCAGCGAAGACGAGCGCCGCGCGCTCTGGGGGCGCAACGCCGATCGTATCTATCGGCTCGGGCTGGGCATCTGAGGGGACATATGAGCGATACCCCGGACCATAAGTGGCGCGACACGATCCTCGCGGGGCTCGCCAATTATATCGACGCGGGGTCGATCGTCGCCGGATCGGTGGCGCTGGCGCTGTGGAAGGAAATTTACGGCCTTTCCGATAATTTCATCGGGCTGATCGGCGCATTCAGCGCCAACGCCATATCGGCGGGCGTCGGCGCGCTGATCGGCGGCATCCTGTGCGACAAGTTCGGGCGCAAGAAGATCTACCAGTACGACATGCTGTTCTACGCGTTCGGCATGCTCTTCCTCATCTTCGCCTCGTCGGCGTGGATGATCGTATTGGGCTTCGTGCTCGTCGGCCTCGCAGTGGGCGCGGACATCCCCGCCTCCTGGTCGCTGATCGCGGAGCAGGCGCCCGACGACAAACGCGGTGCGCATTCGGGCGTGGCGCAGATGCTCTGGTATCTCGGCCCTGTCGCGGTGCTCGTCGCCGCTTATTTCCTCCAGCCCTGGGGCATCACCGGCATACGCTGGCTGTTCGCGCATCTCGCGGTGCTGGCGATCGCGCTCACCTTCCTGCGCTCGCGGATGCGGGAATCGCAGCGCTGGGAGGATAGCCAGGCCGCCACTGCCGGCCAGGCGCTCAGCCAGAGCTGGCGCGAACTGTTCAAGCCCGCTTATCTCGGCTCGATGCTGTTCCTCGCCTCGATGTACGGCTTCTGGAACCTGTGGGCCGGCTATAACGGCTTCTTCACACCCTATCTGATCGCCCAGAACAATCTCCCCGCATGGACCGCGACGATGCTGCCGGCGGGCTATTTCCTGATCGGCATGATCTCGATCCTCACCATCTTCATGACGCTGTCGGACAAGGTGAACCAGCGCCTGCTCTTCGGCATCTCGGCGGGGATGCACGTGGTCGGCATGGCGCTGCTCGCGATCTTCGGGTTCAAGCTCGAGATCGTCATCCTCCATGTCGTGATCATGGGGATCGCCGGCGGTTTCGGCGCGCAGAGCTTCTTCCAGCTCTGGTCGGCGGAGCTCTTCCCCACCGCGATCCGCTCGACCGCGCAGGGCGCCACCTTCGCGATCGTCCGCATCGGCCTCGGCATCTGGAGTCTCGCGGTGCCGACGCTCGCCGCTTACGATTTCACCACGCTCGCGTGGATCCTCACCGGCTTCCTGGTGGTGAGCGGCATGGTTGGCCTGATCTGGGCGCCGCGCAACGAAGGCAAGTCGCTCGAAGAGATCGCGGCGGCCCGCGCTTGAGGGGAACGGGAATGCGCATCAAACATCTGTTCGCGGCGCTGGCCGTGCTTGTCGCCACGCCCGCCGCCGCACAGCAAAAGCCCGCGGAGGCACCGCTGCTGCTCCCGCAGATGCAGCTCCACGATCCGTTCATCGTCGCCGACAAGGCCACGAAGACCTATTATCTGTTCACCCGCAACGAGACTGCGATGACCGGCGACCGCCGGCTCGGCACGATGGTCTATTCCAGCAAGGACCTGAAGCACTGGAGCCGCCCGCGCGTCGCGTTCGCGCTGCCCGAGGGGATCTGGGCCAAGGACGGCGCTTGGGCACCCGAAGTCCACGCGTGGAAGGGGAAGTGGTACCTCTTCACCACGTTCCACGACGAAGCCGCGACGCTGCCGCCGACAGGCAACCGCAAACCCTATCGCCGCGGCACGATCCTCGCGGTCGCCGACAAGGTCGATGGGCCGTATCGCGTCGTCCGGAACGGCGAGCCGATCGCGCCGAAAGCGCTGATGACGCTCGACGGCACGCTCCATGTCGATGCGGCCGGCAAGCCATGGCTCGTCTATGCGCATGAATGGCTGCAGACCACGATCGGCACGATCGAAGCGATCCCGCTCGACGACAATCTCGCTGCCATGGGCGAGCCGCGCGTTCTGTTTCGCGCCAATGAAGCGCCGTGGGCCAAGGGCCAGCGCCAGGCGGACGGCGACAATGTCTGGGTGACCGACGGTCCCCAATTCTACCGCACGGGCGCCGGCACGCTGGTGATGCTGTGGTCGAGCTATGGCGAGCGCGGCTACATCCAGGGAATCGCACGCTCGAAATCGGGCAGGCTCGAAGGTCCGTGGGAGCAGCTCGACCCGCTGGTCCGGCGCGACAGCGGCCACGGCATGCTGTTCCGCGCGTTCGATGGCCGGCTGATGATGGTGCTCCACCGGCCGTTCACCTTTGCGCTCGGCAAGCTCTACGAGATGAAGGATGCGGGAGATCGGGTGGAGGTCGTCCGGGAGGCGACCGAGCTGGACCTCGAAGCCTATCCAACGCACCCCTGCGTGCAGCCACATACGCCGACCGAGCGGAAGGTGGATTGCTGACGGATCAGTGCTCCTGCGAAAGCAGGAGCCCAGGATTACAGGCCGTGTCGCTCGTGGCTCTGGGCTCCTGCTTTCGCAGGAGCACTAGTCGGGTAATATCAGGCGGAGCGTCTGCGCCTCCGGCACGTCCTCGCGCGGCAAATCGCGGTTCGGCGGCAATGTCGCCCAGGCGATCGCCACGCCGGACGCGTCCTCCACGATATTGAGCTGCATTCCCGCCGGCACCGCGATCCGCGATGCCAGCCGATCCGCCAACGTCACGCCCGGCCGCTCGCCTACGCGCGCCAGCGTCTCGCCGTCGAGCAGCAGGTCGATCGGCTTGCCGTCGCGTACTACCGGCACTCGCAGCGTCTTCCCGTCCATTACCGGCGTTCCGACGCGCAGCCGGAAATCGAGCGATCCCATCCCGCCAAAGTCCCAGCGAAACCCCTTCCAGTCGCTCGCCTGCACTACGCGCCAGCTTTTCGCTTCACGCCGCGCGACGAACATCTGGGTGTTTCCTGCCGCATCATATTTGTGAAACGCGATCACCACGCGGCCTGCGCTGTCGAACCCGGGCACAGTGTTGTTGTTAATCATCCCCCCGCGCACCGGCACCGGATCGACCACCTCTGCATCGCCGAACCGGATCGGCAGGGGCAGGGCCGTCCCGTCCGAGCGCTCCCAGTGCGCCAGATCGCGGCTGCGCGCATAAGAGAGGTCGTGATTGGTCGCGGCATCGGGCGTGTCGCGCCAGACCCATATCGCATGAAACCAGCCGTCCGGCCCGAGCACCGGTCCGACGAAATAGGCGCTGCTCTTGCCTTCGCCATCGACCAGCGGCGCGTCGGTGAGCCGCTTCCAGCCGCCGCGGTACAGCATATTGTAGATTTCGCGCCCGCGCCCGCTGCCGCCGTCGCGATATTTGAAGATCAGCCGCCCGCCCGCGTCCTTCAGGAAAGCGGGGTAGGTCATGCTCCGCTCGGCGGCGGCGTCGACCATCGTTGGAGTCCGCGCGAGCGTCCGCACGTCGCCGGGAACCGAGGTCCGGAAATAGACCAGGGGATCGTTGTGCATGTTCGCCGCGACGTGGAGCTGCCCGGCCGCATCCACCGCCATCGCGATGCGGTTATGGCTGTCCCACCCGACCCAGCTCGGCAGCTTCGTGTAGGTCCACCACGACGAACCGCGCGGCCGGCTGGCCACGCCCAGCTGCCGGGCAGCGTCGTAATAGCCGACATAGATGCGGTCCGCGGTCACCACGAGCGCGAACGGCACTTCGTGCCCCGCCCAGACCCGGTCGACTGCCTCGATCTTCTGCGCCGCCGCTGGCGCCGCCCAGATCAGCGCGAGCGGTGCCAGCAGCCTGAGCATCAATCGAACCTGAGGTCCGCGACCGCGGTCGCCGCGAGCAGAAAGGCGCCGACGCCATAATATTGCGTATCCGTCGCCAGCACCTGCTCGGGCCGGTCGCTGACCTGCTGCACCCAGCCGAGCCGCCCGTCGGGCTGGATCGCGCGGGTCAGTGCCGCCCAGCCCTTGCGGATCGCCGGCTCATATTCCGCGCGCGGCAGCAGGCCCGCCTTCACGCCCCAGGCGAGGCCGTAGGTGAAGAAGCCCGTACCGCTCGACTCCGGCGGCGAATCCTCGGGTGCGAGGAGGGAAGGCGCCCAATAGCCGTCGGGCTTCTGCACCGCCTTCAGCTTGCCCGCCATCTCGACGAACAGGGCTTCCAGCTTCTTCCGGTCGGGATCGCCTTTGGGCAGTTTCGGGATCATCAGCGCCAGCCCTGCGACCACCCAGCCGTTGCCGCGCGCCCAGAACATCTTGCGCCCCCTGGCGTCGCGGCGCTCGAAGAAGCGGCTGTCGCGATAGAAGAGCTGCTCGACGGGATCGTAGAGGAAGTTGGTCGTCGCCCAGATCTCGCGGATGGCATAGTCGCGGTAGCGCCGGTCGCCGGTCTGCTTCGAGAGCTCGAGCATCGCGGGCGGCGCCATGAACAGCGCGTCGCACCAGCACCAGCGCGTCAGGCATTCGGTGGCGTTGTAGCCGCCCTTTTCGGGGATCACGAAGGCGAGGGTGGTCTTGGGCGGATTGGCGAGGATGAGGTCGAACGCCTTCTTCGTCGGGGCCAGCGCCGCCGCGCCGCCGCCATGCTTCGCGGACCACAGATAGGATTGGGTGATCGCGAGATCGTCGGCATGATAAGGCCGATCGGCGGGCAGCCACTGGTTGGCGGCGCCCATGTCGAGGATCGCCTTGCCGATATCCGCCAGCGCGCCGTGGTCGGCGAGCGCGGTCATCCCCACCCAGAATGCCGCCTGCTCCCAGGCGCGCGGGTTGCGCGTCTCGCCGCCGGCGCGCGCGATGTGGCTGGTGTCGCGCATCCGTTCGAGCTGCCAGCGCGCCAGCTTCGTCGCGCTGTCGATCGCCGCGCGCGGGCTGGCTTCGGCTGAATCGCGGGCAAAAGCGGTGCCCGGCATCGCGCCTCCGGCTGCGGCCAGCAGAAGCAATGCAGTGCGCAGCGACATGGATATCCTCTCCGGTTCTGTTTGGGAGAAGTCATAGCAAAGCCGCGTCGGAAAAGAAGAAGGCCGGAGGACTCGCGTCCCCCGGCCTTCGATCTGCCGTATGGCGGCTTCCATCAGAAGCGGAAGCGCACGCCGAGCGAGTAGCTGCGCTCGAGGTACAGGATCTGCCGCGCGTAGCTGTCGCCGTCGACATTGTACTGGCGATCGCGCTGCAGCGGATTGCCGAGCAGGTTCACGATGTCGAACGCGAGCGTGATGTTCGGGATCGGCGTGATCGAGGTCGAGAAGTCGAGCTGGCCGCGCCCGCGCTCCTTCACTGCGTGCGCAGTCGGATCGAGCGGCTCGAGGCTGTAATAGTTCACGAACTCCGAGCGGTAGTTATAGGCGAGACGCGCCGAGAATTGCGGCTTCTCGTACAATGCGATGAGGTTGTACGCCCATTTCGACACGCCCGGGAACGGCTGCTGCTCGTTGTTGAGCGTCGCTGCGAAGTTGGGCTGAAGATCGCCCTTCGCGTCGATATAGGTGCCGTTCGCCTGAAGGCCGAAACCCTTCATCCATTCGGGCAGCCCGTCGATGTCGAGGAAGCTGGTGAACGTCACTTCCGCGCCTTGCAGTCGGGTCTGGCCAAGGTTTACCGGCCGCGCGATACGCAGGCCGGGCTGGGTGCGATCATCCACCGTCGCGAGGAAGCCCGCGGCGTCGTGCCGGAAGACCGCCGCCGTGATCGAGCCGGTGCGCGAGAAATAATATTCGAGGCTCGCATCGTAATTATCCGAAGTGAGCGGCTTCAGGTCGGGATTGCCGGCCGAACCGCCGCGACGCAGGCGCTCGACGCAGACCGCCGAGCCTGCGTTCGCGGGATCGAGGCAGGTGTCGCCCGGCGCGAGGATCACCGGCTGGCCCAGCGAGGTGTTGGGACGAAGATCGAAGAAGTTCGGCCGGGTGCGCGTCTGGGTGAAGGCGAGACGCAGCTGGAGCTTGTCGGTGAGGCCGACCCGCGCGCTGACGTTCGGCAGATAGTCGGTATATTCGCTCTCGGCGCTGGTTGCCGGGAAAGTGACCGCCCCGCCGGTGGCCTCGACCCGCGAGAAGCCGTCGATATTCAGCTTGGTCTTGACCGCACGCAGGCCGACCACGCCGTCGATGACGGTGCCGCCCAGATCGAAGCCGTATTTGAGCTGCGCATAAGCCGCATAGGACTTCTCGTTCGCGCGGAAATTCTCGGCCGGATTGTAGGGCGGCATGCCTGCGGGGACCCCGAAGAAGGTGCGCAGCTGGGTGATGTTGTCGCGGATGCTGTCGCGCGTGGGGGTGGCGAAGAAGACGTTGGGCTGCACGTTGTTGAACTGGAAGCCGGGCATGGTCGAACGGACATCCAGCCCCGGCAGCGCGGTCAGCGGAATGCGCGCCCCTTCATTGTTGATGTAGAGGTTGCCCAGGTCGCGGCCTGCCTTGCGATTGGTGTAGCGCAGGCCGACGTCGATCCGCTTCAGGAAGCCGAGATCGAGATCGTAGGACAAATCGGTGCGCGCCTGCCAGTCCTTGCCGTTCACCCGCAGCCGTTCCTGCCAGAGGCCGCGGCTGATGTAATTGGCGGGGTCGTTGATGTTGAAATTGAGGAAAGTCTGGGTGGGGCCGCCGTCATGCGCGGCATCGAACACGACGTTGCGCACCGGCGAGCTCGCCATCGCATAGTCGACGTTCATCACGCTCGTCGTGAACTGGCTGTCGGTATAGGCGATGTCGGCCGAGAGCCGCAGCCGGTCCCTGGTCCAGATCAGGCCGCCGCCGCCCTGATAAGTGTCGGTGTGGCCGTTGAACGATCCGGCATAGCCGTCCGGGCGCACGGCGTTGGTGACGGTCATCGACGAGATCTGGTTGGTGCCGGGGATCTTCGAGATGTTCGACAGCGTCATCCCGCCGAAGATCGGGATGAACATCCAGCGGTTGTAATCCTCCGAGCGGAAGCCCTGGAACAGGCCGTCGGCATAGATTTCGAGCTCGGGCGTCGGCTTCCACTGGAACGCGGCATTGACCGACGGGCGCCAGCGCTTGCCATAACCGAGGAAGTTGCCCTGCGCGTCGGGGAAGCGCAGACCCGCATTGCCCGGCGCGTTGACCGCGTCGGTGGTGCCGATCACCAGCGACTGCTCGCGGGTCGAATCGAGGAATTCGATGCCGACATAGGAGGCGTTCACCAGCAGGCCCATCTCGCCGATGCCGGTATCCCAGCGATCGCTGATCAACAGGTTGCCGTTGGGGGCTTCGCGCTGCGCCTGCTCCGAATGCACGTAGTTGAGCGAGCCGGAGAGCTCGAAGCCGTTGAAGTCGAACGGCTTGCGCCCGCGCACGTTGACCGCGCCGGCGATGCCGCCTTCGATCTGGTTGGCGAGGCCCGACTTGTACACTTCCAGCGCCGCGACCGTACCGGCGGGGAAGTCCTGGATCTGGACGTAGCGGCCCTCGGCCGTGAAGATGTCGCGGCCGTTATAGGTGGTGGTCAGGTTAGGCAGCCCCCGGACGGTGACGCCCGCCGATTCACCGCCGCCGCGGGTGACCGCCACGCCGGGAACGCGCTGGAGCGCGGAGGAAGCGAAGGTGTCGGGCAGCTTGCCGATATCCTCGGCGACGATCGCGTCGACGATGCCCTCGGACTCGCGCTTGATCCGCTGCGAGGTCTCGAGGCTGCGGCGAAGACCGGTGACGACGATCGCGTCCTCTTCGGCTTGCTGCACCGAGGCGCTGGCTGCCGCGGCATCGGGCGCACCAGCCGCTGCGTCTTGCGCGGCGGCCGTTGAGTCCGCCTGAGCGAAGGCGGGCGCAGCCCCGGCGAGAATGAAGAACGAAGTCGAAGCTAGAATCATGGATTTCAGGCGCATCGCGCGTACCTCCCCTGGCGAGTTGAGCAGGGCCCTTGGCGGGCCTCTCTGTTCAGCCCGGAGCTATGCAACCGGTTACGGCGGCTGCCAAGCCATTTATCATATCAATAAGACTGGAAATGAAAAATGCTCGACTGGCGTTGCGAAAAGGACACAGTGTGGAAGCGCGACGGCACGCATCCCGAATCCTGGCGTCCGCAGGTGGGCCGGCCCGGTTAATGGGACCGGCCCCGTGGAGTCTAGAATTCGAAAGGCGCGGTGATCCGCCGCTCTGCCATCATGAAGGCATCGGCGACGATCTGGAGCGGGCGCACATCGACATCGCTTTCGCCCGCCGCGAGCAGCTCGGCGAAGCGTGCATAGAGCCTCGGATATTCGCGATCGGGCGCCTTCTGCTCCTCCTCGCCGGGCAGTTGCAGGATGCTGCCGCCCATGCCGAGCCGCAGCGTGCCTGCGTCGGTGTCGATCTCGATGTCCCAGGTTTGCGGCCCGGTCTGGAGGAAGTCGAACACCACCTCGACGCGCGCATCGCCGCTGCGCATCTCGAGTCTGGCGGCGAGCGGGGAGGCGCGCCCCTCGGGCACTTCCATCCACCCCTTGTCGAGGAGCATCGGCTCGGGAAGGATCTTGGTCGCGATCGACAGCGCGTTGATGCCCGGATCGAACACGCCGAAGCCGCCCGCCGCCAGGATCCACTCCTGCCCGGGATGCCAGCGGCGAATGTCTTCCTTCCACGTGATGCGCACCGCGAGGATGCGCTTGCCCTGCAGCCAGGCCTTGGCGGGCTCGACGCCGGCCGCTTCGCGCGAATGCCATGTCGTGTAGAGCACGACGCCTTTCGCGCTGGCGCGGTCGGCGAGCGCCGCGATCTCGGTCAGCGTGGCTGCCGGCGGCTTTTCGAGCATCACGTGCAGCCCCGCATCGATCGCGGCCAGCGCCTGTTCGTAACGCCCGTCCGGCGGGGTGCAGAGCGAAACCGCGTCGAGATCATGCCCGCTCGCGATCATCGTGCCGATGTCGGGATAGCCTGGAACGCCGTCGAGGGTCGCGTGCCGGCTCGCAGTCGCCCTCAGTTCGAACCGGCCATCGGCCGCGAGGGCGGGGAGGTGCTGATCCCGCGCGATCTTGCCGATTCCCACCAGCCCCAGCCGAATCCGCTGCGTCCCGCTTTCCGTCATCCTCGCGACTTCCTTTTATAAGATATATATGCTCTTCCTATTGCCGCGCACTGCCGGTATCAAGCCCGCACGGCGCCGCCGGGGCGAACAAATAGTGGCGCTGGTGTAAAGACAAACTACCCACCGGAGAGGTGAATGAACGACGCGGAAAACGGTTCGAACGGCGGGCGCCCGCCCCTGAGGTCGCGTGCCTGGTTCGACAACCCCGCCAATCCCGACATGACTGCACTTTATGTCGAGCGCTACCTTAATTTCGGCATCAGCCTCGAAGAGATCCAGTCGGGCAGGCCGATCATCGGCATCGCCCAGACCGGCAGCGATCTCGCGCCGTGCAACCGCCACCATCTCGAACTCGCCAAGCGCGTGCGCGAGGGGATTCGCGACGCGGGCGGCATCGCGCTCGAATTCGGCACCCATCCGATCCAGGAGACCGGCAAGCGCCCGACCGCGGGGCTCGATCGCAACCTGCAATATTTGAGCCTCGTCGAATCGATCTACGGCTATCCGATGGACGGCGTCGTCCTGACGATCGGCTGCGACAAGACCACCCCCGCCTGCCTGATGGCCGCCGCAACGGTGAACATCCCCTCGATCGCATTGTCGGTCGGCCCGATGCTCAATGGCTGGTTCAAGGGCGAGCGTACCGGATCGGGCACGATCGTGTGGAAAGCGCGCGAGATGCTCGCCGCGGGCGAGATCGACTATCAGGGCTTCATCAAGCTCGTGGCCTCTTCGGCGCCGTCCACCGGCTGGTGCAACACGATGGGCACCGCGACGACGATGAACTCGCTGTGCGAGGCGCTCGGCATGTCGCTTCCCGGCTCGGCGGCGATCCCCGCGCCGTATCGCGACCGGCAGGAAAATGCCTATCGCACGGGGCTGCAGATCGTCGAGATGGTGCATGCCGATCGCAAGCCTTCGGATGTGCTGACGCGGACTGCCTTCATGAACGCGATCCGCGTCAATTCGGCGATCGGCGGCTCTACCAACGCGCCGATCCACCTCAATGCGATCGCCCGCCACATCGGCGTCGAGTTGAGCCTCGCCGACTGGGAGGAGCATGGCGCGGACGTGCCCCTGGTCGTCAATCTCCAGCCGGCGGGCAAATATCTGGGCGAGGACTTCTACCGCGCCGGCGGCGTGCCCGCGGTGATGGGGCAGTTGCTCCGCGCTGGGCTGATCGACGGCAGCGCGCTCACCGTCAACGGCAAGACTGTCGGCGACAATGTCGGGACTGCCGAGACCGAGGATGCGGATGTCATCTTCCCGCTCGATGCGCCGATGAAGCGCGCGGCGGGACTGACCGTCCTGTCGGGCAATCTGTTCGACAGCGCCGTGATGAAATTGAGCGTGATTTCCGACGAATTCCGCGCGCGCTACCTCTCCAACCCCGACGATCCCGAGGCATTCGAGGGCAAGGCCTTCGTGTTCGACGGGCCCGAGGATTATCACCACCGCATCGACGATCCCTCGCTCGGTATCGACGACAATTCGATCCTGATCATGCGTGGCGCGGGGCCGGTCGGCTATCCGGGCGGCGCCGAGGTCGTGAACATGCGTCCGCCCGTCGCATTGATCCGCGCCGGCGTGCACGCGCTGCCCTGCCTCGGCGACGGCCGCCAGTCGGGCACCAGCGGAAGCCCGTCGATCCTCAACGCCGCGCCCGAGGCCGCGGTCGGGGGCGGACTCGCGCTGGTGCAGACCGGCGACCGCATCCGCATCGATCTGAAGAAACTCCGGGTCGACGTGCTGGTCGACGACGCCGAACTCGCGCGCCGTCGCGAAGCCCTGGGCGTGGATTACGTTCCGGAGAGCCAGACCCCCTGGCAGGAGATCCACCGCAATCTGGTCGGACAATTCGATACTGGCGCGGTGCTCGAGAATGCCGTCAAATACCAGCGCATCGCCCAGACCAGGGGCATTCCGCGCGACAGCCACTGATACGCACCGACAACGACAAAATGGAGGGAGAGAGAATGAAGACGATCGCTGCTCTGGGAGTATTGGCCGCCATGGCAATCGCCGCCCCCGCCGCCGACGCCGCCACCGCGAAGCGCGGCACCTTCGGCAAGTTGCCCGACGGCCGCACGGTCGATTCGGTGCTGCTCACCAACAATCGCGGCATCTCGGCGAACATCATCGCTTATGGCGCGTCGATCCAGTCGCTGGTGATGCCCGATCGCGCCGGCAAGAAGGCCGACATCGCGCTCGGCCATGACAATATCGGCGATTATCTGGCGCATCCGAACTTCATCGGATCGACCGTCGGCCGCTTCGCCAACCGGATCAACGCCGGGCGCTTCACGCTGAACGGCCGCCAATATCAGACACCGCTCAACGACAGCACCAATTCGCTCCACGGCGGCTCGGTCGGCTTCGACAAGGTGCTGTGGCAGGTCGTCTCGGTGAAGAACGGCCCGACCGCGTCGGTGACCCTGCGCTATGTCAGCCCCGACGGCGATCAGGGCTATCCCGGCACGATGACGGTGGACGCCACCTATGCGCTGGATGAGCAGAACAACCTGACGATCGAATATACCGCGACCACCGACAAGGAGACGATCGTCAACATCTCCAACCACGCCTACTGGAACCTGTCCGGCGAAGGCTCGTCCAACGGCGCGATGGGGCACGTCGTCACCATCCCCGCGGATTCGATCACGCCGGTCGACGAGACGCTGATCCCTACCGGCGCGTTCCGTCCGGTCGCCGGCACCGTGTTCGACTTCCGCAAGCCCCGCGCGATCGGTGATCGTGTTCGTGACGCCAGCGACAAGCAGATGGTCTATGGCCGTGGCTATGATCACAATTGGGTGATCGGCCGCAAGGTGACCACGACCCAGCATCTGATGTCGCGCGTCTCGGATCCGGTCTCGGGCCGCAGCTTCGAACTCTGGTCGAACCAGCCGGGTCTGCAATTCTATTCGGGCAATTTCCTCAACGGCACCTTCTCGGGCAAGGCGAAGAAGATCTATCGCGAAGGCGACGCGATCGTGATGGAGCCGCAGATCTTCCCCGACGCGATCAACCAGAAGGGCTTCCCCGAGGCACGCCTCCAACCCGGCCAGACCTATCGCAACGTCATGACCTACAAGTTCAGCAGCGGCGCGACCGCGGCTCGCCGCTGAACCCGGGAGAGACCTGATGATCCGTCGTAGCTTCCTTTTCGCGGCGACCGCGCTCGTCCTCGTTGTGGGCGCCGCACCCGCCGATGCGCGCGATCAATGGACCAAAGCGCAGGCCGCTGCCTTCCATGCCAAACAGCCCTGGCTCGTCGGCGCGAACTACACGCCGGCCTCGGCGATCAACCAGCTCGAGATGTGGCAGGCCGAAACCTGGGATCCCGCCAGGATCGACAAGGAGCTCGCCTGGGCCGAATCGATTGGCATGAACACGATGCGCGTGTTCCTCCACAATCTGCTCTGGGAGAACGACCCCGAGGGCCTCAAGCGCCGCATGGACGAATTCCTCGTCATCGCTGCGAAGCACAAGATCCGCCCGCTGTTCGTGCTGTTCGACAGCTGCTGGGATCCCGATCCCGTCGCCGGACCGCAGCACCCGCCGATCCCCGGCGTCCACAATTCGGGCTGGGTCCAGTCCCCCGGCGCAGCGCGGCTCAAGGACGCGTCGCAATACGACAAGTTCGAGAGCTACGTGAAGGGCGTCATCGGCCATTTCGCGGGCGACCAGCGCATCCTCGGCTGGGATCTGTGGAACGAGCCCAACAATGGCGGCGGCGGCAATTACAAGCCGACTCCCGACAAGAAGGAATATGTCGCGAAGCTGCTCCCGCGCATCTTCACCTGGGCGCGCGCGGTCGATCCGACCCAGCCGCTCACCTCGGGCGTGTGGATCGGCGATCATTGGGACGACCAGGCCAAATTGGACGCAGTCGAGAAGACCCAGATCGCCCAGTCGGACGTGCTCAGCTTCCACGACTACAGCTGGCCGGAGAAGTTCGACGAGCGCGCGAAGCAGATGCTCAGCTATGGCCGGCCGGTGTGGTGCACCGAATATATGGCGCGCGGCAACGGCTCGACCTTCGACGGTTCGCTGCCCATCGCGAAGAAATACAATATCGCGATGTTCAACTGGGGCTTCGTCGACGGCAAGACCCAGACGCGCCTGCCATGGGACAGCTGGAAAAAGCCCTACACTTGGGACGAACCCACGATCTGGTTCCACGAGGTCTTCCGCGCCGACGGCAAGCCCTATCGCCAAGCCGAGGTCGACCTGATCAAGCGCTTGGCCGCGGCGCCAAAGGGCGTGGTGCCCGCGGGAAAATGAGCGAGGCCGCTGCGCCGATCAATTCCTCCCCCGGAAACGGCGTTTCCGGGGGAGGGGGACCATTCGCTGCGCGAACGGTCCCCCTCCCCCGGAGCTTCCGCTCCTGGGGAGGAATTTTGGTGCTCACCGGCATTGCCTTGAGGGCGACGCTACCGGCAGCGTCCGCGCAGGAAGTTAAGTCGGTTTTCGCCGGCGCCGATCCCGATATCGCGTTCGCCGGCGGCCGCTACTGGATCTATCCGACCGGCGGCGGCGGGCTCTTCGCCTGGTCTTCGCCCGATATGGTCCAGTGGACACGCAAGGAGCAGCCGCTCCTCCGGCTCAAGGACATCGCCTGGATCGAAGACGACCGCGCCCCGCAGCACTTCCTCTGGGCGCCCGACATGGTCCAGGCCAATGGCGGCTGGTATTTCTATTATTCGGTCGGCCCCCAGAACCCGACTCCCAGCCGTATCGGCGTCGCGATCTGCAAGGGGCCGGCGGGACCCTGCACCGACAGCGGCAAGCCGCTCGTCACCGGCGGCAAGGGCTTCGAGGCGATCGATCCCGCGGTGTTCGTCGATCCGAAAAGCAGGACGCCCTATCTCTATGCCGGCGGCAGCGCCGGCGCGACATTGCGTGTCTGGGCGCTCAAGCCCGACATGGTCAGCCTGGACCATGAGGTGAAGGTCGATACCCCGCCCAATTTCACCGAGGGTGCCTTCATGCACTTTCGCAAGGGCATCTATTATCTGTCCTACTCGGCCGGGAAGTGGGACACCGCCTCTTATCAGGTCCACTACGCCGTCGCGCTCTCGCCCACAGGCCCATGGCGCTATGGCGGACCATTGCTCGTCGGCGACAAGCGGTATCGCGGCCCCGGCCACCACGCCTTCTTCGAGGATCCGAAGGACGGCAAATGGTACATCGCCTATCATCGCTGGGAAGGGCAGTTCGGCGACGGCCCCTATCAGGGCAGCCGCCGCGTCGCGATCCAGCCGATCACCTATCGCGACGACGGTGCGATCGAAGCGATCAGGATGAAGTGAAGCACAAATCCTCCCTCGCTTCAGCGGGGGAAGGGGACCAGCGAAGCTGGTGGAGGGGGCTTGGCCACAGGCGGTTCGCTTGCGGCCAGGCCCACTCCGTCGCCTTCGACGCCACCTTCCCCGCTGCGCGAGGGAGGATTGAAGGAAGAATTAGAACGAAGCCCAGTCGTCCGATCCGGCGCCGTTGGCTATCGCGGCGATGGGCAGCGGCTTGACCGGGGAGACATAGCCGTTCGACTTCGCCGCGAGCCTGGCCGGTGCCGGCGAACGCATCGCGGCGACGCGCGCGCCATTGCCGACGTTGAACTTCGAAGCCTGCTCGCTGAGTGCCGCGACTTCGCCCGAGAGGTTGCGCGCGGCCGCCGAGGTCTGCTCGACCATCGCGGCATTCTGCTGGGTCGACTGGTCCATCGTCCCGATCGCGACGCTGATCTGAGTGATCGCAGTCGACTGCGCCTGATTGTCGGTCGCCATCTGGTTGAGCAGGCTGTGCACTTCGGCAACATCGCCCGAGATGTCGGCGAGCGCGCCGTCGACCTTCTGGACCATCTCCACCGCAGCGACGATGTCGGTCTGGGTGGCGGTGAGCTGGTCGCGGGCGCGGCCGGCCTCCTCTTCGGCGCGCATCGCGAGCGCTGAGACGAGATCGGCGACGACGGCGAAGCCGCGGCCCGCCTCGCCGGCGCGGCCTGCTTCCACCGCGGCGTTCATCGCGAGCACCCGCGTCTGAAACGCGATCTTGTCGAGGCCTTCGATCACGCTGTCGATGCCCTTGGCCGAATCCGCCACGCGCGTCATCGCCTGCACCGCTTCGTCGGCGATATTGCGGCCGCCCGAGACCGTGGTGATCGCGCCGTCGGCACGCTCGACAGTACGTCCCGCGGACGCGGCGGTCGCCTTGAGGCGGCCGTCCATCTGGGTCACTGCCGCCGAAGTCTCTTCGAGGCTCGCGGCATTGGCTTCGGTGCGGCGGGCGAGATCCTCGGAGGCCTGGGCGATTTCGCCCGAGCCCGTGCGGATCGTCGCGGCGCTCTCCATCACCGTGCCGATCAGGTTGCGAAGCTCGGCCACCGCACCGTTGAAATTGACCTTCACCGATTCATATGCCGGCGAGAAGGCTTCGTGGATCTCGCTGGTCAGGTCGCCCTGCGCCAGCTTGCCGAGATTTGCCTCGAGCGTATCCACGACGCGCTGCTGCTCGGCATCGGCGATCTTCTTGGCCGCGTCGGATTTCTCCTTCTCGATCGCCGCCTCGCGGAACACCAGAACTGCCTTGGCCATCGCGCCGATCTCGTCCCCGCGGTCCGTTCCCGGCACGTCGACGGCATTGTCGCCGCCGGCGAGCTTGTTCATCACGCCGGTCATCTGCGCGACCGGCGCCGCGATGCCGCGCGAGAGCAACCAGCCGAACAGCACCGACACTGCGAGCGCGAAGGCGCCACCGATCCAGATCGCCCATTTGGCCGAAGCGACCGCCGCCTCTTCGGTGGCGATCCGCTTCACGACCCGCTCTTCCTGGACCTTGCCGATCTCCTTGATCAGCGGACGGATGTCGCCGAGCATCTTGACGCCCGAAAGCTCGCCCGCCTGGCCACGCGTCGCGGGATTGTGCGCGAGTTCGATGACGTGATCGAGCTTGCCGCGCAGCGTCTGCACATTGGCGACCAGCTGGTCGATACGGGCGTGCTGCTCGGGCGAAGTCGAGTATGTCTTGAACTCGGCGACCGTCTCGCCGAACTTCTGGCCATTCTCCTGATAGGTCTTGAGGAACTCTTCCTTGCCGAGGATGGCGAAGCCGCGCGCGGCGTTCTGCTGCTCGAGCACGTCGGTCAGCAGCATCTGGCTTTTCTCGAGCGCGCGCAGCGACTGCTCCTTTTCGGCGGCCGCAGTGACGAGCGACGAGAGGTTCGAGAAGACGATCGTGCCGACACCGGCAAAGATCACAATCAGCGCGGCGAAGGCGCCGGCGAGCTTTCGAGAAATGGGGATGTTCTGCAAAGACATCATGGGCTCCGTACGTTTCTCCGGCGGAGCCCGCGACGCGAGCGCCCGCGAACGCGCCCTCGCTTGCGCGGGTTCGGCGCGCCGGTCATCACACCATCATAGGAAGAAGGAGAGGGGCCCGGCGCCGCCAACCCCATATTATTCCGGAGAAAAACCGCGCCGATCATCGCGACCGCGCTATTCCCGCATCATTTCCATCGTTTGGCGTATGCCCTGATCAACTTCGAGATGTTCAATCAAATCAGGCGCATCGCGCATCTGGGCGGGTGTCGGGGCGAACGGCTTTGATCGATAGCGGCCATCGTCGATCCTCCCCGGCACGGGAGGATGGGAGCGTCCGCTTTCCACCGGTAGCGCGCCCTCAGCCCTCGGGCGGGGCCGCTTCGACCTGTTCGATCAGATCGAGCACATCGCCGATCAGCGTACGCATCGCCGTGCGGGCGGCTTCGGAATTGCGTGCCTCGATCGCGTCGCGCACCGCGGCGTGATCGGCGACATTGGCGGTGCGGCCCTTCATCCGGTTGGTGAAGCGGATCGATGTGCGCAGCGCGGTGCCCACCACGTCGCGGAACTGCGCGTAGAACGGATTGCCCGACGCCCGCAGGATCGCGACGTGGAAGGCGATATCGGCTTCCAGCGTATCCTCGAGGCCCTGTTCGGCGGCTTCCATCCGCTCCAGCCCGTGCGAGATCCGGGCAAGATCCTCGGGCGTGGCGACACGCGCGGCCAGGGCGGCCGCCTCGGGCTCGATCGCGACGCGGAGCTGGTTGAACTGGCGGAGCAGGTCGACCGAGAATTGCCGTTCGAGCAGCCAGCGCAGCACGTCGGTGTCGAACAGGTTCCAGTTGGTCGCGGGCTGCACCACCGTGCCCTGGCGCGGGCGCGCGCTCAACAGCCCCTTGGCGGTGAGCATCTTGACTGCCTCGCGCGTCACCGATCGGCTGACCCCGTGCTGCTTGGCGAGTTCGGCCTCGGTGGGGAAGGCCTCGCGTTCATAGCGTCCGGTGACGATCGCGCGTCCCAGGCTGTCGAGCATTCCATAGGTCAAGTTGCGCCCGAGCTGGGGGCCCACGTCCTCCGCATCGAGCCTCGGATAGTTCGGCATTTCGGTCGCCCCTTGATCGATCCTGACAGCGATGTCAGGATCCTCTCCTCGTCATTGTTTCACCTACGTTAGCGAAGCGGGGGCGCTGGACAAGTCCAATAAATACGATAAATGAACCAACGGCGCCCGATCGGGTGCCTCAGGCGGGCACAAGAGCGCGGCATCAGCCGCCGGCGCCCGGGGCAGGGAGGAAGCAATGACGAGTCTCTCGAACATCGATCTGTTCGTCGTGATCGCCTATGCGATCGGAATTTTCGGCCTTGCGCAATGGGTTAGCCGTGAGAAGGCGGGCCATGCCAAGGACACGTCGGATTATTTCCTCGCGTCCAAGTCGCTGCCCTGGTGGGCGATCGGCGCCTCGCTGATCGCCGCGAACATTTCTGCGGAGCAGATCGTCGGCATGTCCGGTTCGGGCTTTGCCATCGGCCTCGCGATCGCCTCCTATGAATGGATGGCGGCGCTGACGCTGCTGATCGTCGGCAAATTCTTCCTGCCGATCTTCCTGAAGAACCAGATCTACACGATGCCGCAGTTCCTCGAGCAGCGGTTCGGACCGACGATCCGCACGGTGATGGCGGTGTTCTGGCTCGTGCTCTACATATTCGTGAACCTGACCTCGATCATCTGGCTCGGTTCGATCGCGGTGACGCAGGTCGCCGGCGTCAATCAGGACGTCGCGCTGATCGGTCTCGGCACCTTCGCTTTGCTCTATCAGCTCCGCGGCGGCCTCAAGGCGGTTGCGCTCACCGACATCGTCCAGGTGACCCTGCTCGTCTTCGGCGGCCTCGTCGTCTCGTACCTCACGCTCAGCAAGATCGGCGGGGACTCCGGTTTCGTCGGCGGGTTCATGGAACTCACCCGTCGGGTCCCCGATCATTTCGACATGATTTTGGAAAAGACAGGCAACGCGGCCGTCGACAAGGAGCGCTACGACAAGCTCCCGGGCATCGCGGTTTTGATCGGCGGCATGTGGATCGCCAATCTCTCTTACTGGGGCTTCAACCAGTACATCATCCAGCGCGCGCTGGCCGCCAAGAGCTTGCAGGAAGCACAGAAGGGCGTGATCTTCGCCGGCTTCCTCAAGCTGCTGATGCCGGTGATCATCGTGCTGCCCGGCATTGCCGCGGTGGTGCTCGCCCCTGAGTTGACCAAGCCCGACCAGGCCTATCCGACCATGATGACGCTGCTCCCCACCGGGCTGCTCGGTCTCGTCTTCGCGGCGCTGATCGCGGCGATCATCGCGTCGACCGCATCGAAGATCAATTCGATCGCGACGATCTTCACGCTCGACATCTACGCCAAGTTCAAGGGCGTGCAGACCCGCGCCGAGGACGCCGAGGGCACCACGGCGCACGAGACACGGCTGGTGCTGGTCGGCCGGATCGCGGCGGTGGTTTCGATCATCATCGCCATGGCGACGGCGCGCCCGTTGCTCGGCAGCCTCGATCAGGCGTTCCAGTACATCCAGGAGTTTTCGGGCTTCGTAACCCCGGGCATCACGGTCATCTTCCTGCTCGGCCTGTTCTGGCCGCGCGCGACCGAGGCGGGGGCGCTGGTGGGTGCGGTGGCATCGGTGGTGCTGAGCTTCCTGTTCTGGTTCCCCGCGGACTGGGGCGGCATCGCGGCGCTCAACGCGGTGCCGTTCATGAACCGCATGATGATCGTGTTCTTCCTCTCGCTCGCCCTCGCGGTGATCGTCTCGCTGGCCAGGCCGGCGCGTGCGGAGAGCAATTTGATCACGATGGAAGGCGTCAGCTTCCGCACTACCCGCGGCTTCAACATCGCATCCGCAATCATCATCGCCATCCTCATCGCATTGTACGCGATCTGGTGGTGAGTTTCGGCAGCCGCTTCCTCGCCGTCGACTGGGGCACGACCAATAGGCGCGTGTTCCTGATCGATAGCGGTCAGGTCGTGAAGACCGAGCGTGACGACCGCGGGGTTACCTCGGTCGAGGACTTCGAAGCCGAGGCGGCGGCGATCCGCGGCCGCTTCGGCGACTTGCCGATGCTGCTCGCCGGCATGGTCGGTTCGAACATCGGCTGGCGGCCGGCGCCCTATGTCGCCGCGCCCGCCGGTGCCGCCGAACTCGCGGCGGGTTTGCTCTGGATCGACGATCGCACCGCGATCGTCCCTGGCATCTCGACGCTGATGAATGGCCGCCCGGATGTGATGCGCGGCGAGGAAGTCCAGTTGCTCGGCGCCGTAGCGGCCGGCCTCGTTCCGGCGGACTCCCTGCTCGCCCAGCCGGGAACCCACTGCAAATGGGTCGAGATGCGGGACGGCAGGATCGCCGACTTCGT
This sequence comes from Sphingomonas sp. Root241, assembly GCF_001428865.1. Lineage (GTDB taxonomy): Bacteria > Pseudomonadota > Alphaproteobacteria > Sphingomonadales > Sphingomonadaceae > Sphingomonas. The sequence goes on from NZ_LMIV01000002.1 coordinate 994,629, forward strand.
TACCGCGATGACCGGCGAGTTGTTCGCATTGCTCCGCAAGCACGGCCTGCTCGCTTCCCAGCTCGGCAGCGAAGTCACGCTGGGCGGTGCCTTCCGCGAAGGTGTCGAGGACGGCAAGCGCCAGGACCTGGCGGCGTCGCTCTTCGGCATCCGCGCCGCGAAGATGCTGGGGCAACGCGACGATGCCGACGCGGCCTCTTATGCCAGCGGCCTTCTGATCGGCACCGACGTCGCTGCCCGCCTCGCGACTTCGGCGCATGACGCCGTCCACGTCCTCGCCGATCCGGTACTGGGCGGCCTCTATTCCGCGGCCATTCAAGCCCATGGCCGCAATGCCTATCTGGTCGACAGCCACGCCGCGTTCGTCGCGGGTATCAACGAGATCGTGAAACAATGACCCATGTCGCCGCCTTCGATGCCGCCTTCGCCCGCTGCCCGCTGATCGCCATCCTGCGCGGCGTGGCTCCGCACGAGGTCGAGGCCATCGGCGATGCGTTGGTCGATGCCGGCTTCACGCTGATCGAAGTCCCGATGAACTCCCCCGATCCGCTCGACAGCATCGCCCGCCTGGCGCGGCGCTTCGAGGGCAGGGCAGTGATCGGCGCCGGCACCGTCCTCACCGAAGGGCAGGTCGAGCAGGTCCGCGCCGTCGGCGGCACGATGATCATCTCGCCCAACGCCAACACCCGCGTGATCGCCGCCAGCGCCGAGGCGGGCATGACTTCGCTCCCTGGCGTGGTGACCCCCACCGAAGCCTTCGCCGCAATCGAAGCCGGCGCCACCGCGCTCAAGCTCTTCCCCGCCGAAGGCTCCAGCCCCGCCATCCTCAAGGCGATGCGCGCCGTGCTGCCGAAGGACATGCGCCTGCTCCCCGTCGGCGGGATCGCGCCCGACACTATGGGTTCGTGGCGCGAGGCGGGCGCGGCGGGCTTCGGACTGGGCTCGGCGCTCTACAAGCCCGGCCTCACCGCCGCCGAAGTCGGCGCACGCGCACGGGCGTTCGTCTCGGCACTGGCCAGCTGACCGATTGATCGCCTAGGCTCCCTCCCGGAGAGGGGGCGCGGTGAACCGACCACGCAGGAAAGTGATCATCATCGGCGGCGGCACCGCCGGCTGGATGGCCGCGTCGGCGCTCGGCAAGATGCTGCCGCATGCGTGCAGCGTCGAACTGATCGAATCCGCCGAGATCGGCATCGTCGGGGTTGGCGAAGCGACGCTCCCGCATCTGCGCGCCTTCATCCACACGCTCGGGCTCGACGAGGCCGAGTTCATGACCGCCACCCACGCCACCTACAAGCTCGGCATCGAATTTCGCGATTTCGGCCAGCCGGGCGATTCCTATCTCCACCCGTTCGGCGATTTCGGCCGCCCGCTGAACAATGTGCCCTTCCTGCAATATTGGCTGCGGATGCGCGCGCTGGGGCAGGGGGGCGAGATCTTCGAATATTCGATGGCCAATGTCATGGCGGCGGCAAAGCGCTTCGCTCCGCCCGAGAGCGACCCCGCCTCTTTGCTCTCGAGGATCGGCTATGCCTATCAATTCGATGCGACGCGCTTCGGCCCCTATCTGCGCGGCTTCGCGGAAGGGCAGGGGGTGAAGCGTACCGAGGGCCGGATCGTCTCGGTCGAGCGCGACTCCGAAACCGGCGACGTCGCGGCGGTGCTGCTCGAAAGCGGCGTACGGGTGGAGGGCGACCTGTTCGTCGATTGCTCGGGATTCCGCAGCCTGCTGCTCGGCGACGCGCTGGGCGAGGAATGGGAGGACTGGTCGCACTGGCTCCCCTGCGATCGCGCGATGGCCTTGCCCTGCGCCTCGCCTCCGGGCGAGATCGAACCGCTCACCCGCGCCACTGCGATGCCGGCGGGGTGGCGCTGGCGCATCCCGCTCCAGCACCGTGTCGGCAACGGCTATGTCTATTCGAGCGCGCATCTGTCCGATGACGAAGCGTCGGACGCGATCCTCGGCGCCGTGGAAGGCGAGGCGCTTGCCGATCCGCGCGTGCTCCGCTTCCGTGCCGGCCGCCGCAAGCGGAGCTGGTCGCACAATGTCGTCGCGGTCGGGCTCGCCTCGGGGTTTCTCGAGCCGCTCGAATCGACCAGCATCTATCTCGTCCAGGCGGCGATCACCCAATTGCTCGAACTGTTCCCGATCCGCGGCATCGAAGCCGCCGATCGCGACGAGTTCAACCGGCTGATCGACTATGAATATGACCGGATCCGCGACTTCCTGATCCTCCATTACCACGCCAGCACGCGCGACGATTCGGAGTTTTGGAACTATGTCCGCCACATGCCGATCCCGGACAGCCTGGCCGACAAGATCGAATTGTTCCGCCGCGCCGGGCGCATCCAGCGTTATGCCCATGGCCTGTTCTTCGAGCCGAGCTGGATCGCGGTGCTGATCGGGCAGGGCGTGATGCCCGAGGGGTGGGACCAGCGTATCGCGGCGGCGCCGCCGCAGGAACTCGGCCAGGCGCTCGAACGGCTGCGCGGCCGGATCGCGGTGGAGGTACGCGCGCTGCCCGGGCATCGCCAGACGCTCGAACGGCAGAAATTGCTGTGAACGATCGCGCGATTCGCAGCGTCGCCATTCTCGGCGGCGGCATCACCGGCCTGTCCGCCGCGGCGGCGTTCGCGCGCGCGCTGCCGCAGGTCGCGATCACCGTGATCGAGACCGCGCCCGATCCCGCGGCGCTCGCCGATCGGCTGCCGGGCAGCATGACTTCGATCCACCGCTTTCATGCGAGCATCGGCCTCGACGAGGCGGTGCTGCTCGGCGCGGGGGCGGCGACCCCACGGCTGGGGCTCCGCTTCGAGAATTGGCCCGCGGGTGGCGAAACCTGGTATCATGTCCACGGCGATCACGGCGCGCCGACGGGGACGGTCGCCTTCCACCAGCTCTGGGCGCGCGCGCGGCGCGAGGGGCAGGCCGAACCCTGGCATCGCTACGCCGCTGCCGGTGTGCTTGCCGAAGCGGGAAGGTTCGTACATCCGCAGGGCGGTCCCGGATCGCCGCTGGCGACTTTCGACTATGCGCTGCGGCTCGATCCCGAACGCTACCGCGAGATCCTCGCGTCGCTCGTCGATCAGTTGCGCGTGGTGCGTACCCAAGGCAGTTTTGCCGGCATTGATCGGCATGGGGATGGCGTGGTCGCAGCGCTGCTGCTCGCCGACGGCCGCCGGATCGAGGCCGATCTGTATCTCGATGCCTCGGGCCCCGCGGCGGTGCTGGCCGAAGCGGTCGGCGGCGCCTTCGAGGACTGGAGCAACGCGCTACCCTGCGACCGCCTGTTGCTGGGCGAGGGGCCGCCGAGCGCCGCAAGCCCGAACGACACGATCGTCGGCGGCGCGCGGGGCTGGCAATTCGCCTGCCCGCTGCCCGGGCGGACCATGCTCGGGCACGTCTGGTCCTCGGCCGATCCCGCGCCCGATCCTCAGGGGCGTTCGCTCGCGCTCCGTCCCGGCCGACGCGCCGATCCGTGGATTCGCAACGTTCTCATGATCGGCGATGCCGCTGTCGTGCTGGACCCACTCCACTGGCCCAATCTCCACCTTGCCCAGAACGGGATCGCGCGTGCGCTCGATCTGCTCCCGGGGCGTGATTGTCATCCTGTGGAGATCGCCGAGTATAACCGCCGTTCGCGCGAGGAAGCCCGGCGGATGCGCGACTTTCAGGCACTCCATTATCTGCGCGCGGGCGCATCGATCGAAGTGCCCGAGAGCCTCGCCCGGACGCTCCAGCAATTCGAGAGCCGTGGGCGGTTGCCCGTTTATGACGAGGATAGCCTGCCCGACGAGATCTGGCTGTCGGCGCTGCTCGGCCTGGGCGTGCTGCCCCGCGACATCCAGCCGCTCGCTGCGGCGGTGGACCCGATCGTCGCCGCGGCGCGGATGACGGAGATACGGGCTGGCCTGGCGCAATTGCCCGCGCGGGTGCCTGGTTTCGCGGAATATCTTGCGCAGGTGAGGGCTTCGAGGCGTTAGGCTGAAGACCCGTTCACCCCTTTTCGTCATCCCCGCGAAAGCGGGGACCCATCTCCTGAGCGAGCGGCAAAGTGCACCGGCGCGCTTGTGGAAACTGTCGGAGATGGGTCCCCGCTTTCGCGGGGATGACGTTTGAATCCAAGACTTCAGGCTCAAGGCCGCCCGCCCGCCGTTTCCGGCCCTTGCGGCGTCACGCGCAGCAGCGAATCGCCGCCCAGCGTGCGGTACAGCGTCACGAGGTTGCTCGCCTGCACCAGCCGCGTGTTCACCAAGGTGCGTTGCGCCGTATACAGCGAACGCTGCGCATCGAGGCTGGACAGGAACGTGTCGATCCCACCGCGATAGCGCGCCTCGGCCAGCCGGAAAGTATCGGCCGCCGCGGTCGCCTGCGCCTGGGTCGCGCGGAGCTGCTCGGTGATCGTCCCGCGCCGCGCCAAGGCGTCGGCCACTTCGCGGAACGCCGACTGGATCGCCCGTTCATAGGTGGCGACCGCCGCCTCGCGCTGCGCCTCGCTCAGCCGCACGTTCGCCTTGCCGGCGCCGGCGTTGAAGATCGAATAATTCGCATCGGCACCGGCGGACCAGTTGAACCCGTTGCCGCTGAACAGCCCGGTCAGTGCATTGCTCGCGAGTCCCAGCAGGCCGGTGAGCGAGATGTGCGGAAACAGAGCGGCACGCGCCGCGCCGATCTCGGCATTGGCAGCGCGCAGCTGATATTCGGCCTGGACCACGTCGGGGCGGCGAAGCAGCACGCTCGAATCGATCCCGGCGGGCAATTCGGCGATCGTCGGCGCGGCCTCGTCGAGCGACGCGGGCAGCAACGCCGGATCGATCGGCGCGCCGACCAGCAGCTGGAGCGCATTGATATCCTGCGCGAGCGCAGTGCGCTGCTGGGCCAGGTCTGCGCGTGCGCCTTCCAGCACTTGCTCGGCCTGGCGCAGATCGGTGCGCGGCGCGATCCCGCCTTCCAGCCGGGCGCGAGTCAGCCGCACGCTGTTCTCGGCATTGCCCGCGGTGTCCTGCGCGATCTTGAGCAGGCTCGCGTCGGCGGCATAGTTCAGCCACGCGTCGGCGATGTCGCCGACCAGGGTGAGATAGGTCGCGCGCGCGCCGGCCTCGGTGGCGAAATAGCGGTTCTGCTCGGCGCGGGTGAGCGAGGCGACGCGGCCGAACAGGTCGAGCTCGAAGCCGGTGATCCCGGCATCGGCGGTGAAGCGCGTGCGGGCGCCCGATCCCGCAGTCGAGGAGCCGGTGCTCTGGCCGTCGGAGACCGTCGCGCCTGCGCCGGCGCTGACTTCGGGCAGCCGATCCGCGCGCTGGATGCGATATTGCTCCCGCGCCACGCGAATGTTCGCCGCGGCGAGGCGAAGGTCGCGATTCTCGGTCAGCGCCCGGGCGATCAGCGACTGGAGCCGCGCATCGCGGAAGATGTCGCGATAGGTGACCGTGGGCAGCGCAGCTTCGCTGTTAGCCAGATAGGCGTCGCCGACCGGCCAACTCGGCGGCACCGGCGCCGCGGGCTGGACGTATTTCGGATCCATCGAGCAGCCGGCGAGCGCGGTCGCGGCGAGGAACAGCGCCGCGCGCCTCATGCCGTGGCCTCCGGGCTATCGTCGTGATGGCCTCGCTCGCGGATCGCCTTCAGTCCGTCGCGCACGCCGCGGCGGACCAGCACGAAGAACAAGGGAATGTAGAAGATCGCCAGGATCGTCGCGGTCAGCATGCCGCCGATCACCGCGGTGCCGATCGCGATGCGGCTGTTCGCGCCGGCGCCGGTCGAGATCGCCAGCGGCAGCACGCCGAAGATGAAGGCGAGGCTGGTCATCAGGATCGGGCGGAGACGGATGCGTGCCGCCTCCAGCGCCGCATCGATGACGCGCTTGCCTTCCTTCTCGGCGCGCTCGGCGAACTCGATCATCAGGATCGCGTTCTTGGCGGCGAGCCCCATCGTGGTGAGCAGCCCGATCTGGAGATAGACGTCGTTCTGCAGCCCGCGCAGCGTCACTGCGAACACCGCGCCGACAAGGCCCAGCGGAATCACCAGCAGCACCGCGACCGGAATGCTCCAGCTCTCGTACAAGGCGGCGAGGCACAGGAAGACGACGAGCAGCGACACCGCGTAGAGATACGGCGCCTGCCCGGAGGACAGCCGCTCCTGGAAGGAGAGGCCGGCCCATGCGACGCTCGTCCCCGGGATCTGCGCAGCGAGCTCCTCCATCCGGCGCATCGCCTCGCCCGAGCTCCGCCCCGGCGCGGCCTGGCCCTGGAACTCGAAGGCGGGAATGCCCTGGAAGCGCGACATCGTCGTCGGCGCGGTCGCCCAGCTCGTCTGCGCGAAGGAGGAGAAGGGCGCCATCTGCCCGTTATTGGAGCGGACGAACCATTCGTCGATATTGTCCGGGTTCGCGCGATATTGCGCGTCGCCCTGCACATAGACGCGCTTCACCCGGCCGCGGTCGATGAAGTCGTTGACGTAGCGGCCGCCCCAGGCAGTAGAGAGCGTGCTGTTGACGTCGCTTTGACTCAGGCCGAGCGCGGCGAGCTTCTGCTGGTCGATATCGACCTTGAGCGTGGCGACATCGGGAAGATCCGAGAGGCGGACCTGCGCGAGCGCGGGGTCGGCGTTGGCGGCGGCGAGCAGCCTGTCGCGCGCGGCGAGGAACTGGTCGCGCGGCATGCTGCTGGCGTTCTGGAGCTCCATCGTGAAGCCGCTCGACTGGCCGAGGCCGCGGATCGCGGGCGGCACCAGCGCGAAAACCTGCGCATCGCGAAAATTGCGAAACGCCGCCGACGCGCGCTGAACGATGGCGTCGGCCGCATTTTCCTTGCCGTGCCGTTTCGACCAGTCCGCAAGGTTGATGAAGCCCTGGCCGGTATTCTGGCCGCTCGCGCCGCCGCCGCCGCCGCCGCCGGTGACAGTGAACATCGTCGCCGAGTTCTTCGCCTCCTGCTCCATGAAATAACGCTCGACCGCTCGTTGCACTTCCTGGGTGCGGCTCTGCGTCGCGCCGGCGGGAAGGCGGAACTGCACCGACGCCGCACCCTGGTCCTCGGTCGGCAGGAAGCCGGTGGGGAGCCGCGTGAACATCAGCACCAGCAACAGGCAGACCACCGCGTAGATCAGCAGGAACAGCCATTTGCGGTTGACCACTGTGGTGACGGCGCCGGTGTAGCGCTGGACGCCGCGATCGAAGTTGCTGTTGAACCAGTCGCGGGCATTGCCGAAGAAGCGGCCGACCGCCGGGAAGCGCCGCTCTACCCAGCCATTATGCTCTTCGCTCTTCTTCTTGAGCAGGGTGGCGGTGAGCGCGGGAGTGAGGATCAGGGCGACCAGCACCGAGAGCACCATCGCCGACACGATCGTCACCGAGAATTGCCGGTAGATCACACCGGTCGATCCGCCGAAGAACGCCATCGGCAGGAACACCGCAGAGAGCACCAATGCGATGCCGACCAGCGCCATCTGGATCTGCTCCATCGACTTGATCGTCGCGTCGCGCGGGGAGAGATCGGGGTCCTCCTCCATCAGCCGCTCGACATTCTCGACCACGACGATCGCGTCGTCGACGAGCATGCCGATCGCCAGCACCAGCCCGAACAGCGTCAGCGTGTTGATCGAGAAACCGAGCGCGTAGAACACCGCGAAGGTGCCCAGCAGCACCACCGGCACTGCGATGAATGGGATCAACGTCGCACGAATGCTCTGGAGGAAGATGAACATCACGATCACGACGAGGAGGATCGCCTCGACCAAAGTCTTCACCACTTCCTCGATCGAGAGCTTGATGAACGCTGTCGTGTCGTTGGCATAGGCGTATTTGAAGCCGGCGGGGAAGCTGCGCGCGATCTGCTCCACTTCCGCCTTGACCAATTCGGCGGTCTCGAGCGCGTCGGCGCCGGGTGAGAGGCTGATCGCGATGCCTGCGCCCGGATGGCCGTTGACCCGGCTGACGGCATTGTAGCTCTCGGCACCGAGCTCGACTCGCGCGACATCCTTGAGCAGCACGTTGGCGCCGCTGGTCTCGGTCTTGAGGATGATCTTTTCGAACTGCGCCGGGGTCTGGAGCCGCGACTGGGCGGTCACGGTCGCGTTGAGCATCTGGGTGCTCGGCTGCGGCTGGCCGCCGATCTCGCCCGCGGCGACTTCGGTATTCTGGTTCTGGATCGCCGTGATCACGTCGCTCGGCATCAGCGAATAGCTCGCCAGCCGATCGGGATTCAGCCAGATGCGCATCGCATAGGGCGCGCCGAACACATTGGTGTCGCCGACGCCCGGGGTGCGCGCCAGCGTGTCCTGCATGTTCGACGCCATCCAGTCCGAAACGTCCTGGTTGGTCCGCTTGTCGGTCTCGTCATAGACGCCGACGATCATCAGGAAGTCGGGGTTGGACTTGGTGACGCGCAACCCTTGCTGCTGCACCTGCTGGGGCAGGCGCGACAAGGCCTGCTGGACCTGGTTCTGGACCTGGACCTGCGCGATGTCCGGATCGGTGCCCTTCTCGAAGGTCGCCGTGATGTTGACTTGCCCGCGCGAGGTCGAGGAGGAGCTGAAATAGATCAGCCCGTCGATTCCGCTCAATTGCTGCTCGATGATCTGGGTCACCGAGTTCTGCACCGTCTCCGCCGAGGCGCCGGGATAGGTGGCGCGGACATTGACCTGCGGCGGCGCGACGTCGGGATATTGCGCGATCGGCAGCGCCATGATCGCGCCCACGCCCGCCAGCATGACGATGATCGCGATCACCCATGCGAAGATCGGGCGATCGATGAAGATGCGTGACATGGGCGGTCAGCCGCCCTTCTTCGCCGCGCCGCCCTGCGCGTTCTGGCCGCCCTTCGGCGCCTCGATGCGTTGCGGCGCCGTATAGGGCACCGGGCGGATCTCGGCGTCGGGGCGCAGATTGGCGGTGCCCTGCACGATCACCTTGTCGCCGGGCGCGAGTCCCTGCGTCACCACCCAGTTCGCCCCCTCGGTCCGCGCCGCGACGACCGTGCGGGCGACGGCGCGATTGCCTGGCCCCACGATATAGACGGTCGCGTTGCCGCGCGGATCGCGCGAGAGCCCCGCCTGCGGCACGAGGAACGCCTGGGTATCGATCGCCTGCGCGAAAGAGGCGCGTACGAACATGCCGGGAAGCAATATGCCCTGCGGGTTGGGGAAGCGCGCCCGGAGCGTCACTGTCCCCGTATTCTCGTTGACCATCACTTCGGAGAATTCGACGGTGCCGGTCTGGCCATATTCGGTGCCGTCCTCTAGCCGCAGCCGGACCACTGCGGTGGTCGGGGTAAGCCCGCCACGCGCCAGTGCCTTGCGCAGCGAAAGCATGTCGGCGCTCGATTGCTGGATGTCGACGTTGATCGGATCGAGCCGCTGGATCACCGCCAGCGGATCGGCCTGATTGGTGGTGACCAGCGCCCCTTCGGTGAACAGCGAACGCCCGATCCGCCCGGTGATCGGCGCGGGGACGCGCGTGAAGCGCAGATTGATCTGCGCGGTGCGGAGCTGCGCGCTGTTCTGCGCGACCGCGGCCGCGGCCTGGCGCGCCTGCGCGGCGGCGTCGGTATAGTCCTGCTGGCTGACCGCTTCCATCTTGGCGAGCGGGCGATAGCGCTCGGCGCGGATCCGGGCGGCCTCGGCAGTGGCGCGTGCGCTCTGGAGGTTGGCCTCGGCTTCGGATGCCTGCGCCTGATAGAGGCTGGGATCGATCTGGTAGAGCGTCTGGCCGGCGCGGACGATCGAGCCTTCGGTGAAGAAGCGCCGCTGGACGATCCCGGCGACCTGCGGCCGCACCTCGGAGGTCTGGAACGCCGTCACCCGGCCTGAAAGCTCGGTGACCAGGGGCACGTTGCTCGGCTGCACCACGACGAAACCGACCTGCGCCGGGCCGCTCTGGCCCTTTTTCTGGGCGGCGTTGTTGCCGCTGCTGCAAGAGATGAGAAGGAGAGCTGTGGCCAGAAGTGCCACGCTGGATCGACCGGAGAGGTTCGAAGGCTTCAGATTCAATTCGCAGACCCGCTCGTAGCGCTTTTGTGCAGCGCAGTTCAGTTCCGTAGCTCGCCATAGGCAGACGGTCGCGGCGCTACTAGGGGGGAATTGTATCAGAATGTGTCAGACACGATCCGGACATACGAAAGGGGCCGGATACACGAAAGGCCGCTCCCCATCGGGGAACGGCCTTTCCATTGTCAGCCGCTGCGGCGAGCGACCTTAACGTCAATGCCTCAGGCGGCGGCTCCGATGGAGCGGACCGAACCCTGAGTGCGCGCCGCAGACGGCGTTTGACAATGAGACATTCGATCACCTCCTTCCATGCTGTTGAACTCGAACGGGAATATGGGCGTCCACAACGGGATTTAAAGGGGAGTGGCGCAAGCGTGCCTAACGCCCTAGAAACCCGCGCGAAATGGCACGTATCGAAACCCCCAAGCGCATCCGGGGCACCCAGGACATTTTCGGCGACGAGCAGAGGCGCTTCGCGCGTGTGCTCGACACGTTCGAGCACGTCCGCCGGCTCTATTGCTTCCAGCGGCTCGAGATCCCGATCTTCGAGGCGACCGGCGTTTTCGCCCGCTCGATGGGCGAGACTTCGGATGTCGTCTCGAAGGAGATGTACACATTCGAGGACCGCGGCGGCGATTCGCTGACGCTGCGCCCCGAATTCACCGCCGGCATCGCCCGCGCCTATATCACCGAGGGCTGGCAGCAATATGCGCCTTTGAAGCTCGCGACATCGGGTCCGGTGTTCCGCTACGAGCGTCCGCAAAAGGGCCGTTTCCGCCAGTTCCACCAGGTCGACGCCGAGATCATCGGCGCGGCCGAGCCTGCCGCCGATGTCGAACTGCTCGTCCTGGCCGACCAGCTGCTCCACGAGCTCGGCATTGCCGATGGCGTGACGCTCCAGCTCAACACCTTGGGCGATGCCGAGACGCGCGACGCTTGGCGCACGGCTTTGGTCGCGCATTTCGAGGCGCACCGGGGCGAACTGTCCGAGGACAGTCAGGTCCGGCTCGACAAGAATCCGATGCGCATCCTCGATTCGAAGGATCCGCGCGACCGCCCGATCGCCGACAGCGCGCCCGATATCGATGCCTATCTGACCGAGGAGGCTGCGGCCTTCTTCAAGGCAGTCACCGACGGCCTCGACGCGGCGGGCGTCAAATGGACTCGCAACAGCCGCCTCGTCCGCGGCCTCGATTACTATCGCCACACGGCGTTCGAGTTCGTCACCGACCGCCTCGGCGCGCAGGGCACCGTCCTTGCCGGCGGCCGCTATGACGGGCTGATCGGCTCGCTCGGCGGGCCGGAGACGCCGGGCGTGGGCTGGGCGGCGGGTGTCGAACGGCTCGCGATGCTGATCGAGGAGCCGAAGGTCGAGCGACCCGAGGTCATCATTGCGGTTGAAGATGACCGCGCGCTTCCGTTTGGTATCCGCACGCTCAAAGCACTTCGCGCGAATGGGCTTTCAGCGGATATGATTGCCACCGGCTCGCCAAAGAAGAGGTACGACAAGGCGGCCAAGGTGAATGCCAAGGTAATCGTCGGTCTCGTCTGGGAAGGCGAAACGGCCAAGGCGAACGCTCGCTCGGTGCCCGGAACTCCCGAGCTGCAGCGCGTCGAAGAGCTATTGCGGGTCGTGGCGGGAGGGCAATGGTGACGCCAACCAGCTCCCCGGCGAAGGCCGGGGCCCAGCCCTATAGCAAACTCGCACGCGGCAGCGTGCACTTCGGCGCTTCGCGCCGAGTCTGGGCCCCGGCCTTCGCCGGGGAACGGAGGAAGTGAAAATAGCTCCCGACCGCATCGCCGCGATCGAGGCGCGGCGCGACGAGTTGCAGGCGCTGATGGCGACCGGCGACTTGTCGGGTGAGCGCTTCGTCCAGGTGTCGAAGGAATATGCCGAGCTCGAGCCCGTCGCCCAGGCCGCGAGCGAAGTGCGGCGGCTGCGTGCCGAGGCGCAATCGCTCCAGCACATGACGCACGACGCCGATGACGAGATCCGGCAGATGGCGTCCGAGGAGCTCCATGCGAACGGCGAGGCGCTCGCCGCCGCCGACCGAAAGCTCGCGCTGGCGTTGCTTCCGCGCGACGCCGCGGACGAGCGCGCCGCGATGCTCGAGATCCGCGCCGGCACCGGCGGCGACGAGGCCGCGCTCTTCGGCGGCGACCTGTTCCGCATGTACCAGAAATATGCCGAGAAGCAGGGCTGGAAGGTCGAACTGATCTCCTCCTCGGCCTCCGATGCGGGCGGGTTCAAGGAAGCGATCGCCTCGGTCGAGGGCAAAGGCGTGTTCGCGAAATTGAAGTTCGAGAGCGGCGTCCATCGCGTCCAGCGCGTGCCCGCCACCGAGACGCAGGGCCGCATCCACACTTCCGCCGCCACCGTCGCGGTGCTGCCCGAGGCCGAGGAAGTCGATATCAAGATCGACGACAAGGACCTGCGCATCGACATCTATCGCTCGTCGGGCCCCGGCGGCCAATCGGTCAACACCACCGATTCGGCGGTGCGCATCGTCCACATCCCCACGGGCCTCGTGGTGATCCAGCAGGACGAGAAGTCGCAGCACAAGAACAAGGCCAAGGCGATGAAGGTGCTCCGCACCCGTCTCTACGAGCAGGAGCGCGAACGCCTCCACGCCCAGCGGGCGGGCGCGCGCAAATCGATGGTGGGTTCGGGTGACCGTTCGGAGCGCATCCGCACCTACAATTTCCCGCAGGGCCGCGTGACCGACCACCGCATCAACCTGACCCTCCATCGCCTGCCCGAGATCCTCGAAGGCGAGATGGACGAACTGATCGGCGCGCTGATCGCGCAGGACGAGGCGGATCGATTGGCGCAGCTGGATGGGTAACAAGCCAAAGAAAGCCCCTCCCCTTCAGGGGAGGGGTTGGGGTGGGGCGGTGCGGCAGGCCAACCGCCCGTGGACAGGCCCCACCCCCAACCCCTCCCCTGAAGGGGAGGGGCTTTGATACGGCACGTCCTGTTAGACGCCGCGCAGCGTCTCACAGGCATCACCGACACCCCCCGCCTCGACGCCGAGCTCCTGATGGCCCACGCCCTCGGCACCTCGCGCCAGGATCTGCTGCTCCGCCATCTCGACGATCCCATCCCAGCCGCCTTCGAACCCCTCCTCCAGCGCCGCCTCGCGCACGAGCCGATCGCCTATATCACCGGCACCCGCGCCTTCTGGACGATCGACCTGCAGGTCGGCCCGGGCGCCCTCATCCCGCGGCCAGACAGCGAGACGCTGATCGAAGCCGCGATCGAGCATTTCGACGAGCGCGCGCCCATGACGATCCTGGATCTCGGCACCGGCCCGGGCACGCTGCTGCTCGCCGCGCTCGATCAATGGCCCGAAGCGCGCGGGCTCGGCGTGGACGCGTCGGAGCAGGCGCTCGATTATGCCCGCGCCAATGCCGGGCGCCTCGGCATGGCGAACCGCGCCGAATTCCGGATCGGCGACTGGGGGCAGGGGGTGGAGGGCGCGTTCGATCTGATCCTCGCCAACCCGCCCTATATCGGGACGCGCGAATCGCTTCCGGCCGAGGTCCGCGACCATGAACCCGCGTCGGCGCTGTTCGCGGGCATCGACGGTCTCGACGATTATCGCCGCATCGTCCCGGATCTTCCTCGTCTGCTAGCCCCCGCAGGCGCGGCGGTGCTGGAGATCGGTTGGACGCAGGCGAAAGCGGTCTCGGCGCTGGCGCTCCAGCACGGTCTGTTGCCCGCGGTCCACAGCGATCTCGGGGGACGTCCACGCGTGATACTACTTACTTGAAACCGCGGCACCCTCCGCCCATATTTCCTCTTGGAGATTGGTGCTCCACGGGCTAAGACAGCGCCGGGGCGAGGCACTTTCAACCAAGTTGTTGAAACATAGGGCTAAGGCCCACTCCATGGTCATGTGAGCCGTTGCAGTCCGACGGCCGTGGCGCGCGGAAGCGTCGGCAGGGGCGCTGTCCGCAAGTGTAACGTGCATCCGGGACCCCGATGGATCGACGGACGGCTTAAGTAGACAGGACATACAGATCTTGATGAACAATCGTCAGGCTAATAACGGCCGCCGTCGCGGTCGTGGCGGTCAGCAGCGCCAGGGTGGAAACCCCAACCAGGGCAATGGTAACCGCATCGACAATCGCGCCCGCGGCAATGCGGCGCAGCTGCTCGAAAAATACAAGAATCTCGCCTCCGACGCGCAGCGTCAGGGCGATCGGGTCAACGCCGAATATTATCTCCAGTTCGCGGACCATTATTTCCGCGTGCTGAGCGAGACCCGCTCGCGCTTCGAGGAGCAGAATCCCAATCAGCGTCAGCCCCGTCCGAGCAACGACATCGATGGCGACGACGAGGATTTCGAGTACGAGGCCGAAGGCAATCGCGGCGACGATCAGCGCGACGACCGCCAGCAGCAGCCGCAGCAGCGCGAGCCGCGCTACGAGCGTGAACCGCGCCAGGACCGCGAAGCCCGCGAGCCACGCCCGGATCGGGAATTCCGTCCGGATCGCGAACCGCGCCAGGATCGTGAGCCCCGCGAGAATCGCGACCGCGAAGGTCGCCGCGATCGTCGTCCGAATGGTAACGCCGCCAACGGCTATGCCAACGGCCATCAGCCCGAGGCGCAGGAAACCCCGGCTCCCGAGCTGTTCGCCGAGCAGCGCGACGTCGGCGAGGAGCGCGCGCCGCGCCCCGCTCGCGGCCGCGGTCGTCCGCGCCGCGACGAAGCCGAGGTCGAAGCGCCGCAGGGCATCGACGCCGCGATCCTTCCGCCGGCTTTCGGCGACGCGAGCGCCGCCAACGATGCCGATGAAGCGCCCAAGAAGCCGCGCCGCCGCCGCACCGTGAAGAGCGACGACGCCGAGGTTCCGCCCGCGGCCTGATATCTTCCGCGAGGGGCTGGCCCTTCGCGATCAACCTGCTAGCATCCTCTCCTGAGAAGGCCTTGGGGGAGGATGCTTTGCGTTTGACGGCTCTCGTTTTGCTGGCGATTCCGTTCGCCGCGCACGCCCAGACCCCGCCGCCGTCGGTGCCGTCCCCGGATCAGAGCGCGCAGGGCGACGTCTCGGTCACCATCTATCAAAATGGTCAGTCGCTGGTGCAGGACGTGCGCCAGCTCGATCTGCCCGCCGGCCGCACGCGGCAGGAATTCCCCGATGTGTCGGCGCAGATCCGTTCGGAAACCGTGACCTTGTCGGGCCCCGGCCTCGGCATCGTCGAGCAGAATTTCGATTACGACCTGCTCTCGCCCGACAAGTTGATGGAAAAGGCCGTGGGCTCGGTCGTCACGATCGTGCGCACCAATCCCGCGACGGGCGCCGAGACGCGCGAGCAGGCGCGGGTGCTCGCCGCCAATGGCGGCATCGTCCTCCAGATCGGCAACCGCATCGAAGTGCTGCGCGACGACGGACTGCCCGTTCGCGTGATCTTCGATAAAGTCCCCGAGAATCTGCGCGCCCGCCCGACACTGTCGGTGACGCTGCAGGCGGCGAATGCCGGCCGCGTCCCGGCGACGCTCACTTATCTCACCCCCGGTCTCGGCTGGACCAGCGACTATGTGATGCTGTTCGACGAGGCCAAAAGCGCGATCGACATGCAGGGCTGGGTGACGCTCACCAACAATACCGGCACCAATTACCGGGGCGCCGATGTGCTGCTAATCGCGGGCAATCCCAATCGCGGCAATGGCGGCCTGTCGCAGCTCGGCGATTCGACGATCGAGCAGGCCGGCACGGAGACCAGCCCGCGCGAGAAACTGGGCGACTATTATCTCTATCCGCTGGGCGAACGCACCACGATCGCCAATGCGCAGCAGAAGCAGGTCAGCTTCCTCGACGTGAAGAACACGCCGGCGCGCAAGACCTATGAAT
Source organism: Sphingomonas sp. Root241 (assembly GCF_001428865.1). Taxonomy (GTDB): domain Bacteria; phylum Pseudomonadota; class Alphaproteobacteria; order Sphingomonadales; family Sphingomonadaceae; genus Sphingomonas. The sequence continues at coordinate 1,010,473 of NZ_LMIV01000002.1, forward strand.
GGACGAATGGCTGGCTCGAGACGCAGTCCGAGCCGCGCAGCGCCGCGACGGTGCTCAAATTCTCGACTTCGAAAAGCGGCGGCCTTGGCGATCAGCTGCCCTCTGGCACGATCCGCGTCTATATGCGGGATGCCCGCGGCGACCCGCAGTTCATCGGCGAAAGCCGGGTCGCAGCCGCGCCGATGGGTTCGGCGATGTCGATCCGCACCGGTGAAGCGTTCGATGTGAAGGGCGCTGCGGTGGTGGTCGAGCGCAAGCGGATGTCCTCGTCGCGCTGGCGCACCTCGATGCGCTACGATTTCACCAACGCCCGGCCTGAGCCGGTGACGGTCGATCTCGCCCAGAACGGGCTGTGGGGCGACGTCCGGCTGGTCGAGCAGAGCCTGACGGGCGAGCGCGTTTCCGCCGAACGGATGGAATGGAAGGTGCCGGTGCCCGCCAATGGCAAGGCATCGGTGACCGTGGTGTTCGACACGCGCTACTGACCGATGCGCCGCATCGCCCTCTTCCTTTCCCTGCTGGTCGCCGCCTCGCCCGTGGCGGCGCAGACTTTGGTAGAGTCCGACAGGATCGATGCGGTGTCGGTGACGCTCTATCGCGATCCGAATCGCGGAGAGGGTGCGATTCCTGCGGGCGGCTGGCCGGGCGGCTATGCGCTGGTCACCGAGACTCGCACGATCCGCGTGCCCGCGGGCAAATCGGTGATTCGCTTCGTCGGCGTGTCCGAAGGGATGATGCCTGAGACCGCGATCGTCACGGGACTGCCGCGGCAGGTCAACGAGAAGAATCGCGACGCGCGGCTGCTGTCGCCCGCGGCGCTGATCGACGCCTATCTCAAGCGCCGCGTCATGATCCGCCGCACCAATCGGGCGACCGGCAAGGTCACCGAAGGCGAGGCCATCATCCAGTCCGGCCCCGGCGGCGTATTGCTGACCACTGCCGGCGGCGTCGAGGCGCTGGGCTGCTCCGGCCTGCCCGAAACGCTCAGCTATCCCGGCGTGCCCGCGGACCTTTCCGCCAAACCGACATTGTCGGTGACTACCGACAATGCGGCGGCGGCGACGGTGACGGTGCAGCTCTCCTATCTGGCGCAGGGGTTCGACTGGTCGGCCAATTATGTCGCGCAGGTCGCCGACGATGGCGAGACGCTCGATCTGTTCGCCTGGCTGACCGTGGCCAATGGCGGCAGCCAGGGCTTTGCCGGCGCGCGCACCAATGCCGTGGCGGGCGCACCGAACAAGGAGCGGGCGGCCTTTCTACCCAAGGGGCCGCCGTCGGAGCTGCATCTCCGCTGCTGGCCGATGGACATCACCAGCACCCATCCGCGCTGGGGTATCGCGCCCAATCCGCCGGCACCCCCGCCGCCTGCCCAGGCGGTCGTCGCAGAGGATATCGGCAATTTCGAGGATATCGTCGTCAGCGCCGGCCGGCGCATGCCGGGCGTGATGATGAGCGCGCCCGTGATGGTGGCGCAGCAGGAGGAACTCGGCGACCTCAAGCTCTACCGGATTCCCGAGCCCGTCACCGTCGCCGCATTGAGCCGCAAGCAGGTGGCGATGATCGATCGCAAGAAGGTCGCCTTCGCGCGAATATATACCGGCGACTTCGAGCAATTCGATTATGATCGCGACGCCGACGAGCCTGAGAGTAAGGCGGCCGAGCGGACCCTGCGCACCGAGAATATCAATGGGAAGGGCCTCGGGCTGCCGCTGCCGGCGGGACGCGTTGCGGTGTTCGAACGTGCGCGGGAGGAATCTCTGTTGGTCGGCGAGAGTGCGCTGTCGGATCGCGCGATCGGCGAGGAAGTCGAGTTCGCGACCGGGGAGAGCAGCGATCTGCGCTACAAGGTGGTCGCGCGCCCACCGTCGAGCCGGCGTCAGCCCTATGTCGTCGAAGTTACCAATGCGCGCTCGACCCCCGAGACGTTCGAGATGGCGATTCCCTACAAGCTCGCTTCGTCGAGCGCGAAGCTGATCGAGCGCAAGGGTCTCAAGACGTGGCGGGCAGTGGTGCCGGCCAATGGCACCGCCAAGCTCGAACTCGCGCTCAAGCTGGAGCGCGAGCGCTGATCTAGTCGAGGTCGATCGCGTCCTTCAGCGGGTCCTCGACTCGCGCGTCATGCCCGGTGCCCGAGCTCAGGAACATCAGCCCCATCAGCGCCGCGGCGACCATCATCGTCACGAACACGCCGAGAAAGGTGGCGCTGGCCGTGACGAAGTTGAGCTCGCCCAGCCAGAGATAGAGCACCAGCTCGGCCAGTCCCGCGGTCAGCAGCGCGGCCAATGCCATCCAGCGCAGGATTCGCTTGAAGCGTCCCCAGGCGAAGGCGGCATATTCGGGATCGTCGAGATCGTGCCGCGGCATGTTCATGGCTTTGCAATTGGGCGCGAATCATGGGAGAAACAACCGCCTGAACCCGAAAGCGGAGACGAGCGATGACCATCGCGGCAATCCTGGGGGGAAAAGGGCATGACGTGGTGTCGATCGCGGGGGATCGCACCGTGGCGGAAGCCGTCGCCTTGCTCGCCGGCCACCGAATCGGCGCGGTGCCCGTCCTCGACGGCGACGGCGTAGCCGGCATCTTTTCCGAGCGCGACGTGATCTATTGCCTCGAGCGCGACGGCGCCGCCGCGCTCGATCGCAAGGTGAGTGAGGTGATGACCGCGCCGGCGATCACCGTCACGCCCGACGAATCGGTGCTCGGCGCGCTGGCGCTGATGACGCGCCGCCGGGTACGCCATTTGCCGGTGCTCGATCGCGGAAAGGTGATCGGCTTCATCTCGATCGGCGATCTGGTGAAATATCGGATCGAGCGGATCGAATCCGAGGCCGAGGCGATGCGCGCCTATATCCAGGCTGTCTAGCGACTCCTCAGCCGCGCCGGTTGCGGATCAGCGCGATCACTTCGACCAAGGTGTCGCGCGCGAACAGTGCGAGCCACCCGCCATAGACCAGTGCGCCCGTGCACCCGAGCAGCACGAGCTGGGCCAGCGACGGCATCGGTGGCAGCACGCGCACGAGTAGCGACACCACCAGCGCCATCGCCGTCGCCGCGAATATCGCCGGGGTCAGGCCGTCGACCAGATCGCGGAGTCTAACCCCGATGACCGGCAGCGTCCGCCACGTCGATATCGCCAGATAGAATGGATAGGCCAGGAACCACGCGGCGACGAGGCCCATCAATCCCCAATGCACGCCGATCAGGAACGCCGCCGGCAGCAGCAGCGCGCCCGTCGCCCCGTTCTGCGCGCCGATCCCCGGCCGGCCGACGGCGTCGCTCGCGGGCGAATAGAGCGTCTGCAGCGTCATCATCGGCATCGCCAGCGCCAGCCAGTGGACGATCGGCGCCGCCTCGGCCCATTTCGGTCCGAGCACCACGTCGACCAGCGGCCGCGCCGTCGCCGCGAGCCCGAAATAAAAGGGCATCGCGACGACGAAGATCAACCGTGCCGACTTGACGAATGCCGTCGCTACCGCGGCGCGATCGTCCTTCAGCCTGGCATAGGCCGAGAAGGCGACTTCGTTGAGCGGCGGCACGAATTTGGAGACGAAGATCTGGGTGAGGAACAGGCTTGTCGTATAGAGGCCCAAAGCGTGCGGATCGAACAGCCGGCCGGCGATGAACACATCGGCCTGGCTCTGCAGGAACCAGAAGATCTGCCCGGTCGCCATCACCCCGCCATAGCGCGCGATGTCGCCGGCGCCGCGAAAGTCGAAGCTCGGCCACATCAGTGCATTGGCCGCCCAGGTCATGCCGATCGCGCGGACCGTGAACAAGGCGATCGGTGCGGCCACCAGGGTCCATACACCCAGTCCCATCCAAGCGCCGGTCAATGCGGTGAGCGCGCCGGCGATTCCCGAAGCGAAGTTCACCTTGGCCTGTTTGCGGAAGTCCATTTCGCGCGCGAGCAGCGCATAGGGCAGGGCGATGAACGGCGTGGCGACATAGAGAAGAGCCTGCACGCGAAGCAGGTCGGCGACCATCGGCTGGCGATAATAGGCTGCGGCGAAGGGTGCGCAGACGAACTGGGCCGCACCGAGCCCCAGATTGAGCAGGATCAGCATCCCGAACAGCTGGCGCTGCGCGTGTCGCCCGGCATCGCCGCGCCGGATCAGCGCGCTGGCGAGGCCATAGCCGTTGAGCATGTTGAGCAGGACCAGCACCACCTGCGTCATCGCGAACAGGCCATAGTCCGAGGGGCTGAGCACGCGGATGACGATGAAGGTCGACGCCCAGGTGAGCAGCTGGCCGGCAATCTGGGCGCCCGAACGCCAGATCACGGCACTGCGCACCTGATCCTTCAGCGATTCGAGCCCCTGATTCGGGGATTGGGCGGTTGATTCGGTCACGCGAACGTCATGCACGACACGTGTTGAGATGACGTAAAGCACGGTTTTCTGCGGCTTCCGGGGCTCTGTTTCAGAAAAGCGACAGAAAGTTTCACAACCCTGTTGACCGAATCAAAAGCCGGGCATAGAAGCCACTCCACCGACGCGGTGCTCCTCACCGGACGTTGCGACGGTCATC
>NZ_LMIV01000003.1 GCF_001428865.1 Sphingomonas sp. Root241
CAGCCGGGTATGGCGGATGGGCCGGTAGCTCAGGTGGTTAGAGCGCACGCCTGATAAGCGTGAGGTCGTAGGTTCAACTCCTACTCGGCCCACCAATCCGCAGCCGGGAAGACGAATTAGCGTAGCTATTCGCATCTCCGGCAAGGACGGCCAGCGCTGCGAAGCGCGCCACAAGGCGCAGCTTTGCTGCGACTGACGGCGCAGCGGACGGTCCGCAAAAGGTGCGCGGCAGTGTGACCTTGGTGTGACCTTTGCTTGGGGTACGGGGCCTTAGCTCAGCTGGGAGAGCGGTTGCTTTGCAAGCATCAGGTCATCGGTTCGATCCCGATAGGCTCCACCAACGCGACGCATTGAAGACGATTTAGCCTAAGCTAAATCGCATCAATGCTAGCGCGGCCAGCGCTGCTAAGCAGCGCCACAAGGCGCAGCTTTGCTGCGACTGACGGCGCAGCGTGCGCAACCAACCTAGCCAAATATCCAGATGATGAAGCACCGAGATCTGCGGCCAGTCCGCAGTATAGCGGTCCTTACGGACCGTGCTTTTTTGACATTGTGAATGGGTTTTTCAAATCGATGCCGTGACGGCATGGGTTTTCGGCGGCAACGCTGGGAACCGATGCCGGAACATGGGTGTCGTCACCAAGTTTGACCGCTCTGGTGGCGCGCCCGAATACAGCTGAGATTTAAATCATCCGCATCAAGAGGGCGCAATCGTTCGCGATTGCGCCTGGTAAAACCACGCTACACTGCTCTGCCGAGTTTCGTGTGGGCCGCAAGGTCCATCCAGTGTTGTCGTTGGTGGTGTGGACTNATCGTTCGCGATTGCGCCTGGTAAAACCACGCTACACTGCTCTGCCGAGTTTCGTGTGGGCCGCAAGGTCCATCCAGTGTTGTCGTTGGTGGTGTGGACTCTCAAGCGTGAGGTAAGGGCAATTCGTGGATGCCTTGGCATGTACAGGCGATGAAGGACGTGGCACGCTGCGATAAGCGTCGGGGAGCTGTGAGCAAGCAYTGATCCGACGATTTCCGAATGGGGAAACCCACCTTATCCGATTACTTCGAGTGTGAGTGATCACARTCGGAGTAATGGGAGAAAGGTATCACTTAGCTGAATAAAATAGGCTTCGTGAAGCGAACCCGGCGAACTGAAACATCTCAGTACCCGGAGGAAAAGACATCAACCGAGATTCCGTTAGTAGTGGCGAGCGAACGCGGACCAGGCCAGTGCCCTCAATTCAACTAGCAGAAGCTTCTGGAAAGGAGCGCCATAGCGGGTGACAGCCCCGTATGCGAAAGTGATGTTGAGGGACTCGAGTAGGGCGGGACACGTGTAATCCTGTCTGAACATAGGGGGACCACCCTCTAAGCCTAAATACTCGTACATGACCGATAGCGAACTAGTACCGTGAGGGAAAGGTGAAAAGCACCCCGATGAGGGGAGTGAAACAGTACCTGAAACGGATTGCCTACAAGCAGTTGGAGCCTCTTTAAGGGGTGACAGCGTACCTCTTGCATAATGGGTCTGTGACTTAATGTACCAAGCAAGCTTAAGCCGATAGGTGTAGGCGCAGCGAAAGCGAGTCTGAATAGGGCGACTTAGTTTGGTGTATTAGACCCGAAACCCGGCGATCTAGGCATGACCAGGATGAAGGTGAGGTAACACTCACTGGAGGTCCGAACCGATTAACGTTGAAAAGTTACCGGATGAGTTGTGTTTAGGGGTGAAAGGCCAATCAAGCCGGGAAATAGCTGGTTCTCCGCGAAAACTATTGAGGTAGTGCCTCGCACGAATACCATAGGGGGTAGAGCACTGGATGGGCTAGGGGGTCGCGAGATCTACCAAACCTAACCAAACTCCGAATACCTATGAGTACTATGCGGGAGACAGACGGCGGGTGCTAAGGTCCGTCGTCAAAAGGGAAACAGCCCTGACCTACAGCTAAGGTCCCCAAGTCGTGTCTAAGTGGGAAAGCATGTGGGAATCCCAAAACAACCAGGAGGTTGGCTTAGAAGCAGCCATCCTTTAAAGAAAGCGTAACAGCTCACTGGTCTAAACAAGGGTTCCTGCGGCGAAGATGTAACGGGGCTCAAGACACGCACCGAAGCTTAGGGTGTGATCGTTTACGATCACGCGGTAGCGGAGCGTTCCGTAAGCCGTTGAAGCGATCTGGTAATGGGTCGTGGAGGTATCGGAAGTGCGAATGCAGACATGAGTAGCGATAAAGAGGGTGAGATGCCCTCTCGCCGAAAGACCAAGGGTTCCTGCGCAAGGCTAATCCGCGCAGGGTGAGCCGGCCCCTAAGACGAGCCCGAAGGGGGTAGTCGATGGGAACCACGTTAATATTCGTGGGCCTGGTGGTGTGTGACGGATCCCGTATATTGTACGTCCTTATCGGATTGGACGTGCTTTGAAGGGGTCCCGGGAAATAGCCCCACCGTATAGACCGTACCCGAAACCGACACAGGTGGTCAGGTAGAGTATACCAAGGCGCTTGAGAGAAGTGTCCTGAAGGAACTCGGCAAATTGCCTCCGTACCTTCGGAAGAAGGAGGCCCTCACTGAGCGCAAGCTTTTTGAGGGGGCACAGGCCAGGGGGTAGCGACTGTTTAGCAAAAACACAGGGCTCTGCTAAGTCGGCTTCAAGACGACGTATAGGGTCTGACGCCTGCCCGGTGCCTGAAGGTTAAGTGGAGGGGTGCAAGCTCCGAAATGAAGCCCAGGTAAACGGCGGCCGTAACTATAACGGTCCTAAGGTAGCGAAATTCCTTGTCGGGTAAGTTCCGACCTGCACGAATGGCGTAACGACTTCCCCACTGTCTCCAGGACATGCTCAGCGAAATTGAATTCTCCGTGAAGATGCGGAGTACCCGCGGTTAGACGGAAAGACCCCGTGCACCTTTACTGCAGCTTCAGAGTGGCATTAGGAAAGAACTGTGTAGAATAGGTGGGAGGCTTTGAAGCATGGGCGCCAGCCCGTGTGGAGCCACAATGTGAAATACCACCCTGTTGTTTTCTGATGTCTAACCACGCACCGTCATCCGGTGCTGGGACCCTCTGTGGCGGGTAGTTTGACTGGGGCGGTCGCCTCCTAAAGAGTAACGGAGGCGCGCGAAGGTTGGCTCAGGACGGTTGGAAACCGTCTGTTAGAGTGCAATGGCATAAGCCAGCCTGACTGCGAGACTGACAAGTCGAGCAGAGACGAAAGTCGGTCATAGTGATCCGGTGGTCCCTCGTGGAAGGGCCATCGCTCAACGGATAAAAGGTACGCCGGGGATAACAGGCTGATAACCCCCAAGAGCTCATATCGACGGGGTTGTTTGGCACCTCGATGTCGGCTCATCACATCCTGGGGCTGGAGCAGGTCCCAAGGGTTTGGCTGTTCGCCAATTAAAGTGGTACGTGAGCTGGGTTCAGAACGTCGCGAGACAGTTTGGTCCCTATCTGCCGTGGGCGTCGAAATTTGAGAGGAGTTGACCCTAGTACGAGAGGACCGGGTTGAACATACCTCTGGTGTACCAGTCGTTCTGCCAAGAGCGCAGCTGGGTAGCTATGTATGGACGGGATAACCGCTGAAAGCATCTAAGCGGGAAGCCTCCCTCGAGATAAGATTTCTTAGGACGGTCGGAGACCACGACCTTGATAGACTGGATGTGGAAGTGCGGTAACGCATGGAGCTAACCAGTACTAATTGTCCTATTCGCGCTTGAGAGTTCCACCATCAATGACAATCCTGGGTAACANAGACTGGATGTGGAAGTGCGGTAACGCATGGAGCTAACCAGTACTAATTGTCCTATTCGCGCTTGAGAGTTCCACCATCAATGACAATCCTGGGTAACATGCCCGGCGTTGCAAATGGTCGGATGATCCAGTCGCAGCTTTATTCTACCCCATGTGCACGGTATCGATTTGAACCCCAAGATTTGCGCCCAAAGGATAGTCTCCGGCTATCCGTCGCACGGGCTCCATTGCCTGGTGGCTATGGCGTCTGTGAACCACCCGATCCCATCCCGAACTCGGCCGTGAAACCAGACAGCGCCGATGGTAGCGCCGATGGTACTATCGCTCAAGCGATGGAAGAGTAGGTCGTCGCCAGGCATTGCAGCCCGTGCGAAACGCAAATCACAAAGGTCCCCACAGGAAAAACCCATTCACTTTACTTTGTTGGCCTCAGGCGCCGGCAGCCGCATCCGCGGCTTTGGCTATCGCGCCAATAAGGCGCGGCGGCCGGTCGGCCTTGCGGAGGCTTCGCCTCCGTCCCTGATCCCAACACCTTGGTGGCGCGGGATGGAGCAGCCCGGTAGCTCGTCAGGCTCATAACCTGAAGGTCGCAGGTTCAAATCCTGCTCCCGCAACCAACACACCAAGCCCGCACGGCACCAGCCGCGCGGGCTTTTCGCGTCGCGCCGCGCCCGCCGGCCAACCACACGCTAGACCACGCAAAACCAGCCCGGTCACCCGACGCCGTTGACGTACCGGGTGCTCATCAAGGTGACCGGTTGCTTGGCAACGGAACGGTCCTCGCGGCCCTGTTGTTCTGTTGCGCAGGCGGAGGTTGAGGATGCGGATATCGACGGCGCTTCTACCGCAGCAGGATATTTCCGAATCTGAACTCGAAGTTGGTATCCGCCGGCTGATCGCGGAGGCCGCTTGGTCGAGCGCGACGGCGGCGCTCACCAGCGGCGTGATCCTCACGGCGTTCGCGCTCTATCTGGGTGCGTCGAACCTGATGGTCGGCGTGCTCGCCAGCGCGCCGTTTCTCGGGCAACTCCTGCAAGCGCCTGCGATCCTGCTGGTCGAACGGTTGCGCACGCGAAAGGCGATAGCGGTCGTTTCCAGCGTGATCGGCCGGTCGATGCTGATAGTGATGGCGCTCGCGGTGTTCCTGCCCGCCAATCTGGCGATCTTCGCGGTCGCACTCGCGCAGTTCGTGCTGTGCGGCATGGGGGCGATCGGAGGCTGTGCGTGGAATGCGTGGATGCGCGATCTGGCACCGCAGGAGCGGCTCGGCTGGGTCTTCGCGCGGCGCGCGAGCTGGACCACGGCGATCAGCCTCGCGGCGGGACTCGCGGCGGCGCTCCTGCTCGACAGGACAGCGGCGGGATCGGATGCACGGGCCTGGGCCTTTGCCGGCCTCTATCTGGCCGGTTGCGTTGCGGGGCTGATAAGTGCCGGCGTCGTCGCCAGACTGCCCGAGCCGGCGATGCCGGACCGCCCGGCGGAGGATTTGCGATTGCTGGCGCTGCTGCGCGAGCCCTTCGCCGACCGCAATTTCCGCCAGCTCGTCCATTTCCTGTCCGCCTGGCAATTCGCGATCAATCTCGCCACGCCTTTCTTTACGGTCTTTATCGTCCGCCAGCTCGGCTTCGACATGATCTTCGTCATGGTCTTGAGCGTGGTCAGCCAGATCGCCAATCTGATCGCGATCCGGTTTTGGGGGCAGCTCAGCGACCGGTTCGCCCATAAATCGGTGCTGGCGGTTGCCGCACCCACCTATATCTTCTGCATCGTCGCGATGGTCGGCGCATCGCAGATCGAAGCGCGCGACGATTGCGTGGCCTATCTGGTCGTCCTCCACATATTGATGGGCGCCGCGGTCGCCGGTGTGGCGCTCGCCACGACCAATATCGCATTGAAGCTGAGCCCGAAGGGCGGGGCCACGGCATATGTCGCGACCAGCGCCCTCGCCAGTTCGTTCGCCGCCGGTGCCGCTCCGATCCTCGGCGGACTCTTTGCCGACTTCTTCGCGCAACGGCAGTTCGAACTGCTGTTGCGATGGACCAGCCCGAAGGGGGTGGTGCTGCTGTCTCCGCTGCAGCTTTCGCATTGGGACTTCTATTTCCTGATCGCAGGCGCGATCGGAATCTATGCGCTGCATCGCCTTTCGCTGGTCGAGGAGCAGGGGCACATCGAGCGCCGCGAGATGGTGCAGCAACTCGTGGGCGAGACTCGCCGCGTGGCGCGCAATCTGGGCACGGTCTCAGGCTTGCGCGGGATCACCGAGCTGCCCGTGGCGCTCCTCCGCGATGCCCGGCTGCTGGCACGCCACCGGCGGCGGCAGGCACGGGCAACCTGACGACGCGTTGCCTAGAACCGCGTTCCTGCCCTTATGCCGATCGTCCGCGGCGTGATCGGGACGATGTAGGGCCGCTGATCGCACGCGCCGCATTGCTGGAAGCGCGAGATCTGGCCGCGTTCGTCCCAGATATTCTGCGCGAACAGCTCGAAGTTCATGCGCGCGAGTTCGAAACCGATAGCGAGGTTGCCGGTCGTGTAAGGCTCCAGCCGACCCAGCGCCGCGGCTTTGGCGACGCGGATGTCCGACGATGCCGAGCTCTGGTGCGCGATCAGGCCCTGCACATAGCCGCGGCCCGACCCTATGGGCACCGAATAGCGCGCATTGCCGCTGATCTTGAAGCGCGGCGTGATCGGCAGCCGCGTCCCCTCGGGCGCCAGCACATCGCTGCCGTCGCCGATGCAGATCTGCGTCGCGCACAGATCCTCGCGGGTCTTGGCGTCGGTGTACGACCCCGCGACGGTGAGACTCAATCCGCCCAGCAGGAGATTGGCGTCCATTTCCGCCCCGTAGATGCGCGCATCCGGGCCGTTCTGGATGATCGTGAAGCTGTTCTCGCCGAGGAACGAGAACTGGAAGTCCTTCCAGTTCTGTCGATAGATCGCGCCGTTGAAGCGCAGCATGCCGTCGGCCAGCGTCGTCTTCCAGCCCAGCTCGTAATTGGTGAGCACGTCGGTGGCATAGGGGGTGACGTCGCCGCGGCGGTTGATCCCGCCGGGCCGGAAGCCGCTCGAGGCGACGGCGTAGAACATCAGCGCGTCGCTGGGCTTCCACGTCAGGTTGAAACGATAGGTGACGCCCTGGCCGCTCGTCTTCTTGGGGCGCAGCTCGCCGGCCACATAGGTCGCCAGATTGGTGCATGGTCCGCCTGCGACCGCCGGCGGCAGCAGCGTGTTGGTGGGACCGCCGTCGAGATAGGCATCGCGCAGCGTCCGTCCGTCGGCGAGGAAACAGCCGGCGACACCGGTGCGTGAGCTTCCCGCGGCATTGAACGGTGAACCGGTGAAGGGCCGCCCGTCGCCGGGATCGACGCCCGGATTCCTGCCGAAGCCGAAGAAGCCGATCAGCGAATTGTCGTAGATATAGGCGCGCCCGCCCGCGGTGAAGGTCAGCTTGGGCGAGAGGTCGAAGCTCGCCTCGCCGAACATCGCATAATCCTTGTCGACGCGGTGCTGCTGGGTCAGCCACAAAGTCCCCGGCGAACCGTTGACCGAGACGTCGGCGCCGAGGTTCGGGATCTGATAGTCCTGATGGATCAGGTTCGACTGGCGCTGGTAGAACATGCCCGCGACGATCCGGAAGCGATCCGAGGACGGCGAGGCGACGCGCAGCTCCTGGCTGGTCTTCTTGAAGTGATCCGAACCGACCACGACCTGGCGCGGATCGATCGTGTTGCCGGCATTGTCCTGATAATAGAAATAGCCCGCCAGCCCGCCGACCGAGGCGTAGAGATTGTCATAAGCTTCGGAATAATCGGTATAATCGTTCGACGCATAGGTCTTGCGGTCGAGATAGGCACCGGCATAGGTGACGTCCCAATTGCCGATCCTGCCCTCGATCGTCAGCGCGCCCTGGATGAAGCGGTCGCGGCGATATTCGGGGTAGAAATGCTGCACCTCGAGATCGCCGACGCTCGGATCGAACCCGTAGGTGCCGTGGCTGCGCATCTCCTGGTAGAGCACGGTCGGGGTGACGGTCCAGGTGTCGTCGAGATCGACCTTGAGCGCGGCGCGCCCGCCCCATGTCTCGGTGTCGTTATAGTCCTTCTCGACGAATTCGTCATTGTCGACGGTGATCCCGCCGGGTGTCGGCAGGAAGCTGCGCGTGCCGGGGACATTGTCGATATAGCCGGCGTCGCGCTGGTAGAAGCCGACGACGCGCAGCGCCGCCCAATCCGAGAAGGGCGTATTGATCATGCCCTCGATCTTGCCGCCCTGGCCGCCATGCGCGACGGTGTTGACCTCGGCATCGACGCGGCCCTCGAACGCGGTAGTGCTCGGCTTGTTGGTGATGATCCGGATCGTGCCCGCCTGGCTCGACGCACCGTACAGCGTGCCCTGCGGACCCGCGAGGCTCTCGATGCGTGCGATATCATAGATATGGACGTCGAGCGTGCCGCCGATCGTCGTCACCGGCTGCTCGTCGAGATAGCTGCCCACCGAAGGCAGCGAGCCCGAATGGTTGCCGTCGCCGCCCGATGCGACGCCGCGCATATAGACGGTGGTCACCCCGGGCTGCGAGGTCTGGAACGCCACCGACGGCAGCAATTGCGTATATTCGTTGAAGTTCGAGATGTTGAGCTGATCGAGCTTGCGCGTGCCGATCGCCTGGATGCTGATCGGGACCGACTGGATATTCTCGTCGCGCTTCTGCGCAGTGACGACGATCTCGTCGCGATCGGAGGGCAGATCGCTGGTGCTTTGCGCATCCTGCTCTTGGGCAAAGGCCGGGAGGGTCAGGAAAGTCGAGGCGAGCAACCCCGAAATCACGGCACGGCGCACGGATACGATCATTGCGGTCCCCAGCGTAACATCAATGTAAGTAAGAGACTGTGCTGCGTCGCAGCAGCCGTCAATCTGCCGTACGGATGGGAATGCGCGATCTTTCGATGACCGTGATGTTTCTGCAACGTTACAAGTTTGCCGGCACGTCCGGATAAAGTTCGACCAAGTCGCCGAGAGCGGCAGTGAGCGGGCCCAGATGCGGCGCGAACGGGCGCCAGGCGCGGTCGCCGCCGGTGAAGATCGGCTGGCGCACCTGTTCGGAGCTCGCGGTGCGCACGGCGCGCTCGGTCTCGTGGAAAGCGAGGCATGCCGGCTCGAAGGCGACGCCGCAGGCATCCAGCAGCCGGCCGATTTCAGCCTCGGTATCCGCCACCAGCGCCTCATGGATCACGCGGTGCACGCGGCCCGGCTGGACCCCGTCGAGATGCGCCATCAGCCGCGCATAATCGCGATAATAGCGCCCCATGTCGTCGAGCGCGTAGCTGAACGCCTGGCCGCGCGCGAAATGCTGCTTGAAGTTGGAGAAGCAGCAGGCGCGCGGCTCGCGGCGCGTATCGATGATCGTGGCGTTGGGCAGGATCAGCCGGATCAGCACGACATGCGCCCAGTTGTTCGGAAGCTTGTCGACGAACAGCGGACGATCGGTGCGGCGCTGGACCGCGGTGCGGTGCAGATATTCTTCGCCGAGTTCGCGCGCGCGCTCGGCAGTCAGTTCGGTCAAGCCGTGCGGATAGTTCGGGATGCGCCGGGCGAGGGCAGGGAGATCGGGAAGTTCGGTGGTGCCCTCGATCTGGCTATGGCTCGCGAGGATCTGCTCGACCAAAGTCGAGCCCGCGCGCGGCATGCCGAGGATGAAGACCGGATCGCGCGCGTCGCTGCCCCAGCCCGCGCGATCGGCGAAGAATTCCGGCGTCGCGAGTGCGATGCAATCGTCGACGAAACGCTCGGTCTCGGCGGCGTCGTAGACGAGTTGCGTTCGGCGCAGCGCATTGCCCGCGGCATAATGCGCGAAGGCGCGGTCGGCTTCGCGCCGGTCCTCATATGCCTTGCCCAGCGCGAAATCCAGGTGGAAGCGGTCTTCGTCGCCGATCCCGACTTCGGCCTGCGCGGCCTTCATCGCCGCGATATCGGCATCGTCGAAGCGCACCGTCTTGAGATTGGCGAGGCTCCACCATGCCTCGCCCAGCGTCGGCGACAGCGCGAGCGCCTTGCGATACGCCGCGACGCCTTCCGCCTGACGGCCCAGGGTCTTGAGCATATGGCCGTAGCTCATCCACAATTTGGGCTGTGCGGGCGCTTCGGCGAGCACGCGTTCGTAGAGGGTGATCGCTTCTTCGAACGCGCCGAGCCGACCGAGCGTGGCGGCCTTGAGATTGGCGTGGCCGGGATGGTCGGGCTCGGCCTCGATCAGCCGGTCGAGCTCCTCCAGCGCCTCGCTCGCGCGATTCTGGCGATAGAGGACGAGCGCGAGATTGGCGCGCGCCGCAGTGAATGCGGGGGCGATCTCGACTGCGCGGCGTAGCAGATTCTCGGCATCCTTGAGCCGTCCGATCCTGCCGGCCAGCTCGGCGAGCATGCGGATCGCGCGCGCGTCGAACGGATCGCGCTTCAGATAGTCCTTCAGGCCACGCTCGGCGTCGGGAAGACGATTGTCGTGCAGCGCGAGCGCGGCAGCCATCAGATCGGAGGGAAAGCGCGTCGCGAGCATCGCGCGAAGATGACCACGCGGCCGTCCCGCGATCAAGCGTTCCCGCGCTTTTCCCGCTGGACGCGCTCCGCCATCGCGGTGACAACGAGTGCGTGAGCGATACCGCATCCTCGCCGCGACGCGTGCTCGGCTTCTGGCCGGCGCTGGCGTTGGTCGTGGGGAATGTGATCGGATCGGGCATCTATCTGCTGCCCGCGACGCTCGCGCCGCTCGGCGCCAATGCGCTGATCGGCTGGGGCGTGACGATCGTGGGCGCGATGGCGCTGGCGTTCGTCTTCGCCCGGCTCGCGGCGAAATTGCCCTGCGCGGGCGGGCCCTATGCCTTTGCCGACGCGGCGTTCGGGCCGGTGGTGGGGTTCGCGGTGGCGTGGAGCTACTGGATCCTCATCTGGGCAGGGAATGGCGCGCTGGCGATCGCGGTGGTGAGTGCGCTGAGCGTGCCGTTCCCGGCGCTGGCGGGCGGCGCGCCCGCTTTCGTGACGGCGCTGGTGCTGATCTGGGCGCTCGTCGCGGTCAATATCCGCGGCGTGGCGCTCGCCGGGCGGCTCCAGTTGGTGACTGCAGTGCTCAAGCTCGCGCCGCTCGCGGCGATCATCGTCCTCGCTGTGTGGCTGCTGGTGCGCGACGGCCAGTCGGCGATCGCGGCCAACCCGCCGGTGCCGATCGGCGCCGGTGCGATCGCGGGTGCGGTTGCGCTGACCTTCTGGGGCTTCCTCGGGGTCGAATCGGCGACGGTACCCGCCGACAAGGTGAAGAATGCGGCGCGGATCGTGCCGCTGGTGACGATGCTCGGCACCGCGCTGGCGGGGGCAATCTATGTCCTCGTCGCCGGGGCGATCGCACTCATGATGCCCGCGGACGTGATCGCTGCGTCGCCCGCGCCGCTCGCGGCGTTCCTCGGCCGGTCATGGGGCGCGGGTGCGCTGCTCATCGTCGCGGTCTTCGCCGCGATCAGCGCGCTCGGGACGCTCAACGGCTTCATCCTGCTGCAGGGCGAGATGCCCTGGGCGATGGCGCGCGGCGGCGTCTTTCCCGCCTGGTTCGGCAAGGAGAGCCGCCGCGGCACCCCCGCACGCGCGCATCTCGTTTCGGGCGTGCTGGTGACGATCGTGATGGCGCTCAATTACACCGGATCGACCGGGGCGCTGTTCGCCGAGATCGCAACGATCAGTCTCGCCGCAGGAATGCTCGCTTACTTCGTCAGCGCGCTGGCGGCGCTCAAGCTGCTTGCCGGCGATCGGTTGGCGGCGCTGGCGGCGATCGCCGCCGCCGGCTTCGTGCTGTGGATGGTCTACGGTCTCGGCCTGCGCGCGAACCTGTGGGGCCTGGGGCTGCTCGCGCTCGGCCTGCCGGTGTTCCTGTGGGTGCGGATTAGGCGCTAAATTCATCGTCACCCCCGCGAAAGCGGGGACCCATCTCGTGCACGCGCCATTTGATACAACAGCTGTGTTGCTCGCTGCGCCTCCCGGAGATGGATCCCCGCTTTCGCGGGGATGACGGAGGTGTCAGATCGGCAGCAACCGCCTGACGAGCGAGCGATCGCGCAGGATTTCGTGCGCGGCGTTATGCCCGGGCGCACCGGTGACGCCGCCGCCGGGGTGCGTGCCCGAACCGCACATATAGAGCCCCTGGATCGGCGCGCGATAATCGCCATGACCGAGCACCGGGCGGGCCGCCCAGAGCTGGTCGAGCCCCATCGCGCCGTGGAAGATGTCCCCGCCGATCAGCCCGAACTTGCGCTCGAGATCGAGCGGCGAATGAATCTGGCGGGCGATCACGCTCGCCTTGAAATTGGGGGCGTGATCATTGACCGTGTCGATGATCAGGTCGGCGACTTCCTCGCGCGCATCGTCCCAGCTGCGGCCGCCGGGCAATTCGGGGGCGAATTGCTGGCAGAACAGGCTGGCGATGTGCATGCCTTCGGGCGCGAGGCTGTCGTCGACGGTGGTCGGCAGCTTCATCTCGACGATCGGCTTCTTCGACCAGCCGTGCGCCTTCGCGTCGTCATAGGCCTGGTCCATATAGTCCATGCCCGGGGCGATGATGATGCCCGCGGTATGGTGCTCGGCCTTTTCCTTGCCGCGCAGCACGGTGAAGTCGGGCAGCTCGGAAAGCGCGACGTTCATCCGGAAGGTGCCCGATCGGGTCTTGAAGCTCTTCATGCGCTTGTTGAAATCGGCGGGCAGGTCGCTCCCATCGAGCATCTGCCGGAAGAGCAAGGCAGGCCCGACATTGGCGGCGACGATCGGTGCGGCGATCTCCTCGCCGCTCTCCAGCCGCACCCCCGCTGCCTTGCCGCCGTCGGTGAGCACCCGCGCGACCGGTGCCTCGAGGCTGATCTCGACCCCGGCGTCTTCGCAAGCCCGCGCCATCGCCTGCGTGATCGCGCCCATCCCGCCCACCGAATGTCCCCAGGCGCCGAGCTTGCCGTTCACTTCGCCGAAGACGTGGTGGAGCAGGACATAGGCCGAGCCGGGGGTGGAGACGCCGGCGTAATTGCCGACCACCGCGTCGAAGGCGAAGGCGGTCTTGACGTGATCGTCCTCATACCAGCCGTCGAGGAAATCGCGCGCCGATTTGGTGAAGACGTCGAGCAAGTCGCGCTGTGCCTCGATTCCCATCTTTGACAAGGGCCAGCCCTGCGCGGCGCCGGCGAGCAATGCGCGCAGCCCGCCGCCGGCATTGGGCGGAGCCTTGAGCGCGAGATCGCGCAGCACCTGTGCGACCTTTTCCAGCGCCGCGTCATAGGCCGGATAGGCGTCCGCGTCCTTTTGCGAGAAACGCGCGAACTCGGCCTGGGTGCGCTGCGTGCCGCCGCCGAGCTTGAGATAGGTGTCTTCGAACGGGAAGAAGTTGCTGATCGTCCGCTCGATGATGCGATAGCCGCGATCGTGCAGCTTCATGTCGGCGATCACCTTGGGGCGGAGCAGGCTGACGGTGTAGCTCGCGGTCGAGTTGCGGAAGCCTGGATGGAATTCCTCGGTCACCGCCGCGCCCCCGACGACATGGCGCCGCTCGAGCACGCGGACCTGCAGCCCGGCACGCGCGAGATAGAAGGCGCAGACGAGGCCGTTATGTCCACCGCCGATGACGATCGCGTCGTATTTCTTCATGGCTATCCCCCGAGAATTCAGACGGTGTGCGGCCGCCGCGACCAGCCCGGTGCCGGCGCGCGGTGCAGCCGGGCCTCGGGGATGATCGCGCGGACCTTGGCCGCGAAGCTGCGCAGGCAGACCTCGCTCGCGCCGATCGGCCCGGCGGTGTAGCTGCTCGACGCCATGCCTTGCTGGACGCGCTCGATCAGCCAGGTGTCCTCGGCGTTGACGACGCGGTTGATCCGCCAGTTGGCGTAGCGGACGAGCTTCATTTCGCGGCGATCGTCCGGCAGTGCGAACGCCATCTCGCGCAGCACGCAGCTGGTCGGCGAGGTCGGCAGCCATTGCATGAAGTCGATCTGGTCGGCGTAGATGTCGAACGCCATGTTCGGCCAGAGCTTGTAATAGAGCCAGCGCCGCTGATTGGCCTCGGGCAAATGGTCGACGCGCGGCAGATGGCGCTGGTAGAATGCCTCCCACGGATTGGCCGAGGGGCGGTCGACCAGGTCGCCCGACATCTTGTCGACCCAGCCCGATGCCTCGATCGCGTAGCTCTTTCCGAACAGCCGGGTCAGGCCGTCATGCGCCACGGGAATGTGGAGATTGTCCGAATAATTGTCGCCGACATTCTTCCAATTGACCGCGCGGTCGCGCGTCCGGACGTCGCCGATCCGGCGCATATCCTCGAAGCGGTAGGGCGCGATCTCGGCATCGTACGGTGCCATCATCTCCGCGACCGAGGGGCCGTCGTCATCCTCCAGCCGCACGAACACGAAGCCGCGCCAGGTCGACACGTCGACCGGCACGAGCCCGCTCGCGTCCATGTCGAGCGCCGGATAGTCGCGGCGCATCGGCACGCCTGACAGCTGTCCGTCGAGCTCGTAGGTCCAGGCATGATAGGGGCAGACGAGCTTCTTCGTGCAGCCGGAATCGCCCTCGACGATCCGCATCGCGCGGTGGCGACACACGTTGTGGAACGCACGGATCGCGCCGTCGCGGCCGCGTAGCGCGACGACATTCTCGCCGAGATAGGAGATGGTCCGCCAGTCGCCGGGTTCGGCAAGGTCGCTCTCGTGGCACAGGATCTGCCACGAAGGGCGCAGGATGCGCGCGGTCTCGAGCTCGAGGAACTCCGGATCGGTATAGATCCAGCCGGGCAGCGACCAGTCGGCGTCGGGGTCGACGGTGGGAAGAGAGGCGAGGGTCGCCATGGCCGGCTCCGCGATTGCTTGTTGCACGATCGTATAATAAGCTCGCGCGATGAGCAAGCCCGCCTTCACCCGCGCCGAACCCGATGCGCGGCGTCTGTCGCTGATCGAGGCGACGGCGCGCGTGCTGGCGCGCGACGGGGCCGCCGGCGCTTCGGTACGGGCGATCGCGCTGGAGGCGGGCGTGTCGCCGGGACTGGTCGCGCATCATTTCGGCGGCGTCGATGCGCTGATCGCAGCGACCTACGGCCATATCGGCGAGCAAGTATCGGCCGCGCTCGATGCCGCGGTCGCTGCGGCAGGCGACAACCCGCGGGCGCGGCTGAGCGCCTATGTCGCGGCGAGTTTCGCAGCCCCGATCGCCGATCGCGCACTGCTGGCTACCTGGACGGCATTCTGGGGGCTGGTGATCGCGCGCAGCGACGTCGCGGCGCTGCACGATGCGCAATATGCGGGATATCGCGGCGAGCTGGAGGCGCTGCTCGCCGCTTGCGGGCTGGCTCCGGCGGCGACACGGCGCGCGGCCATCACGATCACGGCGCTGGTCGATGGACTATGGCTGGAACTGTGCCTGTCGCCCGACGTGCTCGATGCGGGCGAGGCGCGAGCGATTGCCGAGGGGCAGATCGCGGCGCTGCTGAAGTAAACTTATCCTCCCCGTGCCGGGGAGGATCAGGCTATTTCGATAGATCGGTGAACAGCGAGCGGTAATAGACGATCGCCGGCGCGATCGCGGCCACCGGCGTGCGTTCGTTGAGCCCGTGGCTGAAGCTGTCCGATTCCTTGATGAAGACCGGGCTCGCGCCGTAGCTCGGCACGCCGACCGAGCGATACCACATCGAATCGCTGGCACCCGACGACATGCTCGGGAAGACCGGCACGCCCGGATAGGCCTTGCCCAGTGCCTTCTCGACGGCGTGCACGAAATCCGGCCGCAGCGGCGAAGCGTCGGTCGCGACCGAGCCTTCGGTGACGTCCTTCCACTGGATCGCCGGATCATCCGCGACGCGCGCCAGCTCGGCCATGATGTCGGCGGGCTTGTGGCCGGGGAAGATGCGGCAGTTGATGTTCGCCGTAGCGCGCTGCGGCAACGCGTTGAGCGCGTGGCCGCCCGAGACCATCGTCGGGACGCAGGTCGTGCCGATCTTGCCGATCGTGGCGTAGTTGGCGCGCAGCGTGGCGACCGCCTTTTCGTCGGCCGGGTTGGTGGCGAAGGCCTTCATCGCGGCACCGGTCTCGGGTTTCTCGTACCGCGCGGCGGCATTGAAATAGGCGCGGCTGAGGTCGTTGATCTCGGGCTGGAAGCGATACGCGCCGATCTTCACCAGCGCGTCGGAAAGCTCGGCGATGGCATTGACCGGGCGCGGCTCGGACGAGTGGCCGCCGGGATTGGTGACGGTCAGCTCGAAATCGGCATAGGTCTTCTCGGCGCCCTGCCAGGTCATGTAGATCGGCTTGCCGGTCTTCTCGTCGAGCACGCCGCCGCCGCCGTCGATATTGATCACCAGCTCGGCGTTCCTGAGCTTCTCGGCGATGATCGCCGAGGTCTTCATCGTGGTTTCCTCGTCGCCCGAGAATTGCAGGATGATGTCGCGCCTTGGCTTGTAGCCCTGCTTCTTCATCTCGATCAGCGTCGCCATCGCGATCGCCGCATCGAGCTTCATGTCGGTGGCACCGCGGCCGTAGAGATAGCCGTTCTCGACCACCGGAGTGAACGGATCGCGCTGCCAGTCGGACGGCTTGGCCTCGACCACGTCGATATGCCCCGAGATCACCAGCGGCTTGGCCCCGGCGTTGGTTCCAGGCCAGCGCGCGATCAGATAAGCGGTATCTTCGACCGGAGTGACGGTCACTTCATTCGCCGCGAAGCCGCCTGCGACGAGCTGCTCCTTGAGCCATGCCGCGAGTTGCGGCGTCTGGTTGCCGGGCCCCTGCACGCTGCGAAAGGCGATCGCGCGCTTCGCGATGTCGAGCGCGTGCGCTTCGGTATCGCTGGCCTGGGCGGAAGCGATGCCGGGGAGCAGGGCGAGGGCGCAGGCGGCGGAACGGAGCAGCTTCATGGCAGTGTCCCGCAAGGAGATGGGCGCAAAGCATAGGCACCTGTGTCGATCGGGCGCAAGCGCTCGTGACATATTGCCAGCGCTAGGCGCGATCTCTGCTCCGATGTCCGATTTTTGGACAGGTCGACGGCGCTATCCCGTTGAATGCAAAGGGAACGCCGCGATTATCCACAGATTATCGCGACAAAGGTGCGAGGCCGGCACAAGCGGGTTGAGCGGCGCAATGTTGCTGTCATGATCGCCCCCTAGCGAGACATCAGCGTCGGGATTCGCCTCGACACTCTGTTCTCCATCCCGTCGCCCGACGGCCGCGACCGCGGCCAATCGAAGGACCCGCCATGCCCGCTCCCGCGTTCATCAACGAGATCCATTACGACAATGCCGGCGCCGACAGCGGCGAGTTCATCGAGATCGCGGGCATTGCGGGCACCGATCTCACCGGCTGGAAGATCGTCCTCTACAACGGCGCGAACGGCGCCAGCTACAACCCGGTCATGACGCTCAGCGGCGTCATCGCAAACCAGCAGAACGGCTTCGGCACGATCTCCGTCGCCTATCCGACCGACGGCATCCAGAACGGTTCGCCCGATGCCGTCGCCCTGGTCGATGCGAGCAACAACGTCGTCCAGTTCCTCAGCTACGAAGGCAGCTTCACTGCCACCAACGGCCCCGCCGCGGGCCTGACCAGCGTCAATGTCGGCGTGTCCGAGAACGGCGCGCAGAGCGGCACTTCGATCGGGCTGGTCGGCAGCGGCGCGACCTATGAGGATTTCCACTGGGCGCTGATCAACGGCAGCACCGCGGGCGGCGTCAATGCCGGCCAGAGCTTCAACGGCGTGGTGCCGCCCCAGCCGGGCACGCTCAGCATCGCCGACGCTACGACGGTCGAGGGCAATAGCGGCACGCACGAAATCGTCTTTACCGTGACCCGCGCCGACGGCAGCGCAGGCGCGGTCTCCGCCACCTGGACAGTCGCTTTCGGCAGCGCCGATGCCGCGGACTTCGGCGCGGGCTTCACTGCCACCGGCACGGTCAGCTTCGCCGACGGCGCCACCACCGCAGAGATCCGCCTGCCGGTGCAGGGCGACACCGCATTCGAATCGAACGACGGCTTCACCGTGAGGCTGAGCGCACCCCAGGGCGGCGTGGCGCTGGGCGACGCCGTCGCGGCCGGCACGATCACCAACGACGCCGCCGCGCCTCCCGCCCCGCCGGCGAACGTGTTCATCAACGAGATCCATTACGACAATGCCGGCACCGATGCCGGCGAAGCGATCGAGATCGCCGGGGCCGCGGGCACAGATCTCACCGGCTACAAATTGGTCTTCTACAACGGCAGCAACACCCCCGGCGCCGCTCCGGTCTACGATACGCTCGCTCTCTCGGGCGTGATCGACGACGAATCGAACGGCTTCGGCGCGCTCGGATTCCTCCGAGCCGGCATCCAGAACGGTGCGGCGGACGGCGTCGCACTGATCGCTCCCGACGGCAGCGTGGTCCAATTGCTGTCCTACGAAGGCAGCTTCACCGCAGCTGCGGGCACTCCCGCCGCCGGCACGACCAGCACCGATATCGGCGTGACCGAGGAGCCGGCCCCCGCCGCCGGCCTATCGCTCCAGCTCAAGGGCAGCGGCTCGAGCGCCGCCGATTTCGCCTGGGCCGATGCTTCGGACGACAGCTTCGGCTCGCTCAACGCGGGTCAGTCCTTCCTTTCGGCGACCGGCACCGGCCATCTGCGCATCGGCGACGCCCGCGTCGTCGAGGGCGACAGCGGCACCACCAATCTCGTCTTCACCGTCAATCGCGCCGGCGGCACCGCGCTTGCGGCTACCGTGGACTATGCCGTCAACCTCGACGGTACCGCGACGCTCGCCGATCTCGCTCCCGGCGCGGTCCTTTCCGGCACGCTGAGCTTCGCGCCCGGCGAATTCTCGAAGCAGATCGTCGTGGCGGTCAACGGCGATCTGGTCGGCGAGCCCAATGAGACGCTGTCGGTCAGCCTCGGCGCGACCACCGGCAATGTCGTGATCGACGATGCCGCCGCGACCGGCACGATCACCAACGACGATCCGATCGCGCTCACGATCAGCCAGATCCAGGGCGCGGGTCACGTCTCGGCCTATGCCGGCCAGGTCGTGATCACCACGGGCATCGTCACGGCAGTCGATACCAACGGCTTCTATCTCCAGTCGGCGGTGGGAGACGGCGATGCCGCTACTTCCGACGCGGTCTTCGTCTTCACCAGCACCGCGCCAGGCGTCGTGATGGGCGACGGCGTGTCGGTGCGCGGTTCGGTCGCCGAGTTCCAGGGCAGCACCGCCAGCCTCAGCCTGACCGAAATCGTCGCGCCGACCGTCACGGTCGAAACGCATGGCAACGCGCTGCCCACGGCATTGCTGATCGGCACCGGCGGCATTCTGCCGCCGTCCGAGGTGATCGATGACGATGGCCTGACCAGCTACGATCCGCTCCATGACGGCGTGGACTTCTGGGAATCGCTCGAAGGCATGCGCGTCACGCTCGATACGCCGCAGGCAGTGTCGAACACTACGTCGTTCGGCGAAACCGACGTAGTCGTCTCGCACGGCAATGGCGCCAGCGGAATCAACGATCGCGGCGGCATCACCATTTCGGGCGATGGATCGGGTGTTCCCGACTATAATCCCGAGAAGATCCAGATCGACGACGACAGCGGCATCTTCGCGGGCTTCACGCCCGGCTACACGATCGGCGACCAGCTCAGCAGCGTCACCGGCGTGGTCAATTATGCGTTCGATGCATATGAAGTGCTCGTCACCGAGGCAGTGACCGTCACGCAGGACACGACACTCACTCGCGAGCAGACCGCGCTCCACGGCGACGCCAATTATCTCTCGCTGGCGACCTACAATCTCGAGAATCTCGACGCGTCGGACCAGAAGTTCGACATCCTCGCCGCCGACATCGTCTACAATCTACGCGCGCCCGACATCATCGCGGTGCAGGAGATCCAGGACGCCGACGGCGCCGGTTCGGGTTCGAACCTCTCGGGCACGGTCACTGCGCAGGGCCTGATCGATGCGATCTACGCCCAGTCGGGGCTGCATTATGCCTATATCGAGATCGCGCCGACCACCGCGGGATCGACCGGCGGCGAGCCCGGCGGCAACATTCGCAACGGCTATTTCTACAATATCGACCGCGTGTCCTATGTCGAAGGCAGCGCCCAGCTGATCGACGGCGCCGCCTATAACGGCACCCGCAAACCGCTGGTCGCGCAGTTCGCCTTTGCCGGCCAGACGATCACGACGATCGACGTGCACCTCACTTCGCGCCTCGGCAGCGATCCGCTGTGGGGCGACAACCAGCCCGCCAACGATGCCGGCGACGCCGCCCGCACCGCGCAGGCCGCGGGGGTCAAGGCATGGGTGCAGGACCATCTCGCCGACAATCCGGCGCTCAACATTGCCGTGCTCGGCGACTGGAACGGCTTCTATTTCGAGCATGCGCAGACCCAGCTCACCGATCCGGCGCAGGGCGGCGTGTTCACCAATCTCAACACATTGCTGCCCGAGCAGGAACGCTACAGCTACATGTTCGAGGGCAACGCCCAGCAGATCGACAACATCCTCGTCACCGGCGGGCTGGTCACCAACGCGCAATATGATGCGGTTCACCTGAACTCGCAGTTCGGCGGCTCGCGTGCGACCGATCACGATCCGCAGGTCTCGCTACTGTTCCTCGGCGCCGCGCCGAAGGACCTTGCGCTCAGCAACGCCAGTGTCGCCGAGAATCTGCCTGCCGGCAGCGTGGTCGGCACGGTCTCGGCCACCGATACTGCCAACGACACGCTTCATTATGCGCTAGTCGACAATGCCGGCGGGCTGTTCGCCATCGATGCGGCGACCGGCGTGATCACCACCACCGCGCCGTTCAACCATGAGGCGCTGGCGGAGTATGCGCTGATCGCCAAGGCGACCGACAGCGGCGGGCTGACCACGCAGCAGAGCTTCACCGTCGCGGTGACCGATGTCAACGAAGCGCCCGTCGCCGCGCATGACGCAGTCGCGGTCAACGAGGATGCGACCACCGCGAACCTCTGGACGACCTTGCTCGGCAATGATTCGGATCCCGATGTCGGCCAGACGCTGGCGATCAGCGCGGTCGACGCCACGGGTACCCTCGGTAGTCTCGTCTTCGACGCCGCGAGCCACACGCTGAAATATGTCGCCGATGCCGATGCGTTCGACTCGCTCGCACCGGGCGCCACCCAGGTCGATCATTTCAGCTACACCGTCACCGACGGCAACGGCCTCGCCAGCACCGCGACGGTCGATGTGACCGTCACCGGCATCGCCGACGGCATCACGCGTAACGGCACGATCTTCTCGGATACGTTGAACGGCAGCGCGGGTGAGGACAGGCTGTCGGGCGGGATCGGCAGCGACACGCTGTATGGCCTCGGCGGGCATGACTGGCTGAACGGCGGCATCGGCAACGACAAGCTCTATGGCGGCGACGGCAACGACGTGCTGTTCGGCGATCTCGGCAACGATACCCTGTGGGGCGGCAACGGCCGCGACGTGCTGTTCGGCGGCCTCGGCAACGACACGCTCTATGGCGGCGCCGACGCCGACAGCTTCCACTTCGGCCGGCTCGAAGGCAGCGCCACGATTGCCGACTTCAATATCGCCGAGGACAAGATCGTCCTCGACGACGGCGTCTCGGTCACGCGCACCAAGGTGCAGGACGTCAATCGCGACGGCGTCAAGGACCTGACCCTCACGCTGAGCTGGGGCAGCAGCGTCACGTTGCTGGGAGTCAGCGACGCGGCACAGGTCAAGTACGGCGCGCCGGACCATTATTCGGATCACCAGCCCGGACTTGGCGGCTTCCTCGACGATATTGGCGATCTCTTCGATAGCCTGTACGCTGGCCATCAGAAGTTGATCGACACGGGGTGGTTCTGACGATTTGCGACATCGCGTAACGACAAGAATCGGATTTGCGGGGGCAAGCGATGCGGATTGAGCGCCCGGTGGGGGTGCTGCGTGAGGCACTGGCGTTGTGTCGGCGGCATTTCGTCGCCGCTGCGGCGTTCAGCGCGCTGATCAACCTGCTCTACATCGTTCCCACGCTCTACATGCTGCAGGTCTATGATCGCGTGGTGCCGACGCAGGGCATGCAGACGCTCGTCTTCCTCACGCTGGTGCTTCTCTTCGCGCTGGCGACGCTGTCGCTGCTCGATCGCATCCGCACGCGGCTGCTGGTCCGCGCCGGCGTCCAGCTCGATGCGACGCTGGCGCCGCTGATCCTCGACGCGACGTTGGGCCGGCCCGAACTGCCGGTGGCGCGGCAGGCACTTCGCGAATTCGATACGATGCGCGGCACGCTCACCGGCCCGGGGATTCTCGCATTGTTCGATGCGCCTTGGGTCCCGATCTACATTCTGGTCTGCTTTCTGGTGCACCCGTGGCTCGGCGTCGTCGCCATAGTCGGATGCACGATCCTGCCGCTCATCGCCTGGGCGAATGAACGCGCGACTCGCAGCCGTCTCGATCGTGCCCAGCTGATCGCCAGCGCTTCCTACGCCAATCAGGATGCCTTGCTCGGTTCGAGCGACAGCATCCGGGCGCTTGGCATGCGCCGGGCGATGGTCGCGCGCCAGCTGCGCCAGCGTGAAGCCATGCTCGCCGCGCAGACCGAGGCGAGCTTCGCCTCGGGCAGCTATCTCACCGCCACCAAGTTCACGCGCCTCGCGCTCCAGTCGCTCGCCTTGGGGCTGGGCGCTCTGCTCGCGATCGACAACCTCATCTCGGGCGGCGCGATCTTCGCCGCTTCCTTCCTGATCGCGCGGGCGCTCGCGCCGATCGAGCAGCTGATCGGCACGTGGAAGACGCTCGTCCAGGCGCATCAGAGCTATCGCAGCCTCGGTACGCTTCTCGAAGACAGCAACATTCGGCCTGAACCGACCCGGCTGCCCCCGCCGCAGGGTGCGATCGCGCTAGAAGGCATCACCATCCTCAACGAAGCGCGTGACGGCGCGATCCTGAACAGCATCTCGCTGCGCTTTGAGCCCGGTGAAGTGGTCGCGATCGTCGGCCCCAGCGGTGCGGGCAAATCGACTCTGGTCCGCACGATCGCCGGCGCACTCCCCGCCGATCGCGGCACCATCCGGCTCGACGGTGCGGATACGCGCGATTGGGATCCCGAGCAGCTCGCCCGCCACATCGGGTATCTGCCGCAGGACGCCGCCTTGTTCGCCGGATCGGTCGCGGAGAATATCGCGCGCTTCGCCGGCGAGCTGGGCGAGGATCGCGCCACCCTCGATGCTGGGGTCGTCGCTGCCGCCGGCAAGGTCGGTGCCGATCCGCTGATCCGGCGCCTGCCGAACGGCTATGATCATCAGCTCAAGCTGGGCGGTCGCGGCGTATCGGCCGGTCAGGCGCAGCGCATCGCGCTTGCCCGAGCCGTCTATGGCGATCCGCGCATCCTGATCCTCGACGAGCCCAATGCGCATCTCGATACCGAAGGCGATGCCGCCCTGGTCGCCGCGCTGGGAACGCTCAAGGCGGAGGGCCGCACGATCCTGATCGTCTCGCACAAGCTCGGCATCCTGCCCGTGGTCGACAAGATCCTCGTCCTGCGCGACGGCCGCGTCGAGCTCTATGGTCCGCGCGACGAAGTGCTCCCCAAGATCGCGCCGCCCAATCTCCGGCGTGTCGCTCCGCCCACTGCCGCGGCGGGCGGCGCATGAACATGCCGATCCTCCTCGCGCCCTCGGGCGAAGCGCCGGCCTCCGCGTCTCCGGTCGCCGATCCGCGACGCGACATCCGCATCGGGCTGGTGATCGCCGGCCTCTTCTTCGTGATATTTCTCGGTTGGGCGATGTTCGCGCGGCTCGATGCCGCCGCTTATGCCCCGGGCACTTTGGTGGTGTCGGGCCAGCGCCAGTCGGTCCAGCACCGCGACGGCGGCGTCGTTGGCAAAATCTATGTCCGCGAGGGCCAGCGCGTCGAGCGCGGCCAGTTGCTGGTCCAGCTCGCCGCCGCCGAGGTTCAGGCGCAGGAGCGGGCGCTCGCCTCGCAGGCGATCCGATTGCTCGCCCAGCGCGCGCGGCTCGAAGCCGAACAACTCGGGCGCGGCCAGATCGCGGCGCCGAAGGAATTCGCGTCGCTCTCGCCGGAAGACCGCGAGGAAGCGGCGCTGGCGATGCGGCTGCAGCAGACCGAGCTTCAGGCACGCGCTTCGGTACTCGCGGCACAGCGCGGCGCGCTCGGTCAGCGCGTTCTCCAGTCGGGCGAGCAGGGCCGCGGCTATGGCGAGCAGGCAGTGTCTTCCTCCGAGCAGCTCCGCCTGATCGAGGAGCAGATCGCCGCGCTCAAGCCCGTCGCCGACAAGGGCTTCGTCTCGGAGACGCGGATGCGCGAGCTCGAACGTGCGCGCGCCCAGCTCCAGGGCCAACGTGGCCAATACACCGCCAGCGTCGCCCAGACCCGCGGCGCCGCGCGCGAGAACGAGATTCAGGTGCTCGAGGCGGAGCGGACTTTCCGCGAGCGTACCGCGTCCGATCTCCGCGACGTCGAAACCCGGCTGGGCGATATCCTGCCCCGCTGGACCGCCGCGCGCGACCAGCTCGAACGCACCGCGATCCGTTCCCCCGCCACCGGGGCGGTGGTCGGCCTGTCGGTGTTCACCCCGGGCGGCGTGGTCGCGCCGGGCCAGAAGCTGATGGACGTCGTCCCCGAACGCACGCCGCTATTGATCCAGGCCCGGATATCGCCCGAGGATGCCGACGATCTCCATGTCGGCCAGCGCACCCTCGTCAAATTCTCCGGGTTACACGAGCGCACCTTGCCCAATCTCGAAGGCAGGCTGACGCGGCTCTCCGCCGACAGCTTCACCGACGAGAAGAGCGGGATGAGTTATTTCACCGGCGAGATCACCGTTCCGCGCGAGCAATTGAGCCTGATCCAGGGCGTCCGCGGCGCCGATTTCGCGCTCAGGGCCGGCATGCCCGTCCAGGTGCTGATCCCGTTGCGCAGGCGCACGGCGCTCGATTATGCGCTCGAGCCGCTGATCGGCAGCTTCTGGTCCTCGTTCCGCGAGCATTGATCGTCCGCAGCAGGCACCGCCTCAGCGGATCGGGCGCACCCGGCCCATCAGCGTCGTCGCAGTGCGCACTTCGCGGGCGACCACGCCGGCGGTGAAGCGTTCGATCACGCCGCGGGTGCGCCGCATCGGGCGGGCGTCGCTGCTCCGCGCGGTCGCCACCAGCCCGCTGCCCCAATTGTCCGCCAGCGCGCGGACCCGCGCTGCCAGCATCGATCGCCGGTCCTCGCTTCCCAGCACGATCGATGGGAAGGGGAGCGGCGTGCGCGGTGAGGCGAAGGTATCGAGCAAGGTCTCGACGCTCTCGCCCTGCTCGTCGATCGGCTCGAAGAACAAGGCGCCCGCGACGCGCGAGACATAGGAAGCCGGGGACAACCGCGCCCACCACGCCGTCGCGAAGCAGCTCGCGCCCTCGGCGATCAGCAGCACCGCGCCGTCCGCGCGCGTCACCGCCGCGTCGAGCTTCGCTGCGAGCAGGTTGCGCTCCGATTGCGTACCCGCGCGATAGGGGATGTGCTCCCGCGACGGCCCGGCGAACAGGTGGCGCCACGGCGCGCCGGCAGCACCCGATATTTCGACGAGCGACAGGTTCGCGGGAAGAGATAGCGCAGGCACCATGGCGCACTCCATCAACTGTGCAAACGATCCTAATCCGATCCGGCGATTCCCGCCAGCGGATTCCCAGTCATCGGGTAGAGATTGAGCGCAAAAGCCGCTCAGGCCAGCGTATGGCTGAGCGTGATCTCGGCCTTGAGCAGCTTCGAGATCGGGCAATTGGCCTTGGCCCCGGCGGCGAGCTCGTCGAACTGATCGGGCGAGATGCCCGGCACTTCGGCCTTGAGCGTCAGGTCCGACCGCGTGACCGCGAAGCCGTCGCCCTGTTGCTCGAGCTTTACCGCGGCAGTCGTCTCGAGGCTGCCTTCGCTGAATCCTGCCCTTGCCAACGCGAAGCTCAGCGCCATGGTGAAGCATCCGGCATGCGCCGCCGCGATCAGCTCCTCGGGGTTGGTGCCCTTCTCGTCGCCGAATCGCGTATTGTAGCTGTAGGGCGTCGCCTCAAGCACGCCCGAGGGCGTGTCGAGCTGACCTTTGCCGTCCTTGCCGAAACCCTGGTAGCGAGCGGTCGCGGTACGAGTCGTCATGAATTCCCCCTCGAATGGATGATGGGACGCGGCGACAGCGTGCCGCCGCGTCCCGGATTGTCAACGGCAGCGGACTTCGTTCTTGTCGATCGCCGAGCCTGCTGCGGCGCCGGCCGCCGCGCCGAGCACCGTGCCGAGCAGCTCCGATCCGCCCGGCGCGATGATGTTGCCCAGCACGCCGCCGGCGACGCCGCCGACGATCAGCCCGGTCGTCCCGTCCGAGCGGCGGCAATAATAACGCCCGTCGCGGCCGCGATAGACGCGGTCCTGCCGCGACAGGCGGCGTTCGCGATAGCTGCGGTCGTCGCGATAATAACGGTCGGCATAATAGCCGCCGTACGAGGGATCGGGCCGGTTCCAGTCATAGCTGCGATAGCCGCCGTCATAGCTCGAAGTGCCGTAACCCGTGTCCGCACAGCCGGCGAGCGTGCCCGCGGCCAGCAATCCCAACAACATGGTGCGCATATCTACTCTCCCATGAAGATGTCTAAGGAGAGGGAATGCGCGGCGGCGGGGAAAGTTGCGCCGGTGTGCCGATCAGGAGGGCGCGGCGTCGAGCCGTTCGTTCGCGCGCGCCTCGCCTTTTACCAGGGTCGGCGCCGCCGCGCCGGCCAGCGCGGGGCGGAATGCGTCGCGCTCATTGTCGGGGATCGCCGCCGTCGGATCCGGACGAAAGGCATGGATCGCGCGATCCTCCGGGCCGGGATGCGCGTCGCCCATCAGGTCGGTGGGCACATGGCCTGCATCCCCGACGCGCCTGCCGAGCTTCATTATGCCGAATGCCGCGGCGGCGATCGCGCCCACCACCGCTCCGATCGACAGCGTGCCGAGCGCGATCGCCTTCGCATCGGGCCCGGTCTTCGCCTTGCGCTGCCGTGTCCGCGTCGTCTTCGTTTTGCGCGTATCTGCCATCTCGCTTCCCTTTCCGGTCCGCGGTTTCAACGGCGATGTCGGGGCGGTGTTCCGCTCCCTAGGCCTCGGCCTGCAGCCGCGCGATGATCTCGCGCACCCGTCCCAGCGCCTCGGGCTCGCCGTCCACCCAGAAGCGGCGTTTGTCGGCGGGATCGGGAGTCCGGGTGAGCAGGCCGAGCGTCTCGAGCCGCTCCACGTGGCGCAGCGCCGTAGTCGTCGGCACACCCGAGGCATGGCACAGCCCCGAAACCGAGACCGCACGCCGCTCGTCGGCTGCCACAACCAGATCGAGCAGCATGTCCCAGGCGGGATCGCGGAACACCGGCTTGCCGAGCACCTCGTTCCGGCGGAGGCGGATCGCGCGCATTCCCGCCGCGAACTGCGTGACCGATTTATAGGATGGCTTGTTCAGCCCCGCCGCGACCGAATCCTGGAGGAACGCGATTGCCGCATCGGCGTCCCCTCCGCGTTGTGCGGTGATCGCCTCGACCAGCTGCATCAGCCGAAGCAACTGTTCCCTGGAAAGTGCGACGCGCGCGCCCATCGCCGATGCCCCTTCGGTGGTTGCGGGAGTGGCTGTGGCGAAGGGGGCGAGGCGTGGCAAGCAAATGAGAGACTTAATGGACAGGAAACTGTGGATGGCGCTGAGGCGATGTTTCTGTCAGGTTTCCGTAGCGTCACCTGGCCAGTCCTTTAGCGGATCATGGCCCCAGTTCATCAAGGAATAACGCCAGCGCGAACCCGGAATCCGGTGTTCCTCGCGCGGTCCCTGCGCCAGATGCCGGCGCAGGAAACCCACTACCTTGCGCATATGGGCATAGTCGCCGCCGTCGAGCGCCGCTGTGGGCGTGCGCAGGATCTCGACGATCCGTCGACCCGAGGCATGACCCACGCTCTCTCCGCCGTCGCGCTTGAAGCCGACCGCGCGGCTCTCTTCGGTCTCCAGCCACGCCTCGATCTCGGCGGGTGCCATGTTCACCGCCTCGTGGAAGCGCGCATGGACCTGTGCATGATCGTCCCGTTTCGTCATGGATGGGCGAAGCGCCGAAGAATGCGAAACGTTCCCCGCTTCAATCGCCGTAGAGCGCCGCCTCGGCCGTGCGCCTCTTGGTCAGGCCGGGCAGCACCTTGCCCGCCGCCTTGTTCCATCGGCCGAATTGCTGTTGCGCGCCGGCAAAGTCGCCCGCTTTGTGGAGCCGCAGCAAGGTGCTGTTCGCCAGGTTCGTCACCCCGACATTATAGGCGAAGCTCACCATCGCATCGAACTGATTCTGGCTGGTCGGCACTCCGCCGATCGCGGCGGAAACCTTCGCTGCAAAGCTGGCGACGTCCTTCGCCAGCCGGTCGTCGCATTGCTGCTGCGTCCAGATCACGCCGGGCTTCACGTCCGCGCCCGTGGTTCCCCAACCGATCGTCCACGGATCGCCACCCGTTCCCGGATCTGGATAGGCGATGAACCTGCCGTCCGCCCGTTTCTTCGCGCAGCCCTCGAATCGCCGCACCAGCGCGGTGCACGCGGAACCTGGTGTCATCGGAACCTCCCCCGAAGTCGATGTCCATGAAGCGGATCGACTGTGCCCCACCTGCCGCAGCCTGGCCATGAACGTTGCATCCGGAGTGGTTGCACAGCAAGAGAGGGGACGCCTAAAGGCGGCGGATGGCCAAGCAGCGCGCCGATCAGATGCTCGTCGACCGGGGGCTCGCCGAGAGCCGCACCCGCGCGCAGGCCCTGATCATGGCCGGCCTGGTCTTCGCGGGCGATCGCAAGGTCGACAAATCAGGGCAGCAATTCGCCGACGACGTGGTGCTCGACGTGCGGGGCCGTGATCATCCCTGGGTTTCGCGCGGCGGGATCAAGCTGGCACACGCGCTCGACCATTTCGGGTGGGATGTCGCGCAAACGGTCGCGATCGACGTCGGCTCGTCGACCGGCGGCTTCACCGACGTCCTGCTCACCCGCGGCGCGGCGCGCGTCTATGCGGTCGACAGCGGCACCAACCAGCTCGCCTGGAAACTGCGCCAGGATCCGCGCGTGATCGTCCACGAACAGACCAGCGCGCGCGTGCTCACCGAAGCGCATATCCCGGAGCCGGTGGACATCATCGTCTGCGACGCCAGCTTCATCGGCCTCGCCAAGGTGCTCGAGACGCCCTTCCGCTTCGCCAAGCCGCACGCGCGCCTCGCGGCGCTTATCAAGCCGCAGTTCGAGGCGGGGCGCGGGGAAGTGGGCAAGGGCGGGGTGGTGCGCGATCCGGCGGTGCACGAGCGTGTTTGCCGCGAAGTGTCCGAATGGGTGGCCGGGCAGGGTTGGCGGGTGCTTGGGATCACCCAGAGTCCGATCACCGGGCCCGAAGGCAATGTCGAATTCCTGATCGGGGCCGAGCGGGGCGGCTGATCGCAGAAATCTCTGATCCTCCCCGGCACGGGGAGGGGAACCAGCCGCAGGCTGGTGGAGGGGGCTCTCCACCGGCGAAACTCTTTGAGGCACACCCCCTCCACCACCGCCTTCGGCGGCGGTCCCCCTCCCCGTGCCGGGGAGGATCGGGGATGTGAGCCAACACCTATTTCTCAAACCGCCCGTCGGTTTCCCTATCCCGCGCATAATGCCGCACCAGCGGGAAGGGCGGCAGCCACGCCTCGCGGCGGATGGTCCAGTTCTCATAGGTGGGCATGTATTGGTCCGGAGCATCGAGTGCCCCAAGATGCACTTCGATCTCGTCCTCAAAGCGCGCGAAGACCGACGAGCCGCAGCGGGGGCAGAAATGCCGGCCGCGATAATCGCGGGTCTCGCCTTCGATCGTCACTGCGTCCTGCGGGAATATCGCCGCGGCGAAGAAGAGCGCGCCGTGATGCTTGCGGCAGTCGAGACAATGGCAGAGCCCGACGCGGTAAGGCGCGCCCGATGCCGTGATCCGAACGTCGCCGCACAGGCAGCCTCCGGTAATCTGATTCATGCCATGCCTCCTGCGTCCCGGGCCGGGCACATTTACATGACGATCGCATCTTTGCGACTGCGCAGACATTGGACTAGGGGATCGTTCCGGGGACGATGCGTGTTCACGCGTCGTAAGAGGAGGAACCGGGTTGAGAGAGATCGCGTCCAGGGGGCAGTTGCGTCTCGCTTATTTTCGCTGGGCCGTGGTCACGGTCCCGCTCATGCTGTTGCTGGGGCTGGGTGCGGGCAGGCTGGCGCCGAGCGGCGACGCGAATCCCTGGTTCGCCCAACTCGCCAAGCCCGACATTATGCCGCCCGGCTGGGCATTCGCCGCCGCCTGGAGCATCCTCTACGTTCTGATGGGCCTGGCGCTGGCGATGGTGATCAACGCGCGCGGATCGCGCGGCCGCGGCCTCGCGTTGCTCGTCTTCGTCGTCCAGCTCGCGATCAACCTCGCCTGGACTCCGGTGTTCTTCGGGCTGCACAAGGTCGATACCGCGTTGCTGATGATCGGTGCATTGGTCGCACTGGCGCTGCTCACCCTCCTGCTTTTCTGGCGCATCCGGAAGGTCGCGGGGGCGCTGCTGCTGCCTTATTTCGCCTGGCTCTGCTTCGCCTTCGTGCTGCTCTGGCAGATCCACGCGCTCAATCCGAACGCCGGGTCCCTTGTACCTTCGCGCTCGGCTGACCAAATTGAGATCCGTTGAAGTTCGTTTAGGAAGCTCGAAATGCAGACCGACAACCGCCTGTTCGACGATTTCGTCAAGTTCGTGAACGGTGCGGCAGGCACCGTCGCCGGCATGG
The DNA here is from genome assembly GCF_001428865.1 of Sphingomonas sp. Root241. Taxonomy (GTDB): domain Bacteria; phylum Pseudomonadota; class Alphaproteobacteria; order Sphingomonadales; family Sphingomonadaceae; genus Sphingomonas. Next base: position 30,536 of record NZ_LMIV01000003.1, read on the forward strand.
CGCGCGAGGCCGAGGGCGCGACGCGGGAACGTGCGCGCGAATGGCTCGGCGGACTCGATTTCGTGTCGCGTGAGGAATTCGACGCTGTGAAGGCGATGGCAGTCGCCGCGCGGGACGAGAATGATGCGCTCAAGGCGCGTATCGAAGCACTCGAGGCGCAGTTCGGCGGCGCGGCCAAGCCCGCCCGCGCGCCCAAGACCCCGAAGTCAGACGCTTGAACCAACCGGTTAACGACTGCTTGTCCACAGCTTTTCGACAGGGTTGCGCACCGCGCGCTTGTGCCGCGGGAGCACGATTGGCAGGATTCGCCTCAGCCAATCCCGGCATGTGGAGGTAAGGATGTTGGACGAGGCCGAATACGACCGCGACGACGCCGCGCCTATCGACATGCTCGAGAGCTATTTCGCGGCCCACAACTGGACTTTTGAGCGCGAAGACGACGAAATCGTCGCCAAGTTCAAGGGCAGCTGGACCGAATATGAGCTGCGCGCGATCTGGCGCGAGGACGACGGCGTCCTCCAGTTCCTGGCTTTCCCCGACATCCGCGTCGCCGACGAGCGCCGCGCCGCGGTCTACGAGACGATCGGGCTGGTCAACGAGCAGCTCTGGATCGGCCATTTCGAGCTCTGGTCTGCGAGTGGCATCCTGCTCTTCCGGCATGCCGCGCTGATCGACGGCGCGGGCGAGCCGACGCTGACGCTCAACCAGGCCGAATTGCTGGTCGAGAGCGCGATCGACGAGTGCGAGCGCTTCTACCCGGTGTTCCAGTTCGTATTGTGGGGCGGCAAGAGCCCCACCGAGGCGATCGCCGCCGCGCTGATCGAGACGCAGGGCGAGGCGTGAGCACACCGGAGCCGCTGCGGCTCTGGCTGGTCGGCTGCGGCAATATGGCTGGGGCGATGCTCCGCCGCTGGATCGAAAGCGGCCTGGTCGCGCCTGGGAACGTCTTCGTCGTCAATCGCCACGATCGCGAACTCCCCGCCGGCGTCCGCCAGGGCAGGGTCTTTCCCGACGAAGCCGCACCGGACTTCATCCAGCTCGGCATGAAGCCGCAGCAACTGGATGATGTCGTTTCCCTCATTCCGTCAGGGGGGGGCGTGCCCCTCATCTCGATCCTCGCCGGAGCCGAGGTCGCGACGCTGAGGGAGCGTTTCCCCGGCCACCCGATCGTCCGCGCCATGCCCAATCTTCCCGTCGCGCTCGGCAAGGGCGTCGTCGGGCTTCACGGAGACCGCATCCCGGGCGTTGGCGCGCTGATGGCGCCGCTCGGCCTCGTCGAATGGATCCACGACGAGGGCCTGTTCGAAGCCGTCACGACGCTGTCGGGCTGCGGCCCTGCCTTCGTCTATCGCTTCATCGACGCGCTCGCCGAAGCGGGCGCGGCGCTGGGTCTCGATTCCGGTCAGGCGCAGCGTCTCGCGATCGCGACGGTGGAGGGCTCGGGCCTGCTCGCCGCACAGGCCGATGTCGCGCCCGGCATTCTCGCCGATCGCGTCGCCAGCCCCGGGGGCTCGACGCGTCAGGGCCTCAACGTGCTCGACCGCGATGACGCGCTCAAAAGGCTGCTCCGCGAGACCCTCGCTGCCTCCCAGCGTCGCAACGCCGAAATGGCCGCCGAGGCGCGCCGCTGATATCCGCGAGGAAAGCATTTTCCTACAAGCGCATTTTATGCCACTACCGATGTTCGCTCTTTGATCCCGTTGAGATTGCCTCGGTTCAGCTGCGCAACATCCGTACAGGCTTATGTAATTTAATTGCCGATTCGCCGTGCAAACCGTGAAGTTCGAGCGCGCGAATCCAACACGGAACGCCGGCCTTCCCGATTTGTTGTGCTTCCGACTCACATCAACGGAGGCGGTAATGGCGACGACCACGGCCACGCGTGACAGCAAGGGACGTTTCAAGGGCAGCTCTTCGACGAAGAGCAATGAGGGCCGGTCGAGCAATCTCGGCATGGTCGCCGGCGCAGTGGCGGGCGGCGCTGCGCTCGGCATCCTCGCCATGTTCGGCCGCAAGGCCGCGGTCCAGGCACCCACCGCCCTCGCCGGCAATTGGGACGAGGCGCTTGTGGTCGAGCATCAGGCCACGCTCAAGGTGTTCGATGCGATCGAGGCGACCGACGAGCACAACACCGTCAAGCGCTCGATGCTGCTCTCGCACCTCAAGCATGCGCTGCTCAAGCATGCGGTGGAGGAAGAGAATGTCATCTACCCTGCGCTCCGTGAGATCGGCCAGCGCGATGCCGCCGATGCCCTCACCAAGGAGCATGGCTATGTGAAGCAGTATCTCTACGAGCTGGAGAACACGCCTACGGCCTCGCCCGACTGGATCGCCAAGGTCCGCGAGTTCCGCGCCGACATCGAGAAGCACATGCAGGAAGAGGAGATGCACCTCTTCCCGATGCTCCGCGCCCAGCTGTCCGAGGAAAAGAACAAGGCGCTGACGCTGACGATGAACAAGGAGGGCTTCAAGGTCGCCTGAGCGCGCTGCTCAGCGCCCCGAGACGCTGCTCCGGTCGCTTTCGGGCACCAGCCCTTCGAGCACCGCCCAGAAGCCGCCGACCGCACCTTGGCCGGCACTCGAATAGGCGGTGGACATCTTCTCGCGCAGCGCGTCGAACAATTCGCTTTCGAGCGCCGCGCCTGCAGGCGTCAGCCGCAGCAGCCGCTGCCGCCGGTCGCGCTCGCCGGTACGGGTCTCGACCATGCCGCGATCGGCGAGTTCGCCCAGCACCCGGCCGAGCGACTGCTTGGTGATCCCCAGGATCGAAAGCAGCGCACTCACCGTCAGGTCGGGCTGGCGCGCGATGAAATAGAGCGCGCGATGGTGCGCGCGCCCCAGCCCCTGCTTGGCTAGGCCCGCATCGATCGAGCGCGTCAGATTGGCATAGCCGAAATAGAGCAGCTCGATGCCGCGGCGGATCTCGGGCTCGCGGAGAAACAGCGGAGAGGCAGGAATTGGGGCAGCCATGTTGACCATTCTAGCCTCGCAGCCTAGTCGTCCGCAAGTCGATCCGGCCAGACTCGGCCGGTGCTCTCGGGAAGGGTATGATGGAAGACGCGACGATCCTGGATTTCGAGTTCGAGGCGCATGCGAATCCGGTGGCCGTGGCCGACCGCGCGGCGCTCCTTGCCAATCCCGGCTTCGGCAAGATCTTCACCGATCACATGGCGGTGATCCATTACTCCGCCGACAAAGGCTGGCACGGTGCGCGGATCGAGCCGCGCCGTCCGATCCAGCTCGATCCCGCCTGCGCCGTGCTCCATTATGCGCAGGAGATCTTCGAGGGTCTCAAGGCCTATCGCATGCCCGACGGCGGCGCGACCCTGTTCCGCGCGGACGCCAATGCCCGCCGCTTCGCCGAATCGGCGCAGCGCATGGCGATGCCGCCGCTGCCCGAGGAACTGTTCCTCGCCTCGATCCGCGAGCTGGTCAGCATCGACCGTGACTGGATCCCGGAGGGCGAGGGCGCCTCGCTTTATCTGCGCCCCTTCATGTTCGCGAGCGAGACCTTTCTCGGCGTGCGGCCTGCGCAGGAATATCTCTATCTGGTGATCGCCTCCCCGGCGGGTGCCTATTTCAAAGGCGGCGCGCCGTCGGTGACCTTGTGGGTCTCCGAACATTACACCCGCGCCGCACCCGGCGGCACCGGTGCAGCGAAGTGCGGCGGCAATTATGCCGCCAGCCTCGTCGCCCAGGCCGAAGCGATCGGCCATGCGTGCGATCAGGTCGTCTTCCTCGATGCGGCGGAGAATCGCTATGTCGAGGAATTGGGCGGCATGAACGTCTTCTTCGTGTTCGACGACGGCTCGATCCAGACCCCGCCGCTGACCGGCACGATCCTGCCCGGCATCACCCGCGAATCGCTGCTGACGCTCGCGCGCGACGCCGGCATCACGGTGCGCGAGGAGCGCTACAGCCTCGAGGAGTGGCAGGCCGATGCCGCCAGCGGGCGGCTGCGCGAGGCGTTTGCCTGCGGTACTGCCGCGGTGGTCACGCCGATCGGCCGGGTGCGCGGCCGCGGCTTCGATTTCGCCATCGGAAACGGCGGTCCGGGCATGCTCACCGAGCAACTCCGGGCGCAGCTCGTCGCGATCCAGCGCGGAACCGCGCCCGATCCGCACGGCTGGGTTGAACGGCTCCTCTGAGGCCCTATAAGCCCGCTTCCCGTTGGGGCGTCGCCAAGTGGTAAGGCACCGGTTTTTGGTACCGGCATTCGCAGGTTCGAATCCTGCCGCCCCAGCCAGGAATTATAAATCCTGCAAAAACAACTTGTTGCACCAATTTTCTTGCCCCGTGTGGGGCGGGTCTGTGGGGCAGGTTTTATGACTGGCGCAGCCGAGTAGGGAGGCGGTTCGACCAGCAGCTCTCGCACTCTCTTCAAACGATCCGGACAGAATCACGAGCGATGCGGTTTTCGACAGCTTGCCCGTACCGAGGGGGCCGGACAAAACGGGAGCTCGTTCCCTTTCCGGCCCTCCGCCGATACACTGCGGGGCTAGCGATCTGGACGAAGGAAAGTCTCATGAACTGCTTCGTCGCCCTGATCCGGGCCATCGGCCCTTCAACCCATGCGAAGATGTCGATGCGGGATTTGACCGAAGCCTGCCGGCGCGCCGGCCTTGTCGAGGCGAGAAGTTGGATCACCACCGGGAATCTCGTACTGGCAACGACGGGGACGGCGGAGGATGCGGAGGCGATGGTGGGCGAAGCGTTGAGAAGCTTCGGACTCGGCAATGAGGTTGTGATTCGCACTTCGGACGAACTCGCCGCCATTGTCGCCGCAAATCCGTTCCCGGAGGCCGTGCTCGACCGCGCGCACGAAATGGCGGTATGCTTCGTCAAGAGTGCCGGCCGCGGATTCGACGGCCTCGATCGCCATTCAGGGCGCGAACGGCTCGCCCGTGTCGGCATTGATCTGGTGGTGGACTATGCCGGGCAGATGTCGAGATCAAAGCTACTGCCTTCCGCGATCGAACGTCGTACGGGCGCCCGCCTTACCTTCCGAAACTGGAACACTCTCATCCGTCTAGCGAGGATGGCCGCTGAAGTTCGCGCCTAGTCAGGCAGCCAAAGTAGCGCACGCGCCGCCGCCGCATTGGCGGCGACGCGGAGCATGTCGTGGTTCCGGCGGAGGACCGACGATCAATAGGTCGCCCGCAGCGAAAGCCCGAAGCGACGATCGTTGAGCTGATATTGCAGCGGCGCCGCGGGCGTGCCGATGTAGAGCACGTTCATCCGGTTGTTGATGTTCACCGCGTCGATCGACACCGCGAGATGCTTGTTGAGGTCGAAGCTCAGAGACGCATCGAGCGAGGCATAAGGCCGGGCATATTGCGGAATGCCGTTCGCGCCGCTGCCCGTCGTCTGGTCGAGATAGCTCGAGCGCCAGCTCCATGCGACGCGCGCGGTGACCGGGCCCTTCTCGTACAGCCCGACGATATTATAGCTGTGCTTGGACAGTTTCTCGAGCGGCACCTGTTGCGGGATGTTCGATCCCGGGGTCGCGAAGGGATTGGAGACGCTGCTGTCGACATAGGTGTAATTAGCCTGGATGCCGAGGCCGCTCAGCAGTCCGGGCAGGAAATCGAAGAACTGCTGATAGCTGATCTCGGCCCCCTTCACTTCGCCGTCGCCCGAATTGACCGTGGTGCTCACGTCATAGGCGGTGCCGTTATAGCTTCCGACGGTGGTGCCGCTGGCGAGGAACCCCTTCACCTTCTTGTAGAACAGGCCGCCCGTGAGCGATCCGGCCGGTGCGAAATACCATTCCGCGGTCAGGTCGAAATTATCCGATTCGATCGGGCGGAGGCGCGGATTGCCCGAGCTCGCGCTCGGTCGTCCGGTGACCGGATTGACCTGGTTGGGGTTGTTGAGCGTGAGATTGGTCGAGAGCTGGTCGAAATTGGGCCGCGCCAGGCCCTTCGAATATGCGAAGCGCATCTGAAACGCGTCGCTGAAGCGCGCGCGGAGATTGAAGCTGGGCAGTGCGCGCGCGTAATTGTTGTCGATCGCGATCGGGGTCGTGGTGCCGTCCGGATTGAACTGGGTGCCGCGCGACGTCGTCTTGGTCCGCACCAGGCGGACGCCGGCGCCGCCGTCGACCCGGATGCCGCCGAGTTCGAAGGCATAATCGGCGACTGCCCAGGAAGTGAAGGTCTTCTCGGTCTGTCGGTTGAGGTCGCCGGGCGCGAAGGCGTCCTTGGTCTGCGCGCCGAGCAGCGCATAGAGCGCCTTGGTCTGCGCCCACACGCCGTCGCCCGCCGGAAAGGCCGGGTAGAGCAGGCCGCCCTTCACGGTATTGCCGTCGAACCAATTGTCCGAAGGGCCCGGCATCGAGAGCACAGGATTTTGCGACAGCGGGACGAGCGGCGTCCCCGCCGGCGCCGAGCAGCTTGGATCCGCACCCAGCGAGGTCACGCAGACGCCGTGCCACGTTCCGCGCAGGTCGATGTTGCTGTCGGCATAGCGCAGGCCGCCGCGCAGCTTGGACAGGAAGCCCCCGCCGACGTCATATTCGAGGTTATAGGCCAGAGCGAGCGTGTCGGCGTCGTTCCGCTGGAGCGAGTCCGCGATGTAGGGCGTGGTGTAATTGGCCGGATTGTTGAGCAAAGCGGGGTCGCGCACGTCCCAGCGCGGATATTTGCCGGTAAGGTCGAAATCCACGATCGTGCTGTGCGGCGTGGTGAGGCCGGTCTGCCCCGATTGGGTGTAGAGCGATAGCACATGGCCGTTGCGATCGGCATTGTAATAGGATTTCAGATACTGGCCGTCGAAATTCATCTTGATGCGATCGCTCGCCTGCCAGTCCAGGTTCAGCGTGTAGTTCTGGCTCGCGCTCCACAGCTCCTGATCGTAGCGGCCGGTCTCGAAGGTCTGGTTGCGCAGTGAACCCTTGGTCGCATAGCCCTCGTCGTTGAACTCGAAGGTCCCACCGGGCAGCGGATCGGTGCCGTAGCTCGTCACGTTGCCGGCGGCGTCGCGGACATTGGTGCGGTTGTTATAGTCGTAATAATAAGCGCCGGTGCGGTTGAACCAATATTTGGTGCCCTGATATTGCGCGGTCAGGAGCACATCGTCGCTCGCCTGCCATTGCAGCGCGGCGGCGACGCCCAGGCGCTTGCGGTCGCCGGTATCGTCATAGATCTCGAAGCCGTAGGGAACCTGCGCGTTCGCCGGCGCGCCGGTGATCGATCCGGGCGCGACGGTGTCGAACGGGCCGGCCAGAAGGCCGTCCTGGCGATACTGGCTCTTGCTGTACACGGCGTTCAGCAGCACGCCGATCTCGCCGATCCCGGTATCGAAGCGGTTGCTGTAGAGCGCCGATACCGCGCCGCCGAACTTGTCGACCCGGTCGTAGTAATTGCCGCGTATCGTGGCGCTGATCACCTGGCCCGGTGAATCGAACGGCCTGCGCGTGCGCAGGTTCACCGCGCCGCCGACACCGCCCTCGATGATGTTGGCGGGGGCGTTCTTGTAGACGTCGATGCCGGCCAGCAATTCGGGTGGGATGCCTTCGAGGTCGAAGGCGCGGCCGCCCGATGCCGAATAGACTGCGCGTCCGTCGAGGAAGTTCTGCACTTGGGTCAGGCCGCGAACGGTGACCGCGGGCTGGGTGCGATGGTCGAAATCGGTGGCGCCTTCGCCATAGCGGCGCTGGATCTGCACGCCGGGGATGCGCTGGAGCGCTTCGGTGGTGTTGGCGTCGGGAAGCTTGCCGATGTCCTGTGCCTGGACCGAATCGACCACCTGATCGGCGTCGCGCTTGATCGCCTGTGCCGAGCGGATGCTCTCGCGCACGCCGGTGACGACGATTTCGCCGGGAGCCTCGGCAGCCTCCGCCTGGCCCGCGCCTTGCGCGGCGTTCGGCTGGGCGGCCTCTTGCGCGGCCGCCGCCGTGCCGAATCCCACCGTCGCCATTGCGACGATCGAGCCGCCAACCAGGAATTTGTACGCCCGCATGCCATCCTCCTCAACTGGGTCCGACTTTGTGTCGGATCGGATAAGTCTGACTATTGCCTGACGATTCCGATTAATATGACAAGTGGGAAAATCATTAGCCGTTCTCGTTTCGCGGCGAGCTGATTCCGCGGCTTCCGTGGGCGATGAAGGAACCTGTCCCTGTCGGGCACGGACCGCGATCGGATCCAGATACGCGCGCACGTGCCCCGCGCACGAAGTTCTTGGCCTCGATTAGTCAGACAAACTTAGTTTGCCTGTTGGTGAAAGCAGCTCGCAACATCCGTAGCGCAGCCGAGCGCCAAAAAACTGTCTTCTCAAGCGATCTGAATGGATCCCTGCAGCAGACATCGGGCAGCGCGACTGGGGTGGAGGTGGACGAGTGCTGGCGGCGACTCGTGCAACGATGCTCTCATCTGCCCATGCGCCCAATGAGAACACAGGATTGTCGCGGGAGCACGCGGTCAAAGTTGAAATGGGATTGCAGGTTAAGGATTTACGATTAGCGTGGCCCTGTATCCGCCGCGCAAGGCATAATTCGAATGGTCATGACTGGCTCGCACGATCCAGTGCTCGTCGCGATCTCGATCTCGATCGCCGTCGCGGCTTCATACACTGCGCTGGATCTTGCCGGCCGTATCCGCGCGTCGGAAGGCTGGCTGCGCCGCGTCTGGCTCGTGACTGCGGCAATCGCGATGGGCGGCGGCATCTGGGCGATGCACTTCGTCGCGATGCTTGCCTTCAGCATGCCCGGAATGGAGGTCGGCTATGACGTCGAGCTGACGATCGCGTCACTGCTCGTCGCGATCGTCGTCACCGGCGCCGGATTCGTGGTGATGGGCCGCTCGCGCGGCGCGCTCGCGCCTCTGCTCGTCGCCGGCGTGTTCATGGGTCTCGGGATCGTCGCGATGCACTATATCGGCATGGCGGCGATGCAGATGCCGACTGCGCTCAGCTATGATCGTCTGTGGTTGGCGATCTCCGTGCTGATAGCAGTCGGCGCAGCGACGGCGGCGCTCTGGCTCGCTTCGCGCGAGAGCCATCATTTCGAGCGCTTCGGCGCGGCCGCCCTGATGGGCGCGGCGATTGCCGGGATGCACTTTGCCGGAATGCGCGCGGCGATATTCACCATGGTGCCGGGTTCCGGCATGACGCGCGGCACCGCGAGCGTGAACCAGTCGACGCTGGCGATCGGCGTGTCGACGGCCGCGTTCCTCATCCTGTTCCTGTCGCTGATCGCAGCGATGTTCGATCGGCGATTTGCCTTGCTCGTACAGCGTGAGGCGAACGCGCTTCGTCAGAGCGAGGAACGCTTCCGGTCGCTCTACAAGGGGACGCCGCTGCCGCTCCACGCGCTCGATCGCTTCGGGCTTATCGAGCATGTCAGCGACGCCTGGCTCGACCTCATGGGCTATGCGCGTGAGGAGGTTATCGGCCGCCCATTCATCAACTTCCTGACCGAGGCGTCGGCACGCCAGTTCCTGCAGGACTGGCCCGAACTATTGCGCCAGGGCTCGCTCGGACCATGCGAGTATCGGGCGGTCACCAGGGATGGGGCATTCCTCGACCTGGTGTCTGCCGCGAAAGTGGAGCGCGATTCTGCGGATGAGCTCCTTCACGTCGTCGGCGGCCTGACCGATGTGACCGGGCGCAGGCGCGCGGAGGAGGCGTTGCGGCAGGCTCAGAAGCTCGAGACGATGGGCCAGCTCACCGGCGGCATCGCGCACGATTTCAACAATCTGCTTGCCGTCATCCTCGGCAACCTCGAGTTGCTCCGCAAGCGCCTGCCAGAGGATCCCCAGGCCTTGCGGCTGCTGGAGAGCGCCTATCAGGGCGCGGAGCGGGGCGCTTCGCTCACGCAACGATTGCTGGCCTTCGCGCGACGGCAGGATCTGCGACCGCAACCGGTCGACATCCCGGAACTCGTCCGGGGCATGACGAACCTGCTGCAGCGTTCGCTCGGTCCGCGCGTGCAAGTCGAGACGCATTTTCCGCTCGGGCTTCCGCTCGCCCGAGTCGACGCACACCAATTGGAGATGGCGCTCCTGAACCTCGCAGTGAACGCGCGCGATGCCATGCCGGATGGCGGTGACGTGGATATCTCGGCGTCCGAAGTGCTCCTCGCAGATGGGGAGGTCGATGACTTGCATGCCGGGCGCTATGTCCGACTGACCTTTGCGGATACCGGCGCGGGCATGGACGAGGAGACGCTGGCGCGCGCGGCGGACCCGTTCTTCACGACCAAGGAGGTCGGACAGGGCACTGGGCTGGGGCTGTCGATGGTGCAAGGCCTTGCCGCGCAATCGGGCGGGTGGCTTGCGCTTCGCAGCGTCGTCGGCCAGGGCACGACCGCCGAACTCTATCTGCCGTTCGCCGAGCGCCCGGTTCGGCGGAAGCCCGAGCCTGCCCGCCCCGAGGAAGCGCCAACGAAGTTGCCGGCAATGACCATCCTGGTGGTCGACGACGATCCGCTCGTGCTGGCCAACACGGCTGCAATGCTCGAGGATCTGGGCGTCACCGTCATGATGGCGAGCTCCGGAGGCGGGGCGCTTGCGGAGGTGCAGCGTGGTGGCATCGATCTGGTCGTCGCGGACCAGCTGATGCCCCAGATGACCGGTCTCGAGCTGGCCGGGGCGATCCGGAAGGACTATCCGGAGCTGCCTCTGTTGCTCGTCACCGGTTTTGCCGATCTCGACCGTGATGCGATCAAGGACATCCATGTGCTTGCGAAGCCGTTTACGCAGGAGGCACTCGCGCGGGCCGTCCGAATGGTGAAGGTCTCGGCCTCCGTCATCCCGATCAACCAGCCACGGACCAGAGCGTCTGCTGGCGATAACGATTCCGGGATCTAGATCGCCGTTACGGCGAATGCGCGCCGAGCGCGGCGGAGAGCACGTCTACGAGAGAGCGGCCGGCAGTGCCATCGGGATCGAGGCGTGGATTATAAATGGTCACTTCGAGGCCGACCGCCTTGCCGCTGTCCAGCGCCGCCGGGAGAACGGAAATCAGATCGCCCGGCGACAGCCCGTCCGGCAGTCGGAAATCGACCGCGGGCATGACTGCGTCGTCGAGCACATCTGCATCGAGATGGATGAAGAAACCGTCGAGCCCGGCGCGGGTCAGAGGGGCGATGGCGCTGCCGGCGGCAATCTCCACGCCCAGGCGGCGTATGGTATCGAGATCATATGCCGGCATCTCGTGCGGCAAGGATTGGCTGCCGAACTTCGCCTGATCCTCCTGATCGCGAAAACCGAATGCGACGACATCCTCGGGTCGGACGATCGGCCGGCAACCTTCGAGGTCCGTAATCAGCGTCGGTCCGGATCCGGTCACGAATGCGAGGTCCATCGAAGCGCCTTCGCCACGCGGCTCGGCCTCGGGCTGGAAGAAGTCGGCATTGCCATCGATGAACAATAGGCCGAAGCGTCCGCGCCGCCGCAAGGCCAGCATCGTGCCGAGAATGATCGTGCAATCACCGCCGAGGACGATGGGGAAGTCCCCGGAATCGAGCACCGCCTCGACCGCGTCGGCGAGTTTGGGCGACCATTGCGCAAGTGCGTGGGCATTCAGCGTCAGCGTCTCCGGATCCCGCGTCGGGGTCTTTGGTGGCACGGCAAGGCATCCGGCCCGCCGCGCGCCGATACGATCTGCAAGGCCCAATTCCAGCAGACGCTCCGGTAGCGCCTCCACGCCGTCGCCGGTCAGGCCGAGCGTCGAGGGAGCCTCGATTATCGCATGGGAGCGGGGCATCACAACCTCCTGCCTATCCGCATCCAAGCTGCGACCAGCCACAAGGTTCCGGCTCGCGCACCTCCGCAGTGCGCTGAACCGCAGCATTTCCGAAGCCTGTGTGTCACAATCGCCCTCTAGGCATCGCCTCGAATCAAAGCGGGGCGATGTCCGTGAGCGGGTCAGGGATCAACGGCAGCGACAGGGAAAGGGCGCGCTGGCTGCTGCGCAACATCCTGCCGCATGAGCCGGCGCTCCGTGGCTGGCTTTCGCGGCGCGCGCTGCCGGGGCTCGATGCCGACGACATCATCCAGGAAGCCTATACCATCCTCGCCGAGCTCGAGACTGTCGATACCATATATTATCCGCGCGCCTATCTGTTCCAGGTCGCGCGCTCGGTCATCACGCGCCATGTCCGCCGCACCCGGATCGTCCCGATCCACGCTGTCGACGATCTCGAACGGTTCGATCCTCCCGACGATGCGGCCTCGCCCGAACAGCACGCGATCGACCGGGATGAGCTGCGCCAGCTCGCCCGCGCGATCGCGGCGATGCCGCTCAAGACTCGCGAGGCTTTCATTCTCCGCCGCGTCGAAGGCTTGCCACAGCGCGAGATCGCAGCGCAGATGGGCATATCGGAGAATACGGTCGAAACGCATATTTCACGAGGCATCCGATTCTTGATTGATTGGTTCGGGCGTGGCGGAAAGGCATCGCCCCAAACCTCTAGGCAGATGGAACCGGAGATTGCCGCGTTAGATGGCCGAGCGAGAAACCAGTCGAGACATTGATCAGGCGGCGTCCGAATGGACGGCGCGACTGGATCGTGGGCCGCTGACCCTGGAACAAGACGCAGCATTCCAGGCATGGCTGCAGGGTGATCCCCGCAGCAAGGGCGCGTTGCTGCGCGCGCAGGCGCTGTCGATGATGAGCGAGTCCGCGCAGGCGCTCGGGCCCGATTTCGATCCCGCTGCCTTCGAGGAGCCTAAACAGTCGCCCCCGGGCATCTCCCGCCGCAAGACGCTGATGTGGGCGGGCGGGGCGGTGGCTGCCTCCACTCTGGTGGCGCTTGGGCTCAACATCCCTCCGGCGGGGGCAGTGATCAGCACCGGGCGGGGCGAAATTCGCCTGGTGCCGCTCAAGGACGGCTCGACCGTGCTGCTGAACACCGCGAGCCGCATCCGGATCAAGGATGATGCGGAAGCACGCCGCGTCACCTTGCTCGAGGGCGAGGCCTATTTCTCGGTGGCGCGCGATCCGCGGCCCTTCACCGTCGAAGTCGATGGACGCTGGCTGCGAACGACGCAGGCGGGATTCCGCGTCCGCAAGCTCGGCGGGAGTCCCGTCGACGTGCTGGTGGATCGGGGGCAGGTCGATCTTGCGGCGTCGAACCGGGTCGATGTGGCGCTCGGCGCCAATACGCGGCTGCTCCTGTCCGACGATCCATCCCAACAGCCGCAACTGATCGCGCCGGAGATAGTCTCGCGCGAGCTTTCGTGGCGTGAGGGGAAGCTGGCTTTCGAGGGCGAAACGCTGAGCCAAGCAGCGGAAACCTTCGCGCGCTACAGCGACATCCGCATCCAGATCCGCGATCCCGAGCTCGCGCGCGAGCCGGTGACCGGGCTGTTCGCTGCCAATGATCCCGTCGGGTTCAGCCGTGCCATTGCGCGCGTATTCGATGCGACGCTCGAACAGCAAGGCGACGACGTCATCCTCACTCGAACTGCTGCGGCGCAGTAAAATTTTTCCGAACCATTAGCGGAACCATCCAGGCGAGGGCTCTCAACCGCGAACGTCGCGAACAGCGCGACACTGTGGGGGTCCGCCAATGCATTCTCGTCATATCCTCGGCTGCGGCGTTGCCGTGGTTGCGCTCGCGGTCGCCGTGCCGGCCTGTGCGCAGGAGCGCATCTTCGACATTCCGGCGCAGCCGGCGGTCCGTGCGATCCCGGAGCTCGCGCGTCAGGCGCAGGTGCAGATCGTTGCGCCGGCCCGCGACCTGCAGGGGATTTCGACGCCTGCGGTCAAAGGCCGGATGGACGTCCGCACGGCGCTTCGCCGTCTGATCGCCGGCACGCCGCTGCGGATCGACACCGACGATGGCCAGATCATCACACTGCGTTCTTCTTCCGGTGCATCGACGGGAGCCGGGCAGGTACAGCGCGCCGGTACCGGCAGCGTGCGCGGCCGCGTCTTCAACACCGCGACCGGCGAATATGTCCGCAATGCTGAGGTCCGCGTCGAGGGCACGACGATCGGTGCGTTTTCCGATGACGATGGCGACTTTCGGCTGACCGGCGTGCCCGCCGGCGAAATGACCGTCGTGGTCCGCTATACCGGTCTGGAGGAGGCACGTGCCGTCGCCAATGTCGTCGCCGGCGAGGTCGCGACGCTCGACATCCAGCTGCAGGCGCTGTCGGACACTGCCGAGCCAGCCGGCGTCAACGAGCTGGTGGTCACTGCGATCCGCTCGGGCCAGGCCAGCGCGATCATGGAGCGCCGCGCCGCGCCGAACGCCAAGAACGTCGTCGCCGCCGACAATTTCGGCGCGCTCACCATGGGTGACGTCGGCGAGTTCATGAAGAACATGCCGGGCATCTCGCTCGATTATACCGAGGTGGACGCCACCGCGGTGCGCATCGGCGGGCTCGACCCCAAATATTCGACCTTCACCACCGACGGTGCCCGCATGGCGACGGCGACCTCGAACAACAATAACGGCCGCCAGAATTCGTTCGAGCAGATGTCGATCACCGGGATCGACTCGATCGAGCTCAACAACACGCTGACCGCGAGCATGGATGCCGATTCCCCGGGCGGCAACATCAACCTGCGCAGCAAATACGCCTTCCAGCGCAAGGGCCGCTTGCTGCGCTTCCAGCTGGGCGGCGTGGGCACCTCGGATTCGGGCCTGTCCTCGGCTTATTTCCCCGACGACAAGAAGCATGCGCGAATCTATCCCTCGGCGCAGATCGGTTACGCCGACGTCTTCCTGGACGGCACGCTCGGCGTGGCGTTCAATGCGAGCTACAACGCCAATTACGTCCAGCAGGACCGCATCCAGACCGACTGGTCGTATCTCGCGAACGGCCGGGTGATACCCTATCAGGTGATGTGGCGCCCGGGCCCGAAATTCACGCACCGCGAGGCGGCCAACCTCAGCGTCGACTATAAGGCCAGCGACAAGCTCACCCTCTCGCTGCGCAGCAATTACTCGTTCTACGACGTCGAATATTTCAACCAATACACCTTCCTGATCTTCGGAACGACGACGACGTCGCGCACCACCGCGGACTCGACGCCGACCCACATCGTGGTCAATCCGAACGGCACCAACACCCGGCTGCACACCCAATATTCGCACCGTTATGCCGGCACCCCGGCATGGCTGGTCGCGCCCAAGATCGAATATAAGGACGACAGCTTCGAGGCAGTGCTGCGCGGCAGCTATTCGAGCTCCGAGTTCAACTTCCGCGACAACAGCAAGGGCTTCTTCCAGCGCACCGATAGCTGGCTGACCCGGATCGGCTTCACGATGGACCGCCCCTCGACGGATTCCAACGAATGGACGCTGACCCAGACCGCGGGCCGTCCCTGGGGCGATCCAACCAGCTTCAACCGCGACGACGATATCGGCAACAACATCCGCACGTCCGAATCCAATGCCGTGAACGAGATGTACGGCGGCAATCTCGACCTGAAGAAGAAGTTCGACGTCGCCGGCGTGCCGTTCACGCTGCTGGGCGGCGGCGGGGTGCGCCGGAACGACTGGCGCACCAATGAAGGGTCGTTCAACCAGTTCCAATATGTCGGCCCCACCGGCGACCTTACCCAGAAGGCCCCCGAAGCGGTGATCCCCTGGACGCAGAACTACCAATTCCAGATGCTCGGCTTCGACGCCGGCAACATGAACGCGCAGAACTGGCGTGCCGACAGCAACTATGCGACCTACGACATCTTCAAGGCGCACCCGGAATATTTCGTCCCCGACACGGTGGGCAATCTGAAGCGCGACCTCGACAACAACAAGCGCGTCACGGAAGACGTCTTCGCCGGCTATTTCGAGGTGCGGGCGCGCACGGGCCGGGCGCGGTTCGATCTCGGCCTGCGCTACGAGAAGACCAAGACCGGCGCGAAGGTCGCCAATATCCGCCCAGTCAAGGACGTCACTGCGGCCGGCCTCTCGGTCAGCACGGTCGAGGGGCTGCTCTACCAGTATAATGGGGGCACCTATTCGACGCGGCGCGGCGAGTATGACGACTGGTTCCTGAGCGGCGGGATCAAGTACGACTTCACCGACAATCTGGTCGGCCAGTTCGCCTACAGCCAGTCGATCCTCCGGCCGGATTACGGCAATCTCGGCGGCGTCGTCTCGGTCAATGACGACACCCAGATCGTCAGCGTGCCGAACACGCTGCTCAAGCCCGAGCATTCGACCAAATATTTCGCCGGGCTGCAATATTTCCTCGAGCCCTCCGGCGTGGTCGGCGTCTCCTATTACCGGCTCGACATCAAGGACATGCAGGTCACCGGCATCACCGTCGATCCGGAGGATGTCGGCTACAGTTCGGGCGACTATCCCGGCTACATCTTCCGCAGCGCGCAGAACGCGCCGGGGATCAGCACCAACGAAGGCGTGATCTTCGAATACGACCAGCAGTTCAGCTTCCTGCCCGGCGCGCTCAAGGGCTTCGGCATGCGCGCCTCGCTGACGATGATCGACCCCGATGGCGAGCGGGTGAACATGCCCAAAAAGGCGGCGAACTGGGGCTTCCGCTACAGCCACAGCGGGTTCGATCTCCAACTCACCGGCAACTGGCAGGACAAATACCGCACCAGCGCGCTGAGCAACACGCCCACCACCGCCAACAACGGCATCCTTTACCACGCCCCGCGCGAGCTGTGGAACCTCAGCGCCAGCTACAAGATCGACAAGAATTTCGAAGTGATGCTGGCGGGGCGCAACATCTTCAACGCGCCCGACGTGATCTATTCGAACGTCCCTGGCCGGGTGCAGCAATACACGATCTACGGATCGATGTGGAACCTCGGGATCAAGGGCACTTTCTGATGGCACTCAATATCGATCGCCGCAGTCTCATCGTCGGCGCAGGTCTCGGGCTGGGCGCGCTCGTGCTGCCCGCGGGCAGGGGCCTCGCGCAGCAGATCCTTGGCGCGAAGGGCTTCACGCACAATGTGGCGAGCGGCGAGCCCGGCCCCGACTCCATGCTGCTATGGACGCGCTACGTGCCCGCAGTGGGTGACAATGCGATCCGGCTCGACGCCGAGGTGGCGCTCGATCGGGATTTCACCCGGCCGATATCGGGCGGCAGCGTGCAAACCGGTCCGTGGCGCGACTGGACCGCGAAGATCACCGTGGACGGGCTGAAGCCGGGAACCGTCTATTGGTACCGCTTCGTCGCGCCGGACGGCAGCAAGTCGCCGGTGGGGCGCACCAAGACGCTGCCGGTGGGCGATGCCGGCCGCTTCGGGCTGGGCGTCTTCTCCTGCTCGAACCTGCCGTACGGCTGGTTCAACGCCTATGCCCACGCCGCCGCGCGATCCGATCTCGATCTTTGGCTGCATGTCGGCGACTATATCTACGAATATGGCACGCCGGCAGCGACCGACCTGCGGGTGCTGAACGAGCGCACGCTAGCGCCGGGGCACGAGATCCTCGCCATCGCAGACTACCGCATGCGTTATGCCTGTTACCGCGCGGATCCCGATCTCCAGCGCCTGCACCAGATGGCGCCGATGGTGGCGTTCTGGGACGATCATGAATCGAGCAACGACAGCTGGGAAGGCGGCGCGCAGAACCACCAGCCGGCGAAGGAAGGCGATTGGAACCTGCGCCGCGCCGCCGCGATGCAGGTCTATCGCGAATGGCTGCCGGTATCGGACGAGCCGTGGAAGGCCTATCCGATCGGCACGCTCGCGACGCTCTATCGCACCGAATCCCGTTTGCTCGGGCGCACCCGGCCGGCCGATATCGATGCCGCCTACAGAGCGAGCGATTCCGACGCCGCGCTCAAGGCGTTCCGCGACGGCATCTGGCACGATCCCTCGGCGACGATGCTCGGCTCGACCCAGGAGAGCTGGCTGGCGCATGCGTTCAAGGCCAATGCGCGCTCCACCGCCTGGCAGTTGGTCGGCATGGCGACGATCATCGGTCGCACCGTGATGCCCCAGGACGCGGTGAGCTGGCTGCGCCCCGACACGAGTGAGAAGAGCGTCGCCAGCTTCCGGAACAACGCCCGCGCCGGCAAGCTCGGCCTGCCGATGTGGATGGACCGCTGGGACGGCTATCCGGCGGCGCGTTCGCGGCTGCTCGAGGCGGCGCAGCAGGCCGACGCGAACCTCGTGATGCTCTCCGGCGACAGCCACAACGCCTGGGCGTACGCACTGGTGGAGGACGGTCGACCCGCCGGCGTCGAGTTCGCCGGCCACGCCGTCACCTCCCAGGGCATGGAGGGCAGCATGGCGGCCGATCCCGCGACGGTCGCGCAAGGCTTCATTGCCGCCAATCCCGAGCTCAAATGGGCGGACACCAGCCGGCGCGGGTACATGATGATCGAAGTCACGCCGCAGCGCGTTACCGGCGAATGGCTGTTCCTGCAGACGATCAAGGCGCGCAGCACCAGCATTGCGGGGTCGCACCGCATGCAGGTCGAGCGCGGGCGGAAGGTTTTCGCGAGCTAGGTCGGATACAACTCGTTTGGAGCTGTTCCCCGGCGAAGGCCGGGGCCCAGTTTCGATGGGCTTGAGACGGCATCCCGTCCTCGTCGGCGACTCTCGACTGGGCCCCGGCCTCCGCCGGGGAATACAAGTGCTTTAACGCAGCTGGATCAATCCCCATGGCTCAGCGAGGGGTTTGCACCTGCCTGCTTAACTGGTATGACAATCCGGAATTTCCTTGGGGCAGGCAATGGCGGATCGTCGACTTTTTCAGGGCATTACCGAGCGGATCATCGCGCTGATCGAAGATGGCAGCTTCCCGGTGGGTTCGCGGCTTCCTGGCGAGCGCGAGCTCTCGGAGCGTTTCGGCGTCAGCCGGGTCACGATCCGCGAGGCGGAGATCGCGCTGCAGGCCGCAGGCTGGGTGCGGATCAAGACCGGCTCGGGCGTCTATGTCCTCGATCGCCCCGCCAGCGCGCAATCCGCGCTGCCGACGGTCAGCGCCTTCGAGCTCACCGAGGCGCGCTCGCTGTTCGAGGCCGAGGCCGCGGCGCTCGCCGCGCCGATCATTTCCGAGGACGATCTCGACAAATTGGACGGCCTGCTCGCGATCATGGCCGACGAGTCGCTGGACGAGGATGCGATCAGCGCCGCCGACCGCGATTTCCATATGACCATCGCTTCCGCCTCCGGGAATCGCGCGATCATCCACGTCGTCGGTTCGATGTGGCAGCTGCGCACCGAATTGCCCGAAGTGCGCGAAAGCCATACCGCCGTGTGCCGGCAGGACGCGCAGGCGCGCCAGGCCGAGCATGCCGAGATCGTCGCCGCGCTGCGCGACCGAGACGTCAACGCGGCCCGGCTCGCGATGCGGCGCCATTTCAACCGGCTGCTCGAATCGATGCTGAGCGCCGCCGAGGAGCGCGCATTGCAGGAATTGCAGCAGCGATCGGCGCAGAGCCGCGAGCGTTTCCTTCTCAGCGCGAGGCTTGGCTAGCACTTCATACCAATTTTTCTATACCAATTACCGAACCAATTTGCGCCTATTGGCGGCAAAGTGGTTGACAATAAATCCATGCCAGATATTTCTCTCCGCAAGGACCAACAGGTCCAGGACTCGGGGAGGATTGCAATGAACATGAGCCGGACCGCCAAGCCGGGATCGCGTTGGCTGCCGTCGGCGGCAGGCGCCGTATCGCTGCTGATCGCAGCATCGCCGCTGGCATTGGCGCAGGCGCAGACCGCGCCGCAGGACGACGCCGCGGTCGCGGCCGACGCCACCCCGCAGGCCGGCGATGGGCAAACCACGGAAGAGGCGATTGTCGTGACCGGCGTTCGTGCGTCGATCCAGTCGTCGATCCAGGCGAAGCGGAACGAGACGATCATCTCCGATTCGCTCTCGGCGGCGGATATCGACGGGCTTCCCGCGACCAATCTGGGCGATGCGATCGCCACCATCCCCGGCGCCACCACCCACCGCGAAAAGGGCGCCGCCTCGGAGATCGCCGTCGGCGGGCTCGGGCCGTTCCTCAGCAGCATCAGCGTCAATGGGCGCGAGACGACGACCGGCAACGGCAAGCGCTCGGTCAATTTCTATCTCTTCCCCTCGGAGCTGATCAATTCGGTCGCGGTCAACAAGACCCAGCGCGCCGATCTGATCGAAGGCGGCACTTCGGGCACGATCGATTCCCGCACCTTGAAGCCACTCGACAAGGCGAAGCGCCAGATCACGCTCAGCGCGCGCGGCATCCTGACCGGTTACGATCACAAGCTCGACGATCCCTCGGGGCTCGGCGTCCGCCTGACCGGCAGCTATGTCGACCAGTTCGATCTCGGCGCGGCGGGCGAGCTCGGCGTGATCTTCGGCGTGCAATATCAGCGCAGCAATTCGCCCGAGGAACTGCTCGGCGGCGGCACCACCTGGAATGCGTGCCGCGGCGACGTGGCCTATACCGCGACCCAGACCTGCACCGCGATCACGCCGCAGACTTATGGCACCGCGGCGGTGCCGGCGAACACGCCTTATTATCTGGCGACGACCAGCCGCAACAACATCCAGTTCGATACCGGCGACGAGCGACTGGCATGGATCGGCGGGCTTCAATGGAAGTCGCCGACCGGCGTCGAAGTCAATTTCGACGTCGAGCTCTCGGACTATAATTTCAACGAGACGCGGCAGATCTTCGGCCTGTCCGAGACCACGCGCGGCATGCAGAATGTCGTGTTCGGGCCCGATCACATCCTGCAATCCTATACGGGCAACAGCTTTGGCGAAGTGACGCCGACCTACCGCATTCAGGACGAGACCTATCGCGGCGGCGGGCTCAACGTCTCGATCCCGGTGACCGAGACTTTCCGGATCAGCGCCGATGCCTCGTTGTCGCGCACCCGGCGCGAGCGGATGGATCGTTCGGTGCGGTTGCGCACCAGCGCGACCGACATCAACGGCGCCGTCGTTCCCGGCGTCACCACCGGATCCAGCGGCGGGCGGATCGGTTACAGCTTCGAGAATTTCCCGGACGGCACGCAATCGGTCCTGCTCAATCCGGCGTTCGACGTGAGCGATGCGGACAATTTCAGTGCCGCCGCGCGCGTTCGCCGCGACGATCAGACGCGCTGGCACGAGAATGAGGCGGGCCGGCTCGACATGCACTGGACGCCCGAGAGCGGCTGGCTGCGCGCGCTCGATTTCGGCGGCCGCGTCTCCGAGATGCGCTATCGCAGCGTGGAATCCGACCGCCGCGAGTATAATTTCAACGTCGCCAACACTGCCTCGGCCTTCAACGGCGCGCCCGGCACCTACAATGTGCTGCTCTCGACCATGGCTGCGGCGAACCGCGCCTGCCGGGTGGACTTCCCGCAGAGCGACTATCTCTCGGGCGATCGCGACAATGCGATCAACAATTGGGCGAGCTTCGACCCGGTCTGCCTGATGCAGAATTTCATCGGCACCGAGGATCCCGGGCTCAGCGCCGATACCCGCAGCATCGGCAACCGCAATATCGAGGAAGACACCAAGGCCGCTTATGTGATGGCGAGCTTCGGCGGCGATCTCGGCAGCCTGCCGGTCAGCGGCAATGTCGGGCTGCGCTATGTCTCGACCGACGTGCTCTCGCGCGGGTTGCGCGGCGGGTTCAACGTCGTCAACAACGGCAACGGCACGATCAGCCTCGTCTCGAACGGCCAGTTCGATCCGCTGATCGACACTTATGCCTATGACAAATGGCTACCGAGCCTGAACCTCTCCTTCGATGCGTCGGAGAAGTTCAAGGTCCGCGCGGCGGTGTCGCGTTCGATGACCAAGCCCGATCCGGCTTCGCTCGCCAATGGCCGCACCTTCGCGCTCGACGCGTCGCAGACCTCCTTCCCGGACGTGCGCTCGGCCATTTCGTCGATCACCGCCTCGGGCAATCCGCGCAGCAATCCGCTGATGTCGTGGAACTACGATCTGTCGCTCGAATATTATCTCAATCGCGATTCGGTCTTCTCGCTGCGCCTGTTCCACAAGACCTTCCAGGGCGGCTATGTGAACGTGCTGCAGGATGAGAGCTACACGATCGGCGGACAGACCTTCACAGTGCCGGTGACGGTGCTCCAGTCGAGCGAAGAGACTCACAACATCAACGGTTTCGAGGTGTCGGCGAGCTATCGCGCCTCGTTCCTGCCCAGCCCGTTCAACGGCCTCGGCTTTCGCGGCAGTTGGGCTTATGCCGACAGCGATTACGAGCAGGAGGATCTGCGGCTCGGCGATCAGGTCAACCCGGCGACGGGGCAGGCCTATGAAGGGCTGGTCGATCCGGTCGGCATCTTCGGCCTGTCGAAGCACGTCGTCACCGCGGCGCCCTATTTCCAGTCAGGCGGGTTCGAGATTTCGGCGATCTACAAATCCCGCTCGGCTTATTATCAGCAGTTCGTCGGCGATCCGTCGCAGAACCGCATGGTGCGGGACGAGGGCACGGTCGATCTCAATCTGCGCTATCGCCTGAACAGGAGCGTCGTGCTGCAGTTCCAGGGGACCAACATCACCGATACACCGCGCTATCAGGACATGCCGATCCTCGGCAGCTTCCGCGAGGCGAGCTATTATGGCCCGACCTATTTCCTCGGCGCGACGCTCCAGTTCTGACGCACGCATGCTGAAAACCGCCCTCACGCCGATGGCATTGCTCGCTTTTGTGGCGGCAATGCCGGCTGCGGCCCGTGACGTGCTGGTCCGCGACCAAGCCGGGTTCGTGGCCGCGGCGACCGCCCTCAAGCCCGGCGACACAATCGTGCTTGCGGACGGCGAGTGGCGTGACTTCGCGGTGAAGCTGGTCGGGGAGGGGACGGCGGCCAGTCCGATCACGCTGACTGCACAGCATGCCGGCAAGGTGATCCTCACCGGGCGATCGAGCCTCGCGATGGCGGGCAGCCATCTGGTGGTCTCCAACCTTGTCTTTCGAAACGGCTTCGCTTCGGGCGATGAAGTCATCGCCACGCGCGTGGGCAAGCGCTGGGCGGAAAATCTGCGGCTGACCGGCATCGTGATCGACCGCTTCAGCAATCCCGATCGCCGCTTCGAGGATCATTGGGTCGCGCTCTACGGGCGTAACATCCGCGTCGATCACTCGCATTTCGAAGGCAAGGCCAATGCCGGCGCGATGCTGGTGGTGGTGCGTGAGGGCAAAATGCCGCTCGATAACCGCGTCACGCTCGACCATAATTATTTCGGGCACCGTCCGGTGCTCGGCTCCAACGGCGGCGAGACGATCCGCATCGGGACGAGCACCGAATCGATGAGCGATTCCCACTCGATTGTCGAGGACAATGTCTTCGAGCGCTGCGACGGCGAAGTCGAGATCGTCTCGGTCAAATCGGGCGGCAACATCATCCGCCGCAATGTCTTCCTCGCCTCGCAAGGTTCGGTGGTGCTGCGCCACGGCAACGGCAACCTGGTCGAGCGCAATGTCTTCCTCGGGCAGGGGCTGCCGCATACCGGCGGGGTGCGCGTGATCAACGAGCGCCAGACGGTGCGCGACAATTATATGGAAGGGCTGGGCGGGGTCGATTTCACCAGCGCGATCACGGTGATGAACGGCGTCCCCAATTCGCCGATCAACCGCTACCTTCCGGTCAAGGACGCAGTGATCGAGCGCAACACGATCATCGATGCCGCGCGGATCACGCTCGGCGCGGGGGCAAGCGATGAACGCTCGCAGGCACCGCAGTCGACGCGCTTCGCAGGCAATCTGATCGTCAATCGCGACGGCAAGAGCCCGTTCCGCACCGAAGCCAGCCTCGCCGGCATCGCCTTTGCCGGCAATGTCGCCTCGGCTGATCCGAAGGTGAAGGGCGTTGTCGTAGAGCGCCGCGAAGTGAAGCTCGAACGGGCGTCGAACGGCCTGCTCTATCCGGTCGGCGTCACGGCCGGCGCGCCACGCGACCTGCAGGCGATCGTGCGCGAGGCGACGGGCGTCGCCTGGTATCCCAAGCCCGCCGGAACCCGCGTCGCGTTCCGCAGCGGCGCGACCGTCGAGGTCGCGACCGCCCCGGCGCTGGCCGCGGCGGTCGCCAACGCGCGGGACGGCGACGTCATCCAGCTCCAGCCGGCCGAGTATCTGCTCGCCGAGCCGCTAGTGGTGAAGCGCACGCTCACCCTCCGCGGGCACTCGGCGATATTGCGTTTTTCGGCTCCGACCTTGTTCCAGCTCGAGGACGGCGCCCGGCTCCAGCTACGCAATCTGAAGCTGAGCGGCGCGGCGGCGCCCCGCCAGCCGGGCAACGCCGTGATCCGCGCCAGCGCGAAGCCGATGCTGGTCAACTACGCCGTCGATATCGAGGATTGCGCCTTTGCCGAGATGGCGGGTGCGCCGGAGTTCGACATCATCGCGACCACCCCCGCGACGCTCGCCGAGACCATCCGCATCGTCGATACCCGCATCGCCGATGTCTCGGGTGCGGTCCTCGCCGGCCGCTCCGAAACGGGCAAGCAGGGCTTCTACAATGCCGAGCGCGTGGTCTTCGAAGGCCTCAAAATGGCACGCGTAGCCACCATCGTCGGCCTGTTCCGCGGCGGCACCGACGAAAGCACCTATGGCCCGCAATTCACGATGAACGACAGCAGTATCGCCGATAGCGGCGCGGTGCTGCTCTCCGGCGTCCAGGAAGCGACGATCACCGGCAATCGCTTCGCCCGCAGCGGCGGCGTCCGCGTGACGCACAGCGTCGGCTCGCCGCATACCGAGATCGCTCATAACAGCTTCGCGGCAACGCCGGCGCCGGTGATCGAGGAACTCCATTACACCGGCCCGGCGCGGGCACTGCTCGCCGACAACCGGGTGTCGCAATGATCCGTCGCCTGCTGCTCCTTGCCGCAGTCTCAGCCCTGACGGTCGCAACGGTCGGGCACGCGCAAGAAGCGCGACCGGCTTTGTCGGATGGCGCCGCCTTCGCCGCAATGGCGCGCGAAGGCGGCCGCTATCCGCTGTTCGCCGCCGAAGTGGCGCGGATGCGCGAGACGGTCGATGCGGCGATGAAGGACGGGATCCATGTGCCGGTGCCGAAGGATCCCGGCGGCGGCTACACGCACGAGCAGCACAAACGGAACTACATGGCGCTGTACGGCGCCGGTTTGCTCTACCGGATCACCGGCGAGCGCGCCTACGCCGATTATGCCCGCCGCCTGCTGCTCGCTTATGCCAAGCTCTATCCGACGCTCGGCGATCATCCGGCCAAGGCGAACGAGTCGGTCGGCCGGCTGTTCTGGCAGAGCCTCAACGACAGCGTCTGGCTGGTCTATTCGGTGCAGGGCTATGACGCGATCCGCGATACGCTGAGCGCGGCGGACCGCAAGACGATCGACGACGATGTCTTCCGGCGCGCCGCGGCGTTCCTGTCGACTGGCAGCCCGGAGATGTTCGATCGCATCCACAACCATGCCACCTGGGCGTGCGCGGGCGTCGGCATGACCGGCTATTTGCTGCGCGATCCGAAGCTGGTCGACATGGCGCTCAAGGGCCGCGACGGCACCGGCAAATCGGGGTTCCTGCGGCAGGTCGACGAACTCTTCTCGCCCGACGGCTATTATACCGAGGGACCCTATTACCAGCGCTACGCCCTGCTGCCCTTCGTGCTGCTCGCCCAGGCGATCGACGCGAACGATCCTGCTGAGGGCATCTTCCGTCGCCGCGACGGGGTGCTGCTCAAGGCGATCCGCACGTCGATCCAGCTGACATATGGCGGCTTTTTCTTCCCGCTCAACGACGCGATGCCCGACAAGAGCCTCAACACCGACGAGCTCTACCAGGCGGTCGCGATCGGCTATGCGGCCACGAAGGACCCGAGCTTCCTGTCGATCGCCGAAGGGCAGGGGCGCACGACGCTCACCCCCGGCGGCCTCGCCGTCGCGCGCGATCTTGCGGCCCGGAAGGCCCATCCGTTTCCCTTCGCCTCGGCATTGTTTCGCGATGGGCCGAATGGCGAGCAGGGCGCGATTGCCGTGATGCGCTCGGGGCCCGAGCCCGACGCGTCGGTGCTCGTCGCCAAGAACAGCGGGATGGGCATGGGCCATGGCCATTTCGACAAGCTCAACTGGATCTTCTACGACGCCGGCGAGCCGGTGATCACCGATTACGGCTCGGCCCGCTTCCTCAACGTCGAGGCCAAGGACGGCGGCCGCTACCTTCCCGAGAATGAGAGCTGGGCCAAGCAGACCGTCGCGCACAACACACTGGTGGCGAACGAGACCAGCCATTTCGCCGGCAAATGGCGCGACGGGCAGAAGCTCGCGCCGAAGCAGCTCTATTTCGCGAGCGATGCCAAGGCGCAGGTCAGCACCGCGGAAATGGACGGCGCGTATCCCGGCGTCCGCTTCCGCCGCACTTTGGTCGCGTTGCCGACGGGCAAAGCAAGCCCGCTGGTGCTCGACCTGCTCCGCGCCACCGGCGACAAGCCCGCGACCTGGGATCTGCCCCTTCATTATCGCGGCCAGATCACCGAGATCGGCTTCCCGCACCGCTCGAACACCGCGGAACGGCCGGTGCTCGGCAAGGCGAACGGCTATCAGCACATCTGGGTCGACGCGACCGGCACGCCTGACGGCGACGCGGCCAGCCTCACCTGGATGCTCGGCAAGCGCTTCTACACCTGGCACATGCTGCCGCCCAAAGGCGCGCAGCTGATCCTCGGTGAAAGCGGCGCCAATGATCCGCGCTTCAATCTGCGCCGCGAGCCGCTGCTGATCGCGCGCGCCACAGGCGCAGCGGACGCCATTTTCGTCGGCCTGCTCGAGCCACACGGCGCCTATGATCCCTCGGCGGAGACCGTGGTCGGCAGCCGCAGCGCCGTCGCGAAGCTGGTCCACGCGCGCAATGGCGAGGCCGATCTGGTCCGCATCGATTTCACCGGCGGACGCAGCATCGTGCTGGCGATCGCCGACAGCGTGGATACCGCCGCGAAGCACCGCGCCACGATCGACGGGCGTACCATCGATTGGACCGGCCATTTCGCGCGGTTCGATCAGGGAGCGGCGCGATGAAGAACGGCCTGCGCTGGTGGATCATCGGGCTGGTTGGGGTGGCTACGGTGATCAATTATATCGACCGGAACGCCCTCGCGGTGATGTGGCCGGCGATCGCGAAGGACATCGGCGCGGACAAGGCGGATTACGCATTGCTCGTGACGATCTTCATGATCGCCTATGCCGCGGGGCAGAGCCTGTTCGGGCGATTGTTCGACGTGATCGGCACGCGCCTGGGGTTCACCGTCTCGATCCTCGTCTGGTCGGTTTCGATCGCGCTCCATTCGGCCGCGCGCGGGATCGGCAGTTTCGGCATCCTCCGCGCCACCCTCGGGGTCAGCGAGGCGGGCAACTGGCCCGGCGCGGTCAAGGTCAATGCCTTGTGGTTCCCTTCATCCGAGCGCGCGCTTGCACAGGGCATCTTCAATTCGGGCGCGGCGATCGGCGCGATCATCGCGGCGCCATTGGTCGCCCTGCTGTTCGGCCAGTTCGGCTGGCGGGCTACGTTCGTGGTGGTCGGCCTGCTCGGCATGCTCTGGCTGCTGCCCTGGTTCTGGCTCTATCGCGGCGACCCCGGCGCGCATCCCTGGCTGAGCGAGGCCGAACGCGCGCATATCGCCGGCGACGGCCAGCGCCACGCCGACGCCGGTCCAGCGCCGCGGCTCGGCGAGCTGCTCCGCCACAAGCAGAGCTGGTCGATCATCGTCGCCCGCTTCTTCCTCGATCCGGTGTGGTGGCTGTTCGTCTCCTGGCTGCCGATCTACCTCGCCGAGACCTTCGGGTTCGACGTCCAGAAGATCGGGCTGTTCGCCTGGGTGCCGTTCGTCGGCGCGATGTTCGGCAGCCTGTTCGGCGGCTGGCTGGCGGGCCGGCTGATCCGGTCGGGCTGGAGCGTGCTCAAGGCGCGCAAGGCAGTGATCACGCTGGGCGGAGCGATCATGCTGCCTGCGCTATTGCTAACCATTCGCGCCGCGGACCCACTCTACGCGGTGCTGCTGATCGCCGCAGTGCTGTTCGGCTTCCAGGTCGCGATCAACAACATCCAGACGCTGCCGAGCGATTTCTTCGGCAGCGGCGGCGCGGGCTCGCTCGCCGGCTTCAGCGGCACCGCGGCAGTCGCGGGTACGCTGATCACCACCTGGCTCGTGCCGGTCATGACGCGGCACGGCTACGCATCGATCTTTGCGCTGGCGGCGGCGATCGTGCCGCTTTCGGTGCTCGCAATATGGTTGCTCGGAGGGAGGACCGCGCCGGTTCCGCTCGCCGGGCGGGTAAAAGGGATGGAAGAATGAAGTTCAAGGACAAGGTCGCATTGGTCACCGGCGGCGGTCGCGATATCGGGCGTGCGGTCTCGCTGCGGCTCGCCGCGGAGGGGGCCAAAGTCGCGATCAACTATTGCAATGACCGCGCTTCCGCCGAAGCGACGGCGCGCGAGATCGAAGCCGCGGGCGGCACCGCCGCGGTGTTCCAGGCGGATGTGAGCAAGGCGGATCAGGTCGCGACGCTCGTCGCCGGCGTGCAGGCGAAATTCGGCGATCGCATCCATGTGCTGGTCAACCTCGCCGGCGGCATGGTCGCGCGCCGCAAGCTCGAGGAGATGGACGAGGCCTTCTACGACCAGGTCATGGACCTCAACCTCAAATCGGTGTTCCTCGTCACGCGCGCAGTGAAGCCGCTGATGGGAGGGGGCGGCGCGATCGTGAACGTCTCTTCGCTCGCCGGGCGCGACGGCGGCGGCCCCGGCGCGTCGCTCTATGCGACTTCGAAGGGCGCGCTGATGACACTGACCCGCGCCTGGGCGAAGGAGTTCGGGCCCGAGGGCATCCGCGTCAACGCAGTGTGCCCGGGGCTGATCGGTACCAGTTTCCACGACATCTTCTCGAAGCCCGAGGGCCGCGCCGCGGTGGCGGCAAACACGCCGCTGCGCCGCGAGGGGCATCCGGATGAGGTAGCGGACGCGATCGCCTATCTGGCATCGGACGAGGCGCGCTTCCTGACGGGCGTGAACCTCGACGTGAATGGCGGGCTCGGTTTCTCATGATCCGCGGGCTGCTCGGCCTCGCCTGCGCATTCGCCTTGCCCGCGAATGCGCAGGAGCGCGCACGCACCGATGCGCCGCCGCTCCAGCCCTACAAGATCATCCTGATCGGCGATTCGACGATGGCGCCGCACAGCGGCTGGGGCTCGGCTTTTTGCGGCGGCCACGTGAAGTCGTCGGTCGCATGCCTCAATCTCGGGCGCGGCGGCCGCAGCACGCGCAGCTATCGGGCGGAGGGATCCTGGGACATCGCGCTCGCCGAGGCGGCGATCCCGGGCTATCGGGCGCGCTACGTCCTGATCCAGTTCGCGCACAACGATCAGTCGAGCAAGCCCGAGCGCTGGACCGACGAGAAGACCGAATTCCCGGCCAATCTCCGCCGCTTCGTTGCCGAGGTGCGCGCGGCGGGCGCCGTGCCGGTGCTGCTCACGCCGCTGACCCGGCGGATGTTCAAGGACGGCAAGCTCGACAACAATCTCGCCTCATGGTCGGACGAAGTGCGCAAGGTTGCCGCGGAGATGAAGGTGCCGCTGGTCGACCTCAATGCGCGCAGCGCGGCGGCGGTGAGCAGGCTGGGTGCGGTGGAGGCGACGAAGCTGGCGCAGGAGCCGCCTGATCCGCAGGAACTGGCGGCTGCCCGGTCGGGCACCACCTTGCCGCCCAAGCCGGCGCCGCAGGGCGATCCGCCGCCTCCGGCCGGTACGCAGGGCGCGCGCGCCACGGTCGTCCGCAAATTCGACTATACGCATGTGGGAGAGGCGGGGGCGGATCTCTTCGCGCGGCTGGTTGCGCAGGATCTCGCCGTCGCCGTGCCGGAACTGAGCGGACAGCTTCTTCCCTGAAGCTGCCGGGTTGTGGGTAGAGAACCCATTTAAGCTGTCAATTTTGACTAGGCTGTATCGACATTCAACTCTTTCCCCCTCCCTGTGAGGGAGGGGTTAGGGGTGGGTAAGGAAAGCCGGGCTCGATGCCCGGCCTTTCCTTCTTCTCGAGCCGCTCGATGGGCTCGCTGACGCTCGCACCCACCCCCTGCCCCTCCCTTGCAGGGAGGGGAGTTGCGCGGCTGAATGTCGATCCGTCCTGGCAGGCTACTCCCCATTTCGTCATCCCCGCTTTCGCGGGGATGACGCGGTTTGGATATGAGGCCTCAATCTGTCGCGATCAGGCGAATTCGGCCATCCTGCCGCTGCCGCCGAACACTTCCACCTTGCCGCCGCTGGCGCGGCGCCGCTGGAGCCAGTCCTTGAGCAGCTCGGCGCAGGTGTGATCGATCGCCGAACAGCGCGAGAAGTCGATCCGGACCGGCGCCTGGCGCGGCAGGCGATCGAGCCGTTCGGACAGCTTGGGCAGCGCGAGGAACGTCGCCGCGCCGTCCAGCGCCAGCGTATGGCCTTCCGCTTCCTCGCTCTGCTCCACCCGCAGACGCAGACGCCGGAAGTGCGGCAGCAGCTCGATCATCGACAGCGCGATACCGACCAGCACGCCGGTCAGCAGGTCCTCGACCACCACCAGCGTGAGCGTCACTGCCCAGATCATCGCCGGCAGCACGCCATAGTCGCGCAGCAGATGCTTGGCATGGCTGAAATTCACCAGCCGCGCGCCGGTGACGACCAGCACCGCGCCGAGCGCGGCCATCGGGATCTCGCGCAGCAGCCAGGGCAGCAATGCGACGAAGCCGAGGATCCACACGCCGTGGAGCATGGTCGAGAGCCGCGTCGTGGCGCCGGCCTGGACGTTGGCCGAGCTGCGGACGATCACGCCGGTCATCGGCAGCGCGCCGGCGGCACCGCACAGCAGATTGCCCACGCCCTGCGCGCGGAGCTCCTTGTTATAGTTGGTGCGGACACCGTCGTGCATGCGGTCCACCGCCGCCGCGGAGAGCAGGGTCTCGGCGCTGGCGATGAAGGCGATGGCGAAGGCCGCACCGATCACCGAGGGGCTGAGCAGGATCGCGAAAGTACCAGCATCGGGCAATGCGATCGCCGCGGCGATATTCTCCGGCACCACCACGCGCGTGACGTCGAGGCCGAGTCCGAAGGCAAGCAGGGTGCTCGCCATCACGCCCATCAGCGCGCCGGGGACGAGCTTGAGCGCCGCCGGCCGCCATTTCTCCCAGCCGAGCATGACGCCGATCGTCACCAGCGCAAGCGCGAGCGCGATTTCCGCCGCCGCCATGTTGGGCGACAGGCCGAGCAGGCGCCCGGGCATCGCCGCGAGATTCTCGAGCCCGCTGGGCAGCGGCTTCGAATCGAACAATACGTGGAACTGGCCGATCACGATCAGCACGCCGATGCCGGCGAGCATGCCGTGGACGACGGCGGGCGAGATCGCGCGGAACCAGCCGCCGAGGCGGAACACGCCGGCGACGACCTGGATCAGTCCAGCGAGCATCAGGATCGGGCCGAGCGCCGAGAGACCCTGGTCGCGGACCAGCTCGAACACGATAACGGCGAGGCCGGCGGCCGGGCCGCTGACCTGCAACGGCGAACCTGCCAGCGCACCGACGACGATGCCGCCGATGATGCCGGTGATCAGGCCCTTTTCGGGCGAGACGCCCGATGCGACGGCGATGCCCATGCAGAGCGGCATCGCGACGAGGAAGACGACGATCGAGGCGGTTAGGTCCCGAACGTTCCAGCGGGCCTTGGCTTCCGGCTCGGCGCTCGCCGCGTTGGCGAAAGCGGTACTCATTCCGCCGCCTCCAGCCGCTCGGACGCGAGGCGCGGCGAAGCCGGCAGTGCGATCGGCAGCGGCGCGTCCTCGTGCATCGGCTGGAACTGGTTGGTGACGCCGTCCAGCGCGAACACCTGACCGGCGCCGATGTCGAAGAACCAGCCGTGCAGCGCGATCTCGCCGCGCGCGATGCCCGCCGCGACCGACGGGTGGGTACGCAGATGATTGAGCTGCGCGACGACGTTCTCGAGGCTGATCGCCCGGACGCGTTCGCCGTTTTCCATCTCGGGATAGGCTTCGTTCACCACCTGCTCGGCTGCGCAGCTATGCCTCAGCCAGGCGGCGACGTTGGGCATCTTTTCGAGGCCCGCCGGGTTGGCCACCGCCTTCATCGCGCCGCAGTCGGAATGACCGCAGACGATGAGATCGCGGATTCCCAGCACCATCACGGCATATTCGACCGTGGAGGTCACGCCGCCATTCTGCATCGCATATGGCGGCACGATGTTGCCCGCGTTGCGGCAGACGAACAGATCGCCGGGCGCGGCCTGCATGATATGTTCGGGCACCACGCGCGAATCCGCGCAGGAGATCATCAGCGCCTTGGGGCGTTGTCCGTCGGATGCCAGTCGGGAGTAGAGGTCGCTCTGGTGCGGAAAATCCTGCTTCGCGAAGCTCAGCACGCGTCCCATCAATTCGTTCACGATTCCGTACTCCTTGCCAGCTCGCACTACGGCGAGCGTCAGGAGGGGAGTTAGGGGCCGTGTTTTGCTGCGGCGCAGCTTGCCTGTAAGGAATTGTTGCCCGGCGGCGGGCTGTTTCAGGTGAGCGGCAGGCGGATCTCTGCGCTCAAACCGCCGCTGCTGCGATTGCGTAAAGTGAAGGTGCCGCCTTCGGCCTCGATTGCGCGGGCGACGATCGAGAGGCCGAGCCCGAGACCCAGCGTGTCCCTCGTCCGCGCCTGGTCGAGACGGACGAAGGGCTGCATCACCGTTTCGATCGATTCGGCGGGAATGCCCGGGCCGTCGTCCTGAACGCGCAGCACGATCTCGGTTTCGGTGCCCCGCAGGACGATCGACACGTGCTCGGCATGATGGACGCCGTTCTCGACCAAATTGACCAGAGCCCGCTTGAGCGCGCCCGGCCGGACGGCGCGTTCGAGATGATCCGGGCCGTTATAGCGCACGTCGCCGCCACGATCGCGGGCGTCGTCGGCCACCGTCTGGCAGAGTGCGGCGAGGTCGACGCGGACGCGCGGCTCGGCTTCGTCCTCGCCGCTCAGATAGGCGAGCAGCGATCCGATCATCGCTTCCATCTCGGAAATGTCGGACTGGATCGCCTTGTGGGTCTCGGCATCCTCGACCGCATCGGCGCGCAACCGCAGCCGCGCGAGCGGCGTGCGCATGTCATGGCCGACCGCGGCGAGCGCCTGGGTGCGGTCCTCGATCAGCCGGTGGATGCGCGCCTGCATGCGATTGAACGCGCGGATGACGCGGCGCAGCTCGCGCGGGCCCGCCTCGGCCAATTCCTCGGGCTCGTCGCTGCCGACGCGCTCGGCGGCCTGTGCGAGCTGGCGCATCGGCAGCAGGGTCCTGCGCACCAGCACGCCGCCGATCAGGATGATCAGCACCGCGGGCGCGAGCCCGAGCAGGATGCGGTCGAACGAGAAGCTCAATTCGTGCACCGGCTCGCGCGTGGCGAATTGCATCTTGCTCCCGTCGGGCAGCATGACGCTGCCCTCGATCACCGCTTTGCGGCCGTTGCCCACCAGCCGCAGGTGCGGATTGGCGCCGGCGAGGCTCGGCTCCCATTCGACCACCTGCTTGTGGATGCGATCGAGGTTCGGCGCGATCCGCAGCCGGGTGGGCAGCGTCGTGCTCCAGCGGACTTCGTAGCGGCTGGTCGTAAGGTCCGCGGCCAGCGCGGCGCGCCCTTCGGGGGGCTCCTCCGCCAGCAGTTTCCGGGCGATCACCAGATGCTCGGCGAGCCTGCGTGCCTCGTCGTCGCGCACCGAGAGCTGGCTCGCGCGCTCATAATAAAAGGTGCTGGCGCCGAACTCGATCAGGATGGCGAGCAACAGGATCGCGAAGACGCGCCCCATCAGCCCGAGCGAAGGGCGCAGCAAACGCTTCAATCGCGGGTCACCGCCACGTTCAGCATGTATCCGACGCCGCGCACCGTGACGATCGGCGCCTTGCCGTGCGCGTCGGACAGTTTGCGGCGCAGTCGGCTGATCAGTACGTCGACGCTGCGATCCGAGCTGTCTCCCAGCCGCATGCGCGAAAGCTCGATCAGCCGTTCGCGCGCGATCACGCGCCCTGCATTGTCGCAAAGGCTGACCAGCAGGTCGAATTCGGCGCCGGTCAGCTCGACGATCGCGCCGCCCGGCGATTTGAGCTCGCGGCGGGGCAGGCTGACCGTCCAGCCGTCGAATTGCAGCCGTCCCTGCACCTGATGCGAAGGCGAAGGCTCGGAACCGTTGCCGCGGCGGAGCACGGCGCGGACGCGCGCGATCAGCTCGCGCGTGCCGAACGGTTTGGCGAGGTAATCGTCCGCGCCCAGCTCGAGCCCTATCACGCGGTCGGTCTCGCTCGCTTTGGCCGAAATGAAGATGATCGGCACGCGGCTGCGTTCGCGGAGCATGCGGCACAGGTCGATGCCGCTGGTTCCGGGCAGCATGATGTCGAGGATGACGAGATCGACCGGCGACGCGTCGAACGCCGCCCACATCTCGGCCGCGGTCGCCACCGGACGCACCCGATAGCCATGCTCCTGCAGC
Organism: Sphingomonas sp. Root241; assembly: GCF_001428865.1. GTDB lineage: Bacteria > Pseudomonadota > Alphaproteobacteria > Sphingomonadales > Sphingomonadaceae > Sphingomonas. The sequence goes on from NZ_LMIV01000003.1 coordinate 64,889, forward strand.
GCGCGCGCAGTGAGCGTGCGCAGCGGCGGATCGTCTTCGACCAGGATGATCGACGGCGGGACAACGGACTGATGAAGCATCATCCCCGAAACTAGGGGGCTCGGCGCGCGGGAACAACCCTTGCACTGCAGCATGACACCCTCAGCAACGTTTCCTTACGTTCGCGCGAAGCGGGAGCAATACGCCCCGCCTAGATGAATCCTCGACACGATGTTTAGAGGAGACAAGGAATGTTGCTTGCAGCCCTGGCGATGATCACCTTCGCGGAAACCGATGCCGCGCCGAAGCCGGTCCAGTACCGCAGCCACGAAGTCTCGGTCGGATTGAAGGCGGGCTGCAAGGTCCAGCAGGTCCACACGCCGGCCGGAAAGATCGGCAATCATCCGGCAATCCTCCGCTGCCCCGCACCCGTCGAAGGTCTCGCGAGCAAGACGGCCGGCCGCTGAGGCGACCCACTTATCCTCGTGACCTGCCCTGCGGCAGGAAGGAACCCAGATGCTCTTTGCCCTGCTGCTCGCCCAGACGGCGGCGCCGCTCGAACTCACCTGCGTCGGCGGCGGCGCGGCGAACAAGGCCGATACCGAGACGGTCTATGGCGCCGAGAATAGCGGCAACAGCGCGTGGCCGACGATGCACGAGCGGCGCCGCGAAGGCTTTCGCGATCGTGTCGAGATCCGGATCGATGGCGAACAGGGCCGGATCCGCTTGCCGCAGGCTATGGTGGCAGCCGGCGGCGACGGCTGGTTCAGGCTCGGCGATTTGAAGCTGAGCGAGCGGACGCTCACCGCCGCCGCGGCAGTCGATCTGATGAACAACCCGCAGGTCCGTATCGATCGCGCGACGGGCGCCATCCGTATCAGCGGCGCCGCGGGCAATTATGACGGCGTCTGCCAGGGCGGTCCGACTTCGTAGCGCCACCGCCGCGGAGGATTGCGGATATCCCTCGGCGGCGCACTCAAAATGCGGCTTGAGCGCATGCGCGAATTGCTGGAGGAGGCCGGTCGATCTTCGCCTGACAGGGAAACTCCATGCCTTCCGGACTTGTAGCGCTGCTGGACGACATTGCCGGCATCACCAAGCTCGCCGCCGCCTCGCTCGACGATGTCGGCGCGGCCGCCGGCAAGGCCGGAGGGAAGGCTATCGGCGTGGTGGTCGACGATACCGCGGTGACGCCGCGCTACGTCATCGGCCTGTCGCCCCAGCGCGAATTGCCGATCATCGCCAAGATCGCGGCGGGATCGCTGCGCAACAAGCTGCTGATCCTGTTGCCCGCCGCATTGGTGCTGAGCGCCTTCGCGCCCTGGGCGATCACGCCGCTGCTGATGTTGGGCGGCGCGTTCCTGTGCTTCGAAGGCGCCGAGAAGGTGCTCGAGGCATATAGCGGGGAATCGCATGCGGAAGTCGAGACCGTGCCGATGGAAGCGGCCGAGCTCGAGCAATCGAAGGTAAAGGGTGCGATCCGCACCGATCTCATCCTGTCGGCGGAGATCATGGCGATCGCGCTGGCCGATGTGGCGGAATCGCCGATCCTCACCCAGGGCGTCGTCCTCGCGATCGTCGGCATCGGCATCACGATCGGCGTCTATGGCGTGGTCGGGCTGATCGTGAAGATGGACGATATCGGCCTGCACCTCGCCGAGCGCCGCAGCGCGGCGACGCGCGCCATCGGCCGCGGGCTGGTCAAAGCCATGCCGGCGCTGATGGAGTTCGTGTCGATCGTGGGGACCGCCGCGATGATCTGGGTCGGCGGCGGGATCCTCATCCACGGGCTCGAGGTGCTCGGCGTCCACGAGCCCGCCGGCACGATCCATCACGCGGCCGAGGCGGTGATGCACGCCACGGGAAGCCTCGGCGGCATCGCGGGATGGCTCGTCACCGCGATCGCCTCGGGCCTGTTCGGCCTGTTGGTCGGCGGCGTGCTCGCGTTCGGCCTGCACAAGATCCGGCATTAGGGCGGGGCATCTATTGGAACGTCACCCCCGCGAAAGCGGGGGCCCATCTCCGACAGTTTCCGCAAGCGCACCGGTGCATTTTGCCGCTCGCTCGGGAGATGGGTCCCCGCTTTCGCGGGGATGACGGAATTTTGAGGATGCCCTCAACGTGGTCAGTCAGGCCCGATCTCAGACATTGAAGCGGAACAGCATCACGTCGCCGTCCTGGACGACATATTCCTTGCCTTCGGAGCGCAATTTGCCGTGGTCGCGCGCGCCGGCCTCGCCCTTGAACTGGACATAATCGTCATAGGCAATCGTCTCGGCACGGATGAAACCGCGCTCGAAATCGGTGTGGATCTCGCCCGCCGCCTGCGGTGCCTTGGCGCCGACCTCGACGGTCCAGGCGCGCGCTTCCTTGGGGCCGACGGTGAAGAAGGTGAGGAGATGGAGCAATTTATAGCCCGCGGTGATCACGCGGGCGAGGCCGGTCTCCTCCAGCCCCAGCTCGGCGAGGAACTCGCCGCGATCCTCGGGCGGCATCGTCGCGATCTCGGCCTCGATCGCGGCGGAGACGACCACTGCCTCGGCGCCCTCGGCCTTCGCCTTGGCGAACACCTTGGCCGATAGTTCGTTGCCGTTCGCCGCGTCTTCCTCGTTGACGTTGCAGACATAGAGGACGGGCTTGCCGGTCAGCAGCTGTGCCTGGGCGAAGATCCGGGCCTCCTCGGCGTCCTTGGGTTCGGTCAGCCGTGCGGGCTTGCCCTCGCGCAGCAGGTCGAGTGCCTGGCCGAGCACCGATGCGGCGATCTTCGCCTCCTTGTCGCCCTGCTGGCCCTTCTTGATGTAATTGGGCACGCGCTTCTCGAGGCTCTCGAGGTCGGCGAGCATCAGCTCGGTCTCGACGGTTTCGGCATCCGCGATCGGATCGACCTTGTTGTCGACGTGCTGGATATCGTCATTCTCGAAGCAGCGCAGGACGTGGACGATCGCGTCGACTTCGCGGATGTTGCCGAGGAACTGGTTGCCGAGGCCTTCGCCCTTGCTCGCGCCGCGCACCAGCCCGGCGATATCGACGAAGCCGAGCTGCGTCTCGATGATCTTGGCCGACCCGGCGATCTCGGCGAGCTTGTCGAGCCGCGGATCGGGCACCGCGACGTTCCCGACATTGGGCTCGATCGTGCAGAACGGATAATTCGCCGCCTGTGCCGCGGCGGTCTCGGTCAGCGCATTGAAGAGCGTGGACTTGCCGACGTTCGGAAGCCCGACAATGCCGCAGCGAAAACCCATGGAAGTCTTATCCTGTGTTGAAGGGCCGGACGTCGCCGGCGAGTTGCCGGCTCGATAGGCGCAAAGCGCGGCGGTTTCCAGTACGGAGCAAGCGCGCGTGGAGGACGCCACGCGCGCCGCGACGGCAAAGCGATGCGGGTGAGCCGCGTCGGCTACGTCATGGCAATGTATCGCTGCTTGACGCGGCCCCGTTCATCTGGGGTACAGGGGCGCCAAGCCTTTTCGGCATGTTCGAGTATTCAAGGAGCAGGGAATGATTCGCCGTCACATGATCATGAGCGCCGCCGCGGCGACGCTGGCGCTTGCAAGCTGCGGCGGCAACGATCCGACGCCTACCCCTTCGCCCACTCCGACGCCCACGCCGACGCCGACTGCGTCGCCGACCTATACTGCGTTCCCGTTGGCGGCCGCGGCGTCGTTCAACACGATCAACGCCTCGACCAGCTATACCGGCGATCCGGCGGGTGCAGTGGTGCTCGGCGCCGCCGCCACCGAGGTGGGGCTGTCGAGCCGCGTCAGCCTGGCGACCAGCAACGCGATCGCCACGGCGACCTATGTGATCAACGAGAATGGCGAGGAATCGCGTTTCGTCAACGCCAACGTCACCGTCCAGCCGGCGCCGGCAGTGACCGAGTTCGTGTTCCGAACCACCGACGCGGCGACTGCGGGCAAATTCTCGCAGCTCGAATTCCTCAACAACACCATCCCGTCGCAGGTGACCAGCAACGCCAATCTGCAGCTGGCCAATCTCAGCTACGCCAATTGGTGGCGCGGCGATTCCACCACCGGCGCCAAGCGGATCACCACGTCGGTATTCGGTTATCAGACCGTGCTGACCGACGTGCCCAAAACAGGCACCCAGGCCTATACTTCGACCGTCGTCGGCCGACTGGTCGGCGTCAACGGCGGCGTCACCACGGTTGCGCGTGTCGGCGGCACCGTCACGGTTTCGGTCAACTTCTCGACCGGCCTCGTCGATCTCACGCTGACGCTCAACCAGACGCCGGAAGGCGGCGGCGCCACGACCGCTTACGGAACGTTCACCGCGCAGGGCGCAATTCCGACCGGGCAGAACCAGTTCCAGGGCAGCTTCACCGGCAGCGCGACGCTTTCGGGCACGCTCACCGGTGGCTTCTTCGGTTCGCAGGGCAAGGAGATCGGCATCGCCTTCGCGGGTGCGGGCACGGTCGGCGGAGGCAACCAGCGTCTCGTCGGCGTGGTTGTCGGCAAGAAGTAAGGCCTGCCTTTACAAGACGTGGAAGGGGCTCCGGGAAACCGGGGCCCCTTTTCCGTGGCCTTGGGCCGTATCGACAGCCATTTCCCTCTCCCGACGGGAGAGGGTTGCGCAGACTTGGTCTCTGCACAGCCGAGACTAAAGTTGAGGGCTCATACTAAAACACGTCATCCCCGCGAAAGCGGGGACCCATCTCCTGAGCGAGCGGCAAAACGCACCGGTGCATTTGTGGAAACTGTCGGAGATGGGTCCCCGCTTTCGCGGGGATGACGGTAACGGGCTGCGATGGACGCGGTACAGCTGCTATGAATCAACGGCTCGTATAGGTTCTCACCCTAGTCCTGCAGCCGCAGCGCGATTTCGCTCATGAAGCGGGCGTCGTTGCCGCCCGCCAGCCACGCCGCTTCCGCCGCGATCGCGCCCAGCATGTCGGTGAGCGGCTCGATCTCCGCCTTGGCATAGTTGCCGAGTACATAGCTGGTCACCCGGTCCTTGTGCCCGGGATGGCCGATGCCGATCCGCACGCGGCGGAAGTCCGGGCCGATATGCGCGTCGGTCGAGCGCAGGCCGTTATGCCCCGCGGTGCCGCCGCCCATCTTCACCTTCACCTTGAAGGGGACGAGATCCAGCTCGTCGTGGAAGACGGTGATGTCGGCCGGGGTCAGTTTGTAGAAGTCCATCGCCGCGCGCACGGCGCGGCCGCTCTCGTTCATGAAGGTGCCGGGCTTGAGCAGGATCAATTTGTCGGTGCCGATCCGTCCTTCCTGCGTCCAGCCCTGGAACTGCTTCTTGGGCGTCGAGAAATCATGCACCTCGGCGATGGCGTCCACGGCCATGAAGCCGACATTGTGCCGGTGCATCGCATATTGCGGGCCTGGATTGCCCAGGCCGACCCAGAGCTGCATGCATCAAACCCCAAAAAGAAAATCGCCCCCGCACCTAGGGCGCGGAGGCGATTTTTTGAACTGCGAAGTTCGCTTGGGCGATTACTCGCCTTCGCCCTCGGCCGCAGCTTCTTCGGTTGCGGTCTCGGTGTCGCCTTCGCTCGACTTGAGCGCCGACGGGGCCACCACGGTCGCGATGGTGAAGTCGCGGTCGGTGATCGCCGAGGTCGCGCCCTTGGGCAGGGTCACCGCCGAGATGTGGATCGAATCGCCGACTTCGACGCCCTTGAGCGAGATCTCGATCTGGTCGGGGATCTCGGCCGCGTCGCACACCAGCTCCAGCTCGTGACGGACGACGTTGAGCACGCCGCCGCGCTTGATGCCGGGCGCTTCTTCCTCGTCGGTGAACACGATCGGCACGTTGACGTGCACGCTGGCATGCTCGGAGATGCGCAGGAAATCGACATGGATCGGACGATCGCTCACGACGTCGAAGGCGACGTCCTTGGGCAAGGTGCGCTCGCCATTGACCATCACGACCGAGTTCATGAAGTGGCCGGTCATCAGCAGCTTCATCAGCTCGCGTTCGCTGACGTGGATGCCAACGGGGTCTGCCTTGTTGCCGTAGATAACGGCGGGGACGCGGCCTTCACGACGAAGCGCCCGGGAGGCTCCCTTGCCAGCCCGGTCGCGCGTCTCGGCCGACAGCGTAAGCGATTCGCTCATGTGTCGTTCCAATGCGCTAAAGTGTTTCAGTTCCCATGCCGGACAGGCCTCCAGGGATGACCCTGTCGCAGCAAGCGCGCGCCTCTAGCCGAAAGGGGGCGCAAAGGCAAGGTCACCAGTTCCTCCCCGGCACGGGGAGGGGGACCCCCGCCGAAGGCGGTGGTGGAGGGGGCTCTCCACCACCGAATTCCTTTGTGGCGCTCCCCCTCCACCAGCCTGCGGCTGGTCCCCCTCCCCGTGCCGGGGAGGAATTTCGATCACACCAGTTCGGGCAGCAACTCGTCGAGCTTGTCGAGGCTCTGGCTCCAGCCTTCCTTCATGCCCTTGAGCGCCGGGATCATCCGCTCGCTCACCTGCGTGACGAGGGTGGTCATGTGCATCAGCGTCCCGCCGCCTGGAGCATCCTCGAACACGAAGGTATCCTCATGTTCGATTCCCCAGCTCCCGTCGTCTTCCTGGAAGGCGCGCAGCACGAAACGCATGCGGTTCGGGCGGTCGACTTCGAGGAATTCGCCATAGACCGGGTTGGTGCCGAAGGGCTCCGGGCCGCGCATATCGATGCGGATCTTGCCGCCCGGGCGCACGTCGGTTTCGCAGACCGGCGCGTCGAATTCGCGCGGGCCCCACCAGCGGGCGAGATGCTCGGCCCTGGTCAGGCAGTCGAACACCAGTTCGCGCGGCGCGGCGAAGGTGCGGACGATCGTCATTTCAGTGCCCACACCGGGTTCGGTCACAGTCATTTCTTCTCTCCTTCTTCCTGCAGTCGCTTCAGATACAAATCGAGGTCGTCGAACTTCTCCTCCCAGAAGCGGCGATAGGCATCGAGCCATTCGCTCGCCGCCTTGAGCGCTTCCGGCTCGAGCTTCGCCGGGCGTTGCTGCGCCGTGCGGCCGCGCGAGATCAGCCCGGCGCGCTCGAGCACCTTCAGATGCTTGGTCACTGCCGGCCCGCTCATCGCGAAGGGGCGGGCGAGTTCGCCCACCGAAGTCTCGCCGCGCGCCAGCCGCGCGAGGATCGCGCGCCGGGTCGGATCGGCCAAGGCCGCGAATGTCGCGCTCAATGCGTCGGGTGTCGGGCTCATATAACCTCCTAGTTAGATAACCTATCAGTTAAATAACGGGGAGAGTCAAGCCTCCACGCATCACATGCGTGATTTTTTTGGAAATGGGGGTGATCGGAGAGAGGAGCGGCTGCGAGGCTTAGTAGCGGACGCGTTCCGCCTTGAGCCCGCGCTTCGCCAGCTCCGCCTGCACTGCCGCCGGTCCGGCGAGATGTCCCGCGCCGACCGCGACGAACACGACGCCCGGCCGCTTCATCCGCTCGCTCAGCCACGCCGCCCATCGGGCGTTGCGCTTCGCCAGCAGCGCGTCGGCCAGTTCGGGTGCGCGGCCGAGATCCTCGTTCATCATCCGCGCCAGCCCGTCGGCATCGCCCGCGCTCCACAATGCGACCATGCGGTCGATCGTCTCGCCCGCTTTGGGCAGATCGTCGATCGTATCGATCAGCAGCGCGCGCTGCGCCGCCAGCGGCAGGCGATCGAAATAGCCGAGCTGCTCGCGCGCGGTCTCCAGTCCGGTGACGGGCTTGCCCGCCGACTTCGCCGCCGCGGTCAGCACCGCCTCCGCACCGTCCTTCTCGTCATAGCCGAGCTGCCGCAGCGGCGCCGCCGAGAGCATCGTCGCCGCCAGCCACGGTTCGGCGCGATCGAGCGCGCCCGGCGCCAGCCCAATCTCGGGCAGCGCGGCCCGGAACTTCGCCGCCTCGGCGGGCGGAAGCTGGTCGGGCAGGGAAGGCCCCGCGGGCGACATCCCCAGCTCGCTGACCAGCGCCTGCATCTCGGGCTGCTCCGGCATCACCAGCTCGAGCACGAGTTCGTTGCTGGCGTCGAACGCGGACTTCACGCCCTCGTCGAACCAGCTCAGCCCGGGCTTGAGCATGTGCACCGTGCCGAACAGATAGATCGTCGTGTCGGCGTCCCTGACCACCCACAAGGCAGGATCGGCGTGGTTCGCCGGCTTCTCCGGCCCCTTCGCCTCGCACCCGCCCAGCGCCAGCAGCGCCGCTCCGATCAGCCATTTCCGAAACATCGCGCGACAGGAGGCGATCACTGCATCCTTGTCAACGTGGGCGCACCACGCCAAAGCACCGCGCATATGTCCGAACCCCTAAGCTTCCAGCGCATGATCCTGAAGCTCCACGATTACTGGAGCGAGCGGGGCTGCGTGATCCTCCAGCCCTACGACATGCGCATGGGCGCCGGCACCTTCCATCCGGCGACGACGCTCAAGGCGCTCGGCCCCGATCCGTGGAACGCGGCCTTCGTCCAGCCCTGCCGCCGCCCGACCGACGGTCGCTATGGCGAGAACCCGAACCGGCTGCAGCATTACTACCAGTACCAGGTGATCCTGAAGCCGAGCCCGCCCGATCTGCAGGAGCTCTATCTGGGCAGCCTCGCCGCGATCGGGATCGACTTCACGAAGCACGACATCCGCTTCGTCGAGGACGATTGGGAATCGCCCACGCTCGGTGCCTGGGGCCTCGGCTGGGAAGTCTGGTGCGACGGGATGGAAGTCACCCAGTTCACTTATTTCCAGCAGATGGGCGGCTTCGATTGCAAGCCGGTGGCGGGCGAACTCACCTACGGGCTCGAGCGCCTCGCCATGTACATCCAGAACAAGGACAGCGTGTACGACCTCGCCTTCAACGACGCGGGCGTCAGCTATGGCGACGTGTTTCTCGAGAACGAGAAGCAGATGTCGAAGTGGAACTTCGAGATCGCCGACACCGAGGCGCTGTTCGATCTGTTCCGCAAGGCCGTCGCCGAATGCGAGAACTGCCTGAAGGCCGAGCTGCCGATCCCCGCGTACGAACAGGCGATCGAGGCGAGCCACGTCTTCAACCTGCTCAACGCCCGCGGCGTGATCTCGGTCGCCGAACGCCAGGCCTATATCGGCCGCGTCCGCGATCTGGCGAAGGGCTCGTGCGAAGCGTGGATGGCGAAGAACGGGTGGGCGGCGTGATGATCATACCAAGCCGCCAGACGAAGAAGAATTTGTTCACGCAAAGGCGCAAAGGCGCGAAGCGTGGCCTCCGCCGCGTCAGCGGCTTCCCAAATCACGCCCGTGCGAGGTCGCATGCGATCATTAAGGCGGCTGACGGCGTCGTAAAGCGTGCACTCTTGGCGCCTTTGCGCCTTTGCGTGAACCAATCTTTCTTCTTTGGCGCCTCAGCGCCTTCGCGTGAACAACTATGACCGAAGACTTCCTTCTCGAACTGCGCTGCGAGGAAATCCCCGCGCGGATGCAGGAAAAGGCGCGTGCCGATCTGGCGTCGCTGTTCGAAGCGCGGCTCAAGGCGCTCAACCTGCCGTTCGAGGCCATCGAGAGCTACGCCACCCCGCGCCGCCTCGCACTGATCGTCCGCGGTGTCGCCGAAACCACCGCGGCGATGACCGAGGAGCGCAAGGGTCCCCGCGCCGACGCGCCCGACGCCGCGATCCAGGGCTTTCTCCGCTCGACCGGGCTCACCCGCGAGCAGCTCGTCGCGCGCGACGACGGCAAGGGCGGGCAAATTCTGTTCGCCGTGATCGAGCGGCCGGGCATGGTCGCGGGCCCGGTGCTCGCCAGCGCGATCAGCCATGTCATCCACGCTTTCCCCTGGCCCAAGTCAATGCGCTGGGGCGCGGCGTCGCAATCGACCGAGAGCCTGCGCTGGGTGCGCCCGCTGCAGGGCATCATCGCCTTGCTCGGCGACAAGCTGGTCCCGGTCGAGATCGCGGGGATCAAGAGCGGCACGCAGACCGTCGGCCATCGCTTCCACCATCCCGGCGTGATCACGATCGGGTCGGCAAACGACTATGTCGAGAAATTGCGCGCCTGCCACGTCGTGGTCGACGGCGCCGAACGCCGCGCGATCATCGCGGTCGGCGCCACGATGGCCGCACGGAAAGCGGGCCTCACGCTGGTCGAGGACGAAGGGCTGCTGTTCGAAAATGCCGGGCTCACCGAATGGCCGGTGCCGTTGCTCGGCCGTTTCGATCCCGAATTCCTCTCGGTCCCGCCCGAAGTGATCCAGCTCACCGCGCGCGTAAACCAGAAATACTTCGTCTGCCGCGACGCCGACGGCAAGCTCGCCAACGCCTTCGTCTGCACCGCGAACATTGACGCGAGCGACGGCGGCGCGAAGATCGTCGAAGGCAACCAGAAGGTGCTGGCGGCGCGTCTGAGCGATGCGCGGTTCTTCTACGATACCGACTTGAAGGTGCCGCTCGAGGAGCAGGCGAAGAAGCTCGAGAAGATCGTCTTCCACGAGAAATTGGGCACAGTGGCGGACAAGGTGGATCGCGTGGCGAAGCTCGCGCGCTGGCTGGTGGAAGAGGGCATCGTCACAGAAAAGCCCCTCCCCTTCAGGGGAGGGGTTGGGGGTGGGGCCTCGCCGTCTCACCGAGACCCTTCGCCCGAGGACAGGCCCCACCCCAACCCCTCCCCTGAAGGGGAGGGGCTTAATTTGGCAGACCTCGCCGAACGCGCCGCGCGCCTCGCCAAGGCCGATCTCGTCACCGGAATGGTCGGCGAGTTCCCCGAGCTCCAGGGCCTGATGGGCGGCTATTACGCCGCCGCGCAGGGCGAGGACCCGCAAGTCGCAGAAGCGATCCGCGATCACTACAAGCCGGTCGGGCAGGGGGACGACGTCCCGACCGCGCCGGTGACGGTGGCGGTGTCGCTGGCGGACAAGCTGGATACGATATGCTCGTTCTTCTTTGAGGAAATGCCGCCTACGGGCACACGCGACCCTTACGCGCTGAGGCGTGCAGCATTGGGCGTGATTCGCGTTGTTCTTGATACCCGCACGCGACTTCCTCTTGGCGGCGTTGTTGCCAATACGGTTGGCCGCGTCGCTGCCATGCAGATGGGACGATTGGCTCGCGAGAAGGTCGAAGCATTAATCTCCGCCATGGAGGAATTAGAGGGGCCGCTTTCCCCTTCAGACCGCGCCGATATTCTTGAACATTATGGAGACCATCTCCGGAATCGCGAATTTGCTGAACGTCTTCTGCAGGAGCCGTTCGATAGAACTAAAGCGCAGGTTGCAGACTTCTTCGCCGATCGCCTCAAAGTCCAGCGGCGCGAAGCCGGCGTCCGCCACGATCTGATCGACGCGGTGTTCGCGCTCGGCGGCGAGGACGATCTCGTCCGCCTGCTCGCCCGCGTCCACGCGCTGCAGGCGTTCGTCAGCACGCAGGACGGCAAGAACCTCCTCGCCGGCTACAAGCGCGCGGCGAACATCCTCAAGAAGGAAGGCTATTCTCCTCCCTCTCTCCGCTTGCGGGGAGAGGGCCGGGGAGAGGGGGACTCTTCCGCGAGCCTTTCGCCCGAGGATATGCCCCTCTCCCCGGCCCTCTCCCCTGAAGGGGAGAGGGAGTTTGCGCTGTCCTACACGCCGGAACCCGAGGAAGCGGATCTCGTCGCAGCCCTCGCCGCGGCCGAGCCCAAGGCAAGCGCAGCGATCGAGCGCGAGGATTTCGAAGCCGCGATGGCCGCACTCGCCACGCTCCGCGCCCCGATCGACGCCTTCTTCGACAAGGTCACGGTCAACGATTCCGACCCGGCAAAGCGGGAAAACCGGCTCAACCTGCTCGCGCGGATGCGTGATGCAGTGCACAAAGTCGCCGATTTCTCGAAGATCGAAGGCTGATTTATCCGACTTATTGCGCAGACGGAACGGCACGATTTTGGCTAGTCTTTACGAACCTTTGGCCATCCGCCGCGCGTCTGGAACCTGACAACGCAATCAGAGCTTCCGCCTTGTTCGCAGTCGCGGTAGGCGCCTCCCGTCCCGGGGCGGCGCCTCCAGCATAAGGATCAGGGATGACGCAGTACGTATACCGCTTCGGCGGTGGGGTTTCGGACGGCGGCAACGGCGACAAGAACCTGCTCGGGGGCAAGGGCGCCAATCTCGACGGCATGGCCTCAATCGGCTTGCCTGTCCCCCCCGGCTTCACGATCAGCACCCCCGTCTGCGCACTCTATTACGATTCCGGCGAGTCCTTTCCGGACAGCCTCAAGGCCGAAGTCGCCACCGGCATCACTCATATCGAGGGCGTGACGGCCAAGAAGTTCGGCGACCCCGCCGATCCCTTGCTCGTCTCCGTCCGCTCGGGCGCCCGCGTGTCGATGCCCGGCATGATGGACACCGTCCTCAATCTCGGCCTCAACGACGCGACCGTGCAGGGCCTCGCCGCCACTTCGGGCGACGATCGCTTCGCCTGGGACAGCTATCGCCGCTTCATCCAGATGTATTCGGATGTCGTCCTCGGGCTCGATCACGGCCGCTTCGAGGAAGCGCTGGAGATCGCCAAGGAAGATAACGGCTTCAGCCTCGATACCGAGCTGAGCGCCAAGGACTGGCAGAAGCTCGTCGCCGAATACAAGGCCATCGTTGAGGAACTCTGGAGCAAGCCCTTCCCGCAGGACGTGCACGACCAGCTCTGGGGCGCGATCGGCGCGGTGTTCGGATCGTGGCAGTCCGAGCGCGCCAAGGTCTATCGCCGCCTCAACGACATCCCCGGCGACTGGGGCACCGCGGTCAACGTCCAGGCAATGGTGTTCGGTAATATGGGCGAGACGTCGGCCACCGGCGTCGCCTTCACCCGCGATCCCGCCAAGGGCGACAACGCTTATTATGGCGAGTTCCTGATCAACGCGCAGGGCGAGGACGTGGTCGCCGGCATCCGCACGCCGCAATATCTGACGCGGGCCGCGCGCGAGGCGGCAGGGGCCAAGCCGCTGTCGATGGAAGAAGCGATGCCCGAGGTCTACGCCCAGCTCGCCGGCGTCTTCGAGACGCTCGAGACCCATTATCGCGACATGCAGGACATCGAGTTCACCGTCGAGCGCGGCAAGCTCTGGATGCTCCAGACGCGCAGCGGCAAGCGCACCGCGAAGGCGGCACTCAAGATCGCAGTCGACATGGCGAACGAAGGCCTGATCACGCAGGAAGAGGCGATCCTGCGCGTCGATCCGATGGCGCTCGATCAATTGCTCCACCCGACGCTCGATCCCAATGCCACGCGCGACGTGCTGACCAAGGGCCTGCCGGCCTCGCCGGGCGCCGCTTCGGGCTTCGCCGTGTTCGACAGCGACACCGCCGAGAAGCGCGCCGCCGCGGGCGATTCGGTGATCCTCGTCCGCGTCGAGACTTCGCCCGAGGACATTCACGGCATGCATGCGGCCAAGGGCATCCTCACGGCGCGCGGCGGGATGACCAGCCACGCTGCGGTGGTTGCGCGCGGCATGGGGCGGCCCTGCGTTTCGGGCGCGGGGACGCTGGCGATCGTCGCCAAGGAGAAATTGTTCCGCGTCGGCGGGCGCGAAGTGCGCGAGGGCGACACGATCACGATCGACGGCGCCACCGGCGAAGTGATGTTCGGCGCGGTGCCGACCGTCCAGCCCGAGCTGTCGGGCGATTTCGGCACGTTGATGGTCTGGGCCGATACCAAGCGCCGGCTCAAGGTCCGCGCCAATGCGGAGACGCCGCTCGATTGCCGCACCGCGCGCGAGTTCGGTGCCGAGGGCATCGGTTTGTGCCGCACCGAGCATATGTTCTTCGAAGGCTCGCGGATCACTGCGGTGCGCCAGATGATCCTCGCCTCGGACGAGAAGGGGCGCCGCGCGGCGCTCGACAAATTGCTGCCCGAGCAGCGCAGCGATTTCGTCGAGATCTTCGAAGTGATGGCGGGGCTGCCCTGCACGATCCGCCTGCTCGATCCGCCGCTCCACGAATTCCTGCCCCATGAGGAAGCCGAGTTCGAGGAAGTCGCCAAGGCCGCCGACATCGACGTCGAGACGCTGCGTCGCCGCGCTGCCGAGCTCCACGAGTTCAATCCGATGCTCGGCCATCGCGGTTGCCGCCTCGGGGTGACCTATCCCGAGATCTACGAGATGCAGGCGCGCGCGATCTTCGAGGCGGCGGTGCTGGTCGCGGAGAAATCGGGCGCGGCGCCGATCCCCGAAGTGATGATTCCTTTGGTCGCCACGCGGCGCGAGCTCGAGCTGATGAAGATCGTCGTCGACAAGGCCGCCGAGGCCGTGTTCGCCGAGAAGGGCCGTCGTATCGAGTACCTCGTCGGCACGATGATCGAGCTGCCCCGCGCTGCGCTGCGTGCGGGCGAGATTGCCGAAATCGGCGAATTCTTCAGCTTCGGCACCAACGATCTGACCCAGACCACTTTGGGCGTGAGCCGCGACGATGCCGCGCGTTTCCTGACCACCTATGTCGAGAAGGGCATCTATGCCCGCGATCCGTTCGTCAGTCTCGACGTCGAGGGCGTGGGCGAGCTGATCGCGCTCGCGGCCGAACGGGGCAGGGCGACGCGGCCCGGGATCAAGCTCGGAATCTGCGGCGAACATGGCGGCGATCCCGCCTCGATCGCGTTTTGTGAGGCGACCAGCCTCGATTATGTCTCCGCCTCCCCCTACCGCGTGCCTATAGCCCGCCTGGCAGCCGCCCAGGCGGCCCTCAAGGCCTGATAATCCTCCCATGCTCCGGCCTTCGCCGGAGCTCTGCGGGATTTCAGTAAGGGTCCACCGGCCCGGTCGGCGTTACGGGGGTTACCGCGCGCAGGCGGGCATTCTCCGCCTCCAACTCGCGTAAGCGCCGCTGTGCCTCGCGCAGTTCGGCGCCGGTCTCGTCGCGATAGGTGCGGTGGCGCAGCTCTTCGTCCTGATAGCGCTCGCGCCACTTGCTGCGGCCCGAGCGCGCGGCGAGGCCGAAGAAGAATCCGGCCAGCAGCGTGATGCCCAAGGCGATGAACTGCGTGACGGTGTCGAAAGGCAATCCCTGCATCGCTCGATCTCCTCATGGCCCCGCGCGCGGGCTGACTCGTCCGCAACGTCTATGCCACCGTAACGATCGAAACGGGAATTAGTGCATCAGGGCGTCGTTGATCGAGCAGGCCGCAGGGCCGAGGATCACAATGAACAGCACCGGCAGGATGAACAGGATCAGCGGCACCGTCATGATCGCGGGCAGGCGCGCGGCCTTTTCCTCGGCGCGCATCATGCGCTCGTTGCGGAATTCGCTCGAGAGGACGCGCAGCGCCGAAGCGAGCGGGGTGCCGTATTTCTCGGTCTGGATCATGGTCGTGACCACGCCGCGGATCGCATCGAGATCGATGCGGTTGGCAAGATTCTCGAACGCCATGCGGCGATCGGTGAGGAAGCCCAGCTCGATCGCGGTCAGCGAGAATTCCTCGCCGAGCTCGGGATAGGCCTTGCCGAGTTCCTTTGAGACGCGGGCGAAGGCGGCGTCGACGGTGAGGCCCGCCTCGGCGCAGATCACCAGCAGGTCGAGCGCGTCGGGAAGCCCCTTGCGGATCGCGTGGCTGCGCTTGGTGATCTTGTTTTTCAGATAGATGTCCGGCGCCTTGTAGCTCAGGATGAAGCTGACCGCGACGAGGCCATATTTCTTGAAGGCGCTCCAATCGAGGAACATGTCGGTGCCGTAGACCATGTACAGGATCGGCCCGCCGATCACGATCGGCAGGACCAGTCGGCCGAAGATCACGGCGACCGCCCATTCCTTGCGGCGGATGCCGGCCTGGAGCAGCTTGGTTTGCGCGACCTGGATCTGGCTCTCCTGCAGCACCTTCATCGAAGACAGCAGCGAGCGAATCCGGTCGGTCGTCTCGTTCTTCTGGACCAGCTTGGCGCGGCGCTTGGACGTCGAGGCGGTGATGCCTGCCTTGAGCTGTTCGCGCCGGTCGTTGAGCGCCTTGACGCGCTTCGCCATCGGATCGCGCACCGTGGTGGCGGTGTAGATCGCGAAGAAGACCGCGGAGGCGGCGACGGCACTCAGGAGGGTCGCGACCCAGAGGACGTCGACGCCGAGCAAAGTGGGGCCGGTGGGCGTTGTCATCATCAGATCTCGAAATTGACCATCTTGGCCATGATGAAGGCGCCCAGCGCCATCCAGATGAGCCCACCGCCGCCGGCGATCATCAGGCGCTCATCCTTGAAGAAGTTGGCCATGTAGTTGTTGTTGATGAACCACACCATGGTGAACACGATGAACGGCAGGGATCCGACGATCAGCGCCGAAGCCTTGGATTCCGACGACATCGCCTTGATCTTGAGCTTCATCTGCGCGCGCTTGCGCAGCACGTCGGCCAGGTTGCCCAATGTCTCGGCAAGGTTGCCGCCCGTCTCGCGCTGGATCGCGATAGTGATGGTGAAGAATTGGAATTCAGGCGTGCCGAGCCGGTCCGCGGTTTCCTGCAGCGCGGCGTCGAGGGTGCGGCCGATCTTCATCTTGTCGGACACCGAGCGGAACTCCTCGCCGACCGGGCCGGCGACTTCCTGGCCCACGACACCCATCGTTTCGGTGATCGGAAGACCCGAGCGCAGGCCGCGCACGAGCAGTTCGATCGCGTCGGGGAATTTCGCTGTGAACTTGGTGATGCGGCGCTTGATGAAGAAGCTTACCACCTTGTGCGGCAGGCCGATGCCAAGGAACAGCGAGAGGAACAGCGCCAGCCAGATCGGCGCGCCGTTGAGATAGAGCAGCGCGCCGGGCACGATGATCAGCCCCAGCGTGATCATGCCGTACTGGCTCAGCGTCCAGCTCTTGCCGGTCATGTTGAGCCGCTTCTGGAGCAAGGCAGGATTGGGCAGGAAACGCGAGGCGGCGAGGTCCATCCCCGTTGCGCTCCTGGCGGTAACGCGTCGGATCTGCGCTTCCATCGCCGCTGCGCCGGCGCTGCCCGAATGGCGCTCGCGCACTCCGGTCAGGCGCCGCGCACTTGCGCGCGCGGCGTTCGGCCCGGAAAAAGCGAGCACCATCAGCGAGAGCACCATGAAGGTGCCCCCACCAAGCATCAAAACCGGCAGCAGTTCCACGCCGACGTGCCTCCGAACCCGTTAACCCGCGCAGCCTAGGCGCGGATTGGTTACTTCTTTGCCTTTGACGGCATCTTGACCTTGATCTTGTCGAACAAGGAGCTGCCCTTCGATCCCTTGGCGGGCGTGGCCTTGTCGTCACGCTCGCCGGAATCGGTGATGACGGTGATCCGCGTTGCGAGGTCCGCCAGCGGTGCCAGCGACTTGGCCGATTTGCCCGCTTCGGCGAGCGGTTTGCCGAGCTTGGCGGCCTGGGCCGCGAATTTCTGCTCGAACGGGATCAGCACGTCGATCTTGCGCTCGATCGAGCCTTCGAAGTCCTTGCGGCTGATCTCGAGCACCGCCTGCGGCTGGACCTTGTTGGCGACGACGATGACCTGGGTCTGCGGCGCGTTCGACTTGAACCAGCTGAGGATGCGGATCGCGTCGCGCGCGGCGGCGAGCGTGAGCTCGGTGACGAGTACCGCAACCTGCACGTCGGTGATCAGATGCGGATGGTTGACCAGCATGTTGCGCGGCAGATCGACCACGGTGCATTCATACGCCCCGCGCATCTCTTCCTGCAGCTGATAGAATGCGGCGCCGTCGGTCAGAACCGGGGCGTTGATCGGCGCCTCGGCCGAGAGCACGGCGAGCCGATCCGAGGCCTTCACCATCGCGCGCTCGATGAACAGGCCGTCGATGCGGCTCGGATTCTCGATCGCATCGGTCAGGCCGCGGCCGGGCTCGAGATCGAGCGCGAGCGCCCCGGTGCCGAAATGCACGTCGAGGTCCAGCAACGCGGTCGTGCGCCTGTGCTTGTCGCTCAGCAGCCACGCCAGCGAAGTCGCGATCGTCGATGCGCCGCAACCGCCGCGCGTGCCGATCACCGCCACCGCGCAATGCGGCACGTCGCTGCCCGGCTCGGCGAGCTTGGGCGCGTTGAGCGCGGCCTGCGCTTGGGAAAAGGTGTCGCGCAGTGCGTCCGGGTTGAGCGGCTTGAGCAGATAGTCATGGATCCCGCTCGCGACGAGGTCACGATACAGGCGCACGTCGTTGACCTGTCCCGATGCGATGACGATCGTGCCGGGCTCGCACACTTCGGCGAGAGCGTTGATGTCGTTGAGCGGATCGCCCGATTCGGAAAGGTCGACGAACAGCACGTTCGGGCTCGCCGAGACCGACAGGGTCTGTACGGCGTTGCGCAGCCCGCCCTTGTTGACCTTTTCGGGCGACCAGCCGAGCTCGACCGCGATCGGGCGCAGCGCCTCGGCCGTCGCCTCGTCGCAGACGAAGGCGACGAACGGCTCGCGATGGCCGGTACGCGAGGGATTGAAGGGCGCGTTCACTTGGTGCCTCCGTCGGTCTTCACGGTGCCGCCGCTGCCCGAGGGCTTGGCGCCACGTAATGCATTGATCGCCTTGTTGCCGGTCATCTGATCGCTGACCGGCGAACCGGAGGCGCCACGGACCAGATCGCCGGGATCGGCGACCATCGCGGCAAGATTGCTGTTGGTTGCGCAGCCGTAGTTGGAGCTGGTGCTCGCCGAGAAGTCAGGCGCATAGACGCGCGAATAATCGGGGCAGTTGGGAACGCTGGCGGTCATCCGCGTGACCACCACGCGCACGGTACCCGGGGCGATCTGCCCGACCGTGACCGGTGCCTGATCCGACAGGATCAGGCCGTATTGGTTTGCCTGCGCCGCGATCTCGTCACGCGCGCTGGTGCCGTTCCCACCGTCGTCGATCGCTACGCGATCGCCGTAGCGAAGCCCCATCGACTGAAGCCAGCCTGCGAGCCGCTGACCTTCGCCGCGTGCAAGCCCGTTGCCCGCGGTCTGGACGTCGAAGACGTAATCGTTTCGTTCGACCACCGGCTGATACACCGAGTCGACGCCGCCATTATAGGTCCCGCACGCGCTGAGCAGCGCGATCGGAGCCAGGAGGAGGGGAGTGAAGCGCGACAACATTGCGATCTCCTCAGGACATCAGAAGCCGAAGCCGGGGACAGCGGAGCCACCCTTTTTCGGCTTGGACGGGGCGGGCGCAGCCTTGGGAGGCTGCCTGACCGGATTGGCGGGGACGGGCATCGCCGGCCCCGGCGCGAACGCTCCGACCGCCGGCGTCGCACTGCTGGGCGCCATGGTCGGCTTGGGCCGGTCGCCGCCGGTGTCGCCGGCGCTCAGCTGGCCGCCGAAGATCCGTTGAAAATCGTTGGGTGCGCGATAACCGTCGGTCGGCAGCACGATCTGGTTCGCGTTGACCGGCTTCACCAGATACGGCGTGATGACGATCATCAGCTCGGTCTCGTTGCGCTGGAAGCCGTTCGAGCGGAACAATGTTCCCAGGATGGGGACGTCGCCCAATCCGGGAATCTTGCTGATCGAGTTGTTGTGGGTGTTCTGCAGCAGGCCGCCGATCACCATGCTTTCGCCCGAACCCAGCTCGACCGTGGTCTCGCTGCGGCGCGTGCTCAGCGCAGGGATGATGGTGCCGTTGAACTGAACGGCGCCGGACGACGAAAGCTGCGAAACTTCCGGACGGACGCGAAGCGAGATACGGCCATCTGCCAGCACGGTTGGCGTGAAGGCCAGGCTCACGCCATATTGCTTGAATTCGATCGACACCGCGCCGAGCGCCTGGGCGATCGGAATAGGGATTTCGCCGCCGGCCAGGAAGGTCGCGGTCTCGCCCGAGAGCGCCGTCAGGTTCGGCGTGGCCAGCACGGTCACCTGGCCCATCGTCTCGCCCATGTCGATTGCGGAGAGCACGTCCATGCCGAACAGCTTGCCCGCCAATCCGAGGGTCGAGAAATCGTTGCCCTTGGCGATGTTCGTCACGTCCGTGGCGCGCGGATTGAGGAACTGGCCGGTCGACGGATCATAGGGTCCTTCGATGTAGCCGCCGTTCGGGGTCGGAATGCGCGCGATCGGGAAACCGGCCAGCTGGCCGGCGGTGAAGGCGCCGGGGTTGCGCCCGGTGGCTACGCCGAAGGTGAAGCCGCCTGTCTGGTCGCGGGTCGCGATATTGACGCCGACATTCTTGGCGAAGCTGCGGTTCACTTCGGCGAAGCGCACCTGAAGGTTCACCTGCAGCGGCGTCGCCGTCTTGAGGCGATTGATAACGCCGATCTTGAGCGGCGTCGCCGGATCGGAGATGTTGATGCCGGGGTTGAGCAGCGAAGTCACCAAGCGCTGGGCCTGCTCGCTGTCGTCCGGAGACGCGACCGTTCCGGTGAGCACTGCGATCTGCCCGACGGTGGTCACCTTGATGTCCGCATCGGGCATCGCCGCCCGCATCATGCGATCGATCGAAGTGATGTTCTGGCTCACCCGGACGTTGGTCGAATAGACCACGGTGCCGCTGGCGGTGGTCGCGAAGATCGTCGCCTCGCCGTTTTCCTTGCCGAACAGATGGATCTGGCGCGGGTTGGCGACGTACACGTCGGCCACCCCCGGATTGGAAGTCCATACGTTGGCGACGTTGGCGGGAAGCGTGATGAGCTCGCCCTGGCCGACCGAGAGAAGAACCTCGCTGGTCGGGCGCTGTGCGCCGACCGGAAGATTCCCTACGCGTGCCTGTGGGCGCGACTGGGCCATCACTTGGGCGGGCAGGCTCATCGCCAGGGCCGCCGTCACCGTGGCGCCAAGCGCCCGGTTCAGGAGTGTGTTGCTGCGCATCTAGTTCTTACCCCCGACCTCAATCTCGGTCACAGCGTTGCCCCGGGCAACATTGACCACCGGCCCCTTCTTGACGGGCACACCCCCCGGATAACTGCCGGGCATCGGCTGTGCGCCGCTGCGATCGCTGGACTTGCCGGGGACCGTGCTGCGCTGAAAGCGCGACACGTCGGCGCCAGTGGCGAAGCCGCCAGCACCTTCCATCGGACGGGCCGCGACACGCGCCAGCATTTCCTTTTCCTTCTTGGGATCGCCATCGGTGGGCACGTCGACCTCACCGCTGGCGATCGCCTGCTCGAGATCGCTTTGGTTATCGGCGATCGATCGCAGCGACAGCGAGAGCGAACCGACGGTCTGCGCAACGGCGAGCTTCTCGGCGATCTTGGGCGTCGCCTCGACGGTAACCGTCGAGAACGTGTTGACGACGGTATTACCCTTGTCGTCGGTCTGCTTGTCGGTCTTCTGGTCGGTGGCGAGCACCCGCAGGTTGCGCAGGATCGTCTCCGATGCCTTGAGCGGCGGACCATCACCGCCGCCGGCGACCGTCTGGGTCAGCACCAGGTCGATGCGATCGCCCGGGAAGACGAAGCCCGACACATTGGCACCTTGTGCGGACACTGGAACCGTGACGGCACGCATGCCGGGCCCGAGCGCAGCGGCGAGGAAGCCGCGATCGCCGGGCTTGACCAATGCACCCTGCGTGATCGGCTGGCCCGCGGGAATGGCGAAACGGACGACGGTGCCCTGCAGCTTGGCGGGCTCGGACTCGCCTTTGATGTAATAGGCGCCTTCGATCAGTTCCTTCGGCCAGGCGACGAACTTCACCGACGTGGCGTCGAGGATCGTGCCCACCGGAAGCGCGCGCGTGGCGACCATCACTTCGGTGGTGTTCTGCGGAGCAGCAGCTGGAATGGCATTTGCGACGGGCGCTGGCGCACCCATCAGGATGTTGCGTGCCATGAACGCCGTGATCGCTGCGACCACGAGTGCGCCTACGAGCAGAATGAGCTTGCGTGCATCCATTTCGCTTCAAGCCTTTTCAATTACATCGCCGGTTGAGTTGCTCCGGCGTTAAGCATCACGTGAACTGGTTAAGAATCGGTTCGCGAAGAACGAGCAGTGCCGAAATGGCGATCGCCACTCCGTACGGAGTCTCCGGGACGATGCCGCGCTTGCGTGCCGCACGGGCCCCGACGAGCAGCAGCACGCCCAGGCCAGTGACGAGCGCCATCGCCACGATCGCAGTTGCGATGGGCTGGCCGAGCAGCGCGCGCGCGACGCTGAGCCGGCTCGAATAGACGAGCGCGACCGCCGCCGCGGCGGCCGCAAGGATGGGTGCGATCGTGCGCCACGGCAGTTTGCGGAGCCCGCCGCTGAGCTGGGTCCAGCGGTCGGCGACCATGACGATCGTCAGCGCACCGCCGACCAGCGACATCAGCACCAGCATGTAGATCAGGGGCTGTACCGGCAGCCACAGCGCCAGCGCGCCGAGCATCTTGACGTCGCCGCCGCCCATCTGTCCGATCGCGAAGGCGCCGATGAAGAAGATGAAGACGATGCTGGCCACGCCGATTTGGGTGGCGACGTCCGGCCACAGGGCCAGCCCGTTGGCCCACCACCAGGCGGGCGCGAGCAACGCGATCGCCGCGTTCTTCCAGTTGGCGATGTTGCGCGAACGCGCGTCCTCGATCCCGGCTGAGACCAGAAGCAGGCCGAGCGCGCCCAGCAGCAAGGTTAGAAACACATCCCCCATCCCGCCTAAGGCCTAGACGACATGGCTTATCAAAACGTAACCAGCCTCCATGGCAACTTCCCTTAAGGACCGCCGCGCCCTTCCTGCCGGCGCCCGCATCGATCATTGGGCCGCGCCGGACGGCTGGAAGCATCGGGTGTTCGACTGGCGCGCCGAGGGGCAGGCGACCCGAGGCTCGATCCTGTTCCAGGGCGGCCGCGGGGACATCTTCGAGAAATATCTCGAAACCTTCGCGCACTGGCATGCGGCAGGCTGGAACGTCACATCGTTCGACTGGCGCGGGCAGGGCGGCTCGGGCCGGCTAACGCCCGCGAAGAATTGCGGTCATATCGAGGATTATGGCGACTATATCCGCGACCTGACGGATTTCTGGGCGGCGTGGGAACCGGCTAATCCGGGCCCGCGAGCGGCGATGGGGCATTCGATGGGGGGGCATCTCGTGCTGCGCGCGCTGGTGGAAGGCGCGATCCGGCCCGACGCCGCGGTGCTGGTAGCGCCGATGCTCGGCTTCAAGCCCGGCATCTTCGGCCCGTTCGCCGAGCGCGCCGCGCGCTTCCTCGGAGGCCTCGGCGACACTGCACGGCCCGCCTGGAAGGGGAACGAGAAGCCCTACACCACCGAGACCCGCGCCTCGCTGCTCACGCACGATCCCGATCGCTATGCCGACGAGATCTGGTGGCAGACCGAGCATCCGGAAATCCTCACCGGGCCGCCGAGCTGGCGCTGGGTGATCGAGGGGTTTCGTTCGATGCGCGAACTCGCCGCCGATCCGCGGCTCGAAGCGATGCGCGTGCCGACCTTGGTGCTGGTTGCGGAAAAAGACGGGCTGATCGACGGCAAATCCGCGCTCAAGATCGCGCCACGCCTGCCCGATGTCCGCCTGATCACCTTCGGCAAGGAGAGCGCACACGAAATCCTCCGGGAAACCGAGGCCGTGCGTGACCGTGCGCTAAGCGAGATCGATGCCTTTCTCGACGCGAGGGCAGCGGCGCGGTGAAGCGCTACGATATCGCCATAGTCGGCGCGGGGATCGCCGGCGCGAGTCTCGCCGCCGAAGTCGCGCCGCATGCCAGCGTGCTGCTGCTCGAGGCCGAGGATCGCCCCGGATATCATTCCACCGGGCGTTCGGCAGCCTTCTGGTCCGAGACGTACGGCGGGCCTGACATCCAGCCGCTCACCACGGCGTCGGGGCCGCTGCTAGCGGCGGGCGGGTTCCTCGAACCGCTCGGATCGCTCCATATCGGCCGCACCGAAGAGCGGTCGGCAATCGATGCTTTCCTCGTGGAGTTCGAAGGCTCGGGCGTCGAGCTGCGCGCGGTCGATCCGCGCGATATGCTTCCAGGTCTGCGCCCCGAATGGACGCTCGGCGTATACGAGCCGACTTGTGAATATATCGATGTCGGCGGGCTGCATGGGGCATATCTCGCCGCCGTTCGTCGCGCCGGAGGCGAACTCGCCGTCTCGGCCAACCTCGAAGGCGCGACGCGCGCGAATGGCCGTTGGTTGCTGGACACGCGCACCGGACGATTCGAGGCCGACATCCTCGTCAACGCCGCCGGTGCCTGGGCGGACCCGGTTGCGGCGATCGCAGGAGCCAGGCCGCTCGGCATTCAGCCCTATCGCCGCACGATGCTCCAGCTCCGCACCGATCCTGCGCCGCCCGAACATTGCCCGCACGTCGCGCATATCGGCGGCAGCTTCTACTTCAAGCCCGAGGCAGGCGGGCGGCTGTGGCTCAGCCCGCATGACGAGACTGCCTGCGATCCATGCGATGCCGCGCCCGAGGAACTCGATGTCGCGATCACGATCGATCGCTTCGAGCATGTCGTCGACTGGCGCGTCGCGGCGCTCGAGCACAAATGGGCGGGCCTGCGCAGTTTCGCCCCTGATCGGCTCCCGGTCTACGGCTTCGATCCGGCGGTCCAGGGCTTTTTCTGGTGCGCGGGACAGGGAGGCTTCGGCATCCAGACCGCACCCGCCGCGGCGAAACTTGCGGCGGCGTTGCTGCTCGGCAAACCGCTGGGCGCAGAAGTCGCTCATCTCGACGCAGGTCGATACGCGCCCCGGCGATTCTGATCCATGGTTGCGGCTCCGCAACGAAACAACGGAGGGGCTCATGGCGCACAAATTCGTGATCGAGCAGAACAAGGCGGGCGAGTATGTCGCCAAGTTCAAATACAATGCCGAGACGATCTTCTGGACCGAGGGCTACACGTCCAAGGCGTCGGCAAAGAATGCGATCGAGTCGATCCTCAAGAACGGCCCGGACGCGCCTGTCGACGAGGGGTGACGCCGGCAGGCTGCGCGATTGCCGTTACGGAAACGGGCAGTTGATCGGAAACTGAGGATTTCTGCAGCTTTCCGATGAATTCGCTCGCTGCGAATCGCGTCCGGTGGTACTTTGTGGACCATGCAAGGTACTGCGCGCCCATATCAATTTCCCATCGATGTCTCCCGCGACGACATCGACTTCATGGGCCACGTCAACAATGCCAGCTATCTGAAATGGGTGCAGGAGGCGGTGATCAGCCACTGGCGCGGGCTCGCTCCGCCCGAGGCGGTCGCCCAGCATCTCTGGGTCGCGCTCAAGCACGAGATCACCTATCGCCGCCCGGCCTTTCTCGACGATGATGTCGTCGCGACGGTGTTGCTGGAAAAGGTCCAGGGCGCGCGCGCATTCTACGAGACAGTGATCAAGCGCGGATCGGAAGTGCTCGCGGAGGTCAAATCGAGCTGGTGCTGCCTCGACGCCGAGACACTGCGCCCGGCGCGGCTGGCGCAGAACGTGATCGAGCGCTTCTTCACCAAGCCGGACTGAGACGCCCGCGGCCCCAGGATAGTTGAAGCCGGCCGAAACATGCCAAGGCAAGGCTGCCCAGCCGCCGGACACGCTGCTAGCTCCAATATGGCATCCACACGTTTCTCAGGCGCATCAGGGCCTCGAGGTAGAAATAGTCGCCCCAGATGCATGCCTCGTCGACTCCCGCGCCGTTCGGCATGTGGTATACCGCATGCAGCAGCAGTGCGTTCGATCCCTCGATCGGTGCTGCATATCCGTGGCCAAGGGATTGGACGATGCGCCACGCCCATGCGGCGTAGGTGTCACGCCGCACGTCCGAAACAGGCAGCGCCTTCACCAGTTCGAGCAGTCCGCATGCCGCGATCGTGGCCGCGGAGCTGTCGCGGGGGGTGGTGGTGTCGTCGGTGAAGACGAGGTCCCAGCAGCAGATCCCATCCGCGGGAAGGCGATTGAGGAAGTAGTTCGCAAGCCGCGCGGCGAGTTCGACATAGGCTTTGTCGCCCGTGTGCAATCCGCCCAGTGCGAAGCCGTAGATGCCCCAGGCCTGGCCGCGGGCCCAGCAACTGTCGTCCGAAAACCCCTGATGCGTGCTGCCAAAACGCGGCTGGCCGGAGGCTGTATCGATGTAGAAGGTGTGGAAGGTCGACGCATCCGGCCGCACCAGATAGCGCGCGGCCTGGCGCAGGTGGCGGGTGGCCGCATCCCCGAAGCTCGGATCGCCGGTCTCCCTGCCGGCCCAGAAGAGCAGCGGCAGATTGAGGTTGCAATCGATGATCATGCGGCCGCGCTGGGCCGGATCGCGCATGTCGCCCCACGCCTGGATGACGTTCGCGACACCGTCGAACCGCCCGAGCAACAGCTTCGCCGCCTCCAGCCCCGCGGCGCGCCCGGCCTCGCTTCCGGTGAGCTGATGCGCGGCGCATGCCGACAACGTATAGAGGAAGCCGAGGTCGTGATGATCGACATTGACCCGCCGTTTCACGCGATCGAGGAACGATGCGACATTCTCGTCGGCCGCCGCGCGATAGGCGTCGCGCCCGGTCATCTGCCAGGCGAGCCAGAGCATCCCGGTCCAGAAGCCGTTCGTCCATTCGACATTGTCGATCGGCGCATAGGTTCCGCTTTCGCTGGAAGGCGCGGGGAAGTGGTCCCTGAACTGCGGCATCGTCCTGTCGAGCCGGGCCAGCGCCTGCGCGATCAGCGCGTCCAGTTCGGCGGGCTCGGAAGGGCGCAGCTCCAGCGTCGCGAGCGGCTCGTCTGCGATCTCGTTCATCGGGCGGCCGATCCCAGCGGGCGCACGTCGGCGCCACCCGATGGATCGAGCGGCGCGACGGTCGGCGGCTCGGTGGCGGACGATGCCCGACCGGTCTCCCGCGGCGTCGGTGACAAGGCGAACCACGACACGGTCCAGAAGACCAGCGCCATCGCCGCTATCAGGAAGTAGGTGTTCTGGAACCCGAGACGGTCATAGCCGATTCCGGCCAGCGGGGAGAGGATGGCGAGCCCGAGGGAATGCCCGAAGCTGACGCCCACCATGTACACCGTCGCGGCATGCCGTGCTTCGAAATGGTAGGCGATGTACCGGAAGAGCGAGACGGCGAGGATCGGCAATTCGATCGCGTGCATCATCTTGCACGCCGAAATGGTGGCGGGGCCGATCGCCAGTCCCGACGCCGCGATGCGCAGGATCATGATCGCCGTGGCGATCATCAGGCCTCGCGTGGCGCCGATGCGCCGAACCAGGAAAGGCGCGAGGAACATGCCGCCGGCTTCCACGAATATCTGCGCGGAATTGAGATAGCCGAACATCGCGTTCCCCGCCTCGGGCGTCGGGAACAACGACGAGAAGTAGAAGGGGAATTGCTGGTCGTAGACCAGATACAGATTGGTCACGCCCAGGATGAGCACCATGAAGCCCCAGAATTTGGGCTGCGTGAAGAGAACCGCCGAATCCCGCGGTGTCAGCCGATCCGCGAGCAATTGCTCGCCGGCGTCCCTCTCCACGCGCGCGGCCGCCAGGATCGGCAGCAATACGATGCCCGCGACGCTGGCCAGGACGAAGTTGATGCCCGGGTCGATATTGTACAGCTCGCCGGAGAACATGGCCGCGCTGGCGAAGCCGAGCGAGCCCCACAGGCGCACCCGGCTATACTCGAACCCATATTTGCGGCCCACGCGATCGACATAGCTTTCGAGCGCATAGCTCCCGGCGATGAAAGTGACGCCGAGATAGATGCCGCCGATCACTGCGCCGATCACGATGTTCCACCGCAGCAGCGGCGCATAGACGAAGCTGAAGAACAGCCCCGAGAGCACGACCAGCAAGGCGATGGCGGCGGGCACGACCCGGCGAAGGCCCATGCGGTCCGAGAGGTAGCCGTAGAGCGGCTGCGCGCACATGGCGCCAATGAAGTTCGCCGAGAAAACCGTTCCTGCCTCGACGCCGTTCAGACCGAGCCCGCGCGTCAGCCAGATGGACAGCAGCGACATGGTCATCGCCTGCGCGAAGAAGAAGCAGAACAGGAACGCGCTCAGCGCCGCGTAATTGCGCCTCGTGTCACCCATCGCGGCTTCCTCTCTTTCTGTTATCGATATCATATATGCCGCGCGCAGCGGCTCGGGGCAAGCGCGAAGCGATTGACCATGGATGAATTTCTGTTATCGATATCAGAAGGGTGTGCCCTGTGAGCACGCCTCAACGATAACAGAAGGCTGGGTGCTAACCAATGGCGAAGAGAGACGAGCCGGATAGCGGCAACGGCTCCAAGCGGAGCAGCGTCACCATCCATGACGTCGCGCGCCATGCGGGCGTTTCGTCGATGACCGTCTCTCGCGTGATGAACGGCGGCAAATATGTCAGCAAGGAGATGCAGCGAAAGGTCAACGCTTCGATCGAGGCGTTGAGCTATTCGCCGAACCTCACCGCGCGCAGCCTGAAGAGCGATGTCCGCATCGGGGCGCTCTACACCAATCCGAGTTCGTCGAATCTCGGCGCCTTCCTGATGGGTGCCTTTCGTCAGAGCGGCTCCAGCGGGTGCCAGTTCATGATCGAGCCGGGCGTCACCGAGGAGGAGGCGCTGGAGGGGCTCGAACGGTTGATCGAAGCCGGCATTGGCGGGATCATCCTTCCACCGCCTTTGTGCGACTCCGCTGAGATGCTCGCGAGAGTCGCGGCCGCCGGCGTGCTTCCTCTGTCCTTCGCCACCGCGATCCCCCGCGAGAATATTTCGGCGATCGTCGTCGACGACTATAAGGGCGCGTTCGACATGACTCGTCACCTGATCGCGGCCGGGCATCGGGCGATCGGGTTCATTCAGGGCGACCCCCACCATTCGCCCTCGCAGAGGCGGGAACAGGGCTTCCGGGCAGCGCTTGCGGGTGCGGGGGTCCGGATCAAGCCCGAGTGGATCGTTCCGGGCCTCTTCACCTACAAGTCCGGTCTCGACGCGGCGCATCAGTTGCTGGGCATCTCGCCTCGCCCGACGGCGATCTTCGCGAGCAATGACGACATGGCCGCTGCCGTATCCGCCGTCGCCCAGGGAATGGGCCTGTCGGTGCCGCGGGACCTGAGCATCGCGGGTTTCGACGACGCCCCCGTCGCCTCGACCGTCTGGCCCGAACTGACGACGATCAGGCAGCCGATCGCCGACATGGCCGCCACCGCCGTGGCGATGCTCGCCGAGCAGGTGCGCCAGGTCCGCAGCGGCGGTGACGGGAAAGCCAGTCATGTACGGGAAATGCTGACGCTGGTGGAACGCAACTCCACCGGACCTGCGCCCGAAACCCGCGAGTGAGCGCCGGGGAGGGATCTGACGCGGCTCCCGGGGATCCTATCAAGGGGGGGAAGGCTTTGCAGACCTGCTCGCTGATTGAGACGCGACCCCTTGGATGAGAGTTCATATTCCTCCCGCCTCACCCGGCGTTGAGCGGCACTTATATACTTAACGGACTAGATGCAGATTCGTAACCGATATGGCGACGGGCCGGCACTCTCGAATTGATATAAGCTCGGAGGCGTTTAGCCTTCTTCCGAGCTTGGAGTGGCTTGAGGTGTAGCCGGAAATTCTGGAAGCGGCGGAAGCGCTACTCGACGCTTCTGAAGGTCCAGGAGTAGAGCCATCGACTGTCGAAACGATGCTGCAGCTTGTGTTCGCGTCTCATCGCTTTCCGTATGCTGAATAAGCCAGCGATCCTTGAAATAGATCGCCACTTCATTTGCTTCCTTGGCCAGCAAGTTCAGGCGGTCATAGAGGCCCTGCAAAGCGGCGGCGGATATCAGCACTTCGTCAACGTTCGTGCGCCTTTGTGGTGTTTCAGCGACCTCCGCATCGGGATGCACCAAGCGGACGTGGATAACGCCATCTCGCAGTTTTTTATGATCGCCCACGTGAGTCAGGGTCTGCTTCACAAGGTTCTGTGTTTCAACAGGGATCGTGCCGTCAAATAAGCACACCGACGCTCGGATAATTCCAAGCTTGGCATCCATCCCGTTCACCCGGCCGGAAACCTCCAACCACATACTAGGATGCAGTTCGAGAGCCATGCCTAGCGCAGCGTCTATTGCGCCTTCCAGCCAGTTCCACGCTAAGCTGATAGCCCCGATCAGTTGCAACCGCTTGGCATCGACATCGGTTAGGAAATCGAATTCCTGATAGACACGATTAGATTCTGTGGAGCGACGGCGCATGAGGCCTCCGATGGAAAACGAAGACTAGAAGAACAGCCAACCAGACCAACAGCGGGACGAACTGTTGCGCCGTGCTCCCGCGACTCCCCCGATCAGCAATGAGGATATCCTCAAGCGCTCGAAGGAGTCTCACTGAAAGTATCGCTTGCGCCTCGTGCCTATTGGACGCGGCGTTTCGTAGATTTTAGAAAGCGAGCGTATCAGGTTGCCGGTAAGCCAACCGCGACGTCCTCACCCCTAAAGCGGCTCGAACAGGATCGCCTGGCCGCCGCTCGGCGCGAGCTCGAGCTCCAGCCGGTCCGAGGCGTGGACATCGCGGCTGGAGATCGCGACGGGCGTCTCCCTCGGTTGCGCCGCCGGGGGGCCGTCCGAGAACATGGTTGCGCGCCATCGGCCCTGTCCGAGGAAATCGAGCGGTATCTGGAGGTTTCGTGCCGCTTCGTTGGTCATGGCGCCGAGGAACCAGCGCCCGCCACGCCGCCGCGCGACGGCAACATGCTCGCCGATCGCGCCTCCGAGCGCGACGGTCTCGTCCCAGCTCGTCGGGCATGCGTCGAACCAGCGCAGCTCGGGCCAGGCGGCGTCCGACGCATATTTGTCCGGCGCGTCGTACCAATAGAGGAAGGTGAGCGGATTGTAATAGACCGCCGCCATCGCGAGCTGATGCGCGTTGGTCGTCTGGTTCCGCTCATGGGCGTAGCAGATCGTATAGTCGATCGGCCCCGCGAGCGCGCGCGTGAAGGGCAGCGTGACGTTGTGCCGGGCGGTCGGGAACTGCTCGTTGCCGCGTACACCCTCGAGCGCGATATAGTTGGGCAGCGTGCGCTCCAGACCCGCCGGTCTCAGATTGTCATGGAGGTTCACCATCAACCGGTGACGCCCGCAGCGCTCGATCAGGTTGTAGATGAAATCCACATCTTCCTGGCGGCCTTCCCAGACGAAGCCGAACTTGATGCCGGCCACGCCCCAGTCGCGATAGGTGCGGACGATCGCGTCGAGCTGCCGCATCGCGGGTACGCGATCCACGTAGAGGATCATCCCGATCCCTTTGGCCTTCGCCGCGGCGATGATCCGCGCCATGTCGAGCCCGGCGATCGGTACGGTGGCGTCGCTCGGATCGGTGCCGTCGCCATACCAATGGGCGTCGAACTCGACGAACTCGAGCCGGCGTTTCGCTGCGAAGTCGATACAGGCGAGCGCGCGCTCGGTGGTGTACGGCTTGCGGATGCGGAAGGCGCGGCCCGGGCGCACCCAGGAGACGTCCCCGAGCCGGTTGGGCGTCGCGAGCGACTGGACCAGCCCCGCCCGCTCGAGCAGCTTGGCCGGGCTGAGCGATATCAGCACCACGCGCCACGGCGTCTCGAACGGGGCGTCCACGGCAAAGACGGGAGCGGCGTGCGTGTCGCCCGGGCCGGAATAGCCAGTGGCGCGCCCCGGGAAGCGCATGAGGTGCGTGACGATCGTGTCGCGCCCGGCCCCCTGGAACATGGTCCGGGGATAATGGAGCCGATCCGCCTCGCAGACGCTGAGGGCGATGCCCTGCGGCGTCGCGACATGGAGTGGGGGGTCCGCCAACGGGCCCTGGTCGGTGCTGGCGGTGAGGTCCGGATGTGGGGGCGGGACGAGCGCCTCCGGTGCCGACACCGCATATTCGCCTTCGTCCCGGCTGCTCCACACGCGCGAGCCGCTGGGGAAGCGCAAATGCGTGGCCTCTCCGCCGAGGCGAAAGGCCCGTGGTGCCAAGAGGACGTAGCGCACCGCCACGCCGTGGTCGTGCGCGGCGAGGCGAATGGCGAATTGCAGCGCCCGGTCCGGATCCTCGAATACGATTTCGAGCTCGTTCCGGATGCCGTCATAGATTTCGGCGATTCCGTAAGGCGGGCGCCAGCGCTCGCCGCGCCGGTGCATGCGGTGGCGCAGGTATCGCGCGCCGGGCCCGAGCGATTTCCCTTCGTGGAGGATCAACGCCAGCCGGGATGTTTCGAGGACGGGCATGCCGTCCATGCTCGCCGACCAGCAGGGGAAGGGCTCCGCGGCATGCGGCAAGGCTAGCGCGGCGCGAATCCTCCCATTCGGCGAACGGACCTCCAGCAGCCGCGCCGGGCGGACGGTCGCGGCAGCGTCACCCGCCGCCGTCGCAGCGATGGCGCCCGAAATCAATTCGCGTCGACCGATCAGCATCCCATCTCCTCTCCCCCGCCGCGTTTCGCGATCATGGGTATCAACTATCTCTTGCGCAGGCACGCCGGACGCGTCATTCTGGTATCGATAACAGACGTACTGGATACGGCAAGTCGCAAAGAGGGGATGGGCAGAAATGTCAGCTGGCCAACTGGACGGGCGGAGTATGAGGCGGGGCATTCGACTGCTCGCGGCGCTTTGGGCGGCGCAGGTCCCCGCGGACGCACAGCCGAACGACGGGCGCTGGTTCCCGGATCGCGGCGACGGAACCTATGCCAATCCCGTCCTGGCCGGCGACTATTCCGATCCGGATGTCGTGCGCGTCGGCGACGATTTCTACCTGACGGCGTCTTCCTTCACCAATGCTCCGGGCCTTCCGATCCTGCACTCGCGCGACCTGGTGAACTGGACGCTGATCGGCCATGCCCTGCCGGCCGTCCCGCCCGTGGCGCATTTCCGCACGCCGCGGCGGGGCGGCGGAGTCTGGGCGCCGGCGATCCGCCATCGCGGCGGGCGTTTCCTGATCTATTATCCGGATCCGGACTTCGGGATCTTCGTGCTGACCGCCGCCGATCCGCGCGGCCCCTGGTCCGCGCCCAAGCTCGTCGACGCGACCAGGGGGGCGATCGATCCCGCGCCATTCTGGGACGACGACGGCACCGGCTGGCTCGTCCATGCCTATGCGGGCAGCCGTGCGGGCATATCCAATATGATCGTCCTGAAGCGGCTCAACGCGGACGGCACCAAGACGGTGGGGAAGGCGCGCACGATCATCGACGGCGCCACGCTGCCGCCCGTGGCGACGAGTCTCGGCCTTCGCCCCTGGCAGACCACCGAAGGCCCCAAGCTCTACAAGCGCGGCGGCTGGTATTATGTGTTCGCTCCCAGCGGCAGCGTGAAGGGGGGATGGCAGGGCGTGTTCCGCAGCCGACGCATCGAGGGTCCCTATGAGGGGCGCAATGTCCTCGACCAGGGCGCGACCGAGATCAATGGACCGCATCAGGGCGCGTGGGTCACGACGCCGTCGGGCGAGGACTGGTTCGTGCATTTCCAGGATCGCGACAGCTATGGCCGCGTCGTCCATCTGCAGCCGATGCGCTGGCGCCAGGGATGGCCGGTCATCGGCGCCGATCCCGATGGGGACGGGCGGGGCGAACCCGTGCTCCAGCACCAGAAGCCGAATGTGCACCCGCAGCCGCGAACCGCGCCGGTGGCCGACGACGCGTTCGAGGGGCCGCTGTCGCTCGCCTGGCAATGGAACAGCAATCCGGGCGAGGACTGGTGGTCGCTGGTCGCCGGCAGGCTGCGCCTCAAGTCGATAAGTGGCTCGGCCAACCTCTACGAGGCGGGCAATCTGCTGTCGCAGAAGCTGCCGGGGCCGGCTTTCACTGCGACGACATTGCTCCGGTTCCGGCCGCTCCGGGCGGGAGAGCGTGCGGGACTGGCGATAATGGGGCAGCGTTACGCGTGGATCGGACTCGAGCGGCGCGGCAACGAGACGCAGCTCGTCCAGGGATGGCGCGACGGCGTCGAGCCCGCGATGGCCGAGCAGCGCAGCTTCGGGCCGGTGATCGCCGGCAGCGCGCCGATATGGCTGCGGCTTCAGGCGGAACCCGTGACGGTGCAGGTCGCCCCACCCGGATTCGAGCCCTATTGGCCGTCGATGCTGCGCGAGACGCACGCGCGGGTGCGGTTCAGCTACAGCCTCGACGGCGAGCATTTCGTCGCCTTCGGTCCGGCGTTCGAAACCCGGCCGGGCCGCTGGGTCGGCGCGCAGATCGGCCTTTTCGCGCAGGCGCAGGATGGCACGCCCGCCAGTGTCGCGACATCGGTCGGCTTCGCCGACTTCGACTCGTTCGGGATAACGCGATGACGCATGCGCGAATCTGCACGATGCTGCTCTGCGCCCCGCTTGCGCTGGCCTGCCTTCCAGCGGCGGCGCAGACGGCCGATGGCGGGCTGCGCATCCACGAACCGCCTGCGGGCAAGGCGTTCTGGTCGTACCTCAACGACGATTTCACCGTTCGGGTGCGCATTCCGGGCGGCGTGTGGCGCGATCTCTACGAATATGACGTGAAGGTCGATCTGGATCGGCCGCAGGATGCCTCGATGGTGTTCTTCGACATCGCGGGCCCGGTCGAGGTCGCGGTGAAGAAGAACAACGGCGACGTGCGTCGCGTTCAGGTCCGCCCGGACTCCGCCGGGGTGCGCGCGAAGCTGGTGGGCAACACCGCCTATTTCCGGCTCGAGAAGCCCACGAACATCTCGGTCGAGTTCGACGGCGACCGGCTGCACAATCTGCATCTCTTCGCCAACGCGCCGGAGCCGGAGCTGCCGCCGCCGGGGCCGGGTGTCGTCTATTTCGGTCCGGGCGTCCATCCGCTTCCCGAGGGGCAGAAAACGTTCCGCATTCCTTCCAACACCATCGTCGTGCTTGCCGGCGGGGCGCTCGTGCAGGGCAATATCGAGATACGCGACGCGGAGAATGTGCGCATCGTCGGTCACGGCATCATCGATCACCCGCAAGAAGGCATCACCATCGCCAATTCGCGCAACGTAACGGTGGACGGGCCGATCGTCCTCAATCCGAACCATTATACGCTTCTGTGCGGCCAGTCGGCGGGCGTCACCATCCGCAACCTCAAATCGTTCAGCGCCGCCAGCTGGAGCGACGGGCTGGACTTCATGAGCTGCTCCGACGTCCGCGTCGACGGCGTCTTCATGCGCAATTCGGACGATACGATCGCGATCTACGGCGGCCGCTGGGATTACAAGGGCGACGCGCGCCATTACCGGATCGCCAATTCGATCCTCTGGGCCGATGTCGCCCATCCGATCAATATCGGCCTGCACGGCACTCCCGATGCTGCGGAGGTGCTCGAGGATATCGAATTCCGCAATATCGACATCCTTGGCCATGACGAGGACGACCGCGACTATCAGGGCGCGATGGCGATCACCGACGGGGACAATAATCTGGTGCGCGACGTTCGCTTCGAGGACATCCGGATCGACGATATCCAGGAAGGGATGCTGTTCAACTTCCGGGCCGTGTTCAACGCAAAGTACAGCCACGCCCCAGGGCGCGGAATCGAGAACATCACCCTCCGCAACGTCCACTTCAAGGGCGGGGACATCAATCGTCCCGTCATCGCCGGCCATTCGGAGGACCGCCGCGTTCGCGGCGTCAGAATCGAGAATGTCACCGTCGGCGGCAAGCGGATCAGGCGTTCCGACATCGATGTCGGGCCGTTCGTGGACGATCTCGTCGTCCGGTAGCGGCGCGAGGACTCGGGCTCGCAACAGGAATCCACATTGCGGCCGCCCCCGGGAAAATACGGAGCACGTGACGATTCACCAAGAACCCTGTTGACATATTCTGTTATCGATATCAGAAGTTCTGCTACCGATAACAGACCGGCGGCCGAACGGGCCAGCCAGGCGGGTAGGGAGAGCGGATTCTGCGGAGGTGATGAACCTCCTCTCCCGACTCTCGGCTGGACAGGGAGATTAGGAGAGGATCATGAGAACGCTTTCTAAATTGGCCGCCGCGCTTTTGTGCACTTCAGCTGCCGTCCCGGCCTGGGCGCAGGATGTTCCGCAGCCGGCGGACGCGACGTCGGGGCAGGAGACGGCAACGGATACCGACGCGATCGTCGTCACCGGAATCCGCGAGAGCCTGCAATCCGCCGCGCAGCGCAAGAAGAACACCAATGAGGTGATGGATACGATCAGCGCCGAGGATATCGGCAAGCTGCCCGACAACAATGTCGCCGCCACGCTCTCGCGCGTTCCCGGCGTGCAGGCCTATCGCTTCGGTGGCGAATCGGCATCGCCGGTCGGGCAGGGCAGTGGCCTCACGATCCGCGGCCTTTCGGGACAGACCTCGTCGCAGGTCGACGGACGCGCCTTCATCACCGCGGGCGGCCGCGAATTCAACGTCGAGGGCGCCAGCCCCGGCCTGGTCGCCGGCATCGACGTCTACAAGAATCCCTCCGCCGAACACATCGAGGGCGGCATCGGCGGCCTCATCAACATCCGCACGCGCCGGCCACTCGATTTCACGGGCACCGTCGTGTCGGGCTCGGTCGGCGGTCGCTACAATGATCTCGGCAAGAAGGTGGAGCCCGAGCTTTTCCTGCTGGGCTCGAGCCGGTGGAATGTCGGCGACGGCGAGATGGGGCTCCTTCTCGTCGGATCCTGGTCCCGCAGCTTCAACCGCGGCGACAACAATCCGGCCGGCGGCGGCACGTCGATCCGGCGGGCGATCCGCGGCAACAGCCCCGAATATGCCGCCAATGTCGGCACCGGGCTCAACCTCAACTCGGCTTATGTGGGCAGGTCGGACGTCGTCTATCTCGCCGATGTCGCCAATCCCTTGGCGCTCTCGGCCACCGATCGCGGCAATCTCGTCTCGACCGTGACCGAGGGGCACAACGTCTTCCAGGAAGATTATCTGCGCACCCGCAAGGGGCTGGCCGGGTCCTTCCAGTACAAGCCGACGCCTCGCCTCGAATTCTATATCGACGGCAACTACACCTATTACCAGTATCACCAGAACTACCGGTTCCTGAACATCGCCAACTCGCGCTATGTCCAGAATGCCGCGACCGTTCCGTTCACGATCGACGAGATGCTCGCCAACCGGAACAGCAACGGCGGCACCAACGAGCTCCTGTCGGGTACGCGTCTTGCCTCAGGCACCTTCCTCGGCTCCACCGCCGCCTCGATCGGCGGCGACGAGAAGAGCGACTATATCTCTTATCTGCTCGCCGGTGGCGTGAAGTGGCAGGTGACCGACGAGTTCGACGTCCATTTCGACTATTCGTACGTCAAGGCCGACCGCTCGACCGACAATCGCTCGGTCACTGCCGCCAGCCGTGCCGGCCTGGCGTGGGACGTCACCCGCGACCTCACGACCAAGCCCGCGCAGCTCGGTATTTCGGGTCCCGACCTCGCCAGTCCCGCCAACTGGGTGTTCAACAACTATTCCAATGGCAACAACCAGGCATGGGACGACAAGTCGGGGGCCGCCGCGCTGGATCTGCGCTATCGGCCGCGCGATTCCTTCATCAAGGCCCTGAAGGTCGGCGCCCGCTATTCGGTGCTCGAAAGTCAGTACAACAATTATTCGTTCGGCCGGAACCTGACCACCGACGGCGCGTCGCTCGCCCCGAACCAGTCGAACGGGATCGCGATCCTGCCTTATGCGGACATGTTCGAGATCGCTCCGTCCAATTTCATGAACGGCGCGATGGGCTATAGCGGCGGCTATCTGACCTTCTCGCCCGACGCGCTGCTCGGCGACAATGTGCGCGCACGCTTCCCCAATGCGGGAATCCTTCCCGAGGACAATCTCGCGGAGAATCTGCTGAGCCGTCGCTACATCCGCGAGCGGACCTATGCGGTTTACGGTGCGGCGGACTTCGCGTTTCTCGACGATCGGATCCAGGGCAATATCGGCGTCCGGGCCGTCCGCGCGGAAGGCTTTGCACGCGCCATGGTCAACTCGCAGGCGTCGCCCACTTCGCCGGTCGTCATCGTCCCGAACGAGAGCGACTCGTCGCGCTGGGATGTGCTGCCGAGTGCGAACCTCTCATGGCGCATCACGCCGGATACGATCCTGCGTCTCGGCTACGGCAAGGGGATCACCCGCGCCAGCACCGACGCACTGAACCCGGCGATCTCGGTGAACACCGTCACGGGCACCGGCAACAAGGGCAATCCCGATCTCGGGCCGCAAAAGGCGGACAATTTCGACATCTCGCTCGAGCATTATTTCTCGCCGGTCAATTATGCCGCGGTCGCCCTGTTCTACAAGAACGTGAAGGGCTTCTTCAGCGGCATCTCCCAGTGCGAGACGGTGCCGACCTATCCGGCCTATACCGGCACCGCCGCCAACAACTGCACCGGCGGGCAATATTACATCAATCAGACGGTGAACGCGCAGAACGGCTGGGCCAAGGGCGTGGAGGTCTCGGGTCAGACGTTCTTCGACTATGATTTCGTGCCGAAATTCCTGCACAATTTCGGCGTGTCGGGGTCGTTCACCTATGTCGACACCAAGAACCCGCTGATCCTGAACGGGATACTGACCGACACGCCGCAGCCCTTTACCTCCAAATATAATTGGACGGCCTCGGGCTTCTACGAGGACGACGTCCTCACTGCGCGCGTGGTCTATACCTATCGCTCGGAGTCGATCCTGTTCAACGTCGCCGGAAACCCGATCGACGGGCGCTATATCCGCCCATTCGGGCTGCTCGACGCATCGGTGAGCTTCAAGCTCATGCCCGAGCTGACGTTGTCGCTGAATGCCGAGAACCTCACCAAGGTCGCGGCCGATCGCTTCGTCGGCGAGCCGGGCATGACCACCGGGATCGAGCGCCAGCATTTCTACAACGGCCGCAATTTCAGCGCGGCATTGCGCTTCCGTTTCGGCAATTGATGCGATTGTCCTTTTTCGAGGCGTGAAGCGGAGCTCGACTCCCAAACCTCGGGCGCAAGGCGGGCTGCGATCGATGATCGCAGCCCGTTTTCTTTTGGGGCGAGATCTCCGGAAGCAGCTCGCCGATGCCGATCGACATACCAGACCGTCGGCAGGGAGTAGGTCGGGGAACTCATACTAAAAACACGTCATCCCCGCTTTCGCGGGGACGACGAAATAGGGGCAGCCTGTGAGACAAATCAACAGGTTGAACGGTTTCTCAATCTAATAGTCGACGTAATAATCCTTGGGGAAGGCCTCGCCGCCAAAGGCCTTTTTGGTCGTCCATGGCAGGTCGGGCGCGGTCCAGTAGCTGTCCTTTGCGGGAAGGCCCAGCGCAATGAGGCTCTCAGCGGCGATATACATGCTGCCAGCGTTCGAGTAGATATCGCCGAGCGTCGGCTGATGGCCGGCGAAGCCGATCGTGAGATAGCCTTTTCCGTCGAAGTTCGAGGGATTGCGGAAGATCGCGCGTTGCGCCGCGAGCGTCGCCGAGCGGACCTGGCCTTCGGGCAAGGATTTGGGGAGCTTCTTGCGCCAGGCGAGCAGCCCCAGCGGCTGGAAGACGGCCGTGCGATAGGTGAGCGACCGCCCGATTGGCGCATAGCTGCCGTCCGGTCCGATCAGCCGCTCGAGATGCTCGCCGAACCGCTGCATCCTTCTGTATGCCTGCTCGAGCAGTTCCGGCGCATTGAGTTTGTTGAACCTGGCGCCGGTCGCGACGAGCACCTCGAGGATTTCCACGAGCATGGGGTGGATCACATAGGAATTATAGTGATCGAAGTGGAAGCGCGGCCCATCGGCATACCAGCCGTCGCCCACATACCATTCGTTGATCTTGCGAACCGCGAGGTCGATCCGGATCGGGTCCCACTGCTCGCCGATCGAGAGCAGGAACGCCTCGTTCATCGCCGCGAAGAGCAGCCAATTGGTGTAGGGCGGCGGCACCCGGCGCAGGCCCTGGATTTCCTGCACCACCCGTTGCCTGGTAGTCGCATCGAGCGGATCCCAGAGCTGCTTCGGCGCGCGCAGAAAGGCATTGGTGAAATAGGCCGAATCGACGAGCGGCTGGCCTTCGGCTTTCCATAGGAGATAGTCGGGGCTCGCCGGATCGACCGAGTGCGCGTAGCTGGCGATCGCCTGCCGGCGCAGCTTCGCGCGCAGCCGCCCCTCGGGCATATCGTCATCCGGAAGCGCCAACCAGGGCGCGATCCCGGACATCAGCCGCCCGAAACATTCGAGATACGCCACCTTGGGATTGCGCCCGTCCCAGGTCGGACTGAGCTCCGGCGTGAAGGCCGCGTGCAGCCGACCTTCGGACATCGGGCCCAATACCGGTTCCGCCATGGCGGCGAGGATTTCGAGCATATAGCCCCGGTCGCCCGCGCCGCGGGCGGCGGGCTTGCGCTGCGCGGCGGCGATGCCCGGCGCCGTCGCGGCAAGGGTTCCGGTGGCAAGAGCGGAGGCGAGGAAACGGCGGCGTTCCATTGGGCGTATGTCCTTGCTGGTGCGCGCGATCAGCGCGGCAAGCGGAAGTCGAGCGGCTCTGCGGCGGCGTAGCGATCCCAGGCTTCACGGCTGCGGAAGCCGCCTTCGCCCAGGCTCCAGGCCGAGCCGGAGTAATAGACGAACGGCTTGCCCGGCGTGACTCGCAGCAGCACGAGGTGATTGTCGGCATCCTGTCGTATCTCGGCGATCATCGCCGGATCGACCCGCAACGCGACCGCCATGCGCCCATGGCCCCGATCCTCGGGTCCCCACCAGGAGAGCAGGCCGCGCGCGCGGTCGACGGTCAGTTCCCCGCCATCGCCGGTGGTGCGCTTGCCGATGCCGATGCCCACGAGCAGCGGCTCGGGCTTGTCGGATCGGATCGTCGACACCATCCGCGTAAAATGCGTGCCGAGCGGAAGGGTGAACCGCCGCTTCTCCCATACCTTGCGGGTAACATCGACTGGCCAGGCGGCATAGTCGACTTCGAAGTCGGCGACGTTCGGTCCGTTCTTCAGGATCCGGTAGCTGCGATAGTTGCGCGAGGTCCACAGCTTGTTGTCGAACCAGATGCCGAGGCCTCCGGCGCCGCGTCCGGTGCCGACATTGTAGAAGTCGAGTCCCTCGCCATGATATGCGTGCTGGTCGCCTGTGCGCAGCTGCCGGTCCATGAAAGGCCAGACCACGTTCTTGCCCCAGCTGTCGATTCCCGACCCGGAGGGCGGCTCGGCCGCCTCCAGTGCATGGCCGTAGATGCGATGCGCGGTGCGATCATTCTCCCAGAGGAGATCGCCGTACCGATAGTCGGCAAGCACGACTGCCGCCTTTGGCGACCGGTCGGCCGCGGGCGGCAGCGGACTTGCGATCGGCGGCATGTCCTGGGCGAGACTCGTGCCGGCGAGCAGCACGACGGTCGCCGCGGCGCAAAGCCGGCGGTTCATTGCAGGCTCTCAGCCGCTGCGGGCCTGGCTTTGTCAGGCGTGGTGCCGTCGCCTGCGAAGGGCGTCAGCGTGAAGCCGTAGCGTATCGGCTTCAGCGGGACGCGGTATTGCGGCAAGGGCCGCCCGCCGGCGTCCCAAGCATTGTCCCCGCCGACGCCGGACTGGATCGCGTCGATCATCAGCGAAACCTCCCCATGCGGCACGATGTCGGTGCTCCGCCGCGTGCCCGGGGGACGGCGGGAGAGATCGTCATAGGGAAACGCCAGCGCGTTCATCGACAGCGGCGCATCGCCACCGACGCGCAGCCCGCCATGGCCCGGCTGGAGCAGCTCCATCCAGCGGACGTCCACTTTGTTGCCGGTTTCCTGGGGGCGCATATAATCGTGCGGCTGATCGGCGATCCTGCCCCGCCACAGCCCCAGCGGCGCCCCCGTCTTGCGGTCTTGGTAGCTTTCGTGCGGGCCGCGGCCATACCAGGAGAGCGTGTCGATGCGCGTGGGCATCGAGAAGAACATCCCCACGCGCAGCGGATCGGGCAGG
This sequence comes from Sphingomonas sp. Root241, assembly GCF_001428865.1. Classification (GTDB taxonomy): domain Bacteria; phylum Pseudomonadota; class Alphaproteobacteria; order Sphingomonadales; family Sphingomonadaceae; genus Sphingomonas. Next base: position 106,384 of record NZ_LMIV01000003.1, read on the forward strand.
TCCGGCTTGAGCGGCGTGAAATCGCCTTCGATCCGGACCGATCCGTCGCCCGCCATGCGATAGCGGGAGACGAACGTGGCGGCACCGTCGCCAACCGAATAATGGACCGTCACCTCGGCCGCATCGGCGCCGAGCCGGCGCGCCGTGATATCCGTCACGATGCGCTCCGCCGAAGCCCGTTTCCACAGGCCGTGCGATTTCTCGAGCCCCGTGCCGATATCGTTGTCGGTCAGCGCGCGGTAGAAATTGGGCGCGCCACCCTGGAGAAGGGGTTGTCCGTTGACGGAATAGCGCTCGATGAGGCCGGTCTTGCGGTCGAGGACCAACTCGGCGCCCGGGGCTGCGAGGCGGATTTCCCCCTGGCTATCGGTGAGCGTGAGGTTGCCCGAGAGCGCCGGCGTGCTCGCCGGCTCCCGCCCGAGCACGAATTGCTCCCATCCGATCACCGTCGCGGCGTCCACTGCGGGAATTGCCCCGGCCTTGGCGCGGGCGCTCACCGTCAGCACATATTCGGCGCCGGGCCTGCGGGCGAAGGATGGCAGCGCCAGCGCAGCCGTCTCGTGGCCCCGCGCCGGTGTGTGGAGTGCCGGAAGCTGCCCCGTCGCCACCGGCACCCCGTCCTCCAGCACCTCGAAGCCGAAATCGTAGTCCGACAGGTCGACGAAGTCATGCCGGTTGGTGATCGTCACCGTGCCGGCCGCGGCGTCGAAGTTCGAGAACTGGATCGGCGAATAGACCTTTCGGATCTCGAACAAATGCGGATTGGGCGTGCGGTCGGGCTGGTACAGGCCGTCGCCGAACTCGATGTCGCCGCCAGGATTGGGCCCATATTCGCCGCCCGTGCCCCAATATCGGCGGCCGTCGGCAGTGTATCGATACATGGATTGATCGACCCAATCCCAGACGAACCCGCCCTGGAGCTTGTCGGGATGCGCGTAGATCGCGTCCCAATATTCCTTGAGGTTGCCGCCCGAATTGCCCTGCATATGGGCATATTCGCACTGGATCATCGGCTGGCGGAACGCCCAATTCTCCGCATAGTCGATCATCTTTTCGACGCTGTCGTACATCGGCGCATAGATGTCGGCATAGTCGTTGGGCCGGTGATCGGACACGCCGGCCCAGGTTCCCCAGCCGAGATAGCTGACGAGACGCGCCGGATCGCGCGCCTTGACCGCCGCAGCCGCCTTGTTGAAGTTCGGTCCGATCCCCGCCTCGTTGCCCAGGGACCAGAAGATGATCGAGGGGTGGTTCTTGTCACGCTCGACCATGTTGGTCACCCGGCTGACATGGGCTCCCTCCCATGCGGGATCGAAGCCGATCTGATAGCGCCCGCGCACCTCCGGATGCTTGTTCGCCCAGTCCATGTAACCATGGCTCTCGATATTCGCCTCATCCATCACATAGAGCCCGTATTTGTCCGCGAGCTCGTACAGGCGCGGATCGTTCGGGTAATGCGAGGTGCGCAGCGCATTGATGTTCGCGCGCTTCATCAACTGGATGTCGCGCTCCATGGATTCGTAAGAGATGACGTGGAACGTCTCGGGATCATGCTCGTGGCGGTTGACGCCGCGTATCGTGATCGGTCGGCCGTTGACGCTGACCAGGCCGTTCCTGATCTCCACCGTGCGAAAGCCGATGCGGCTGTAGGTCGACTGGATGATCTTGCCCTTGGCGTCGTACAATTCGACGAGCAGCATGTAGAGATTCGGGGTTTCCGCGGTCCATGGCTTCACGTCGGCGATGGTCGCCGCGAGAGTCACCGTCCGCTCCCCGGTTCCGGCGGATACCGGCTTCGAGATCTCGGCGATTTGCCGGTCGCCGTCGAGAAGGATGGCCTTGGCGACAGCCGCTTCGCGGCCGGGAGACACCGCCACATCGACGGCCAGCTTCCCGTTTCGATACTGCGCATCCAGCCCGGCATGGACGAAGAAGTCGCGGACGCGGGTTTTGGGAGCGGCCATCAGGAAGACCTCGCGCTCGATCCCGGAGACGCGCCAGAAGTCCTGATCCTCGAGATAAGACCCGTCCGACCAGCGGAAGACCTGGATCGCCACCGTGTTCCTGCCGGGGCGCACGTAGCGCGTCACATCGAACTCGGAAGGAAGCTTGGAATCCTCGGAATAGCCGACCTTCTCGCCATTGACCCAGACGTAATAAGCCGAGCCCGCCGCGCCGATGTGCAGGATCACGTCCGAGCCGTTCCAGTTGGCGGGCACCTCGACGTCGCGGCGGTAGGAGCCGACCGGATTGGTGGCATGCGGAATGAGCGGCCGGTTCGCCGGAAACGGATAGGTGATGTTGTTGTAGCGCGGCTGGTCATAGCCTTCGGTCTGCCAGTCCGCCGGCACCTTGATCTCCTTCCACTTCGAAACGTCGAAGGAAGGCTGTTCGAAGCCGGTCGGCAGTCGATCGGCGCTCGGGGAAAATGAGAATTTCCATTGTCCGTTCAGCGGCAGGAAGCGTTCGGATTTCGTACGGTGACCCGCCACTGCCTTCTCTCGAGTCTCGAAAGGAAAGCCGGTCGCACGCGCCGGCAGCTTGTTGGTGGCGTATACGGCCGGATTTTCCCAATCGGGCCGATCGGGGGATATCTGCGGTTGAACCGGCGGTGCGGGATCCTGGGCCGGGAGCGCGGACGGGATTCCCGCAAGGAGGAGTGCCGTAAGTGCGCGGATTGATCGCATAAATCCTCTTCCCGCCGGTCTGAAGCCGGATCGACTAGCATCTTCATTGGTGATACGGACGCGTAGCTTCCGGAGATTAGTATGACAAGTCAAGTTGAGAGCAGGCAGAAGGCAGCTGGCGACTCGACTGAGGAGGGCGGCAGGACCGGCTCGCTGACCGATGAGTTGTTCGCGAAGCTCGAGGCCCGCATCCGTTCGGGCGAGCTGAAGGCGGGCACGCGACTGCCGCCGCAAAAGGAGATCGCGCTTTCGGAGAATGTCAGCCGCACCGTGGTAAGGGAGGCCGTGGCCCGGCTTTCCGCTCACGGGCTGACGGTTTCACGCCAGGGGGCGGGGGTCTTTGTCGCGGAATCGGCGGAGTATCGCGCTTTCCAGATCACACGCGACGAACTTCACGAACTCGCGGACGTGATCAAGCTGCTCGAGATGCGTCTGGCGGTCGAGACGGAGATGGCCGGTCTTGCGGCGGCTCGTCGTACAACTGCCGATATCGGGGCGATCCGCGAAGCGCTCGAGCGCATGATAGAAGTGGGCGACGACCCGTTGGCGTCCGCGGAGGCCGACAGTGCTTTCCATCTCGCGATCGCGCATGCGACCCAGAATGAATATTATGTCCGCTTCGTCGAGTTCCTCGGGCTGCGCCTCGTGCCGTCGCGAAGTCTTTACCTCGGCGACAAGCCGGAGGAGGTCCACCAATCCTATGCGGCCAAGGTCCTCGCCGAACATGAGGCGATCGTCGATGCGATCGTCCGGATGGATTCGGCCCGGGCCCGCGAGGCAGCGCGCCAGCACATGCACGAAAGCCTCACGCGCCACTCGACGCTAAGTGCAGCTCTGCGGATGAAGGGGGCTTCGCAAGGCGAGGCGACGCATTCAGACTGAGCGACTGCCAAGGTGGCCGCCCGTTGCGGATGCATCAGCGTGTCTCTTGAGTGTTGTCATACCATTCTCTTGCTGGCGTCGTCGGCTAATGCATCCGGCAAGCTGCCAAGAAATGCCCGAATTCCCTCTAAAGCCGGCATTCATGTCACGTGCTCGATGGCGGGTAATCGTCTGCTGATTGACGCCGGCTCGGCAACTTGTCATATAACTCTCGGCACGCACGGCTGACCGTGAACGTGGTGGGAGAGGTAAAATGGGGAAGAACATTCTTACGTGCGCCGTCTCGGCTGGCGCTCTCATCGTGATGCTCGCCGGCGCGCCAGCCTTTGCGCAGGCCGCGGATCCGGCCCCCGCGACGCCGCAGGACGCACCCGCGCCCGAAGCGCAGGACGAAGCGGGCGCCGCAGATGATATCGTCGTCACCGGCTTCCGCGGCAGCCTCAACAAGGCCGTCGAGCTGAAGCGCGAATCGATCAGCTTCCGCGATTCGATCGTCGCCGAGGATATCGGCAAGTTTCCCGAAGCGAACGTGGCCGACTCGCTCCAGCGTATTCCGGGCGTCATCCTGTCGCGCGACGGGGCCTCGAACGAAGGCCAGCGGATCAGCATCCGCGGCCTCGGCTCCGATTTTACCGTCACGACGATAAACGGCGCGCCCGTCCGCACGACTTCGGCGCAGAACGTCGGCAGTTCGAGCCGCGACTTCAACTATGACGTGTTCCCGTCCGAACTGTTCGGCCGGGTGGACGTGTACAAGTCGCCGCTCGCCAATCTCGAGGAAGGCGGCATCGGCGGCGTTATCGACCTGCAGACGCCGCGTCCTTTCGACAACAACGAGCGGGTGATCCGCTACACGGCGCAGGCCAATTACAACACCCAGTCCAAGGAATGGCGTCCGCGCGGCTCGCTGCTGCTGAGCGATACGTGGGGCAATTTCGGCGCGTTGTTCGGCGTGGCCTATGCCAAGAACGTCAATCAGCGTTCTGGCTTCCAGTCGACCGGCGGCGGCACCAGCGGCTACAATTCGTCTGCGCTCGGTAGCCGTCCCTATCATGTGCCGCCGGGAACGACGCTGCCCGCGAATACCAGCGGCCCGTTTAATTTCGAGCTCAACCTCGACAGCCCGCTGGCCAATCTGGGCGGTCTCACGCGCTCGCAGGTGGAAAACGGCTATCTTCCGCGCTTCTATCGCATCTACGCTTCCAACACCGAACGCGAGCGCCTCGGCTTCGTCGGGTCGCTTCAGTACAAGAGCGACCGTTTCGAAGCGAGCATCGACGGCATCTTCTCCGAGCTGACCGATCAGACCGACGAGTTCACCTTCGGCGTACCCGTGCGCAACTCGCGGACGGTTGCGGGCACCACCAGTGCCCCCGGCACGGGAACCAATTCCGGCCTGATCCCGCTCGACGTGCACCTCGATGAATACAACAATCTGTACGGCACGTTCGGGAACTCGAGCATCCTCACCGAGAGCTTCTACCGCGACACGAAGACCAAGTTCAAATACGGCATCGTCCGGGCGTCCTATGCCGTTACCGATACGATGAAGCTCTCGGCGCAGGCGAATTTGAGCGAAAGCAAGGCGGTCTATTCCGAGAACCGGATCGTCTCGAACATCTACGGCATCACGACGACCTTCGATCCGACCGGAAACGTTACCTACCCGACGATCAGCTCGCCCGTCGACTTCACCAATACGGCGAACTACCGGTCACCCTCACTCGGCTTCGCGATCAACGACGAGCTCGACAAGGAAAAGACTGCCCGGGCAGTCCTGGACTGGACCCCGATCGATAGCGGAGACCAGCTGCTTTCGCTCAAGCTGGGCGGCAGCTACGTGTCGACCACCAAGCGGGTCCAGCGGCAGGACGGCAGCAGCATCGCCTCGACGCGCGCAATTCCGCAAGGCGGCACCTTCGCGACCAATCCGACGGGTGTCTTCGCGAACATGGATCCCTTCGTCCAGTTCGGTGAATTGGCCAATGGCGGCAACTCGGGATATCCGTCGCAATTCGCGACCTTCTCACGCGATTTCGTGATGAATGTCCTCGACGCAAACGGCGCCAACCGGGCGGCGATTCCCGCTCTCAACCAGGCCTTCTCCGCCGAGGAGATCGTCAAGTCCGCCTTCTTCGAGACCAGCTTCAAGTTTCCGATCGCTGGTCATCCGCTGCGCGTCAACTGGGGCGTTCGCTTTTCGGATACCCGAACGCTCATCGACAATTATCAGACGGGCCCCGGCGGCGTCGGATTCGTTCCCGCAAAGCGCGAGGGCGGCTATCAGAACTTCCTCCCGTCTGCGAACCTGACGTTCGATATCACGCCGAAGTTCGTGTTGCGGGCATCCGCGGGCCAGACGATCACGCGCGGCTCACTGGCCACCATCGCGGCGGGCACCCGGGTGCCGAACATATTCAACCCCGCCGTCACTGTCGGCAACCCGGACCTGCGGCCCCAGCTCGCGAGCACCTACGATGCCGCGCTCGAATGGTACTTCGCTCCCGGCGGACTGCTCAGCGCCGGCGTGTTCCAGAAGAATATCGTCGATCGTCCTTTCTCGGTGGTGGAACGTGTCCCGTTCGGCACGTTGGGCATACCCTCGAACCTTTTCAATTGCGCTTCGCTGGGCGCTGGAGCTTGTCCGCCCGCTCTCGGCGGAAGCACCATCGATCCCAACTTCCTGTTCGATCGTACGATCACGGTGAACCAAAGCGAGCTGAAGCTTAAGGGTCTTGAGCTGGCCTATCAGCAGAACTTCACGTTCCTGCCGAAGCCCTTCGACGGCCTGGGCATCACCAGCAGCTTCACGCTGATCGATCAGCAGGGTGACGACTTCGTTCTGAGGAATGGCGATCGCATCTCGATGCAGGGCGTTCCTGACTATGCGTACAGCGTGACGGCGTTCTACGAGAAGGGCCCGCTTTCGATCCGCGGCTCGTATAATTACCGTGCGAAGACCGGCCAGAACTCGCAGAATACAGGCAACGACCAGGTTCCCTATCTCGCTCCGCAGGGGTTCCTCGATGGGACGATCAGCTACAAGCTCAATGATCTCTTCGAGTTGCGCATCGACGCGCTGAACATCACGAACGAGAATGTCTACTTCTACTACGAAAACCCGACCCAGCCGGACGGCAACGGCCAGAGCCGTCGCGATAATTCGTACTTCAATGGAACGACGATCTCGTTCGGCATTCGCGGCAGGTTCTAGGCTCCCCCTTAGGAGCGCCGGGCTCACGTCCGGCGCTCCTGCTTTTCCCAGGAGCAGCTGGCAGATGCCCAAAATCCATGCCGCGCCGGGCGATCTCGAGGAAATCGAATGAAACGGTCCGCACTCGCCGCAGCATTGCTGCTGGCAATCCCCTCGCCGACGTTCGCCCAGCCAGTGCCAGCCGCGACGCAGGCATCGGCGCTCGATGCCGCGGTTCGTCTCGCGGACTGGCAGCTCGGCCGCATGGGCGGTTCGGGCGTATCGCGCGTGACATCCGAGACCCGCAAGCCCCGGGCCTGGGAGCAGGCGGTATTCTGGGTCGGGATGACCGCGCTGGCCGATGCCGGCGCGCCGCCGCGGATCCGTCAGGCGATCCTCGACATGGGGCGTGCGAATGCGTGGACCCCGGGGGAGAAACCCTATTTCGCGGACGACCATGCGATCACGCAATCCTATCTATGGTCGGCCCGAAATGGCGCCGGGCCAGCCGCGCGGCTCCCGACCAAACGGGTCTTCGATCAGGTTGTGGGCAAGCCGGCCGCGGTATCGCTGGCATTCTACGTCCCGCCCGAGGGCTATGGCGCGGCCGAATGCCTGACGCGCTGGTGCTGGTGCGATGCGCTGTTCATGGCGCCGGCGGCGTTCATCGAACTTTCGCGCCAGACCGGTGACCGGCGCTATGCCGACTTCGCACTGCGTGAATTCTGGGCGACGACCGCTTTCCTCTACGACCCCGCGGAGCGTCTCTACTATCGGGACAGCCGCTTCTTCGAGCGCCGCGACGCCAAAGGCCGCAAGGAGTTCTGGAGTCGTGGGAATGGCTGGGTGTTCGGAGGAATGGCGCGGATCATTCCCCTGCTCCCCAAGGGATCCCCGGATCGCCGCCGGATGGAGGCGCTGTTCAGGGACATGGCGGAGCGCATCAAGGCGCTGCAGAAGCCGGACGGCTATTGGGCCCCCTCGCTGCTGGCGCCCGAAGGCTCGCCGCCCGAGACGAGCGGGACGGCGTTCTACACGTATGGTCTCGCCTGGGGTATCAACGCGGGCCTCTTGCCCAGCCGCGAATACGAACCGGTGGTGCGCCGCGGCTGGTCGGCGCTCGGCCGTGCCATCCAGCCGGATGGCAGGCTCGGCTTCGTCCAGCAGGTGAGCGACCGTCCCGAGAAGGTCGAGGCCACCGACACGCAATATTACGGCGTCGGTGCCTTCCTCCTCGCGGCTACCCAGATGGCCGCGCTCGACAAGCGCAGTCGGTGACGGTCGGGGGATCGACCTTGTTTCAGAAGACCTATTACGCGGCCCACCCGGAGATGATGGCAGGCGCCTCGAACGGGGACCTGCGTGACCGGCATCTCGTTACGGGCCTCTTCCGACCCGGCGAGATCGTGCTGACCTATTCGCATGGCGAGCGCTTCGTGATCGGGGGCGCCGTTCCCGCAGGGCAGGTTCTTCGGCTCCCGGATCATACCGAACCCCAAAGCGCCGCCGGGCACCCGTTGCTGGAGCGCCGCGAACTGGGAATTGTGAACATCGGCAAGGGGGGCGGCACCGTATGTGTCGACGGCGAATCCGTTCAGCTCGCGAAATACGAGGCGTTGTACGTGCCGATGGGTTCGCGCGAGGTCACCTTCTCGGGAGACGGCGCGCGCTTCTACCTGCTCTCCGTGCCGGCACACGCGGCCTTTCCTCTTCGCAAGATCACCGCGGCCGATGTCGAGCCGCTTCAGCGCGGCAGCCTCGAGACTTCGAATGCGAGGACCATCTATCAATTGCTCCTGCCGCACACCTGCCAGAGCGCATCGCTCTGTATGGGTCTAACGCGCCTCGATCCCGGTAGCGTCTGGAACACCATGCCGCCGCACGTCCATGAGCGGCGCTCGGAGATCTACCTCTATTTCGACCTCGAAGATGATAATCGCATCTTCCATTATATGGGCCCGCCCGACGGTCTCCGGCACATCGTGATGGGGAATGAAGAAGCCGTCATCTCGCCGCCCTGGTCTGTCCATATGGGCGCGGGAACCAGCAACTACGCCTTCATCTGGGCGATGGCGGGCGAGAATCTCGACTATAACGACATGGACATCGTGGACATCTGCCAGTTGTCATGACGGCACGACGTCAAGGCGTTGCTTCTTTCCCTCTCCCCTTGTGGGAGAGGGAGGGAGCCGACGAAGTCGGCGGAAGGAGCATCAGGTAAACAGCGCCCCGCGCTGTTTAGCCCATGCCGGGGGCATGGGCGGCCTGATGCTGGGGAGTGAGACTCACCCCCTCATCCTTCCCACTCGCTGCGCGAGCGGGCCCATTCCTTCTCCCACAAGGGGAGAAGGAGCTTTGTCCGCATCCCACCAAGAGAGGACGTCCGCCAGAAACGGCGCGGGTGCGTCCTCCGGTCGTCCGGCAGGTTTGAACGTGTTCCTAGTTTCGGCCCTGACGGTTAGGGATCGAATTCAAGAGGAACGGCATCCCAGAGCGGAAAATGAAAACAACTTCGTTTATTATTGCGAAGCGACGGTCTTAGTGAGAGTTTCGGCGCACGGTGCGGGCGGTTTCGTTTCACCGGAACACAAATCTGATGGACCGCGACGAAGCGGCCGTTGAGAATGCGATCGCTCGCGTGGAGACGATCGAGCGAAGGGAGAGACCTGATGGGTAGATTGTCGATTGCGGGCCTTTGCCTTTTGGCACTGATGACCACGCCGGCCCTGGCCGGCCAGAAAGCAACAGCACCCAACACGCTCACGGCCAGCGAACGCGCCGAAGGCTGGCAGCTGCTGTTCAACGGCCAGGATCTTAGCGGTTGGCGCTCATTTGGCGGCGGCGCGGCATCGCCCAACTGGGCGGTGCGCGACGGAGCGCTCGTTCTGACGTCGAAAACCGGCGAGATGAGCGGAGGCGACCTCGTCACCGCCGACAGCTACGGCGCCTTCGAACTGACGCTCGACTGGAAGGTCGAGCGCGGCGGCAACAGCGGCGTGTTCTACCTCGCCCGCAACGCGCCCGGGACAAGGAACATCTACGAGACCGGAATCGAGATGCAGGTCCTCGACAATGCCGGCCATCCCGACGGGAAGATCCCGTCCCACCGCGCCGGTTCGCTCTACGATATCACGGTGCCGCCGCTGAGCGCGGCACACCCCGCCGGGACCTGGAATCATGCGCGGCTACGTGTCGAGCAAGGCCGCATTCGCCAATGGCTGAACGGCACGCTGACCGCCGACGTGCCCTTCGGGAATGACGCTTGGCGCAAGCGTGTGGCGGCGTCGAAGTTCGCCTCGATGCCGCTGTTCGGCACGTTTCCGAGCGGGGTGATCGGCCTCCAGGATCATGGCGAGCCGGTCGCGTTTCGCAACATCAAGATCCGCAGGCTCGGAGCGAGCGCCCGATGACGGCGGCGGCGTTGGATCCGGCGGCAGCCACCGCAGATGTCATCATCGTCGGCTCGGGTGCTGCGGGGGGCATGGCGGCCTATAGCCTGACCAAGGCGGGCCTGCGCTGCCTGATGCTCGAGGCAGGTCGCGACTATGACCCCCAAGCCGAGGTCAACATGATGGCGCCCGAGAGCGACGCTCCCCTGCGTGGGGCGGCCACGCCTGACAAGCCGTTCGGCTATTTCGACGCGACCGTGGGGGGCGGTTGGGAGGTTGACGGCGAGCCCTACACCATGCGCGAGGGCACGGACTTTCGCTGGTACCGCTCGCGGATGTTGGGCGGGCGAACCAATCATTGGGGCCGGCACGTGCCGCGATGGGGCCCGTACGACTTCAAGCCCTTCTCGCGGGATGGGCTGGGAGTGGATTGGCCGATCGGCTATGACGATATCGCGCCGTTCTACGACCGTGTCGAACGGATGATCGGAGTCAATGGCGGGCGGATCGAGCTCGAGAACCACCCCGATTCGGCGCCGGGCTGCCTGATGCCGCCGCCCAAGCCTCGCGTCCCGGAAATGCTCCTCAAGGCGACGTGCGAAAGCATGGGGATTCCGGTGCGGACCGCGCACACGGCGGTGATCACGCGCGACATGCCCGACAAGGTCGCGCCGCGCAGTGCCTGCTTCAACGCGACGCCGTGCACCCGCGGCTGCACGATCGGCGCGATGTTTCAGACCACGACGTCGTTCCTGCCGATGGCGAAGGCCACCGGCGAGCTGACGATCGTCACCGATGCGATGGTCTCGAAGGTGACGATGGCGAGCGCGGGTCGCGCCGCAGGGGTCGAATATGTCGATCGCAAGACTGGCGCCCGCCACCAGGTTCAAGCGCGGGCAGTAATCCTGGCGGCGGGAACCTGCGAGACGACGCGGCTGCTGCTCAATTCCGGCGACAAGCCCGCCGGCCTCGCCAACGCCTCTGGCCAGCTCGGCCGCAATCTCACCGATTCGACCGGCGCGTCGTTTCGAGCTTTCGTGCCCGCGCTTGCTGGGCGGCCGCGCTACAATGAGGACGGCATCGGCGGGCAGCACATCTATATTCCGTTCTGGCTGTACCAGGAACAGAAGCGTGGCGAGCTGGACTTTGCGCGCGGCTATCATTTCGAGATCGGCGGCCGGTTCGGCATCCCGCCCGCTGCGGCTCTGCCGCGTGTTTGGGGAGCGGGGTTGAAGAAAGCAGTCCGTACCGCCTCGGGCGCAACGATCGCGATGGTGCTGCGCGGCGAAATGATCCCCAACAAGGACACGTTCTGCGAGATCGATCCGGGCGTGAAGGACCGGTTCGGCATTCCGGTACTGCGCTTCGCCTTTCGTTGGTCGCAGCACGAGCTGAACCAGGTCGCGCACGGGCAGCGAACCGCACGCGCCGTGTTCAAGCGGATGAACGCCACGCCCCTCGATCCCGAACTGCCACCTGAAAAGCTCATCACCGCCGGCGGCGAGATCATCCACGAACTGGGCACCGCGAGGATGGGCGCCGATCCACGTTCCTCGGTAGTCGACAGCTATGGCCAGACCTGGGATGTCGGCAATCTGGTGCTGATGGACGGCGCGATCTTCGCCTCGGGCGCGCACAAGAACCCGACGCTCACCATTCTCGCGCTGGCGTTGCGTGCATCCGAGCGCCTCGCCGCTCGCTTCAAGTCAGGAGCAATCGCATGACACCGTCGCGCCGCGAGACGCTGCAGTGGATGATGACCGCCGCGGCGCTATCGCTCGCCCGCTGGACGCCGCCCGCGATGGCGGCAGGGCAGGGCACTCCGCCGCCGTTTGTCGTCGCCGACTGGCCTGCCACACTGCCCCCGCCGCCGTCCGCGCAGGGCTATGGCCGCGATCCGGATCTCATGGCGCCCAAGGTGCCGTGGCCGCTGACGCTGAGCGAGGCGCAGCGCGCGACGGTCGATCTGCTGGGCGACTTGATCCTGCCTGCCGACGAGCAGTCCCCGGGAGCCGGCAAGCTCGGCGTCGGGGCGTTCGTGGACGAGTGGATCAGCGCGCCTTATCCGACCCAGCGGAAGGATCGGGAACAGGTGCTCGGCGGGCTGATCTGGCTCGACGCGCAGAGCCGGGCACTGCACAAGACTGCGTTCGATGCGATCACCCCGGCCCAGCGCGCCGGACTGCTCGATGCGCTGACAGTCACCGCGCCCGCCGCCGGGATGGCGAGGCCGGTCGCGTTCATGGACACGCTACGCCATCTTTTCGTGCTCGGATTCTACAGCCTGCCCGAAGGCAAGGCGGACATGGGCTTTATCGGCGACCAGCCGACGCCAGGCGACTATCCCGGTCCGAGCCCCGAGGCGCTGGCGCACTTCAAAAACATACTCGCTGGACTAGATTTGCCGGTCTCGTAATTCTCGACGCCTGGCGAAGGTGCCTTGGCTTTGGTGGCGCCAATATGGTCGGGAATCGTCCAAGTTGTGGTCTAAAACCGGACAACTTATGGTGTGGTTCCCACCCGCTGGGCCAGGGCGGCGTCGCTGGCGAGCTTGTCGGCGCGCTCGTTATCGGGGTGGCCGGCATGGCCCTTGACCCACACCCATTCGACGCGGTGCGGCTTCGATGCCGCGAGCAGTTCCTGCCAGAGTTCGGCATTCTTGACGGGCTTCTTGTCCGACGTCCGCCAGCCGTTCTTGAGCCAGCCGTGGATCCATTTGGTGAGGCCGTCCATCACGTAACGGCTGTCGGTCGACAGCGTGACGCGGCATGGGCGCTTGAGTGCCTTCAGCCCCTGGATCGCGGCCATCAGCTCCATGCGGTTGTTAGTGGTGTGGGGCTCGCCGCCCGACATTTCCTTCTCGACGCCGCCCATGCGCAGCACCACGCCCCAGCCGCCGCGCCCGGGATTGCCCTTGCACGCGCCGTCGGTGGCGATCTCGACATGCTGAAGCTCGGTCACGCGAAGACCGCCGCTCCATTTTCGGCGTAGAAATCGAGCCGGTGCAGATAAGCGAGCGGATCCTTGCGGGTGACGAGCGCGTCGGCGGGCGTGTTGAGCCAGTCCCACATGCGGGTCAGGAAGAAGCGGATCGCAGCACCTTCGGCCAGCACGGGCAGCGCCGCGCGCTCCTCGGGAAGCAATTCGAAATTCGACGCATAGCCTTCGACCAACCCCGCGCCGACCGCAGCGTCGTATCGCGCGCCGGCGGCATCGAATGCCCACGCACCGTGCATCACAGCCAGATCGTACGCGCGCACTTCGGTGCAGGCGAAATAGAAGTCGATCAGCCCGGTGACACGATCGCCGAGCATCAGCACATTGTCGGGGAACAGATCGGCATGGATCGCGGCGCGCGGCAGGTCGCGCGGCCAGCTTGTCAACAATTTGTCCAGAGCCTTGTCCACATGATCGTAGAGGCCAGGCCGGATCGCGTCCATTTCGCGGCCGCACCGCTCGAACAGCGGCCGCCAGTCGTCGGGGCCGAGCGAATTGGGGCGTTCGAGGGTGAAATCGCGCAACGCCTCGTGCATCCGGCCCATCGCGGCGCCGGCGGCGTGCGCCTGTTTCGGCGTGGGGTGCGAGACCGACACGCCCGACAGGAACTGGATCAGGCAGGCAGGGCGGCCCTCGATCTCGTGGATCGTCCGGCCTTCGAGATCGGGCACGGCCGGTGGGACCGGCAGGCCGCGATCGGCGAGGTGATCGAGCAAGGCGAGGAAGAAGGGCAGGTCGTCGGCCGAGACGCGCTTTTCGTACAGCGTCAGGATGAAGCGGCTCTTGGTCGTGTCGACGAGATAGTTCGAATTCTCGACACCCTCGGCAATGCCCTTGGCCGAAACCAGTTCGCCCATGTCGAAGCGCGCGAGAAAGTCCGCCAGTGCCTCGGCGGAGACTTGCGTATAGACGGCCATCAGGCGGCTTCGAGGCCGCGGGGCAGCTTGAAGGCGATGTTCTCGGCGACCGTCTCGACTTCGCGCTCGGACACCTCGAAACGCGTTCCGATCCGCTCGACGACCTCGCGCACCAGCAATTCGGGCGCCGAGGCGCCGGCGGTGATGCCGACCTTGCGCACGCCCTCGAACCAGGCGAAATCGATATCGTCGGCGCGCTGGATCAGCGTCGAACGCGTGCCGTTGCGCACCGCCACTTCGACGAGCCGCATCGAATTGGACGATTTGGGCGATCCGATCACCAGCACCATGTCGACTTGCTCGGCGAGCGCCTTGACCGCGCTCTGGCGGTTCGACGTCGCATAGCAGATGTCGTCGGCGCCGGGCGCGAGGATCGCGGGGAAGCGCCGTTTGAGCACTGCGAGCACTGCCGCCGTGTCATCGACGGAGAGCGTCGTCTGGGTGAGGAAAGCGAGGTTCTCGGGATCGCCGACAACCACCGCTTCGGCATCCGCGACGGTCTCGACCAACGTCATCGAGCCTTCGGGCACCTGGCCGAAGGTGCCGATCACCTCCGGATGCCCGGCATGGCCGATGAACAATATGTGCCGTCCCGACGCGACCAGCCGTTCGGCCTGGCGGTGGACCTTGGAAACCAGCGGGCAGGTGGCGTCGAGATAGGAGAGGCCACGCTCGGCGGCCTTGGCCGGGACCGCCTTGGGCACGCCGTGCGCCGAGAACACCACCGGCACGCCGTCGGGTACCTGGTCGAGCTCCTCGACGAAGATCGCGCCCTTCGCCTTTAGGCTGTCGACGACATATTTGTTGTGGACGATCTCGTGGCGCACATAGACCGGCGCGCCATATTTCTCGATCGCCAGCTCGACGATGCGGATCGCGCGGTCGACGCCCGCGCAGAAGCCGCGCGGCGCGGCGATGAGCAGTTCGAGCGGCGGTTTGGCGGTCGCGTCCATGGCGAAGCGGGCTCTACGCGATTGCTTGCGCGGGCGAAAGGCGGTTCCTATGGTGCCGCCGTTTCCGGGCCTCGCTTGTGCGCGGCCCGTTGTTCCGTCTGAAAGGTGTATCGCCCGTGTCGCTCGCCAAGCTCGCCGTTCCCATCATGATCCTGCTGGCCGCCGGCGGCTGCTCCCGCACCGGCGAGATTACCGAGGGCGGCATCTCCGCAGTCCGCTCGGCCTGCCCGCATGTCGGGATTCCCGCCGGCACCGGCGACGTCACCTTGTTCAACCCGGCGACCAGCCGCGAGGCGACGGCGATCGACGTGACCGCGGTGCTCACCAACCTCCAGTCGACCTGCGACGAGACCGGGCCGCAGATCCAGGCCAATCTGACCTTCGACATACTCGCCCGCCGCAACCAGCCCGGGCCGGCGCGCGACGTGACCTTGCCCTATTTCATCACCGTGGTGCGCGGCGGGACCTCGGTCACCGCCAAGCGGGTAGGCCAAGTGACCGTGCGCTTCGCCGACGGGCAGATTCGCGCACAGACCACGGGTCAGGCTACGGCCAGCATCGATCGCGCGGCGGCGACGCTGCCCGAGGAGGTGCGCAAGCGGCTGACCGAAAAGCGCAAGGCGGGCGATCAGGCCGCGGCGATGGACCCGCTGGCCGATCCGGCGATCCGCTCGGCAGTGCTCTCGTCCACTTTCGAGGCGCTGGTCGGCTTCCAGCTCACCGAGGATCAGCTGAAGTACAACGTCACGCGCTGACCTGTTTCCCCTCCCTCCAAGGGAGGGGTTAGGGGGTGGGTAAGAAAAGGCCGGGCTCGATGCCCGGCCTTTTCTTTTGTCGAGCCGCGGTGAAGGGCTCGCTGCGCTCGCACCCACCTCCAGCCCCTCCCTTGCAGGGAGGGGAGTCTGTGGAGCGGCTAGCGGCAGAGTTTCGCGATTGACTCGGATCATCACGACAGCCAAGGCTGCGCGTGTCGATGGCGGGCAACCGGCATAGGCACGCGCGGGAGAGTGGTGGTCCTTCGAGGGCCGCCCGCCGAAGGAGCAACCGCCCCGGAATCTCTCAGGCACCAGGGACCGCGCGCGCTGTGACACTCTGGAAAGCGCCGCCGAAGAGGCGGCCACCGAAGGGGTAAGCGGATGCTCTCTGAAGAGAGTGGCGCGAAAGCTCTCAGGTTCCGTGACAGAGGGGGCGAGGGACTTTGCCGCGCATGTGCGTGGTTCAGTATCTCGTTCAGCCTCGCGCGGAGTATCTGGAATGAGCCACGACCCCATCGAAGACGGCGAAGAAGCGCTGGAGCTCCTGCAACTCCCACTCGACAGCTGGCACCGCGCGCGGGGCGGGCGGATGGTCCCGTTCGCGGGCTATGAGATGCCCGTCCAGTATGAAGGCATCATGGCCGAGCATCTTTGGACGCGCGAGCATGCCGGGCTGTTCGACGTCAGCCATATGGGCCAGCTCACTTTCTCCGGCGAAGGTGTCGAGGCCGCGCTCGAGGCGCTGATGCCGGCCGACATCCAGGCGGCGAAGCTTTCCCACCCGGTCTATTCGCTGCTGATGGCGGAGAATGGCGGCATCCTCGACGATCTGATGCTGACGCGCCTCAAGGAAGGCGAGGTCTACATGGTCGTCAACGGCGCCTGCAAATGGGACGACATCGCCCATTTCCGCGAGTTCCTGCCCGACGAGATCGGCATGAACCACATGGAAGACCACGCTCTCCTCGCCCTCCAAGGGCCCGAGGCAGTGACGGCGCTCCAGCGCGTGATCCCCGGCGTCGAGAACCTCGTCTTCATGCAGGGCGCGCCGTTCCAGTGGCAGGGCCACGATTTGTGGATCAGCCGCTCGGGCTATACCGGCGAGGACGGCTTCGAGATCTCGGTTCCGGTCGAGGGCGTCGAGGCGCTCGCCGACGCGCTCACCGCGCAGCCCGAGGTCAAGCCGATCGGCCTGGGCGCACGCGATTCGCTGCGGCTGGAGGCCGATCTGCCGCTCTACGGCCACGATCTCGATACCGAGACCACGCCGATCTCCGCCGCTCTGGGCTTCGCGATCAAGAAGCGCCGGCGCGAAGGGGGCGGCTTCCCCGGCCATGCGCGCATCATGATCGAGCGCGAGCAGGGGCCGATCGTCAAGCGCGTCGGGCTGATCGTCGAGGGCCGCCAGCCGGTGCGCGAGGGCGCCGCGGTGGTCGACGCCGAGGGCACCGAAGTCGGCAAGGTCACCTCGGGCGGCTTCGCGCCCACAGTCCAGAAGCCGATCGCCATGGCCTATGTGCCGACCGCGCTCGCCGTGCCCGGCACGCGCATCACGCTCGCCCAGCGCGGCAAAGTCCATCACGCGGAGGTCGTCCAGATGCCCTTCGTCCCCCATCGTTATGTCAGGAAGGGAAGCTGACTCATGCGTTATTTCACGGAAGATCATGAGTGGATCCAGGTTGACGGCGATGTCGCCACCGTCGGCATCACCGACTATGCGCAGAGCCAGCTCGGCGACATCGTGTTCGTAGAGACTCCCGAAGAGGGCAAGACCGTGAGCAAGGGCGACGATGCCGCGGTGGTCGAGAGCGTCAAGGCGGCGTCCGATGTTTACGCGCCGGTCGCCGGCACGGTGATCGAAGGCAATGCCGCGCTCGCCGACAACCCTGCGCTGGTCAACGAGGACCCCGAAGGGGAGGGCTGGTTCTTCAAGCTGACGCTGGCCGATGCGGGCGAGCTCGACAGCCTGATGGACGAGACTGCCTACCAGGATTTCGTGAGCAAGCTTTAACTACGTCATCCCGGCGAAAGCCGGGATCTCGTGCCGCTCGGCGCGACCTTGCGAGCGTCGCGCCTGCCGCCTGAGACCCCGGCTTTCGCCGGGGTGATGGTTTCAGGGAATTGTAATGCGCTATTTGCCCCTTACCCAATCGGACCGCGAGGCGATGCTCGCCACGATCGGTGCCCGGTCGATCGACGACCTCTTCGTCGACGTACCCGAAATCGCCCGGCTCGATGGTCCGATCCACGGCCTGCCCAATCACGCGAGCGAGCTCGCGGTCGAGCGGCACATGTCGGCGCTGGCCAGGAAGAACCTCGCCGCGGGCGACGTGCCCTTCTTTCTCGGCTGCGGGGCGTACAGGCATCATGTGCCGGCGTCGGTCGATCACATCATCCAGCGCGGCGAGTTCTTGACCGCCTATACGCCGTATCAGCCCGAGATTGCGCAGGGCACGCTGCAGGTGATGTTCGAATTCCAGACGCAGGTCGCACGGCTGCTCGGCTGCGACGTGGCGAATGCGTCGATGTACGACGGCTCGACCGCCTGCTGGGAAGCCATCACGATGGCGCGGCGGGTGACGAAGCGCGGCAAGGCGATCCTCTCGGGCGGGCTGCACCCGCATTACGTGTCGGTCGCGAAGACGATGGCCAAGTTCACCGGCGACCAGCTGGTCACCTCGCTGCCGACCTTCTCGCCTGAGCCCGACACGCTGGACCTGATCAATTCGATCGATGACGACACCAGCTGTGTCGTGGTCCAATATCCCGACATCCTCGGCCGGATCGAGGACATGAGCGCGCTCGCCGAGGCATGCCACGCGAAGAAGGCCTTGCTGGTCGCGGTGGTGACCGAGCCGGTGGCGCTGGGGGCGATTCGGTCGCCGGGCGAGATGGGCGCGGACATCGTCGTCGGCGAGGGCCAGTCGATCGGCGTCGGGCTGCAGTTCGGCGGGCCCTATGTCGGGTTGTTCGCCTGCTCGGAGAAACTGGTGCGGCAGATGCCGGGGCGGTTGTGCGGCGAGACCGTCGATGCCGAGGGCAAGCGCGGCTTCGTGCTGACGCTGTCGACCCGCGAGCAGCATATCCGCCGCGAGAAGGCGACCTCGAACATCTGCACCAGCTCGGTGCTCTGCGCGCTGGCGATGTCGGCGCACATGACCCTGCTGGGCGAAGCAGGCCTGCGCCGGCTCGCCGAACTCAATCATGTCGCGGCGAGCGCCGCCGCCGACCGGCTCGCCGAAGTCGATGGCGTCGAACTGGTCACCGACCGGTTCTTCAACGAGTTCACGCTGAAGCTCTCGAAGGAAGCACGCCCGGTCGTGCGCACCCTCGCGGACAAGGGCATCCTGGCCGGCGTGTCGCTCGGCCGGCTCTATCCGGATGCGGCGGAGCTGCAGAACGGGCTCGTCGTCGCAGTCACCGAAACCACCACCGAGGAGGACGTCGAGACGCTTGCCTCCGCGCTCGAGGAGGCGCTGGCATGACCTTCCTCTCTTCCGTTCGCCCTGAGCTTGTCGAAGGGCTGTTTTCCTCTCTCTACCGCCTCGCAGAAGAAGGACGGGGCTTCGACAAGCTCAGCCCGAACGGGGTTGGTGCGGTCCGCAATCAAGAGGCGCTGGCATGACGATCAACCGGAGCGGCTGGCGCCCCACCACTCCGCAGGCCGGCGAGGCCTCGGGCGAGACCTTCACCGGCAACCGCGCGCTGATGCTCGAGGAGCCGTTGATCTTCGAGATCGGTTCGACCGAGACCACCGGTGTCGACTTCGCGGAGGCGCCCTCGGGCAAGTCGCGCCTGGGCGGGCTCGAACGCTCGAAGGCGATCGGGCTTCCCGGCCTGTCCGAGCCCGAGGCGGTGCGGCATTACACCCGCCTCAGCCGACAGAATTACGCGATCGACCTCGGACTTTTCCCGCTCGGCTCGTGCACGATGAAGCACAATCCGCGATTGAACGAGCGGATGGCGCGGCTGCCCGGTTTCGCCGATCTCCACCCGATGACGCCGGTCGATGCCTGCCAGGGCGCGTTCGAAGTGATCCATCAGCTAGCGCATTGGCTGGTGACGCTGACCGGCATGCATTCGGTGGCGATGAGCCCCAAGGCCGGAGCCCATGGCGAACTCTGCGGCGTGCTGGCGATCCGCGCGGCGCTCGACGCCAAGGGCGAGCAGGCGCGCAAAGTGCTGCTGGTCCCCGAGAGCGCGCACGGCACCAATCCCGCCACGGCGGCGTTCGCGGGTTTCTCGGTCGAGGACATTCCCGCGACCGAGGCCGGCCGGGTCAATCTCGAAGCGCTCAAGGCGCGCCTCGGCCCCGACGTTGCCGGCGTGATGATCACCAATCCCAACACTTGCGGCCTGTTCGAGCCCGACATGCGGGCGATCTCGGACGCGGTGCATGCGGCGGGCGGCTATGTCTATTGCGACGGCGCCAACTTCAACGCGATCGTCGGCCGGGTCCGCCCGGGCGATCTCGGCATCGATGCGATGCACATCAATCTGCACAAGACCTTCTCGACTCCGCATGGCGGCGGTGGGCCGGGTTCGGGGCCGGTGGTGTTCTCCGAAGCGCTGACACCCTATGCGCCGCTGCCGTTCGTCGAGAAGCAGGGCGATCATTTCGCCTTGGTCGAAGAAGAGACCGCGGGCGAGCACCATGCGTCGAGCTTCGGCCGGATGGTCGCGTTCCATGGCCAGATGGGCATGTTCACGCGCGCGCTGACCTATATCCTCAGCCATGGCGCCGACGGCCTGCGCCAGGTCGCCGAGGATTCGGTGCTCAACGCCAATTATATCCTGCGCTCGATGGAGGATGTGCTCGACGCGCCCTTCGCGAAATCGGGTCCGTGCATGCACGAGGCGATCTTCAGCGATAGGGGCCTGCCCGAGGGATTCTCGACGATCGATATCGCCAAGGGGCTGATCGACGAGGGTTTCCACCCGATGACGGTCTATTTCCCGCTGGTCGTCCACGGGGCCATGCTGGTCGAGCCGACCGAGACCGAAAGCAAGGCTACGCTGGACCAGTTCATCCACGCCTTCCGTTCTGTGGCCGAAAAGGCTAAGGGCGGCGATCTCGCGATCAAGACCGCGCCGCATTTCGCGCCGCGCCGGCGACTCGACGAGACGCTCGCCGCGCGCAAGCCGGTGTTGGTCTACAAGGAGCCCCAACGGGCGGAAGCGGCGGAATAGCCGCGCAGGAGTTTGAATACCGAATGACGTATAACGATACTTTCCGTGACCGCGCCGGACGCTCGGCCGATGCCAAGAAGGCGCTGCTCGAAAAGCTCAAGGCCGCTCCCAAGCTGAGCGAGGAAGAGCTGGCCGAGCGCAAGGCGGCGCGCCTCGCCCGTGAAGCCGCGGTGGAAGCGGAGCGCGAAGCGAAGCTGGCGGCGATCGAGGCGC
Organism: Sphingomonas sp. Root241; assembly: GCF_001428865.1. Lineage (GTDB taxonomy): Bacteria > Pseudomonadota > Alphaproteobacteria > Sphingomonadales > Sphingomonadaceae > Sphingomonas. Next base: position 127,560 of record NZ_LMIV01000003.1, read on the forward strand.
AGAAGGCGGCGGTCGAGCAGGCCAAGGCGGATGCCGAGGCGGCGCGTCTCGCCGAAATCCGCGCAGCCGAAGAGCGGGCTGCCGCCAAGCTGGCCGAAAAGGCCGCGGCGGCCGAGGCGGCCAAGGCCAAGATGGCCGCGGCGCTGACGCTTCCTCCGCGCGGCAGCGACAGCCGCTATCCGGCGCGCAAGGGCGGCAAGTAACGGCCTCGGCCATGCCGGTCTGACCAGCTCTGGCACAAGCGGCGCCCGCTATGGCCCGCTTGCCAAGTGCCGCGCGCTCGCCAAAACAGGGCGTCATGAACGCCGCGCATCCGCAGTCCGACTGGCTTCGCCTCGCGATCCCGATCGTCATCCTTATCGCCGTCATGGCCTTTCGGATGCGGCGGATGAGTCGCGAGCGGCCGCTCAAGATCGAGCGGCTGTGGATCGTGCCGGCGATCTATATCGTGGTGGCCGCGGTCGCTTATTGGGCGCACCCGCCGGTGGGGTTCGCCTGGCTCTGGTGCCTGATCGCGCTGGCGGCGGGTGTGGCGCTGGGCTGGCAGCGCGGCCGGATGATGCGGATCAGCGTCGATCCGGAGACGCATGAAGTGTCGCAGCGCGCATCGCCCGCCGCGATGCTGCTGATCCTCGTGCTGATCCTGGTCCGGACAGGTGCGCGCGAGATGGCGCCCGGAATGGCGCTCGACGTGATGACGCTGACCGACGTGCTGGTCGCCTTCGCATTGGGGCTGCTGGCGACGCAGCGGCTCGAGATGTGGCTGCGCGCGCGCAAGCTGCTCGCCGCGGCGCGCGGCGCATGAGCATGCGGCGCCATGCCCCCGCCACCTTGCGCAACCGCGAGCCGATCGCGGCGGTGCTCGCCGAAACGCTCCCGGCGCGCGGGCTGGTGCTCGAAGTGGCGAGCGGGAGCGGCGAGCATGCCGCCTTCTTCGCCGAACGCTTCCCCGATCTGACGTGGCAGCCGAGCGATCCCGACACCGACGCGCTGGCCTCGATCGCCGATTGGTGCGCGGGGCTGGCCAATGTGCCGCCTCCGCTGGCGCTGGACGCGGCGGAAGCGGCGTGGCCGGCGACGGCGGCGGACGCGATCCTCTGCGTAAACATGGTACATATCAGCCCGTGGGAAGCGACGCTCGGGCTGATGGCAGGGGCGGGGCGGTTGCTCACGCCGGGCGCGCCGCTGATCCTCTACGGGCCCTATCGCCAGCGCGATGTGCCGACCGCCGAATCGAACGAGGCATTCGATGTCTCGCTCAAGAGCCGAAACCCGGCCTGGGGGTTGCGGCATGTCGAGGACGTCTCGGCCGCTGCGGCGGCGTGCGGTCTATTGCTCGAACGCATCGTCGCGATGCCGGCGAACAATCTCAGCCTGGTGTTCCGCCGCGAATCATGAGGCGGCGGCGTCGCTCGCCCCTTCGGTGTTGCGCAGGTGGAGCACCCGCTCGCGCCACACGATGTAGAGCCCGCTGGCGATGATGATCGGCGCACCGAGCCAGGTCCAGGGCGTTGGCCAGGCGCCGAAGATCAGCCAGCCGTAGAAGGTGCCCCAGATCAGGCTCGAATAGTCCATCGGGATGACGGTCGAGACCGGCGCGAATCGGACCGAGGCAGTCAGGGCGAGCTGGGCGACGCCGCCGACGAGCCCGATGCCGATCAGGTTCGCCCAGGTCAGCCAGTCATGCGATTGGAGCTGGAAGATATAAGCGACGCCAAGCGGGGGCAGCGACAGGACGGAGAACCAGAAGACGGTGGTGCCGGCGCTCTCGGTCTTGCCGATCTGCCGGAGCGTGATCGCCACGATCGCGACGAACAGGGCGGCCATCAGCCCGACAAAGGCGCCGAACAGCGGGAATGCGCCGCTCCCCGGCTGCGCGACGACGAGCACGCCGGCAAAACCGATCACCACTGCGCCCCAGCGGTGCCAGCCGGTCTTCTCGCGAAGCACCAGCGCGCCGAGCAGGGTCGCGAAGATCGGCACGGTGAACTGGAGCGTGGTCGCTTCGGCGAGCGGCAGCAGCAGCACCGCGCCGAACGTGAAGACCATGCCGGTGAGCCCGATCGCGGTGCGGGTGACATGCGCGCCAAAGCGCTGGGTGCGGATGGAGCCGAGGCCGGGGCCGGCCATGATCCAGGCGGTGACGATCGGCACCGCCCAGAGCTGACGGTGGAACATCGTCTCGACCAGGGTCGCGCCGCGCGTCTCGGCGAGCTTGATCAGCGCCGACATGGTGGAGAGGCAGGCGATCGCGAAAAGGCGCAGTGCCAAGCCCTTGAAGGCGCTATCTGTTCTGGAGGATGCCACGCGGTCCGGTTAGGGGGCGGTGCTGCGGCACACAACCCTGCGCTTGCCCTTATTCGCGCGATGTCATCCAGCGCCACCCCTTGACCCCTCCGCGACAAGGAGGGGAAATTGACGGTGATCCCGACCCAAGGCACCCGCAGTCAGAAAATCCCTGGAAATGTAGGATTTGTTCTGAAAGATGCTCGCGGATGGGCAAGCAAGCGGCCTCTCCCTCATGCGATCGATCTCCTGACACGGGCGAAGGTTGTCACCCGTGTAAACGGCGATTCGTGTCAACCGTGTCAATTGACACGCCCCGCCCGCGCACCCGCCATTGCGGGCTTCGAGCGCGGGCCTTAGAGGCACGGCCATGATCAAGCACGCTCTCAACGTCACTCGCGAAGCCGATTTCGCCGCATGGTACCAGGCCGTCATCTCGGAGGCCGATCTGGCCGAGGAGAGCGGGGTGCGCGGATGCATGGTCATCCGGCCATGGGGCTATGGCATCTGGGAACGCATCCAGCGGCTGCTCGACGATCGCATCAAGGCGACCGGCCACGAGAATTGCTATTTCCCCTTGTTCATCCCGCTCTCGTATTTCGAGAAGGAGGCCGAGCATGTCGAAGGCTTCGCCAAGGAAATGGCGGTTGTCACCCATCACCGGCTGAAGAGCGACGGCCATGGCAAATTGGTGGTCGATCCCGACGCGAAGCTCGAGGAGCCTCTGGTCGTCCGGCCGACTTCGGAGACGGTGATCGGCGCGGCCTTTTCGCGCTGGATCCAGTCGTGGCGCGATTTGCCGGTGCTGATCAACCAATGGGCGAACGTCGTGCGCTGGGAGATGCGCACGCGGATGTTCCTGCGCACCAGCGAGTTCCTCTGGCAGGAGGGCCATACCGCGCATGCCAGCGAGGCCGAGGCGCGCGAAGAGACGCTCAAGATGCTCGAAGTCTATCGCGGCTTCGCCGAGGATTGCCTCGCGATGCCGGTGGTCGCGGGAGAGAAGCCCGAGAATGAGCGCTTCCCGGGCGCGGTCTCGACGTACAGCATCGAGGCGATGATGCAGGACGGCAAGGCGCTCCAGGCAGGCACCAGCCACTTCCTCGGCACCACCTTCTCGAGCGCGCAGAACATCAAGTTCCAGAATGCCGAGGGGCAGCAGGAACTGGCGCAGACTACGAGCTGGGGCGTTTCGACCCGGATGATCGGCGGCGTGATCATGGTGCATGGTGACGATGACGGGCTGCGCGTGCCGCCGCGCGTCGCGCCGTGGCAGATCGTGATCGTGCCGATGCTGCGCGACCAGCCCGAGGACGCGGAAATCATCGAATATTGCAAGACGCTCCAGCAGGAGCTGGCGGTGTTCAGCGTGTTCGGCGAGCCGGTGCGCGCGTTGCTCGATCTGCGCCCGGCCAAGGCCGCGACCAAGCGCTGGGGCTGGGTGAAGAAGGGCGCGCCGATCGTGATCGAAGTCGGCGGGCGCGACGTCGCCGGCGGCAACGTCTCGGTGATACGCCGCGACCGGCTCTACCGCGAGGACGGCAAGCTCGACAGCGCAGTGGTGGCGCGCGGGCAGCTGGTCGACGAGGCGACGCAGATGCTGGAGAGCATCCAGCAGGCGCTGCACGCCCAGGCGCGCGAGCGGATGGATAGCAATATCCGCCGCGACATCAGCGACTTCGCTGCGCTGGAAAAGGCGTTCGAGGGTGCGAAGCCGGGCTGGGTCGAAGTCAATTGGTCGAAGCCGAGCGGCGCCGAGCTCGACAAGGTGGTCGAGCGGCTGAAGGCGTTGAAGCTCACCTTCCGCAACGTGCCGGGCGACGCTGCGCCGGCGGAAGGCGCGTGCATCTTCACCGGCGCGCCCGCGGTCGAACGCATCCTGGTCGCGCGTGCCTACTGACCTTCCCGTCCCCTGTGCCCCCATCGTCATCCCGGCGAAGGCCGGGATCTCAGGCGATGGCGCGGGGAAGGAGCCGCACGAGATCCCGGCTTCCGCCGGGATGACGGCGTATTGATGCGCGCGCTTTTCTCCACTCTCCTCTACCAAGAGCCACTCGGCGACGATGCGCTGATCGAGGAGCTCGAGGCCTCGTGCCTCCAGCTCGCCGAGGACGACAAAGCGGGGCGCGGTTGGGCGAAGGAGCATGGCTATCAGGGCTATACGTCCTACGCGTCGCTGAACGACCTGCCGATCCGCGATCCCGCGTTCGCAGATCTCAAGCGGCTGCTCGACAGGCACGTCGCCAAGTTCGCCGATGCGTGCGGGTTCGAGCTGGGGGGCAAGAAGCTCAAGCTCGACAGCCTTTGGGCCAATGTCCTGAACGGCGGCGGCGGGCATAGCGGGCATGTCCATCCGCACAGCGTGATCTCGGGGACGGTCTACATCGCGCTGCCGGCGGGATCGCGCGGGCTGCAGCTCGAAGATCCGCGGCTGCCGATGATGATGGCGGCACCGCCGCGGCGTCCCGATGTGGCCGAGGCGCTGCGCAGCTTCGTCGAAGTGGTGCCCGAGCCGGGCACGGTGCTGCTGTGGGAGAGCTGGCTGCGGCACGAGGTGCCCGCCGGATCGGGCAAGGGCAAGAGGATCAGCGTAAGCTTCAATTATCGCTGGTGACGGGGAGGGGACATGGTCGATCGACGGACGGTGCTTGCCGGCGCGCTGATGCTGCCGATGGCGGCGCGGGCGGAGGACAGCTGGGACGCGATCGTCGATCCGCGCACCGACACCCTCGGCAAGGCGCTGGAGCAGGCCGCGGCGGCAGGCGGGCGGCCGTTCCGGATTCTCGTGCGCGAAGGCGTGCTGATCGAGAAGCTGACGATCACCGTGCCCAACGTCACGATCGTCGGCAGTGGGCAGGGGACGATACTGAGCTTCGGCACTTATGCGGGGCTGAAGCATCCCGACGGTAACAACTGGGGCACGTTCCGCACCGGAACGCTGACGATCGCGGCACCGGGAACGACGCTGCGCAACCTGACCATCCGCAACAGCTTCGATTATGTCGGCGCCAAGCGCGACAATGCCGGCAACGGCGCGCAGGCAGTCGCGCTGGTGATCGGGCGCGAGGCGGACCGGACCCTGGTCGAGCATTGCTGGCTCGAAGGCTATCAGGACACGCTCTACGTGCAGGGCCGCTCGCGGATCGCCGATTGCCGGATCGTCGGCGGAGTCGACTTCATCTTCGGCGGAGCGGCGGCATGGTTCGAAGGCTGCGAGATCGTCACGCGCTTTGTGCCGGGCGCGACCGAGTTCGGCTTCCTCACTGCACCGAGCACGCCGCAGGATCAGCCCTTCGGATTGGTCCTCTCGCAATGCCGGCTGACGCATGAACGTGGCGTGCCACCGCGTTCGGTATGGCTCGGCCGGCCCTGGCGCGCGGGCGGCAACATGGCACTGACCGGCCAGTCGGTGTTCCTGAACTGCTGGATGGATGCGCATATCCGGCGCGAGGGCTGGACGTGGATGGGCTACAAGGGGCCGGGCGGCGAGCAGCGCCGGCTGACCCCGCAGGAAGCGCGGCTGTTCGAATATCGCAGCCGCGGGCCCGGAGCCGGGCCGGCTTCGCCGACGCGGCGGATGCTGAGCGTGGCCGATGCGGCGAAATTCACCCGCGCCAACGTGCTCGGCGATTGGGACGGGGGTGCATAAAGGCTTGCTTTGCGTTAGCTTTCGCGGCGGGGGCGATTGGAGGAAGCGATGTCTCGCATGACCTTGTTCGCCGCGGCGCTGGCGGTATCCATCCCGGCCGCGGCACTCGCACATCATGGCTGGAGCTCGTATGACGAGACCAAGCCGATCACCGTCACCGGCAAGCTGCAAAGCGTCGCCTGGACCAACCCGCATGGCAGCGCGACGATGCGCTGGCAGGGCAAGCAGTGGCATGTCGTGCTTGCGCCGGTCGCCCGGATGGAGGCGCGCGGTCTCAGCTCGGCGATGATCGACAAGGGCCAGACGGTGACGCTCACCGGCTATGCCCGCAAGGACGGGACGGCCGAGATGCGGATCGAGCGCATCAAGGCGGGCGGCAAGACGGTCGAGCTGCGCTGAGGCGTGGAAGCGGCGCTGCTCGCTTTTGCCCAGTGGCTTGACGCAGTGGGCGTGGGGCCATGGGCGCGCGGCGGCGCCTGGGCCTATCCGCTGGTCAACAGCCTGCATCTGCTGGGGCTGGTGATGCTCGTCGGCGGGATCGGCGTGGTCGATCTGCGGCTCGCTGGATTGTGGCGCGACGTGCCCGCCGCGGCGCTGTCCCGCGCGCTGACCCCGGTGGCGCTGGGCGGGCTGGCGCTGCTGGTACTCAGCGGCACCGTCCTGTTCGCTTCGGACGGCATGGCGCTGGCGCGTTCGGTGACCTTTCACCGCAAGCTGGTGCTGATCGCGCTGGCGCTCGCCAATGCCCTGCTGTTCCGGCTGGTCTGGCAGCGGCGGGTGGAGGCGGGCGGCGAGGTGCCGCCGCTGATCGGGCGGACGAGCGCGCTGGCGTCGTTGCTGATGTGGCTGGGTGTCGGGACGTTGGGGCGGCTGATCGCCTATAGCTGAGCCCGGCTCAGCAGATAACGAGAGTCAGTGCGCGCATCAGGCCGCGGTCGATCGGTGCGTCGAAGCGGCAGCCGATATGGTTGCCGTCGTTCCAGATCACCGTGGCGGAGACCGGCAAACTGTCCTTGAGGCGCAGCCAGACGCGTTCGCCTTCGGGATGCTCGCTGGTGCAGGCGAGGCGGCAGCCATAGACCGAGAGATCCCGCAATATCGCCTCGATCGAGACGTTGCCCTGCTTGCGCACAGTGGCATGCGTCACGGTGATGCGATGCCGCGGCTCGCTGCGCTGTTCGACCAGCGCAGGTCCCACTGTCCGGAATTGCGATAGCCGCGTCGCCATAACCCTCCTGCCCCCTGCAGAGTGCTAAAGGCGGAGTTATCAACAAATGGTTAAGCGAATGTTGCGGCCCAATATTTGGCGAATGCATCGCGCTCGGCGGCGGTCATGTGGAGGCCGAGCTTGGAGCGGCGGAACAGCACGTCCTCGGGGGTGCGCGCCCATTCGCAGGCGTGCATCCACCGCGCTTCAACTTCGGTGAGACCGGCGCCGAGGGGTGCGCCCATGCCCGCTTCGTCATGGATGTCGTGGAGCATCTCGCCGAGCTGACTGCCATAAGCGTGCGCCATCCGCCGCGAGCGATCCTCGCCGAGAAACGGCCAACGCGCGCGGACCTGCGCCAGATGTCGATCGAATCCGGCGATGGCGCCGCCGGGGAAGACGCGGGCGCGGGTGCGGCAGCGCGGCTCGATGCCGAGCAGCGGGCCGATCTTCTCCATCGCCTCTTCGGCGAGCGCGCGCGCGGTGGTGATCTTGCCGCCGAAGACCGAGAGCAAGGGAGCGCCTTCGTCGTCGAGTTCGAGGACGTAGTCGCGGGTGACCGCCTGTGCCTTTGTTGCCCCGTCGTCGTGCAGCGGGCGGACGCCTGACCAGTTCCAGGCGACATCGGCGGGGGTGGTCTGGCGCGTGAAATAGCGGTTCACTGCGTCGCAGAGATATTGGATTTCCTCGGGAGAGCAGACCGCGTCCTCTGGGCGCTCGACCGAAACGTCGGTCGTGCCGATCTCAGTGAAGCCGCCTTCATAGGGGATCGCGAAGACGATGCGGCGATCGGGCTGCTGGAGGATATAGGCATGATCGCCCTCGAACAGGCGCGGGACGACGATATGGCTGCCCTTGACCAGCCGGACTTGCGAGCGAGTCTCGATGGCGAGGCTGTCGAGTAAAGTTCGCACCCATGGGCCGGCGGCGTTGACGAGGCAGCGAGCCTCGACAACGCGGCCGTCGGAGAGCTTTGCCTGCCAGAGGTCGCCGGTGCGGACTGCGGAGATCAGCGCGGTACGCGTCGCGATCTCGGTGCCGTGCGCGGCGGCATCGCGGGCATTGGCGAGGGTGAGCCGGGCATCGTCGACCCAGGCGTCCGAATAGACGAAGCCGCGATGCTCGCCGGCGAGCGGATCGGTGAAGGCAGTGTCGGAGGGGTGGAGGCTCCGCGAGCGGGGCAGCGAGGATTGGCCGGCCAGCAGGTCGTAGAGGTAGAGTCCGGCACGGACCATCCACCAGGGGCGGACCGCATGGGCGTGCGGCAGCACGAAGGTCATCGGGCGGATCAGATGCGGCGCGGCTTCGAGCAGGCGCTCGCGCTCATGGAGCCCCTCGCGCACCAGCCGGAACTGCCAGGTCTCGAGGTACCGCAGCCCGCCATGGATCAGCTTGGTCGAGGCGGAACTGGTATGGCCGGCAAGGTCGTCCTTCTCGACGAGCAGGATCGACAGCCCGGCGAGCGATGCCTCGCGGGCGATCGCGCAGCCGTTGATCCCGCCGCCGACGATGAGGAGGTCATAGGGCACGGTATCAAGTTACGCAGTTGGACAAGTCGCCGCGAGTCCCTATCTTCAGGGCCAATGACAAAATCAAAGACACGAACGGGTCTGCCCACCAGGGAGCAGATCCTCGATTTCATTTCCACATCGCAGACACCTGCCGGCAAGCGCGAGATCGCCAAGGCGTTCGGGCTGCACGCGCAGGACAAGATCGCGCTCAAGTCGCTGCTCAAGGACATGGCAGACGAAGGGCTGATCGACAGCGCCCCCGGCCGCGCCTTCCACAAGATGGGCGGGGTTCCCAAGGTGACCGTGCTGCGGATCACCGACGCCGATGGCGACACGATCTGGGCAGTGCCCGAGCGCTGGGAGGCCGAGGGCATTCCGGTGCCGCGGCTCCGCGTCCGTGAGCGCGGCAAGCGCGGCGCGCTGGGTCCGGGCGACCGAATCCTCGCGCGGACCGAAGAGGCCGGCAACGGCTGGATCGCGCACCCGATGAAGAAGCTCGCGCGCAGCGAGGAGCAGATACTCGGCGTCGTTCACGAAGAGGGCGGACGGCTCTACCTCCAGGGCGTCGAGAAGAAGGACCGGCATAGCTATCCGATCTCGGAGCGCAACGGTGCCGAGCCGGGCGATCTCGTCCTCGCCAACAAGGCGGGCAAACCGCCGCGCATCTTCGCGCACGTCACCGAGCGGCTGGGCGATCCCTTCGCGCCGCGCAGCTTCTCGTTGATCGCGATCCATCGCCACGGCATCCCCAATGTCTTCTCCGACGATCTGCTGGCGGAGGCCGAGCGGATATCGAAGCAGCCGCTGGGCGAGCGCGAGGATCTGCGCGACCTGCCGATCGTCGCGATCGATCCGGCCGATGCGCGCGACCATGACGATGCCGTCTGGGCGACGCCCGACGACGATCCGAAGAACGAAGGCGGCTGGAAGGCCGTGGTCGCGATCGCCGACGTCAGCTTCTATGTCCGGCCGGGCTCGGAACTCGACCGTGAGGCGCGCAAGCGCGGCAATTCGGTCTATTTCCCCGATCGCGTCGTGCCGATGCTGCCCGAGATCCTCTCGGCCGAAGTCTGCTCGCTCAAGGAGGGCGAAGACCGCGCGGCGCTGGCGTGCCACCTCCAGGTGGGCAAGCACGGCGAACTCAAGTCGTGGCGCTTCAGCCGCGCAGTGGTCAGCCTCGCGGCGAACATCGCCTATGACGACGCCCAGACGATCATCGATGGACCGAAGAGCGAGCGGGCCTTGCTCGACGATCGATTCGCCCCCGGCGCGGAGAAGCGTGGCGCGATCGAGCCTGCGCTGCGCCACCTCTGGGACTGCTGGCGCGCGCTCAACAAGGCCCGCGAGAAGCGCGAGCCGCTCGATCTCGATCTGCCCGAGCGGCGGATCGTGCTCGACGAGATGGGGCGCATTCTGTCGGTTGCGCCGCGCGAGCGCCTCGATGCGCACAAATTGATCGAGGATTACATGATCGCGGCGAACGTCGCCGCGGCCAAGGCGCTCGAGGCGAAGAAGGCGCCGGTGATGTACCGCATCCACGAGCCGCCGGCGCGCGAGAAGCTCGTCGCGCTCAAGGAGTATCTCAAGACCTACGACATGGAATTCGCGCTGGGGCAGGTGATCAAGCCCGCCACGTTCAACCGCATCCTCGAACAGGTGGGCGAGGCGGACTTCCGCGACGAAGTGATGCAGCAGGTGCTGCGCAGCCAGACCCAGGCCTATTACGGGCCCCAGAATGCCGGGCATTTCGGGCTTTCGCTGGGCAGCTATGCGCACTTCACCTCGCCGATCCGGCGCTATGCCGATCTGATCGTCCACCGCTCGCTGGTCGATGCGTACAAGCTCGGGCCAGGCGGGCTCACGCCCGAGGAAGCCGGGTCGATGGAGCGGATCGGCGAGAGCATCTCGACGCTCGAACGCCGGGCGATGGAGGCCGAGCGCGAGACCGTCGATCGCTATGTCGCCGCCTATCTCTCGGCGCATGTCGGCGAAGTGATGGATGCGCGGATCACCGGGGTGCAGAATTTCGGCTTCTTCGCGACGATCGACGGGATCGGCGGCGACGGGCTGGTGCCGGTGCGCGATCTCGGCACCGAATATTTCCGCTACGACGAAGCGAGCCAGCGTCTGATCGGCGAGGATACCGGCGAATTCTTCGCGATGGGCCAGCGGCTCAAGCTGCGGCTGGCCGAGGCGAACCCGATCTCGGGCGCGCTGCGTTTCGAGCTGCCCGACGGTTCGGCGTCGAGCGGCGGTGGGCGCGAGGAGCGGGGCAGGGGACCCAAGCGCGTGATCAAGCATCGCGGGCGGCCGGCGAACATCCGGCACCAGGGGCGCAAGCGATAGGCTGTTGAGGCCGAGCGGCTTTCGTGTCAGCCTCCGCGCTTGATGCGGGGAGGGCGATCGTGATTGCAGCGTCATCGGTTCCGTCGATCGTCGCAGGCCTCGTGTCGCGCGCGCGCCGCAAGATTGCTTCGCATTTCTTCTTCCATCACGCGATCGATGCCGAAGACGCGGTCGCCTATGTGCCCCAGAGCCCTATCGAGCGGCGCCAGTTCGAGCGGATGCGGGGCACGGGCGTAATCCGCGAAGCGAGCGCCGGGCGCTACTGGATCGACACCGCCGCCTATCAGGCCGAGATCGACGCACGGCGGCGCAAGCTGGTGCCGATCGTGATCGTCCTCGCCGTGATCATCGCCGGGCTGATCCTGTTGGGCTATCGCGGCTGAGCGGGCGAAAGGTCAGATAGACTTCAGCCACGAGACTCCCCTCCCTGCAAGGGAGGGGCTGGGGGTGGGTGCGAGCGTAGCGAGCCCATCGAGATGCTTGGGAGAAGAAGGAAAGACCGGGCATCGAGCCCGGCTTTCCTTACCCACCCCTAACCCCTCCCTAAAAGGGAGGGGAATTTGAATATCGGTACGCCCAGTCCCTGTCTTCTGAAGGGCGCGCGTACGCGTCAAAGCGCGTTTGACCGGCCTTAACTTGACTCCTTTGGCCGAAACGCGATTCATTTTGTAACATTCTTGCGCACAATTCTCGCGCAATCCAATTTATCCACCAGATTGAAAGAGCGGCGGCGACGAGCCGACCGGCCGATCCCAGCACTCGAAATCCTACATTGCAAGCGCGGTCATTCGATCGTGAAAGTCAGCCCCGCATGTGCCTCGAGCCGCTTCCTGAGCGGCTCGGCCATCAGCGCGCCGGGGGTCCAGATGCCGCCTTCGCCCGCCACGTCGTGGATCAGGCAGAGCGCGCTTTCGGCGATCATCTTGCTGGTCGATCCATAGCCCGGATCGCGATCGCCCTTCACGCTTGCGGTGAGGCGCTCGCCCGACGGCATCTCGGCGATGAAGGCGATGTCGTAATAGCCGGTCTCGCGCTCTTCCTTGCCCGGGCCTTCGCCGGGGGCGGGGCCCTTGTCCGAGTTCATCGGGTTCATCTTGGCGATCGCCTCGGCCGCGGCCTTGCCGATATCGCCGATGCCGGGCGCGACCATCATCTCGTCATATTGGAAATCCTCGCCATAGGGATGGCCGGCGAGGAAATTGGTGCGGTGGACGTTCTTGGTGTTGATCACCGCCATCATGAACGGCGCGACCCAGCCGCCCACGGCTTCGTCATATTCGGGCAGCACGCCCTTGGGCTGGCTAGGTCCCTCGAAGCCGGGGGTGAGCGCGAAGGGATCGATCAGCGCCTTGAACACCGCGGGATCCTTCATCGCCGCGGCGGCGGTCGCCTTGCCGCTGGCGAAGGTGCCGCCGGAGAAGGTGCCCTTCATCGCGCGGACCCGGCCCTTCACGCGCGGCGCGGGCTTGCCGAACTTCGCGATCGCCGCCTGCTCGACGGTCCATACGCCAAGATCGAACGGGATCGAATCGAAGCCGCACGAGAAGACGATCCGCGCGCCGCTAGCCTTGGCGGCGTCCTGATATTTGCCGATCATTTCGTGCATGAAATTGGGCTCGCCGCACAAATCGACATAGGCGGTGCCGGTCTCGACACAGGCCGCGAGCAAGGGCTCGCCATAGAGCTGATAGGGACCGACGGTGGTGATGACGACCTGCGCGCGGGCAGTGAGTGCCTTCAGCGCGGCGGGATCGTCGGCATTGGCGGTGAGCAGGGGTGTGTCGGCGGGCGCGCCGATCTCGTCGCGGACTTGCTCGAGCTTGGTCAGCGAACGGCCGGCCATCGCCCATTTCACTTGGCGATAGTTCGCCGCGAGATATTCGGCGACGAGGCGGCCGGTGAAGCCGGTGGCGCCATAGACGATGATCTCGAACTCGCGGTCGGCCATTTCTCTCTCCCGTTATGCTTCGTCGTCAGCATACCCGATCTTCTGAAATGGGAAAGCCGGCTGCTTTCGGCGCGGGCGCTTTCTCCCGAGCCGGGTCAGACCGCGTCGTTGAACTGCAGCGCCGCGAGTCGCGCATAGAGGCCGCTCGTGCCGACCAGCTCGGCATGGGTGCCGGTCTCGACGATGCGGCCTTCGTCCATCACGATGATCCGGTCGGCGGCGCGCACGGTGGCGAGCCGGTGCGCGATGACCAGCGTGGTGCGGTTCTCCATCAATCGCTCGAGCGCGTCCTGGACGAGGCGTTCGCTTTCGGCATCGAGCGCCGAGGTCGCCTCGTCGAGCAGCAGGATCGGGGCGTCGCGGAGCAATGCGCGGGCGATCGCGATGCGCTGGCGCTGGCCGCCCGAGAGGCGCGCGCCGCCTTCGCCGAGGAAGGTGTCGAGCCCCTGGGGAAGCTCGCGCAGGAAATCACCGGCATTGGCGGCCTCGGCCGCGGCCCAGATCGCCTCGTCGCCGGCGTCCCATGCGCCGTAGCGGAGATTGTCGCGCGCCGAGGCGGCGAAGATCACCGTCTCCTGCGGCACCATCGCCATGCGAGCGCGGACCTCGGCCGGATCGGCCTGACGGATGTCGACGCCGTCGATGCGGACCACGCCCGCTTCGGGATCGTAGAAGCGCTGGAGCAACTGGAACAAAGTCGATTTGCCCGCGCCCGACGGCCCGACCACCGCGACCGTCTCACCGGGGCGAATGTCGAGCGAGTAATCGGCGAGGACCGTGGCCTCTGGGCGCGTCGGATAGCGGAAGGTGACATGCTCGAAAGCGACCGCTCCCAGCGGCGGTTGCGGGAGTGGCACGGGATTGGCGGGCGCGGCGATGTCCGGCTGCTCGCGCAACAGCTCGGCGAGGCGGCTGGCGGCGCCGGAGCCGCGGAGCAGTTCGCCATAGACTTCGGTCAGCGCGCCGAAGGATCCGGTGACGAGGCCGGCGGTGATGACGAAGGCAGTGATCGAGCCCCCCGAGATGCGGCCCTCGGCGACGCCGTACACCGCGTCCCACATGATCAGCGTGATCGCCGTGAAGAGCAAGCCGATCACGGCGGCGGTCATCACCGCGCGCAGCCCGAACCGGCGCTTGGCGGCGGCGAAGCTGCGCGTGACGGCGCCTTCGAAGCGCTCGGCCTCGCGCTTTTCCTGCCCAAAGGCCTGGACGATACGCATCGCGCCGAGAGTCTCGGAGGCGATCGAGCCGATATCGGCGACGCGATCCTGGCTCGAGCGCGAGAGGGCGCGGACGCGGCCGCCGAGCCAGACGATCGGCAGCACGATCACCGGGATGCCGACCAGCAGGAAGGCGGCGATCTTGGGCGCGAGCGTGAACAGATAGACGATGCCGCCGACGCCGGTGAGCAGGTTGCGCAGCGCGGTCGAGACGGTGTTGCCGACGACCATTTCGACGATCGCGGTGTCCGAAGTGAGCCGCGAGGCGATCTCCGACGGGCGGTTTTCCTCGAACCATTTGGGGGGCAGGCGCAGGAGGTTGCGGTGCACCGCCATGCGGATGTCGGCGACGGTGCGCTCGCCGACCCAGGAGACGAAGAAGAAGCGCACCGCGGTGGCGATCGCGAGCACGAGGACGACGAGCAGCAGGCCCTGGAAATAGACGCTGATCGTGCTCGTATCGGCACCCTTGGCGAAGCCGTTGTCGACGATCTGCTTGAAAGTGCGCGGGATCCACAAAGTCGCGACCGACGAGGCGATCAGCGCCAGCGTCGCCACCGCGAGCTGGAGCGGATAATGGCGCGTGAAGCTCCAGACGACGAGCAGGTTGCTGAGCTTGCGCCGCGATTGCGGAGCGGGCGCCGGGGCGGGATCGGACATGGCGCGCGGCCTAGCGCGATTGGCGGAAGAGGGGAACCTTCTCTTGCGCCAGCGCCCCGTCCGGAAACGGCATTGGGAACTCATCTCATATTTGGAAGATTTGGTATGACAACGTTGCACCGCAGCACGGCGCGATCTATTAGTCTGATAAGTCGCCGCCGTTCCAACGGGTGACGGTGGAAGGAATTTGATGCTCTACGACGCGTACGAGATTCAACGGTCACTCCTCGCCGGCGCCAGTGCCTGGGCCAATTTCTCCGCGGGGCTGCTCAACAATCCGGCCAATCCCTTTGCCTATTTCGGTGGCGGGCCCGTGCTCGCCTCGGCGCTCGAAGTGTTCGCGCACGCCTCCGCTCCGCGCGGCAAGCCGGATTTCGGGCTCGACTTCACTACGATCGACGGCAAGCAGATCGAAGTGCACGAGGAAATCGTGCTGCGGATGCCGTTCGGGCAATTGAAGCGCTTCGTCCGCCAGGGCGTGGAAGGCGGCCCCAAGCTGCTGATCGTCGCGCCGATGTCCGGCCATTATGCCACGCTGCTGCGCGGCACGGTCGAGCGGATGCTTCCCACGGCGGACGTCTACATCACCGACTGGCGCGACGCGAAGCTGGTGTCGCTCTCCGAGGGGCGCTTCGACCTCGACGACTATGTCGATTATCTGATCGCCTTCCTCGAGCATATCGGGGCGGAGGGCGATCCGCGTCCGCACATGCTGGCGGTGTGCCAACCCTCGGTCCCGGCCTTTGCCGCAGCGGCGCTGATGAGCGCGGACAAGCATCCGAATCGTCCGAAGACGCTGACGATGATGGGCGGGCCGATCGACACGCGCGAGGCGCCGACCGCAGTCAACACCCTGGCGACCGAGCGGCCGCACAGCTGGTTCGCGCAGAACGTGATCGCCACGATCCCGGCGACCTATGCGGGCGCGGGGCGGCGGGTCTATCCGGGCTTCCTGCAGCTCGCGGGGTTCATGACGATGAACCTCGGCAGCCACATGGTCAGCCATTGGGAGATGTTCAAACACCTCGTCCAGGGCGACGGCGAAGGCGCCGATTCGACGATGAAATTCTACGAGGAATATCGCTCGGTCTGCGACATGACCGCGGAATTCTATCTCCAGACGATCGACGTGGTGTTCCAGGCGCATTCGCTGCCCAAGGGTGAAATGCTGCACCGCGGGCGGCGGGTCGATCCTTCGGCGATCACCGATGTCGCGATCCTCGCGATCGAGGGCGAGCGCGACGACATTTCGGGGCTCGGCCAGACCAAGGCGGCGCTGACCATCGCGGACAAGCTTCCGGCGAAGCTGAAGAAATACCACATGGCGCCCGAAGTCGGCCATTACGGCATCTTCAACGGCTCGAAGTGGCGGACGAAGATCGCGCCGGTGCTCGAAAGCTGGATCGCCGCGCACGGCTGATCGCCGCGAGATCTAGTCTTGGTAGCCGAGCTGGGCGAACGTGCTCTTCAGCCAGAAGAACGACCCGGCGGCGCAGATCGCGATTATGGCGAAAAGCACCCAGCCTGTGGGCGTGAGCGTCTGCCGCTCGGCATTGCGATAGGGCAATTTGTCGCCGGCGATGAACAGAAACAGGCCGAAGACGAGCGTGAGCGGCACGAGGGCGAATATCTCGAGATGGTAGCGCACCTCGGGCACTTGTGCGCGGGCCGCCTGCAGCGGCAACCAGATGCCCCACCAGCCCAGTGCTATACCAACCGCAGAGAACAGAAGCCCGGCCAGCCGGTTCCGAAGATCAGGATTCATCGTTCTCACTCCCCTCGAACGCCGTTCGTAGAGCCGAAGCATGACAGGATGAAGCGTGTTGGCAACGGGGCCAGCTCAATCATATGCGGTGACCAAAGCGCTCCAGGCGAGGATCGCGAGCAGGCCCCAGATCATCAGCACGATCAGCACGCCACCCCAGCTCACCGGGCGTCGCGTGGCGATCTCGGCCGCAGCGCGGTGCTCGGCGAACTGCTCCCGCGGGATCATCTTCTCGAACAGCCACACCCCGATCGGGATCAGGATCACGTCGTCGAGCAGCCCGAGCACGGGGATGAAATCGGGGATCAGGTCGATCGGCGACAGCGCATAAGCGGCGATCAGCAGGCCGAGCAATTTGGCGTATAGAGGCGTCCGCGGATCGCGCGCCGCGAGCCAGACGGCGTGCGCTTCGGTGCGGATGCGGTGCGCAAGCGAGGGACCCATGGCGATGGAATCGCGCGCAAAAGGGACACTGGTCAATCCACAATCGTCATCCCCGCGAAAGCGGGGACCCATCTCCCGGGCGCGCCACAGATACAACAGTTGTTGCAGGTTGCCGCTTCTGCACGAGATGGGCCCCCGCTTTCGCGGGGGTGACGGTGTGGGGATCAACTCTCAGCGGTGGTGCCGACCACCGCGTGGCTGCCTTCCTCGCTGCCCCTGATCCTGCCGCCGAACAGCATCTTGAGCGCGCCGGAGACCGACATGTCCGTCTCCCACAATTCGGCACTGTCGATGTCGAAGCGGAGCAAGGCGAGGTTGGGATCGTCCTTGCCCCCGGGGAACCACGCCTCGACATAGCGGCTCCACAATTTGTCGATCATCGCGAAATCATTGTCGACGCGTGCGGTGCCGGCGAGGCAGGCGAAATAATCATGCCCCTTCGACACGAACTGGGCCATGGCCGGGCCGCCCTTCGCCAGCCGGTTGTCCTTGCCGACGAAGAAGAAGAGAGTGTCGACCTGATCCTTGTCGAGCTGGGCGGTGAGCGGGATGCTGTGTCCGCCGTCCATCAGCCCGATCATCACGAAGGGGCTGTCGTCCAGCTTCGACCAGAGATCCTTCTTGAGTTGGGCGGTGTCGACCATGGTGCGCTCCCGGATTGCGTTCGGGAGAGTAACGGCGTGGACGTTCAGGCGTTCCCGAGTGCGGCCGCGGCGCCGAGCAGCTCCAGATCGGTGCGGTTGACCAGCGAGACGGGAACTTCGGAGAGCTGGCGCCGGAACGCGGCCTTGGCTTCCATGCGGCGGCGAAAGCCGGGATCCATCAGCTGCGGATGGAGCGCGCGGGCGATCGCGCCGGTGAGGAAAACGCCGTCCCACGCGCCGTAGGCGAGCGCGAGATCGCCGGCGAAGCTGCCGAGATGCTCGACGAACATGCGGACCACCGCGGTGCTCACCGGATCGCGGCCGATGTTGCGCGTGACGTCCTCGGGCTTTTCGAGCTTCTTGCCGCCCGACAGCGCCTCATAAGCGAGCAGCAGGCCGGGCGCGCTGAGCAACGTCTCGATGTCGAAGGTCATGCCCTTCGACGTGCAATATTGGGCGAAGGTACGTTCGTCGGCAGTAGTCGCGGCGAACGACATATGGCCCGCCTCGGTCTGGAGCGCGTTGAGCTTGCCGCCCGCGGTGACCAGCGCCGCGACGCCGAGCCCCGTGCCGGTGCCGATCACGACATAATTGCCGCCCGCTTCGACCAGCCGCGGGGGCGGACCCTGGAGCGGCGTGAAGGCAGCGGTCGGCAACATGGTCAGCGCGAGCGCATTGGCGGCGCATTCGTTGAGCGCACGCGGACGGATGCGGAGCACCGCCTCGACGCCCGAGAGCGAGATGTACCAGCGGCTGCCGGTGAGGTTGATCAGGTCGCCACGGACGGCACCGGCGACGGCGAGTACGCTCGGCAGGCGGGCTTCGCGCAGCCCGACGTCGCCGAGATAGGAGACCAGCGCGCTGGTGAAAGTGGGGTGCTCGGCGGTCATGAATTTGCGTACGTCGCGCGGCGTCAGCCCCGCGTCGCCGCCGGTCAGGCCAAATCGAACCGATTGGCGGCCGATATCGGCCACCAGCGCCAAGTCTTCAGCCATGCGCGGCCCCTCCTGTGATTGCCCCTTTTTGTAGGGACTTTGAAGCTGATATCGCTAACATTTGTTACAGAAACAACAATGATGTTAGTCGGCAGCGCCGGCGTAAACCTCGAAGGGGCTCGTTTGTTGCGCAAGCCGCGTCGCATGCGCAGGAATCCGGGGCAGGTTGGTTGCGGGGTACCGTCGGCGGCACCCCGCCCGGCGAGTCACAGGACCTCGAACAGCCCCGCCGCGCCCATGCCGCCGCCGATGCACATCGTCACGACGACGTATTTCGCGCCGCGGCGCTTGCCTTCGATCAGCGCGTGGCCGGTCATGCGTGCGCCCGACATGCCGTAAGGATGGCCGATCGAGATCGCGCCGCCGTTGACGTTGAGCAACTCGCCCGGGATGCCGAGCTTGTCCTGGCAATAGAGCACCTGCACCGCGAAGGCCTCGTTGAGCTCCCACAGGCCGATATCGTCCATCTTCAGGTTGAAGCGTTCGAGCAATTTGGGGATCGCATAGACCGGGCCGATGCCCATCTCGTCGGGCTTGGTGCCGGCGACGGCCATGCCGACATAGCGGCCGAGCGGAGTCAGGCCGCGCTTCGAGGCGAGCGATTCCTCCATCAGCACCGAGGCCGAGCTGCCGTCCGAGAGCTGGCTGGCATTGCCGGCGGTGACGGTGCCGTTGGGGAGGACCGGGTTGAGGCCCTTGAGTCCCTCGAGCGTGGTGTCGGCGCGGTTGCCTTCGTCCTTCGAGAGCGTGACTTCCTTCTGCGAGACTTCCTTGGTCTCCTTGTTGGTCACGTTCATCGTCGCGGTAACGGGGACGATCTCGTCGTCGAACTTGCCCGCGGCCTGCGCGGCGGCGGTGCGCTGCTGCGACCTGAGGGCATATTCGTCGCAGCGGTCACGGCCGATGCCGTAGCGCGCGGCGACGACTTCGGCGGTCTGGAGCATCGGCATGTAGATGTCGTTGTGCATCGCCAGCAATTCGCGATCGGGCTCGACGCGCATCGCCGGGGTCTGGACGAGGCTGATCGATTCGACACCGCCGCCGATCGCGATGTCCATATTGTCGACGATGATCTCCTTGGCCGCGGTGGCGATCGCCATCAGGCCCGAGGCGCATTGCCGGTCGACCGACATGCCGGCGACCGAGACGGGCAGGCCGGCGCGAAGCAGCGCCGTGCGCGCGATGTTGGCGGCCTGGCTGCCTTGCTGAAGCGCGGCGCCGAAGACGACGTCCTGGACCTCGGCGGGATCGATGCCTGCGCGCTCGACCGCTGCACGAATCGAATGCGCGCCCAGCGTGGGGGCGGGGAGCGCGTTGAACGCGCCGCGATAGGCGCGGCCGATCGGGGTGCGGGCGGTGGAGACGATGACTGCGGAGCGCATTTTTGTTCCTCTCAGACGTAAATGAGCGCGATCCATTCGGCGATCAGCGCGGGTTTTTCCTCGCCCTCGATCTCGAGGGTATATTGCTGAACCTGTTCCCAGACACCGGGCTTGCGCTCGGTGAACTTCAATAACTTGAAACGCCCGCGAACGCGTTTGCCGGAGCGGACGGGAGTCAGAAAGCGAACCTTGTTCCCTCCATAATTGACGCCCATCTTCACACCTTCAACCTTCGGCGTGTCGGTCTTCGCGGCGAGCATCGGCATCAGCGACAGCGACAGGAAGCCATGCGCGATCGTACCGCCGAACGGAGTTTGCGCGGCCATTTCGGGGTTCACATGGATGAACTGGTGGTCGCCGGTCGCCTCGGCGAACTGGTCGATCATCGCCTGCGTGACCTCGACCCAGTCCGACACGCGTTCGGTGCCGATGCTTTCGGCCATCTGCTGGACGCTGATCGTATCCACCGAGATTGTTCTCCCGCGCAAATTCCTGAGTGGCGCAGCTCCATCTAGTGAACCCGGTGGGCCTATCGCAAGCGTCACTTGACCGAAAATTTGAAAATCCTGACTGACGTAGCGTCTACGCTCGCATAATCATCGCAAAGCGGCATCGTATCGCCGAACCCAATATTCTAAAGCCGTTGCTTGCCCGCCCCCGGCGGACCAGAGGTTGGCGACGCGGCGATGCTTTCGCTTGACGAAGCCGGCAACTGAAGTTCCAATTCCGAGTGGCCGGCTTGCGGCCGAGAGGGGGACGGGGCATGCGAAACTGGGGGAGCAGCGCGGCGGCGCTGGCGGTGATGTTGTGCGTGGCGGCACCAGCGGTGGCGAAGGATACGCCCAAGGCCGAGGCCCGGGCTCTTCCGCCCGCGATGGCTGCGCTGGAGAAGAGCCTGCACCCGCAGACCGGCGACGTGCGCATCCCCGAGGCCAAAGCGGTAATGCATCTGGGCGACCGCTATTATTTCCTGCCCGCCGCCGACGCGAAGCGCGTGCTCGTCGAGGGCTGGCACAATCCGCCCGAAACCGCCGAGGGCGTGCTGGGCATGGTGCTCGCCAAGGATACGACGATCTTCGACAATGTCTGGGGAGCGGTAATCACCTATGAGGACACCGGGCACGTCGCCGATACCGACGCGCAGAGCCAGGATTATGGCACCGTGCTCAAGGGCATGCAGGACGGCACCGAGTCGCAGAATCCGGAGCGCAAGCAGGCGGGCTATCCGGCGATGCATCTGGTCGGATGGGCGCAGCCGCCGGCCTATGATGCCGGCAATCACGCGCTGATCTGGGCCCGCGAACTCGCGCTGGAAGGCGATCCGGTCAACGGGCTCAACTATGACGTGCGGCTGCTCGGGCGGACCGGCGTGCTCAGCCTCAACATGCTCGCCTCGATGAAGGATCTCGGCGACGTCCGCACCGCCGCGCAGAGCTTCGGCCGCTCGGTGAGTTTCGAGCCCGGCGCGGCCTATACCGACTTCAACGCGTCGACTGACAAGTCGGCCGAGTACGGACTGGCCGGGCTGGTCGCGGGCGGCGTCGCGCTGGGCGTGGCCAAGAAGATCGGGCTGCTGGCGATCATCCTCAAATTCGGCAAGGTGATCCTGATCGGATTGGCGGCGTTCGGCGCGGCGGCGCTGGGCTTCTTCCGGAAGTTCTTCGGCCGCAAGGACGGGGACGAAGGCACGATCTAGCGGCCTTGGCCGCCGCCGTTGACGTGAAGGATGTTGCCGTCGGGGTCCCTGAACCAGATCGCGCGGAAATCGCCCTTCACGTGCACGCCGTCGCGGACTGCGTCGAAGCCTTCGGGATATTCGTCGAGGGTGACGCCCTTGGCGCGCAGATCGGCGGCGATCGCCTCGACTTCGCCGCCCGCGTCCCAGACCACGGCATTGGCCTGGTTCGTGCCGGCATAGGCGCTCTTGTAGACATTGAGCCGGGTGCCGCCGGTGTGGATCGCGAACACATCACCATGATCCTCGGCGAGCGGCAGGCCCAGTGTCTCGGTGTAGAAGCGTTTGGCGACCGCCACGTCATGGCACGGCACGATCGCGGAGCTGTTCCAGTCCGAGAGCATGGTCATTCCTCCTTGCCCTGCAACGGCGGAAAGGGGCGTTCGGGTGCAATCAGGTTGAGCTGGGTCGGATAGGCGAAGGTGATCTTGTGATCGCGGAAGCGCGCGAGGATCGCCGCGGCAACCTTGTCGCGGGCTTCGGGCGGGAAATCGATGCCCTGCGATTCGAACTCGACGTCGTAATCGAGCCCGGTCGCGCTGAAGCCGGTGATCCCGCCATGGTTGATCTTGTAGCCCGAGCTTTCCACCGCGTCGCGGAGCAGTTCGGGGAGCGAATCCACCACTTCGGGCGGCGTATCGTAGCCGAGGTTGAAGATGAACTTGAAGCGATTGCGGATGCGATCGCTGGTGTTGAGGATCTCGTTGTCGAGCAGCTTGCGGTTCGAGACGATGCGCAGTTCGCCGGCGGCACCGCGCAGCCGGGTGGACTTGAGGCCGATCTGCTCGACCACGCCTTCGCTCGATCCGAACTTGATGTTGTCGCCCAGGCGGAAGGGGCGATCGAAGATGATCGACAGCGCCGCGATGAGGTCGCCGAAGATGCCCTGCGCCGCAAGGCCAATGGCGATGCCGCCGATGCCGAGGCCGGCGACGAGGCCGGTGACGTTCACGCCGAGATTGCTGAGCACCATCACCAATGCGATCGCGAACAGCACGATCGTGACCAGCAGGCGGATGATGCCGAGCGCGCTGGCGAGGCCGGTCCCGGCATCGTCGCCGTGCGTGCGGTGCTCGACCAGCCCGAAGATGACCTCCCGCACCCAGATCGCAGCCTGGAACACCGCGGCGATGGTGAAGAGGAACTGGATGGTGGCTTCGACCATCGGCGGGGCGCCGGCATATTTCGACACCAGGCACAGCGCGACCATGATGATGAAGAAGTTGCCGGTCTTGGCGACTGCGCGCCCGAATATCGAATACCAGTTCGCCACGCCTTCGCCGCGCCTGCACAGCCGCACGCCCCAGCCGCGCGCCGCATAGAGCGCGACGACGATGGCAGTGGCGATGGCGGCGGCGATCAGGATGTTGAGCCAGTGCGACTGGACCCAGACCGACGAATCGCGAACCAGGGCTTCGGTCTGGGTCTGAATGTCGACTTCCGGGAGGATCGGGGCTTTGTTGGTGGTCATGCGATGCTCAGGCTGCCTTGGCTCGGGGAGCGGCGACGTCTTCGAGAAGGGCGATCAGTCCGCGTTCGTAACGGTTCAGGTAGCGGGTGGCTCGCGGCAGGTGCAAGCGTTCGCGAAACGCGGCCTGTGCGTCCTTGTCTTTGGCGAGTTCGATCAGCCGCGGATGGACATAGGATTTGCGCGCGATCGCCGGCGTATTGCCCAGCGCCTCCGTCACTGGATCGAGCATCGCCTTGATGCCGAGATAACCGTCGGCGGACGCGAGCGCCGCGAATGCGATGACGCTCGCGCCCCAGGTGCGGAAATGCTTGGCAGTGAAATCGTCCGCCATCGCCTCGCGGATATAGGCGTTGACGTCGGTCGAGGTGACCGGATGCGTCTCGCCGGCATCGTCGATCCAGCGGAAGAGATGCTGGCCGGGCAGATCCTGACACCGTTTGACGAAGGCGGAGAGCGTGCGATCGGTGATCGTCATCACGCGCAGCTTGCCCGATTTGGCGCGGAACTGGAGCTTTAGCGTCTGGCCCTTCACCTTCGCGTGGCGCTTGCGCAGCGTCGTCGCGCCGAAGCTTTTATTCTCCTGGGCATAGGCCTCGTTGCCGACGCGGATCGTGCCGAGATCGAGGAGACGGACGACCGCGGCGACCGCTTTCTCCTTGCACAGCCCGCGCAGTTTGAGATCGGACTCGACGCGCTCGCGCAACTTGGGAAGGTGGTGGCCGAAGGCAGCGCAGCGATCGTATTTCGCCGCCTCCTGCGCCTCGCGAAAGCCGGTATGGTAACGATATTGCTTGCGGCCCTTGTCGTCCCAACCGACCGCCTGGATATGGCCATTGGGATCGGGGCAGAACCAGGCATTGATATAAGCGGGGGGCAGGCCGACCCGGTTCAGCCGGTCGATCTCGTCGCGATCGGTGATCCGCTTGCCGTCCGGGCCCCAATAGCCCCAGCCGTGGCGCACCTTGCGCCGGGTGATTCCGGGTTCCTGATCATCGACATAGACGATGGCGTCGAGCGTCATCGGGCCTCCTCGCTTGTCGCGTTGAATGCGCGGAGCATCGCTTCGTTCCGGAAGCCGCGTATCGCCGCGTTCAACCGTGCGGTGATCCACTGCCTGCAGGTTGAACTTGCCGCGGACGCCTGAGGGTCAGACCGTTCACCCGGCGCTGCGCGGGGCGCTCCACCCAATGGTAGAGCGCCGCCGAGCTGGCGAGTACCAGCACGAGATACGCCGCGATCAACGGCGCGCCGACCGCATGCGTGTCGTCGACGAAAGCGAGCTTGAAGGCGAACCAGAGCAGGAAATGACCGAGATAGGTCGCGTAGCTGATCTCGCCGAGATAGTGGAGCGGGCGGCCTTCGAGCGGGTTGCCCGGCTTGCCGGCGGTCAGCGCGAGGCCGAGGAGCAGGGCGGCGAACGCGGCGGGGACGGCGAGCGTTTCGGGAAGGCGGCCGGCGATCCAGCCGGCGAGCAGGACCAGCGCCGCCGCGTTGCAGGCGATGGTGGGCAAGCGCCAGGTTTCGCGCCAGCGCATCCACAAGGCGGCGACCGCAGTGCCGCACGCGAACTCGAGCACGCAGCGGATCAGCCCCAGGCGCGGGATGTCGAGACCCAGGGTCGTCTCGCCGCGCATTGCGAAGACAGTGTGGAGCAGCACCAACAGCGCAGTGATCGCGGCGAGAATCGCGGGGGTGGGCACGCGGCGCCAGTCGATCGCGAGGACGAGCAGCGGGAACAGCAGATAGGCAGCGAGCTCGCAGGAGATCGACCAGGCGGGGTCGTTCCATGACAGCGTGGAAGTGAAGCCCCAATTCTGCAGGAGCAGCACGTGAAGCGGCAGTTCGGCGAGCGGGAAGTGCGGCGCATCGCGCCCGGTCGCGAGCAATATGAAGGCGAGGAGCAGTCCGAAGCCGAGCATGAACAGATGCAGCGGCCAGATGCGGGCGATCCGGCGCTTGAGGAATTCGGGAACCGCGGCGAGCCCGCCGGCCCGCAGCCGCTCCGACCAGCTCATCCAGATGACGAAGCCCGACAGCAGGAAGAAGAAGTCGACCGCCAGATACCCCTTGGCGAGCACTGCCGCGGCGGGCGCGGGCAGTCCGGCGATCGACAGGCGGATGTGGAAGAGCACGACGAACCACGCGGCAATGCCGCGTATCGAAGTCAGCGCCCGCAGCTCGGTCTTCACGCGGTGGCGACCCGGGCCTTGCGCAGCGGGCGCCACGCACTCTCGGCACGTTTGCGGCCGCAATAGGTGTCCAGCCCGATCTGCGCGCCGATCAGCATGTAGACGAAAGGCTGGAAGGCGATCGCGATGAACACCGCGCCGAGCAGATAGATGATGTGCGCGCTCTGCAGCGCCGAGGCGAGCGGGCCGATCCATTCCTGTCCGGGCTCGGGCTTGCGATAGCGGCGGCGGAGCACTTCCATGCGGAACAGCCCGGCCAGATTGATCAGCAGCCAGATGGCGAGGCCGGGATAGCCCTGTTCGCCGAGCATTTCGAAATAGGCGCTGTGATAGGCCCGGGCCTTGTCGACCTCGAGGCTGCGATCGACCTTGGCCGAGCCGCCATCCTCCTGCACCGCGACCTTTTCGTAGCGGATCTGGTTCTGGCGATAGGCCTCGAAGCCGCCGCCCAGCGGGCGCGTCTTCACATAGTCCATCGTCCACTTCCACACCGCGATCCGAGTCGAGGCCGAGGCATCGGCCTGATAGGTCTTGATGGTCTCCATCCGCTCGGTGAAGGCGGAGGGGAGGAAGGGCACGGCGACGAGGCCGATGCCGCCGAGCGCGGCGAGATAGACGAACTTGCGCTTGGTATCGCGGATCATCAGCAAGGCGAGCAGGCCGATGCAGAGCAGGCCGGTGCGCGTCGAGGTGCCGACCGGGATCAGCAGGCAGGCGAAGATCAACGCATAGGAAAAGGCCTTCACGCGCCAGTCGGGCGCGAAGATCGTGCCGTAGCGGGTGAACCAGAGGATCAGCGGGATGATCGCGATCGCCACGGTGGAGATGGTCGAGCCTTCGTAGAGACCCGAATTGTTGGTCACCATCAGGTTCAATTCGCCATAGCCGCCGCCCGAGCCGAGCGTCTTGATTCCGCCGACGATGATGATCGACGCGGCGGAGAGGACCATGAACAGCAATAGCGATTCGATGCGCAGCCGGGTGCGCAGCGTGAGCGGCAGGAAGGCGGCGAAGGCGAGCGCCTTCCACACCCATTCCCATTTGTCCTTGGCCTCGATCGGGAAATCGGCGTGGAGCGTGGTGTAAAGGCAATAACCGAGCAGCAGCACGATCAGGAACTGGCGCGGGGCGACGCGAACGTCCTTCTTGTCGTCGAACGCCAGCCAGCCGGCCACCGCGAGCGCGACCGCGAGCATCGAGATCGGGACCGAATTGAGCAGCAGATAGGTCAGCCGCTGCGGCGAGACGATATCGATATAGGCGTAAGCGAGCACGAACAGGAACGGGCGGCGAAAGCCCGTCGCCAGCAGTGCCGCGAGGAATGCGATGAAGGCGAGATCACGCACCGGGCTTGCCCCAGCGGCTCTTCTTCGGGCCGGCGGGCGGATCGTTCGGACCCGATTCGTGATCGAGGTCGGGGCGGCGCAGCAGCAGGAAGGCCGCGAGCAGCATCAGCCCATGCGAGAGCCCGAGCGATAGATTGTCGATCATGTCCGCCCGCGCGCTCCTTCTTGGGCGCGGGTGTAGTGCGGTTGGGTTGACGCGGCGTAAACTAGGGGGCGGGTTCGGCTATCGGTGGTTAGCCGCGAAAGTCACACTAGGGTCACACTGCCTGCATGGTTCTGGCCGGCCGTATTTCCTGCGCAGGCGATCCAGGATGAGGTGGACCAAGCAGCATTATACTCCCGCTTTCGCGCGAGCAGGATGAGAGGGGCGTTACGATGTCAAAGAGCTAGAGGAGGCTGTCAGGCGAAATCCTACATTGCAAGCATGTCTGCAAATGGGTGGGAAGCGGAACGGCGGCTTTCGGTCCTGCTCGACTGAAAGCTGCCTTCCCCATGGCAGCATTCGAGCATGATCATCAATCGGCGGATCCCCCCTTCTTCCTCTGTTGACCATACTTGCTCTGGCGGCCTGTCAGCGCGCGCCGGACCACCCATCACGAATGGGTAAAGCGGCGCCCACCTTGTCCATGTTGCACTCAATACTGCGTTGCGGAACTGCACATGGCGCTTTGCCCTTCACCACATTGTCGAGCGTCCTCGACTCTTGGCCGCCGCCGTGGCGCCTCTGTCTTACTCAGCGAAAAGCCGCCGCGCTGCCTCAGAACCGGAACTGTGCGCCGAGATAGAATTGTGCGCCGGTGTGACTGTAGACGAACGTGCTGTCGCGATCGGAGTCGATATACTGACGATAGGGCCGGTCGAACAGGTTCAGTCCCTCGAAGCTCAGCTTGATCTTGTCGGTGAGCTGATACGACACCGACAGATCGAAGATGAGCGACTTGTCGACGCCCTCGAGGTCCTGGAGCGGATTGTTCGCCGGCAACGCGATGATGTACGGTCCGCGATACGAGCCCGAGATGCGCGCGCTCAGCTTGCTGTCCTCATAATAGAGCGTGCCGTTGAAGGCATCGCGCGAGAGGCCGAGGAGATCGCGATCGGTCGTGTTGCTCGAACTCGCTGCAAGGAAATAGGTGATCGTCGATTTCACGTGCGTGTAGTTCGCCAGCACGCCCAGATTGCGGAGGAAGCCCGGCAGGAAGGTGAAGGCGTGCTGGTAGTTGATCTCATAGCCTTCGAGCGGCCCGCCCGGCGTGTTGCGCGCCTGGTTCACCGTGAACACCGAGACGTTGGGATCGAGGCCGCTATTGGCCAGCAGGCTCAGCGGCAGTCCGGTCTGGGCGAAGGTCATCTGCAGCGCCTGGTTCTGGATATAGGACTGGATGTCCTTGCGGAAATACGCCGCCGAGAGCAGCGAATTGGGTGCGAAATACCATTCGATCGCGGCGTCATAGGTGGTGGCGCGGATCGGCTCGAGCAGCGGGTTGCCGCTGTTGACGCTGGGTGTGCCGCTGATCACGACATTGGCGCCGGGGCTCAGGAAGCCGAGTTCGGGCCGCGTGATCACCTTCGCCACGGCACCGCGGATCAACAGCTTCGAAGTCAGGTCGGCGACCACGTTGAGCGACGGCAGCCAGTCCTCATAGCTGTTCTGCACCGTCACGAACTGCCCCAGCGATGTCGAATAGCCGGTCGAATCGAGCGAGGTGCGGGCATAGCGCATGCCGACATTGCCACGGATCGGCGCGCCCGCGGCGGACAAGTCGAAATCCACCTGGCCAAAGGCCGAGACGACGTCCTCGCGCACCCTGCGCGTGCCACCGAGATTCTGGATGAGGGCGAAATCGCCGGTGTAATTGTCCAGCCCGTAGCGCTTGGCGAAATCCTGATAGTTGATCGCGACCCATGAGCTCGGGAACACGCCTTCGCGCATGCCCTCGCCGAAGCCCTCGACCAGATGCGTCATGCCGGCGAGGTCGGACGGACTCACGGTCGGCACGAGGAAGTTGTTGGCGCGCTGATACGGCAGGATGCTGAAGTCGAACCGATCGAAATGCACGCCGCCCTTCAGCGTGAACCCCTCGGCCGCCCTCCACTTGAAGCTGCCCTCGACCATCTTGTTGACATTGTCGATGAACGACGGCGCGGCGCGGATCTCGGCGCTGCCGGGCGCCAGCGTGAACTGGTTCGGATCGGTGACGTCGAAGCCGAAGCCGATCGTCGGCTGGTTGCGGTCCTCGCGAAAATCGATGGTCTGACGCGTGTTGTTGCGGCCGAACAGGAAGGTGGTCTGCTCGGTCTGGTCGTAATTGGTGCTCGCCTTGCCCGCGAGCAGGTTCAGCCGCAGCCGGTCGGTTACGTCGAACTTGCCGTAGAGCGAGTATTGCGTGAAGCGGCTGCGGAAGCGATCATATTGGGTGTCCGAACGCACGTCGACGCCGTCGAACACGCCATAATCGATGTCGTAGACGGTCTGACCGAGATTCACGCCCTGGGTGTGGCTGACGCCCGCCTCGCGCAGGATAGCCTCGCGGATCGCGGTCTGCGGCTTGCCGAAGTTCGGCGAAGCAATCGCGCGCGCAAAGGAGAAGCCCTCGAGCCAGTTCTCCTCGCGAAACACCTTGTAATCCGAATAGAGCAGGTCCCCGCCGATCTCGATGCCGGGCGCGGGCTCCCATTGCACTGATCCGGTAATTCCGAGGCGCTTCTGGTCGTGATGGAAGCGCCCGTAGCGCGGCAGCCGTGGCAGAAAGACGGTGGACCGATTGACCAGCCCATAATTGGTGTCGTTTGCCGCGGGGCGCGGCACGCCCGTCGCGCAATCGCTGGCGGTCGTCCCCTGGCCGGGGTTGAGCGCGGGTGAAACCGGTGTCATGCCGACGGGAGAACAGAAGCCGCCGTCCACGGTGGCGGGGTTCCAGCCGCCCGAGCCGAACTGGTCCTCGTAATAGTTGCGGCGGCTATAGGCCGCGGAGGCGAGCACGCCGATCCGACCGATCCCGGTCTCCCAGGTGTTCGCGATCAGACCGCTGAACTTCGGATCGATATTCTTCGCGAGCGTATTGTACCCGGCCTGCGCACCGAGCGCCAAGGTGAAGCCCTTGTAATCGAACGGCCGGGCGACGTTCAGATCCACCGTCGCGCCCAGCGAACCTTCGATCGTCTCGGCGTCTGCGGTCTTGCGGACGACAAGATTGTTGAACAGCTCGGAAGCGAAGACATTGAAGTCGAACCCGCGCCCGGTGTTGGTGCCGCGATCGGACGTGGTCGCGCCGGAAATGGCCTGCGCCTCCATTCCGTTGATGCGTACGCGCGTGAAGCTGCCCGAGAGGCCGCGAACCGTGATCGCCCTGCCTTCCCCTCCGACGCGATTGATGGAGACGCCGGGTATGCGCTGGAGCGATTCAGCCAGATTATTGTCCGGGAAGTCGGCAATGTCCTCCGCCTTGATCACGTCGATCGCCGAGGTCTCTGCGCGCTTGGCGTTGAGCGCGCTGCCGAGGCTCGCGCGGAAGCCCGTAACTACGATCTCATTTTCCTGCGTCTCGGGTTCTGCCGCCGGAGCCGCGGCGGCGGGCGCATCGGATTGCGCGCTTTGTGCGGCCGCCGAGTTGGTCGCGAGCAACAATGCCAACGGAGAAGCTCCGCAAATCAGCGCGGCATATGCGATCCTGGCTTTAGACATCCTCATCTCTCCCCTTTTGTGCCGCGTAAGCCGTGGCGCGGCTCCGCGTTTCATTTTTCGTAACTACGTCCCACAATATGGCGAACAGGAAATGTCTGATCAATCCGGTTTCGGCGAGGAGGGCGAGAATTGCGGTCTGCTACCAATTTGCCACGCGCTGAAGGGCAGGGCCGTGTCTGAAGAAGAAAATGCCACCCCGCCGCGACGGCGGCCCTACTATCCGCGCTTCTTCATGCAGAAGACGCTATTCTGACGCGTGCGAGCGCTCGCGATTTCCAGGAACAGCCTGGCAGGCAGGCTCCCTCCCGAAGTCACGACTTCCTTTGCTGGCGGTGACCGCTTCTGGGCAGATTCTCCATGGCTCGAAATGTCTGCTTGTGGGGCGGAAGCCGCCAGTCCGCTTTTGGTCTCGGTCTTCGCTCGGACATGAGTCCCGGTTGACGCACCGTTAAGTGCTCTCGTGGCAGAGCGGGCGCATGCGGATTCTCCATATCCTCGATCACGGGCTGCCGCTCCAGAGCGGCTATACCTTCCGTACCCGGGCGATCCTGAAGGCGCAGATCGCGCGCGGGTGGGAGGTGGCGGCGGTCACCGGGCCGCGGCACGGCGCGTTCGATGCCGATGAGGAGACGGTCGACGGGATCCGGTTCCACCGTACCCCGCCGGTCGCCGCGGGGCCGCCGGTGATCGGCGAGCTGCGCGAAGTCGCGGCGTTCGCGCGGCGGATCGAAGCTGTGGCGTGTGCGTGGCGGCCGGACGTGCTCCATGCCCATTCGCCGGTGCTCGACGCGATGGCGGCGCAGCGAGTCGCCGATCGGCTCGGCCTGCCTTTGGTCTATGAGATTCGCGCGTTCTGGGAGGATGCCGCGGTCGGCAACGGCACCGGGCGCGAGGGCAGCCTGAAATATCGCGCCACCCGCGCGCTCGAGACACGCGCGGTCCGCAAAGCCGATGCGGTGGCGGTGATCTGCGAGGGATTGAAGGACGACCTCGTCGCGCGCGGAGTCGATCCGGGCAAGATCCTCGTCTCGCCCAATGGCGTGGACCTGAACCTGTTCGGCGAGCCGCTGCCTTATGATCCCGCGCTGGCGGAGCAGCTCGGCGTGGCGGGGGCCGAGACGATCGGGTTCATCGGCAGCTTCTACGATTATGAAGGGCTCGACGTGTTGATCGAGGCGATGCCCGCCTTGGTCGCGGCGCGGCCAGCGATGCATCTGATCCTGGTGGGCGGGGGCCCGATGGAAGCCGCGCTGCGCGCGCAGGCGGCGGCCTCGCCTGTGGCGGAGCGAATCCGGTTCATCGGCCGCGTGCCGCACCAGGAGGTCGAGCTTTATTACAGCGTGATCGACGCGCTGGTTTATCCGCGCAAGGCCATGCGGCTGACCGAGCTGGTGACGCCGCTCAAGCCGCTCGAGGCGATGGCGCAGCGTCGGCTGGTGGCGGCATCGGACGTGGGCGGGCACCGCGAGCTGATCCGCGACGGCGACACCGGAACGCTGTTCAAACCCGACGATCCGGCGGCGATCGCGACCGCCTTGTCACGCCTTTTCGCCGATCGCGACCAATGGGAGGCGCGGCGGGCACGGGCGCGCGCGTTCGTCGAGGAGGAGCGTAACTGGGCTGTCAATGTCGCCCGGTATCAATCTGTTTACCAAAATCTTGCAGAGTCGAATCCCATGAAGGACTCGCGCGCATCTACGGTGAACGCATGAACCTGCCGATCGCCCCCATGATCGCCGGCGTGCTCGGCGGCGCCGTGGCGCTCGGCGCGCTCATCGTGCCGATGCCGGCGCTCGAAGGCCTGGTGATGGGCAGCGGGTTGCCCGCCGTCATCGCCGCCGCCGAACCGCCGCTCGGCTTCACCGCGCGCTTCATCATGGCGTTCGGCGCGGGGGCGTCGACCGCATTATTCAGCTGGTTCGCCTTGTTCGTGCTGCTCGGTTCGCGCACCGTGACGATCGGCGATGGCGAAGAGATCGACCCCGATGCGGTGCTGACGCCGGTGCTTCGCCGCGCCGACGCGCATCCGGATGCGCCGCCACGTCCGCCGCTGCTCGCTACCCGTGATCTCGGACGGCCGTTCGACGCGTTCCGCACGCCGGCCGATATCGTGAAGATCCATGTCGAGGAAATGGACATGGTCGAGGAAATAGCGGCGCCGGTCACCGAGCCGGCCGTCGCGCCGGTCGAACAACCGCTGCCGGTCGACCTCGATCAGCCGCTCGCCGCGTTCGATCCCGATGCGATGCCCGAAGTGCCGCTCGCCGCGCCGGTCGCGCTGCCGCCGCTCAGCCGCAGCTCGAAGCCGCCGGTGTTCGACGAGACGGAGCGCTTCGAAGTGTTCGAATTGCCAACTCCGGTCCGTCCGGAGCCCCGGCCGATATCCCTGGTATCGCGCGAGGACGCGATCACTCGCCCGGAGACCGAAGCTTCGGTGCACGCGCTGCTCGAACGGCTCGAGCGCGGGGTGCTCCGCAGGAGCTTGACCCCTGCGCCGGCGCCTTCGCCCCGCGTCGAGCGCCGCGCGCGGGAACGCGGGCTCGAAGACGCGCTTGTCACGCTACGCAACATGGCCCGCCGGGCTTAACGTTCCTCCACGGTCAGGGCCTCGAGCGCGACCGTCACTCGATCGCCTTCGCGAGACATGCGCGTGATCACCAGGTCCGCCAGCAGATAATTGCGGAACGCGAATTCGACTTCGCTCAGACCCGCCAGCCAGCAATCGAGCCTGGGGCTCGCCGCGGCGGTGAGCGTCAGGCTGTGCCGCGCGCCGGTGAAGGTCGCGCTCGCCCAGCGCGTCCAGTCGCTCGCGACGACGGCCACCGGACAGCCCGCCGCCTCGGCAGCGGCGAGCAGCGCGCGCTCGAGCAAGGTGGCTGCGTCGGGGCCGCGGCTCATCGTCCGGCTCCCTGCGCGGCGAGGAACGCTTCCAGCCGCGCTTCGGTGAGCGGACGCAGCTCGCGGCCGTTGCGCAGATCGCGCACCAGCCGTGGGTCGCCGATCGCCAGCCGGCCGAACTTGGTGGCGGGCATGTTGGTCCGCCGAAGGAATTTCTCGATTTTGCGATGCACCGACATCGGGCCCTTCTCCTACGCGAGTCGCTGAACTATGATCCTGTTTTGTTCCTCAAATCCTACTTGTCTAGGAAAATTCCTACGGCTATGAGAACGAGCATGGAACCGGGTGCGCAACGCGCGGCGCTGGAGGCGCTGATGGCGGAGCAGGGCGTCAGCTTTGCCGAATTGTCGCGCGTGATCGGGCGCAACGCCGCCTATCTGCAGCAATATGTCCGCCGCGGATCCCCGCGTGAGCTGGCCGAGCGCGACCGGGCATTGCTCGCGCGCTTCCTCGGGGTGCCGGAGGCGCGGCTGGGCGGGCGCGAGGCCGAGGGGCTGACCGAGATCGCGCGGCTCGATGTGGGTGCTTCGGCGGGTCCGGGCCGGCTGGCCGAGGACGAGGCGGCGCGGCGTCCGGGCGCGTTGTCACAGGCCTTGCTGCGGCAATTGGGCGTGCGCGCCGCGGCGGCGTCGATGATCCGAGTCGAGGGCGATTCGATGGAGCCGACCTTGTCCGACGGCGACGAGATCCTTGTCGACCGGGACCGCCGGGAGGTGCGGGGGAAAGGCGGGATCTTCGTGATCCGCCTCGATGGGGTGCTGATGGTCAAGCGGCTGCGCGCGGCGGTGGGCGGCATCGAAGTGATCAGCGACAACCCGGCCTGGCCGGTGCGGATTTGCGCGGGGAGCGAAGTGGAGATCGTCGGGCGAGTGGCCTGGCTGGGGAGGGCGCTGGTCTAGGTCGAGTATACAACCTATTGATTTAACTGACGGACTGACCTCTCTCTTCGTCATCCCCGCGAAGGCGGGGACCCATCTTCGATGGTTTCCACGAACGCGCCGGTGCATTTTGCCGCTCGCTCGGGAGATGGGTCCGCGCTTTCGCGGGGGTGACGGATCTTGAATATGAGTCCCCAACCGGGGGGGCCGTGCCGAGGAGTGGTTGGCGCGGGGGATCGCCGCGCGCTAAAGCCGCCCGGCATGAAGATATTCTTCGACGGGGGATGCCGGCCCAATCCGGGCGCGATCGAAGTCGCGGTCGTCGCGGGCGGGCGGGCGACTATCCTGCGCGACCTTGGCGAGGGCACCAGCGCGGATGCCGAATGGCTGGCATTGATCCACGCACTGGCGATCGCGCAATCGCTCGCCGCGCCGGGTTTCGTCCTGCTGGGCGACGCCGCGGATGTGGTCGCCAAGGCGAATGGCGCAGTGAAGTGCCGCGGCGCCGCGCTTGCCCATCTCGAGCGGTTCCGCGCGCTGGCATCGGCCGGGCCGCCGCCGCGCATGCGCTACGTCAAACGCTCGCAGAACCTCGCCGGGATCGCGCTCGCAAGGCTGCACGGGCGATGACGCTGATCCTGTTCAACAAGCCCTATGATGTGCTGTGCCAGTTCACCGACGAAGGTTCGGGCCGGCCGACTTTGGCGGATTTCATCCAGGTGCCGGGAGTCTATCCGGCGGGGCGGCTCGATCGCGATAGCGAGGGGCTGCTCCTGCTCACCGACGACGGGAAGTTGCAGGCGCGGATCGCCGATCCAAGGTTCAAGCTGCCGAAATCCTATCTCGTGCAGGTCGAAGGCGATGTGGCCGAGGCCGCCCTCGCATCGCTGCGGCAGGGCGTCCGCCTGAAGGACGGTATGACTCGCCCCGCCGAGGCCGAGCGCATCGCTCCGCCTGCGCTCTGGCCGCGCGATCCGCCGGTGCGGTTCCGCAAGACCGTGCCCGATTGCTGGATCAGGCTGACGATCCGCGAAGGGCGCAACCGGCAGGTGCGCAGGATGACCGCCGCGATCGGCCATCCGACCCTGCGGCTGGTGCGCTGGAGCATCGGCGACTGGACGCTCGACGGAGTCGCGCCGGGGGAATGGCGGGAGGCTGGCGCTTAGCCTAGCGGGTCCGCGTCCGATCGATCAGCCACACGGCAACCAGCAGCACCAGCCCGACGCCGAGCCCCGCGACGAAGCCGATCGAGGCCTCGCCCCGGCCGGCGCCGATGATGGTGCCGGCGAGCAGGCTGACCGCGAGCAGGAAACCGCCGGCCATCGGCGTGCGGGAGGGAGGATTTGCCATGGGCGGGCCTTAGCGGGTCGTGCGGCGCGGCGCCACTGTTGGACTTAATGGTTAGCGGC
The DNA here is from genome assembly GCF_001428865.1 of Sphingomonas sp. Root241. Lineage (GTDB taxonomy): Bacteria > Pseudomonadota > Alphaproteobacteria > Sphingomonadales > Sphingomonadaceae > Sphingomonas. The sequence goes on from NZ_LMIV01000003.1 coordinate 163,225, forward strand.
GCTTCACCTTGCTGAGCCGCGAAAGCTTTAGAATCGCTGGGGTAAAGGAGAGCGCATCGAGTCTCAGGACGCGTGCAGCCGGAGTATCCATGGAATATCTGCCCTATCTCGGAGATGCGCGCGAAGTCGCCGACGCGGACGAACTGATCCGTTCGTTCGGACAGGATGCCGGCTCCGAAGCGGCGGCACGCGCCGATCGCAGCCGCGATCTCGGCAACCACATCCATTTCTGCCGCTGGCGCCAGATCGAGCGGCTGGTGCTGCTGATGTCGATCCCGCGCGCGGTGGGGACGGTGCACTAGGGGGCTCTACCAATGCGCCGGAACGGAGCCGAAACGCCGCTCGGGGGTTAAGGTTGTCCCTTCCAAGGATGCCCCGGCCCACGAATGACGCTTCCCCAAATTCTGTCGGTCGTCGTTCTCGCCGGCATGATGCTGCTCTTCATCTGGGGACGATTTCGCTACGATCTCGTCGCGATCATGGCGCTGCTGGCGGCTCTGGCGCTGGGGATCGTCAAGCCCAAGCACGCCTTTAGCGGCTTTTCCGACGACATCGTGATCATCGTCGGATCGGCGCTGGTGCTGTCGGGCGCGGTGCAGCGATCGGGAGTGATCGAGAGCGCGATGCTGGTGCTCCAGCGGCGCGTGCGGCGGGTCCGTTCGCAATTGCTGCTGCTCTGCGCGAGCGTGGGATTCGCCTCGGCGCTGGTCAAGAATATCGGCGCGCTGGCGATGATGATGCCGGTGGCGTTCCAGATGGCCAAGCGCTCGGACAGGAGCCCTGCGGTTTTCCTGATGCCGATGTCGTTCGCGTCGCTGCTCGGCGGGTTGATCACGCTGATCGGCACCTCGCCCAACATCATCGTCAGCCGCGTGCGCGAGGAGATGACCGGCGAGCCGTTCGAGATGTTCGACTATGCCCCGGTGGGGCTGGGGCTCACGCTTGTCGGGCTGATCTTCCTGCGTTTCGCTTATCGGCTGCTGCCGCGCGGCCGCCGTGCGGCGCCGACGCTCGGCGAGGCGATGGACATCCAGGACTATGTGACCGAGGCCGGGATCCCCGCCGGGTCGCCAGCGATCGACGAGACCGTATCGGCGTTTCGCGAGCGGCACGAGAACGAAGTGCACGTCACTGCGATCCTGCGCGCGGGGATGCGCAGCTCGCCCTTTCCGGACACCATTCTCAAACCCGAGGACGTGCTGATCCTCGCCGGCGCGCCCGACAGCCTCGAGCGCGTGATCGCCGCCGACGGGCTCGAGCTCGAGGGCCAGCACCGCGACAAGCCCGAGGGATCGGGCAGCGTGGGCGTGCTGGAAGCGGTGATCGGCACGGACAGTCCACTGATCGGGCGGACGGCCGGCCGGCTGGGATTGCACGAACGCTTCGGCGTGAACCTGATCGCAGTGTCGCGACAGGGCGAGAGGCTGGCGACGCGGCTGGGCGAGATCGAACTGAGCGCGGGCGATGTGATCGTGCTGCAGGGGCCGCTCGACCTGCTGTTCGAGCGGCTGGGCGAGCTCGGTTGCCTGCCGCTCGCGGAGCGGACGCTGCGGCTGGGCAGCGCACGCAAGGGGCTGCTGCCGTTGGCAATCCTGGCAGTGGCGATGCTGGCGACGGCGACGGGCATTGTGCCGGTGGCGGTGGCATTCTTCGCGGCGGCGGGACTGACGGTGGTCAGCGGCGCGCTGCCGGTTCGCGAGGCATACGACCATATCGAATGGCCGATCCTCGTGATGCTCGGCGCGCTGATCCCGGTGAGCGACACGCTGCGCACGACCGGTACGACCGACCTGATCGGCGACTGGCTCTCGCATTTCGCGTCGACCCTGCCGCCGTGGGGGGCGGTGGCGCTGATCCTCGCCGCGGCGATGGCGGTGACCCCGTTCCTCAACAACGCCGCGACGGTGCTGGTGATGGCGCCGATCGCCGCAACCTTCGCGACCGGGCTCGGCTATCGGCCGGAGGCGTTCCTGATGGCCACCGCGGTGGGCGCGGGCTGCGATTTCCTGACGCCGATCGGTCACCAGTGCAACACGCTGGTGATGGGGCCGGGCGGGTACAAGTTCGGCGATTATGCCCGGCTGGGTGCCCCGCTGTCGCTGCTGGTGCTGGCGGTGGGTACGCCGCTCATCCTATGGACGTGGCCGGTACAGTGAAGTTGGAGGCGTATATGGCACGGGCGGCGAAAATCGAGACGACGGGCGGACCCGAAGTGATCGGCTGGGCCGATGTCGAACTCCCCTCGCCGGGTCCGGGCGAAGTGCGGATGCGCAACACTGTGGTGGGCCTCAATTTCATCGACACTTATTTCCGCTCGGGGCTGTATCCCGTGCCGCTGCCGAGCGGGCTCGGGCAGGAAGCGGCGGGCGTGATCGAGGCAGTGGGCGAGGGCGTCACCGGGTTCGCGCCGGGCGACCGCGTGGCGACGTTCGGGCCGCCGATCGGTGCTTATGCGACCGAGCGCAACCTGCCGGCGTCATCCTTGTTCAGGCTGCCCGATACGGTGGACGACGAGACTGCGGCGGCGGCGTTGCTCAAGGGCTGCACAGCCGAGTTCCTGATCGAGCGTTGCGCGCGGGTGCAGCCGGGCTGGCCGGTGCTCGTCCACGCCGCGGCGGGGGGAGTCGGCCAGATCCTCGTTCAATGGCTCAAGGCGATCGGTGCCGAGGTGATCGGCACCGTCGGCAGCGAAGCGAAGGTCGCGGCGGCGCGTGGCGCGGGCGCGGATCATGTGCTGCTGTCGCGATCGGACGATATCGCCGCGCGGGTGCGCGACATCACCGGCGGCGCGGGAGTCGCAGTGGTGTTCGACGGCGTCGGCAAGGCGACCTGGGAAGCGTCGCTCGCCGCGACCCGGCGGCGCGGGCTGATCGTCAGCTATGGCAATGCCAGCGGCGCAGTGGAGGGCGTGCAACTCCGCACGCTCGCGAGCCACGGATCGCTGTTCGTCAGCCGCCCCACATCGTTCGATTATTATGTGACGCCCGAGGAACGCGCGGCGGGCGCGGGGCGGCTGTTCGCGATGCTGGAGAGCAAAGCGGTGCGCGTCGTTATCGGTCAGCGTTTCGCGCTGGCGGACGTCGCCGCCGCACACGCAGCGCTGGAAGCGGGCGAGACGACCGGCTCGACGGTGCTGCTTCCCTGATCCCAGGCCGAGGATCCATTCAAATCGTTGATTTGATGTAAGCTCTCTCCCTTTTCGTCATCCCCGCGAAGGCGGGGACCCATCTCCAACATCATCCGCGAGCGTGCCGGTGCATTTTGCCGCTCGTTCAGGAGATGGGTCCCCGCTTTCGCGGGGATGACGGATTGAGTGTGTTCTCATCCGGAGCAAGTGTTTGGTAACAATGCCAATTGACGGGATCAGGTTGCTGCTTTGCAATGGCTACGTAGCGCACATGGGAGCAGGCGGAAATTTGATATAGGAGCAAATGCGTCAATGCGGTTACAAGTCGATATCCTATACTCCCTCCAGCTCCACAAGAATCCTGGTAATTGCGTGTCCCGAAAGGAGGCAGGTGTAATCTAACTTGTCTCTACCCACTGGTAATCATTGACGCCTCTTGCTTGTTGCAGGTTTCCCCCTGTGCTAATTCGCGACGCAGGTGTCGCCGGGGGTTCGACAACGTCCGCTACAGACGGACGTGCGAACGCGCACGCTTAACGGGAACGTCTGCCGCTGATCGCGGCGGGCGGACGGGGGAACATCAATGCGCAAGTCCAGCAAGGCACGGCTATTTTCGACGTGCCTGACCGGAGCCATTCTCGCGGCGGCGTCGCCCGCCTGGGGACAGACCAGCGATGCGCCGACCTGGAAGCCGCGCGCGGAAGTCGATGCCCAGGTGGGCAAGGACATCGGCGTCTCGACCTCACTGTTCGCGCCGATCGCGCAGAACGATTCGAGCCTCGTCTATGTCGACGGCCGGATCGGCTATGACCAGCGCTTCGACCGCAACGGCTCGGCCACTATCGGGGCGCGCGTCCGCGTGGGCGAGGACGTCGCCATCGGCGTCAATGCCGGTGCCGATTTCTACCGCTCGGACATCGGCTCGCGCGATCAGGCGGCGGTGTCGATGGGGCTCGAGGGTTTCACTTCGGTGTTCGACGCCCGGGTCAATTACCGGTTGCCGCTCAGCAAGACCCGGACGATCGGCTATATCGATCCCGCTGCCTCGGGTTCGGCCGCTCTGGTGCTCGAGAACAATCGGCTGATCGAACGGCATAGCGGCTTCCGTCTCGAGGCGGTTCCGCTCCAGGGCTTCAACGGCGAGGCGGGCGTACGCCTGCCGGTGGGCGGCAACGCGAGCATCCGCGGCTCGGTGGGCGGCTTCGATTATTGGGACAAGGATGCCGACGAGAATTACCGCGGGATCCGCGGCGGGCTCGAAATGGACATCGAGGACCGGAACAGCGGCGCGCGCTTCACGTTCGGCGGCACGGTCGAACACGACAATCGCTTCGGCACCGACGCGCGGGCGACGGTGCGGCTGTCGGTCCCGTTCGGCGGCCGCTCGGGCGATCGCGGCGCCGTACCGACCGGTCTCGATCGGCAGATGGGCGACCGCGTGCGCCGCGACTATGTCGCGCGTTCGGGCAGCCGCTATCGGGACCTGACGACCAGCCGCTTCGCAGTCGACGCACGTACGGGCAACGAGTTCGGCGGCTTCTATTATGCGAGCGGCACGGGCGTCGCCGGGGCGGCGGGAACGCTGGCCACGCCGACGACGATAAACGATGCCGTGACTCGCGCGGGCGCCAATGGCGTCGTCGTGGCACTCGGCAGCGGCGGCAACATCACCACGCCGGGCGTGACGCTCGCCACCAATCAATATCTGCTCGGCGGCGCGGGCGCAGTCGATGTGCGCCTGCTCAACGGCAGCACCGCCCAGTTCGCGCTGGGCGGCACCAACGGCGTGATCGTCGGCAGCAATGCCGCGGGCGCGACGGTGACGCTGGGCCAGGGATCGGTGGTTCGCGACGTCACGATCCGCGGCGCGGGCACGGGCATTGCCGCGAACGGCGTCGGGGGATTCGCGATCGATCGGGTGATCGTCGAGAATACCGGCGGCGCGGGCATTTCGCTGACCAATACCCTGGGCTCGGTGGCGCTCACCGGCCTTACCGTCCGTGGGGGCACGGGCGCGGGCGTACTGGTCAACGGCGGCAGCAGCGTCAGCCTTGCCAATTCGACGATTTCGGGCGGTGCGGGCGCAGTCGACATCAATGATGGGGGCGCGAACCTCGCGGTCTCGCTGTCGGGCCTGACGCTATCGGCGACCGGCGGCAACGTGCTCGACATCGACGGATCGGGCGCGGGCACCGTCACCGTCACCGGCCTTTCCGGAATCACGATCCGCGGCGGCACCGGCGAGACCGGCGGCCTCAGCGTGCGTTCGGCGACCTTCGACGCCAATACCACCACGGCGGGGATCCAGACGGTCAATGCCGGGCGGATGGAAGTCGGCACCACTGCCGCGCGCGTGAACGGGCAGGGCGTGTTCCTCACCGACGTTATCGGTAGCCTGAGCTTCACCGATCTCGATATCGCCAACAGCGGCGCCACCGGACTCCACGTCGTCAATTCCAAGGTCAACGGCTTCACGCTGGCGACGCTGGACGGCACGATCGACACCGTCGGCGGCACCGCGGCGGACCTCGACCCGCTGGTCATCGACCTCAACTTCGCCAGCATCAGCTCGGTCGGCGCGGCCGGGCCGGGCGTGATCCTCAACACCGTGCAGGGCGGCGGGACCGGCGGCAACGCGCTCACCATCGGCACGCTGACGATCTCGAACAGCGGCGGCGACGGGCTGGTCATCCTCAATTCGACCGGCCTGGTGCGCGTCAATGGCGGCGCGATCACCAATAGCGGCGGCAGCTCGGTCCGGATCGGCACGCAGGGCGTCGCCGGCAGCGGCGGCAGCACCAATCTGCTGTTCGGCGCGTCGGTCACCGATCCGACCGGCACCGCCGCCATCGTCGCGATCTTCAACACATCGGGCACGCTCAACTTCACCGGACCGATCAGCGGCCGCGGACCGATCCTGGTTCGGGATACGCTGGCCGGATCGGCGATCAGCTTCGGCGCGATCACGCTCACCGGCACCGCGGGCGACGCGATTACCCTGGGTAACCTCGCGGGATCGATCAACTTCGCCGGGCTGGTGACGATTGCCAATCCGGGCGCCAACGGCATCGTCATCGGCAACGTGCCGGGCGGCGTCACCTTCGGCAATGTCGACATCACCGGGCTCGGCAACTTCACCGGCCTCGACGTGACCGGCGCGCACGGCAATGTGCTGTTCAACACGCTCGACATCACCGGCACCGGCGCCGGCAAGGGCATCGACGTCACCGGATCGACCAATGCCGGCAATGTGATCGTCCTCAACGGCAGCATCATCCAGGGTGTGAACATCGGTGTCGACCTGACCCAGGCCAACATGACCGGTCAGTTCCGCTTCGGCGACGGCAATCCGGTGCCGCTGAACAGCACGATCGCTGCCAATATCCCGATCGTCATCGCGCTGATGAACGCTTCGAACGGAAGCTATAATTTCGCCGATGCCAATCTGGTGGGCGACACCTCCAACCTGACCGGCGCTGGCTTCACGGCTTATTATGCGCGCGTCGGGGCGACGGGCGCGGGCACGCGCAGCGATCCGGGCAGCCTGGCCGGGGCGGACGCCTCGAACGCGCAATATATCGTGCTGCTCAACGATCCGGCGGGCGGACAGGACGTGTTCGACGCGGCGAGCGCGGGCGGATCGTTCGATCTCGCCGCCGGGCAATCGCTGGTCAGCTTCCTCAACGGCGATTTCGTCGCCGTCAGCGGCGCGGGCTTGCCTGCCAACCTCACCGTCAGCGGGATCGGGCCCGCCGGAATCACCAATGTCTATGCCGGCTCGGGCGGCGCGGTATTGACGACGACCACCGCCGGTTCGGCGACGGTCAACCTGTCGAACAATTCGCGGATCGACGGGCTCGTCATCCGCAATGCGGGCAATGACGTGGGTGTGGAGGGCGTCGGCGTCAGCGGCGTGACGATCGCCAATTCGGATATCGGCGGAAGCGCCGGCGCGATCGCGATCAGCGACGGCGGAGCGGCCGCATCGGTGACGCTCACCCATCTCGACCTCTCGTCCTCGGCCGGCACGACGCTGAGCCTGAGCGGGGCGGGCGCGGGAACGCTGACCGTCTCGGCGTCGGACGTCGACATCGCAGCGACCGGAACCAGCGCCGCGGCGTCGCTGATCGATCTGAACTCGGGCGGGATCGCATTCGGCACGATCTCGACGGGCATCTCGGCGGGCAGCGCGCTCACCGTCCAGGGCGTGACCGGCGGCGGCGTCGCGATCGGCAGCGTCGCGGTGGGCGGCACCGGTGCCGGTGCGGGCGTTGCGATCAGCGGCAACAGCGCCGCAGTGACCATCGGCGCCGTCAGCGTGGCGGGCAGCGCCGGCGACGCGCTTCAAATCACCGGCAACAGCGGTGCTGTCTCGGTGGGCGCCGTCAGCGCCTCGGCCAGCGGCGGCGACTCCGTCGAGTTGAGCGGCAATAGCGGTACGATCGCGTTCGGCGCACTCAGCTCGAGTGGCGCGGCCGGGGCGGGGCTGAACCTCCTGAACACGCTGGGCAACGTCACGGTCGGCAGCGCGTCGATCAGCGGCGGCGTCACCGGCGTATCGATCAACGGCGTGAGCGCGGCCGGCACCGTGACGATCGCCGGGCTCGCGGTCACCGGCAGCGGCACCGGCGTCGCGCTCGCCGATGTCGACGGCGCGGTGTCGTTCACCGGCACGACAAGCATCGCCAATCCCGGCACATCGGGCATCGTGATCGGCGCGGGCAGCGCCGGCACGATCAGCTTCGGCGATGTCGACATCACCGGGCTGGGCGCGGGCACCACCGGCGTCGATGCGCGCAATGCATCGGGCACGGTCAACTTCAATACGCTCGACATCACCGGCAGCTCGACCGCGGGCACGCGCGGCATCGACCTGACCGGCGCGGCCTTCGCCACCAATTTCACCACCACCGAGAGCGGTAGCATCACCGGCGTCGGCATCGGCGTCGATCTTACCAACGCCGCGATCACCGGCAGCTTCCGCTATGGCGACGGCTCGAACACCGATGCCGACGGCGCGGCCTCGTCGATCAACGCGGTCACGCCGATCGTCATCACCGGCATCAATGTCGGAACCGGCAGCTACAATTTCCTCGACGTCGCGCTCACCGGCGACACCAGCACGCTGACCTCATCGGCAACGCTCTATTTCGTCAAGGCCGGCGCAACCGGCGTGGGCACGATCGCGGATCCGGGCAGCCTTGCGGGCGCCGAAGCCTCCGCGGCCGATACGATCATCCTGCTCAACGATCCGACGGGCGGGCAGGACATTCTCGACGCGGCGGGCGCGGGCGGATCGTTCGATCTGGCGGCCGGACGGTCTCTGCTCAGCTTCCTGAACGGTGACACGCTGACGCTGCCGGGTGGCGCTCCGGCGAACCTGCTGCTGTTCGGCATTCCGTCGGGCCAGATCGGCAATCCCTTTGCCGGATCGGGCGCCCCGGTCCTGACCACCACGATGGCAGGCGCGAACACCGTAAACCTGGGCGGAAGCAACCTCCTCGACGGCCTGATCATCGGCAATGGCGTCAACGGGATCGGCGTGGTCGGCGACGGGGTCGCCAACATCACGATCCGCAACAGCCACATCTCGGGCCCGGGGGGTGCGATCGCGCTTTCCGATGCCGGCCTGAACGCGAGCGTGGCGCTGAGCAACCTGACGCTTTCGTCGACGGGCGGCATGGTCGCCTTCCTCGACGGGACCGGCGGCGGGACGCTGGCGGTCACCCAGTTGAGCGGCATCACCATCCTGGGCGGCAATGGCGAGACGGACGGCTTCTATGCCGACGGCGTGCTGTTCGACGCCGATCTCGCCACGGCGGGCGCGCAGGCGGTGACCGGTTCGATGACGATCGGTACGGCGGCCGCACGCGTCGACGGCACCGGCCTGACCGTCAACGCCAGCGACGGCAGCCTCGATTTCGTCACCCTCGACGTAGTGAATGCCAATGATGTCGGCGTCCTGCTCACCGGAAATCTCGACCTGACGGCGATCGTCCGCGCAGGCTCGATCGATACGCTGGGGGGCGATGCGCTGGTCGGCGTCAACGCCGCGCTGACGCTTGATTTCGGCAGCATCGTCGCCACCGATGGCGGGATCTTCATGATCAACACCGCCGCCGCCAATGCGGGTGAGCCTGTGCTCAACGTGGCCATGCTCGATCTCACCGACGGCGGTCTCCTTCTCGCCGGCAGCGGCGATTATGTGTTCACCAACGCGTCGATCACCGACAGCGCGGGCATCGCGGTCTTCCTGACCGATTCGGCCAATCTCGATTATTCGGGCGACATCACCACCAGCCTCGGCGGCGCGGTCACGCTGGCGTTCGTCTCGCACACCGGCACCGCCAGCTTCCATGACGGCACGATCGACGTGACCGACGGCGACGGCTTCCAGTTCATCGACGCCGACGGCACCTATTCGTTCACCGGTACGGCTACGCTCCATGGCGGCGACGCCGGAATCAACGTCGCGAACGGCTCCTCGGGCACCTTCTCCTTCGGCGCAGGGACCAGCGTCACCAACGGCGCGATCGCCAATTTCGTGCTGCAGAATTCGGACGCCAACGTCACTTATCTGGGCAGCCTCACCCAGGGGCTGAACACCGACAATTTCGTGGTCTTCGGCCAGACCGGCGGCGTCGTGGACTTCTCCCAAGCGACGATCAGCGCCAGCGCGGGCTCGGGGCTGCTATTCCTCGGCGCCGACGGCACCAGCATGCTGGGCGACGTCCAGCTCTCCGGCGATGCGGGCATCGAGATCGCGGGTTCGTCCGGGACGATCAGCTTCGGTAATGTCGATATCACCGCAGTCGGTGCCAACCAGACCGCAGTCGACCTGACCGGGGCGCTCGGCAACGTAACCTTCCAGACGCTCGATATCGCGGGCGCCTCCACTGTCGGCACCAAGGGCATCGACCTCAGCGGCTCGACCACCGCGGCGAACATCATCGTCAACGAGAGCAGCAGCATCACCGGTGTCGGGATCGGCGTCGATCTGACCAACGCGGCGATCACCGGCAATTTCCGCTATGGCGACGGCTCGAACGTGGATGCGGACGGCGCCGCCTCGACGATCAGCGCGGTCACGCCGTTGGTCATTGCCGGGCTGAACCCCGGCGGCACCTATGATTTCCGCGATGTCGTCCTCACCGGCGACACCACCAGCCTCCAGACCAACAAGACCGTCTTCTGGGTACAAGCGGGCGCCACCGGCGCCGGTACGCGTGCCGATCCGGGCAGCCTCGCCGCGGCCGAAGCCTCGGGTGTCGACGTTATCATCCTGCTCGACGCGGCGGGTGCCGGACAGGACGTGATCGACGCCGCCTCGGCCGGAGGCGGGCTCGACCTCGTCGCCAACCAGAGCCTGCTGAGCTTCCTGGGCGGCGACACGCTGAGCCTCGGCGGAGGCGCACCGGCCAATCTGCTGCTGTACGGCATCGCCGGCGGATCGGTCACCAATCCCTATGCGGGATCGGGCGCGCCTTTGCTCACCACCAGTCAGGCGGGTGCAACCACGGTCAATCTCGCCGCGGGCGCACTGATCGACGGCGTCCAGATCGGCAACCTCGACGCGAAGGGCGTCTATGGCGGATATCTGGCCGACGTCACGATCCGCAACAGCGTGATCTTCGGCGGCGTCAACGCGATCGAAATCGTCGGCAACGGCGGCAGTGCCGCGCTGAGCAACCTCGACCTCTCGAGCGCGACCGGCGATGTGCTGAGATTGCGCGGCGACGGCGGGAATCTCATCGTGACCCAGCTCGCCAATTTGACGATCCGCGGCGGCACCAGCGGTCGCGGCCTGTTCGGCGAGCAACTGGTCTTCGACGCGAGTGTCGCCACCGCGGGAATCCAGGCCGTGACCGGCGCGCTCACCATCGGCAGCTCGGCGAGCCGGATCGGCGGCTCGGGCCTCGTGCTCGACGATGTGACCGGCACGCTCAGCCTCATCGCGACGATCTTCAACACCGACGGCGACGGCATTTTCGCCGATGGCGGGGCCGGCGGCTTCACCTTCGCGATCACCGGCGGGACCATAGACACCGGCCTGGTCACGACCGCGGGCTCGGCGCTCAATCTTGCCAACCTTTCGGCCGACCTGCAGCTCGACAGCGTCACCTATTCGGGCCTCGATTCGGGCGTGCTCGTCAACAACGTGACCGGCGTCGGGACCGGCGGGCGCGCGCTCGACATCGATACGTTGACGGTGGCGAGCGGTGCCGACAGCGGCATCTCGCTTCTCGGCACCACCAGCGGCAATTTCAGCTTCGGCAGCGCCTCGTCGATCACGGGAACGAGCGTGGCGGGCATTGCGATCGCCAACACCGGCGCCGGCACGTTCACCTATGACGGCAGCATCACCGCCGCCACCGGCGCGCTGATCTCGGTCAGCGGCGGCGACATCGGCAACGCGACCTTCTCCGGTGCGCTGAACGCGACCGGCGGGACCGGACTGCAGTTCGACAATGCCGACGGGACCTACAATTTCACCGGCACGACGACGCTGAACGGCGGCGATGCGGGTATCGATATCGTCAACGGCTCGAGCGGTACGTTCACCTTCGGCACCGGCACATCGATCACCAGCCCGACCGGCACCGGATTGAATGTCCAGAACTCGACCGCAGGCATCACCTATTCCGGTAACTTGACCTATGCGACCGCCGGTCAGTTGGCGGTCGAGATCGTCAATCACTCGGGCGGCACGATCACTTTCCAGACCGGCACCCTCGGCGTGACCAATGGCAGCGGCGTGCGGTTCGACAATGCCGACGGCACCTATGCATTCACCGGCACCGCCACGCTTTCGGGCGTCACGGCGGGCTTCGACATCGGCAATGGCTCGAGCGGGACCTTCAACTTCGGATCCGGTACCAGCGTCGACGCAACGGTAACGGGACTGGGGCTGGCCAATTCGGCAGCGAACGTGACCTATGCCGGCACACTCACGTCCAGCGCGGGCTATGCTTTCGCTGCCTTCAGCGACCAGAGCACGCTCGACATCAGCTCGGCCACGCTGAACGTCACCAGCCTGGGTCTCAACTTCAACGATGCGGACGGCGTATACACGTTCGGGTCCTTCGCCCTTTCGAACGGCGCCTCGATCGTGGTGGCGAACGATTCGGACGGCACCCTGACGTTCGGCGATGTCGATATCACCGGAACCGGCGCGGGCCAGACCGCCGTCAATCTGACCGGCGCGATGGGGGGCGTCACCTTCAACACGCTCGACATCACCGGCACTTCGACCGTCGGCAGCCGCGGGATCAATCTGTTCGGCAACACCGGCACCGGCGACATCGTCGTCACCAACAGCAGCACGATCACCGGCGTCGGCGTGGGCGTCGACCTGACCAATGCGTCGCGCACCGGCCTCTTCCAATATGGCGACGGCGAGAGCGCGATCGACGTGGCATCGACGATCAGCGCCACCACGCCCCTCGTCATCACCGGTCTGAACGGCGGGACGGGGATCTACAATTTCGCCGACGTCAATCTCGTTGGCGACACCAGCGGCCTCGCGACAACTGCGACGGTCTATTACGTGCTCGCCGGCGCGACCGGCAGCGGCACGCTCGGCGATCCGGGCAGCCTTGCCGGTGCGGAGGCGGCTGCCGCCGACATCATCATCCTGTTGAACAACCCGGCCGGCGGGCAGGACGTGCTCGACGCGCTCGGCTCCAACGGCAACGACACGCTGCAGCTCGACGTCAATCAGGCGCTGCGCAGCTTCCTCAATGGCGATACCATCACGCTGCCCGGCGGCGCGCCGGCCAACGTGATCCTCACCGGCGTCGTGACCGGCCAGGTTACCAACCCCTATGCCGGATCGGGCGCGCCGATCCTCACCACCACCGGTGCCGCCAATACGGTGACGCTGGCCAACAACAGCCTGATCGACGGCGTCAGTATCCAGAGCGCGAGCGGCTTTGCCGGGGTATATGGCAGCGGCGTCACCACCGTCACGCTTTCCAATGCCACGCTCTCGGGTACCGGCACGGCGCTCCGGCTGCTCGACGGCGGAGCGGCCGCGACGGCCACGCTCACCAATCTCAGTCTCTCGGCGTCCGGCGGCAGCGCCGCAGTGGATTTCAGCGGCGCGGGCGCCGGCAGCCTGACCCTGACGGGTTCGGGGCTCAACGTATCGCATAGCGGTTCGGGTTCGCTGCTCACGATCGCCGACATCGTCGTCGGCGGCGGCAATCTGACCTTCGGCACCGTTGCGTCGACCGCTTCGGGCGCCGGTGTCGACCTCGGTTCGGTGGCCGGCCTCGGCACGCTCAGCTTCGGCAGCATCACCGTTGCGGGCGCTTCCGGCTCGGGGGTCGCGCTCCACAATTCGAGCGCCATCGTGAACCTCGGCGACGTGACCGTATCGGGCGCGGCGGGCGCGGGCATCCAGCTGACTTCGAACAGTGGCGCCACCACGATCGGCACCATCGACATCAGTTCGAGCGCAACGGGCATCGCGGCGAGCGGTCTCACGAGCACATTGACCGTCGGCGACGGCACGATCGACGGCGCGACCACGGCGGGCATCCTGCTCGGCGCGGGCAACACGGTTCTGCTCAGCTTCGGTAATATCGACATCACCGCACTGCAGACCGGCGCGCGTGGGGTCGATGCGCGTTCGACCGGTGGCTCCAACGTCTATTTCGAGACGCTCGACATCAGCGGCGCCTCGGCGATCGGAACGCGCGGCATCGATCTCACCGGCAACACCGGGCTCGGCAATTTCACCGTCAACGAGAGCAGCACGATCACCGGCGTCGGTATCGGCGTCGACCTCACCAACGCGTCGCGCACCGGCGGCTTCCGCTATGGCGATGGCTCGAACGTGGATGCCGATCTCGCCGCCTCGACGATCAACGCCACCACTCCGATCGTCGTCGCGGGGCTCAACGGCGCCACGGGGACCTATGACTTCCGCGACGCGACGCTGGTGGGCGACACCAGCCCGCTCGAGGTCAGCGCCTTCTTTGTCCGCGCCGGCGCGACGGGCGTGGGCAGCAGGTCGGATCCGGGAAGCCTCGCCGCCGCGGACGCGTCGACGGCCAGTTTCATCGTCCTGCTCGACGCGCAGGCGGGCGCCGGCAGCTTCGACACGATCTCGGGCACGCTGACGCTGGCGAACAACCAATCCTTGCTCAGCTTCCGCGACACCGACATCTTCAATGTCGGGGGCGGCGCGCCGCCGAACGTGTTCGTGTTCAACGTCACCACCGGCACGATCACCAATCCCAATAGCGGCTCGGGCGCTCCGCTGCTGACCTCCGCCGACGCCACCGGCACGGTGCAGCTCGCCGGCACCAGCGTGATCGACGGCGTAGTGATCGCGAACACCGGCACGGGCGCGGGCATTTATGCCAACGGCACCGCGGGCATCGCGACGATCCGCAACAGCACGATCTCGGGCGGCGGCGCGGCGGTGGACATCCGGTCGGGCGCGCTGGTGCGGACGGCCAATCTCCAGAACCTGACGCTCGCCAACGCCGGCAACCAGATGGGCGCGCTGCTCAACCTCAACGGCACCGGCGGCACGCTGACCGTCACCGGCATGTCGAACCTGTCGATCGGCACGGCGGGCGGCGAGACTGCGGGCCTGGTGTTCGACACCGTGACCTTCGACAGCGATCTCGCGACGGGCGGCATCCAGGCAGTCAATGCCGGCGCGCTCACCATCGGCACCACCGGTGCGCGCGTGCAGGGCGACGGCCTCAGCCTGACCAACGTCTCGGGTTCGCTGACCTTCAGCGATCTCGATATCGCCAATACCGGCGGCACCGGCCTGCTCGTCGCCAATTCGAAGGCGAACAGCTTCTTGCTGACCACCGCCGACGGCTCCTTCGACACGACCTTCGGCACGGCAGTCAATCTCGACCCGCTGACCGTGAACATGACGGTCTCGAGCGTCACCGCCACTAACGGCGCCTATGGCATCCAGCTCGATCAGGTCGAAGGCTTCTTCACCGTCACCGGCGCGGTCAACGTCACCAACGCCACGATCGCGGGCATCGCGGTCGAGAACAATACCGGCCAGGCCGACGCGCTCGACGCCACCTTCAGCGGTGCGGTCACGATCAACAACACGGTCGGTGCCGGCCTGTCGCTCACCAACAATGCCGGCGCCACGATCATCTTCGGTGGTGGCGGCACCGGCGTGGATGTGGTGACCACCGGCGGCGCGGCGCTCAATGCTTCGGGCGGCACACTCAGCATCGCCGGTTCGGGCAATTCGCTGACCAGCGGCACCGGCCAGACGATGACGCTGAGCGGTCTCACCGTCGGTGCGCCCGGCATCAACTTCGCCAGCGTCAGCGCGAACGGCGCGGCGACGGCGGTGGTGCTCACCAGCGTGACCGCCGCCGGCGGCGGCGCGATCAATCTCGGCACGGTCAACCTTCAGGGGATCACCAGCCGCGGGATCGACGTCAACACCGCGCTGGGCGCGGCGCTGTCGATCACCGATCTCGATATCGGTCTCAACAGCACGACCGCAGTCGCTGTCGACCTGAACGGCGCGGCGCTGGCTGCCGGCATCACCGCGAATGACTTCGATGTGACCAACGCCGCGGCGGCCGGCACCAGCATCGCCGTCGATCTGCGCGGTACTACGGGCGGGCAGGGCGTCACGCTCGGCGATAGTGCGGCGGGCGGCGCCGCCGCTACGATCGCCGGGGTCAATACCGGCATATGGCTGGACGCCACGACCAATGCGGCGTTCACCTATGGCGATGGTGAATCGGCGATCGACAGCGCCTCGACCATTTCGGCGGCCACGGGCATCAACGCGGCGGCGGCCCCGGCGGTCGGCACCTACAACTTCAGGGACGTGACCTTCGGCGCGAGCCCCGGCCTCGGCTTCGGCGTCGGCCGCACATGGTTCGTCGATTCGAACGGAGCGACCGGCGGCGGCAACGGCTCGGGCGCGGACGGCGCCAATCCGATGACGCTGGCGGCCGCCGAGCTCGCGCTCGCGGCGACCGACGTCATCGTGCTGGTCAATAACGGGATCGCGATCAGCGCCGCCGGATCGAATGGCAACGACACGCTCAACCTGCTCGCCGATACCCAAGTGCGTGGCTTCGGGCAGGGACCGCTGGCGCTCACGCTGACCGTGCCCTCGACGATCCTGCTTTCGGGCAACACGATCAACATCGCCGATCCCACCGGCAATGGCGCGGCGACGCTCACCACGGCGGCGGGCGCCAGCGTGATAACGCTGGGCGCGAGCGGCAATCACATTTCGGGCTTCATCCTCGACGGCGCGCCTGCGGGTGCGCTGCGCGGCATCGTTGACGGTGCCGGTGCCACCGGCACCGTGATCGACTTCATGACGATCCGCAATTTCAACCAGGTGAACGGCTACGGCGTCGAGATCACGCCCTCGACCAACACCGTGATCGACAACGTCACCTTCACCGGCAACACCAACGACGTCCTGCTCAACGCCGCCGGTAGCACGATCACCAACGTGACCGCCACCGGCGCCACCGGCACTTCGATCACGCTCGACAACGCCACCGGCACGACCACGCTGACCAATTTGAGCATCAGCGGCGCGGCGACCGGCCTTTCCTTCACCAATGCCGGCGGGACGATCACCGCAACCAATGTCGACATAACCGGCGCGGCGACTTCTGCGCTCACGGTCACCGGCGGCACCGCCGGCTTCACCTTCGACGGAGCGAGCTCGATCATCCAGGCCGCGGGCGGGCTGACGCTCAACGTCGCCAACCATAGCATCGGCACCTTTGCCTTTGCCGGGCTGATCAATGCGACCAGCGGCAACGGCATGCAGTTCAACAATGCCGACGGCACCTACAACTTCCCCGGCATAACTACGCTCAACGGCGGCAATGCCGGCATCGACATCTATAACGGCGCGACCGGCACCTTCGCCTTCGGCTCCGCCACCAGCCTTACGCATAACAATGCGGGCAACGCCTTCGTGCTGCTCAGCGGCGCCAACGTGACTTTCGACGGGTCGATCACCGATAATGACGGCATCGCCGTGGAGATCGATGCGCACGATGCCGGCACCGCCACGTTCAACGGTACGATCAGCAGCAGCATCGGCAACGCGAGCACGGTGATCTCGATCATCAACAGCAATGGCGGCGCGATCAACTTCAACGGCATAATGAACCTCGCCAGCACGGCGGCGTCGGTGGTCAATCTCTCGGGCAATAACGGATCGACGGTCACCTTCAACGCCGGCGGCCCGGGCCTCGACATCACCAGCACCACCGGCACCGGCATGATCATCACGGGCGGCGGCACGGTGAACGTGCTGGGCAGCGGCAATTCGATCACCACGACCAGCGGCACGCTGCTCAGCGTCACCGATACCGGCGGCACCACGACCAATGTGAACCTTTCCTTCGCCTCGGCGAGCAACACCAGCGGCGCGAACGGAATCTTCGTCCAGCGCACCGGCGCAGGCTCGATCGTCGGGACCATCAACATCGCGGGCGGCGCGATCACCGCGACCACGCGCGGCGTTTCGCTCAACGGCGACGCGCTCAACTTCACTTATGGTGGGACGATCACCACGAGCGGCGCCGCGTCGCGCACGTTCGAGGCGACCAACCGCACCGGCGGCACCGCGACGCTGTCGGGCAACATCACCGATACCAGCCTCGGCATCAGCGTTACCAGCAATAGCGGCGGCACGATCAACCTCACCGGCCAGACGATCAGCCTCAACTCCGGGACCAACGCCGCCGTGACGCTGAGCAACAACACCGGCACGACGATCAACTTCGCGCCGCTGGCGGGCGGCAATGGGCTCGATATCGTCACGACCAGCGGTGCCGGCTTCAGCGCGACGGGCGGCGGCACGGTTACGGTCAGCGGCACCGGCAACAGCATCCAGACCGCCACCGGCCAGGTCATCAATCTCACCGGCGTGAGTGCCGGCGCGAGCGGCATCAACTTCGCGTCGCTGCAAAGCACCGGTATCGTCGCCGGCATCGCCATCAACCTGAACAATCTCGACAGCGTCGGCAGCGGCGCGTTCAGCGGCGGCACCACCAGCGTCGCGGCGACCAGCGGCGGCAATGACGGCATCTTCATCGGCAACGGTACCGCCGCCAATGTCAGCTTCGGCGCGACCACGATCGGCACCGGAACCGTCAGCGGGGACGGCATCGAGATCAACGGCGCAGGCAACGGCGCGGTGACCTTCACCAGCGTCGCCATCACCAATACGACGGCGCACGGCGTTTCGATTGTCGGAGCCGCGGGAGCGACCGGTGCGATCGCGATCAATG
The DNA here is from genome assembly GCF_001428865.1 of Sphingomonas sp. Root241. Taxonomy (GTDB): domain Bacteria; phylum Pseudomonadota; class Alphaproteobacteria; order Sphingomonadales; family Sphingomonadaceae; genus Sphingomonas. The sequence continues at coordinate 181,630 of NZ_LMIV01000003.1, forward strand.
GCGGCACGATCGGCGCGGGTGGAATCGGCGGCGATGGTGTCAACATCACCGGCGGCAGCGGAGCCGTCACCGTCGCTGCATCGATCGCCAAGACCAACGCGGGCAACGTCGTCGAGGTGAGCAGCCATACCGGCGGCGCGGTGACCTTCTCCGGGAACCTCTCCGCGACCGGTGGCGCCGCCAATGGAATCCTGCTGAGCAACAACAGTGGCGGCACGATTGCCTTCTCGGGGGCGACCAAGACGCTGACGACCGGCGCGAACAACGCGATTCAGTTCGACAACAATGCCGCCACCGGCGCAGCAGTGTCGTTCACCGGCGGCAATCTCGACATCGATACGACGAGCGGACGGGGTATCACCGGCACCTCGACCACCGCGGGCGCGGGTTCGCTGACGATCCAGGGGACGAACAACACGATCACCTCGGTCGGCGGCATCGCACTCAATCTCGTCAACACCAACATCTCCGCGGGTGGGCTCAACTTCCTGTCGATCTCTGCGAACGGCGGCGCTCGCGGCATCGTGCTCAACACCACCGGCGGGGCGGGGGGGCTCACCGTCACCGGCACCGGCACGACCGACGGCTCGGGCGGCACGATCCAGAACATCACCCAGCGCGGAATCGAATTGCTCAACACCGCATTGGTCAACATCAGCAACCTGAACCTGACCAATGCCAGCACCACCGGCCAGGCCGCAGGGCAGGATCTCGACCTCACTACGGCGAACGGCGCGATCTACATGAGCGGCGTCGCCACCGCGGTGTTCGAGAATATCAACATCACCGGCACGATCGCCGACAACGGCATCACCGGCATCAACGTCAGCAACTTCCAGCTCAACAACAGCCTGATCACCGGTGCCGGCGACGGTGCGCACGAGAGCGGCATCGAGTTCAGCAATCTCTCGGGCACCTCGTCGCTGACCAACACCGAGATCGCGCTGTCGGAGACCAACAGCCTCGACATCGTCAACACCGACGTGAACCTCAACCTGACGCTGAACAATGTGATCTTCCGCGACACGCAGACCAGCGGCATCGGCGAGGGCGGGCTCCAGTTCCGCAGCTTCAGCAGCGCCGCCGGCACGCCGACGACCAATATCGACATCATCGACAGCGATTTCCTGCGGATACGCACCCAGGGTATCCAGATTATCGGCGAGGACGATTCGGTGGTCAGCGTGGATATCACCAACAGCGTCATCGACAGCCAGACGGGGATCGGCGCCGGCATCGACATCAACGGTAATGATACCTCCACCGTGCGGTTCAACATCATCGGCAACCCGACGATCCGCTCGAGCGGCGGTGCCGCGATCAACATCACCTCGTTCATCAGCGCGAACGTGATGGGCCGGATCAGCAACAACGCCAATATCAACGTCTACAGCCAGACCCCCGCGGGGACCGGGGCATCGGGCAGCGGTGTCCGTTTGCTGGCGCAGGAGAATTCGCACCTCACCGTCGCCGTCACGGGCAACACGCTGACGCAGGGCGCCGGCAACAACAGCTCGGCGGTCGACGTGATCGCCCGCGAAGGGAGCGCCCGCCTCGATCTGACGCTGACCGGCAACATCATCGACTCGACCGACATAAACACGCTCGCCGACATCAATCTCCAGAGCGGTTCCTCGTCGGGCACCAACATCGAGACGAACCAGATCTACGCCAATATCGCGAACAACAACCTGACCGCCACCGCGGCTCCCAATCTACTGCGCCTCCGCGTGTCCGAACTCGACAACACCCACGATCCGCGGATCTTCCTGCAGGGCTTTGTCGAGGGCGGCGCAGGGATCGAGGACGACGCAGTGGCCACATGGAACGCTAACGGCAACACGCCGCTGGCCACCACCAGCAATATCGCGGTCAGCCTGTCGGGCACGGCCACCGGCCCGAGCGCCGGTACCGCGCAGATACCGACCAACCCGCTGCCCTGATAGGGGTCGGAGTCCGTCTCATTGCTCCCCGGCCTTCGCCGGGGAGCAGGGTGGTTTCGGGCAACGCGAGCCAATTGCCCCTTCAGCGCGGGGGTCTGGTTATTTCGGTTTTGCCGGCGCAGGCGCAGGCGCGGCCGGCTTGGGCGCAACGGGCAGAGGACTCCTGTCGAGCGCCGCAAGTCCCGTCGGAAAGTCGCGAAGCGTCACCGGCACGATGATCCGCTGGCCGTTGCCGGCGGTGAATCCGATCTTGAGCGTCTTGCCGCCGCGTATCGCCGCGAGCATCGCCGCGTCGACGGGCGTACCGGTATAGGCGCCGTTCTGGTCGCTGGTCTGCACCACCAGCGGCTTCTCCGCCGCTTCGTCGATCTGGACGCTGACGCCGCGCGGGAACAACACGCCGTGCGGAAGCGCGATCGTCATGTTGTGCCCGGCCTGCGGCGTGCGCTGCAGGATCACCGTCAGCAGCCTTTGCTTCTGTTCGCCCGCCAGCAGGTTCTGGACGAGGCTGCACGGTTGGTTGGCGGCCGGAGCCGGGGCGGGGGTGGGGCTCGCCGAGGGCGCCGGGCCGCATACGAGCTGCCATGCGGGTCCCGAAGCCTGTGCCGCCGGAGCGGGGGCGGCGGGCACCGTCTGGGCCTGCGTAACCGGCGCCATCCAGCTTGCGCTTGCCGCCAGAACCGCCACGATCGTCTCCATTGCCATTCCTCCCGAAATCTTTGCGCAGCCTAATGGAGATGTGGGAGGGGTCAACGAAGATGTCCGCGCCGCGGCGTTGACAGGTTCGCGCTTTCCCCTCATTCATCAGACAATTCATAAGGAGAGGGTGCTTGGCGGGCGTTCAGCTGGCCGAGGTCGGCAAGGCATATGGCGCCGTCACGGTGATCGAGCGGCTGTCGCTCGATATCGCGGCGGGCGAGTTCGTGGTGTTCCTGGGGCCTTCGGGCTGCGGCAAATCGACCTTGCTCAGGATGATCGCGGGGCTGGAGACCGTCGACAGCGGCGAGATCCGCATCGGCGAGCGCCGCGTCGACACGCTGCCGCCCGGCGCGCGCGGCGTCGCGATGGTGTTCCAGCATTACGCGCTCTACCCGCATTTGAGCGTGCGCGAGAACATGGCATTCGGTCTGCGCAACCTGCGCGTGCCGGCGGACGAGATCGCCGTCCGGATTGCGGCGGCGGCGGCGAGCCTGGAGATAGAGGTGCTGCTCGATCGGAAACCCGGTCAGCTCTCGGGCGGACAGCGGCAGCGCGTCGCCATCGCCCGCGCGATCGTGAAGCAGCCCGAACTGTTCCTGCTCGACGAGCCGCTTTCGAATCTGGACGCTGCCCTTCGCGTCCGCACCCGGCTCGAGCTCGCCCAGCTCCATCGGCGGCTCGGCACGACGATGATCTTCGTGACGCACGACCAGGTCGAGGCGATGACGCTCGCGGACCGGATCGTCGTGCTCAACGCCGGGGGGATCGAGCAGGTCGGCACGCCGATGGAGATCTATCTCCGCCCCCGGACCCGGTTCGTCGCGACCTTTGTCGGCTCGCCGAAGATCAACCTGCTGGCGGTGACAGTCGAGGCCGCGCCCTCGGGCAATGCGCGGGCGCGGCTGGGCGATGGCACGGTCGTCGACACCGCGGTGCCCTTTGCCGGCCTTCGACAAAGCGAGATGACCTTGGGACTGCGCGCCGAGACGGTGCGCGTCGCCAACGGTGGCGATGCCGCGACCCACGGCACTGCCGAAGTCGTCGAACGGCTTGGCGAACGCACCCTGGTCCACACGCTGCTCGCCGACGGCGCGCGGCTGGTCGCCGAGGATGCCGGAGTCTCCGCTGTCCGCCCCGGCGACCGCGTCGGGCTGACGATCGACGGCGCCGCCGCGCATCTCTTCGACGCGGCCGGCCTTGGCCATCATCGCACGGAGCCCGCCTGATGGCGACGGCGATCGCCGAACCGGCGGCAGCGCTCACCGTTCCCGTGCCCAAGGTCCCGGGCAGCGGCAATTGGCGCAACGCCCTGTTCGTCGTGCCGTATCTGTTCGTCTTCGTCGTCATGCTCGTCGTGCCGCTGGCGATGGGAATGTGGCTGTCGACCACCAAAAGCGACCTGTTCGGCACTGAGCGCTGGGTCGGGGCCGCCAATTTCGTCCGGCTGTTCGGCGACGCGATCTTCCTCCAGACGGTGGCGAACACCTTTTATTTCGTGCTGCTCACGGTGCCGTTCCTCACTCTCGCGGGGCTTGGCCTCGCATTAGTGCTCAACCGCCGGGAACGGTGGGCAGCGGTGCTGCGGACGATCTTCTTCGCCTCGACCGTGCTCTCCGTCACCGTCGTTACTTTGGTGTGGCGATTGGTGTTCCTGCCCGATGGCGGGCTGCTCGGGGTGACCGCGGAGGCGCTGGGCAAGACGCCGATCGCGTTCCTCAACAACGAGAAATTGGCGATGCCGGCGATCGCCGTCACTACGATCTGGTGGTGCATCGGGCTGCCGATGGTGCTGTTCCTCGCCGCGCTCCAGCAGGTGCCGCGCGACCTCTACGAAGCCGCCGCGCTCGACAATGCCTCGCGCTGGACCACGCTGACCCGGATCACCTTGCCCGCGATCCGCCGAACCTTCTTCCTCGTGATCATCATCGAAGTGATCCTGCAGTTCCAATTGTTCGGCCAGGCACAGCTGATGACATTGGGCGGCCCCAACAACGCCACGCGTCCGATCGTGCTGTTCATCTACGAAACCGGCTGGCGGCAATGGGAGCTGGGCTATGCCGCGGCGGCGGCGCAGATATTGTTCGCGATGATCCTGATCGCGGCGATGGTCCAGTATCGCATCTCCTCGCGGAAGGATGCGGCATGACGCGCAGCCGCCTCGCCATCGTGTTGGTGGTGCTTGCCGCGGTGCTGATGCTCGTGCCTTTATTGTGGGTGCTGGCGCTGTCGCTCAAGGCCAATGCGGAGCTGATGACGGACACCGCCTCGGTGTTCAACGGGCGCTACACGCTGGAGAATTACCGCACTCTCTTCGGCAACGGCAGCGTGTTCCGCTGGATCGGTAACAGCCTGATCGTCTCGTTCGGGATGACCGCGGGCGTGCTCGTCCTCGCCTCGCTCGCCGGCTACGGTTTCGCGCGGTTGGAGTTCCGCGGGCGCGACATCCTCTTCGTCGTGGTGCTGCTGGGGCTCGCGGTGCCCGAACAGGCAGTGATCATCGCGCGGCACCAGATGTTCAGCTGGCTCGGCATGCACAACACGTATCAGGCGCTGATCCTGCCCGGCCTCTCGGCGCCCTTCGGGGTGTTCCTGATGACGCAATATTTCCGCGCGATCCCCAAGGACATCGACGAGGCGGCCTTGCTCGACGGCGCCTCTCGCTTCACGATCTTCTGGCGGCTGCTGCTGCCGCTCACCGTGCCCGCCCAGGCGACGCTCGGCATCTTCACCTTCCTCCACGCCTGGAACGACTATTGGTGGCCGCTGATCTCCGCGACCAACAAGGACATGTTCACGCTCACGGTGGGCATCGCCTCGACCCAGATGAACTTCGCCCAGACCGAGGGGCTCGGCTTCCTGATGGCGCAGGCGGTGTTCGCCGGGGCGCCGATGCTGATCGTGTACCTGTTCTTCCAGAAATACATCGTCCAGGCAGTGGCGGGGGCGGCGGGGCGATGAGGCTGGGTTGGCTCTTGCCGCTGGCGGTGCTGCTCGCCGGTTGCTCGGACGCGAAGCCGGACAAGACACGGCTGGTGATCCAGCGCTTCTTCGGCGCGTGTGAAGCCGAATATGGCCGCGTCACCGACATCGCCGGGGCCGAGGGCGAGTGCGGGATCATGACCGCGATGATCAACCGCTTCGAGGCCGAGAACCCCGATGTCGATGTGGTCGAGAACGTCGTGTTCTGGCCCGGCTACGACCAACTCACGGCCCAGCTCGCCGCCAATGACGCGCCCGATCTGGTGACGATGCACGGATCGGTGATCCCGGACTATCAGGCGCGCAACCTCCTCGAGCCGCTCGACGCGGACCTCACCGCGATCGGCGCGCCGCCTGCCAGCTTCACCAATGCCGCGCGCGCCGCGGTGACCGTCGGCGGCCACGCCTGGGGGCTGCCGATCGATACCTGGGCGCCGCTGTGGCACATCAACATGAACCTGTTCCGCAAGGCCGGGCTGGTGCAGGGCGGCAAGCCGATCCTGCCGCGCTCCCCGGAGGAGCTGTTCGCGCAGGCGCGGCAATTCCGCGAACGCACCGGCAAGCCCTATCTCGTGCAGGGCGCCGCGAACGAATATGCCGGCTTCACGCGCAACTTCTACACCTTCGTGATGCAGCAGAACGGCACCTTGTTCCGGAACGGCCGCGCCAACTTCCGGACGCCCGAGGGGCGCAATGCGCTCCAGCTGTTCAAGACGATCTACGAGCGCGACTTCACCACCAAGAACCAGGATTACAGCGCCGCGGTGGCGGGTTTCCTGAACGGCGATGGCGGGGTGTTCCTCGTCGGCACCTGGATGGTCGGCACCTTCGACGCGAAGTCGCGCGAGTCCACCGGTGCGCTCGCCAATGGCGGGTACACGGTGATGCCCTACCCCAGGCTGTTCCAGCGCGAGGCGACCTTCGCCGACGGCCATAACTGGGTGATGCCGCGCAACGCTCGCCGTACTCCCGAGGAGCGCGCCGCCGCCGTCCGCTTCCTCAAATTCTTCGCGCGCCACGCCAGGCACTGGGCGCGGACCGGGCATCTGCCGGCGTTCCAGGCGATCATCGACAGCCCCGAATGGCGTGCCCTGCCGCATCGCGACAATCTCGCGATCCTCGCCACCACGGCCCAGCCCTTGCCCAAGGACGTGCGCCGCCAGTTCCCGATCGAGACGATCGTCGGTACCGAGGCCGCGGCGGCGATCTCGGGCGCCAAGCCGATCGACCAGACGCTTTCCGACATGGAGCGCCGCGTGAACGCGGTGCTCGACCATCTGTGACTCCACGAGGCTCCTTATGCTCAAGTCCCGCGTAATCGCCGATCCGGCCTTCGTCGTCGCGCCGCTCGATCGGCGCGTGTTCGGGACCTTCGTCGAGCATCTCGGGCGCTGCGTGTACGGCGGCATCTACGAGCCGGGCCATGCGACGGCGGACGCGAACGGCTTCCGCCGCGACGTGCTCGATCTCACCCGCGAGCTCGGGGTGACGATCGTGCGCTATCCCGGCGGCAACTTCGTCTCGGGCTATGACTGGGAGGATGGGGTAGGGCTCAAGGAGGAGCGCCCGGTCCGCCTCGACCTCGCCTGGGGCTCGACCGAAACCAACCAGTTCGGCACCAACGAATTCATCGACTGGTGCCGCCTCGCCGGGCTCGAGCCGATGTTCGCGGTGAACCTCGGCACCCGCGGCCCGGCCGAGGCGCAGAACTTCCTCGAATATTGCAACCACCCGGGCGGCACGCATTATGCCGATCTGCGCCGCAGCCACGGATACGAGCAGCCGCACGACATCAAATTCTGGTGCCTCGGCAACGAGATGGACGGCCCGTGGCAGACCTGCGCCAAGACCGCGCAGGAATATGGCCGCGTGGCCAAGGAAACCGCCAAGGTGATGCGCTGGACCTCGGACGGGCTCCATCTCGCGGTCTGCGGCTCCTCGGCGCGCGACATGCCGACCTATGGCACGTGGGAATATACCGTGCTCGACCATTGCTTCGAGGACGTCGACTTCATCTCGCTCCACCAATATTTCACCAACCACGAGAACGACGTGGCGCTTTTCCTCACCGCGATCGACGGGCTCGAACGCTTCATCGTCGAAGTCGCGGCGATCGCCGACGCGGTCGCGGCCAAGCGCCGCAGCCCCAAGCGGATCATGCTCTCGGTCGACGAGTGGAACGTCTGGTACCGCGCCCGCGCCGGCGAGCAATTGCGCGGCGTCGGCTGGCCCGAGGCGCCCGCGTTGCTCGAGGAAATCTACAATTTCGAGGACGCGCTCGTCGTCGGCGGCGTGCTGCTCACGATGATGAACCACGCCGATCGCGTGAAGTCGGCGTGCATCGCGCAGCTCGTCAACGTGATCGGGCCGATCATGACCCGGACCGGCGGGCCGGCCTGGCGCCAGACGATCTTCCATCCCTTCGCGCAGGCGGCGCGCTATGGCCGCGGCAACGTGCTGCGCGCCGCGGTCGAGACCGGGAGCTTTGCGGCGGGGGACGAGACGGCGGCGCCGTTGCTCGTCCAGTCGATGGTGCACGATCCCGAGACCGGCGCGGTCGCCGTCTTCGCGTTGAACCGCAGCCTCGATCAGGAGATGGCGCTGACCGCCGAGCTGCGTGGCCTCGGCGCGCGCCGTCTGGCCGAGGCATTCGAGCTCCATCACGCCGATCTCAAGGCGATCAACAGCGCCGATGCGCCCGACGAAGTCGCGCCGAAATCGCATCCGCGCGCCGAATTTGTCGACGGCGTTCTCGAGACTGTCCTGAAACCGCTCTCATGGAACGTATTCGTCACCATGCCCGTGTGATCGACAGGTTGTACGCGGCCCCTTCGCAGCGCTAGGATCGAGCCATGGTTGCAAAGGTCAAGACTGCCAAGCCGCTGAACGTCCGGGCCCGGCGCAAGTCGCTGCGCCTGCACGGTACGATCGCACGCGATCTCGGCATCCTGATCGTCTCGGGGCGCTACAAGCCGGGCGAGGTGCTCAACAACGAAGTCGCGGCGAGCGATCGGCTCCACGTGTCGCGCACCGCGTACCGCGAGGCGCTGCGCATCCTCGCCGCCAAGGGGCTGGTCGAAAGCCGCCCGCGCACCGGCACGCGAGTCAGCGATCGCGAGAAATGGCATCTGCTCGATCCGGATGTGCTGTCGTGGATATTCGAGTTCGAGCCCGACGACGAATTGCTCTACAGCCTGTTCGAGCTGCGCAAGATCTTCGAGCCCGAGGCCGCGGCGCTCGCGGCGGAGCGCCGCACCGATGCGCAATTGCAACGCATGGCGGAAGCGCTCCAGGGCATGGAGAAGCACACGCTCGCAGTGGAGGAGGGACGGATCGCCGATCAGGACTTCCACGCGGCCTTGCTGGAGGCCTCGGCCAATCCCTTCATCACCACGCTCACCACCAGCGTCAGCGCGGCGGTGGCGTGGACGACGATCTTCAAGCAGCGCAACAGCCCGCTGCGCCGCGATCCCGTGCCCGATCACCAGCGCGTCTACGATGCGATCGCGGCAGGCGATCCCGAGGGCGCGCACGCGGCGATGGCACACCTCGTCGACATGGCGTTCCTCGACACGACGCGCAGCAAGGGTCCGAAGCTCCGCCAGGCCAAGAGCCCGCGCCGCGAGGTCGCGGCGGGCTAGTCCGCTCGGCCGAGCTGGCGCTAGGCTAGCTGAACGCCGTCACCCCCGCGAAAGCGGGGGCCTATCTCCGGCGCGTTCAGCGAGCATCGCAGCTGTTGTCCTGGTGGAGCCTCCGGGAGATGGGCCCCCGCTTTCGCGGGGGTGACGATGGAAGCTCCAGCCTTCCTTCCTACTCGGCTGCGGTAGCCGGCACGTCGGCGACCGGGTTGGTCACCTTGCAGCCCCATAGCGCGTAGAACAGCACGTAGAGCGCGCAGGCCGTCGTCACCAGGAAGCCCCAGTGCAGCCCGAACGCGTCCCCGATCTTGCCCTGGAAGGCGGCGAGCGCGCCGCCCGCGATCGACATGATCAGCAGGCCCGAACCTTCCTCGGTCAGCGGTCCCAGCCCGCGGATCGCCAGTGCGAAGATGGCGGGGAACATGATCGAGAGGCCCAGGCCGACGACGATCAGGCCGTACATCGCGGCCGGTCCGGTCGCGAACACCGCCGTCAGCGAGCCGGCGATCGCGATCAGCGCGAACACCGCCAGCACCCGCTCCGGCGCGATCCGCTGCATCAGCGCCGCGCCGGCGAACCGGCCGACCATCATCCCGCCCCAGAACAGCGTGAGGTAGGTCGCGGCATTCTCCTGCGTCAGATTGGCGACGTCGGGCTGCGACGCGAAGTTGATGAAATAGCTGCCCACGCCGATCTCGGCGAGCACGCACAGCGCGATGCCGACGCAGCCGAGGATCAGGTTGCGGTGGTTGAACAGCGAGAGGCCGCGGCGCGCTTCGGCCGAAACGCGGCTGGTCGCCGATCCCAGCGCGGGGAGCTTGGCGCGGGCGATCATGACGGCGAGCGCCGCCAGCACGATCGCGACGATGAGGTAGGGAAGCTGGGTCGCCTGCGCGTCGGCGACACGCTGCTCGGCAGTGAGCTGCGTGCCATGCGCCGTCGTGCCGGCGGTAGTGCGCGCAAGAATCAGATACTTGCCGAACAGGATCGCCAGCACGTCGCCGGTGGTGTTGAACGCCTGCACCAAAGTGAGGCGCCGCTCGGCGCTCTCGGGCGGGCCGATCACCGCGACATAGGGGTTCGCCGCGACCTGCAGGAGCGCGATGCCGCACGAGACGACGAACAGCGAGGCGACGGTCACGAAGTACGAGATGAGGTACGCGGCCAGGATCATGCCCAGCGACCCGACGGTCATGACCGACAGGCCGACGGTCAGCGCGCGCTGATAGCCGATCCGCTCGATCAGCTTCGCCGCGGGGATCGATGCGAGCAGATAGCCGATGAACCAGACCGATTCGATCAATCCGGTCTCGAAATAGCTGAGTTCGAACACGCTGCGCAGGTGCGGCAGCAGCGTGCCGTTGATGACGCTGATGAAGCCCCACATGAAGAACAAGGTGGCCAGCATCGAGAGCGCGGCGCGGTACGGTACGCCTGCGACCGACGGGGCGCCGGTCGGGGGTGGGGCGGAAACGGCTGGCATGGGCTTGTTCTTCTCCTGGGGAAGGTTTGTTCTAGAGTGCGACCGGCCAGCCGTCGTCCGTCCAGTCCAAAGGCTGGATGCGGAGCGTCGGCACGCCGCGCGCTTGCGTATCATAAGCGTGGTAGACGATGTAATCCCGTTCGGGCTCGCGCAGGATCGCGATATGTCCCGGACCTGCAAAGCGCTTCGAGGGATCGAGATCGGCGTGGAGGACGAGCAGGCCGCCGCCGTCCATCATCTTCTTGCCCTCGCGATCGAGATAGGGGCCTTCCGGGTCCTTCGAACGGCCGACCACGGTGTAATAGGTGCTCGCGGCGCCCCGGCAGCAGAAGTCGAACGAAGCGAACAGATAGTGGAATTTGCCGCGGCGGATCACGAACGGCGCCTCGATCGCGCCGGGGCCGCCCCGGCGGGCGATCGCGTGGACCTTGTCGTCCTCGGCCGAACGCAGCCCGGTTGCCGGGTCGAGCCGGATCAGCTTGAGCCCCGACCAGAAGCTGCCGAATGCCATCCATTGGCGTCCCTCGGCATCGTCGAAGACATTGGGGTCGATCGCGTTGAAATCGTCCTTCTGCCCCGATCGGAACACGAGGCCCTTGTCGGTCCAGCGCGGATTCTCGAGTGAGGGACTGGTCACCAGCCCGATCGCGGAACGGTTCTTCCCGAACGTCGAGACCGAATAATAGACGCGATACTCGCCGTGCGAGAAACTGACGTCCGGGGCCCAGATCCCGCGCGCGCCGGGCACGGCGTCCTTCACCCAGGCCGGCAACTCGGTGAATATCGAGGGCGCGCGCGCCCAGTTCGCGAGGTCCTTCGACGTGCGGATATGGATCAGCCCCTTGCCGTCGCGCTCCTGGCTGGTCGTGAACAGATAGAAGGTGTCGCCCTGGCGGATGATCGCGGGATCATGAACCGGCGCGATGTCGCCGGCCATGCGCGCGTTGATCGACGGCGGCTCGGGTGGGCGGGTCTGCGCATGCGCCGCGAGCACCATCGATGCCCCCGCCAAAGCAGGAGCACCGAGCAGTGCAGCGGACAAAGCAATCCTCAAAAGCGGAACCGCACGCCGGCGCCGAAGGTGCGGTCATATTGGCGCGTATCGCGCGGCGTCACCGCATAGCCGCCGAACGAATCCTGATAGGTCTCGTTGAGCAGGTTGGTCGCGTCGACCGAGAGGGTGATCTGGGGCGTGATATCGTAGCTCGCCGAGAAATCGAGGAATGCCACCGGCGCCACTTCGACCAGCCCGCCCGGGATGTTGGCCGCGTAGGAATCGACGTACTTGCTGCGCCAATTATAGGCGAGGCGCGCCGAGAACCCGTATTTCTCGTACATCGCGACGAGGTTGTACGAATATTTCGAGATCGGAGTGATGCGTTGCATCACCGTCGGCTGGCCGGCGACCGGCGGGGCCTCCACCTCGCCATCGGCATAGGTGAAGTTGGCCTGCGCGCCGAAGCCGCTCAGGGGGCCGGGCAGGAAGTCGAAGAATTGCTGATAGGCTATCTCCACGCCCTTGAGCGAGCCCTTGTCGGTGTTGCGTGGCCGCGAAACCTGGTAGCTCTGCAGCGCGCCGCCCGCGCCGGTGGGGAAGAATTCCACCGCGGAATAGGTCTGAATATAGCCGTCGAGCTTGCGGTAGAAGGCCGAGAGCGTCAGCGAGCCCGTGCGGCTGAAATACCATTCGATCGTGCCGTCGAGATTCTTCGTCTTGATCGAGCGGAGATCCGGATTGCCGCCGCTGCCCGAGCCGAAGGTCGAGGAATTGCCGGTGGCGCCGAGTGGCGCGATGTTCGTCGCCGGGTTCAGCTGCGCGAACTCGGGCGCGGTGATCGATTCCCCCGCGACCAGGCGGAGGACCAGGTCGTCCGCCGCGCGGAACTTCAAGGTCGCGCTCGGCAGGAAGTCGAGCTCGTTGCGCTTGCCCGATACCGGCGTGACGACGCCGTTATTGACCAATGTCGCGTCGAGACTGGTGTCGTCGTTGACGACGCGCGCGCCGATCAGCAGCTCGAGCGGCAGCCCGGAATCGGTGAAGTCGAATTGGGTCTGGCCGTAGAAGGCATAGTTCTTCTCGACCAGGTCGAAATGCAGCGTCGGCGCGAAGGCGGGCGCGCCCGCCGGCCGTCCGGCGATCGCGCGAAGCCGGTCGATATTCTCGCGGATCCAATCGGTGCTCGGCAGCGCGAAGCCGTCCACCCCGACGCGCCCGCCGAGGATATCGGTCGGTCCGCCCACGCCGAAGCCGGGGTAGGACGTTCCGGCGCCGGTCAGGCCGAAGCGGTTCTCGCCGGTGCCGTCCGAAGTGCCGGTGCGCCGGGCGGTGCGGAAGCCGAACTTGAAATTCTTGAGCACGCCCGAATCGAAATCGCGGCCGACATCCCAGCGCCACGCCCATTGCTCGCTTTCCGCGAGGTTGTTCTGGTCGAACAGCGCGAACAGGTTGAGGTTCGCCGGATTGGTGAGGTCGTAGGCGCCGCCCGTCGCCGTGAACGCCTGGATGTTGGGCGTGCCGTCGACGTCGAACTGATATTGGATGCGCGGCACCACGAAATTGGCGTCGACGATGTACGAAGTGCTCGCCACGCGACTCTTGTTGTACGTGAGTTCGGTGCTGATCGTCGCCGGCCCGGGCGTCCATTTCAGGCCGGTCGCCGCCTGGTAGCCGTCGGTCTTCTGGCGGAAGGCCTGCTTGCTGGTGATCGTGAAATTGTCGGCGGTCGTCACCGTGCCGGCGACGGGACGTGCCGCGCCGATCGACGGGATGGTCACCGTATCGGACTGGCGCGTCACTGCGGTGACGTTGCCCGCTTTGGGCAGGCCGACGAAGAAGTTGACGCTGTAATCGTTGCGATAGCCGGTGAAGAGGCCGTCGGCGTAGATTTCGAGATCGGGGGAGGGCTTCCACTGCAGCGATGCGTTGAAGGCCGGGCGGGTGCGGTCGCCGTCGGTCACCAGGGCGCCGACGGTGTCGGGGATCAGCACGTTCTGCCCGCCGGTCGCGGCGTTGTTGAACGGATTGAAGCCGAAGTTGAAGGCGGTCTGGTCGCGATAGCGGCGCTTGTTGTACGATGCGCCCAGGAGGATGCCGAACTCCTGCCCTCCCGCGGTCTCCCAGCGCCCGCTGACCAGCCCGCTGCCGATATAGCTCCACGCCTCGCGCTTGTCGCTGTACAACGCCCGGAAGTTGCCAGCGATGGTGACACCGGGCTTTAAATCGAATGGCCGGCGCAGGCGGATGTCGATGCGGCCGGCGACGCCGCCCTCGACGAGATCGGGCGTGGCGGTCTTGTAGACATCGACTCCGGCGACCAATTCGGCAGGGATGTCCTGCAGCGCGACCCCGCGGCCGGTGCCAGTGAAGACCTCGCGGCCGTTGATATAGGACGTGACGTTGGGCAGGCCGCGGATCAGGACGGTGCCGGCCTCGCCGGCGCCACGCTGGACCTGGATGCCGGTCACGCGTTGCAGTGCATCGGAGACGGTGTTGTCGGGAAGCTTGCCGATGTCTTCCGCGACGATCGAGTCGGTGACCGCGGTCGCTTCCCGCTTGCGCGCCTGGGCGCTGCCGAGGCTCCCGCGGATGCCGGTGACGACGATATCGTCCTGTTGCTCCTGTGTGGCGTCGGCTGGTGTGTCGGTCTGCGCTGCTACCGGTGTCACGAACAAGGTCAACGCGACGAGCGATGCGGAACAGAGAATCCCGTGCTTGAGAGCCATTTCTTTTCCCCTCTCCTGTCGTACTCCCCGATGGGTTGGCCCATTCTGACGGAGTGCAGCGTGATTAGTCAGACAAAAATACGTGCGTCGAAAAATCCTGCAAGCGCTTTGTGACGGGTCGTGTCAGTTGCCGGTCAAGTTTCACAGAAATAGTGACTTTTTCGTCGCACTTGACCTGGCACGCAGCAAGAGTAGCCGAAGCGGGGCGGATTGATTGCGGCACAAGACGTATATAAGTCTGACTATTATTCGAATCGGAAGAGGGTCCAGAGGTTATGGCGTTCAGGCTCGTGCAGTTTCGCGACTCGACTGGTGGGCGGGGTGTCGCCGCGTTCCTCGAAGACGAGGCGGCAGTGCGGCTGAGCGGCGTGGCCGCGACCTATGAGCTGGCGCTGGCGGCGATCCGCGACGGCGTTTCGCTGGTGGACGCGGCGCGGGCACGAGCGGGGGAGGCAGTCGATCTCGCCGCCGCCGAAGCCGAGGGACGCCTGCTCGGGCCGATCGACCATCCCGATCCCGCGCATTGCTATGTCACCGGCACCGGCCTCACCCATCTCGGCTCGGCCGAGGGGCGCGACCAGATGCACAAGGCTGCGGCGGGCGGCACGCTCACCGATTCGATGCGGATGTTCAACATGGGCCTGGAAGGCGGCAAGCCGACCGACGGCAAGCCCGGCGTCCAGCCCGAATGGTTCTACAAGGGGGATGGGTCGTCGCTGATCGGTCCCGGCCAGCCGCTGCCTTCGCCCGATTTCGCGCTCGACGGGAGCGAGGAGCCCGAGATCGCCGGCATCTATGTGATCGACGATGAGGGGCGCCCCCGCCGCCTCGGCTTCGCGCTGGGCAACGAATTCTCCGACCACATCACCGAGCGCGGCAATTATCTGTGGCTCGCCCACTCCAAGCTGCGCCACGCGTCGCTCGGTGCCGAGTTGCTCGTCGGCGAACTGCCTGCCGATGTGCGCGGCACCAGCAAGATCGTGCGCAAAGGCGAGACCCTGTGGGAAAAGCCGTTCCTTTCGGGCGAGGCGAACATGTCGCACGCGATCGCCAACCTCGAGCATCACCATTTCAAATACGGACTTTTCCGCCGCCCGGGCGACGTCCACGTCCATTTCTTCGGCACCGCCACCTTGTCGTTCGCCGATGGCGTGCGGACGGAGGAAGGCGATGTCTTCGAAGTCTCGGCGGCGCCGTTCACGCTGCCGCTGCGCAATCCGCTGCAGACCGTTCCCGGCGGAGAGGCGAGCGTTCTTCCGCTTTGAATCCGGCGGACATAATCAGCTTTAACTAGACAAGATCCCGGCGTCGCGCGGGAACAAGAGGGAGAGTGAGATGAAGCTTTTGAAGCATGGCCTGCTGCCGATCGTGGCGACGCTGATGGCGTCGCCCGCGCTGGCGCAGGCTCCGGCGAGCGTCACCGTGACCGTCGACACGGGCAAGCCCGGCGCGAAGATCGAGCCTGCGGTCTATGGCCAGTTCGCCGAACATCTGGGGCGCGGCATCTACGAAGGCCTTTGGGTCGGAACCGATTCGAAGATCCCCAATACCAACGGCTATCGCAACGACGTTCTCGCGGCGCTCCGGCACCTCAAGGTGCCGGTGGTGCGCTGGCCGGGCGGCTGCTTCGCCGATGAATATGACTGGCGCGACGGCATCGGCCCGAGTGCGAAGCGGCCGGTACGCATCAACCGCCACTGGGGCGGCGTGACCGAGGACAATGCCTTCGGCACGCACGAGTTCATGAACTATTCCGAGATGCTCGGCACCGATGCCTATGTCGCAGGCAACATGGGCTCGATGAGCCCGCGCGACATGAGCCAGTGGATGGAGTACATGACTGCCGAGAAGGGCAGCCTTGCCGAGGAGCGCAAGAAGAACGGCCGCGAAAAGCCATGGGCGGTCAAATATTTCGGCGTGGGCAACGAAACCTGGGGCTGCGGCGGCAGCATGCGCCCAGAATATTCGGCGGACCTCCACCGCCGCTATCAGGAATTCGTCAATCCGCCCGCGGGCAAGAAGCTCATCAAGGTCGCCAGCGGTTCCAATGGGAGCGACTATAATTTCACCGACGTGATGATGCGCGAAGCGGGCAGCAAAATGAATGCCTTAAGCGTCCATTATTACACGCTCCCGACGGGCAAATGGGACAAGAAGGGGGCTGCAACGGGCTTCTCCGAGGACGAATGGGCCTCCACGCTCGGTCGTGCCACCTTCATGGACGAGCTGATCACCAAGCACGAAGCCATGATGGACAAGCACGACCCCGAGAAGAAGGTCGCCTTGTACGTCGACGAATGGGGCACCTGGTACGATCAGGAATCGGGTTCGACTCCGGGCTTCCTCTACCAGCAGAACAGCCTGCGCGACGCGGAAGTGGCGGCGCTGACGCTCAACATCTTCCACCGGCACACCGACCGCGTGAAGATGGCCAACATCGCGCAGATGATCAACGTGCTCCAGGCGATGATCCTGACCGACAAGGGTCGGATGCTGCTGACCCCGACCTACCACGTCTTCGACATGTACGTGCCGTTCCAGGGCGCCACGCCGTACGCGGCGGACGTGAAGGGGCCGACCTATGAGAAGGCCGGGTTCAAGGTGCCGATGGTCGACGTGTCGGCCGCCCGCGGCGCCGACGGCAAGCTGTATTTGTCGCTCACCAACACCGATCCCAACAAGGCGGCGCGGGTGACGACCAATCTCAGCGGCAATGCCCGTGGCCGCATCCTCACCGGCCCGGCGATCGACACGCACAACACGTTCGAGCAGCCGAACACGATCCAGCCCGCAGTCTATTCGGCACACAGCTCGGGCGGCAAGCTGACCTTCGACCTGCCGGCCAAGTCGATCGTCGTGGTCGCCGTCGAGTGATGCTGACGCGGCGGTTGTTCCTCGGTTCGGCGAGCGCCCTGGCGCTCGCCGGCCCGGCCTTTGCCCGGATCGTCGTCGATGAAAAGCCGATCAAGGCGAAGCCGCTGCCGCTCTCGGCGGTGCGGCTCAAGCCCTCGGTTTTTCTCGACGCGGTCGAGGCCAACCGCCGCTATCTGCTGTCGCTCTCGCCCGAGCGGCTGCTCCACAATTTCTACGCCAGCGCCGGGCTGCCGACCAAAGGCGAGACCTATGGCGGCTGGGAGGCGCGCGGAATCGCCGGCCATTCGCTCGGCCATTATCTCTCGGCGCTTTCGCTGCTTCACGCACAGACCGGCGACGCGGCGGTGCGCGATCGCCTGCGGCACATCGTGGCCGAGATGGCGCGCATCCAGGCCGCGCAGGGCGACGGCTATGTCGGCGGCACCACCGTCGAGCGCGACGGCAAGGTGGTGGACGGCAAGATCGTCTTCGAGGAGATCCGCAAAGGCGACATCCGCAGCAGCGGCTTCGACATCAACGGCGGCTGGGTACCGCTCTATACCTGGCACAAGGTCCATGCCGGGCTGATCGACGCGGTGCGCTTCGGCGACCTGGCCGAGGCGATGCCAGTGATGCTGGCGATGGCCGGCTATCTCGGCACGATCCTCGAGGGGCTCGACGATGCGCAGATGCAGAAATTGCTCGCCGCCGAGCATGGCGGGCTCAACGACAGCTATGCCGAGACCTATGCGCTGACCGGCGATCCCCGATGGCGGCGGATCTCGCAGCGCATCTATCACCAGAAGGTCCTCGCCCCGCTCGCGGCGGGCAAGGACGACCTTCCCGGCCTTCACGCCAACACCCAGATCCCCAAGCTGATCGGCCTCGCCCGGCTCTATGAGCTGACCGGCGAGCAGCGCCACGCCGATGCCGCGCGCTTTTTCCACAAAACGGTCGCCGAGCATCACAGCTACGTCATCGGCGGCAATAGCGAGCGCGAGCATTTCGGCCCGCCCGACCAGATCTCCACCCGGATCACCGAGCGCACCTGCGAGGCATGCAACAGCTACAATATGCTGAAGCTCACCCGGCACCTCTATGGCTGGCAGCCCGATGCTTCGCTGTTCGACTTTTACGAGCGGATCCACCTCAACCATTTGCTTGCGCACCAACATCCCGAAACGGGGATGTTCGTCTATTTCATGCCGCTCAGCGCGGGCGCGCGGCGGACCTATTCCATGCCCGAGGACAGCTTCTGGTGCTGCGTCGGATCGGGGATGGAGACGCACGCCAAGCATGGCGACAGCATCTACTGGCACGACGATGCGGCGCTGTTCGTCAACCTGTTCATCCCTTCCACGGCCGCGTGGAAGGAGCGAGGGCTCGAGGTCGCGCTCGACACCGCCTATCCGTTCAGCGAGCAGGTGACGCTCCGCGTGACGAAGGCGCCGCGCAGCGCGACGGCGATCGCGCTGCGCCTACCGGGCTGGTGCGACGCCCCGGCGTTAGCGGTGAATGGGAAGCCTCAGCCGCTCGAGCGCGGCACCGGCTATGCGCGCCTCGATCGTCGCTGGCGGGCAGGGGATCGGATCGAGCTCACCTTGCCGATGCGCGTCCGTACCGAGCCCACGCCGGACGATCCGCGCATGCTCGCCTATCTGAGCGGCCCGCTCGTGCTGGCGGCTGATCTCGGCCCGGCCGCCGAGGTTTTCGAGGGCCCGCCGCCTGCTCTGGTCACCGAGGACGCCGCCGCGGCGCTTGTCCCGGTCGTCGCCGCAGAGCACCGCTTCCGCCTTGTCGATGCGCGGCCTTCGGCACTGAATATGGCCCCCTTCTTCCGCCAATATGATCGTCGCACCGCGGTCTATTTCCCGCGTTTCACCGAGGCGCAGTGGAAGGACGAGGAGGCCGCTTTCCGCGCCGAGGCCGCGGCGCGCTCCGCGCTGGATGCACGCACCATCGACGTGATCCAGCTCGGCGAAATGCAGCCCGAGCGCGATCACGACTATCGCTCGAACCATAGCGACCTGTTCTCCTGGGGCGGCCGCAGCGCGCGCCAACTCCCCTGGGGCGCCGGCAACTATATGGAATTCACGCTTGCGGTGCGGCCCGGTCCGGTGCTGCTCAGCGCGCTTTATTGGGGCGAGGAAGTGAACAAGAATTTCGACATTTCGATCGAAGGCACACGCATCGCCAGCGAGCGCCGCGCCGCGCAGCCCATCAAGCGCTTCGTCGGCATCGACTATCCGATCCCGGAGGCGCTCACCCGCGGCAAGGACAAGGTGACGGTGCGCTTCGAGACGCGGGGCAGCGACGCAATGGTCTATGAAGCCCGGACGCTGGAGGCGGCGAAGTGAGCCGGCTCAGCCGCCGCGCGACGCTCGGCCTGTTCGCCGCGGTGCCGGTTGCCGCGCAGGCGCGGGCCCAGCGCAACATCCGCGCGCTCGCTCCAACGCCGCCAATGGGGTGGAACAGCTGGAACAGCTTCGCGACGACGATCAACGAGGAACAGGCGCTCGAGACCGGGCGGATCATGGCCGAGAAGCTGCTGCCCTTCGGATACGACATCTTCACCATCGACATTCAGTGGTACGAGCCGGAGGCCAGCAGCTACACCTATAACTCCAATCCCGAACCGGTGATGGACGGCTACGGCCGGCTACTACCCGCGCCGAACCGCTTCCCCTCGAGCGCCGGCGGGAAGGGCTTCGCGCCGCTCGCGGCGGAGGTGCACAGGCTCGGCCTCAAGTTCGGCATCCATCTGATGCGCGGCATCCCCCGGCTGGCGGTGAAGCAGAACCTGCCGATCTTCGGCACCCGCTACCGGGCGCAGGATATCGCGGACACGAGCAGCATCTGCCCGTGGAACCCGGACATGTACGGCGTCGACATGCGCAAACCCGGCGCCCAGGCTTATTACGACAGTGTCTTCGCCCTCTATGCCTCCTGGGGCGTCGACTTCGTCAAGATGGACGATATGAGCCGTCCGTACGACGCCCATGCACCGGAGATAGAAGCGGCGCACAAGGCGATCGTCGCCACCCGCCGGCTCATCATCCTCAGCCTTTCGCCGGGCGAGACTCCGGTACCGCGCGCCGACCACGTTCGTCGCCATGCGGAGATGTGGCGGATCAGCGATGATTTCTGGGACGAATGGCCCATGCTCGAGGCGCAGTTCACGCGGCTCGAAAATTGGAACCCGCACCGCCGATCCGGCGGCTGGCCCGACGCCGACATGCTCCCGCTGGGTCGCCTTGCGCTTGGCAAGCGGGACACCAAGTTCACCCCGGCCGAGCAGCGCACGGTCATGACCCTGTGGTCGATCGCGCGCTCGCCTTTGATCATGGGCGGCGACCTGCGTCACCTCGACGCGCCGACGTTAGCGCTTCTCACCAACCCGGAAGTGATCGCGGTCAATCAGGCCAGCACGGACAACCAGCCGCATTTCGTCGAGGACGGGATGCGCGTGTGGACGGCGCGACACGCGAATAGTGCCGATCGCTACCTCGCTCTGTTCAATATGACAGACAAGGAACGGGAGATCGGCGTCGACTTCCGCTGGCTTGGCATCACCTCGACCGTCCGAGTGCGCGACCTGTGGGAGCGCAAGGACCTGGGCAAGAAAACGGGCCGGTTCGCGGCGACGCTGCCACCGCACGGTTCTGGGCTGTACCGGCTGGGCTAGTCACCACATCGTCATCCCGGCCTTGAGCCGGGATCCCGCTTCTTCTGCCCGGCCTGAAGGCCGCGGGACCCCGGCTCAAGGCCGGGGTGACGAAGGTTTTGGGGGCGGGTCCTGCCGCGCCTCAGTGGTTGTGCCGCGGGACGCCGAAGGTCTGGGCCAGCCGCTGATACTTCACTGCAGGCTCGAGCACCGCGCCGGTCTCGGCCTGGCCGTTGATCGCGCGCTGGATCTCCTGCCATGGCGTCTGGCTCGCGGGGAATTTGAAGCCGCCCTCAGCCTCCAGGGCTTCCCGCCGCTGCGCCAGCTCTTCGTCGGAGACCAGCATGTTCGCGGTGCCCTTGCGCAAGTCGATCCGCACCCGGTCACCGGTCTGGAGCAAGGCGAGCCCGCCGCCCACCGCCGCCTCGGGCGATGCGTTGAGGATCGAAGGGCTGCCGCTCGTGCCCGACTGGCGGCCGTCGCCGATGCAGGGGAGCGCGTGGATGCCCTTCTGGATGAGCTGGACGGGCGGGCGCATGTTCACGACCTCGGCGGCACCCGGATAACCGATCGGCCCCGCGCCGCGCATGATCAGCAGTGTGCGTTCGTCGATCCCGAGCGCGGGATCGTCGATGCGGGCGTGATAATCCTCGGGGCCGTCGAACACTACGACCGGGCCTTCGAACGCGTCGGGGTCGGCAGGATCGGAGAGATAGCGTTCGCGGAACTCGGGCGAGATCACGCTCAGCTTCATGATCGCGCTGTCGAACAGGTTGCCGCGCAGCACCGAGAAACCGGCCGCCTCCTTGAGCGGCGCATCGAAGCGACGGATGACCTTCTCGTCCTCGATCACCGCGTCGCGGCAATTGTCGCCGATGCCGCGGCCGTTGACGGTCAGCGCGTCCTCGAAGATCAGCCCCTGGCGCATCAGTTCGGCGACCACCGCGGGGACGCCGCCGGCGCGGTAATAATCCTCGCCCAGATACTCGCCCGCCGGCTGGAGATTGACCAGCAAGGGCACGTCGCGGCCATGCGCCTGCCAGTCGTCGAGGCTGAGTTCGACGCCGATATGGCGGGCGATCGCGTTCAAGTGGATCGGCGCGTTGGTCGAGCCGCCGATCGCCGAGTTGACGCGGATCGCGTTGAGGAACGCCTCGCGCGTCAGCACGTCGCTGGGCTTGCGGTCTTCGGCAACCATCTCGACGATCTGGAGGCCGGTGCGGTATGCCGATTCCTGCCGGTCGCGATAGGGCGCGGGGATCGCGGCCGAACCGGGCAGCGACATGCCCAATGCCTCGGCGAGGCTGTTCATCGTCGATGCCGTGCCCATGGTGTTGCAGAAGCCGGTCGACGGCGCCGAGGTGGCGACCAGCTTGATGAAGCCTTGGTAATCGATCTCGCCCGCCGCGAGCAGCTCGCGCGCCTTCCACACGATCGTGCCGGAGCCGGTGCGTTCGCCCTTGTGCCAGCCATTGAGCATTGGGCCGACCGACAGCGAGATCGCCGGGATGTTCACCGTCGCCGCGGCCATCAGGCAGGCGGGGGTGGTCTTGTCGCAGCCCGTGGTGAGCACGACGCCGTCGATCGGATATCCGTAGAGCGTCTCGACCAGCCCGAGATAGGCGAGGTTGCGGTCGAGCCCCGCGGTCGGCCGCTTGCCGGTCTCCTGGATCGGATGGACGGGGAATTCGATCGCGATGCCGCCCGCGTCGCGAATGCCTTCGCGGATGCGCTCGGCGAGCACGATGTGATGCCGGTTGCAGGGGGAGAGGTCGCTGCCGGTCTGGGCGATGCCGATGATCGGCCTGCCCGACTGGAGTTCGTCGAGGCTGATCCCGAAATTCATGTAGCGCTCGAGATAGAGCGCAGTCATGTCGGCGTTCGAGGGATCGTCGAACCATGCGCGGGAACGAAGTTTGCGCGGCGTCATGCTGGAATCGTGCGTCATTTCGGTGTTGTGAGCCCCTCGGGCGTGTGCCCTGATTAGTCAGACTATTGGCAAGGAATTGCCGGACAAACAAGGAAAATACGCGATTTGCCGGCTAATTTGTGGTCAAGGCGCGAATGGGCGCGGCTATCGCCACTGGACCGTCAGCGGCGCACCCATCCAGGGATGCAGGATCGTGGAGAATCCCCAGGGGAGCTGATCCAGCAGGATATCGAGCACCTGCGTCTCGACGTCGAGGCTCCAGCCTTGCTCGCTTCGGGTCAATCGCCCTTCGCGCCGGAAGAAAGCCTGGCGCAGCGCGTCGATTCCGCTCTCCGCCAGCGGCGGCCAGCCCGCCAGGACCGTCGCGAGCAATGTGCCGCCCATCCGGAGCTCCCGGTCGTTGAGTATTATCCCCGCCGATATCGGTTTGCTGACCGCGACGCCGCACAGCAGCTTGTTGAGTGCGAGCTGCGGCTCGGGCGCGTCGGTGCGGGTGTCGACGAGCCATTGCAGCAGATGGACGGCGCGGTCCCGGCATTCGCCGTCGTTCCAGCGCCACGCGCCGTCCTCCACGGGCACGACATAGTCGAGCGACTGGAAGAGCCTGGGGAGGAAGGCCGAGGCGAGTACCAGCCCGGCATTGGCGATATGGATGGCCGAGAACGCGGCGTCCGAATTTTCCGGCCGCGTCTCCGCCGCTCGACGCCTGCGGTCGCGTTCGCGCAGGTCGAGGGCGATCCTGAGCGGCGCGTCGCGCATGCCCTCGAGGCTCGCCGAGAGCAGCGCCTCGATCCGCGCGCGGGCCGGGGCGGGCGGAGGAGGGACTCCCTCGGCGCCGTCGAGGAACAGGCTGGTCAGGCGCGGAATGGGGTGCCTGTGGCCGCTTGCCGCCAGGATGCATTCCCATTGCACGGTGCGGGCTAGCGGCGCACCGCCCGCCCGTCGGGCCGCCGCCAGCCGCTCGGCGGCGTGCAGCAGGCTTGCCCCCGCCGTCGGGGCGAGCAGCAGGAGCAGTTCGACCAGTTCGGTTTCGCTGAGTTCACGCGCCAATCGCCCGCGCCGGCGCGGGTCCTCCAGCGCGCGTCGGATCGCACTCAGCGGGGCATTGGGCCGAAGCATCAGCACGGCCCGCGCTTTGCCGGCAATGTCCTGCTGAAGCTGTTCCTCGGCCGGTTTCACCCCTTTTGCTTCATCGATCCGCTCTTCGGCCGGAAGGCGGTCGAGCAGGCGGCGCAGCGCCGCTTGCTCGGCGAGGCTCGCCAGCGCGAACAATTGCCGCAGCCACTCCGCCGCAAAGCCGCGCCCGCTATGGCTCCTCCAGTCGCACATGGTAGCGGCCTGCGCGAGCGCCTTGGCCAACTTGGCCGGCGCGATCGCCAGTCGGCCCGCTCGGCCGGTCAACAGTCGGGCGAGCGCTTCGGTGCGCGTGCGCTCTGCGGGCGCCATCGACGCGAACAGCAAAGGCAGGGTTTGCGCATCCGCGAGCAACGGCATCAGACGTGAGGGCGCGTCTCTGGTTTCCGCGATCGACCGCAAGGCCGTGAAGGGGCGGACGCGGATCAGTGCGGCCAGGCGCAGGTCGCCATTTTCGCGCGCGGGAGGGGCTCGGTTTCGATTCGGATCTCCGCCGATCTGCACCGGTCCGTGTGCATCGTTTGCAAAGGATGTGAGATTTCCCTGGTCGAGAAGTGTCGCCACGGCGGAAGGCAGTGTTTCGGGGGGGATCGCGCGCAATTCGGCTTTGGCACCGGATAAAAGGAGCGCGAGCCGCAGCAGTGCGGACCGGGGCAGCGGCCGGAGCCGTAGCAGCGACGCGCTCGCCTCGTGCCGGTTTTCGTCGGCCAACCGCGCACGCAGCATGCCGGGCGCCAGGCCCGAGAGGTGCGGCAATAACCGGGTGAGAATCGCCGCGGCTTCGCCGGGCGCCATTCCGTGCTTGCCGGACCAGAAGAATGCGAATTGCTCGAGCGCGGCGTGCCGCGTGGCGAGCCGTCGCGTCGTCAGTGTTTCCCGTTCGGCAGTTCCTTCCCCCACCAATCGGGCGCGGAGCGTTATCGCGGTCATGCCCCGGGCCCGGGCGAGCGCTTCCAGCGCTTTGGTTAGCAGCATCTCTGGCAAGTCGCTGTCGGCTGCTCCGGCCGCAACATCGAGCAGCGCGCGCCATTCCGCCGGCGAGCAATGCGCGGCACGTGCCAGAGCGGCGAGCGTCGCGTGCAGATGCGGCGCCAGCAATTGGCCGATTACTGCATCGGGCGCGTCCGGCTGGCCGAGCAGCAGGCACAATCGCTGCGGGTCCGCCGCTGCGAAGTTGCGTAGCACTTGCCGCGCCTCCAGCGGATCGGTCGCCATCGCGGTCGCCAGCATTTGGCGGATGCGGGCGAGGTCGGACGGACACGGGTGTTCCGCTGCTTCCGTGAATGCCGCCAGCAGCCGCGCCATCGTTCCTGACCGTGTGTAGCGCGCCGGCAGGTCCTTCGCAGTCGGGAGGTTGATGCTGTCCGAATTGCGCATCCGGGCGATCAATGCCGTCGCCAGCCGGGCCGCGATTTCGGACCGCTCGGCTGATCGTGCCGCGAGCGCAAGCAAAGCGGCGCATTCCGCACGGCCCTCAGCCAGTGCTTCGATGGCGGCGGGCAGGCCCACCACTTCGATGCTCCAGATCGCGCCGAGCGCATAGCCGAGTGGCAGCACGCCTTCGATCGCCGAAGCGAGCCTCGCTGGATCCTCATTGGCCAATCGCCGCAGTAGCCAGCGCAGCTGCCGCGGATCCGCGACCTCCACCAGCCGTGCCGCCTCGCGTTGCTCGCGCGCGGAAAGCGTGCGCCTGCCGAGCAATGCCGCCAGCTCCGAAATGCCGAACGCACCCGCCAGCAGGCCAGGCTCGTCGGCGATCAACTCTCCCAGCACCGCCACCAGCGACCCAGGCGCCCGCCTTCGTGCCAGCATCCGCGGCAGTCCCCGGCGCAATTGGGCGATCAGCGCCGCGAGAGTCGTGCCGCCGCTTCGCGCTAATTGCCGGAGCAGGCGCAGCAGGAATGCCTTGCGGTTCGCCTGCAGCCCCGATTCCTGCAGCGCATCGCGCAGCACGATCGTCCAGAGCATCTCGGCGAGTTGTGCGGGGCTCGCCGGGATCAGGCGCTCCGCTGCATGACGTTCGCGAACCTCGCCCAGATAGGCGAGGACATAGGCGGCGTGCACCGGCTCCAGCCGGTGCAGCAAAGCGGCGAGCAGCGTCTCGGGCATCTGCCGGACCAGCCGCCGGAGCAGCGCGTCGCTCGATCCCCGTCGTCGCAGCATCGCGACGAGCGCCAGCGGATCCTCCGCAATCAATTGCCCGAGCAGATCCGCCGGCAAGGTGTCGAGCGCGATGGCGTTTCCAATCGGCCAGGCGCCGTGGAGGAGATAATGTTCGAAGGCCGCGACCAGCGCCCGGCCTTCGCGCTCGTGAAGTGCCCTGCCGTCCGATCCTTTCCCCAGCGCGATCGCCAGCGCCGCGCGCAGCCTTTCGCGCAGCCTTGCTTCGGCGCGATAGAGGTCGTCGGGTGCGAAGCTGCCCAGCCTGACCTGTACGGCCGCGATGCGGACGCGCTCGCCGGGCGTGTCGAACTCGTCGAGAACCTGCTCGATCACCCGCACGAAGCGCAGCCGGTTGATTTCACCCAAGCGATTAAGCAGCGCGGGCTGCGCCAGATCACGTTCGACGTGGATGGTCAGCACCTGCTCTTCGACCAGATGATCGAGCCGCACGCGCCGCATCGCTAACCGGCCATCCGTCCGCTACTCGCAAGCTCGCGCGCAATCGCCTCGGCTATGCGCGTCTCGGGAACATAGCCGGATTCGTCGATCAAAGCGTGCACGCTCAGCCGGCGCAGGACGTTGATCATCTCGCCGCCGCTCAGTTCGTAGCGGCGTGCGAGACCCTCCAGCGACACGCCCGCGGCGAGCTTCCCGCGCGGGTCGGCGAACGCCATCTGCCAGAGCCGCAGCCGGGCCGCGGTGTCGGGCATCGGGAAATAGACCATGGCCTGAAAGCGCCGCGCGAACGCCGCGTCGATATTGGCCTTGAGGTTGCTCGCGAGGATCACGACGCCGGGACAATCCTCGATACGCTGGAGCAGATAGGCGATCTGCTGGTTGGCGTGGCGATCATTCGCGCTCTGCGTGTCGCCGCGCCTGCCGAACAGCGCGTCGGCCTCGTCGAAGAAGAGCAGCATATCGCCGTCCGCCGCCTGATCGAACAAAGCGCCGAGATTCTTCTCGGTCTCGCCCACCCATTTACTGACGACGCGCGAGAGATCGACGCGATAGACCGGCAGCCCCAGTTCCTTGCCCAATACCGCCGCGGTCATCGTTTTTCCGGTGCCGGGAGGGCCGTGGAACAGCGCGCGGTAGCCGGGCTTGAGGTGCTTGCGCAGTCCCCAATCCTCCATCAGCAACTTCTCGTTGCGGACCCAGGCGAGCAGGTCGTCGAGCTCCTCGCGCACTGCCTGCCCGACGACGACATCCTTCAGCGCATAAGGCGTCTCGAGCAATTGCGCCGGAAAAAGCGGGCCGAAGTGCGGCGCGGCGGCGGTGCCGGTGGTCAGCCGGGCTATCCAGCGTTGACTGAGGGTCAGCGGTGCCCAGGGGCCAGCTTCGCCGGGCTCCTCTGGCGTCTCGAGGATTCGTCGTGCCTGGAGCGGCGCATTGGGCGCGAACAGCTGCAACGCAGCAAGCCGTCGATCGATATTCTCGCCGGCCAGCAGAAACAAAGCGGTTTCGCGGGTCGGGCGAAACCCGCCATGTGTGCCACCCTCGACGCCGCCGAATTCGGTGAAGCGGCGCTTGCTCGCATCGTTCTGGATCAGGAAATGGTCGAGCGCCTGCGGGCGGAGATGCGGCAGCAGGGCGAGCATCAGCACGAGCCGTTCCGGGGGCGCGAGACCGGCTTCGCGCACGCCCTCAGCAAAGGGCACAGGCAGATCGCCGAGATCGGGGACGGGCACGCTCGCGAGCAGATCGCCATCCGCTTCGCGCGCGTGCAGGTCTAGGCGCAGGTCCACCATTTCGCGGAACCAGGCGATCTCGGCCTCGATCACCGCGCCGTTGGTGGTCATTCGCACGTACGCTCGCGTTGTGACCAGCGCTCCAGCAGGTCGCGGAGCTCGGCGGCGAGCTGATCGGCGGCATGCCGTTCGTCGAGCGCAAGCGCGGCATGCCAGAGGCGGTTCAGATCATGCAGCCGCCGCCATCGCGGCGGATCGAGGAAGTGGACGTGCAGTGCGATATGCGCAGGCAGCGCATCACGGATCGCCGCTTCGATCTCCGCGCGATAGCGAGAATCGTGGCGCTCCTCGTCGCGCATCGTGACCCCCACGCTGACCGCCATGGCATAAGTGAAGCGGCCTTGTTCGAGCTCACGGCGCGCGCGGGTGCGCGGGCGCAGCATCATATGCTCGATCAGGCAGATCCGGCCGCGCCGGCCGCGACCGCCCCCGAGAAGGAGATTGGTCTGGAATGCGGCGCCGGCTTCTCGGCGTATCCTGCGGCGCGCATCGGGATCGAAGCCTCGGCCTCGGCGCCTCGCCAGCATCGCGCGATGATCGAGCAAAGTCTGCTTGATCGTGACGCGATGGAGCGTGGCTGCCTGACGGGAGCCTGCGAGGCGCGGCGGTATCGGAATGCGATCGGCCGGCACGCCGTAGAGCGCGAGCAGCAAGTCCAGCAGGTCCTCACGGTGCCGCGCGGGAAGGTCCGTGGGGATCGTGCCGCCGAGCAACGCAGCGACTTCGTCCAGCCGGATGCACATGCCGCGCATCACTGCTTCGAAGATAGCGAGAAAGCCCTGGAGCTGCGCCGCCGCGGGACTCTCCGGCTTGCCGGTGCCGGCGAGGCCGTAGACGCGCGGCAGTTGCGGCCCCAGCGGCGCAAAGCGCGCGAGCGCGCGGGCGCGTCCCTCGGGCAAGACGAAGGTTTTCCGGTAGCTAGCTTTGAGCGGATGATCCGCGCGATGCGCATCCCAGCGCCGCAGCAATCGCCGCAGCACGTCGCCGCGATCGATCGCACATGCGCGCCCGTCGAGACTGAGCGCCAGCGGCAGCGTTTCGCTCTCGATCCCGGCGTCTAGGCTGCAATAGCAGTCGGAGTCGATCTGGATCGCGTCGTCGCACCAGCCGTGATCCTCTACCCATAATCGCGTATCGGACACCCGGAGCACGCCGGGTACATCGCGCAGGATCTCGGCCAGCGCCTCGCGATCTGTAGTCGCCGGCTTGTCGGTCAGCTCACCCGCGGCGATCAGGCCGTTCGTCAGCAGCGGGCCATCGGGAATCGCCGGACCAGCGGGATCCGGTCCCGAGCGTCGCGGCTCGGGCGCCAGGATCAATGCGAGCCGGAACAGCGCCTCGGCCATCACCGTTTCGGGACGCACGCCGCGATCGATCGCCACATCCGCGCTCACGGTCGTCCGCAACGGTCGGAGCACGCGGACCGAACCGATATCCTCGCAGAGCGGCCGGTTGCGCCGGAAGACGCGTCGTGTCCGGGCGACCAGATCGCGGTAATGGAGGTGCGGTTCCGGATGGACGCCGGGCAGCGGCAGCCTGGCGTGGAGGCGGATGTCGTAGAGACCTTCCGTACCGGCGCCGTCGCGCCGCGGTGTCAGCCAGACATTCGCCAGTCCCTCGACGCGGTCGAGCAAAAGGCGTCGGAAATCGGGGATCGTCACGGGCGGGGAGAGCAGCGCGCGCCAGGGGGGATAGATGCCGTCCTGCGTCGCCAGTTTCGCGCCGGCGAGCAGGTCCGCGACCGGAAGCGTCGCGCGATAGCCGAGATCGGTCAGCGCATAGCTGAGCAGCTCGACCAGCGTCACGCCCGGATCGTGCGCGTTATAGTCGGTCCAGTGCGCGCATAATTGCTGGAGCAGCCCGATCGCCTCGCTCTTTAGCGCGTCGAAATCCTGTGCGGGCGGCACCATTGGATCGCGGGCGATGACCGCGGGTATTACCATGATGCCGAGGCCATGGCGGCGACGCCGGTGACTTCGATCGCGCCGGGCACCGCCATGTGCCAGCCGGGCGGCGCGTCGCCCAATGCCACCGTCACGCGATCGAGCGCGCATACTTGCGGCAGGCGCAACAGGAACTCGGCGATCCCGGCGCGGACACGATCGATGCCGGCACCGTCGGCGAGATCGAGGCCCGGTTCGGCACCCGGCGAAAGAAAGCTGGCCAGGGCCGCCTCGACCGGGCCGGGGTCGGCATCGGCCAGGATCAGGCGAGCGGAGACATGGATGGGAATAGCGACCGGATCGACCACCGAGGTCCGGGCGAACGGGCTGGAGATTTGCGCGAGCCGATCTGCGATGGCCTCCCGTAATTGCCGTGATACTTTGGTCGCGCCGCCCGCAGCGGTGACGACCACCGTGACATTGGCGGCCGTCGCCTGTCGCGCGGGATCGCCTTCGGGGAATACCCGCACCTGCGCCACGTCGGGGAATTCGGAAAGCACCAGCCGCTCGATGTCCCAGGCGGCAAGCGCGCGACCACGGTGACGGACGCGTTCGGCCGTGCGGGCGCGCAGCATCGCGGGTGGTTCGGGCGGTTGGCCGCCGGCGGTGTCGAGCGGCTGCACCACGCGCATCATGCCGGGCAGTTTGGTCACGGTGCCAGCCGGCACGGGCGGCATTTCGGTCTCGGTGCCATGGATCAGACGGGTCGCCGGCACTGCGTCGGGGAGGATGGCGAGGATCGCGGGCGGCGTCGTCGCGTCGTTGGCGAAGGTGAGCCGAAGCCCGAACGGCTGCGCGGCGTCCGCGGGCACCGCGATCCGGAGGATGCCGGTGGCGGTGAACCCGTTGGTTTCGTCGGCCAGCAGCGCGCGGGACGGGAGCGGCGCCCAATCGTCGGCGGTCCGATAGCGATAGCCGGGGCTGAAGTCCCCTGCGTCGCTCGCTGCCAGTTGGACGAGCAGCGCCAGCACGTCGTCGGCTCGCGCACCTTCGAAATACAAATCGAGCGTCGGCATGGTGGGCCCGACGGGGAAAAGCGGCGCGCCGACGATCGGGAGTTCGACTGGGCTGTCGAGCGTTGCCGCATGGTGTAGCGTGAGCGCGTCGGCTCCCAACGAGCGCGCATAATCGAGCGCGATGCCGGAAAGCAGCGGCTGGAAGGGCGGGTTGGGCAGCAGGACGACCACCGGTTCCGGTTCCGGTTCCGGTGCCGCGGGCTCGGCTTCGATACCTTCGATCTTCTTGAAGAGCTTGCCCGGCAGCGCGACGATCACGGCGAACAGGCGCCGGAGGAAGCTCGGCCGGGTGGGGAGGGGCGCGTCGCTCCGGGCGATCATCTCGGTTGCATATTGGACGTTCGCCGCGTGGAGCGAGTGGCCGAAACCGTATGTCGGCGTAGCGAGCGTCACGCAGATATGGTCGGGCAGCGGCTCGCCGCCGTCACTGGCAGTGGCGGCGAGCCACGAACCGAGCGCAAGCGGGCCGCGTTCGGGCATCAGCGGCGGGGCCGGCTCGAACTCGGCCGCGAAGATGTTGGGAGGAGGCGCGGCGGGCACCGGCGGCGCGATGCCTAGGCTTGCGGGCGCGAACAGCGGAAGGCGTTGGGCGGCGTCCCAGCCGTGCACCGGCGCCGCGAGCGTCACTGCGAATGCGGCGTTGTCGAACGGCGGAAAGTCGAACAACTGCCCCTGCCCGTCGACGACATAGCCGCGGTAATAATCGGCGAACCCGCCATCGCCCGGCGGCAGACCGGCCCAATCGAAGCGGAGCACCAGCCGATCGAGCGGGGGGCCGGCCAGCACGGGATGATCCACGCGCAGCCAGCCCCCGGGCCAGGGCGGCGCGCCGAACGGGGCCGCGGCCGATGCGCTGGCGGGCCCGGCGGGCGTGCGTATCTTGAGGTCGGGCAGGTCCTTGATCGCGATGCGCAGCCGGGCGTCAGCGACGTGCGCTTCCGCCAGCTTCCCGGTGACGAGGGTGAGGCGCAGTGCGGGTTGGAGAATCGCATCAGCGATTTCCGGGCAGGGAGCGAGCGGCGGAAAATCGGGCGGCAGCGTGAAGCTCACGGTCAGCGTGCCCATATCGAACGAACAATCGGGCGAAAGTATGGGCAGCCATCCCTGTGCCGTCGACACGCAGAGCCTGAGCTCCGCGCCCGTCATATCGACGCCACCGAGATCGAGCTCGAGTTCCACGTGCCGCGTACCGCCGGCGAGGTCGAGCAACGGGGTGGAGAATATCGCGTTTGCTTCGAACGGCTCGCCCGGTGGCGGTGCCGCGATGCCGGTGGCCGCATCGCCGAGGCGCCCGTCCGGTCCCGGTGTCATGCGATGCAGCGTGACTCCGCCATTCTCCGGCCACCACAGCCGCGCCTCGCGGAGCACTGCGCCGGTGACGGCCAGTGGCGCATCGGTCGCGAAGGCGATGCCACGCCCGTTCGCATCCTTGCCCGCGGAGAGCAGGGTCCCCTTCGCCAGAATCGGCCGCGTCCCCGGCTTTGGCTCCACTGCCACGAGCATGCGATCAGGCTGGCTCCGCGCGGGCGCGGCGTGGAGCAATTCCTGTTGGTAGAAATCGATCAGGCGCTGCGGCACTGCGTTCAGGAGGTTGCGGGCGTGGAGGGACATTTGCGCGAAAGCTATCACCAGCGCTGGGTGCGCGCTGTGATCGCCCGCGTGCAACGTCGTCTTGAACGCCATATTCGCGCGCTTTTCGCATTCGCGCATCTCGTCGAGGAAGCGTTCCACGGCATCGGCCAGCGCTTCGAGCATGCGGCCGGCCCAGGCGCGTTCGACGGCTTCGGCGACGCCGTGTATCTCGCCCTCGATCACGGCGCGGCGCCATGGGCGGGGCGTATCCCAATGATGGTGATGGAAGTGCTCGCCCAGCTCGACCTCGCCCGCCACGACTTCGTCGAACAGGCGCTGGAGCTGCGGCCCGAGCACGCTCTCCACCGCGTCTTCGGCGAGCCGCCGGATCGATCGCCCTTCCGTCGCCTCGCCGAGGTTGGCGGGACCGAGCCAATCGTCGAGATCGTCGGCGAAGCGCAGCAGCGCCTCGACCAACTCGGTCAGGCGTCGCTCGTGCTCGCGCGAGTTGCCGATGCCGCGCGCCTGTTCGAGAAGCGCGGTCAGCGGCTCGGCGCGCGCGTCGATATCGGCGGTGGCGAGCAAGGCCAGCACGAAGCTCCGATCGGCGAGCAGGATCCTGCGCCAGTTGCCCTCCACCGCGCCGGTATCGTCGTGGAAGGGGATATCCGCGGCCAGCCTGGCGATGTCGGCGAGCAGTTCGGGCAGCCCGCGCGGATCGAGCCGTGCACGTTCGGGCGCGAAGGCGGGCGGTTCGCGGCCGGCCTGCGTCGTCCAGCGCGTGATCAACCGTGAAGGGGAAGTCATGGCCCCTCCACCAGCGTGCCCTCGTTCTTGTAGAAGGGGAAGACGAGGTTGTTGCGCGTGTTGGTCGCGCGAACGCGATAATCGATCCCGATCAGCACCAGCGCCGGATCGGCGGCGTCGACGGCGGCGGTGACGTCGAGCAAGTCGATCCGCGGCTCCCAGCGCAGGATCGCGGTGCTGACCATTTCGCGCAGCTCGCTGAGCAGGCTGGCGGTCAGATCGGCGAAGACGAAACGGTGCAGGTCGCAGCCATAGGTCGGGACCATCACCCGCTCGCCCTGCGGCGTGGAGAGCAACAGGAACAGGCTCTGGCGGATATCGGAATCGCCTTCCTCCATCTCGGTGCCGAGCGTCACGGTCGACACGCGCGGCGGAAAGCTCCAGCCGCGGCCGAGGAAGGAGACGGGGCGGGCGGCCATCGCCTATCCGCCGATCAGCACGGTCGGCAGGCCGAGCACGATGCTGCCGCCATGCGCGCAGATGTCGCCGATCCGGGCGGCGGGCATGCCGGCGATCAGCACGGTGGCCGAGCCCTTCACGATGCTGTCGGGCGGGCCGACGCACACCGCCATGTCGCCGACGCGGGCGGCGGGCAGGCTGCCGATCAGCACCGTCGGCGCGCCTGGCCCCGAGATCGGTCCGCCGACATGCGGGATCGGCGGCACGCTGGGCGTCAGCATCGGGCAGACATGCATGTCGGTGAGGCGCGCGGCGGGGGGCATCAGTTGATCTTCACCAGCGCGCCGTTGACTTCGAGGATCGCGGCGGCCTTGAGCGAGCCTGTCCCGTTGCTCGCCAATGCAAGCTGGGCGGAGCCGGTGGCGTTGATCTGCACCGCGCTCACGTCGCAATTGGCCGCGGCCTTGATCGTGAGGTTGGCGCCGCAATCGATCGTCATGTTGGTCGCCGACTTGATCGTCATGTTGGCGGCGCTGATCAGCTCGACCGTGTCGCTCTTCATCACCAGCTTGTTGGCGTTGGGATCGGTGACGATGACCGTTCCCGCCTTGTCGTCGAGCTCGACATAACGGCCGCCGGGCGTGCTCACTTTGAGGATCACATCCTTGTCGTTGAAGTTCACTTCCATCTTCGATCGCGTGACCAGTGCCTTGATGTCGTTGGTCTTTTCCGGCGTGTGGGTCGGCGCGCGCTGGTTCGAATAGACGCTGGCGAGGATCACGGCGCTCGCCGGATCCTCGTTCATGAAGCCGAGCACGACTTCGTCGTCGATTTCGGGGAAGAAGGACCAGCCGAAGCCTTCGGAGGCATAGGGTTGGGCGAGCCGTGCCCAGATCGCATTGTCGGGATCGGTGAGTGGCAGCGTCACCTGCACGCGGAAATCGCCGTTCGGGTCCTCCGCGACGGCCTTCACCTGGCCGACATGCAGTCCCCGCAGCGGCGGTGCGAGACCGGCGGCGGGCGGATCGACGATCTTCGCATCGCGGCTGGCGAAACGTTCGGCGGGCATGCCGAGATCGGCTGTGGTGTGCCAATCGCCGCCACGGATGAGGTGGCGGATTCCGCTGACGAACGCATCGCCGTTGAAGCGCTCGCCGAGCCCCGCCAGCGTGACGTGCGTGCCCGGCCTGGCCAACGCGCTGCCCTGGAACTTCACGGTGCCGGTGAACTGCGAGAGCTTGGCGCGCATGAGTGCGGCGGCCGACCATTTGCCGAGTTCGCCCTCGCCGCGCGCGGCGGCGGTCTGCTGGACATAAGCAGCGACGCCCAGCACGTCGGCGAGCGCCGCGGTCTTCAAATTGCCGGGAACGGTCACCTCGGTGCTGCCGTCGGGCGTGGCCTCGGTCACTGCCTGGTCCGAATAGCTCCACGCCCGGCTGTTCACGACGCTGTCGCCAAGCTGGGACACGGCATCGATTTGGGCGTCGAAGCTCAGGATCGATTCGCCATATTCGAGCGTGAGCACCGGGCTGGCCGAAGCGGTGGGTGCGATCACGGCGACTTCGCTGTCGTCGATCACCACCACGCAGCCGCTCGCCTCGGCGCGGAGCAGCATCAGGTCCCAGTCGGAGGCATGCGCCTGCACCATCGCCTCGACCTGGGTGGTGGCCGCGGCATTGCCGCGCACGCTGCCGCCATTGGCGGAGACCAAAGCCGAGATCAGCGCCGCATCGGTGGCCTTTTCGGTGACGGCGCTGTGCCGCGCGAGCGTCATCTTGAGCAAAGGATCGCTGGTATCGACCACCAATTGGGCCGAAGCGCCGGGAACGATGCGCAGCCCGTGGCGCACCACCACCCCCTTGTGGATCACTGCGAGGTCGGAGCCGTAGCCGGCCGAGAGCACGATCTTCGCCCCCGGCACGAAGGTCTCGGCGTCGCTGAACGGGAAGGTCTCGCTGTCGGGCTGGCCATCATAGATCACGATCCGTGCGCGGGGCACGCGATTGGCCTCCCACCAGATCTCGACCGAGGCGATCTGATCGGTGTCGATCCTGGTATCGTCGGCGGTGAGCGCGAGCTTGACCGGCAGCCCGGTCTTCGATGCAGGCGAGACCGCGTTCATCGCCCGGCCCGCGCGATCGGCGGGAAGAGCAGCGCCTGGCCGGGCTCGAGCGTGCGGAAATCGTCGAGCCGGTTATGGTCGGCGACCGCTAGATAATAGCGGCTGTCGCCATAGATGCGGTGGCAGAGCAGAGGCAGCGTGTCGCCCGCGAGCACCGTCACGACATGCGTCATGTCGGGCGAGCTGAGCTTCTGTGCCGCGCGGCCGTCCGTATTGTCGTGATAGCCGAGGAACGTCGCCTTGACCTTGGCGCGGAGCGCAGTGCCGTCGGGCGCGAACAGCGTGTAGTCGATTCCCATCGATTTGAGCCGGCCCTTGAACAACAGGCTGCCCCAGGCGAGCTGGACGTAATTGGGCGAGTGGATTTCGCCGTTGATCTCGTAGATCAGCCGCTTGAGCTCGGCGAGCTGGTCGTCGACCGATTTGGTCGGCGCGTCCGGAACGGTTCCGGTGCCGTCGAAGACGAGCGCAAGCTCCAGCGCTTCGCCCTTGTCGCGATTGAACACCACTTTCTTGCCGGTGCCGCCCGCGCCCTGCTGCTTGGTGTAGCAGACCCCCATCGCCTGCGAATATTGGTTGGGGTTGATCATCGCCTTGATCGGATTGGGGCGAGTCTTCGCCTGGCTGTTGAAGCCGGGATCGGCGAAGCCGGTAATGGTCAGCTTGTCGAGCCCGCCTTTGCCGGCCATCTCACCACTCCTGGCGGCGTGCGAGTTCGGCGAGCACCGCCTCGACGCAGCGTTCGACCAGGGCCGCCTCCTTCTCCTCCTCGTCACCTTCGTCGCAGTCGCAATCGACGAGGTCGAGCACCGAGCGCGGCCGGCTCTCTTCCTCCTGCTCGCCGGGATCTTCGGCGACGCGCATCTGGATCGCGATCTGGCGGATCTCCAATGGCATCAGGCGGCCCGCGGGAAATTCTGGCGCTGGAAGAACTGATAGCTGAGCTCTACCGTCTCGATCAGCACGTCGTTGCCCATCGCATTGAGCGGGGTGTGCTCCCAGCGCAGCGGATAGGCGCCGAACACATCCCACGCGACGAGCGGCTGGCGCTTCTCGTTGATGAGCTTGATCCCGATCGTCTTGCGGCCGCCGCCGCGCTGCTGGACCAGCCCGCCTGACAGCGCGTGCGACACCCATCCGCCGAAGGTCGATTTTTGCGTTACCACGCCGCGCTTGAGCACCAGGTTCGAATATTTGGTCCGCACCGGCAGCCGGTGGATGAAGCGGTTCTGCCCGCCCTCGACCACCTCCTCGGTCTCGAACTGCACTTCGAGCCCCGACACCTCCTGGAAGCTGGTGTCGCTTTCCGCGCCGTCGATATCGACGCGGAAAGCGAATACCGGCGGCGGCACATAGATGTCGTCGGTGCGCAGCGGCCGCTCGCGCGGATCGGCGGCAGCCTTGGCGGCAGGGGCACCGGCCGGCGGCATCAGGCAGCCTTCACCGCCAGCGTCTCATAGGCGATCTCGAGGGTTTCGATCGCGACTTCGCTGGCGTCGGACTTGAGATCGGTCGCCTGCATCTTGACCGGGAAGGCGTTGGTCAGCGTCCAGGTCATCATCGGCGACGCCTTTTCGTTGAGCAGGTTGATGATCACCGTGCGGCGCTTGATGATGTTGAGCTGGGTCTCGTTGAACCAGGTCCAGAAGATCGAATCCTTGGTGAACACGCCCTTCTTGAGCGTGACATTGCCGACGCTCCTGAGCCCCGGCATCTTGATCGGCGCGAACACCGCGCTGTCTCCGTGGCGATATTCGATCGCCTTGGTTTCGCTCTCGAGCCCGCTGATCTCGGAGAAACCCTGCGTCTTGCCGTCGCCGAGATCGATGTTGAAATAGAATTTGGGAAGCGGCCAGACTTCGTCCTGTGCACTGCCGTCAGCCATGATCTGCTCCTGTCAGAAGGGGGTTGGGAAAGGCGGCCCGGTCAGGCGCCGCCGAGCATCTGCTGCTTGAAGGTGAGCTCGATGAACTCGGCCGGGTGGACCATCTGCAGCGTCACCTGGACGCGCATCACGCCGTTGAGTACGTCATCCGGCGTCATCGTGCTGCCGAGCCCGGCGACGACATTGTACGCCTGTGCGGGGCTGTTCCCCATCAGGCCGCCCGAGGCCCAGAGGCCGTGGAGGAAGCTCTCGATCATCGAGACCACCGTGACCCAGGTCTGGGCGGTGTTGGGGCGGAAGACCATCGCGTCCAGCGCCTGCTTCACCGATTGCTCGACATAGATCATCGTCCGCCGCACCTGAATGTAGCGCCAGTCGTTCGACAGGCTGTCGAGCGTGCGCGCGCCCCAGATCAGGCTCCCGCGGCCCTGGAAGGTGCGGATCGCGTTGATCGCGAGGCCCTGAGGGGGGACGTTGAGATCGTCCTGGGCGTCGCCGGCGATCGGCAGCTTGGGCATCACCATCGTCGCGATGCCGACATTGGCGGGAGCGTTCCACACCCCGCGCGAGGCGTCGTTGGTCGCCCAGACGCCGGCGATCGCGCCGCTGGTCGGCAGCACGCCCTGCGTCGCTGCCACCGCGGCCAGCAGGTTCTGGAAGCCGGGAACGGTGGCGGTCAGTGCCGAGGTGAGCTGCTTGTGGGTGATCCCCGCCGCGACCGAAGTGGCGTCGGCGGGCTTGGGAAGCACCGCCAGCGAAGTGCCGATCTTGTCGACATAGCTGGTATAGATCGTCTGGCCCTTGGCGTTCAGCGCGGTGAGCGCCGTCGGGGTCGGAGCCGGCTTGCCGTTGTTCGCCGGAGGCTTGTCGTTGCCATTCACGACGGGTTTGTCGCCGGGATTGGCCGAGGCAGGCGGCGGAGCCGGATAGGCCGCGCTCAGCACGCCGAGCAACGCCGCCTGCAGCGTGGTCTTGTTGGTGCCGTCGGTGGCGAAGTTGGAGATGTCGATCTCGCTCGGCGACACCACCGACGTCACCAGCGGCGGGAAATAGGCCACGCCGAAACGCCACATCTCGGGCGGCACCTGTGAGGCCACGCCATTGCGGAAATCGATGATTTTCGGCTTCCAATCCTCGCGCGGCTGGATCGTGTTCGCGCCCCAAATGTCGAGCAAGGCGATCCGGTCGCCGGTCTTGGCGCAGCTGCGCAGCATGCGGGCGGTGACGTTGGCGAACTGGTCCTTGTCGGGGAGCTGGATCGCGTCGGGGATCGCGACCATCGTCGGCCCGACAAAGCTCTCGCACACGCCGAGCGCGTCCTCGAAATCGTCGGCGGAGATCGGCGTTGGAGTGTCACCGGTCTCGAACGCGCCGCACGAGATGACATAGCAGGGGCCGCCGCCATTGGCGTAGAACAGCCGCATGCTGTTGTAGAGATTGAACACCGTCTTGCCGACCTGCATCAGCGCGTACGATGTATTGCCATCGAGTGAGACATTGCCCCAATTCATGTCGGGGGAAGTCGTCGCCGCGTCGTCGTTCGCCGGGGCTTCGGCATCGGCTGCCGCGAGATAATATTTCTGCGAATAGCCGCGGCCATAGAATTGGACGAACTCGGCCATGGATTCGATGCGCTTGGGGATCAGCGTCAGTGCGCGCTTGTCGGTGTCGGTCGCCTGCTGGGTATAGCCGATGAAGCAGGGAACCGCGGTATCCACGCCGACGATCGAGGGCGGGAAGCTGTCGGGTTCCTGGATGTAGACGCCCGGTGTCTTGTATTGGCTGGCCATCGCGTATCTCCCGTTTGGGGGGCTTTCAGACGAACACGTAGATGTCGGACCAGGCCGGCGGCGGCTGGCCGCTGCGCGGGGGCGCGGCCGGGACGACGCTGTCTGTCGCGGGACCTGGAAGCCGGTCGACGAGGATGCGCGGATAGCTGCGCCCGCCCAGCGGTTTCCCGGCCAACGCGAGCTGCGCCTCGGGGCTGGCGAGGATCGCGCGCGGAGCATCGCCGGTGAGGCACGCGGCGCGGCGCCCGTCGGGGAGGAGATGGGGTGCGTCGTCGAGGCGGAAGCCGGCGTCGCTGCCGTCGGGCGCCACTATGCTCAGGCTGGCATTGTCGAGCGTGCCGCTGCGCGCCGCGACGAAATAGCGCCACCGCGTCGCCCGCGCGGCGAACGCGATCGTGTAGGTCACCGGGCGGAAGAAATCGGGCTTGCCCGATCGCGGCGTTTTCGGCGCCCGATCGATCGGCATGCCGTCCCAGCCCTCGAACAGTGCGGGATCGGCGCGGGTGAAGTGCAGGTCGAGCAGCGCCAGCGCCTGCGAACGCTGCTCGACCTGCATGCGCTCCTGCGCGGCCGGGCCCTGTTTGGCGGGATCGGGCGGCGGTTCCTTCTCGTCCTTCCCAAGCGGGGGCGGCACGCTGGTGCCGACGCCTTCCATGCCGCGCGTATCGACGATGCTCGACCGGTCGAGCCGCGCGCGCCAGTCGATCGTCAGCGCCGCCGTGCCGACCGCGCCCGGCACATTGGAGCGGCTCGACAGCCGCAAGGGCGGATCGCCGATCCGGTGGTCGGTCGGCATGTCGGTGAACACCGCGAAGCGCGGATTGGTGAGGTGTAGCGCGAACAGCAGAGGCGGTTCGTAGAGCCGTGCCCAAACATCCTGCGGCACTTGTCCGAACCGTCTCTGCAGCTTGGCGAAGATGTCGTTCGCCTGCGCCTTGACCGCGGTATCCCAGAACAGGTCGATGCCGTCGGCGCGGCGCCGTACGACATAGCCGTACAGCGCCAGCCGCTCGAGCGTGCGCCGCGTCGGCTCGACGGCGATGTCGGTGCAAACGCCGCCACTGCGATTGTAGAATTGGTGGCGGATGTGGATCGAGATGCAGCGATCGTAGCGCCCGGCCAACGCGGCGCGCGGCGGCAGCGGCGTCGGCGCGGTCGGAGGCTGCAGCGCAGTGAGCGGCAGGCTGCGCAGCGCCTGGTCGAGGAACGAGTCGAAGATCGTCGTCATCGGCTCATTCCCTGGGCTGGAGCAGGGGTGGGGGCACCTCGCGCACCGCCGGCGCCACCGATGTGATCGCCGCGCCGGCAAAGGGCAGGCGGCGCAGGCGGTAGAGCACGAAGGGTTGGCCCTTCAGCCCGGTATAAGTGGCGAGATGGCTGACCTGCCCCAGATCGAGGCTGACCAGCTCGATCGCGAGATTGCCCATCTGGCTGCCGATCTCCGGCGAGCTCGCGGCATCGAACACCGGATATTCCTGGAGATATTCGATCACGCGCGAGAGGATCGCGAGCCCCGCCACATAGCTCGCCTCGACGAAGCACGACGTGAACAGCACATAGGCGTCGATGAATTGCGGTGCGCTCGACATCGCATAATTGTCGCCCCCGCTCGCGCGGATCGGCTGGTACGATCCGAGGCTGGTATCGTGCTGGAGCGCCGCGAGCGACATCACGATCCGCCCGGCGATGTCGGGCTGCACCGTGCCGTCGAGCCCGGTCAGATTGGTCAGCCGGATCCACTCCTCGTCGCGCGCCTGCGTCGCCTGCAGCGCGGATTCGATCCGGTTGCGGACGGACAACAGAACATCGTTGATCATGACCATGGGCCAAGATCTTCCCCCTCAAGGTGCCACGCGGAACGGATGACGCCGCTGCGCCTGCACGGGCGCGGCTGGATTCGATGCGACTTGCCCTGAGCCTATCGGCGCCGGACGCGCTGGCAACAGACGACGCATCCGAAATGCTTGTCCGATACGGAGGCATGCGCCCGGCGGTGTGCGCTGCCGTAACCGTTTACGAGGCGCCTCGGCATCGCCTAACAGGCATCAGCCGTGGCCGAAAGCGCGGCGGGGAGAGGCGATGACCGATACCGTGCGCGGCCCCGTGCCGATCAAGATCGTCACCATCGTCGGCGGGGGCACCGCCGGCTGGATGACCGCGGCGATGCTCTCGCATTTGTTCCGCGGCTACGAGATCCGGCTGATCGAATCTGACGAGATCGGCATCATCGGCGTCGGCGAGGCGACCATCCCCGCGATCCGCGACTATATGCTGATGGCCGGGATCGATCAGGTCGAGATGGTCCGCGCCACCCAGGCGACGTTCAAGCTTGGCATCGACTTCGTCGACTGGCGCACCGGCGACGATCGCTATTTCCACGGCTTCGGACGGATCGGCCAGGATTTCATGTGGCTCCACCCGCACCAGCTCTGGCTCAAGCTCAAGGCCAGCGGCAAGCCGGTCGGCCATTTCGACGATTACGCGCTCAATTGCCGCGCGGGGATGGCGAACAAATTCTGCTTCCCCGATCCGCGCAACCCCACGTCGCCGATCTCGGGCATCGATTACGCCTATCATTTCGACGCCTCGCTGTTGGCGAAGTTTCTGCGTGTGCGTGCCGAGGGGAAGGGTGTCACCCGGATCGAGGGCCGGATCGTCGACGTGAAGCTCGACGGCGAAAGCGGGTATGTCGAGCATGTCGTGCTGGCGAACGGCCGCACGGTGGACGGCGACCTGTTCGTCGATTGCTCGGGGATGCGCGGGCTGCTGATCGGGCAGGCACTGGGCGTCGGTTACGAGGACTGGAGCCAGTGGCTGCTCAACGACCGGGCGCTCGCCGTACCGTGCGAGAGCGTGTCGCCGCTGACGCCCTATACAAGGGTGACGGCGCGCGCGCATGGCTGGCAATGGCGCATCCCGCTCCAGCACCGGATCGGCAACGGCCATGTGTTCGCCAGCAGCCAGATCTCCGACGACGAGGCCGCATCCGTGCTGCTCGCCAATCTCGACGGCAAGCCGCTCGCCGATCCGCGTCCGGTCGGCTTCCGCCCGGGCAAGCGCCACAAGGCTTGGGAGAAGAACGTCGTCGCGATCGGCCTGTCCTCGGGCTTTCTCGAGCCGCTCGAATCGACCAGCATCCACTTGATCCAGACCGGCATCACCAAGCTGATGGCGCTGTTTCCGCACCAGGGCTTCGCCGTGCCGGACGTGGCCGAATATAATCGCCAGCACGATTTCGAATTCACCGACGTGCGCGACTTCATCGTCGCGCACTACAAGGTCACCGATCGCGAGGACACGGAGTATTGGCGCTACCTCAAGCATATGGCGGTGCCCGACAGCCTCACCGAACGGCTCGAACTGTTCGCCTCCTCGGGTCGCTTCTTCCGCCGCGCGGCGCAGGAGCTGTTCCGCGAGGAGAGCTGGGTGCAGGTGCTGCTGGGGCAGGGGCTGAAGGTCGCGTATGACCCGATGGTCGAGATGATCCCGCAGGCGACCGTCGCCGAGTTCATGCATGACGTCCAGGAAGTGGTCGCCGACGTCGCGAACGCGATGCCCGATCACGCGGCCTTCATCGATCGGCATTGCAAGGCGCCACCACTGACTGTTGCAGGATAGGCACAGCTCACCGCGCTTGAACCGGGACTGGGCAAGCGCGTTGTTGACAGATGGCGCCAAAGGGTTTTGACATCGTTGTCGGAGATCAGAAACCGTATTGAGCGGTCATGTAACCGGTTACAATATGGGTTAGGGGAGGAATGAAGTGAGGGATTCCAGAAAGATGCGTAATGTTATCGCGCGCGGCATTTCGGCCGCGGCGCTCGCCGCTGCGTTGACGATCGGGTCGCCCGCGTCCGCACAGACCACTTCCACGCTGCAGGGTCATGTCGAGGGTGCCGCGCCGGGTGCGACGGTCACCGTCACCGACACCACGACGGGCCGCAAGGTCACCGCGACGGTCAATGCCGAGGGCAATTACGTCATCGTCGGCCTGCGCCCGAGCACCTATCAGGTGCAGCTGTCGACCGGCGGCGAGGCCGAGACGGTGGTCCTCCCCGTCGGCCAGACGGTGACCTATGATCTCGGCAGTGCCGCCGATACGGCGGGCACCGGCAACGAGATCGTCGTCACCGGCACGCGCGATCGCACCGAGACGCGCACCGCCACGGTCTCGACCAACGTCAGCCAGGCGCAGATGGAAAATCTGCCGCAGAACGACCGCAACTTCC
This sequence comes from Sphingomonas sp. Root241, assembly GCF_001428865.1. GTDB lineage: Bacteria > Pseudomonadota > Alphaproteobacteria > Sphingomonadales > Sphingomonadaceae > Sphingomonas. Next base: position 225,350 of record NZ_LMIV01000003.1, read on the forward strand.
TCAACTTCGCGGCGCTCGCGCCGGGCGTGAACGTCTCACCGACCTCGGGCGCGCGGCGCGTGCAGGCAGGCGGTGTCAGCGCCGACAACATCAACGTGTTCGTCGACGGCCTCAGCCTCAAGAACCCGATCAACCACGGCGGTGTCTCGGGGCAGAACTTCTCGCGGGGCAATCCCTTCCCGCAATCGGCGGTGCAGGAATTCAAGGTCGATACCCAGAACTTCAAGGCCGAGTACGAGCAGGCCGGTTCGGCGATCATCACTGCGGTCACCAAGACCGGCGGCAACGAATTCCACGGCGGCGCATTCGGCGAGTGGCAGCCTAAGTCGTTCATCGGGCGCCCCTATTTCGATCGTCCGGGCAACGCCAACAACCCGACCGGCGCCAACCCCAAGCCCGATTACAATCGCTGGCAATATGGCGCCGATCTCGGCGGCCCGATCATTGCGGACAAGCTGCACTTCTTCGCGGCGTTCGAGGCGACCGACCAGCGGCTGCCGTCGAGCAACGTCAATTTCTCGGCCGCGGACAATATCCCGCAGGCGATCATCAGCCAGTATAACGGCAGCTATGCCCAGAGCTTCAAGCAGCGGCTCTATTTCGGCAAGCTGACCGGATTCCTGACTGAGAAGGACACGGTCAACGCCAGCATTTTCCTGCGCCGGGAGAACAATCTCGCCGATTATGGCGGCAATTCGGTTCCCGAGCACGGGCGTGAGCTGACCAGCGACATCGACGTCTACCAGGTCGAATGGGCGCATCGCGGCGACAGCTGGCTCAACGAGTTCACCGTCGCGTACAACACCGTCGCCAACGGCACGCCGCGCACCGGTGACGGTCCCGAGATCGTGCTCACCCGCAATCCGGTCCCGAGCGGCAGCGAAGTCGCGTTCCTGGGCACCAACAGCTTCGTCCAGAACGACAACCAGAAGACCTTCACCGTCAAGAACAACACCACCTTCTTCGGCGGCGATCACGTCTTCAAGCTCGGCGGCAAGGTGACCTTCAGCCAGTATAAGCGGCTCGAGGATTCGCGGAGCAACGGCACCTATTACTTCAACGCCGGCACCTATACCGGCTTCGCCAACCAGGTTCCGACGGGCGCCAGCGTCTCGACAGTGGCGGTGCAGCCGGCAACCGCGAACAATACCCAGATCGGCCTGTTCATCCAGGATGACTGGACGCCCGACGAGCACTGGACCTTCAACCTCGGCCTGCGCTGGGATCTCGAGACCAACGCCAAGAACGAGAATTTCGTAACCCCGGCCAAGGTCGCCGCGGCGCTGGTCAACTATCCGGGCTGGAAGGCGGCGGGGATCAACCCGGGCGATTATATCTCTACCGGCGAGAACCGTTCGCCCGAATGGCTGGCCTTCCAGCCCCGCCTCGGCGTCAGCTATGACGTGAACGGCGATCGCGACCTGATCTTCTTCGCCGGCGCCGGCCGCTATTACGATCGTCCGCTGTTCATCACCGCGGGCATCGAGACGATCAAGAACTATTATCAGTCGATCACAAATGTCGCGTTCTGCCAAGGCACCGGCTATGGCGGCGCCAACCCGGCGCCGGGCAATTGCGTCAACTGGAACGAGGCGTATCGCGATCCGGACAATCTGCGCGCGCTCGCGATCGCGCAGGGAACCGGCGGCGACGTCTGGCTGCTCAACAACGATACCAAGCTGCCCTTCTCGGACCAGTTCAACATCGGTATCCGCAAGCGGTTCGGGCAGATCCAGACCTCGCTGACCTATTCGCACATCCGCAGCCACAACATCTTCCAGTTCGTGCGTGGCAACCGTCTCCCGAACGGCAGCTACACGTCGCAGGGTGATCAGTGGATCGAGGACAACTTCCCCGCGGCCGGCCAGCTTCCCGGCTTTCAGGGCAAGCTGAACATCGGCTCGAACGATGGCGATGCGGTCTATAACGCGATCTACATCACTGCGGAGAAGCCGTTCACGGCGAATGCGAAATGGGGCTTCACGGCGTCGCTGACGCTGCAGGCGCCGCGCACCAACGTCGCGCAGGAGCTCGGCTCGGACGAGTTCTACAACGGTCCGCGTCAGGATGCCTATGGCTGGCAGTGGGTCAACGGCACCGAGCGCTATCGCTTCGTCGGCACCGGTCTGTTCCGCGGTCCGTTCGACACCGTGCTCTCGGGCACACTGACGCTCGGTTCGGGTCCGGCCTTCGGCAACATCATCTTCAAGGCCAATCCGCCGGAGAATGCGTGCTGCTACGGCAATATGGGCGGCGTGTTCTTCCCGAAGGAGACCTTCGCCTATTCGAACCTCGATCTGCGCGTCGCGAAGAACTTCCACCTGCCCTGGGGGCATGATTTCGAAGTCAGCTTCGCGGCGTTCAACGTGTTCGATACGGTCAACCGCAATTATTCCGCCTGGGGCGCCGGCAGCGGCGAGAACCCGACGTTCGAAGAGAACGGCACGGTCGGCAACGCCCGCAGCTTCCAAGTCGGAGCCAAGTACCGCTTCTAAGTCCCCCTTTGAAGCGAACCACTCGGGGGAGGGAGGCATTCCTCCCCCGATTTTTGTATCAGGTCGCATGAAGCCCGAACTTCGCCGCTTCGGAACCAGCCAGAGCCCGGTCGTGGTGATCGACGGGTTCAGCGGCGATGCGCAGGCGGTGATCGACGTCGCCGCGGCGCTCGCCCCGTTCCCGTCGAGCGCGGGCACCTACTATCCGGGACTTCGCCGCATTCTGTCCGAGCGTAATCTCGATGCCTGGCATTATGTCGAGAGGCTATTGGACACCGTGGCGCCGTTCCTCGGCGGCGCCTTCGATTTTGTCCGCTTCGACTTGCTCGAGGCGAGCTTCTCGATGGTCACCGCACCACCCGAAACGCTGGGGCCGGCGCAGCGTGCGCCGCATTTCGACTCCGCCGATCCCGATTACGTCGCGATCCTCCATTATCTCGCCGACACGCCCGGCACCGCCTTCTACCGCCAGCGATCGACCGGCATCGAGGCGATCACCGAGGCCAATCGCGATGCCTTCGTCGCAGCCGCCCGGCGCGAGAGCCCGGCACTCACCGGCTATACCAACGGCTCGAACGATCATTTCGAGCAGATCGGCAGGGTCGAGGGCCATGCCGACCGGCTCGCCATCTACCAGGGCCGGCTGCTCCATTCGGGGCTGATCCCCGAGGGGTTCGACTTCAGTGCCGATCCGCGCCGCGGCCGGCTCACCGCCAATCTGTTCGTCAAAGGATATCGCGCATGATCCGCGCCAGTCTCTGCCTTGCCGCACTTGGCCTCACGGGTAGCGCCGCCGCCCAGCCGGCCAAGCGGACCTGGATCAATCCGATCGATCTCGATTACCGCTACAATTTCGAGCAGATCAACGACAACGCCTCCTACCGCACCGGCGCGGATCCCGCGATCGTGCGGCACAAGGGCGCCTATTACCTGTTCCAGACGCTGGCCGACGGCTATTGGCGTTCGACCGACCTGATCGACTGGACCTTCGTGCACCCGAGCCGCTGGCCGTTCGACAGCATCGTCGCGCCCGCCGCCTGGTCCGATGGCGAGCGAATCGTCCTCCAGCCCTCGATGATGGAGCCCGAATCGATCCTCGTCACCGACGCGCCCGAGACCGGCAGGCTCGACTTCCTCGTCCGCCGCATGCCGCCGCTCCCCGGCGCGACCAACAAGGCGCCCGAGGAGATGAAGCCCGGCGAGATCGGCCCCGGCCCCTGGGACCCGGCGCTGTTCAAGGACGATGACGGCCAATGGTATCTCTATTGGGGCTCGTCGAACGTCTTTCCGATGTACGGCGCGAAGATCGCGTTCGACGGCGGCAAGCTCATCTACCAGACCAATGCCAGGCCGATGCTTAGCCTGCATCCCGATCTCCACGGCTGGGAGCGCTTCGGTCAGGACCATTGCGCCTGCTGGGCGCCCGGCAAGCCGAGCCCCTCGTACATGGAGGGCGCCTGGATGACCAAGCAAGGCGGGCGATACTATCTCCAATACGGCGCGCCCGGATCGGAGTTCAACGCCTATGCCAACGGCACTTATGTGTCGGAAAGCCCGCTCGGGCCCTTCACCTATGCGCCGTGGAATCCGGTCGCCTATCGCCCCGGCGGCTTCGCGCAGGGCGTCGGCCACGGCTCGACCTTCCAGGACCGCCACGGCAACTGGTGGAACAGCGGCACCAGCTGGATCGGCTATAACTGGGGCATGGAGCGCCGGATCGTGATGTATCCGACACGCTTCTACCCCGACGGCCAGATGGCAGCCTCGTCACGCTTCGGCGATTTCCCGCATTTCGCCGCGACGTCGAAGGTCGACGACCCCGAGAGCCTGTTCACCGGCTGGATGCTGCTCTCGTACAGGAAGCCGGCAAGCGCCTCGACCACGATGGGTGAATTCGCGGCCGACCGCGTCACCGACGAGAATCCGCGCACCTTCTGGGTCGCGGGCGCCAACAAGGCCGGCGAGACGCTGGCGGTGGATCTCAGCGCGGCCAAGACCCTGCGCGCGATCCAGGTCAATTTCGCCGACTACAAGTCCGCTCGCTTCGCCGACGCGCCGGACATCTACACCGAGTTCGAGCTCCAGTCCTCGCTCGACGGCCAGACCTGGTCGCCGCTCGCCAGGACCGAAGGTCCGCGCCGCGATCGCCCCAACGCCTATCTCGAACTGCACGCGCCGGTGAAGGCGCGCTATGTCCGCTACGTCCACGGCCATGTCGGCGCGGCGAACCTCGCGATCAGCGACATCCGCGTGTTCGGCTCGGCGGGCGGCAAGCCCCCCGCGATGCCCGCGGGAATTACCGCAAAGCGCGGCACCGACCAGCGCAACGCGCATATCGCCTGGAAGCCGGTGAAGGGCGCGGTCGGGTACAACGTGCTCTGGGGCATCCGCCCCGATCGCCTGACGCTCAGCTATCAGCGCTGGGCCGACCAGGGCACGACCCTCGAACTGCGCGCGCTCAATGTCGGGCAGGGTTATTGGGTCGCGGTAGAGGCGTTCGACGAGAACGGTGTGTCCACGCGGTCAAGGCCGGTCCGGCTCCCGTAGGCGACCGTTTGACGAGGCGGCGGACTCGCCTAGAAGCGACCTCGTGCCGGCTCTCCTCGAAATCTGCGTCGACGATTCCATCGGGCTCCGCGCGGCGATCGCCGGCGGCGCGGACCGGATCGAATTATGCTCCGCGCTGGAGCTAGGCGGCCTCACGCCTTCGGCCGCTCTGGTCGAGCAGGCGCTGCAAGCCGGCTGTCCCACCCACATGATGATCCGCCCCCGCGCGGGCAGCTTCGTGCTGGCCGAAGGCGAGGCGGAACTGATGGTCGAGGAGATCCGCATCGCGGTCTCGCGCGGAATCGCCGGGGTGGTGGTCGGCGCATTGCGGCCCGAGGGAGGGCTCGACCTCGACGCGCTGGCGCTCTTCCGCGATGCCGCGCGGGACGCCGCGATCGTGCTGCACCGCGCGATCGATCTGGTGCCCGATCCGGTCGGGGCAGTGCGCGAAGCCGCCGCGCTCGGCTATGACAGGATCCTCAGCTCGGGCGGCGCACCGACCGCGCTTCAGGGCATGGCGATACTCGCCGCGATGGTCGCCGAAGCAGGCCAGCGGCTGTCGATCATCGCCGGCTCGGGGGTCACTCCCGACAATGTCGCGCGCCTCGTCGCGGAGACGGGCGTGCGCGAGGTGCACGGATCCGCGAGCGCTCCCGGCGCCGAACCCGATGCCGCAGTGCTGCGGCTCGGCTTCGCCACCGGCCCGCGCCGCCAGACGGACAGGAGGATCGTCGCGCAACTGCGCACGGCGCTCTCGGAACAGGAGACAGCATGAACGAAACCCTCTCGCGGCGCGGTGCGCTGGGTCTTGGCGCAGCGGCCACACTTGCCGTGGGCGCGGCCAGGGCCGCCGTCGCCGCCGATCCGGTCGCGATCGTCTCCACCTGGGATTTCGGCAGGGCCGCGAACGAAGCGGCTCTCGCACGCCTCAAGGCCGGCGGCACCGTGCTCGACGCCGTGGAGGCTGGGGCCAAGGTGCCTGAGGCCGATCCGACCAATCATTCGGTGGGCTATGGCGGCTATCCCGACCGCGACGGCCATGTGACGCTCGACGCGATCATCATGGACGAGGACGGCCGCGTCGGGGCGGTCGCCGCGCTCGAGGATGTCGTCCACGCGATCTCGGTCGCGCGGCTGGTCATGGAGAAGACGCCGCACACCCTGCTCGTCGGCGAAGGCGCCACTCGCTTCGCGCTTGCCCAGGGCATGCAGCGCACCAAATTGCTGACGCCCGAGGCGGAAAAGGCGTGGCGCGAATGGCTCAAGACCGCGCATTATCAGCCCGTCGCCAATATCGAGAACCGCTTGCCCGGACCGCCGGGTTCGAGCCTCAACCACGATACGATCGGCATCCTCGCGCGCGGCCTCGACGGCCATCTCGCGGCCGCCTGCACCACCTCGGGCATGGCCTTCAAGATGCGCGGCCGCGTCGGCGATTCGCCGCAGGCGGGGAGCGGCCTGTTTCTCGAGAAAGGTGTCGGCGCCGCCGCCTCCACCGGCGTCGGTGAGGAAGTGACCCGCATCGCCGGCACCGCCCGCGTCGTCGCCTCGATGCGTGCCGGCCTTTCGCCCCAGGCCGCCTGCGAGGAGGCAGTGAAGCACATCGCCAGGCTGCGCGGAGAAGCGATCAAGGGAATGCAGGTCGGCTTCCTCGCGCTCGGCCATGACGGCACGGTCGGCGCCTATGCGCTGCTCCCCGGCTTCACCTATGCCGTCACGCGCCATTCGGGCGCGGCGGAGGTGCTGCCCTCGGCCAGCCTGTTCGCCCAGCCGGGCTAGGCTGCGACATTCGACAAACTGACTCCCCTCTCTGCTTGCAGAGCACCGGGCCGGTCATGCCCCCGGCATGACCTAAACAGCGCGGGGCGCTGTTTACCCGGTGCTGGGCAGGGAGTGGGTGCGCGCGTCTGCGCGCCCAAAAGAATCTCCGAGCTGGCAGCAAAATGGCACCGGCCGGGGCATCGAACCCCAGCCGATGCCACCCACCCCTAACCCCTCCCTGCAGGGAGGGGGAAGAGTCGAATGCCGATACAACCTACACCTTGCCGAATTTCGCGGATGCGCGCGGCGCGCGGCCGCGAACCGCCCCACGCAGGATGCGCTGGAAGGTCGGGCATTCCATGTGGCTGGGGGCAGGGCAGGCGGCGGCGTGGCGCAGCCCGTCGCGGATCGCGCCGAGCTTGCGGATCGTCGCATCGAGTTCGTCCGCCTTGGTGGCGAGCATCTGCCGATCGATCTGCGGCCCGCCCGGCCCGAACATTCCCGCAATCTCGTCGAGTGAGAAGCCGGCCGTGCGCCCCAGCGCGATCAACGCCAGCCGTTCGAGCACTTCGGCATCGTATAGCCGCCGCAGGCCGCGCCTGCCGATCGAGGCGATCAGCCCCTTCTCCTCATAGTGCCGCAGCGCCGAGGCGCGCACGCCTGAGCGCCGCGCCACTTCTGAAATATCGAGATCCCGCACGCTATTGACCTCAAGTCGACTTGAAGTGGCACAGTGCGGCATCCAACCGCGAATCGCAAGCAGGAGGTAGGAAATGCAGGTAAAGGCACCGGAGGATCAGGCGGTATTGTGGAACGGCAGCGCCGGTCATGCCTGGGTCGACGAACAGGATCTGCTCGACCGATTGTTCGCGCCGTTCGAGCGATTGCTCGTCGAAGGTGCAAGTGCGCAGGCCGCGCGCGAAGTGCTTGATATCGGCTGCGGCACCGGCAGCACGACCGTCGCGATCGCCCGGGCGCTGGGAGAGACGGCACGCTGCACCGGCATCGATATCTCCGCCCCGATGATCGAGGCGGCCCGCGCCCGCGCCGGCTGGGAAGGCGCCTCGGCCGATTTCATCCTCGCCGACGCGGGGACCTACCGCTTCGAGCCAGACCGCTTCGATCGGATCATGTCGCGTTTCGGCGTGATGTTCTTCGCCGATCCGATCGGCGCTTTCGCCAATCTACGCCGCAGTGCGCGGCGCGGTGCGGCGCTCGACCTGATCGTGTGGCGCAGTGCAGAGGACAATCCCTTCATGACTGCCGCCGAGCGCGCCGCGGCGCCGTTGCTGCCTTGCCTCCCGGCGCGCAAGCCTGGCGAGCCCGGCCAGTTCGGCTTCGCTGATCCAGAGCGCGTCCGCTCCATTCTCGAACAAGGCGGATGGAGCGGCATCGAGATACGCCCGCTCGATATTCCCTGCGCGATGCCGGAGACCGAGCTGGAGCGCTATTTCACGAGGCTCGGCCCGCTCGGCCGGGTGATCGGCCAGGTCGAACCGCCGGTGCGCGATCACCTCATCGAGGCGGTGCGCGCCGCTTTCGATGGCTATGTCTACCAGGGTGAGGTTCGCTTCACTGCGGCATGCTGGCGGATCGCGGGGCATGCGGGCTGACCGGCTCAGCCGGCTCGGGGCAGGACTCATGTTCTTCCCTCGTCACCCCGGCCTTGAGCCGGGGTCCCGCTGCCTTTCGGATGAGAGGAAGAAGCGGGATCCCGGCTCGAGGCCGGGATGACGGAAATACTTCAATTGTCTGTTTGGGTTCTCAACCCAACCAGCCGCCCCTGAACCCGGCCAGCGTGAGTCCGCGACGGATCGCCGGTTCCTCGCGCATGTGCCGCCAGACGAAGTCGTTTCGGTAATTGGCGGCCTGGAGCAGGATCGGTCCCTGATCGATGCCCAGATGGTCGCGTGCGTACCAGCCGTGCGCCGGATCGACTGTCCCCGTCTCCAGCCGAACGTCGGCGTACCGGAAGCTCGGGTTGAATGAGTCGACGAACCCGTATTTCCCGAAGAGCCGGTCGCCATGCTCGCGGCGCAGCGCTTCGGCGCAGGGAATGACGATCTCGGGCGCGAAGGGCAGCGAGCCGAGCGCCGCAGTGGGGGACAGCGTGCCGTCGTCGCGCTCGTCGGGTTGGCCGAGCGGGCCGCGTGCGGAATAGCCGAAGAACTCGCGCGTCTCGCCCTTGAACGGCAACTTGTAATTGCCCGGCCCGTCGCACGCGGTGAGGCCCCAAATGTCCTTCGACCAGCCGTCCCAGCGCCTCGGGTTGGCGGTGCAAAAGGCGCGGTTGGCATAGGTCGAGCGTCGGCTGTTCTCGAAATAATCGAGCCCCGCCTCGCGCATTGGCGCGTCCTGGATGCCGTGATAGTCGATCCAGATCTGGCTGTATTGGTGGCCGAACAAAGGCGCGAAGGCGAGGTGGCGGGTGGCACCTTCGCCGCGCCAGCAGCGCGCGTAATTCGCGGTCCACGCTTCCCAGCTGTCCGCCGGCAGCGGGTGCTCGGGCGCGCCGAGCCCCAGCACATAGACGAACATGCCTTCATTATAGCCGACCCAACTTGCCGGGATCAGGCCGCGCTCGGGGTGCCAGCCCATCGAGACCGGCTTGCGTCCGTCCGAACGGAAGAAGTTCCAGTCGGCGCGGGCATAGATCGCCAAAGCAAGCTTGCGGATCTCGGCTTCGGCGGGATCGTCACGGTCATAATAGCGTCCTGCGAACAGCACGCCCATCAGGAGGAGGGTGGTGTCGACGCTGGAGAGCTCGACGTCACGGAAACGCGCTCCCGTTTCCATGTCGATGAAATGGTAGAAGAAGCCCTTGTGCCCGGTCTTGCCGGTCGGTTCGGGTCCCTGCGGCGCGTTCCAGAAGAAGCGCAGCGTGGTCAATGTCAGGTCGCGCGCCTCGGCACGGGTGCACCAGCCGCGCTCGACGCCGATCGGATAGGCGGTCAGCCCGAAGCCCACCGAGGCGATCGAGCAGAAGCTCGGCGTCGGCCAGCGATCGGGCACCAGCCCGTTCTTGCGGTTCACATTGTCCCAGAACCAGCGGAAGGTCCGCTCCTCGATATCCTCGTAAAAGGCCGGGAGGCTGTTCCCCGCGGGCGCGCCGTCCGGTCGGGCCATGGGCGCGCAGGCGGGGAGGGCGCCCGCCGCGGCGAGCAGCGAGGAGCGAGTCAGCAGCGCGCGTCTATCGATCATGTTCGTCCCTTTACCCCAAAAAGACGGGAGGCGACGCACGCGGCGCCGCCTCCCAGGAGGGGTTCGATGAAACCGGTTACAGCGATGGCACGCGAAAAGCGTGTTGGGCGCCGCGGGGAAAAGGGAAACCGCTCAGCCATGCGCGGGAATACGCGCGGCGGTGGTGGCGCGTGCGATCAGCGCGGGCTCGTGCAGCTCGATCGGCGCGCCCAGGCCCTTGCCCTCCAGCATGTCGATCAGCCGCGAGACCGCGCGCGCGCCGATCTCGGCGATACGCACCTCGATCGTGGTGAGCGCGAGGTAGCGCGCCAGCGGCACGTCGTCGAAGCCGGCCACCGCGATGTCCTCCGGCACGCTTTTGCCCGCCTGGCGCAGCGTGTGGAGGCAGCCGATCGCCATCATGTCGTTGGCCGCGAACACCGCGTCGCACGGTTCGTCGCTCTCGATGATATCGCGCGCCGCGGCTTCGCCCGCCTCCTCGTTGAAGTCGCCCGCGATGATCCGCACCGGCATGTCGGGCGCCAGCTCGGCCAGCGCGTCGCGGAATCCCTGCAGCCGCTCGCGCGCGTCGACATTGCCCTCCGGCCCGGCGATGTGGACGATGTGGCGATAGCCGTTGGCGAGCAGGTGCCGCACCATCGCCTGCGCGCCCGCGCGATTGTCGAGCCGCAGCGACGGCCGCGACGTGACTTCGCCCGGCGCATTGATCAGCACGGCGGGCAGCGCCGCCGGCAGCGCGCGCTCCAGCGATTCCAGCGGGATGTGCGGCGCCATCACCAGCAGCCCATCGACGCGCCCGCGCATCGCCCGTAGCGCCACCGCGGCCTGCTCGCTGTCGTCATGCATGTTGGAGAGCAACAGCAGATAGCCGCGCCGGCTCGCCTCGCGGTCCATGCCGCGCACGCATTCGGAGAAGAACTCGCCGTGCAGGTCGGGCAGCACCACGCCGATCGCGCGGGTACGCGCGAGGCTCAGGCTGCGCGCGCCGGCATGGGGGACGTATCCCAGCTCCTTGGCGGCGGCCACGATCCGCTCGCGCGTTTCGCCGCGGACATTGTTGAGGCCGTTCAGCGCGCGTGACACGGACGCGACCGAAACTTCGGCGCGGCGTGCGACATCGCGGATCGTGGCCTCGCCCATTTTGCTCCTGCTCCCGGTCTCACGCATGCCCTCTACGTTTCAGACCGCGAGGGCGATTGCAATCCTCGCCCGTCAGGAGCTATGTAACCGGTTACGGGACACCGCAACAAGCAAAAAAGGTTGCGTGCGCGGTGCCCGTGAGTCGCTTGCCGCGCCGGGTTGGGGCGCGCCCATCCGGGAGAGGAATGAAATGCTCGACACCAAGATTTCGCGACGCGCGGCGCTGCTGGGTGCAGGCGCGGTTGCGGCTTGGGTCTCCAGCCCGGCCCGCGCGCTGCTTCAGGCTGCCGCGGCGCTGCCGGTGCCCGCCTTCGTCGACGGACTGATCGCGAAGATGACCCTGGCCGAGAAAGCCGGCCAGCTCACGTTGATGCCCAGCGCCTGGGGCGGCGGCGTCGCGACGCAGCTCAATCCGCCGACCGACGGTCCCGGCTTCGAGCAGCAGCTCGAAGAAGTCCGCCAGATGCAGCTCACCGGCGTGTTCAACGGCAACGGCGCCGAGATGGCGCGCCGCATGCAGACCGTCGCGATGAAGGAATCGCGGCTCAAGATCCCGCTGCTCTTCGCCGCCGACGTGATCCACGGCCATCGCACGATCTTCCCGGTGCCGGTGGGCGAGGCAGCGAGCTTCGAACCCGACCTCGCTGAACGCACCGCGCGCATGGCCTCGTACGAAGGCGCCGCCTCCGGCATCGACTGGACCTTCGCGCCGATGGTCGACATCGCACGCGACCAGCGCTGGGGCCGCACGATGGAAGGCGCCGGCGAGGACGTGCATCTCGGCGTGCTGATGTCCGAGGCCCGCGTCCGCGGCTTCCAGCGCCCCGATCTCAAGGCGATCGATTCGATGATGGCCTGCGCCAAGCATTTCGCGGCCTATGGCGCCGCCGAGGCGGGGCTCGACTATAACACTGTCGACGTCTCGGAGCGCACGCTGCGCGAGATCTATTTCCCGCCCTTCCGCGCCGCGGTGAATGCCGGCGTGCTGTCGTTCATGGCCTCGTTCAACGAGATTTCGGGCATCCCCTCCACCGGCAACGAATGGCTGATGCGCGATGTCCTGCGCGGCGAATGGGGTTTCGAGGGCTTCGTGGTCTCCGATTACACCGGGGATATGGAGATGATCGACCACGGCTTCGCGAAGGATTCGCGCGAGGCTGCGAAGCTCGCCTTCCTCGCCGGCGTCGACATGAGCATGACCAGCGGCTTCTATCGCAAGCACCTTCCCGAGCTGGTCGAGGCGGGCGAAGTGCCGCAGGCGCGGCTCGACGATTCGGTGCGGAAGGTCCTCGCGATCAAGGCCGCGCTCGGGCTGTTCGACGATCCTTTCCGCCGCATTGATCTCAAGCGCGAAAAGGCCCGCTCGCGCACCAAGGCGGCGATCGCCCTCTCGCGGGAGGCGGGCCGCAAGTCGATCGTCCTGCTCAAGAACGAAGGCGACCTGCTGCCCTTGCCCAAATCGGGCAGGAAGATCGCGATCATCGGCCCGTTCGCGTCGGGCAAGCACGACCTCAACGGGCCCTGGGTGGTCTATGGCGGCCAGGAATATGCCGTCGATCTAGCCGAGGGCGTCCGCGCCGCCGTGACCGACAAGGACAGCGTCACCGTCACCGCCGGCTCGGGCGTCGAGGAAGCCATCCCCGGCGGGATCGATGCCGCCGTCGCCGCCGCGCGTGCGGCCGATATCGTCCTGCTTGCGATCGGCGAGAGCGAGAACATGTCGGGCGAGGCGCAGTCGCGTCCCGAGATCGTCGTCCCCGCGCCGCAACAGGCACTCGCCGAGGCAGTCGCCGCGGTCGGCAAGCCGGTGGTCGTCGTCCTCAAGAACGGCCGAGCGCTCGCGCTTCAGGGCGCCGTCGCCAACGCCCCCGCGATCCTCGTCACCTGGTTCCTCGGCACCGAGAGCGGCAACGCCACCGCCGATGTGCTGTTCGGCGACTACGGCCCCTCGGGTCGCCTGCCGAGCAGCTTCCCGCGCTCGCCGGGGCAGCAGCCTTATTATTATGCGCACAAGCCCACCGGCCGGCCCAATCCGTCGGACGACAAGCTCGAGCCGTACAAGGCGCATTATCGCGGCATTCCGAACAAGGCGCTCTATCCGTTCGGCCACGGCCTGACCTATGGCCGGATCGAATATTCGGGGCTCCAGGTCGCGCCCACCTTGGCATGGGACGGCGAGTTGACCGTCACCGCCACGATCACCAACCGCGGCACGCGCGCCGCGGAAGAGGTGGTCCAGCTCTACATCCACGATCGCGCGGCGAGCATCACCCGCCCGGTCCGCGAATTGAAGGCCTTCCGCAAGATCAAGCTCGCCCCCGGCGCGTCGGAGAGGGTGACCTTCAAGCTCAACCGCGCGCTGCTGCTCTTCTACGGCCGCGACGACAAGCCGACCGTCGAGCCCGGCACCTTCGACGTCTGGATCGCCCCCTCCGCCGAAGCGGAAGGCGTCCACGGCACATTCGAGCTGGTAAAGGGCTGACTAAGTCCCCCTCCCTTGCAGGGAGGGGAGTCAGTGAGTCCCCAAATCCTTCACGATCCGCGCGTGCGCGCCCTTGCCCAGCGGGTTGAGCAGCATCAGCCCGCAAGAAACCGCCAGCGCCGCCAGCGGCACCAAGGCGATGGTCCACCGCATCGCCGCCAGCGTCGCCGCGCTCTGCTGCACGTTCGCCACATAGCCGGCGCTGTCGAACCCGAGCCCGAGGATCGCCGTAGCCAGCCCGATCGCCACCCGCTGGAGCAACGCCGCCGCCCCGAACACGGCGCCTTCCACGCGCAACCCGGTCGCCTGTTCGCCATATTCGATCGTGTTGGGCAGCATCGCCCAGAAGGCGAAATGCAGCCCGACGATCAGCGCCTGCATGCCGACCAGGAACAGCTGCATCGCCACCGGCGTGTCGATATGCACCGCGGCGAACAGCGTCAGCCCGGCCATGCACGCGCTCGCCGCGACGAACCACAAGGCGCGCGTCCCCAGCCAGCGCTGCAGCAGCATCCACGCCGGCACCGCCACGGCGCTCACCACGCCCATCCACGCCAATGCGCTCTGACCGGCATCGTCGCTGCCGAGGAAATACTTGAAATAATAGAGCACCGATTTGTTGAGCACGGTCACCGCGACGATCATCGCCATCATCGCGAGGTTGAGCGTCACGAATGCCCGGTTGGCCAACAGGCTCGCCACGCTCGCGCGCACCGAGGGCGGGGCAGGGGCGGCGGGCACCGCATCCTCGCGATAGGTCGTGCCGACCAGCATCAATATCGCCGTACCCAGCGCCGCGAACAGTATCGCCGCCCACAAATAGCCCTGCGCCGCCGCCGCGCCGCCGCCGAGCCACATCCCGATCGGCACCGTCCCGCGCGCCACCACCACCCAGGCCAGCGTCCCGAACAGCATCCGCGCGCCCGCCACGAACGCCCGGTCGCGGCTGTCGACGCTGATCCGCGCGCCCATCGCCAGATAGGGCACGTTCAACGCGGCATAGGCTGTGCGGAACAGCAGATGTCCGATCACCACCAGCGCCAGCCCCGCGGCGCCGGTGCCCAGCGGCGCATAGGTCAGGATGCAGGCGAGGCCGAGCGGCACGCTGCCCATGATCAGCACGCGGCCATAGCCCCGTTTCGGCTGATGCCGGTCGGTCACCGCGCCCGCGACGAAATTGGCGATCCCGTCCCAGATCGATGCCGCGGTGTAGATCGCCGCCGCGGCCGTCATCGGCAATCCCAGCGCGTCGGTATAGTAGAACAGCAGGAAGAGCATGATGCTCTGCCAGTAGAGATTGAACGCAAAGTCCCCGAAGGCGAACAGGACGAGGCGCGCCTTCATGGGGAGCGCGCCCGTCACGTCACTATTCTCGTCATGCCGGACTTGTTCCGGCATCCACCGCGCCGCGCCGGAAGGGCTGCCACCTCGAGGCGAGTCGCCTGCCTCCCGGTGGACCCCGGAACAAGTCCGGGGTGACGAGAAGAGGGGATTTGCCGCGTGACCAATAGCTGCGCGCGGCTGACCGAAGCGCCGTCGTCCCAGCCTTCCACTGTCACGATCATCTCCTTCCACGGCGGGAGCGGCCCAGCCGCGCTCCGTCTGCCGCGATCGCGTAAGCCGATCAAGCAGTGCGGCTTTCCCAAGCTGCACCGATCCGTGTACCCAACACCCATGAAGACCATCGCCGATCCGGCCAACAGCCTGTCCCGCGGCCTCGCCGCGATCCGCACGCGCTTCCAGGTGCCGGAGGGCTTCCCGTCCGCGGTGCTCGCCGCCGCCGAAGCCGCCGCCCGCCGCGCCCCGACCGAGCATGTCGACCGCACCGATCGGCATTTCGTCACGCTCGATCCGGCCAGCGCCACCGATCTCGACCAGGCCTTCGCGATCGAGCCGAGCGGCACCGATCTGCTGCTCCATTACGCCATCGCCGACGTGGCGTGGTTCATCGCCGATGGCGACCCGCTCGATATCGAGGCATGGCGCCGCGGCACCACGCTCTATCTGCCCGATGGAAAGGCAGGCCTTTATCCCTCGATCCTCAGCGAAGGCGCGGCCAGTCTGTTGCCCGAAGGACCCCGGCCCGCAGTGATCTTCACTGTCCGCGTCGCGCCCGACGGCATGGTGCGTCTCGACGGTGCCGAGCGCGCCATCATCCGCAGCAATGCCAAGCTCGCTTATGACAGCGTCCGCGACGCCGATCTGCCGCCCGGTTTCGCCGAGCTGACCTCCCGTCTCCAGCACGCCGAGGCCCGCCGCGGCGCCGCCCGCGTCGATCCGCCCGAGCAGGAAGTCGCCGCGCGCGAGGATGGCGGCTTCGAACTGGTGTTCCGCCCGCGCCTCGTCTCGGAGGAGCGCAACGCCGCGCTGTCGCTCGCGGCCAATATGGCGATCGCGGACCTGCTCTCCGCACATAAGACCGGCCTGTTCCGCGTGATGGCCGAGCCCGACGACGCGGCCGTCGCGCGCCTCCGTCAGACCGCCATCGCCTTCGAACTGAACTGGCCGCCCATGGCGCCGCTCGCCCAGTTCGAGGCGACGCTCGACGGCGCCGATCCCAAACAGGCCGCCTTCATGCTCGCCGTCCGCCGCGCGGGGCAGGGCGCTTCCTATCAGCCATTTCAGCCGGACGTGGTGCCGTGGCACGCGGCGGTCGCCGCGACCTACGCCCATGCCACCGCGCCGCTCCGCCGCCTCGCCGATCGCTACGTCATTCGCGCCACGCTCGCCGTCGCCAATGGGCAGCCGGTCCCGGCGGCAGTGACCGAGGCGTTCGGGAAGCTCCCGGCGGTAATGGCGCGTGCGGATGCGATCGGCGGCCAGATCGATCGCGCCGTGATCGACCTGGCCGAGGCAGTGATGCTCCAGGGCAAGGAAGGGCAGGCCTTCGCCGCATTGGTCACCGACGCCGACGATCGCGGCGCCCGGATCCAGTTGCGCGATCTGCCCGTGGTCGCGCGGCTGGCGATGCCCGGCGCCGCGCCCGGCGACGCGATCACCGTGAAGTTGACGGAGGTCGATCCCGAACGGCAGCGGATCACGTTCGAGCCGGCCGCCTGAGCCTCACTCCAATTCCGCCAGACTCGCCGCGAGCGCGTCCTGCTGGAACGGCTTGGTCAGCCGCGGCAGATCGGGCGAGATCCCGTCGAGTTCGGCATACCCGAGAGCACGCACGGGACCGGATATCTCGCCCTGCTGCGGTCCGCATGCAACACCATCGGCCAAAACGCCCGAACATGAGAACGTTCTTGAGAACGTTCTTAATTCATGCTCTAACACACCTCGATGGAGCGACAGACTCCGGAAAAGAGGGGTGTTGGAAGGGAATGCGCATGCACGCGCAAGGCGTGCTGCCGTTCGTCTCGGCCAAGGATTGGACAGCGTTGTCAGCCTGAAAGCCGCCCCCGAAGCTTTGGTTTGTCCCCGTGAGATCGCGGTGACGAGGGGAGACGGGCGGCAATGATGTCGAATTCTGCGAGCGACGCGCATCGGCGCCGGCCGGCCGCCTGAAAAGAACGTCTGGAGCGACGGGGCGCGAAAGAACGCCCTGCCATGCAATTTGGGAGGAGCGAGAATGAATAAGGGGTTATCAGGGGTAATCGTCGGCCTGCTGGCCACCACCGCATTGGTGGCGCCGGCCTGGGCGCAGGAAGCGGTGCCGGCCGCGCCTGCCGTCCAGGACGATGCGCAGGGTGAGGAGATCGTGGTCACCGGCATCCGCGCCTCGCAACAGGCTTCGATCGACATCAAGCGCGCCGAGACCGCGATCGTCGACGCGATCTCGGCGGAGGACATCGGCAAGCTGCCCGATGTCACCATCGTCGATGCGCTGCAGCGCATCTCGGGCATCCAGATCCAGCGCAGCGCGGGCGAGGGCACCAACGTCAACATTCGCGGCCTGCCGCAGGTCATCACTCTGCTCAACGGCGAGCAGTATCTGAGCCCGGGCAATCTCGGCGAGGCACGTCCGAACCTCAACGACTTGCCCGCCCAGCTGATGAACAAGGTCCTCGTCTTCAAATCGAGCGACACTACCAACGCACTGTCGGGCATCTCGGGCACGATCGACTTGCGCACGCGCCGTCCGTTCGATCTGGACAAGGGTCTCACCGTCTCGGGCCAGGCCGAATATTCGCGCGGCGATTACACCAAGCAGAACGACTACCTGGTCAGCGGCCTGGTCGCATGGCACAGCGAGAATTTCGGCGTGATGGTCAGCGCGGTTAAGAGCAACTCGAACCTCGGCAACAACTATGCCGGCATCGCCGGCGGCCCCTTCGGCAACAACGATTGGGGCGGCGGCGGCGCCAACTGGATCGCACCGCACGGCTATGAATTCTTCAACCGTGTCGTCGAGCGCGATCGCCTCGGCATCAACGGTGCCGCGCAGCTCAAGTTCGGCGAAGGCTTCACGCTTACCGGCGAAGTCTTCCATACCGACTTCACCGAGCATAACCGCGCCGCGGGCATCAACATCTCGAACCGCTGGAGCGGTCTCGGCTGGACCAACCCGACCGTCTCGTCGGATTCCGGCCAGGTCGGCGGCAATGGCCAGCCCTGGCTCGACGTCGACGAATATGATCTCGACGTGTGGTGGCTGAACAGCTTCACCGTCAATCGCACCACCAAGTCGAAGGCGACCAACTACAACCTCCAGCTCGATTACGACAACGACAGCAACTTCAAATTCTCGGCGCGGGCGATGCGGGCGGATGCGAATTTCCGCAGCATCAACGGCCAGGTCCAGGGCGATCTGAGCAACTGGCGCCAGACAAATACCTTCACATTGTTCCGCGATCCGAACGACCCCACCCGCGGGCCCTTCTATCCGGCCAATATCGCGTCGCAATTCCCGGCGTCGCGCTACACCAACGGCGTGATTGGATCGAACGGCGGCCGCTATATCGATCCGAACCCGCTGGGCTATGGCCAGGATCCGCAGATCCATCTCGACATCAGCGGCGATCATCCGGTGCTCAGCGGCTTCAACAACCCGATCACCGGTGGCCTCGGCACGCGTCCGTTGACCGAGTATATGGCGAACCTCGACAGCTATGCGGTCGGCGCCTTTTCGTCGGAAGGCAATCAGGAGAACAATTCGGATCTCGGCGTCTTCCGGGCCGACGGCTCCTATGAGTTCGACGATGACGGGCTGTTCGGAGTGCTCAAGCGTGTCGATGTCGGCGTCCGCCGCAGCGATCGCAGCGTCCAGATCCGCGCCTTCCATCTCTTCTCGAATTTCTACGGCGGCAACGGCGCAACCGTGGCCGACGGCTGCGGCGCGCAGTGGAAGGCGATCGACGTGGTGATGAACCAGTCCGGGTGTCAGGCGGGCGAGATGGTGTCGAACCCCGCGTTCAATCCGGCCCTGCCGGTCAGCGCGACCAACCCGCAAACGGTGTTCCAGGGGTATACGGTCAATAAGCCGACCAAGCTCAATGCGTATAACAACGTCTATTTCCTCACCAATCTCGGTGGGGTGAGCTCGGGCATCCCCGGCTTCTGGGTCGCCGATCCGCGCGACTTCGACGATGCCAAGGCGTTCCACCAACGCGTGTTCGGGGGCGCCGACGAAGTCATCATCCCGGGGCGCACCTATGACGTCGATCTGGTCGAGGAGAGCGCATATGCCAACGCCTCGTTCGAGACCGGCATCTTCAGCGCGGTGATCGGTGCCAAGATCATCAACACCAAGCTGACGGTGAAGCAGAACATCACCGGCCCGACGCGCAGCTATGGCGATACCAATACCGACGAAGGCGATACCGTAACCCGGCGCAGCTACACCGATTTCCTGCCGGTGATTAACCTCAAGGCCGATGTGACGCCGAACCTGCGCCTGCGCGCATCGTTCGCCAAGACGATGATCCCGCTCGATCTGGGCAATTATGGCGGCGGCCTCACCATCTCGACTGCGGATTCGCAGGGGCCGACGCCGGCCAATCCGGATGCGGCGCCGCTCGGCGTCCGTCAGGTCACCGGCGCCAGCTCGAGCGGCAACCCGTACCTGAATCCGTGGCGCTCGAATAACTACGATCTCGCGGTCGAATATTATCTGGGCCGCGGCACGCTATTCAACGTCAGCCTGTTCAAGCTCGACATCAACAGCTTTGTGAAGACCGCCACCACCAATACCGGTCGCTTCCCGGATCAGGACGGCGTCATCCGTCGCACCGTTCCGGTGACGCAGCCGGCGCAGGGCGAGGGCGGTTCGCTGAAGGGCGTCGAGGTCGGGGCGAAGGTCTCGTTCAGCGACTTCGTCCGCGGCGGCATCCTCAGCAACTTCGGTATCGACGCGAACTACACCTATTCCGACAGCTCGCAGACCGACATCGGGCTCGATGGCGAACGCTTGCCCTTCCCGGACAACTCCAAGCATCAGGTCAATCTGATCGGCTGGTACCAGGACGATCTGCTACAGGTTCGTGTGGCGTACAGCTATCGCACGCCGCGCCTTTCGACGACCTTCGGCAATATCCCGATCTTCCAGGATACCGCGCAATATGTCGACGCGAACGTGACGCTCAACATAAATGAAAATTTCGCGATCTACGGCAACGCGTCGAACGTCTTCGGCGAGATCGAGCGATACTACTTCCAGTTCGACGAGGACTCGAAGCAGTTCCACTCGCAGAACGAATTCGAGCCGCGTTACTCGGTGGGCGTCCGCGCCCGCTTCTAAAGAGCCAACCCTCCTGGGCCGGCGGTCTTCGGGCTGCCGGCCCATTTTTCGCGGTTTCGCTTGCGATACCGCTACCAAAAAGATCAGATGTTCCGATGACGGACCGGGGTAGGGCAGAGCGAGCGATCGAACGGGTCGTCATCGTCGGCGGCGGAACCGCGGGCTGGATGGCCGCGACGGCGCTTTCGGCGCATCTCGCCGGCACCGGCGTCAAGATAACGCTCATCGAAAGCTCGGACATCGGCACCATCGGCGTCGGCGAGGCGACGATCCCCACCATCCGCCGCTTCTACGCCCAGCTCGGCATGTCCGATGCCGAGGTTATGCAGGCGTGCGAGGCGACCGCGAAGTTCGGCATCCGCTTCGTCGACTGGCTTCGCGACGGCCAAAGCTTCGTTCACCCCTTCGGCCGCTACGGGCAGGATCTGAAGGGAGTCGACTTCCACCATTACTGGCTCACGGCACGCGCCTCGGGCGACGCCGCGCCGCTCGGCGACTATTCGCTGGGCGCGCTGCTCGCAGGTTCCGGCCATGCGACGCTGCCCGCACCGAACCCCGGCTCGCAACTCGGCATCTTCGATTGGGCGCTGCATTTCGACGCCGCCTTGTTTGCGCAGCACATGCGCCGGTTCGCCGAGAAGCAGGGTGTCACGCGCCTCGATGCGCGTATTACCGACGTCAAACTGCGCGCGAATGACGGCTTCATCGAAGCGCTGACGCTCGACAGCGGCGTGGAGGTCGCCGGCGACCTGTTCGTCGATTGCTCGGGTTTCCGGTCGTTGCTGCTCGGCGAGACGCTGGGCGTAGCATATGAGGATTGGTCGCACTGGCTGCTCTGCGACGGTGCCTTTGCGGTACAAAGCGAGCGGGCAGGGCCGCCGCCTTCCTGCACCACCGTCACCGCGCGCACCGCCGGCTGGCAGTGGCGCATCCCGCTGCGCGCGCGCGAAGGCAATGGCATGGTCTTCTCCAGCCGCTTCCAGACCGATGACGACGCCCGCGACGAACTGCTGGCGAAAATTCCCGGCAAGCCGACGATGGAGCCCCGTCGCCTGCGCTTTACTCCCGGCCGTCGCGCAGTCGCATGGGCGAAGAACTGCGTCGCCCTCGGCCTCGCCTCGGGGTTCTTGGAGCCGCTGGAATCGACCAGCATCGCGCTGATCGAGACCGGCATCGAACGCCTCAAGGCTTTGTTTCCGGACAAGGATTTCGATCCCGCGGTCGTCGCCGAATATAATGAGCAGTCGGCCGAGGAAATCGAACGCGTCCGCGATTTCCTCATCCTGCATTACAAGCTGAACGGACGCAGCGACGCTTTCTGGCAGGCCTGTCGCGACATGACGGTCCCGGACACTTTGAAGCGGAAGCTGGAGCTATGGCGTGCCCGCGGCGCCTTTGCCCGTTATCGCTGGGAGATGTTTTCGCCCCCCAGCTGGCTCGCGATCTATGCCGGTTTCGAAGCCTTGCCCGATCGCTTCGACCCCGCCGTCGCCGCGGTCGATCCGGCACAGCTCACCCGCTCGCTCGAAGCCATGCGCCGCTCGCTTGCCGAGACGGTGGCCGACACGCCGACCCATCAGGAGTTCCTCGAGATCATGGACGGCGCGGCTGCAAAGGGGAGGGCGGCATGAGGGCCCCCGACGCGCTTCGGAAGATCTGCATCGTCGGCGGCGGCACCGCGGGCTGGATCGCCGCCGCGGTGATGGCGCATCACTTCAAGGGCAAGCTCTTCGAGATCGAATTGGTCGAGAGCGACGATATCGGCACGATCGGCGTCGGCGAATCCACCATCCCCCCCTTCATGGAACTGATCGCCAAGCTCGACATCAACGAGCAGGACTTCGTCCGTGCCACCCAGGCCAGCTTCAAGCTCGGCATCGAGTTCGAGGATTGGCACAGGAAGGGCGAGAGTTACTTCCACCCTTTCGGCGCGATCGGCCAGCAAGTCGAATTGAGCGAATTCTACCAATGCTGGCTCAAGGCCAGGCAGGGCGGTCAGCCCTTCGAGCTCCAGGATTTCGCCCCTGCCACGGCGATGGCGCGCACGGGCAAGTTCATGCTGCCCTTCAAGGCGCAGAAGACTCCGATCGGCGGCGCGGCCTACGCACTCCATGTCGACGCCAAGCGCGTCGCCCAGTTCCTTCGCGGCCACGCCGAGGATCGCGGAGTGAAGCGCATCGAGGGCATCGTCTCCGACGTGCGCCTCGACGATCGCGGCTTCGTCGACACGCTGGTGCTCAAGGACGGCCGCGAAGTCGGCGCCGACTTCTTCATCGATTGCTCGGGTTTCCGCGCGCTGCTGATCGAGAAGGCGCTCGGCGTCGGCTACCAAGACTGGTCTGAATGGCTGTTCTGTGACCGCGCGATCGCCGCACAGACGCGGAATGTCGGCCCGCCACGCCCCTATACGCTCGCCCAGGCGCAGGACTTTGGCTGGCGCTGGCGCATCCCGCTCCAGCATCGCACCGGCAACGGCCACGTCTTCTGCAGCGAATTCCTGTCGGATGACGATGCGACTCGCATTTTACTCGACCAAATCGAAGGCGAAATCGTCGCCGGCCCGATGGTCGTCCCCTTCAAGACCGGCGTCCGCAAGCAAATTTGGCACAAGAACGTGCTCTCCCTGGGTCTCGCCTCGGGCTTCATCGAGCCGCTCGAATCGACTGCGATCCACCTGGTCTATCGCGGCATGGATTTCTTCTTCCGCTACCTGCCCGACCGCAACTGCGACCCGCGGCTCGCCGCCGAATATAACCGCCGCATGACCGCGGACTATATCGAGATCCGCGACTTCATCGTGCTGCACTATTGCGCCACCGAGCGTGACGACACGCCTTTCTGGCGCAAGTGCCGCGACATGATTCTGCCCGATAGCCTGCAGGCGCGGATCGAGCTGTTCCGCACCAATGGGGCGCTGCGCGAGGGGCTGGACGAATTGTTCCGCGCGGCGAGCTGGCATTCGGTACTGGAAGGGATGGGCATCCACCCGGCGACGTATCATCCGCTGGTCGATCGCATCGACGAAGCCTGGCTGTACGAAGCCATGGAGAAGGTCCGCGCGCAGCTCCGGCAGGTGGTCGAGACGCTGCCGACGCATCAGGAGTTCATCGACGCGCACTGCCGTGCGGATGCCGTTGATTTGGGCAAGCCGGCGCGCTGATGCAAAAGAAGGGTGCAATCACGATCAAGCACGTCGCGGCCGAGGCGGGGGTCTCGTTCCAGACCGTGTCGCGCGTCATCAACGACGGCCCCAACGTCACGCCCGCGATGCGCGAGCGGGTGATGAACGCGGTCAACAAGCTCGGTTATGTGCCGAGCCTGGCGGCGCGGCGGCTGGGCGGATCGCGCTCCTATCTGATCCTCGCCTTCAACGATCGCCGTCCGACGCTGGACGGGTGGGAGTCTCGGCGCGGCAACGACTGGGTCGATCAGATGCTGTATGGCGGCATGATCAAATGCGCCGAGCACGGCTATCGCATGCTGTTCGAACTGGTGGATTCTCATTCCGACGAACTCGAGACGCAGGTCCAGGCGGCGATCTCCGCGTTGCATCCCGATGGCGTGATCCTCACCCCTCCGCATAGCGACGATCCGCGGATCACCGAGCTCCTCCACCGCAATGGCCTGATCTTCGCCCGCCTCGGCTCGCGCCGCGAAGGGGAGGGCTTCGCGGTCTATATGGACGACGAGGCGGCGGCGCGCGCGGCGACCAAATATCTGCTCGATCTCGGCCACACCCGCATCGCTTATGTCGAAGGGCATCCGGAATATGCGATCAGCGGCGATCGTCTGCGCGGTTTTCGCGGTGCGATCGAAAGCCGCGGGCTGCAGATCCGCCCCGAATATCTCCAGCCCGGCGACTTCACCTATGAAGCGGGGCAGCGCGCGATGGCGGCGCTGGCGAAGCTCGATCAGCCGCCTACCGCGGTGCTCGCGAGCAGCGACGAGATGGCATTGGGCGTGCTGCATGCTGCTGCGCCGCTTGGATTTTCCGTGCCGGGGGAGCTTTCGATCGTCAGTTTTGACGATACGCCGACCGTGCGAATGAGCGTGCCTTCGCTGACCGCGATACGGCAGCCGATCGCGGCGATGACCTCCAAGGCCGCGGAGCTACTAATCCAAGCCAAAATCAAGGGGTTGGAGGGCAATAGCCGCCATTTGCTGCCCTTCGATTTCATCGTCCGCGATTCGACTGCGCCGCCGCGTTGACGGGGAACAAGTACACGCCGATGTTGACACTTCCATGCCCCCATCGTTCCCCGGCCGCGGCTTCATTGTCCTCTATGCGCTTGCCTATGCGGGGCTGTTCGTAAGTTTCATTCCGTTCGTCTCCGTATTGCTCCCGCTAAAGGTCACTGCGGTCGCCGACCCCGAACACCGCGTCGCGCTGCTCAGCGCCGCGGCGTTGGGCGGCGCGGCGGTGGCGAGCGTCGCCAACCTCGTCTTCGGCGCCCTCAGCGACCGAACCTATCGTCGGCGCGGCACGCGGCGGCCGTGGATCCTCGCCGGGCTGGGCCTGCTGATCCTCGCTTACGCCCTGTTCCACTGGAGCGCCGACGGCGCGTCGATGCTGGCGGCAGTGGCCCTGTTGCAAATCGCCATCAACATGATGTTCGCCCCGGTCGGCGCGATCATGGCCGACGAGGTTCCCGACGCGCAAAAGGGGCTGGTCGCCGGACTGATGGGCGCCGCGCACCCCTTTTCCTCGCTCGTCGCGGTCGGCGTGACGCTCCGCGGGCTCGGCCCGGAAGGTGTGCGCTACGCTTTGCTCTGCGCAGTGATCGCAATACTCGTTCTGCCGCTATTGCTATTCATTCGCGAGCGCCGCGACCCGCTTCCCGAGCCACCGCCCGCACTCCGCGTCCGCCGCCGCGCCGATTTCGCGCGCATCTGGATCGCGCGCATGCTCGTCCAGATCGCCGGCAACGGACTCGGCACTTATGGCCTGTTCTACTTCCTTGCCGTGCTGGGCGAGAAGATCCCCGACAAGAGGGGGGCGGAGGCGGCCAGCGAGGGAGTCGCGGCGATCTTCGCCGGCGTCACCATCGTGGCATTGCTGCTCACGATCGCCGCGGGCCGCCTCTCGGACCGGATGATGCGCCGGAAGCCGTTCCTCGCGGTCTCGTCGATGACGATGGCGGCGGGGCTGGCGATCATGGCCGCTGCATCGAGCTGGCCGGTGGCGACGCTCGGCTTCGGCGCCGCGATAGCGGGCATGTCGGTGTTCCTCGCGATGCAATCCGCGCTGGCGATGCAATTGCTGCCCTCGCCGGCCCATCGCGGCCGCGATCTCGGCATCCTCAACCTCACCAACACGCTGCCGGCGATGGTCGCGCCCTTGCTCGCGCTGGCCCTCAGCCCCGATCAGTTGGGCTATGCGCCGTGGCTGCTCGTCCTCGCGACCGGCGTGCTGGCAGGCGGCGGGGCGGCGATGACGATCAGGACGCAGAACTGAGCGCGCGGCCTTTTTCGGACAGGCTCCGGAAAGTGATCGACCAGCGCGGCACGTCCATCGGGGCGAGGCTGTGCTCCCAATCGTGCCGCACCTCGCCCGAGAGGTGATATACCGAACGGGGGGCGACCGGCGCGGCGAAGCGATCAAACCCGCCTGGGCGCCGCCGCCGAAACCGCATCACTGCCGGATTGCCCAGCGACACGCCGACGACGTGCTCGAACACCGGCCGATCCCTGTGCCAGCCGATCCCAGCGCCCGGATCGTAGCGGATCAGCAGTGCGTGGGCGAAGTCCCCGGCCGGGAGCCCGGCAAAGTCCGCCGCCTTTTCGCGCAGCGGGAGCAACCATTCGGGCAGCGGCGTGCCCATGGTGAAGGCTCCGTCATCGAAATCGTAGCGCCAGCCGAAGCTGGTCGTCAGCCGCTTGCCCAGCCAGCCCTGGAACCGGAACGGACTCAACTCCGCGGCATCCACGGCGGCGATCAGCAGCGCTTCCTCGTCCGGCGTGACGAGGTTTTCCGCATAGGCGAAACCGGGCAGCAAAGGGGCGCCGAACAGATCGGCTGCGGGAAGGGGCATTATAACATCCGTCTCAGGCCCGGATCGGTCCGGCCGAAGCCGGGCGGTAGAGCTTCAGGTGGGGCTTAAAACCAAACAGATTTTCCGATTGCAGTTAATGCAACGACGTTTCTTGTCGAAATCCGTTCCGAATCCGATCGATAGCGGTTGCAACGAACATCTTCCGGGCTTAGCGGTGCGCGCCGTGAAAGACCAAATGATTGCTGAGATTGACCGCGCGTCTCTGTTCCTCAAGGCGCTGTCGGGTCGGAGTCGCCTGTTGCTGTTGTGCCATTTGTGGGACGGCGAGAAGTCCGTTGGCGAGCTGGCGAGGCTCACCGGCGCGCGCGATACTGCCGTCTCGCAGCAGCTCGCCTTGCTTCGCCGCGAAGGCATGGTCAACGCGCGCCGCGCCGGCCAGATGATCTTCTATTCGCTGGCCAGCGCGGAGGCGAAGCGCATGCTCGAATCGCTTCACGACCTGTTCTGCGCGGAGCCGCTCGCCAGGGCGGCCGAGTAGAATCCTCGCGCGGCGCCGGCTCCGAGCCGGAGCTGCCACCAAGCCATCCAGGGCTCCGGCCTTCGCCGGAGCACCAGGTCGTATCGACATTCAACCTAAAACTCCCTCTCCCCTTGATAGGGGAGAGGATAGCGAAGCTTAGCGCTTTAGCGCCTAGCGTAGCTTGGAGAGGGGTAGAGCGGAGCGAAGCTCCGCCGGCCGCTTTGCGGCCGCACCCCCTCACCCAGCTTCGACTAAGGCCGCGCAGAAGTGCGCGACCCAAGTCTGCGCAACCCTCTCCCCCTTTCAGGGGGCGAGGGAAGTATGGCTGAATGTCGATACGCCCCATAGTAGCTGGCGTGCCTAGGGGGCCGCCGAGTAGAGCCGCTCGACATCCTCGCGCCGCGCGAGTTCCGAGCCGGGGGTGATCAGCGCCGCCGCGCCCGCGGCGACGCCGTAGCGCAGCGCCTCTTCGAGCGACTTGCCCGAGGCGAGGGCGAGCGTGATCCCCGCGACCATCGAATCGCCCGCACCCACCGCGCTGCCGGCCGGCACTTCGATTGCGGGCATCCGCAGCTCGACATCCTCGGCCACCAGCAACGCGCCGCGATCGCCGAGCGAGACCACGATCACATCGGCGAAGCCGCGGGCGAGCAACTCGCGCGCCGCCTCGCACTCCGCGGCCGCATCGGGCAGTTCGCGGCCGACCAGTTCCTGTACTTCGCGCAGGCTGGGCTTGATCAGAAAGGCGCAGCTGCCCTCGACCGCGGCCAGCGCGTCCCCCGAGGTATCGATCACCAGCCGCGCGCCGATCCGGCCGCACAATACGCAGAGTCGGCGGAAGATCTGGGGATCGCAATCGGGCGGCAGGCTGCCGCTCGCGATCACATAAGCGGGCGGGCCTTCGACTCCGCCTACTGTCTCGAGGATATGCTCCAGCTCCTCGTCGCTCAGCGACGGCCCGGGCAGCACGAAGCGATATTGCTCGCCGCTTTCTTCCTCGTCGACCGTGAAGCTTTCTCGCGTCGTGCCGGCGATGGGCACGGGGGCGATCGGCACGCCTGATTCGCGCAGCAGCTTCTCGAACGTCGTGCCGGACGATCCGCCGCAGGGAAACACCGCGGTCACTTCGCCGCCCAAAGCGTGGACCACGCGCGCCACGTTGATCCCGCCGCCGCCCGGCTCGAAGCGTGGCGGGGTGCAGCGCAGTTTGTGTGTCGGCCGGACGTTTTCGGTGCCGGTGAAGACGTCGAGCGCCGGATTGAGCGTCAGCGTTACGATTGCGGCCATGCGTCAGCGCCGCCGATCGAGCACCGCGCGCGCCGCGGGGACGATCAAGTCCAGCGGCCGGTTGACTCGCATCCGATGCCAGCCGGCAAGCTCGCCCACCGAAAGCCGCGATTGCTCGCGCACCACCTCGACGGTCGCGTCCGAAGCGTCGCCGTCGCGCGCGCTCACCCGGGCGATGCGATCGCGCTCGGGCGCCTCCAGCCAGAGGCCGGTGAACGGCACGCGGCGGCGCAGTGCGATCGCCTCCGCCACGTCGCGCTCGCTGCGGCTCAGGAACACGGCGTCGAGGATCACCGAATTGCCGCAGGCGATGTGATCGTCGGCGGATTCGAACAATGCCTCATAGGTCTCCTCATCGCTGTGCCGCGTGTAATGCGCGGGCGGAAGGCGCGTCTCGGGCGCCAGCCCCGCCAGGCGCTTGCGGAACACATCGGATCGCAGAACGCGCGCGCCCGGCATTCGGCCCAATCGCGCGCCGAGCAATCGCGAAAGCGTGGACTTGCCCGTGCCCGAGAGCCCGCCGATCGCGACGAGGCGCGGCGGATAGGGCGCGAGAGCGGATTCCGCCAGCGCAGCATCGCCGGCTTCGGTGGCGCGCAACGACAGCAGCAGCGGCAGCGTGGCCCAGCCCGTCGCGCCCTGGGGCTCGACGTCGAGATAGCGATTGGCGAGGATATTGGCTTCGGTAGCGAGGCCGCGCTGCACCAGCTGGAGCAAGTGGCCGGCGAGGTCGAACAGGATATCCTCGGGCGCGCCGTCCTGCAGTTGCCGCACGCGTTTGGCGGTGTTGCGGCGGCGAAGCAGCGGAAGCTGGCGAGACAGCTCGCGGCGCTGGGCGTCCGACTTTGCGAGCCGTTCGATCCGCGCCAGCAACGCGGCACCGTCCCCCGGCGCCGCGCGCGCATGGGCGGCTGCCAGCGCACCGGCGAACGTATGCAAGGCGGACGCGTCGAGCCCACCTTGCTCGAGCAGGATTTCGAACGGAACACTCACTGTCGCCTGCGCCGCGGCCATTGCCGGCTCTCCCTTGCGCACCCCTTAATCGTGCTTCGCCGCCCTAGCACCGCTTTTCTGAACGGGAGCCACAATGCGTTCAAGCCGGCCGCATCGCGGCCGCGGCGAAACGCTTGGCGAACACGCCATGCAGCGGCTTGGGGCGGAACTTCTCGTCATAGGGTGTGGCGCGCTGATAGCTGCGATCGGCCCGCGGGCTGAAGCCGTTCAGCCAATTATATTTGTCGCACATCCCCCAGACGAGCACGTCCCTGAGCTGCGGATAGGCGAACATGATTTCCAGATAGGCATCGGCATAAGCGGCGACCGCCGCGTCGCGGCTCCTGACATCACTCGGCAACTGCTTGTCGTTGACGTCGAACTCGGTGATCAGCAGCTTGTAGCCCATCGCCACCACGGCATCGAGGAAGGCGCGCCATTCGCCTTGCTGCCGGCGCACGGCGCCGCGAAGGTCACCGCCGGGGACGCCGATATGCGACTGCACGCCCAGTGCGTCGACCGGCACGTTGCGCTTGCGGAAGCCTTCGAGCAGCCGGAGCACGCCGGCGCGATGCTTCTCATTGCCGGGCTCCCAGCTCATGTAATCGTTGTAGACCAGTTGCGCCTTGGGGGCGTGTTCGCGCGCGGTGTGGAAGGCGAAGTCGACCATCGCGTCGGCGTCGCCGAACGCTTTGGAGAGCGAAGTCTCGCGCTGCAGTCCGGCCTTCTCGTCGATCGTCTCGTTGACCACGTCGAAGCTGACGATGCGGTCGCCATAGAGCCGGCAGAGCGTGCGGATATGGTCGGTCAGCAGATGCTCGCCCTTGGCGCGGGGGCTGGCGCCGAAATCATACTCGTTGAGCCATTTCGGGAAGAACTGGCTCTTGTGCCACAGCAAGGTGTGGCCGCGCATCGCCATGCCCTTCGCCTCGGCATGTTCGAGCATGTCGGCGAAGCGCGTGACGTCGAACTTGACCGGATCGGGGCGCAGCCGCTGCCACTTGAACTCGTTTTCGGGCACGAGGATGCCGCAGTCGCGCTCGAGCAAGGCCGCGTAATTGGGGTTGGCGAAGGATCCCGCGTCGGCGCCCGGCGGACTCCATGCGAAGCACGAGCCGAAGCGCATACCCTTTGCCTTGGCGAGCGCGTTGAGCGATGCCGGCGCCTCGGCGAATGCGGGCGTCGCGACCGCGCAGGCCGCGGCGGCGGCGAGTATCTCGCGGCGCGTCAGTCGCGTCATTCTGTCCTCTCCTCAACTACCGGCCGTCACCACTGCCGCGACGGATTAATTCTCAATTCCTCCCTCGCGAAGCGGGGGAGGGGGACCAGCGAAACTGGTGGAGGGGGCTTGGCCGCGAGCGGCATCGCTTGTGGCCAGGCCCCCTCCGTCGCCTTCGGCGCCACCTCCCGCGGTTCCCGGGGGAGGAATTGAGCGCGGGCTGGTAGCGCTACCATGGCCAAGCTGCTACCGACAAGTCAACGTTCGGCGTAAAGACCGGGACGGTGAGAGGATGAATATGCGGCTTCTGCTTGGTTTCCTGTTGCTTCTACTGAGCGTCGCGCCGCCTGCCGCGGCGCGCGGCGAGACCGGCTATGATTTGTGGTTGCGCTATCAGCCGCTCGAATTCAGGCAGCGCGAAGTCGTTCAGCAGACCGCGAAATATCTCGTCGTGCAAGGGAGCAGTCCGACTCTCGCCGCCGCTACGGAGGAATTTCGCCGGGGGATGCACAGCCTGTTGGGCGGGTACGGCTTCGGAGTGGCAGGATCGGCGCTGCGCGACGGCGCGGTCGTCATCGGTACGCCGCAGAACTCGCCGATCATCGCATCGCTCGGGCTGAAGCTGGCCGCGATCGGGCCCGAGGGATATCTGATCCGCAGCGCGCGGTCGGCCGAGGGCACGCGCATCACCGTCATCGCCGCGAACCAGGATATCGGCGTGCTGTACGGCGTCTTCGCGTTCCTGAAGCGTGTCCAGTTGGGCCAGCCGCTCGACGATCTCGACATCTCCGATGCGCCGAAGCTCAAGGTCCGCGTGCTCAATCACTGGGACAATCTCGATCGCCATGTCGAGCGGGGCTATGCCGGCCAGTCGATCTGGGATTGGCAGAAGCTGCCGGGCTACAAGGATCCGCGCTATACCGATTATGCCCGGGCCAATGCCTCGATCGGGATCAACGGCACGGTCCTCACCAACGTCAACGCCAATGCCGACGTGCTCCGGCCCGAATGGCTGGAGAAGGTCAAGGCGCTGGCGGACGTGTTCCGGCCCTATGGCATCAAGGTCTATCTGACCGCCCGCTTCTCGGCGCCGATCGAACTGGGCGGGCTCAGAACCGCCGATCCGCTCGACCGCCAAGTCGCGGCCTGGTGGAAGGCCAAGGTCGACGAAATCTACCGCGTCATTCCCGATTTCGGCGGGTTCCTCGTCAAGGCGAACTCCGAAGGCCAGCCCGGCCCGGCCGATTACAAGCGCAGCCATGCCGAGGGCGCGAACATGTTCGCCGATGCGCTGGCCCCGCATGGCGGCGTGCTGATGTGGCGCGCCTTCGTCTATGCCGCCGAGAACCCCGACGACCGCCACAAACAGGCCTATGCCGAGTTCCAGCCGCTGGACGGCAAGTTCCGCGACAATGTCCTCGTCCAGGTCAAGAACGGCGCGATCGACTTCCAGCCGCGCGAGCCCTTCCATCCGCTGTTCGGCGCGATGCCGAAGACGCCGCTGATGATGGAATTCCAGATCACCAAGGAATATCTCGGCTTCGCGACGCACCTCGCTTACCTCGGCACGATGTGGGAGGAAGCGCTCGAGGCCGACACCTTCCGCCCGCGCAAGGGCACGACCGTCGCGAAAATACTCGCCACGCCCGTGGAGCCCGGCGCGGCGACCGGCATGGCGGGAGTCGCCAATATCGGCAGCGACATCAACTGGTCGGGCTCGCAATTCGATCAGGCGAACTGGTACGCGTTCGGCCGCTTCGCCTGGGACCCCGAAGCCAAGGCCGAGGACATCGCCCGCGACTGGGCGGCGCTGACCTGGGGCAACGACCCTGCGGTAACCGGGCCGATCGTCAACATGATGATGGGATCGCGCGAAGCGGTGGTCGATTACATGACGCCGCTCGGGCTCGGCCATCTGATGGCCACCGGCCACCATTATGGCCCGGGGCCATGGGTCTCCGACCTCGCTCGCCCCGAATGGAACCCGGTCTATTACCACAAGGCCGATGCGGCCGGGATCGGCTTCGATCGCACGCGGACCGGCACCGACGCCGTCGCGCAATATGCCCCCGAAGTCGCCGCGCAGTTCGGCGACCTCAAGCGTGTGCCGGAGAAGTTCCTGCTCTGGTTCCATCATGTCCCCTGGACCTACCGAACGGCCTCGGGCCGGAATGTCTGGGACGAGCTGGTCACGCGCTACGATCGCGGCGTCGCTGCCGTGGCGGCGATGCAGGGCGAATGGAACCGGCTCGAGGGCAAGGTCGACGCGCGCCGCTGGGCCGAGGTCCGCGACTTCCTCGCGATCCAGCGGCAGGAGGCGCAGTGGTGGCGCGACGCCTCGATCGCCTATTTCCAGTCGGTTTCGAAACGTCCGCTCCCCGCCGGCCACGCCGCGCCGCCGCACGATCTGGAGTATTACAAGGCGATCCGGACGCCGTACGCGCCGGGGAGCGGGAAGTAGCGTCCCCGCTTGCGCAGGACATTCACGGCCGCTGTAGGCCGCGGGCCAGATAGGCCTTGATGTACGCCCTGAGCTGCGGCGTCGGCTCGCCCATCACGCTGCGATGCTCGGGTGCGAGATGCGCCACGGGGTCGCCGTGGTGCCTGAAGACGAAGGTGTCGAACATCGCCTCCCACGCCGCACGCCGCTCGGCGGGGAGGTGTCCGATCGCCAGCGCCGCGTGCACCATCGCATCGAAGCGCGCCGCCGCGTCGGGTGAATCGTTCCACCAGTAATTGACGAGGACATTGAACGGCGCCAGCGCCTCGACCTGGTGCCACCACAAGGCCGGGATGTAGATCGCGTCGCCGGGTTCGAGCTCCGCGGTCATTGCTGCCGCCAGCGCTTCGCGGAAGCCCGGGAAGCGTTCGAAATCGGGGGCGTTCAGCTCGACCATGCTCGTCGGCTGCCCCGCCACGGTGCGGTCGAGCGGGCCCACGTAGAGATTGTGGATCTGGTCGGGCGGAAACAGAGTGAAGCGCCGCCGCCCCGCGACCACGCAGGCGACATTATCGGAGACGTCGAAATGCGTGGAGATGATCGAGCGGTTGCCGAGCCAGATCCGCGGCGGCGCGTCGAGCCCGGCGAGCAGAGGCAGAGGATTGGCTTCGGCGAACCCAGGAAGCATCTCCGCGGTCTCCAGCGCTCCGGCATAGACCGACGGCGCGGCCTGCTTGCCGACGATCCCCAGCAGATAACGCAGCAACTCGCCGAAGCCGCCGCGCCGCCGCTCGAAATTGAACCCGGTCATGTCGGCTGAGTAGAAGAAGCGCCCGCCGATTTCGGGCAGGCCTACGAACGCTTCCGCCGCCGCGCCGCGATCGAAGCGCAGCAGATGTTCCGCCACCGCCTCGGTCGATTGGAGGGCGGCCGTCACTGCGGGCCAGTCGCGCACGAGCCCACGGATCACTACTGGGGTGTAGCTGCCGACGATCTCTTCCCGGAACGCCGCGGGAGTGGGTACTTCGATCTCGCGGATGGGGACGGGTGAGGGGGGCATTCGTCTTCTTAGCTGTCGTTCGTTGCAGAGCCAATTTCCGTCACCCCCGCTTTCGCGGGGGGTGACGAAGAAGGATGGATTCTGGCAAAAAAAATGGCGCCGCGAGGGATGCTCGCGACGCCAGGGCAGGGTGTTTCGAATTCGGATCAGAAGCTGAAGCGCATGATGCCCGAGATCCGGCGATCGTTCATGTACCAGCCGCGCGGCACTTCGACATTCTCACCGTCGAGGCCCTGCAACACCGCCTTGGTCTTCACCACTTCGTTGAGCAGGTTCGATCCCTGGAGACCGATCTTCACATTGTCCGACAGGGAATAGAAGATCGATGCGTCGAGCTGGCCGGTCGCCTTGTTGATGATCGGGTCGTTGGGCACGATCACGTCGCGAATGGTCAGCAGGAAGTCCGATCGCCACGAATAAGTGGCGCGCAGCGAGAGCGGCCCGGCATCGAAGAACGGCGTGATGTTCACCGTGTGCTTCGAAAGCCCCTGCAGCGGCAGGCTGGCGAGGTCGACCGTGGTCACCCGGCCGGCGCCGACATCCGGGTCGGTCTCGGAGAGCGTGCTCTGGGGCACGCCGCTCGAGTCGATATAGGTGTAGTTCGCCTGCAGGCCGAAGCCCTTGAGGAAGCCCGGCAGGAAGTCGAAGGTCTGCTGATAGGCGACCTCGACGCCCTTGATCTTGCCGGTTTCCGGCGCGTTGCCCGGATTGGTGACCACCGCATCGAAGGTCTGGCCGTTGTTGGTATAGGTCGTGCGATAGGTCTCGTTGGTCAGCACGTTCTTGAGCCGCTTGTAGAAGGCCGAGACCGTCAGCTGGCCGACGCGGGAGAAATACCATTCCGCGGTCAGATCGAAATTGTCGGCTTCGACCGGCTTCAGGAACGGATTGCCGCGACTGACCGTCGCCTGCAGCCGGTAGCTGTTCGGAATGACGGTGCCGTCGGCATTGGTGTTCTGGACGGCGTTTACCGAGACGGCACCATAGTTGCGGATCAGGCCGGTGGCCGGCGGCGCGATGCCCTTGAAATAGGCTGCGCGGAACTGAAGGCCGCCGCCCACGTCGAGCTTCAGGTTCACGCTCGGCAGCCAGTAATCATAATTGGTCTTGCCGGGCGATTCGATGATCGCGCCGTTCTGGAAGTTCCGCACCGCCGTCCGCGTCGCGAGCGGGAACGAGCAATAGCCCTGGACTGCCTGCGAAGCATCGGCCGGCGGCGCGAGGCACGTAGCCTCGGTCGGCAGATAGGTGGAGCCATAGGCATATTGCTGCACGCCCTGCGAATCGCGCTTGGTCGAGCTGTAGCGTACGCCGACATTGCCGGTCAGGTGCAGGCCGTTGCCGAATTCGGTGTCGAACCGCGCCATGATGTAGGCGGCCTTGTTGGTCTCGCGGATCGGATTGATCTCGCCCGGCAGGAACCAGGTACCCGGAACCACGCCGCAGCGATTGTAGAGCGGATTCCAGCCGCCGTTGCGCATGACGCTGTTGGCCGGGTTGTCGGCCGGGCAATTGGCAACGGTCGGTTCCCATTCGCGGTTCGCCAGCGTCGCATAGGCGACATATTGCGCGTAGTTCTTGACCGTGTCCGGCCCGTAGAACAGCCGACCCTGGCCCGCGAGCGGGTTTGGCGCCTGGCCCCGGAAGAAATTGTCGAAATAATAGGGGACGTTGGAGCCGGCGAGCACCGGCGTACCGCCGTTGCCGCCGGTGACGCCGTCGACATTGTCGCTAAGCCAGACCGGGCCGTTATTGCCCCACTGTTCGGAGATGCGCCCCCAGTTATAGGTCGAGAAGCGTGCCGTCTGCTGGCGATCGGCATAGCGCGCGCCCGCCCGGATCGACTTCAGGAACCCGCTCTCGGGGAAGGCATATTCGAGATCGAGCCGTGCCGCGTCCGAATTGCCGTCACTGTCCTCGACATGGTCCATCGCGGCGCGCGGGAAGCTGTTGAACGGATCGGTGAAGCTGGTGTGGCCCGCGCCGAAATAGGCAGGCGAATATTGGGAACCCGGAGCGCCCGCAGCGCGCCCCCCGAAGCCGGCGCAGTCGTTATCGGTGCCCGGCGGATTCTGCGAATTCGCGGCGGGGCCACTGCACACCTGCGGCGGCAGAAACTGGATATTCGGATAGTCGCTGCCGTTCAGCTGGATCGACGCGTTCTGATAGGTCGAGTTCCATAGCGTATTGTCGAGAATATAGCTGCTCGACTGAACGTGCTGATAGTCGACGGTGACGCCGAGCCGCTCGTCGACGTCCCATTTGAAATTGAAGCCGTAATCGTCGGTGACCAGCTTCTCGGTATGGCTGCGCTGGATGTTGTTGCTCTGCAGACCCATCATCGGCACGCGCGCGTCGCCGGTGAACTGGTCCGCACGCCAGCCGGTCGGGCCGGTGATCGTGCCGCTGGCGAACAGGCCGTCGTCGTCGAACTGCAGCGTCGTGCCGGGCACGCGGCGCGAATCGCCGTTGCCGGAGACGTTGTCGGTCGCGATCTCGACGGTGTGCTCGTTCCACGCCTGGCGCGCGTCGGAGCGCAGGAACTGGAACACCGCTTCCATCGACCCGTCGTTGCTGCGCCACTGCGCGGCGGCCGAATAGCCGTAACGGGTGCGATCGAATTCCTGGGTGCCGATCGCCGCGCCGCGCGGGAAGAGAACGCGGCCCGCGACCGTCGTCCCGCCATTGGCGTTGACGTCGCCGTCCGAATAGAGGTTGCGGATGCGGAAGCTCGAAACCTGCAGGCGATCGGCCCGGCTCTTCAGGTTCGAATAGGAAGCGCTGGCGAGGAAACCGATCTCGCCGATCCCGGTCTGCCAGCGATTGCTGATGAGGACGTTGAGGTTGGCGCTCGGATCCTTCTGGAAGTCGCCATAGTTCATCTCGGCCGAAGCGGCGAGGACGAAGCCCTTGGCGTCGAACGGCTTGCGCGTGCGCAGATTGACCACGCCGGCGATGCCGCCTTCGATGCGATCCGCCGAAGGCGATTTGAACACGTCGACGCCGCCCATCAGCTCGGACGGCACGTCGGCGAAGCTCAAGGCGCGGCCGTTATTGGCGCTGAATGCCTCGCGGCCGTTGAACTCGGAGCGGACATAGGTGAGGCCGCGCACCACGACGCCCGATCCCTCGACCGAGAAGTGGTCGGGATCGACGCCGGCGGCGAAGCGGTTGATCGCGACGCCCGGGATACGCTGCAGCGTCTCGGTGACCGAGCGGTCGGGAAGGGCGCCGATATCCTCGGCAGTGACCGAATCGACGATCACGTCCGAGTTGCGCTTGATCTGCTGCGCGCTCTGCAGCGACTGGCGATAGCCCTGGACGACGATCTCGTCCTCGGTCTGGCCATCCTGCGTCGTAGCCGCGTCCTGCGCGGCCGGCGTGGTCTGGGCCGCCGCACCCTCGGTCTGTGCCCAGGCAGTGCCGGCCCCGAACAGGCACAATGCAGCGGCAGACACGCTCGCCCTGAGCAGTCCCGACCGCAGTTTCGCAGCTTCATCAGATGCATGAATAGCGTAATGCTTGCGCATCAAGCGTCCCCCTCCTGTGTTAGCGCTACCATCGCTTTGCGCGAATTGTTGTAGTTCTGTGACAAGGGTAAAGGAGATTCGCGGCAAAGATCAATAGAGATAGTGACACAGCTGTAAGTATGTGCTGATTTTGCAACGGTTTTTTGCTGCGATGCAGCGTGAAACCCCTGAGGATCGCTATTGCGGTTCAGAAGCTGGGAGCGCTAACATCGTGGAAGGGGAGGGAATTTTGTTCGCGTCCTTGGTTTGCTCGTCGGGATGACCGCGCCGCCGATCCGAAGCGTCGTCATCATCGGCGGCGGCACGGCGGGTTGGATGACCGCCGCGGCGCTGGCGCGAATGGTCCAGGCGGGCGTGCAGGTCACGCTCGTCGAATCGGATGCGATCGGCACGGTGGGAGTGGGCGAGGCGACGATCCCGCCGATCCAGACCTTCAACGCGATGCTCGGCATCGACGAAAAGGATTTCCTGAGCCGCACCCGGGGATCGATGAAGCTAGGCATCGAGTTCGTCGACTGGAACGCGCCCGGACACCGTTACCTGCACCCGTTCGGCGAATATGGCTTCGACATCGAAGGGGTGAAGTTCCACCAGATCTGGCACCGGCTCCACGCCGCCGGCCAGGCGAGCGCGCTCGACGATTACAGCCTGTGCGCCGTCGCCTGCCGGCTGTGCCGCTACGACGCGCCGGCGCGCGACCCGGGCTCGCCGCTTTCGCGGCTGGTCCAGGCCTATCATTTCGACGCGTCGCTCTATGCCCGTTATCTGCGCGATTATGCCGAGGTGCGCGGCGTCGTGCGGCGCGAGGGCAAGATCATCGACGTGGCGCTGCGCGGCGAGGACGGCTTCATCGAGGCGGTGACGCTGGAGGACGGCTCGCGCCTGGGGGGCGACCTGTTCGTCGATTGCTCGGGCTTTCGCGGGCTGCTGATCGAGGAAGCGCTCCACACCGGTTACGAGGACTGGACGCATTGGCTGCCCTGCGACCGCGCGCTGGCGGTGCCCACGGCCAATACGGGGCCGCTGGCGCCCTATACACGGGCCACCGCGCGGGCCGCTGGCTGGCAATGGCGCATCCCGCTGCAGCACCGCACCGGCAACGGCTATGTCTATTCGAGCGCGCATATCTCCGATGACGAGGCCGCGGCGACCCTGCTCGCCAATCTCGAGGGCGAACCGCTCGCCGATCCGCGGCCGCTCCGCTTCGTCACCGGCCGCCGGAAGCTGGCCTGGAACCGCAATTGCGTCGCGATCGGACTGTCGAGCGGGTTCCTCGAGCCGCTCGAATCGACCAGCATCCACTTGATCCAGGCGGGCATCTCGCGGCTGCTGGCGCTGTTCCCGGATTCGGGGTGGGGCGATGCCGAACGCGATACCTATAATGATTTCACGCGCACCCAATACGAGCAGGTCCGCGACTTCGTCATCCTCCATTACAAGGCGAACGCGCGCGACGAGCCGCTATGGCGCTACGTTCGCGAGATGGCGGTTCCCGAGAGCCTCACGCGCCGCATCGAACTGTTCCGCAATCGCGGGCGCGTTTTCCGGCGCGAGGACGAATTGTTCGCCGAGACGAGCTGGATCGCCGTGATGCTGGGGCAGGGGATCACGCCGCAGGGCTGGGATCCGCTCGCCGACGCGCTCGATCCGGGGCAATTGCGCCAGATGCTCGATCGCATCCGCTCTACCTTCCGCCGCACGGCCGAGGCGATGCCCGCGCATGCCGATTGGCTCGCGCGGCACTGCCCCTCCAGAGGAACCGCATGACCGACAATCGCATCCGCAGAATCGTCATCGTCGGTGGGGGCACCGCCGGCTGGATGGCGGCCGCCACCTTCGCGCGTATCCTCGGTCCCGAATATGCCAGCGTCACGCTGATCGAATCCGACGAGATCGGCATCATCGGCGTCGGCGAGGCGACGATCCCGCAGATGGCGACGTTCAACCGCATGCTCGGCGTCGACGAGAACGAATTCATGCGCGCCACCCAGGGCAGCTTCAAGCTGGGCATCCAGTTCGTCAACTGGGGGCGGCAGGGCCACACCTATTTCCACCCCTTCGGCAAATATGGCGTCGATATGCAGGGCGTGTCGTTCCACGCTTATTTCCTGCGCTTGCACCAGCTCGGCGAGGCGCCGGACGTGGATGAATGGTCGCTCCAGGCCAAGGCCGGGCAGATGGGCAAGTTCATGCGCTCGATCGATGCCGGCCGCTCGCCGCTCTCCGACATCGCTTATGCCTTCCATTTCGACGCCGGCCTCTACGCCCGCTTCCTGCGCGGCTATGCCGAGGAGCGCGGGGTGGTGCGCCGCGAGGGCAAGATCGTCGACGTCAAGCTCCGCGGCGAGGACGGCTTCGTCCAGTCGGTGGTGATGGAGGACGGCACCGAAGTGGAAGGCGATCTGTTCGTCGATTGCTCGGGTTTCCGCGGCCTGATCATCGAGCAGGCGCTCAAGGCCGGCTTCACCGACTGGTCGCACTGGCTGCCCTGCGACCGCGCCATCGCGGTGCCCTGCGAGAGCGTCGACGAATGGACGCCCTATACCCGCTCGACCGCGCACAAAGCCGGCTGGCAATGGCGCATCCCGCTCCAGCACCGCACCGGCAACGGGC
Source organism: Sphingomonas sp. Root241 (assembly GCF_001428865.1). Taxonomy (GTDB): domain Bacteria; phylum Pseudomonadota; class Alphaproteobacteria; order Sphingomonadales; family Sphingomonadaceae; genus Sphingomonas. The sequence continues at coordinate 265,313 of NZ_LMIV01000003.1, forward strand.
ATGTGTTCTGCTCCAAATACATGTCCGACGACGAGGCGACGGCGATCCTGCTCGCCAATCTCGACGGCAAGCCGCTGGCCGACCCGCGCACGGTTCCGTTCCGGACCGGGCACCGCAACAAATTGTGGATCAAGAATTGCGTGGCGATGGGATTGGCAGGCGGCTTCATCGAACCGCTCGAATCGACCGCGATCTGGCTGATCCAGAGCGGCCTGTCGCGCTTCCTGACGATGTTCCCGGACAAGCATTTCAACCAGGCCGATGTGGATCGCTACAACCGCATCATGACGACCGATTACGAGGAAATCCGCGACTTCATCATCCTCCATTACCACGCCACCGAGCGCCAGGATTCGCCGTTCTGGGATTACTGCCGGACGATGGAGATCCCCGAGCGGCTGGCCGAGAAGATGCGCGTCTTCCGCAGCCACGGCCGTGCCTTCCGCGAGAATGAGGAATTGTTCAACGACACCAGCTGGTTCGCGGTGATGCACGGCCAGTTGATGGGCGCGCAGAGTTTCGATCCGGTCGCCGAGGTGATGAGCCTCGAAGAGACACGCTCGCGCCTCGCGCATATCCGCGAGGCGATCGCCAATTCGGCCGATTACATGCCGAAACACCGCGACTTCATTCGGGAGAATTGTGCCGCATGAAACTTCTGGCCCTGCTCGCATTGCTGTTCGCCGCACCCGCCGCGGCGCAGCCCGTCGCCAGCTTCGACTGGTTCGAATATCGCGGCGAGGATCCGGTGGATCGCGCCAATCAGCCGACGCCCGATCGCTATCGCAATCCGATCCTGCAGGGCTTCTATCCCGATCCGAGCGTCACCCGCGTCGGCAAGGATTTCTACCTCGTCACGTCGACCTTCAGCTATTTTCCCGGCATCCCGGTCTTCCACAGCCGTGATCTCGTCAGCTGGACCCAGATCGGCAATGCGATCGATCGTCCCGGCCAGCTCGACTTCAAGCAGCTCGGCCTCTCTCGCGGCGTGTTCGCACCGTCGATCCAGGCGAAGGCGGGGACCTTCTACATCCTCAACACCTGCGTCGATTGCGGCGGCAATTTCGTGATCACTGCGAAGAATCCGGCGGGGCCCTGGTCCGATCCGGTGTGGCTGCCCGATCTGGAGGGCGGGATCGATCCGTCGCTGTTCTTCGACGAAGATGGCAAGACCTGGATCCTCAACAACGGCCCGCCCGAGGGTGAGCCGCAATATCAGGGCCACCGCGCGATCTGGATCCAGCAGTTCGACCTGAAGGCGATGAAGACGATCGGCCCCCGGAAGGTGCTGGTGAACGGCGGCGTCGATTTCTCGAAAAAGCCGATCTGGATCGAAGGGCCGCACATCTTCCGGAAGGACGGCTATTATTATCTGAGCTGCGCCGAGGGCGGCACCGCCGAGGGGCACAGCCAGGTCATCCTGCGCTCGAAAAGCGTGACGGGTCCCTATGAACCCAATCCGGCCAATCCCGTCCTCACCCAGCGCGATCTGCCGCGCGACCGCGGGAACCCGATCACTTCGGCCGGCCACGCCCAGCTCGTCACCACGCCCGACGGCAAATGGTGGGCAACGTTCCTTGCCGTCAGGCCCTATGCGGGTGACTTCTACTCGACCGGGCGCGAGACCTTCCTGATGCCGGTGCGCTGGGAGGATGGCTGGCCGCGGATCACCGACCCAGGACAGGCGATCCCGTGGACGGCCGCGCGGCCCGCTTTGCCGGCGCAGCCCGCGCCGCCGCTGCCGACCAACGGCGCGTTCGCAGTGCGCGACGAATTCGACGGGACGAAGCTGCCGCTTTACTGGATGATGCTGCGCAACCCGCGCACCGACTGGTTCCGCCTCGAAGGCGGCGCGCTCAAGCTGCAGGCGCGCGATGTGGGGCTCGGTGACAACGCCAATCCCTCGTTCCTCGCTCGTCGCCAGCAGCACCGGGACGCCACTGCCGAGACGGTGGTGCGCTTCACGCCGGCGAAGGACGGCGACCGCGCCGGCCTCGCCGTGTTCCAGAACGACGATTACTGGCTGTTCGTCGGGCTGAAGCGCGTGGACGGCAAGCTCGCCGTCGTCGTCGATCGCCGCGAGGGGCCCAAGGCACCCGCGGAGGGCGAGACGATCGCCGGAGTCGATGCCGACACCTTCGGCATCGCCGAAGGCCAGCCGCTGGCGCTGCGCATCGAGGTCCGCGGCAATGCCTATGCCTTTTCCTATGCCCGGCTGCTCGGCAATCCGGATGCGCCGATGCTCGCCTGGCGCCCTTTGACGCAACTCACCACCGATGCGCTGACGACGAAAACCGCAGGCGGCTTCGTCGGCTCCACCTTCGGGGTTTTCGCCGGGAGTGCGAAGTAGTGGTGAGCCTTACCATCACTCCGGCCTGCGCTCTTCCCCTCTCCCTGCAAGGGAGGGGCTGGGGGTGGGTGCGAGCGTCAGCGAGCCCATCGAACCGCTCGGAAAAGAAGGAAAGCCGGGCATCGAGCCCGGCTTTCCTTACCCACCCCTAACCCCTTCCTAAAAGGGAGGGGAATCTGAATGTCGATGCAACTAGAGCCCTGATGGAGAATCGCTTCATGCGCGCCGCCTTCCTTGCCGCCACGGCACTCACCCTAGGCGCGGCCGCTCCCCCGCCGTTGCCGGTCCATCTCAACCAGATCGGTTTCGAGCCCGGCGATGCCAAGATCGCGATCGTCGGCGGGGGATCGGCGCCGCTGGCCTGGACATTGTACGATGCCGCTGGCCGCGCCGTCCGGCAGGGCAAGGCGCAGCCTTTCGGGCAGGATGCGGCGTCCGGAGCGGAGGTCCAGCGGATCGACTTCAGCGATTTCCGCACGCCGGGCGAAGGCTATCGCCTGGTCGTCGACGGTTCGCCGAGCAACGCCTTCGCGATCCGCGATGGCATCTATGCGCCGCTCGCCCGGGACGCAGTCGCTTTCTTCTATCACCAGCGCGCGGGTGTGCCGATCGAGGCGCGGCTGGTCGGCGCGACATGGGCACGGCCGGCGGGACATCCGAAGGAAGTCGCCAAATGCTTCGCGGGGCGCGACGAGCGCGGGATCCACTGGCCGGGATGCGGCTATGCGCTCGACGTTACCGGAGGCTGGTATGACGCCGGCGACCACGGGAAGTACGTGGTCAATGGCGGCATTTCTTTATGGACCCTGCTCAATGCCTATGAACGGCGGCCGGCGGCGTTCGGCGATGCCAGCCTGAAGATCCCCGAAGCCGGCAATCGCGTCAGCGACCTGCTCGACGAAGCACGTTTCGAGATGGAGTTCCTGCTCCGTATGCAGATCGCCGATGGCGTTCGCGCGCGTGTCCCGGCCGGCGCGCCGAAGCCTGCCAAGGCGGGCAGGCCGCCCTGGGAAACCGAGCCCGCCGATTTCGCCGAGATCGATGCCGGCGGGATGGCGCACCAGAAGGTCGCCGACCGCAACTGGACGAAATTGCCGATGCCGCCGCAGGACGATCCGGAAGAGCGGCTGCTCTATCCGCCGACCACCGCGGCGACGCTCAACCTTGCCGCCACCGCGGCGCAGTGCGCGCGGCTGTGGCGGGGCGTGGACGATGCCTTCGCCGCGCGCTGCCTCGCCGCCGCCGAACGCGCGTGGAAGGCGGCGAAGCGCAACCCGCAAGTCTATGCCACCAGCAGCTTCACCGGCAGCGGCGGCTATGGCGACGGCGACGTCTCGGACGAATTCTACTGGGCGGCGGCGGAGCTGCTCGCCACTACCGGCGGAGCGGAATGTCGCGATGCAGTGACGGGATCGCGGCATTTTCGTGCCGATCTGGGAGAACCCGGCTGGCCGAGCACCGCGACTTTGGGCACGATCACGCTGGCGACCGTGCGCAATGCGCTGCCCAAGAGCGAGATCGACCGGCTTCGCGGCAGGATCGTCGCCGCGGCGGACCGCTTCCTGGCCGACGAGAAGGGCAATGGCTACGGCATCCCCTATGTGGCGAAGGATTATCCCTGGGGATCGAACTCGAGCCTGCTCAACCGCGCGATGCTGCTCGGGCTGGCGCACGACTTCACCGGCGATGCCAAATACCGCGCGGGTGTCGTCGCCGCGATGGACTATGTCCTCGGCCGCAATCCGCTCGGCCAGTCCTATGTCAGCGGCTATGGCGTGCGGCCGCTGATGAACCCGCACCACCGCTTCTGGGCGCATTCGATCGATCCGAAGCTGCCGGGGCCGCCGCCGGGGGTGCTCTCGGGCGGGCCCAATTCGACGGCGATGAGCGATGATGTGGCGGGGGCGATGCGCGGCAAGTGTGCCCCGCAGACGTGCTGGGCCGACGACGTCAATGCCTATGCGCTCAACGAAGTGGCGATCAACTGGAACGCGCCGTTGTTCTGGGTCGCGGCGTGGCTGGACGATTAGACCGTCATCCCGGCGAAAGCCGGGATCTCAGGCGGCTAGTGCAGGACGAGAGCCGCACGAGGCCCCGGCTTTCGCCGGGGTGACGGTTGGTTACTTCACGGTCAGCGTGGTGCTCTTGAGCTTCACCGAATCCGGCCCGGACGAGATCGTGAACGTCCCCGGCTCGACGACGCGCTTCATGTCGAGGTTCCAGAGCGACAGGTCGCGCGGCGTGAGCTCGAAAGTGACGGTCTTCTTCTCGCCGGGCTTGAGGCTGACGCGCTCGAAGCGCTTCAATTCCTTCACCGGCCGCGTGACGCTGGCCAGATCGTCGCGGACATAGAGCTGGACGACTTCGTCACCGGCGCGGGTGCCCGTGTTGGTCACGTCCACCGTCACCTTGACGTTGTTGTACCGCCCGATCGTCGGCGTCGCGAGCACCGGGGCGGCGATGTCGAACGTCGTGTACGAAAGCCCGTAGCCGAACGGATAAAGCGGGCTGGTCTCGGCGAAGAGATAGCCGCGGCGCGCGCTCGGCTTGTGGTTGTAGAACATCGGCAGCTGGCCGACGTCGCGTGCGATCGTCACCGGCAGCTTGCCGCCGGGGTTGGCGCGTCCGAACACCACGTCGGCGACGGCGTTGCCGGTCTCCTGGCCGAGATACCAGCCCTCGATCAGCGCCGGGGCGTTCTCGGAGAGATACTTCACCGACAGCGGCCGCCCATTGAGCAGCAGCACCACCACCGGCTTGCCGAGTGCGAAGATCTCCTTGGCGAGCTGGTTCTGCGGGCCGATCAGCTCCAGGCTGTTGCGGTCGCCGAGATGGTTGTCCGCCCAGGCCTCGCGGCTGAGCTGCTCGTTGTCGCCGAGCACGAGCAGCACGACATCCGCGTTCTTGGCGGTCTCGATCGCCTCGGCGCGCAATTTGTCGTTGGTGGCCTCGTCGACCAGTTCGACCGCGTCGGCCGCCCAGGCGCGGCTCTTGGTGAGCTTCACGCCCTCGGCGAAATCGACTTCGAACTTGCCCTTGCCCTCGGCCTTCAGTCCCTCGAGCACGCTGACGACGTGGCGCGGCACGTCGCTGTATCCGCCGATCGGCGTGTCACTGGCGTGCGTGCCGATCACTGCCATCCGCTTGATCTTGCTCGCGTCGAGCGGGAGCAGGCCCTTGTCGTTCTTGAGCAGGACGATCGCTTCGCGCGCCGCCTCGCGAGCGAGGGCGATGGCATCGGTCGTCTCGGTCTTGGCCGCGGCGGCCTTGACGTCGACATAGGGGTTCTCGAACAGCCCGGCGTTGAACTTGAGCTTGAGAATACGGCGCACCGACTCGTCGATCTGCGCCTCGCTCACCCGGCCTTCGCGGACCAGCTGAGGCAGCAACGCATAGGCCTCGGCATCGGGAGTCTCGAAGTCGACGGTCGCGTCGAGCGCGCGGACCGCGGCATCGCCGAGATTGTCGAACAGCTTGTGCCGCGTCATCAGCTCGCGGATCGCGAAATAGTCGCTGAGCACCACGCCCTTGAAGCCCCATTCCTGGCGCAGCACGTCGTGGAGCAGCCAGCGATTGGCGTGGCTCGGGATGCCGTCGATCTCGTTGTACGAGGGCATTACCGACATCACCGGCAGCTCGGTGACCGCGCGCTCGAACGGCGGGAAGAAGACTTCGCGCAGCGTCCTCTCGGAGACGTTGGCGGGGCCGATATTGGTGCCGCTCTCGGGCTGGCCGTGCCCGGTCATGTGCTTGAGCGTGACGTAGACCTTGTCCTTGGCCAGCGGCAGCGTGGTGCCCTGGAAGCCGCGGATCGCGGCGAGGCCCATCTCGCCGACCAGATAGGGGTCCTCGCCGTAGGTTTCCTCGATCCGGCCCCAGCGCGGATCGCGGGCGACGTCGACGACGGGCGCGAGCGCTAGATTGGCGCCGCGGGCGCGCATCTCGCGTGCGGCGACCGAGAAGATCTGCTCCTGAAGCTTGGGGTTCCAGGTGCTGGCGAGTGCGATCGCTTGCGGGAAGCTGGTTGCGCCGGGGGCGACATAACCGTGCAGCGCCTCCTCGTGCATGATCAGGGGAATGCCGAGCCGGGTCTTCTCGACCGCCCATTTCTGCGCGGCGTTGATGTAGCGGGCGGTATCCTCGGCGCTGCGGTTGACGGTGCCGGCGGCGGCGCCCGCAGCGGGACCCTGGGTGATCGCGCGGCGGTCATAAGGGCGCGAAATCTGGCCGAGGCCGTTGGGGAAGTTCCGGCTCGCCTTTTGCGCGTCGAACTCGCCTTCGGGCGTCTGGATCTTCTCCTTCTGGAGCCAGATCGCGACCATCTGCTGGACCTTCTCCTCCAGCGTCATCCGCTTGAGCAGGTCATCGACCCGTGCGTCGATCGGCTGCGAGGCGTCCTTGTAGAGCGGCTTGTCTGCCCGGGCGGTCTGGGTAGAGGCAGCCGGCGCGAGCGAAGGGGTGAGTGCAGTCGCGGCAATGGCGGCGAGCGCCGCGACGCGGAACCGGCGGGAAACGAGCATGTGCCTCTCCTGATGCGCGCTGCGGCGCCTTTTGTCGTATTTTGGTAGCGCTATCAGCTATCGTCGGGTGGTTGCCGGGTCAACCGTAACGCAACCGGTTTCATGCCGATTGCATTCCGCGAAACCGCACCTTATGCCTCGGGCGCAAAGGATGGGGATGAACAAACCTAGCCGAAGGAGCCGCGGTTCAGTCACCGTGCAGGACGTCGCACGCGCCGCTGGCGTGTCGGCGATGACGGTGTCGCGCGTGGTCAACGGGGGAACCAATGTGCGCGAGACCACGCGCACGGCGGTGCTCGCGGCGATCGCGCAGCTCAATTATTCGCCGAACAGCGCCGCGCGCAGCCTCGCCGCGGGCGACGCGACGCAGATCGGCCTGCTCTATTCGAATCCTTCCGCCGCCTATCTGTCGCAATTCCTGATCGGTGCGCTCGCAGCGGCACGCCGCGCCGGCTGCCACCTCGTGCTGGAAGCGTGTGAAAGCGAACGTCCGGACGAACAAGCCGAAGCCACCCGCAGCTTCGCCTCGACCAGCGTCGAGGGTGTGATCCTGCCGCCGCCGCTCTCCGAGGCCGCGCCGGTGCGCGCCGAGCTGGAGGCGGCGGGCATTCCCTGGGTGTCGGTTGCGATGGGCCTGCCGCCTGCGCGCAGCCTCAACGTCCGCATCGACGATTTCGAAGGCGCCGCGGCGATGACCCGGCATCTGCTCGACCTGGGGCATCGCGCGATCGGCTTCATCCGCGGCAACCCCAACCAGACCTCCAGCGCCGAACGCTATCGCGGCTTCGCCGCCGCGCTCGAGGAAGCGGGGATCGATATCAAGTCGGTGCCGGTGGAGCAGGGCTATTTCACCTTCCGCTCGGGCATCGTCGCGGCCGAGCGGCTGCTCGACCGGCCCGAGCCGCCGACTGCGATCTTCGCCAGCAACGACGACATGGCCGCCGCCGCGGTGGGCGTCGCGCATCGCCGCGGGCTGCACGTGCCGCAGGATCTGAGCGTGGTCGGCTTCGACGATACCTCGCTCGCCACCACCGTCTGGCCTGAACTCACCACGGTGCGCCAGCCGATCTCGACGATGGCCGAAGAGGCGCTGACCTTGCTCCTCGCCCGCATTCGCGCGCACCGTTCGGCCGAGACCGACAAGCTGGAGGAGCAGGTGCTCGACCACGAGTTGATCGTGCGGGAATCCTCCGCACCGCCCAAAGGCGCGCGCCCGCCGTCGCCGAGCCGCGGCACCGCAGCCGGACGTCGCGGCGGCGGCACGGCATCCAACTCGGGCCTGCGCTAGAGGCGCTTGCATTTCCTCGGCGTCCGGGCCACCGTTACCGCTAACACGCCGTGCCGGTCGCGCACGGGTGACCAGGAGAGGAAGTGGGGATGAATCAGACCGCCGAGAGGGCCAATATCGGCCTGATCAGCGCCATCGTCGCGGTCGCGACGATCGGCGGATTGCTTTTCGGATATGACAGCGGCGCCGTGAACGGCACCCAGCCCGGCCTCAAGGCGGCGTTCGCGCTCGACGATGCCGGCCTGGGCTTCACCGTGGGCTCGCTGCTGATCGGCTGTTTCATCGGCGCGTTCTTCGCCGGCACCCTCGCCGACAAGATGGGCCGCCGCAACGTGATGCGGCTCGCCGCTATCCTGTTCCTCATCGGTGCGCTCGTCCAGGGGCTGGCGCATGACCACAACATCTTCGTCATCGCCCGTATCCTGGGCGGCATGGCGGTGGGCGCCGCTTCGGTGCTGTCGCCGGCCTATATCTCCGAAGTCGCCCCCGCGAACATCCGCGGGCGGATGACGACGGTGCAGCAGATCATGATCATCTCGGGGCTCACCGCCGCGTTCGTGGTCAATTACTATCTCGCCGGGGCCGCCGGCGCCTCGACCAATCCGTTCTGGGGCGGGATCGAGGCGTGGCGCTGGATGTACCTGATGCAGGCGCTGCCCGCCGCGGTGTTCCTGATCGCCTTGTTCTTCATCCCGGAGAGCCCGCGCTATCTCGTGTCCAAGGGCCGCAATCCCGATGCGCTTCGCGTTCTCACGGACCTGTTCGGCCCCACCGAAGGCGGTCTCAAGCTCGCCGAGATCCAGGCGAGCTTCTCGGTAGACCACCGTCCGCGCCTGAGCGACGTGCTGACCCCCGCAGGCGGCCGCGGCTTCCTCGGCATCCGCGCGATCGTGTGGGCGGGCCTGCTGCTCGCGGTGTTCCAGCAGCTCGTCGGTATCAACGTGATCTTCTATTACGGCTCGACCCTCTGGCAGGCCGCCGGCTTCTCCGAGGCCGACTCGCTGCTCATCAACATCGTCTCGGGCGCGGTCTCGATCGCGGCTTGCTTCATCACCATCGCAGTGATCGACAAGGTCGGCCGCAAGCCGCTGCTGCTGATCGGCTCGGCAGGCATGGCGATCACGCTATTCGCGATGGTCTACGCGTTCAGCCAGGGTGCGCTGGTCGACAACAAGCTTGTCTTGCCGGGGCAGAACGGAGTGATCGCAGTGGTCGCGGCCAATCTCTACGTGATCTTCTTCAACGTCTCCTGGGGCCCGGTGATGTGGGTCATGCTCGGCGAGATGTTCCCGAACCAGATCCGCGGCTCGGCGCTTGCCGTGTGCGGCTTCGCGCAGTGGTTCGCCAATTATCTCATCGCGCAGGCATTCCCGATCATGCTGGCGGGCATCGGGCTCGCCGCAAGCTATAGCTTCTACGCCGTTTGCGCGGTGATCAGCTTCTTCCTCGTCCAGCGTTTCATCCAGGAGACCAAGGGCAAGGAACTGGAAGCGATGGAAGGCTAGCCTTCCCGCGCCGACAATTTAAGGGAGGGGCGCGGGCCGCGAGGCCTGCGCCCCTCTGCACGACAAGAGGACGATATGACCCGTACGCCCGCCCGCCCGTTCCGCTCGCGCGAATGGTTCGCCGCGCCCGGCCGCAGCGACATGGCGGCGCTCTATCTCGAGCGCTTCATGAACTATGGCATCACCCCGGACGAGCTTCGCGGCGGCAAGCCAATCATCGGGATCGCGCAATCGGGCAGCGACATCGCGCCGTGCAACCGCATCCACCTCGAGACGGTCAAGCGGGCACGGGAAGGCATCTTGGCGGCGGGCGGCGTGCCGATGGAGTTTCCGCTGCATCCGATCTTCGAGAATTGCCGCCGGCCGACCGCGGCGCTCGATCGCAATCTCGCTTATCTGGGGCTGGTCGAGATCCTCAATGGCTATCCGATCGACGCGGTGATCCTGACCACCGGATGCGACAAGACCACGCCGAGCTCGCTGATGGCGGCCTCCACTGTCGACATTCCGGCGATCGTCCTCTCGGGCGGGCCGATGCTCGACGGGTGGCACGAGGGCGAGCTGGTCGGATCGGGCACGGTCATCTGGCGCTCTCGTCGGAAGATGGCGGCGGGGGAGATCGACGAGGAGGAGTTCCTCCAGCGCGCGATGGAGAGCGCGCCGTCCTCCGGGCATTGCAACACGATGGGCACCGCATCGACGATGAACTCGATCGCCGAGGGACTGGGCATGTCGCTGCCGGGCTGCGCGATGATCCCGGCGCCGTATCGCGAGCGCGGGCAGATGGCGTATGAGACCGGCAAGCGCATCGTCGAGATGGCCTATGAGGATCTGCGGCCCTCGAAGATTCTGAGCCGCGAGAGCTTCCTCAACGCGATCAAGCTGCTGACCGCGATCGGCGGATCGACCAACGCCCAGCCGCATCTCGTGGCGATGGCGCGGCATGCGGGGATCGAGATCACGCCGGACGACTGGCGCTCGGGCTATGACCTGCCGCTGATCGTCAACATGCAGCCGGCAGGCAAATATCTGTCCGAGCGCTTCCACCGTGCCGGGGGCATTCCCGCGGTGATCGCCGAGATGCTGGCGGCGGACGCGCTGGACGGCAATGTGATGACCTGCACCGGCAGGACGCTGGCCGAGAATGTCGCGGGCGCGCCCACGAAGGACCGCGACGTGATCCTGCCCTGGAATGCGCCGCTGATGGAGAAGGCCGGCTTCCTCGTGCTCACCGGCAATCTGTTCGACATGGCGATCATGAAGACCAGCGTGATCTCGGACGATTTCCGGGAGCGCTATCTCTCGCGGCCGGGGCATGAGGGCGTGTTCGAGGGGCGGGCAATCGTGTTCGACGGATCGGACGATTATCACCACCGGATCAACGATCCCGCGCTGGAGATCGATGCAAACTGCATCCTCGTGATCCGCGGCGCCGGCGTGCTCGGCTGGCCGGGATCGGCCGAAGTGGTCAACATGCAGCCGCCCGATCATATCATCCAGCAAGGCATCATGAGCCTGCCGACCCTGGGCGACGGGCGGCAATCGGGGACGTCGGACAGCCCGTCGATCCTCAATGCCTCACCCGAGAGCGCGGCGGGGGGCGGGCTTTCGTGGCTGCGGACCGGGGACATCATCCGCATCGACCTCAATGCGGGCACCGCCGACGCGCTGGTCGAGCCCGACGAGATCGCGTGGCGCAAGGCCGAGCCGGCACCGCCGATCCCCGAGAGCAACACGCCATGGGAGGAATTGTACCGCGAGAAGGTGGGGCAATTGGGCGAGGGCGGGGTGCTCGATTTCGCGCTGAAGTACCGTCGGACCAGCGAGAAGGTGCCGCGGCACAACCACTGAGTCGCGGCTGCGTGGAGGATTGCGAAGCTTAACTTCGCACTTTGCCTGCGGTTTGTGAAATTCCGTGGCGTGGTCGCGTACGTTTGTTGCGTGTGCGGGAGCGGCTTTCTCAACGGTTCAAAGAGCGGGGCGACGCGTTGCACGCCAAATCCTACTTTGGAAGCGCGATCCGGAATGTCCGACGGCCCTGGATCGGCTAGACACGGAGCATGACGCATCCGCTTAATCGCCCGGCATGGACATCGCTGCGAACCCGTCAAGGGGCGCTGGCACGGGGCGAGGGCGCCGCGCTGCGGTACGACTCCGAATATGCCATCTTCGCCGCGACTGCCGATCATGAACCGGCCTCGCTGGCGGCGCTGGGTGTGCTGATCTCTGCCACCGGCCCGGCGATCGTGCTGCAGAAGGACGCGCTGCCGCCGGTGCCGGGGACGCGCGTCGAGAAGCATCGGATGGGCGTGCAGATGGTGGCGGAAACGCTGTCCGGCGCCGGCGAGATCGACTTCGTCGAGCTGGGTGACGCCGACGCCGCCGAGATGCTGGCGCTCGCGACGCTGACCGAGCCGGGCCCGTTCTTCGCGCGGACGCATCGGTTGGGCGACTTCATCGGCATTCGCGACCAGGGGCGGCTGGTGGCGATGGCGGGCGAGCGGATGAAGCCCGACGGGTTCACCGAGGTCAGCGGCGTCTGCACGCATCCGGACTGGCGCGGGCGCGGCTATGCCGGCCGGCTGATGCGCGTGGTGGCGGCGCGGATCCTCGCGCGCGGCGAGGCGCCGTTCCTCCATGCCTATGCCGATAATCGCGGGGCGATCGCCTTGTACGAGAGCCTGGGCTTCCGGGTGCGGTGCGAGGTGAACGTGACCGTGCTGGAGCCGGCCGGCTCGTAAGGGGGGATGGACCGAGCGCTGGAGCATACCGAGCGCTGGAGCATACTGACATTCAATCTAGAACTCCTTCTCCCCTTGATAGGGGAGAGGATAGCGAAGCTTGGCAGCTTGCTGCCTAGCGCAGCTTGGTGAGGGGTAGAGCGGAGCGAAGCTCCGCGCGGCTGCTGCGCAGCCGCACCCCCTCACCCAGCTCCGACTAAGGCTTTGCTTCGCAAAACCTAAGCGCGCGGGGCGCGATCCGACCTCACACTCCCCTTGCAGGGGGCGAGGGAAGTATGGCTGAAGTCGATACAGCCCAGCGACCCACAGCCCGCTTTCCGCTCGCTGAAGCGCGCCATCCATTGGGCCTGTGCGTTCGCAGTTCATTTCGGCTACGGCGCTGTTTCCGATCCGCCAACGGAGTGACCGCGAATTGATGCTCAAAGCTCTTTGCCTGGCTGTCACGGCGGCAAGCCTGCAGGCTGCTTCGTCGGAGACGCGCATCGATCCAAGGCTGCAAGCCGTTCTGGTCGAACGCGATCATGACGAGCATCCGGACCTCAAGGGCGTGGTGGTCCTGCGGGACGGCAGGGTCGTTGCGGAGCGCTATTATAATGGTGAGACCGCGGACTCGCTCCATGATATTCGGTCCGCGGGAAAGAGCGTCACGTCGCTCCTGGTTGGAATTGCGGTGGATCGCGGCGCGATCAAGAGCTTGACCGATCCGGTCTCCAGCTATTGGCCGGAGGCCAGACATAGTGCGATCGGCGGCGTGCCGCTCGGCGACGTTCTGACGATGCGATCGGGGCTGGCGGCGGATGACGACGATCCCGCCTCGCCCGGCAACGAGGACAAGATGGACGCGGCGGCCGATCCCTCGTCCTTCTTGCTGGCGGTGCCTGCCGCCGGTCCTCCGGGCGCCGTCTATCGGTACAATTCGGTCACTGCTTATGCGGCCGGCATCGTCGTGGCGAAGGCGACGGAGCAGCGGATGGCCGACTTCGCGCGGTCGGCCCTGTTCGGCCCCCTCGGTATCACCAAGTGGGAATGGTCGTCGGACGCGGCCGGATACACAAAGGGGCAGGGCAATCTTTCGATCACGGCGCGCGGGCTCGCGACGATCGGAGAGATGGTCCGCAACAAGGGCCGTTATCGCGGGCGCCAGATCGTCAGCGCAGCCTGGTTGCGCACGGCGCTCGCGCCAAAGGTGCGCATATCGGCCAGTGACCCCTATGCCGATGGCTATGGCTATTTCTGGTACGCGAAGGTCCAGTCCGTCGGAGGGCGACAGATTCCGGTCTCGTTCGCGTCGGGCAATGGCGGCAACAAGATCTATGTCGTTCCGAGCCGCCATCTCGTGGTGGCGATAACCTCCAGCGCTTATGGCCGCGGTTACGGCCAGCGCCGATCGGAAAGCATCCTGAAGGCGATACTTTCCGCGGATAGCGGCGTTCAGTAAGCGGCCGCGCAGTGAAAGTCAGCGGCACATAGGAGAGGACAGATGCCGCGGAAGGATTTCGACCCCGCAACGATTGAGGCAGACGGGCGGCCTGCATCGAAGGCCAGGCTCTTCGATCCGGCGCAGGAGGCTCCGTGGAGAGGCTCTCTCGAGGGGATCGCGCTGGGCGGGCCGACGACGGTGCTTACTTACGGTACCGATGAAATCGGTGTGGGGCCGCGCCTTCATGTGCACCCCTATGACGAGACCTTCATCATCATCGAAGGCCATGCGCGATTTTTCGTCGGCGATACGACGCTGGATGCAAGCGCGGGAGAAGTGGTTCTTGGCCCCGCAGGCGTGCCGCACAAATTTCAGAATCTGGGGCCTGGCCGCCTCCAGACGATCGACATTCACCACTCCCCGAGATGGATCCAGACGGATCTGGAATAGGATGCGCAGCGCCTCTTGCCTGGGCCGCGCTCACTCCTCGTCGCCGGCCATCAGGTCCATGAAGTTGCGGGCGGCTTCGCGATCGGCCTCGTCCTTGAACGCCACGTCGAGATCGGGAGCGCTGCCGAGGATGTGGAGCAATGCCCAGAGCGCGAAACGGCGGTTGCGGTCCTTTTCGAGCCCGAGATCGACGCGGATGCGATCGGTGCCGGCGGCGAGCGCATCGGGGCTGAGCGTGGCGGGGTCGGCGGTGCCGAAATAGCGGCGGAGCTGATCGTCGAAGTCCATGATTGCGTGCCTAGGCAAAAGTGGCGGCGAGGCAAGTCCAATGCGTCTCCCGGCCTCCCTCAATAATGCGCCAATACAGGAACGATTTGAGAAAGATGTGCTTGCGGGGGTACCGGGACCTGAATATCCTCCCTCAAGTATTTGGGGGGGAAGAGAAATGCAGTTAGGGGGCGGTTTTGTGCTGTTCGCGCTCGGTGCGCTCGCTGCGACACCGGCGCTAGCATCGGACAAGCAGGATTTCGAGACGTGCGACGGCCGCGTCCATCCGGGCAAGCAGAGTGACGGAATGCGCGGAGAGGCGAGCGAGAGCGCTTACTCCTTTGGCTTGTCGAGCAGCCGGCTGCCCGCGGTGGTGATCGGCGCGTGCACCCGGGCACTCGCCAGCCCGAGGCTGTTGCCCACCCAGACGCTGCGGCGGGTGCATCTGCTGCGGGCGCGGGCGGCGGCGCAGCTGGAAAGCGGCGATGCGGCCAAGGCACTTGCCGATCTCGACCTGGCGCAGGCGGCCGCCGGCGGTCTGGCCGCGGATCGCTTCTATCGTCGCAGCATGGGAGTCTCGCTCGATCTGCTGCGTGCGTTGGCGCTGGCCAACTCCGGCGACATGGCGGGGGCGCTGCCGCTTGCGCAGGCGGCGAGCGCGGCGCGTCCCTATTCGGTCGACGTCCAGCGCGTCGCGGCGACGGTGCTGCAGGCGGGTCGCCCGATCGGAACTCCCTCGCCCTCGCCGTGGAGCGCGGGCGCTCGGCTGACGCCACAGGCGGCGACGCTCGCATTGGTCAAGGAAGCCGAGATCGGCAATTTCGCCGGAGTGGTGGCGCTGTACCCGGGCATCAAGATCGATTGGCCGAGCGCGCCGCTAGCGCCCATGAGCTTCGCGATGCGCGATGTCGGCTCGCAGGGACTGGTCGTCGGCGCAATGGTGTCGCTGCACGTCGCTTATGCCCGTGCGGCGACGGGGGATGTCGCGGGTGCGCGCCGCGACCTGGCCGATCTGCGCAGCCGCGTGGCGGCAGCGCGTCCGGCGCCGACGCCGCAGGCCACGAGCACTTTCAGCTTCGGCGGGATGACGTGGGAGGCGCTCGATCGCTTTCTCGACGTGCGGGGCCGTCAGGTGGAGGCGCGCATCGCGGTGGCCGAGGCGCGGGTTCCCGATGCGATCGCGGCGCTCGTCGCGGCGCCGATGCCGCACGACGCCGCCACGATCGAGCTGCTGGGCGCACTCAAGGCGGCGGTGCCGGCGAAGGACGCCGGGCTGGTGCCCGATGTGGCGAGCTTTTCGAAGGAGCTGGCGGACGATCGGCAGAAAGCGTTGAAAGCAGTGGTTTCCGATGCGCTGCTGGCACCCGAGACGCCGCGCGCAGTGGTCGATTATGAACGCGCGCGGCCCAATATCCTCGGCGCGTTGGTCGGCGGTGCGCTAAGCCTCGGGACCAGCCTGCTCGGCGGGATCGATCGCACCGACGGATTCCGCACCAAGGTGAATCCGGACGGCACCACCAAGGTGGAATTCATCGGCAACACCCCGTCGTCGGCGCTGGTGCAGGAAATGACGTTGCTGCGGGCCGCCGAGGTGGCGCGCGCGGCGGGCAAGCCGGGCTTCGTGATCGTCGAGCGTTCGGACTATACGCGGCGGCTGACGACGTCGCGCGGGGGGATGCCGATCAGCAGCGTCGCGCAGGGCTTCAAGACCGAGCTGACGATCCGTCCGGTCGACGCCGGGATCGAGCCGGAGCGGGCGCTGGACGCGATTGCGATCATCGATGCGCTGGGGCCGCTTTACTACGAGGAAAAGCAGAAGAAGACTTGAGGCGCGGATAGGGTCGTGTTGTTTGTCCGGGTCGTGAGCCTTGGTCGGTTGGAATGTAGCGAAGGGCTTGCAAAAGCGAGGGAAATGGCCTCAAATCCCTCTCGCCGCATGAAGAAAAACGCGCTTTCCTGGCATGTTTCTCTCTCCTGCCCGGCAGGCAAGCGTCTTGGCTTGAAGATAAATAGCTTGACTTCAAGATAAATATCTTATCTTGGAGGCATCTATCTTTGCGCCGAGATTCTCGACGTCGAGAGGATTGTCTTGATGGCGAGATAGCATGGCCGAAACCGATCCCGTGGACCAGTTGATCACCTTGTGGTCGGTGGCGATGCCCGAGGTGGATACGCGCGGACTTTCGGTGCTCGGGCGGGCGCGCCGCATCACCCTCGGGGCGCGTCAGGCGATCGAGCCCCCGCTCGCGAAGCACGGGATCGACGGAGGCGGCTATGACGTGCTCGCGGCACTGCGCGCCGCGGCGCCGCCGCATCGGCTGCGGCCGACCGAGCTTTATCGCGCGCTCGGCATCTCCTCCGGCGGCCTGACCTCGCGGCTCAACAAGCTCGAGGCGGCACGACTGATCCATCGTCCCGCCGCAAGTGACGATAAAAGAAGCGTTTTCGTTGAGCTTTCGGCGAAGGGCAGGGGGTTGGTCGAGCAGGCGTTTCGCGAGGAGATGGCGCTCCAGGCGCGGCTGCTATCGGGCCTCGCCGACAAGGAACAATGGGTGCTTTCCACCCTGCTCAAGAAGCTCGAGGCGACGATGGGGCAGGGGCGGACCGTCGCCTGAACATCGGCTTATTGCAAATTGCTCGCAGTTTTATTGCGAATCCTGCGCAATAAACGGCGTCAGACGCCTTCGCGGATCAGGAATGCCTTCTGGCCGGGGACGCTGACCTCGAAACGGAACAGGTCGCCGGAATGCGGTTCCTTCGCCAGATCGCCGGGGGCGATATGCTTGTTGGCGGTGGTGGCGAAGACGGTCTTGAGGTCGGGGCCGCCGAACGCGATCTTGGTGATCGCGCTGACCGGGAACGCGACCGTCTCGATCAGCTCGCCGGCGGGCGAATAGCGGCGCACGCCCCAGCCCTTGTAGAGGCCGATCCAGACGCAGCCTTCGCTGTCGACGGTGGGGCCGTCCGGAAAGCCCTCCTCATTGGGGATGCGGGCGAACTCGCGGCGGTTCACCAGCATGCCGGAATCGTCGACATCGCAGGCGAAGATCACGCCGCCAAGGGTGTCGACATGGTAGAGAATCTTGCCGTCGGGCGAGACCGCGGGGCCGTTGGTGATCGAGACGTGCGGGCTGGCCTTCACGCAGCTGCCGTCGCTGCCGAGGCGATAGATCGCGCCGGTGATGTCACCCTCGCCATCGTCCATGCTGCCGAACCAGAGCCGGCCCTGGGGATCGACCGTGGCGTCGTTGAGGCGATTGGTCGGCAAATCAGGTTCGGGCGCGCAGATATGGGTGAAGCTGCCGTCGCGCTCGTCGAATTTGCTGAGGCCGGTCTGGAGGCCGGCGACGAAGCCGCCGCCCCCCACCGGCAGGATGAAGCCGACCTGGCCGGGCGCGTCCCAGCTGCGGGTGGCGCCGTTCGCCGGATCGTAGCGGTGGATCTTGTGGCTCTTGATGTCGACGAACCAGAGCGCCTGGTCGCGCTCGACCCAGACCGGGCCTTCGCCGAGCGGCGCCCCGAGCTGCCAGATGCTGACCGGCTCGGAAATCGCCACCTTGCTCATCTCATCGCCACCCTGCGTCCACGAAATATTCGTGGCCCGTTACCAGCCGCGCATCGTCCGACGCAAGGAACAACGCCATCGCGGCGATATCGTCGGGAACGAGACGGCCCTTGAGGCACTGCGCCTTGACGATCTCGGCCTCGCCTTCGGGCGTGTACCATTGCATCTGGCGCACCGTCTTGACGTTGCCGGGGACGATGCAGACCGAACGGATATTGTCGGGCCCGAGCTCGCGGGCGAAGCTGCGGGTGAGACCTTCGATGCCGGCCTTGCAGGTCTGGTAGAGCGTGAGTTCCTCGAGCGCGAGATGCCACGAGATCGAGCCGAGATTGACGATCACGCCGCCACCCTGCGCCTTCATGCCCGGGATCACCGACTGGGCGACGAAGAAGAGGTGGCGGAGATTCACTGCGATGCGGTTGTCCCAATATTCGGGGGTGACCTGCTCGATCGTGTGGCGATCGTCGTTGGCGGCGTTGTTGATGAGGATGTCGAAGGCGCCATGCTCGTCGACCAGCGCGGCGATCGCGGCCTGGACCGCGGCGATGTCGGTCAGGTCGCAGCGCTTGAAGACGGGAGCGATGTCGGCGCCCTTCAGGCTCTCGACCAGAGTGGCCGAATCCTCCTCGGCGATGTCGAAGAAGGTGACTTGCGCGCCCTGGCGCACAAAGCCCTCGACCATGCCCGCGCCGATTCCCGAGCCACCGCCGGTGATCAGCACGCGCTTGCCCTTGAGGCTGGGATAAATGGCCCGCTGATCGCGCGCGAGCGGCAGATGCTTGGGATCAGCTTCGGACATGGACGGTACAGGTTCCTGTGGGCGCGCGGCGCGCGTGCGGATGAATGTTGTAACGATAAAAGATGAATTCGCTAATGAAAGCGATTTTCACGCGAGCAGGCCGCGCGCAGCAAGATTGCGCATCAGATCGCGGATGCCGAACTCCCAGGGCGCGGCCGCCTTGGACGTAGTGACGCGGTTGACGAGGGCGCCGAGCTTCGGCGTGGCGATACGGACCACGTCGCCTTCCTTGTGCGTGAAGCCACGGCCCGGGTGGTCGCGGTCCTGCACCGGCGCGAACAAGGTGCCGAGGAAAAGGGCGAAGCCGTCGGGATATTGATGCTCGCTCAGCGCCTGGCGGACGAGATCGGTCGGATCGCGGCTGATCTCGCTCATCTTGTTGGTGCCGCTGAGCTGGTAGCCCTCGGGGCCGTCGATCGTGAGGTCGACCACGGCCGAGCGGACATCGTTCATGCTGAAATGATCGTCGAAGAGGCGGATGAAGGGGCCGAGTGCGGTCGAGGCGTTGTTGTCCTTGGCCTTGCCGAGGAGAAGGGCGCTGCGGCCCTCGAAATCGCGCAGATTGACGTCGTTGCCGAGCGTCGCGCCGCGGGGCGTGCCCTTGCTGTCGACGATCAGCACGACTTCGGGTTCGGGATTGTTCCAGTCGCTATCCGAGCGGATGCCGATATCGTCGCCCCAGCCGACCGCGGAGAGGACGGGGGCCTTGGTGAACACCTCGGCATCGGGGCCGATCGCCACTTCGAGATATTGCGACCACATGCCGGCGTCGATCAACGCGGCCTTGAGGCTGGCGGCCTCGGCGCTGCCGGGGACGACCGAGCGGATGCCGGAGCCGACCTTCGCCTCGAGATCGCCGCGGATCTCCGATGCCTTGTCGGCGTCGCCGCGGGCGCGTTCCTCGATCACGCGCTCGATCGCCGAGAGTGCGAAGGTGACGCCGCAAGCCTTGATGCACTGAAGGTCGATGGGGGCGAGAAGGCGCGGGCCGTTCGCAGTGCCGAGTGCCTCGACACCGCAGATGCGGGGACCGGTGACGATGGCGAGATCTTCGCGCTCGAGCAGATCGGCGACAGTCGCGGCGGTGGCGGAGACATCGTGGACGATGCCATCGCGAATCAGCACGGGAGTGGGGCCTGCATCCAGCAGGACACGCCCGATCAGGATAGCCTGCGCGTGATCGGCAGGCAGCAATTCAACCGTAGACGCTTCCAACATCCCTCGCCTTAGAAGGTTCTATTTTGATAGCGCTACCATTGGGTGGCGCAGGCGGCGCTGTCAAGTCGGCGGGCCGCTATCATAGGCAGGAATCAGATAAATCGTACGCCGGCTCCGGCGATCGACTGTGTAGATGCTAATGATAGCGACTCGCAATAACTTTGTCGCTATTGCTGGCGTCGAATCGAGGGAGGAAGCGATGAAGCGATTGCTGTTGGCCGCGTTGCTGTTCGGTGCGTGCGGTGCCGCCGAGGCGCACGAAGTGTGGATCGAGCGCGACGGCAAGGGGCCGGTGCGCATCTATCTGGGCGAGCCCGGCGACGTGCTGCCCGAGGGCGGCGATCCCGAGTTCGTCAAGCTGAAGGCGCCCAAGCTGGTATCGGCGCCCGATGCGGCGTTGGTGCGTAAAGCGGGCTATCTCGAGGCGGAGGCGCCGGCGGGCGATGTCCGTGCCTGGGACGACAATGTCTTCGCGCCCTGGGATGCCGAGGGGAAGAAGGAAGGCGTGGTCTATTACGCCCGCGCCGGCCGCAGCGATCCGCGAGCGGTTCTTCCGTTCGAGATCGTGCCGGCAGCGGCCCATGCCAACCGCTTCGTGGTGATCCGCGACGGCAAGCCGGTGGCGGGTGCCAAGGTGGTGGTGGTTACCCCCGACAAATGGTCGAAGACGCTGATTGCCGACGCGGGCGGCGCAGTCGAGATCCCGGTCCGCGAAAAGGGACGCTATCTGCTTTCCGCCACGCAGAAGGAAGGCGCGGCCACGCTACCCGGCGGCGCAGTGGACGCAGTGCATCGCATCACGACGACTACCTTCGTGGCGGGCTGAGGTTGCCGAGCACCGAATAAACGGCGGGGCGCAACTCACGGCTTTTTCTGTCACCCCGGCCTTGTGCCGGGGTCCACCGGGCCGCTGGAGAGCAGCAAGAGGCTCTTGAAATTCGCTCGCCGCACCGTGGACCCCGGCACAAGGCCGGGGTGACGTGTAGCTAGCCTTCGCGATTCCCGCGCCACGCTTCGATCGCTTCGATCACCCTCGCGCGGACCTCCTCGGGCGTGCCGAGCGCGTCGACCACGACGTGGCGATCCGGGTCGCGCGCCGCCTGATCGAGATAGGATCGGCGGATGCGCTGGTGGAAATCGAGATCGAGCGTCTCGAACCGCCCTTCGTCGATCGTCCCGGCGCTGAGGCGCTTCCTGCTCCGCGCGAGTCCGATCGCCGGATCCAGGTCGAGGACCAGGACGAGATCGGGCCAGACGTCGCCGACCGCCTCCTTGTGGAGCAAGCGGATATAGTCCTCCGACATGCCCCGGCCGGCGCCCTGATAGGCGATGGTCGATCCGACATAGCGGTCCGACACCACCGAGATGCCGCGCTCCAGCGTCGGCAGGACGACCCGCCGGACATGCTCGACGCGCGCGGCGGTCATCAGCAGCAGTTCGGAGTGCTGGTCCCAGGCGTCGTCGGTTCCGGAGAGGAGGAGCGATCGGAGCTTTTCGCCCTGCGGCGTGCCGCCGGGCTCGCGCGTCGCGATGGCGGGCGAGCCGGCTTGGTTCAGATGCGCGACGATATGGCCGACCATCCCGGATTTGCCGCAACCGTCGACCCCCTCGACCGCGTAGAACGAAGCAGCTTTGCCCATCCGCCACGCCTTAGCATGGCGGCGCGCGATGTCACGGGCGGGAGGTGGTCAGGGGAAGATCGCGCCGACCAGGGCCGCGAGTCGATCGGGCGCGCAATCGTCGAGCGCGATCTCCATCTCGGGATTGCTGCTATAACCCATCATCCGCCCGTCGCGATCGGAGCCGACGGCCAGCAGCCGCCAGCCGCCTTCCTCGCGCAGCGCGGCGAGGCCGCCGGGAGCGGGGAAGCGATCGGGATCGACGATCACCACCGCCTGGCCCGGAAGCCCGCCTCCCAGAGTGGCGCGGCAGACCTTGAGGCCGAAGGCGTGCGGCCCGGCGGCGTGCGGTGCCTCGGCCTTTTCAGTAGTGGGGGTATCGGCGATGAGGCCCTGGGGCAGCGGCGCGCCGAAGACCGGCACGAGGCGGACCGACATGGTGCCGGACGCAACCTGGACCGGCGCGACGCTGGGCATCGGGGCTTCGTCCGGCATCTTCAGCGCGGCGGCGATATCGGCGATCCGCGCCCGGCTCCGTTCGTGCCGGGCGGCGGCGCTGGCGATGGCGCCGATCGAACCGTCCAGCGCGCCGGTTTCATGCAGCGCGGCAATGTGCGCGCGCAATTCGGTCTCATTAGGTACGTCGAAGAGCCGGAACAGCGCATCGCGCGTGGCGGGGTTCCAGCGATTGAAGGTCTTTTGCGCGTTCTCGACGCGCGACAGATTGACCGGGGGCAGGCCGTAATCGCGCTCGACCGCCGCGATGGTGAGCGCGGGATCGCCGGAGCGGCGCGCGCGCAGCCCCGCGGCGAGCAGGACGGCGAAGCGTTCCTCCTCCAGATCCGCGGGCGGGCCGTCGATGAAGGGCTGCGCCCAGATCGCGATGTCGAAATCGGGGGCGTCCATATCGAGCAGCAGGTCGGCGGGCCCGATCCGAAGCGCCGCGGCGATGCGGCGGAGCTCGTCGACGCGCGGCACGACTTCGCCGCGCTCGATCTTCGACAGACGGATATAGGGGATTTCGGGAATCACGGTCGCGAGGCGAAGCAGCTTGGCGTGACCGGCGGCGCGGCGTTGCTCGCGCATGCGATTGGGGAAGACGAAGCAGCGATAAAGATCCACGGGCACTTCACGGGATGACGTATCGACGCCCCCGATCTGCTTTCCGCTGCCTTCGACCGCCTTCATGTGATCCACCCACAGTATGTTTTTTACTTTGGCGGAGCACTCTGAAGCTTATTTAGGATAATGCAAGGTTAACACCCCATCCTGAATAGAATGCGCGTCCTTATGCTTGCACATGTGTGTCGCTTTAGTGGAGCGAACGTTCCGGACGCTGCGCCAGAAGCGAGCAGGGACCCATGGGATCGAGTGCGACGATCGCCAGCAACGGCGCTTCCGCGGTCGCCTGGCGGAGCAGCCAGCCCGAGGCCGTAGGAGCCGGGTGATCGGGGGCGAAGGCGACGCCGACGCCGTCGGTGATCACGCCATAGCCCGAGGGCGGGGCGGGCCAGCGGCCGGCGAGATATTCGAGCATCTCGGCGGCGGCTTCCTGCAGCGCGCCCTCCTCTGTGTCCTCGGGGCAGAAGGCCTCGGGCGTGGCATTGATCTGGGCGACCACGCCGAAATCCGTCGACCGCCACCAGATCAGCCGCAGCGCGCCGGCGGCGTCGATCTCGAGACCCATGAACAGGCCGGCGCCTTCGGGAAGCAGCGGCAGCGCGCGGCGCGCCACTTCGCGGGCGAGCGCGGTCAGGCGGCGATTGGGGCGGGGCATCATCGCCCAGCCCTGGACACCTTTGGATTCCATCTCGCCGTACATCGGACCCCTCCCAACTCTACCTGCATTATAGGAAGATTACGGATGTGTGGGTTGTCGGATGCAATTAGTGCAGCACTGCGTTCGACGGGATCGCAGCAAGCGCGAGGGCGATCGCTTCGACACGCTCGACGCTCTCGGCCGGCGCGGCGAGGGCTACGCCCAGTTCGGCCGGCTGGATGGCGCGGACGCTGGCGAGGCGGTTGTGCGGCTGATCGGCATCGGGGAGCAGCGAGGCTGCGACCGGGGCCGGCTGGCGCCGCTTGGTCGGCGCCGCACGGCCATATTCGGCCATCAATGCGAAGCGCGGATCGGCGGAAGCGATCTCGGCGATCGTCTTGGCGGCGCGCTTGGTGATCTGGCGGACGCGTTCCTTGGTGACGCCGGTCTCGAGCGACAGATCGTCGAGCGTCGAAGCCTGGAACACGCGGCGCTCGACGATCTCGCGGTCGCGGGCCAGCTTGGCTTCGAGCTTCTCGAGCTCGGCGGGATCGATGCCGTGGGTGGCGGTGCGGAAGCGCGGGCCCTCGCGGCGCAGCGCGGCCTCTTCCCGCTTCGGGCGGGGACGGCGGCGGAGCGCTTCGATGCCCACCTTGCGCAGATGATCGACATAGGCGTCGACCAGCGAGGCGATCGCGCCGTCGGCGAGATAATCCGAAGCGGCGGCTTCGGTGCGGGCCAGGGCGTCCTCGTCCTCGATCAGCGTCTCGGGCGACATTTCCTCGCCATCGGCGCCCACTGCGAGGGCGTTGAGCGACACCGTGGTCGCCTCGACCTTCTTCGCCGAGGGGCGCTGGTCGGTCATCAGGCGGAAGCGCAGGCTCTGGAGCTCGCCGCGGATCTGCCAGTTCACGAAGGTGGTGAACTGCGCCTTGGCGGGGTCGTATGCCTCGATGGCGCGGTGCACGGCGATCGCGCAGCACTGCTCGGCATCGTCCCAATGGGCGACCAGGCCGTACTGGCGGATGAAGTGGCGGATGCGCGGGGCGATCAGCTTGAGGATCTGGGCGAAGGCACGATCGACATAGACGCGCTGGCGGTTGGTACGGTTGCCGTCAGCCGGCGTGTTTTCGATGACGGTGGCGACGGCTGCTTCGAGCGCGATCGTGATCTTCGACATTTGCGTTCCCCTGTTTCGTTGGGCGCCGTGAGGCCGCCGGTTCGACAGGGACAGAGATGCCGGTAATCCTTTAACGGATGGAAACTGATCCTATATGTATAAATACGCAGTCGGGATGCCCCGGAGCCTCGCAAGAAGCCTCGGAAATCCGCGCGTCACAGTGGTTTACAGCAAGTTTACCGCCTCGTGTGGGCAGCGATCCCGTCAACTATTTATAGGACAGTTTTTAGGATGCGAAGGCGTCGGGGCGAATTCTGCGGTCGATGAATCCCAGCAGCCACTGACGGTGCGCCTGCGTGGCGTCGCCGGTGCTGGCGATGCGTTGCGCCGCCGCCGACGAGCCGATCTGGGCGGAGAGCAGCATGCGCGCCCGCCCGGAATCGATGCCGCCGCTCAGGAACTTCCTGGCGTCGCCGAGGCCGAGATGGTGTCCCAGATAGGCGGCCTTGGCGAGCGTCTCGGCATCGGTGCGGACGCGGACGCCGCCCTTTTCGAGCCGGTCGAGATTGCATTTGGCGAGATCGGCGACGCCGAGGATCGAGGCCTGCGGATCGTAGCGCAGCGCGAGCAGTTCGGCGCGATTGCCGGTCTGGAGGCGGCCGCGCCCGTCGAGCCAGCCGCGCTCGGCGGCATATTTATTGAGCCAGGTGCCCTCGGTCTGCGCCAGGTCCTGCCAGGTGCCGCTGAGGAACTGGCCGAGGCCCGCGGCGCTCGAGCGCGGATTGCGCGAATGGGTGTTCCAGCTGCCGTCGCTGGTCTTGGCCGCCTCGGCATCGACGATCGCGGCAAGCGCGGAGGCCGGAATGCCGGTGCGCGCTTCGGCCTGGGCGAAGGTGGCGGCGTAGCGCGCATTCGGCCCGAGCTTGAGATCGCCGCTCGCCATGGTGCCGGTGGCACCCGACATAAGGTTCGGGGGCGTGTAGGTGCGCGGTTCGTCGGGATCGATCGTGCCCGCGCCGGTAGTGCCGACGCGCGGGGCGAGCTTCGCGTCGTTCGCGCTGTCGGCGGTCGGCTGGTGGCAGCTGCACGCGCAATGGCAGGCGCAATGCCCCTGCGTACCGGTCAAGCCTTCGCTGCCACCGCCGAGCAGGCCGAGCAGCGAATCCATCTTGATGTTGTTGGGCGAGAAGGGCGAGGTGTCGCGATTGTCCTTGCCCTCGCCGTCGCCGAGCGCGGCGCGCCATAAGCGGCTCGAGAGCTGCGACTGCGCTTCGGCATAGATGACCTGCGCGCGCTTTTGTGGGCTGAGCGCGGCGAGCTGGGTGGCGTTGATCATGCCGAACGCTTCTTCACGATGGCGCGGGCGCGCAGGAAGCGCGCGGCGGCGATGTCGTCGCTGGCGCTCTGCTCGCCGAGCGCGATCGTGCGCTCGGCTTCGTCCTGATAGCGTTCGGCGGCGCCTTCGATCGCGCGCATCGTGCCATAGGCTTCGACTGCCTGTGCGCGGAGACGCCCGAGCCGGGCCTGGGCGAGATAGGCGGCCTCATCGAGCCGGGCGCGTTCGGCCTTCATCCGTGCCGTCCAGGCGTCGCTGGCGATCGGCAGCGAAGTCGCCAGCGCGCGTTCCTGGAGCATCCGGGCATCGTGCGTGCGTGCCTGGGTCTCGAGCGTGGTGATGCGCTCGACCTCGACGCTGATCGACACCTTCATGGTATCGACTTCGCGGCGCTGGACGCGGAGCGCGGTGTCGAACGGCGTCATGCGGCGACTCCGAGCGGCTCGTCCGCGAGCGCCTCGCCGCCGATGATCGCGGCAAGCGTGGCGAAGTCCGCGTCGGAATTGCCCCGCTCGTGCTTGCCCTGATTGATCAGCGCCTCGATCTGCGGCGCGAGCGCGACGGCATCGTCGACCTCTTCGGACGAGCCGGCCTTGTACGCGCCGAGCCGGACCATCTCTTCCATGTCGGCATAGGTCGACAGCAGCTTGCGGGCCGCGAGGCGCGTGTCGTTCTGCGCGTCGTTCATGCAATGGGGAAGGGTACGCGACACCGATTTGAGCACGTCGATCGCGGGATAGCGGCCGCGCTCGGCGATCGCGCGGCGCATCACGACGTGACCGTCGAGGATGCCGCGCACCGCGTCGGCGACGGGTTCGTTGTGATCGTCGCCGTCGACGAGGACGGTGAAGAGGCCGGTGATCATGCCCTTGCCGGGCTCGCCGGGGCCGGCGCGCTCGAGCAGGCGCGGCAATTCGGCGAAAACCGTGGGGGTATAGCCCTTGGTCGCGGGGGGCTCGCCCGAGGCGAGGCCGATCTCGCGCTGCGCCATCGCGAAGCGCGTGACCGAATCCATCAGGCAAAGGACGTTGAGGCCCTGATCGCGGAAATGCTCGGCGACGGCGAGCGTGGTCCACGCGGCCTGGCGGCGCATCAGCGCGGGCTCGTCCGAAGTGGCGACGACGACGACCGAACGGGCCATGCCCTCGGGACCGAGATCGTCCTCGATGAATTCCTGAACTTCGCGGCCGCGCTCGCCGATCAATCCGATCACCGCGACGTCGCACTGCGTCCAGCGCGCGAGCATCGAGAGCAGCACCGACTTGCCGACGCCCGAGCCGGCGAACAGGCCGAGGCGCTGGCCGACGCAGAGCGGCACGAACAGATCGAGGGTGCGGACTCCGGTTTCGATACGCGCGCCGACACGGGCGCGGCTGGCCGCGGCGGGCGGCGCGGACTTGATCGGTTGCGGATCGGCGCCGTTGGGAAGCGCGCCGAGGCCGTCGACCGGGCGGCCGAGACCGTCGATCATGCGGCCGAGCCATGCCGAAGACGGGCGGATGCTGAATTGTCCGGCGGCGAGCTCGGCGCGCGAGCCGAGGCCCACGCCTTGCGGATCGACGAAGGGAAGGCAGAGCGCGACGTTGCGATCGAGCGCAGTCACTTCGGCTTCGACCTTGCCGTTGGCGCCTTGAATCTCCACCCGGCTGCCGATCTGTGCGACGCCGGTCAGCCCCTCGACTTCGATCAGCGCGCCGCGAACCGCGACGACGCTGCCGAAGCGGCGATCGGGCACCATGGTGCGGATCGCGCGGGCTGCGCTGGCCAGAGTCTGCACCGGTCGCGTTCCTTACGCGGCCTGGGCTTCAATGGCGACGGCCTCGAAGCCGATCAGCTCGCGCGCGGCGGTGAGGGCCTTGTAGTAATCGCCGGTCGCCATGTCGTGCGCGAAGGCGAGGCAGGCGGCGCGCGCCTCCGGCGAAGGCAGAGAGGCGACGAGGCCGCCGATCAGGCCGATGACGTTGTCCTGGTGCTGGGCGCGATTGGCCGGATCGATATAAGCGAGCATCGCCGCGAAATAGAGCTGGCGTGCCGGGGTGGTGGCCTCTTCGGGCTGCATGACTTCGCGGCCGCGCAGGATCGACACCTGGTTCTCGACTGCGATCTGGGTGCGGCCGACGGCGCGGAGCACGGCGCCGTTGACGATCGCCTTCTCGCCGTCGCGAAGCGTGATGCGGAGCATGGGAACAACCTTTCGTGTGCGTTTGTCTCCATTATAGGACGGGTGCGTCGGACAGGGCGGCGCACCCGGCAATTTTTGCCGAGTGGGCGGCGATGCGGGTGCCCGTCAGGGCATGGGGCCTATCCATAGCGCATGGCGGGAAATGGCGGTTGGCCGCCGTTGATCCTCCCCGTGCCGGGGAGGATAAAGCGAAAGCTGCCGCTTTCTCCCTCTCCCAAGGAAGAGGGAGGGGCACACTTAGCGGACGCGTTTGAAGTGGAAGTTGCGTACGAACGGCGCGCCTGTGTTGTCGACGTTGGTGGCGGATTCGGTCATCTCCCTGCCATCGGCGGAAATGGCATAGACGCGCACGGACCCAAGAACCTTGTTCTTGGACAGGCTCATGACGAGCACATTGGGCACCGGAGCGTTCACGGCGACGCTGTCGGCTTCACTCGTATCGCCTTCGCCTGGGACCGCCTTGCCATCGCGCCGATACTGGGCTGCCATGTGCCTGACGCTGTCGTCCGGCGCGGTGATGTCGACCTCCGTCCGCCACTGGCCCGCTCCGACGTCTTTGAAGGTGAAGGTCACCCGCTTCGGGGGCGGGCCATAGGTGTCGGGCATCCGCGTCAGGTCCAGCTGCCATTCACCGAGGAAGGGCGACTGCTCGGCCACCGGCTGAGACGGAGAGCCTGGCTGCGCAATCGCAGGTCCGCCGGCGACAAGGGCTGCAGCGGCGGCAGCCAGGAACAATGTTCTGAAGGAATGCGCGTACGGCATGTGACGTCTCCTTGTTTCGAGAAATGACTGGGGCCATCATTTTCCGGCGATATTTCGCGTCGCGTCGCGTCGCGGCACCGCTGGCAAGCGCACGGCCTCGATCTTCGGGACGGTGCTCCCGAAGTTCCGGCAAATTAGAGAGTCGGAACCGCTATCCGGGGTGTTCCGTCCCGGCCGCAGGCGAGAGGTGGGCGTGCCACCGCGCTACCTTCCACACGGTGGCCAATTCGATGACCAGCACGGCGCCCTGCAGCAGCGCCTGGGTGCCGTTGAGAAAGAGCACACCCATGAAGAGGACGAGCGTCGCCGCGGCCGCCAGCGTGAGCGTTGCGAGACGCGTGACGCCGGCCCAATCGCGCTCCAGCATCACCCAGGCGAGGCGAAGATGCCCGAGTCCGATCAATAGCTGAAGAAGCGCGAGCGAAGGAATGGCAGCCTGATAGACGCTGCGCAGAACGGGTTCATGCGCGCCGCCTTCCAGCAGTGCGCCGGAAAGCCCGTTCCCGCCCGGATAAAGATAGGGTAGCCCGAGTAGCGCGCATCCAATCTGAAGGGCGGCCATCGGGATCATCAGGCCGAGCACCAGCGCGTAGTTCGTGAGGGCGAAGCGGCCTTCCTCCCGCGTCAGCATCTCGCGCCACGCCGCCGCCAGGCAGCCCATCGCGAACAGCAGCGGCTTCCCTTCCGCCACCGCGGTCTCGAACTCCACTTGCATCGCAAGCGCCCATTCCCGGCGGCTCTCGCCCAGGCAGCATACTGCCAAGGCCATCACCGCGCGCGACACTGCCGCCGTCATGCGAGTGATCCTCTGAGTGGAAGATTCTCACGATCGCCTGGCATCTGCAGCGCGAGTGCAAAGCCGGCCGCAGTCAGGCGATAGGCGTGGCGGGCAGGTCGGCCGGGCTGCGCCGGTTCGCGCCACTCGGCTTCGACGAGCCCCTGATCGGTCATCCGCATCAGCAACGGGTAGAGCGTTCCCGACGAGAGGCCGGTCTCCTTCATGAGATCATATCCATGCCGCCATTGCTGGCGTTGCGCGGACAGCGAATCGAGGAGGACGCGCATCTGCTTCGAGGGTTGCCGTTTCCGAGCCATTACTGAATGCAACATATGTAGATTTAAGAGTCAACGGGGATTCGGGCGCGCCGCGCAACGATAGCGGTCATTCGCGTCGGTCGCGCATTTTCCCCCCGCCCGGCGCCCGCCCCGCTGATTTCATCCTAGAATGCTCCTGTGGCCTGCGCGATCGATCCGCGGGCGTCGTCAGGAGTGATACATTGAGCCTTTATTCCGCTCTCTATGCCGGCGTGTCCGGCCTCAGCGCGCAAGCGAGCGCAATGGCGACCGTCGCCGACAACATCACCAACATCAACACCGTCGGCTACAAGGGCGTCGAAGCCCAGTTCCGCACCATGGTCACCGACGGCCGTGCCAAGAGCAACTATTCGGCGGGCGGCGTCGCCGCGGCGCCGATCTCGATGGTTTCGAAGCAGGGCCTGCTCCAGGCCTCAGGCAGCAGCACCGATCTCGCGATCGACGGCGGCGGCTTCTTCGTGACTCGCGCCTCGTCGGATTCGACCGGCGACGTCGCTTATACCCGCGCCGGTGCGTTCCGCCCCGACGAGGAAGGCTATCTGCGCAACCCCGCGGGCCTCTACCTCTATGGCTGGCGCCTCGACGCATCGGGCGACTACACCAATACCGGTAGCGTCGAAGCGCTCGAGCCGGTGCGTGTGAGCGACCTGATCGGCACCGCTTCGCCGACCACGCGCATCCAGGCGCGCATGAACCTGCAGTCCACCACCCCGAACTATGCGGGGGCCTATACCGCCGGTGACCTGGCGTCGGGCGCGGTCACCCCGCAGTTCACGCGCTCGTTCGACGTGTCGGATTCGCAGGGCGGATCGCACCGCGTGACGATGGGCTTCATCAAGACGGGTGCGAACACCTGGCAGAGCGAAGTCTATTCGAGCCCGGCCAGCGACGTCACCGCCGCGGGCGGCGTGCTCGCCAGCGGGACGATCAAGTTCAACGGCGACGGCAGCCTCGATCGCGCGGGTTCGACCGCGGCCTTGTTCAATCCGCTCGGCGTGACCTGGACCAACAATGCCGGCTCGGTTCCGATCACGCTGGCGCTCGGCAGCGACGACGGTATCGACGGCATCACCCAGTTCGGCACCGAGAGCTCGCTGATCTCGTCGAACGTCGACGGTGGCATGCTCGGCAATCTCTCCTCGGTCGAGATCAGCA
This sequence comes from Sphingomonas sp. Root241, assembly GCF_001428865.1. Classification (GTDB taxonomy): domain Bacteria; phylum Pseudomonadota; class Alphaproteobacteria; order Sphingomonadales; family Sphingomonadaceae; genus Sphingomonas. The sequence goes on from NZ_LMIV01000003.1 coordinate 296,464, forward strand.
AGGAGGGCGTGGTCAACGCGATCTTCTCCGATGGCTCGACGCGTAAGGTGTTCCAGCTGCCGATAGCCACCTTCCAGAACCCGGATGGCCTCACTCGCCTCTCGGGCAACGCCTACACTCTCAGCCGCGCCTCGGGCGGCATGACGCTCAACGCTCCGGGCCAGCTCGGCGCGGGCGGGATCGCTTCCAACTCGCTGGAGGCTTCGACCGTCGATCTGGCGGGCGAGTTCACCAACATGATCCGCTTCCAGCGGGCCTATAGCGCTTCGTCGAAGATCATCACCACGGTCGACGACATGCTGCGCGAAGTGAGCGACCTGAAGCGCTGATCCTCCAATATCCGAGAACCATAAGCGATGTCGCTCAATCACATCCTCGGATCCGCGGTTTCCGGCCTGGCAGCAGCCCAGGCCGGACTCCGCTCGGTATCGAACAACATCGCCAATGTCGGGGTGTCGGGCTATGCGCGCGAGCGCGTCAACCTCACCACCGGCGTGGCCGCGGGCCAGGTGGCCGGCGTCGTGGTGGGCGAGCCTAGCCGCGTCGCCGATCGCTTCCTCGAGGCCAATGTCTATCGCCGCGCGGGCGATTATGGCCGTGCGGACGTCACCGCGGGCTATCTCGACCGGCTGCAGTCGCTGTTGGGCGAGCCCGGCGCGACCTCCGGCCTCCCGGCGCGGCTCGACGCGGTCACCGCGTCGGCGGTGGCGATGACCGGCTCGCAATCCTCGGCGCAAACCGTCGCGGTGTTCACGTCCGATGTGCAGGACGCGATCGATTCGATGCAGCAGCTCCAGACCGATGTCGATGGCCTGCGCGGCGACGTCGAGTCCGAGGTCGGCTATTCAGTCGACAAGATCAACGGCCTGCTCAAGCGCATCCACGAGCTCAACGCTACCGTCGCCGCGGCGACCGGGCTGGGCAAGAATGTCGGCGGTGCCGCCGATCAGCGGATGAGCGCGATCGAGGAGCTGAGCAGCCTGATCGCCGTCAATGTCCGCGAGCAGCCGGACGGTCGCGTCTCGATCGAGACTGCGAACGGCGCGGCGCTGCTCGACAAGAGGCTGCGCCAGCTTTCCTATCCCAATTCGGGGCTCGGCGCCGCGCAGCCTATTTATCCGACGATCGAGATCCGCTTCGCCGAGGACAGTGGCGCGATGGGGGCAGCGACGGGCGAGAAGCTCGATTCCGCTGCGGTGGGCGGCAAGCTCGGCGGGCTGCTCGATCTGCGCGATCGCGCGCTGCCGGCTTTTTCCGAACAGATGGGCGTACTCTTCTCGGGACTCTCCGAGGCGCTCAACGCCGTCTCCAACGCCGGCAGCACCGTGCCGCCGCCCGTTAGCCTGGACGGACGCCAGACCGGCCTCGTCGGCAGCGATCGGCTGGGCTTCACCGGCGCCGCGACTTTCGCGGTGACCAAGGCCGACGGAACTCTGGTCGCCAAGACCAGCATCGACTTCGGCGCGATGCCCGCCGGTGCGACGATCGACGACATGGTCACTGCGATCAACGGGGGACTGGGCGGATCTGCGACGGCGAGCTTCACCGACGGCAAGCTCAGCATCAAGGCGAACGGCGCCGGCAACGGTGTCGTCGTCGCGCAGAACGAAACCAACCCCAGCGCGCGCGCCGGCGTGGGGGTTTCGCAATATTTCGGGCTCAACGACGTGGTCCGCAGCGATTCGAGTTCGCTGGTCCCCTCCGGTCTCACCACCGGCGACGCGCACGGCTTCGCCACGGGCGAGACCGCACAGATCGTGTTGCGCGACGCCACCGGCCGGGCACTGACCAGCTATACGCTCAGCCCGACCGCCGGCGGCACGGTCGGCGATCTGGTGAGCGAACTCAATTCGAGCCCGCTCGGCGATTTCGGCGACTTCAGCCTCGACGATCGCGGGCGCATGCGCTTCGAGCCCACCGGCTCGCTTTCGGGCGCGACGCTCTCGATCCCCTCGGACTCGACCGATCGCTACGGTTCCGGGGAGGGATTCTCGTCGCTTCTCGGCCTGACCGGCGCGTCGAGTGGCCTCAAGGACGCGCAGGTGCGCCCCGAAGTGCTCGCCAGCCCGACCAAGCTGCCGCTCGCGCGTTTCCAGGAAAATGCGGTGGTGGGCGCCAAGGCGCTCGGCGCGGGCGACACGCGCGGCGCCACGGCGTTCGTGGACAAGCTGGCCAGCGCGCTCGACCTCGGCAAGGACGGCAAGACCACGATCGAGCGCTTCTCGAGCCTGTTGCTTGGCCGTGCCGGGCTCGAGGCGAGCCAGGCGGAGGATAATCTGCTCGATGCCGCGGCGCGTCGCGACGACGCGGTCAACCGGCGCGACAGCTTCTCGGGCGTCAACATCGACGAGGAACTGGCGCAGATGGTGATCCTGCAGAACAGCTATTCCGCCGCCGCCCGCGTGATCTCCACTGCGTCGGAAATGTACGACACCCTGCTCAACATGGTCTGATCGGAAACCCAATGACTCGCGTAGCCACCATTCCGCTCCAGCGCACCATGTCGAGCGCGATCCAGCGTTCGCAGGAAGCGTTGGCGGTCACTCAGCAGCGTCTTTCCACCGGCAAGAAGGCGGCGGACTTCGCCGATCTCGGCACCGAGACGGTACGCAACCTCTCGGCGCACAGCCTGCTCGCACGCCAGGATGCGCAGTCGACCGTGTCGAAGCGCGTCGCCACCACGCTCTCGATCTATCAGGGCCATCTCGAGGGTATCGAGAGTGCCGTCGGCGATCTCAAGACCGACATCCTCAAGGCGATCGGCACCGGCGACGCCGCCGGCCTGCAGGAAGCGATCGAGACTGCGTTCAGCCAGTATCGCACCTCGCTGAACGGGAACGAGGGCGGCGCGCCGCTGTTCGCCGGATCGCAGACCGAAGGTCACCCCTTTACTCCCGACACGCTCGCCGACGTCGCTTCGACAAACGCGGTCGATGCCTTCAAGGACGACGGCGTCCGCGCGAGCGCACGCGTCGCCGACGGAGTCGACGTGACCTATGGCATCACCGCCAGCGCGGTGGGCAAGGATCTGTACACGGCGTTCCGGACGCTCGCGCAGGCGGGCACGATCGGCTCCAAGCCGACGGCCGCGCAGTTCGACGCGCTCAAGCAGGCAGTGGGCGAGCTCGGCACCGGGATCGATAGCCTGCGGGCGGTCAACGCCGACAATGGCCGCAAGCAGAACCAGGTCGAGACGCTCGCCACGCGCGGCGAGGAGCGCTCGCTGCTGCTCCAGGGCGTAATCGAAACCAACGAGGATGCGGATCTGGGTCAGGTCGCGATGGACCTGGCGCAGCAGAAGACGATGTTGCAGGCGAGCTATTCGGTGTTCTCGCAGCTCTCCGATCTGAGCCTGGTCAACTATATCCGCTGATCGCCGGCGGTTTCGAATAGGGAAGGGGGTCTGCTGCACGCGCAGCAGGCCCCTTTTCGTTCTGACGCTCCCCTCCCTGGAACTACGAAGCCGCGTCGAGCAGGTCGCCGATCGCGCCGGCAGGGCTCGCCTGCGGGATCGCGGTCATCGCAGCGCCGATCGCGGCGGGATCGATGCTGCCGACCTTCCGGGTCAGCACGTCGAACGCCTGGCCGCTGGGCAGGGTCTTGAACGCCGCGGCGTAGCGCGCGCGGAGCGCCTCGAGCTGATCCTCGCGGCCGAGCATCGCCAGCGCGACGGCCTGGCGGAGCACCGCGGCCTGCGCGGGTTCGCTCAGACCCTTGGGCGCGGGGAGCGCATTCTCGCCGACGAAGTTGCCCCAGTCCTTTGCCTGCCAGCGCATTTCGGCGCGGATCGCGTGCGCGTCGGGCAGGTCATCAAGCGCGGCCATCGCCGCGTCGGTCCTGCCGAGACGGTGGAGCGCGACAGCCTCGACGCGCTTGCGGTCGTACCGCATCGCGTCCGAATAGCTGGCCTGCTCGGTGGTGCGGATCGCGTCGAGGGCGCGGTCGGGGCGGCCGGCGAGGATATGGAGTGTCGCGACCTTCACCGAGAGCGGGCCCTGCGCCACGTCCTGTGCGCGCTGGGTGAGCTGATATTGGAGCAATTCGGCGGCGCGGGCATAGAGTCCCGCGTCCTGCAGGCGGCCGGCGAGGCGAAACACGAGCGCATCGCCCTCGCCGCCCGCAGGGGCGAGCTCGCGGAAATCCCAATAGAGGCCGGCGGCTTCGGCCAGCGATACGCTGCTGTCCGGCGCCAGCGCTGCGGCGAGCGCGGCCTGAAGCTCGGCGAGCATCGGCGCAGCCTTCTTGCCGATCCTGAAATAACGGATCAGCGCGGCGCCGGCGCGGAGCTGCCCGCGCAGGTCGTGCGCCTCGGTGGCGAGGCGGAGTTCGATCTCCAGCGCGCGCTGCTCGACGGCGCCGCCGCGCCAGCCGAAGCGCAGGTCTCCCAGCTGCTTCATCGCATCGGCGGGGGACAGGCTGTGCGTGACCAGCCCGGCCTCGATCATGCCCAGCTTTGCCTGGGCGCGGACTGCGGCACCGCCGTTGCGTGCGGCACGTTCGAGCCGGAAACGACCCCCTTGCGGATCACCGGTGGCGACAAGCGCGCGGCCGCGCAGGACATTGGCCTCGGGATTCCGGTCACCGAACAGCTTGAGCCAGGCGAGCGCGGGCCTGGGCTGGCCGGCGTCGATCGCGGCACCGGCGGCGGCGAGCACGAAGGGCGCACGCGCCTCGGGGCTGCGGCCGTTGATCGCGGGCAGCGCGCAATTGACCTGGCGGATCGCATCCTCGGCGGCGCCGGCATGCGCGAAGGCGCGCAGCCGCCAGGCACAGGCCTCGGGATTGGCGGAGAGCTCTTCGGCGGAGAGCGCGGAAATCGCATCCTCGTCGCGCTCGACCAAGGTCAGCGCGACGCCGCGGGCGAGGAGATAGGAAGCGACGAGGCCGAGATCGCGGTCGCCGGACTGCATCACGTCGAGCACGCCCAGCGCCTCGGCGCCGTGGCCTTCGCCGATCAGGCCGAGCGCATAGGTCCAGCGGCGAAGCTGACGGTTCTCGGGACGCGAGGCGGCGAGCAATGCCCAGCCGGCTTCGCCGGTCTCGCCGTGCCAGCCCGAAGCGCCGGTGATCATCGGTACCTGCGCGAGCTGGGCGGCGAAGGGCGGCAGTATCGAGGGTGCGGCGCCGGTTCCCGGGCGCGACGCGGCAGCGGGCGCGGCATCGGTGCCGGCCGCATGCGGCGCGACGGTGGTGGCGCCGGCGAGCAAGGCGATGAGCGCAGTACGCATCAGCCGAGCCCGAGCGGACGGATGACCGCGACGAGCACGCCGCCGGCCGCACAGGCGAGCAGGAACAGTCCGGCCGGAAGCAGTGGAAGCCCGCTCTTCGCGGTCACGACGTCGACCGGGGCAGCCGCCGCGGCACCGATGCCTGCGCCGCCGACCACTTCGAAGGAATCAGGATCAGCCTCGATCGTCGTCGCATCGCCACGACGGCGCTGGACTTCGGCCGGATCCTGGACGACGCGCATCCTTCCCGGGCGTTGATCGTGGCTCACTGCGGCACCTTCTTACTCATTTCATTCTATTATAGAGGCATGGGCGCGCACCCGGCCGTCCGACCGAGGAGTTTTGACGTGCGTAGATCCGTGGCCACGCTCGCGCTGACGACGGCGCTGGTGCCCTTTCCGGGCGGCGGGGCACAGGCGTCCGGCGGTGGTGTCGGCACCGTTGCGGGCGGGCTCAACCTCGTGCCGATGGAAGAAGTGACCGTGCCGATCATCGAGGCCGATCGCATCGCCGGAAACATGCGCTTCAAGCTCGTGATCGAGGCAGCCAGTGTCGAGGCGCTGGCCAAGGCGGCCGGCGCGATGCCCAGATTGCGCGAAGCGACCGTTGCCGCCGCGCTCGAATTCGCCCGGCTCAACGCCTCGGGCGCGCGCGCGGTCGATGCCGGGCGCCTCGACCACGATCTCAACGCCGCGCTCAAAGCCGCCGAACCCGGCGTCTCGCGCGTGCTGATCGTCGAGATCGCCGCCAGCTATAGTTGACAGTCCTTGCCAACCATGAGGTTGGCGAAAAGCGGCGATATGGTTCGGAACCAACCTTTTGGTTGGCTTGAAAAATGGCGGATTTCCGCCGTTTTCGTGCGATCTGGCCGCATACCGGTTAGCAGTTGCTTGACGCGTTTTCGCATTTGCGTGTCAAGCGACAAGACGGCGCGTCGGCGGGCTGGGCGAGGAAAATGTCTGGCGCGCATGCGCGGAACGAAAGCGGATCAAATCCTACATTGCCAGCGAATTCGGTGCGGGCTGGTCTCCGCCGGCGGTTACGCGGCCAATCCGAGCCGTTCGCTCCACAATCCACACTTTTCGATCCGGATGACGACGTTCCGCCGCTATTTTTTTTGGGGATACAAATAGGATTTCAGTGCTTAGTTCGCCTTTTGTTCCGATTCGCAGAGCGGTGCTACGGTGGCCCGCGGGATCGGAACGGAGGATGATTTTATGTACTCTGTGAAGGACTATGGAGCTGTCGGTGACGGGGTCGCCGACGACACGCTGGCAGTGCAGGCAGCCTATGACGCAGCGGTTCAGGGGGGAGGTGGAACGCTGCTCTTTCCCACCGGGCGCTATCGCTGCAATCTCTCGATGTATTCGCGATCAGTCGATATTCGTGGCGAGGGCAGGATCGCTTCCAAACTACATGCCGCAAATCCCGCAAAAGGGATTCTGAACGCCGTCTTCCGCGAAGGGAGTTGGAACGGAGTCACCATCGCCGATCTGGAATTGTCCAATCCTTCGGCGAATAGCGGCATCGGACTCGACTACGGGAGCGATCCTTACGCTCCGTATGACGAATATTCCGGTATCGTGAACGTGGAGAGAGTCGCGTTCAACCATCTGGACCGTTGCATCTATCGACGCCACGGCCAGATCGCTCTCTGGCTGACAAACTGCAATTTTTCCGTTGCGAACTATCATATCTTTGTCGTCGGACAGCCGGAAAGTCCTGGCCGGGGTCTGATGCACGGTGGCTGCCTCTTCGTAAAACATTCGCACTTCGACGGGGCGAAACTTGCCAGCCTTTACGTCCACAGCCCCGTTGTCGGTACGGGGCAATGGTCGATCGAGGACTGTATTTTCGAGGCCAATCCCGGCTTCGTCTTGTTCGCTGACGGGTTTGCAGACAATGATCGGGTCCCTGCGCTCAACTTCGTTCGCTGTTGGAATGAGGTCAACGCCACCGCCACCAGTGTTGTAATCGAAGGGCAGAGTTATCAGCCGGCCTTTGCCCGGCTGGCAGCCTGTGAGCGTGCGATCTTCGAAGACACGCCGGTTGGCCAGATCGTCTTGCGGGACAATTCGAACCTCCTCCTCTCGCGCTGCGACATAGGTGGGCTAGGCGCCGTCGACCGCGATCCCAGTTGCTCGGTCACCATCGAGGACGCGTACCTCTACTCGGGAGAGGTGAAAGAGGTTTGCCGGAGTTTTCAGGTCGCCGGTAAGCTGCCGCCCGCAGCCGGCGGTGGCGCCTGGTGGCCCCGAATTCCGCTGAGTGCGCTGAGTCACGCTTTCGGAGCTGACACGGTATTGAAGAATGACGCCTCCGCGCCGATCGAGTTTTCGGGCTCGACAACTCGAATGACCGTCACTGGCTCCGGTCCGTCATCTCCGCCGACCCACCATGTCCAGGAGCTTTCGATCAACGTTGGCGAGACGCTCCTGCCGACCCCGCAAGCGAACTTGATGTCGGGTAATTGGTACGTGGCAAAATACATTTATCGGCACCAGGCGGGCCAGCCGATAAAAATGCAATTTACCGGAAACTCGGGCGATACAGATCAAGTGACGTTGGATAGCGCTTCCTGGCGCACGCTGGTGTGTATCTTCAAGGCGGGCTCTGCCGGTGGAGCCAACAGCTTCTATCATTTCGGGCCGAGTACCGGCACGACCGTGATCGAGATCGGCGGATACTCTCTAACCCGTTTCAGCAATCGGAACGACGCGCTGATACACGGAAATGACAGCACCCTGGCGGTGTAATATTGAGGCTCGGCACGGCGGAAACCGTGCCGAGCCTTCTTTGAAGGTTTGGCTGATTCCGGGGTCTGTCGCTCGTGGGAATCACAGACAACAGGCACGGAATAGGCTGGAGATCGCTCTTCGGCCTATTCTGTTTTCCGTACCCGATCTGCGTTCGGGGAAGGAGTCACTTCCCCTGCCGCTTCGCCGCCATCTGCTGCGGCGGCGCGGCCGCGGCCAGGCGGGCGGATTTGCGGGCCAGCGCCATGCTCAGCGCGGCGGCGCCCTTGGGCGTCATCGCGGCCATGACGAGTGCGGTCGAGCGCTCGCGCATGCGCTGGGCGACTTTCATCTGCACTTCCATGTCGAGCTGCTCGAAGACCACCGCGGCGGCCTTGGGCTTCATTGCCTGATAGATGCGGGCGAGCTCGTCGAACTGCGCTTCGGCCGGCTCGGCGGGGCCGGGCGCGCCGGGTGCGGCCGCGACCTCGGTTTCCTTCTGGCGGGCTTCGAGATCGGCCTGGAGGCGCGCCTGTGCCGCCTTGGTCGCCTGTTCGCGCAGATCCAGCCCGCGCTTGCGGCGCGCGGCCTCGGCATCGCGCTGGGTCATGTCCTGCTCGATCGAGCTGCCGAGCCGGGTCTTGGGTGCGTTGCTCTGGGTCGCCGTCGACGCGATCGTCGAGGCGTTGGCGACGACCGCGAGCGCCGAGGCGGCCGCTGTCATCAGGAGGAGGGACGGGCGGGCCATCAGGCGAGCTCGGCTTCGGGCTTGGTTTCGGCGTCTTCGCCCTCGGCTGCATCGACGGCATCGGTCGAACGCACCGCATTGGCGAGACCGACGGCATTCACGACGCGCTCGCACGCGGCATCGGCGATGCCGATCATGTCCGAAAGCTCGTCGCGAAGGTCGCGCGCCTGCTCGACGAGGCGGGCATGCTGGGCGCAATCGGTGCCGAGCGTCGACTTCATTTCCGAGAGCACCGAACGGGCGCCGCTGGTCGCCTTTTCGAGCGCCGTGACGACTTCGGTGAGCGCGCCGTCCTTCACGGTGCGCAGGGAGCGCATCATCCGCACGCTCTGCACGAGCACGGCCATGCAGAAGATCATCGTCAGCACATTGGCGAGAAGCGCGAAGTTCATGATTTCATCTTTCCGCTGGAAACATCGTTGACCAGGCGCACGGCGACCTTGCCGCGGCGCTGGCCGATCTGGGCCTGGGCGAGCGTGACGCCGCCGCAGGCGAGGTCGAGCGCGTCGTCGGGGCTCTTGTGGAGTGCGATGGTCTGGCCGACCTCGAGCGCCTTCAATTCGGCGATCGGCATGGCCTTCTCGCCGAGCACGACGTTGACGCTGACATTGGTCTTGCGGATCTCGGAGGCCATGTGCGCCTCCCAGATGCTGTCGCGGCCGCTCTTCTCGCCCATGAAGCGCTGGAGCAATTTGTGGCGGACGGGTTCGAGCGTCGCATAAGGGAACACGATCGTGAACTCACCGCCGCGGCCGAGCATGTCGACGCGGAAGGTGGCGATCGCGCAGATGTTCGACGTGCCGGCGATCGCAGCGAAGCGCGGATTGCTCTCGATACGTTCGAGATTGATGTTGATCGGCTCGATCGGCTCGAACGCGGTTGCGAAATCCTTGAGCGCGAATTCGAGCATGCGCGAGACGAGGCCGGTCTCGATCGTCGTGAAGGCGCGGCCGTCGATGAGCGTCGGCGCGCCGCCGCCGCGACCGCCGAGCAATGCGTCCACCACGGCATAGATCAGGCTCGATTCGACCGTGACGAGGCCGAAGCTCTCCCATTCCTCGACCTTGAACACCCCGACCATCGCCGGGAGCATCACGCGGTTCATGAACTCGCCGAAGCGGATCGAGGTGACGTTCTCGAGACTGACGTCGATCGCGTCCGATGTGAGGCTGCGCATCGAGCTGGCGAAGGAGCGGACCATGCGATCGCAGACCACTTCGAGCATCGGCAGACGCTCGTGGCTGATGACCTTGGATTCGATGACCGCGCGAAGGCCCTTCTTCTTCTCGACGGGACCGCCGAGATCGCCGAACAGCGCGTCGATATCCGCCTGGTCGAAGCGGACATCGCCGTCGCCGCCCATGGCTGCGACGGGCGGTTCGGGAAGGTCGAAATCGTCGAGATCGATCATTGCTGGACCAGGTCCTGAATGAGGATGTCCTTGATCACGCCCGCGCCGGCCACGTCGGTGGCGCGGACCAGCATCTCTTCCTTGATGCGGAAGACCGCGGCCGAGCCGGCGAGGTCCTCCGGACGCAATTCGCGCAGGAAGGGCTGATAGGCGTCGAGGATCAGCGGCAGCTTTTCCTTGATCCCTTCCGGCGTGCCCTTGGCGCCCGGTACGATCATGAAATGGAGCTTGAGGAAGCGCGAGGCGCCGTCGGGCGAGCGCAGGTTCACGACCATCGCCGGCACGTCGACAATGGCTTCCTTGGCGGTTTCTTCGCCGCCGTGACCGCCGCCGTCGCCTTCGGCCTCGTTCGAGACCTCGCCATGGCCGCCCTCGGCCGAGGTCTCGGCCTTGGCCGACCCGCCCGAAAGCATCATCGCCGCACCGCCGCCGCCGCCGAGCAGCAGCACGCCGGCGGCCGCGCCTATGATGATGAGCTTCTTCTTCTTCGACTTCGGCGCCGCGGGCGCTGGGCCCTCTGCACCTTCCTCGACGATCTCGGGTGACGACATTTCCCTGGCACCTTTCGAAATCAGCGCTCCGGCAACCACGCCGGCTGATTTGCCTCTATTATAGGATGGTCACCCGGCAATTTCTGCCTAGCGACAATTTTCTGAAGGGACCGTCCGGTGGACATCTCGTCTTATGTATTGCTGAGCCAGGAACAGGCGCTGCGGCGCCGGCTCGACGTGGCGGCGAACAATCTCGCCAACATGAACACGGTGGGCTTCAAGCGCGAAAAGCCGGTGTTCCGCGAATATGTCGAGCAGGGCGAGACCACGGTCACGCCCGACGCGAAGAAGACGTCGTACGTGCTCGATTACGGCGCGGTGCACGATGCCTCCTCGGGCGGCTTCCAGCTGACCGACAATCCGCTCGACGTCTTCATCGACGGTCCGGGCTATCTGAGCGTCGAGGCGCCGGGCGGCGGCACCGCTTATACGCGCGCGGGCTATGTGAAGGTGCTCGAGAGCGGCGAGCTGGCGACCGCCGGCGGCCAGAAGATCCTGGGCGAAGGCGGCAAGCCGATCACGGTTCCGCCCGAAACCGCCGGACGCCTGAGCATCGCCCCAGACGGCAGCGTGATGGGCCCCGACGGTCCGCTCGGCCGGATCACCGTGACGGTGTTCGACGAGGCGAAGATGGATCCGCGGGGCGACGGGATGTTCAACGGCAATAGCGGGCGCGAGCTCACCGCCGCCGAAACGAAGCTCAAGTCGGGCGGCGTCGAGGGATCGAACGTCAATGCGATCGTCGAGACCACCGACATGGTCGAGATCCTGCGCGCCTACCAGACAGCCACCAACCTCAACGAAAGCATGTCCGACCTTCGCAAGAAGGCGATCGACCGGCTCGGCCGCGTCGGCTGACACCCCTTTTAGAAAGGCACAATAATGCGTTCGCTCTCCATCGCTTCGACCGGCATGCTGGCACAGCAGACCAATGTCGACGTCATCTCGAACAACATCGCCAACATGAACACCACGGGATTCAAGCGTCAGCGCGCGGAGTTCCAGGACCTGCTCTACGAGCAGATCGAGCGCCCCGGCACCGCGACCGGCCCCGAGACCAAATCGCCCTCGGGCATCCAGATCGGCGCCGGCGTGAAGACCGGCGGCGTCTATCGCATCCAGCAGCAGGGCGCGCTGCAGCAGACCGAGAACCGCTACGACGTGGCGATCACCGGGCGCGGCTATTTCCAGATCACTCTGCCCTCGGGCGACACCGCCTATACCCGCGACGGCTCGTTCGGCATCTCCGACCAGGGCGAACTGGTGACGCAGGACGGTTATCCGGTGCAGCCCGGCATCACGATCCCGCAGGCCGCGGTCGACGTGACGATCTCCAAGACCGGCGAGGTCCAGGTGATCGTGGCGGGCGATCCGCAGCCGCAGACCGTCGGCCAGCTCGAGCTCGCCACCTTCATGAACGATGCGGGCCTGGAAGCTAAGGGCGAAAACCTGTTTCTCGAGACTTCGGCTTCGGGCCAGCCGACCGTGGCGGCTCCGGGCGAGCCGGGCCTCGGCACGCTGAGCCAGGGCTTCATCGAAAGCTCGAACGTCAATGCGGTCGCCGAAATCACTGCGCTGATCACTGCGCAGCGTGCCTATGAGATGAACAGCCGCGTGGTGAAGACCGCCGACGAGATGCTGGCGACGACCAGCCAGCTGCGCTGATGGGCATGCTGCTCGCACTGGCGCTGCTCGGCGCCGGTCCGGTCGAGGATGTGCAGGTCGCGGTCCTCGCCCACCCGATCGAGAAGGGCACGCGGCTCGACCGTGGCGACTTCGAGAGCGAAGCGCGGGCGCCGGCCGCGGCGCGTGGGGCGCTTTCGGCCGACGATGCGTCGGGCATGGAAGCTGCGCGCAACCTGACTGCCGGCAATATCGTCCGCCGCTCCGACCTGATGAAGCCGCAGCTCGTGCGGCGCGGCGAACCGGTGACGATCCGCATCGTCAGCGGCGCGCTGGTGATCACCGCCTCAGGCCGCGCGCTGAACGGCGGCGGGCAGGGCGAAATGGTGCGGGTGGTGACCAACGCTACCAACCGCACGCTCGATGGAACGATCGAAGGCTCCGGCACCGTCCGGATCGCCGCACCGTAATCGATAGAGGGAATCAACATGCGCAAGGTCATTCTTCTCGTGGCGCTCGGCGCCACATTGTCGGGGTGCGGTGCGGTCGGCCGGCTCCAGCAGATCGGCAAGGCACCCAAGCTTTCGGGGATCGATCCCGTGTCGACGCCCGAAGTCGAAGCGTCGCTGTCGATGCCTTCGGATCGCGGTCGTCCGACCACCGTGGCGATGCAGCAGCCCGCAGCGGCGCCCAGCGCATCGCTGTTCCGCACCGGCGCGGGCGCGTTCTTCCGCGATCAGCGCGCGGGCAAGATGGGCGACATCCTGACGATCAAGATCAACATCCAGGACAAGGCCGATCTCGGCAACAACACCTCCCGGACGCGCGGCGGATCCGAGAATGGCGGCCTCGGCGGCCTGCTCGGCATCGCGCCGGTCGCCAAGCTGCTCGGCAACAACGCCGCGGCGGCGCTGGAGACGAATTCGGGCTCGAAATATAGCGGCGGCGGCACCACCGCGCGCTCCGAGACCATCAACATGACGATGGCGGCGATCGTCACCCAGGTGCTGCCCAACGGCAATCTGATGATCCGCGGCAAGCAGGAAGTGCGCGTCAATTTCGAGATGCGCGAGCTGATCGTCACCGGCATCATCCGTCCCGAGGACATTGCGCGCGACAATTCGATCCAGCACTCGCAGATCGCCGAAGCGCGCGTGATCTATGGCGGCAAGGGTCAGCTCACCGACGCACAGCAGGCGCGCTGGGGTCAGCAGATCTACGACGCATTGTTTCCGTTCTAAACCCCCGCGAAAACGCCCCTGGGACGCGGGCAGGGCCGGAGCGCGCGTGGAAATTTTTCCACCCGCGCTCCGGCCTTTCTCGTTGCCGCGTCAATGGCTTAGCGGGGTGGGGCGATTGTTAACCTATCGCTAACCATTTAAATTCGCAGGATAATTTTGGTCATCCTATAAATTTTCCCATGATGAACTTGCAGGGCGCGAAGGCGCCAGGTCGCGGGTCGGCGCTTCCGACCCGGGCCGCAGAAGCGGCCCTAGTCCAAGAAGGAAAACATCATGGGTTTCTCTGTCAACACCAACACCGGCGCGATGGCGGCTCTCCAGAGCCTCACCGAGACCAACAAGGGCATGTCGCAGGTTCAGAGCCGCATCAACACCGGCCTGAACGTGTCGTCGACCAAGGATGACTCGGCTTCGTACACGATCGCTCAGGGCCTGCGCGGCGACATGGGCGGCCTCAAGGCCGTTTCCTCGTCGCTGAGCCGTGCCAAGAGCGTGACGGACGTCGCGGTGGCAGGCGCGGAGCAGATCTCTGACGTCGTCAACCAGATGAAGGCGAAGGCCTATCAGTCTGCTGACGCCGGCATCGATTCGGCTACCCGCACGGCGCTGAACAACGACTTCGTGGCTCTGCGCGATCAGATCACCACGATCGTCAACTCGTCGGACTTCAACGGCACCAACCTGTTGAAGGCCTCGGGCGGCACCGTGACTGCGCTGCAGTCGCTGAAGGATTCGGACACCAGCACGGCAACGACCTGGGATCCGGACTCGCTCAGCGTTGCCAACCAGGGTCTCGACCTTGGCGGTAGCGTTGTCACCGTGAGCGCCAGTGGCGACATCAGCAGCCAGGCTTCGGCCCAGGCGATGATCGACACGCTCGCGACGACGCAGGACAACCTGAAGACCAGCCTGAGCACGCTCGGCGCGGCATCGCGCAAGATCGACGCTCAGTCGACCTTCACCAGCAAGCTGTCCGACACCATCGAGGCAGGCATCGGCAATCTCGTCGACGCCGATCTCGCCAAGGAATCGGCCCGTCTGCAGGCTCTGCAGGTCAAGCAGCAGCTCGGTGTGCAGGCTCTGTCGATCGCCAACCAGGCGCCGCAGACCATCACGTCGCTGTTCCGTTAAGGTCAAGCTTTTTCCCTGGAAGCTTACCTGACGACAGAGAGAGGCCGGGACGGCAACGTCCCGGCCTCTTTTTTGCGTGTGCGGCCCATGCGCGCCGCGCAATGAAATCCACCTATCTCCGCCGTCCGAATGGTTGGCCCATCTATAATGATGGCAAGGAGATAGTCGCTTGTTCCCACGTATTCGAGAAATCACCGACGCATTCGGCGGCAAGCTGCGCGTGAGCGTGGAGGAGCATCCTTCGGGCGCGCTGGTCGTGCTCGAGCGCCCCGACATGAAGGATCGGCCGCGGATCCTGCTCGACGGCTACGGAACCGACATATTGGCGGGCTATATCATGTCGGCGCGCCTCGCCGTGCCGCATGGGCTTCCCGACGAGCATGTCGACGGCACCTTCGGCACACGCTTCGAGCTGGGGCTGGAGCCCCGGGCGGCGCTGGAGCTGAGCCAGGAAGGCGAAAGCAAGCTCGAGATCCCGGCACCGTTCTGGGACCGTCTCTACGCCGAACTCTGTCTCGTTGCGGCACATGCGCGCGAACTCGCGCGTCGCGCCGAAGCGCGCGTGCACTAAAAGTCATACCCGGGTCATTGCTACCGGTAACTTTACGTATCGGGGCATCCCCGGACTGGGGCTGAGCGCAAAGCTGATGCATTGGGCATCCGACCGCTCGGGCAAAATGAAAAGGGCTTTCACACATGAATCTTCGCGATGTCAGCCATGTTCCTGCGGATACCGGACAGAGCTTCACGGTGACGCTGACGCTGAACGTGGAGGATGTGCGCGCATTGTGGACCGCGGCGGCCGAGAAGGCGCTGCAGGCCCCCGGCATGACGCTTTCGGACGTGCTCGACACGTTCGGGCCGCGCGAGGATGCGTCGATTGCCGATTGCATCGCGATGCTGACTGCGCCGGACGCGATCGCCGGCTGCGCGCTCGACGATTTCAGCGTCCGTACCGCGCCCGTGGCGATGGTGCCCGGCGCGGTGATCCAATTGCCGGTCGATGCACGGCCACTCGCGCTGATGCCCGCCGTCAACGGCTGAGACGCACGGCACGCATCGACCAAACCTTTCCGAGCGGGGGCTCAACGCAAAAGCCAGGCTGGTTTCCACCAGCCTGGCTTTTGTCGTTCTGGATCGCGGGGGATTGCGATCCTCAAAGGGAGAAGAGACGAGCACACCGCAGAGGGGATCGGAACGGCCCGCTCGTCTCTCTGCTTTCATTATAGACGGGACGAAGCTCGTGGGTCGGTCACAAGTATCTGAAAAATACCGTTAAGTGATATTACGGAGATGCGAACTCCGCGGCGCATGCAACAAGGCGCCGGAAGCGAGGGTTTCCCGCTCCGGCGCCTGATGGCTGGTCGAAATGCGGGGGTTAGGTGCCGATGCGGACCAGATTGGCCGAGTCGCTCTTGTGGCCGTTGACGGTGACCTGGATGGCGCCGTTCTCGAGCGCGACATCGGTCACGGTTCCGACCGAATGCGAGACGATCGTGACGTCGTTGCCCGACGAATCCTTGCCTGCGAGCGCTAGCGTGTAGTCGCCACCGCCGAGCTTCTTGCCCGCGCTGGTCGTGCCGTCCCAGGTCATGCTGCCCGCCGCGGCGCCGCCTTCGACGGTGCGCGTATCGACCACCTTGCCCTTCGAATCGGTAATGGTCGCGGTCATCGTGCCGACGTCGCGCGGCGCCGACCACATCCACTGCGCCGGCGTCTCCGCGGTGAGGCCCGCGGTGCCCGAATTGGTCTCGACCACGTGGCCGATCATCGACGAGGCTTGCGTCAGATTCTGCGTGCCGAGGCTCGACAGGATCGACTTGAGCGTCGCGGTCTGCGCCATCGACTGCTCGACCTGCGAATATTGGACGAGCTGCTGCGTGTATTGCGCCGTATCCATCGGATCGAGCGGATCCTGGTTCTGCATCTGCGTAGTCAGCAGCTTCAGGAACATCGTGAAATCGGCATTGAGCTTGGACGAAGCGGGGTTGCCGGTGGTCGTTGTGCTGCTCGTGGTGTTGACGGTGGTCATGGCTGGTCCTCAGGCGAGAAGGTCGACCTGCCCGTCGCTGCGGATCGGGCGGTAAATGGGTTCGGCGATGGCCGCGTCGTCGTCGGACGACGCGAGCTGGCCGCGATTGTGCTGGCTCTGCTGCTGGGCCTGCTGGCCGCCGCTGTCGCCGCCGCGATTCTCGAAGCGGAAGCTCTGTGCGTCGGTGCGGACGCCGGCCTGATCGAGCGTGCGCGCGAGATCGGGCGTGTCCTGGCGGAGCAGGTCCATCGCCTGCGCGCTCTCGGTACGGACGGTCGCCTGCAGGCTGCCCTTGTCGTCGAAGGCGAGCGTCACTTCGATGCGGCCGAGTTCGATCGGGTTGAGGCGGATGCGCAGCGTTTCCTCGCCCAGCTCGACTTTCCGGGCGATCTCGACGCCGAGCGAATGGCCGAGATGGCCGGCACGCGCCTCGATCACCGGTTCGGCGGCGGGGGCGCTCGCGGGTGCGCTATTGTTGGCGGCGCCATGGACCGGCTGGAAGGCCGGGGTATCAGTACGGGCAAGCGCTGCCGGGCGCGCGTCAGGCTGCCCCTGCGCATCGGCATTGGTCTCGCTGCCGGTGGAATCGCCGCGTGCCGCGACGGCATTGGCGAAGTCGGTGGTCGACGGCGTGGCGGCGTTCGCGGCCGGCTGGGTGGCATTGCCCAACGGTGCATTGGCGGGGGCCGATTTGCGCGCGACCGGCGCGGCGGCGCCGTTGGCTGCCTGCATCGTCTCGCGCGGAGCGGGCTGTTGCGGCTGCGCGGCGGGCTGGGGCGGCATGCCGCCAGCGAGCAGTTCGGCCGGCACCGCGATCTTCGCGTCGATCGGCTGCGCGGGATCGGCCTCGGCGACGGTGGCACGGGGCTTGCGCGGAGTCGGCGTGGTTTCGGTCGGCTTGGCGACGACGGGGGACTCGACCACCAACGTTTCGTCGGGCTGCGCTTCGGCACCGATCAGGAGGGCGGGCGCCTGCGGCCGCGGGCCGGGCTTGGCCGTGGCAGGCTGGCCAGAAACCTCGGGAATCTCGACCGGCGTCACTGCGGGATCCGCGGCCGGCGTGTCGGTCGTGATGGTCGCGGCAGGGACGGGGGGGGCGTCCGGGGTCGGAAGCTTGGCGGCGGTAGTCATCAGCTGCGACAGCGAAGTCGGTTGCTGGAGGCCGGGCAGCGTGACGGCCACCGGATTGGCTTGCGTGTCGAGTTGCGCCTGGGCGAGGAGCGTCTGCGCCAGCTTCGCATCGAAATGGGCGGGCGGCGTGGGCGAGGCGATCAGGCCGGTCCGTTGCTGTGGAACGCCGCCCTCGATCGCGACGCCGAGCGCGTCGATGAAGCCGAGACCGGTTCCACCCATTGCCGGCGTGGATTGCATCCCCGCGCCGAGCGGATAGCCGAAGGGGTTGATCTGCATCCGGTCGCCTCTTGCTCGGCCCGCGAGAGGCCGCTCTTCATTATAGGACGGTTGTTGCGCGAACGGTCTCAACCGATCGTGCCGAGTGCGCGAATGCGGGCGCGGGCGTGGATCTCATTCTGCGACAGCACCACGGTGGCCGGGCGGACGCGTTCGATGATCGAGCGGACGAACGGCCGGATCGCGGGGCTGGTGAGCAGGCACGGGATCTCGCCGTCCTGCGCCAACCGGTCATAGGTCTCGCGGACCGACTGGATGAATTTCTGGAGCGCGGAGGGCGCCATGGCCAGCTGGCGATCGTCGCCATGGCCGAGGATCGATTCCGCGAACGCCTGGTCCCATTCGGACGAGAGCGTCACCACCGGGATCGCTTCCCCGCGGACCTGCGACGCGCTGATCTGGCGCGCGAGGCGGCCGCGGACATGCTCGGTCATCTGGGTCAAATTGGCGGTCAGCGGTGCGGCCTCGGCCACGCCTTCGAGGATCGTCGGGATGTCGCGGATCGAGATGCCTTCGGACAGCAGATTCTGGAGGATGCGCTGGACGCTCGAGATCGAGACCTTCGAGGGGACGATGTCTGCGACGAGCTTCTCGGCGTCCTTGTGGACTTCGGTCAGCAGCTTTTGCGTCTCGGTGTAGGAGAGCAGGTCGGCGATGTTGTCCTTGACCAGCTCGGTCAGGTGCGTGGTGATGATCGTGCCGCAATCGACCACGGTGAGCCCACGGAAGCCGGCCTCGTCGCGCAGCTCGCGATCGATCCATAGGGCGGGGAGGCCGAACACCGGCTCCTTGGTGACTTCGCCCGGCATGCCGACCGGGCCGCCGCCCGGATTGATCAGCAGCAGCTTCTCGAGACGGATCTCGCCGCGCGCGGCCTCGGTCTCCTTGATCGTGATGACATATTCGTTGGGCTTGAGGCCCATATTGTCGATGATGCGGACCGATGGGAGGACGAAGCCGAAATCGGTCGCCATCTGGCGGCGCAGCGCGCGGACCTGATCGTCGAGGCGCGGCTCGCGCTGCTCGTCGTTGATCATCGGCAGCAAAGCATAGCCGATCTCGATGCGGACGGCGTCGAGCGCGAGCGTCTGCGAGATGGGCTGCTCGACGATCGCCTCGCGGGCCTGTTCCTGCGCGGCGACGGCGACTTCGAGCGCGGCCCTGGCCCGGGCATTCTGGCTCATCTTCCACGCGGCATAGCCCGCGGCACCGGAGAACATCGCGAAGGGCAGGAAGGGCAGGCCCGGCATCAGCGCCAGCGCACCCATCAGAAACGCGACCATGCCGAAGGCCTTGGGATAGCGGCCGAGCTGGTCGCCCAAAGTCGCGCCGGTCTTGCCCTTGATGCCGCCCTTCGAGACGAGCAGGCCTGCGGCGATCGAGATGATCAGCGCCGGGATCTGGCTGACCAGGCCCTCGCCCACGGTTAGCGTGGTATAGGTGTGGAAGGCCTCGCCGATCGGCACGCCGTGCGAGACGACGCCGATGGTGAGGCCGACGAGGATGTTGACCGCAGTGATGAGCAAAGCGGCGATCGCGTCGCCCTTCACGAACTTCGAGGCACCGTCCATCGAGCCGTAGAAGCCGCTCTCGGCCTCGATCTCGGCGCGGCGCTCGCGCGCCTGCTCTTCGCTGATCATGCCCGCGGAGAGATCGGCGTCGATCGCCATCTGCTTGCCGGGCATCGCATCGAGGCTGAAGCGCGCCGCGACTTCGGCGATGCGGCCGGCGCCCTTGGTGATCACGACGAAGTTGATGACGATCAGAATCATGAAGATGGTGAGGCCGATGATGACCTCGCCGCCCATGAGGAACTCGCCGAACGCCCCGATCACGCCGCCGGCGGCGCCGTGGCCTTCATGGCCGTGGGTGAGGATCAGACGGGTCGAGGCGAGATTGAGGCCCAGCCGGAACATCGTCGCGATCAGCAGGATCGTCGGGAAGGCGCTCAATTCCAGCGGCTTCTCGATGAAGAGCGCCGTCATCAGGATCATCACCGCGATGGTGATCGACAGTGCGAGGCCGAGATCGAGCAGCCAGCCCGGCATCGGCAGGATCAGCATCGCGATGATCGCGATGACCGAACCGGCGAGCGCGAGATCGCGGCTCAGGCCGATACGGTTGAGGATGTTGGCGATGGCGGGGGGCATCAGATTCGCGCCTTATTCAAATATCGTCAGGGCGCCGGGGCGACGGCGATGCCGGCCTCGATGAACGTGCGCAGCTTGTTGCGCATCGTCCGGACCGAGATGCCGAGGATGCTCGAGGCCGATGTGCGGTTGCCGTGGCAGCGCGTCAGCGTCTGTAGGATCAGCTCGCGCTCGACTTCCTCGACCGTGCGGCCGACCAGGCTGTCGATCCGCAGATCGCCGGGTTCGGCGAGCTCGAGATCGAGCAGGCGGGTGCCGTCCGAACGGACGAGGTCGTCCGGCTCGATGGCGGGACCCTGCGCGAGCAGCACGGCGCGATGGATGCAATCCTCGAGCTCGCGGACATTGCCCGGCCAGCCGTAGCGGGAGAGTAATACCAATGCCGCGTCGCTGAAGGCGCGCGAGGGCCTGCCGTCGGCTTCGGCGAGACGGGCGGCGAAATGCTGCGCGAGTTGCACGACGTCGCCACCGCGCTCGCGAAGCGGCGGAACCTCGACCCGGACGAGACCGAGGCGAACCAGCAGATCGGCGCGGAAGCCACCGGCCTGCACCGCCGCCTCGAGATCCATGCTGGTCGAGGCGATCAGCCGCGGCTGGAACGGAACGATCTCGTCACCGCCGATCCGGTGGAAGCGCTGCTCCTGCATTGCGGCGAGCAGACGCGCCTGCGTTGCGGGAGCGAGGCGGCCGACTTCGCGGAGGAAGATCGTGCCATGGCCGGCCTTTTCAAGCCGGCCGATGCGCCGCGCGACGGCGCCAGGGAAGGCGCCGGCTTCGTGTCCGAACAGCTCGGATTCGAGCACGTCGGCGGCGACGCCGGCGCATTCGACGGTGTAGAGCGGATTGGTCCGGCCCGAGCTCTCGTGGATCGCGCGCGCCATGACTTCCTTGCCGCAGCCCTTCTCGCCGGTGACGAGCACGGGAGCGCCGGTCTGGGCCACCGCGGTGGCGAGCGCCACGGCGCGGGCGAGGGCGGGGTGATCGCCGATGCGGACCGGCGCCTTGCGCTCGATCACGGAGGCGATCGCCGCGGCGATCAGCTCGCGTTGCGGCGGCAGCGGCACATAGTCGCGCGCGCCGGCACGGATCGCCGCCACGGCACGCTCGGCCGAAGCCTGGATGCCGCAGGCGAGCACGGGAAGGGTGAAACGCTCCGCGCGCAGGCTGGCCATGAAACCGGCGATGTCGGCGTCGACGTCGATCATCACCATGTCGCCGCCGCCCTCGCGGAGCAGGTCGAGCGCCTGGGCCGGCGTATCGGCCATCGCCACGGCGGCGCCCGCGTCACGGGCCAGCTCGGCCGCGCGGCGGAACTCGCCGCCCGGTGCGCCGACCAATATCATGCGGATTGATCCGGGCATCAACGGTCCTGCCGAACGATTTCGGTGAGCGTGACGCCGAGTGCGTTGTCGATCAGCACGACTTCGCCGCGGGCGATCAGGCGATCGTTGACGAAAATGTCGACCGGCTCGCCGACACGGCGGTCGAGCTCGACCACCGTGCCCGAGGTGAGGTGGAGCAGCTCGCCGACGGGCATGCGCGCCCGGCCGAGAACGGCCTGCACCTTGACCGGCACGTCATGGACGGCTTCGAGGCCTTCGGCGCCTACGGGCGCGTTTTCGCCGGCGGGCAACGGTTCGAAATCTTCGAACACGGGGCCGCTCGCGTCGCTGTCGGCGGGGATGATGTCGTGGGGTTCGGTATCCATCGTCAAATCCTTACGAGTTCATCCATTGGCGGATCACCGAGGCCGCTTCGGGCGGGCTCGCATGGATCGCTTCGCCAATGCGCTTGAGGGCGGAGAGCTTGATGCGGCCGTCGACCTGGGCGAGCGCGATCTCCTGATCGAGCAGCGGTTGGTCGCCGTTGTTCATGGCTTCGAGCTGCCGCATCGCGTCGTCGTCGCCGTCGGCGGCGCGTTCGGCGAGTGCGAGCATCTCGGGGGACTGGGCGGAGAGCGGCGTCTCGCCGGCGGGCCCTTCGAGCGCGGCCATTGCGGGCTGCGGCACGATCTTGGGCTTGAGCATCCGGAGGGCGACCAGGCCGACCACGCCGATCACGATGATCTGGAGCAGGCCCCAGATCCGATCCATCGGCAACTGGGAGAAGATGCCCGAATCCTTGTCCGCCAGGCTGTCGTCATTGGCGAAGCGCATGCTTTCGACCACGACGCTATCCCCGCGCTCGGCATCCATGCCGACGGCATTCTCGACGAGGCGCTGGAGGCGCTGCATCTGCGGCTGGGGCAGGCCCTTTTCGCCACCATCGACCATCACCGCGACGGTGAGGCGCGTGACCTTGCCGGGACCGCGCAGCGTGACGGTCTTGGTCGAGCTGTTGTCATAGGTCGTGTCTTCGGAAGTTTGATTGCTGCGCGACTGCTTGCCGCTGCCGTTCGGTCCGCCGGGTGCCTGGCCCTGCGCCTCGGGGAGCTGGTTGCCGACGCTGGCGGTTTGCGCGGCGGCATCCTGCTCGCTGTTCTGCTCGCCATTCTCGACGCTGACCTGGCGCGCAATGACCTGCTTGTCGGGGTCGAACAGGTTCGATTCCTCGCGGGTCTGGTCACGATCGATCTGCGCGGAAACCTCGGCGCGTACCTTGCCCTGGCCAACGATCGGCTCGAGCAGGGCCTCGACTTCCTCGCGGAGCTTGGCCTCGACCGTCTGTTGGCGTTCGTCGGCATCGGCGCCACCGGCCGAACCGGCTTCGCCGGCACGGGCGAGCAGGGCGCCGGTCTGGTCGACGACCGACACCGCCTCGGGTGAGAGCTCGGGAACCGAGGAGGAAACGAGATAGCGGATCGAGGCGATCTGTTCGGACGAGAGGCGGCCTTTGGTCTTTACCGTCACCGCGGCGGTGGCCTTGCGGCTCTCGGCGGCGAACATCGCGCGCTCGGGCATGACGATGTGGACGCGCGCGGCGCTGACATTCTGGATGGTCTGGATCGATTTGGAGAGCTCGCCTTCGACGGCGCGGGTCTCGTTCATCTTGGCGCGGCTGGCGGAGACGCCGAAGGGCTGCTCCTCGTCGAGCACCTCATAGCCGATCTTGCCGCCCAGCTTCTCGCCGGCGAGGCTCATGCGCAGCTCGGCGAGCTTGTCCTGCGGCGCCATCACCGAAGTGCCGTCGGCCGAGAGCTGATACTCGACATTCTGCGCCTTGAGCTTCTCGGTGATCGTCGCGGCGGCGGACGGATCGAGATCGGTATAGAGATAGCCCATCTGCGGATCGGAGCCGCGCGTCGCGACGAAGGCGAGCGCGGCGAGCAGCGCGAACGCCACGCCGCCCATCAGCATCAGCCGCTTCGGGCCAAGCTGCCCGACGAGATTCTTGATCGCTTCCAAAGCCGCCCCGTGATGTGGCCAGGGGCAGGAGCGCCCCTCTCCCTTGTTTTATAGGAGGGTGGCGGGCGGCAGTTTGTGCCGGGTGGGAATTTTTTGCCTAGTGGTTCTGACTCCCCTCCCTGCAAGGGAGGGATTGGGGGGTGGGTGCGAGCGTAGCGAGCCCAGCGATGCGGCCGGAAACAAAGAAAAGGCCGGGCGTCGAGCCCGGCCTTTTCTTACCCACCCCTGGCCCCTCTCTAAGAGGGAGGGGAATTTTTCAGTTCGCGCCGGCGGGGCTCGGCAGCAGAGTCTCGAGCTCGTCGAGCACCGCCTGGCGGCGCGCATTGGCGTCGAGGGCGAGGCCGCCTTGCTCCCAGCCGATCAGCGCATCGCCGATCGCGACGGTGACGTCGCCGACCACATTGAGGTTGAGCTTGCGGCGATCCTGGGACTGCCGATCGGCGATGCGCGCCTCGATCGCCTCGATCAGATCGGGATGGACGCGGATCTCGAGCTCGGTGCCGCGGGCAACCTGGCTCAACGCGCGGCCGATGGCGGCGTCGATCGCTTCGGCGGGCGCCGCGTCGATCGCCCGGCCGGCGATCATGTCGGCGGCGGCGAGGGCGATTTCGGCCGCCTCGCCGGTGACGCGCCGCGAGACATCCTCGAAGCGCTCGTCGAGCGATTCGATCCCGGCGTGGAGCGCATCGACTGCGCTCAGCAGCGCGACGTCGCGCTCGGCGCGCGCCTGGGCCAGCCCCGCCTCGAAGCCTTCGGCGCGGGCGAGGGCGATCTGCGCATTCACGTCCGAGCGGAGCAGAGCGAGTTCGGCGCGCAGTGCGGAGATCTCGAGCAGCATGTCGCCGCTCGGGATAGTCGCGCTCTCGCTCGCCGGAGTCGAGAAGATGCGGTCGAAGGCGAAGCGCTCGACGTTCTGGAATCCCATGCCCATCTCAGATGATCATCGCGTCGTCGGACTTGGGATCGACCAGCAGGATCTCGCCGCGATCGGCGAGGCTCTTGGCGAGGCGGACGAGCGAGGACTGCGCTTCCTCGCAATCGCGTGCGCGCACCGGGCCCATCGCCGCCATGTCCTCGCGCATCAGCTTGGCCGCACGCTCGGTCATCGCGCCGAAGAACATCTGCTTGAGCTTGTCGGGAGCGCCCTTCAGCGCCATCGCCATCTCGCGCTTGTCGGCGTTGCGGACGATGATCGAGATCGCCGCCGGCAACAGGTTGGACAGATCCTCGAAAGTGAACATGAGCGCGCGAATGCGCTCGGCGCTGTCGGGGGCCTTGTTGTCGAGCGCGGTCAACATCGCCTCTTCGGTCGAGCGATCGAGCGAGTTGAACAATTCGGCCATCGCCTCGTGCGGGTCGCGTTTCTGCGAGCGCGAGAGGTTGGTCATGAACTCGCTCTTCAGCGTCTGCTCGACCTGATTGATCACGTCCTTCTGGACGGTCTCCATGCGCAGCATGCGCATCACCACGTCGACCGAGAAATCGCGCGGCAGCTCGGCGATGACGCGCGCGGCATGATCGGGACGCAGCTTCGACAGGATCACCGCGACGGTCTGCGGATATTCGTGCTTGAGCGCGCCGGCGAGCACGGTTTCGCTGACGTTTGAGAGCTTGTCCCACATCGTCCGGCCCGAGGGACCGCGGATATCCTCCATGATCTCCTTGACCTTCTCGCCCGGCAGGATCCCGCCGAGCAATCGCTCGGTGGTCTCATAGCTGCCGTGGAGCGAGGCCATCGAGGCGACTTCGCCGGTGAACTGGATGAGCAAATGCTCGACGACCTGCGACGGGATGCGGCCGAGGCCGGCGATCGTCGAGGAGAGTTCCTTGATCTCGTCGGTGGTGAGCTGTTCCCAGATCGGGGCGCCGTGCTGCTTGCCCAGCGCCAGCATCAGCGCAGCCGCCCGCTGCGGGCCGCTATACTTCTTCAGTTCGACCGGCTCGGCAATCGGCGCCATCAAACTCATTCTGGGACCCCTCGCAGAAAAATACAGGTGTGTACGCAAGGAAGCGTTCACTCATCCTATTATAGGAGTGTGGGGGAAAGGTCGGTTTTCATGACGGTTAATTTTTCCGGCAGTCTGACGGGGTTGAGCCTGCTGACGGGAGACTCCTCGGTCTTCTCGACGGCCTTCGCTGCGATCCCCTTCGACAGCAAGGCGGTGCGTGTCGCAAAGGCGCAGTTCACGCTCGCCGAGACCACGCCGCCCTGGAAGGAAGCGACCAACACCAAATCGGCGTCGAGCCAGCTCGTTGCGATCCTCGCCTCGCGGACGATCATCGACAAGTCGAGCAGCAGCACCGCAATCCTGCCCGACGACATCAAGACGAGCTTCACGGCGTACAAGGCGCTGGAGAAGCTGCGCGTACTCGCCGAGGCGGCCACGGTGAAGACGGCGACCAGCGCACAGCGCGCCCAATATGAGAAGGCGTTCGCCAAAGGGCTCACGGACCTTCAAGGCTATCTGACCACCGCGCCGTCGGACAAGGTGAACCTCGCTTTCGGCAAGCCCAGCTCGACTGCGCAGTCGAGCAAGCTCGCCGCGACCCATGCCTATGAGACCAAGGGCGAGGGCCTGGTCAAGCTGCGCTCCGATGCGATTCCCAATCTCACCGGGCAGGAACAGTTCAGCGTCAAGATCAACCGCGGGTCGCTCAACGAGACCTTCACCATCGATCTGTCGCAGGGGACCCAGCCGCCGACGCTCGATTCGCTCGTGTCGCAGCTCAACGGCGCGATCAGCTCGACCCTGATCTACAACACCGACGGCACTCCGATGACCGACGCCGAGGGCGATCCCATCACGCGCTGGTCCGCGCGCTTCAAGCCTGCCTATGCCGACGGCAAATGGGGGCTGAAGCTTGAGACGCCCGACGGTTTGGAGCAAGTGTCGCTCGACCAGATCGGTGCGAAGGATTCGCTGGTCGTCGCGACCGGGCAGACCGCGCTCGACGCGCCGACCGCCACCCAGGTGTTCCGCCTCAACGAGCCGGACGGCGCCAGCACCCGGGTGTCGATGGGAACGATCGCGGCGCTCGACCGCGACGCGACAACGCAGAACACGCTGGCGGGCAAGACCACCACGATCACCACCACGTCCACCGATATGGACGGCAAGATCAAGACGAGCACCACCAAGACGAGCAACGTCTACGCCAGCACCGATGCTGCCGCGATCGCCACCGACGCACAGGGCTATAGCTATGTCGTCGGCACCACCGCAGGGGATCTCGGCGCCAATCAGTCGGACGGCGACAACAATCTGTTCCTGACCAAGATGGATGGGGCGGGCAATGTCGTGTGGCAGCGCAGCCTCGGTGCCAGCGGCGCGTCGACCGGCGCTGCGGTGTCGATCGGCGCCGATGGCAGCATCGCCGTCGCAGGCACGGTGACAGGCAGCTTCAACGGCGTGACTTCGGCCGACGGCAACATGGTGGTCGCCAAATACGCGGCCAATGGCGACGAGAAATTCTCCACCGTCATCCACTCGATCGGCACCGATGCCGCAAAGGCCGTGACGGTCGGCGTGGATGGCGCCGTCTATGTGGGCGGCCGTACCGCCGCCGGCAATGGCGACGCTTTCGTCGCGCGGATCGACGCCACCGGCAAGCTCGCCGAGCGCCGCACGATCGCCGGCAGCGGCTTCGACTCGATCAACGCGCTCGCGATGGATGGTGGTGGGAACCTGCTGGCCGTGGTCAGTCAGGACGGCAATGCCTCGGTAAGGAAGCTCAGCGCCTCGGCGCTGACGACCGAGCTCGGCAGTATCGATCTGGGTACCGCCGATGTCCGCGCGATCGCGGTGGCGGCGGACGGCACCATCGCCGTCGGCGGCGCGACGAGCGCGGCGCTCACCGGCAGCCAGGTCAATGCGAAGAGCGCGGACCGCGACGGCTTCGTCGCGCGGATCGATGCCGGGCTGAGCGGCGCCAGCGTGACATATCTGGGCTCCGCGGCCGACGATCAGGTCGACAGCATCGCCTTTCTGGGCAACGATCTCTACGCCGGCGGCCGCACCACCGGCGACCTCGCCGCCCCGCGGCGCGGGCCGACCGACGGCTTCGTCGCACGCCTCGATGCCGCCACCGGCGCGATCGAGAACACCAGCCAGTTCGGCCAGGCTCTGCTGCGCACAGAGCCGGTCCGCATCGCCGCCGATATGGGCGGTGCCAATTCGATTTCGGCGCTCGGCTTCGCCCGCGGCACGGTCAACGCGGCAGTGTCGGAAAAGCTGACCACCCAGACGACGATGCGTGCCGGCGACTTCTTCTCGATCAAGGCCGATAGCGGCGCGGTGCGGAAAGTCACGATCGAGGCCGGCGACACGCTGAAGACGATCGCTGCCCGCATGCAGGGGATGCTCGGTGCGTCCAAGGGCACGGTGACCGCGACCGTGGTCGACGGGGTCCAGCAGTTGCGCGTCACGATGAAGCCCGGGCACGAGCTCGAGCTCATTCCCGGCGGCACCGACACCGATGCGCTCGCCAAGCTCGGGATCGAGCCGCAGCGGATCGCGACGCAGGCGGCATTGCCGAGCAGCGCCCCCAAGGTCCGTCCCGGCGGCAATTTTGGCATGGATCTGAGCGATGCGCTGAGCCTGGTCACCCTCGACAATGCCAAGGTGGCGATGAAGAAGGTCGAGGAAGCGATCTCGATGACGCAGACCGCCTATCGCTCGCTCTACTGGGACGATGGCAAGGCAAAGATGGTCGATGGCATCAAGAACACCGCCACCGGCACCCAATCCACTGCACGCGAGAGCGCGCAGCTCGCAAATTATCAGGCGGCCCTGAACCGGCTCAATTCGGGCGCCCCCTCAACGCTGGGATTCTGATCGTCATGAACACGCCACCGATCCTCGCCGGCATCCGCGAGCGGATGCAGAATCTGTCCGAGCGGCAGCGCGTCGTCGCGACCAACATCGCGAACAGCGAGACGCCGGGCTACAAGGCCCGCGAAGTGTCCGAGCCGAATTTCGCCTCCCTGGTCGGCGGCAGCGGCATGATCGCCGCGCCGCGCGTGCAGCTGACCGATCGGATGAAGAGCCTTGGCGCGATCCAGCCGATCGGCACCGGCCTGATCCTAGACAAGGACATCACCGAAACCAAGCCCGACGGCAACAACGTCACGCTCGAAAACCAGTTGCTCAAGATGGGCGAGATCCAGGCCGATTTCACGGCGATGACCGGCCTGTATCGCAAGCAGATGTCGATGCTGAAGACCGCGGTGGGCGGCCGCGGCTGATAGCCCCCCGGGGGTGTCCCGCAATCGGCCGGCTATGCGAGCCTCTTCTCGAAAAAGAAGTCGGCATAGGGATCGTCGTTGAACCGCTCGATCTCGGTCCACCCCAGTCGGCGATAGAGATGCAGCGCGCCCGCGAGCGCGCGGTTCGTGTCGAGGCGAAGCGTCGTGATCGAGAGCTCGCGCGCCGTCGCCTCGACTTCCTCCATCAGGCGATATGCGAGGCCAAGGCCGCGCGCGGCGGGCGAAACCCAGAGGCGCTTGATCTCCGCTTCGCCATTTCCATTCCCCTTGAGCCCCACGCATCCGACCGGCAAGTCATCGGACATTGCAAGGAGGAACGCGCCTTGTGGCGGCACCATCCGCTCGGGGTCCGGATCGCGGGAGAGGGTTACGTCGAAGCCGCCCTCGAAGCTGCCCGCCAGCTCTTCGTAATATTGCCCGAGGCAATAGCGCGACACCTCCGCCCGCGGATCCTCCACGCGAAAAGCGATCCGATCGCTCGCCAGCGCGGACGCGACCAGATCGAGCGCGGAGAGCAGGGCCTCATGGTGTCCGTGCCTGTCGAGCAGGGCCTTGGCGCGTTCGTTGGAGAGGCGCTCATATGCAAGGAACTCGCGCACACCTGTGCTTGTCATCGACACCGTCCGGCGCCGTGCGTCATCGGAGCATGGCGTCGTGACGATCAGCCCTTCTTCTTCCAGCCCGCGCAGCAGCCGACTCATGAGCCCGCTATCGAGGCGCAGGAAATTGCGAATTTCCGCGAGGTCCGATCGCCCATGACCGATCGCGTTCAGCACCCGCGCCGCACCAAGCGGTCGTCCGCGGCCCAGGAAGGAGCTGTCGAGAGCCCCGATTTCGGTGGTGACCGCGCGCGCAAAGCGGCGGAAACGGGCAACGGGATCGAGCATTGTCTGACTTTAGTCAGGTAATTCCGGCGTTACAAGGTTGGCACGAACATTGGACGGAAAGCGACCGTCGAACGGAGGCGCGGGATATCCTTCGCCAGCGTCGAAACTATTCGCTCGTGGCCTGTGTTTCGGAGGGGGCGGGGGTGCCGGTATGCCAGCCATGGCCGTCCTTGAACATCGGCTTGCCGCAGCCGGTGCAGTGGCTGCGCACGACTGGCCCGTCATACCAAGCGTGACGCCTGTCTCGATGGTGCGAACCAAACAGGCATCGCGGCAATTGCAGGACGTTCATCGCCGACCTCCCCAACCGGCTCATTCCGATTCGGAGCATACACCCTGCACGCCACTTTCATATAGTGGCGAGATATTCTTCCGGACGGGTTCGGGACGATCGCGAATCCCGATTTCGGGACCAGCTATCTGCCGACTTACAGCTTGGCGTTGATCGAGATCGGCGCCGGCGCGTCCATACCGCCCAGCCCGCCGCACGCGCCGTAGGTGGTGCTGCGAGTGCCGGTGAGCCGCTGTGCTTCGGCGGCGATCGCCCCCATCATCTCGACCGAAAGCTCGATCTGGCGCGACAGGATCTGCTGGTTGACGGCCGATGCGTCGCGCAGGTTGCGGCTGGCTTCGGCCAATTCGGCGCGCAGTTCGGGCTCGATCGCTTCGGCCCAATCGTCGGGCCGCTCGCGCTTGAGCTTTGCGACGTCGGCCTCGATGCGACCGGTGAGGCGGAGCTTGGCCGCGGCTATCTCGCCCAGTTCGGGCATATAGGCCTTGCGCGCGAGCTGCTCGCTCTCCTCTTCCATGAGCGCAGTGAGCGACACCATCGCGTCGATGAGCTGAGCGGTCATTATTTTCCCTGCTGGAGCTTGAGGATCTGATCGAGCACGACCGGCGCGAGGCCGACGCCGCCGCGGTTCGCGATTTCGGTGCCGAGCTTCTCGGCGAGCACGCCGCGGAACATGTCCTCGCCGGCGCCGCCGTTGAATTCGCCCTTTTCGACGCTTTCGAGCATCATCTGGGTCATCTGGCCGAGAAAGACGGCCTCAAAGTTCTTCGCCGTATCGGCGTTCTTCGGATCGACTTTCCGGATCGGCTTGGCGGCGGGCGTCGCCGAAAGCGCATTGAGATCGTTCATCATTGTACCTCGATCTCGGCCTGGAGCGCGCCGGCGCTCTTCACTGCCTGCAGGATGGTGATCAGGTCGCGGGGCGAGACGCCGAGCGTGTTCAGGCCGCTGACCAGGGACTGGAGCGAGGCGCCGCTGACCACCGCGAGATGCGCGCCGTTGCCGTCGTCGACCTGCACCTGGGTGCGCGGGACGACAATGGTCTGGCCCTGCGAGAACGGCTCGGGCTGCGAGACCTGCGGCCGCTCGGAGACGGTGATGGTCAGCCCGCCCTGGGCGATCGCCACGGGCGTGATGCGGACATCATTGTTCATCACCACGGTGCCCGAGGCTTCGTTGATCACGACGCGCGCGGGCTGATCGACCTTGATCTCGAGATCGCCGATGCGGGTGACCAGATCGATGACGTTGCCGACGAAATTCGCGGCGGGCGCAACCTGCACCGTGCCCGGATCGAGCACTTGCGCGCTGCCGGGGAAACGGCCGTTGATCGCGCTGGAGATGCGGTCGGCAGTGGCGAAATCGGGGTTCTTGAGCGCGAGCTTGAGGCTCGTCGCCGACTGGAGCGAATAGGGGACCTCGCGCTCGACGATCGCGCCGCCGGCGATCCGCGCCGAAGTGGTGACGCCGCGGCTGACGCTCGCGGCGGCGCCCTGGCCCTTGAAGCCGGAGACTGCGACATTGCCCTGCGCGACAGCATAGATCTCGCCGTCGAGCGCGCGGAGCGACGAGGCGATCAGCGTGCCGCCCTGCAGACTCGATGCGTCGCCGAGCGCGGCGACCTGGACGTCGATCCGCGAGCCGGAACGCGAGAAGGGCGGCATGGTCGCAGTGATCGAGACCGCCGCGACGTTCTGGGTGCGCATGTTGGTGCCGCGCACGTTGACGCCCATGCGCTCGAGCATCGCCTGCATCGATTCCTCGGTGAAGGGCGCGTTGCGCATGCGATCACCGGTGCCGGCGAGGCCGACGACGAGGCCGTAGCCGACGAGCTGGTTCTCACGGACATTCTCGACATCGACGATGTCCTTGATCCGCGTCTGCGCGAGGGCGCCCGGGCTGGCGATCAGCGCGAGGAGCATGAGCAGGAGCGGAGCGGCAAACCGGTGCATAAACCCTCGGGGAAAGTGGAAAAACCGCGGTAACTCTCTTATAGAAGAAAGGTGGCCAATGCGGGCCGAGAGGACCTGATTTCGTGCGCATCGACAACCTGACGCCGCTGATGGCGCGCAGCCTGCTGGCCGCGCTGCCGAAGGCCGCGCCCGGCTTTCCGATCGCAGGGGATGAGCCAACGGTGCGCGCGGCGCCGATGCAGGGTGCAGCCACCAACCAGCCGGTGCCTTCGGTGGCGATGCTGGTGACGCTCGCCGCGGCCGATCCGGCGATCGAGCGCCGGCGCAAGCAGGCCGTAGATGCCGAGCGGGGCGTGGATGCGCTCGACAAGCTCCACAAGGAACTCGCGACGGGCACGCCGAGCGTCGAGCGGCTCCGCGAGGTCGTCGAATGGTCGGAGAATTTCGAGGCGTCGGACGATCCGGTGCTCGCCGGAATCCTGTCGGATATCGAGCTGCGCGTTCGCGTTGAGCTCGCCAAGCTCGATATTCAGGCCTGAGCTCTAGCGAAATGTAGTACGCTCATTCCTCCCTCGCTCCGCAGGAGCGGGGGAGGTGGCGCGCGTAGCGCGACGGAGGGGGCGGCGAGGCGAAGCCGCGCCGTCCTGAATTATCGGCACGCGACGGACGCGCTTGTGGCGCGCGCCCTCCACCATTTGCTGCGCAAATGGTCCCCCTCCCCCGGAGCTGCGCTCCGAGGGAGGAATATTGAAGGGATCACTTCACCAGATCGAAGCGATCGGCGTCCATCACCTTGGTCCAGGCGCGCACGAAGTCGCGCACGAACTTCTCGCCCGCATCGTTCGAGGCATAGACTTCGGAGATCGCGCGGAGCTGCGAGTTGGAGCCGAACACCAGATCGGTGCGCGACGCGGTCCATTTCTGGTCGCCCGAGGCACGATCGGTGCCGACGAACTCCTCGTCGCTCGTTTCCGACACCTGCTTCCACGCCGTGCCCATGTCGAGGATGTTGACGAAGAAGTCGTTGGTGAGCTGGCCCAGCCGGTCAGTGAACTGGCCGTGCTTGCCTGCCTTGGCGTGGTTGGCGCCCAGCACACGCAGGCCGCCGACCAGCACGGTCATCTCGGGCGCCGAGAGATTGAGCAACTGGGCGCGATCGACCAGCAATTCCTCGGTCGGCACGTTGAACTTGACCGAGAGATAGTTGCGGAACCCGTCGGCCCGCGGCTCGAGCGGGGCGAAGCTCTCGGCGTCGGTCCAGTCCGCGGTGGCGTCGCCGCGGCCCGAGGTGAACGGCACGGTCACGTCGTGGCCCGCTGCCTTTGCGGCTTGCTCGACACCCAGATTGCCGCCGAGTACGATCAGGTCGGCGATGCTGACATTGCCGAAGTCCGCCTTAATGCCTTCGTAGACGGCGAGAACCCTGGCGAGCTCGTCCGGTTCGTTTGCACCCCAATCCTTCTGCGGGGCGAGGCGGATGCGCGCGCCGTTGGCGCCGCCGCGCTTGTCCGAATTGCGGAAGGTCGAGGCGGAGGCCCAGGCGGTCTTGACCAGCTGCTGGACGGTGAGGCCGGAGGCGGCGATCTTGCCCTTGAGCGTGGCGACGTCGGCGTCGCTGAGCTTCGTGCCGGCGGGGATCGGATCCTGCCAGATCAGATCCTCCTGCGGCACTTCGGGGCCGAGATAACGGCTCTTCGGCCCCATGTCGCGATGGGTCAGCTTGAACCAGGCGCGGGCGAAGGCATCGGCGAAATAGGCCGGGTCGCTGCGGAACTTCTCGAGGATTTTCCGATACTCGCCATCGTCCTTGAACGCCTTGTCGGCGGTGGTCATCATCGTCGGGACCTTCTTGCCCGGCGTGTGCGCGGCGGGGGCGAGGGTCTCCTCGGGATTGCCGACCGGCTGCCATTGCTTGGCGCCCGCGGGGCTCTTCACCAGCTCGTATTCGTGGTCGAGCAGCATGTCGAAATAGGTCATGTCCCATTTCGTCGGCGTCGGGGTCCACGCGCCTTCGATACCCGAAGTGATGGTGTGATCGCCCATGCCGCTCTCGTGCGTCGAGATCCAGCCGAGACCCATCTGCGCGATATCGGCACCTTCGGGCTCGCGCCCGACCTTCGAGGCATCGCCCGCGCCATGCGCCTTGCCGAAGGTGTGGCCGCCGGCGGTGAGCGCCGCGGTTTCCTCATCGTTCATCGCCATGTTGGCGAAGGTCCGGCGAAGATCGCGCGCCGAGCCCTTGGTGTCGGGCTTGCCGCCTGGACCTTCGGGATTGACGTAGATCAGGCCCATCTGGATCGCGGCGAGCGGCTCTTCGAGCGCCATTCCCGCCTCGTCGTCGATACGGGTCTTGTTGTCGGGATGGCCGACCCATTGCTCCTCGGTGCCCCAATAGATGTCGCGCTCGGGCTCGAAGATATCCTCGCGGCCGCCGGAGAAGCCGAAGGTCGGGCCGCCCATCGATTCGATCGCGACATTGCCGGTGAGGATGAACAGGTCCGCCCAGCTGATCGCCGCGCCGTATTTCTTCTTGATCGGCCAGAGCAGGCGACGCGCCTTGTCGAGATTGCCATTGTCCGGCCACGAATTGAGCGGGGCGAAACGCTGCGATCCGGAGGAGGAGCCGCCGCGGCCGTCGCCGGTGCGGTAGGTGCCGGCCGAGTGCCAGGCCATCCGGATGAAGAATGGGCCGTAATGGCCATAATCAGCCGGCCACCAGGGCTGGCTGTCGGTCATCAGCGCCTTCAGGTCCGCCTTGAGCGCCCAGTAATCGAGCTTCTGGAAGGCCTCGCGATAATCGAAGTCCGGATCATGCGGATCGGGCGAAACGCCGCCCTGGGTCAGGATCTCGAGGCTCAGCGCCTCGGGCCACCAGTCGCGATTGGTGCGGCCGAGCAATCTGCGGAGCGCGGCGGGCTCCTTGCTGGGGTCGCTGAGCGGGCTGCCGGTCGTCGGTGCGTCCATGGCTCGAATCCTTCCTGCGGTGGAGACTTGCCGGCAGGGTAGGTCGGTACGGCGAAGGGCGGTAACGATTAAAACCGCTCAGCACGAACGCCAAAATAAATGACGCAGTGCAGCAGTGGAGGCAGTTTAATCCGCCGTCACCCCCGCGAAAGCGGGGGTCCATCTCCGGCGAATGCCACGAATATCACGGCTGTTGTACGCTGGGACAGGATAGGAGATGGGTTCCCGCTTTCGCGGGGATGACGAGAGGCGGGGGGTGAGCGATGCCCTAGCGTTTCGCTTTCGCGATCTTGAGCACGTAGCTGATCACTTCGGCCACCGCGGCGTAGTGCTCGACGGGGATCGGGTGGTCGATCTCGGCCGAGGCATAGAGCGCGCGGGCGAGGGGGCGGTTCTCGACCAGCGGGATATTATGCTCGCCGGCGATCTCGCGGATCTTGAGCGCGACATTGTCGACGCCCTTGGCGACCACCACCGGGGCGTTCATCGCCCCGTGATCATATTGGAGCGCGACGGCATAGTGCGTCGGGTTGGTGATGATCACGCTCGCCTTGGGCACGTTCGCCATCATCCGGCCCTTGGCGCGCTGCATCTGGAGCTGGCGGATCTTGCCCTTGATCTTGGGGTCGCCCTCGGACTGCTTGTACTCGTCCTTGATCTCCTGCTTGGTCATCCGCATCCGCTTGAGGAACGAGAAGCGCTGCCAGGCGAAGTCGAACATCGCCAGCGCGCCGACCAGCATCGCGATCGGTACCAGCATCGCCCAGACGATGTCGTGCGTGGCCGTGCCCATCGCGACCATGTCGGCGCCGACGAGCCGGTCGATCGTCGCGGCATGCGGCCAGGCGATCCACGCGCCGATGCCGACGACGAGGCAGAGCTTCGCGAGCGTCTTGAAGAACTCGACCAGCGATTGCTTGCTGAAGGTGCGCAGGAACCCGGTCACCGGATTGAGCTTGGACCATTTGGGCTTCACCCGGCTGAACGACAGCATCGGTCGGCCCTGCAGGAACCCGCCGAGCAACGCGAAGCCGAACAGCGCCGCGAGGATCGGCGTGAGGGTAGTGAAGATTGCCCCGAAAACGCCCGTGGCGAAATCCTGCGCGCCGGCGGGCTCCATGCGGAAATCGTCGGCGCTCCCCCACAGGCGCACGAACAGCGATCCCATCCTCTGCATCGTGTACGTGCCGAGGCCGCCCATCACGACGAGCGCCGCGACGAACATCGCCGCGTGCTTCATCTCGGGGGCCATCGGCACTTCGCCGCGTGCGCGGGCGTCCTCGAGCTTCTTGTCTGTCGGGGATTCAGTCTTGTCTTCCTGATCCGTATCGCCCGACATCACCAGCCTCCCTGCATCGCGTCACCCATCGCGGTGGCGAAGACGGTGAGCATGGTGCCGACGGTCGCGGCGAACAGGCTGAGCCCGAGCAGCAGGTTGAGCGGCTGGGCGATGAAGAAGACCTGGATCGCCGGCGCGATGCGCGCCGACAGGCCGAGCGCGACGTTGAAGACGATACCATAGACGATCAGCGGCGCGGCGAGGCTGATGCCGAGCGTCATCGAACGGCCCACCGCGGCGATGGCGAGCTGGGCGAAATCCTGCATCGGGGGCAGGCCGCCGATCGGGAAGCTCTGATAGGAGTGGATGATCGCGCCGAGCCAGAGGTGATGGACCTGCATGCCCATGCACACCAAGGCGGCAGCGATGCCGACGAACTTGGAGAGCAAAGGGGCCTGACCCGATTGCGCGGGATCGAAGATCACCGCGGAGGAGAGGCCGACCTGCATGCTCACGATCGATCCTGCCATCGAGATCGCGAAGAACAGGATCTTGACGATCATGCCCATCGCCAGCCCGGTCATCAGCTCGGTGACCAGCACCGCCGGGAGCACCGCGCCGCCCTGCAATGCCGCGCGCGCGGGTTCGCCGAGCGCGCCGTAGAGCGCCGCCGACATCGCGAAGGCGATCATCATCCGGATACGGCCGGGGATCGTGTCCTCGCCGAACACGGGAAGCAGCATCAGCACCGCGCCGACGCGCGCGAACACGATGAAGAAGGCGGAGACCTGAAATTCCAGGTCGGCGGGCATGGTCATCCGGTGATGATCAGGTCGCTGATCTTGGCCATGAAGCCCGACAGCGCCTGCCCCATCGTCGGCAGCATCAGCAGGAAGACCAGCCCCATTGCGAGCAGCTTCGGCACGAAGGTGAGCGTGGTCTCCTGGATCTGCGTCAGCGCCTGAAGCAGGCCGATGACGGTGCCGACGATCAGCGACGTCAGCAGCAACGGGCCCACCACCGTGAGCACGAGCAGCAAAGCCGCCTCGGCAAGCTGGATGACCTCGCT
Organism: Sphingomonas sp. Root241; assembly: GCF_001428865.1. GTDB lineage: Bacteria > Pseudomonadota > Alphaproteobacteria > Sphingomonadales > Sphingomonadaceae > Sphingomonas. The sequence continues at coordinate 333,738 of NZ_LMIV01000003.1, forward strand.
CGGCGACATGCGTCAGATCTGCATCCGCATGATGTCGGTATAGGCGCTGACCACGCGGTCGCGGACGGCGACCATCGTGTCGAGCGCGGTCTCGGCGGCGCCGATCGCAGTGACGACGTCGATCAGATCGCCCTTGCCGGCGACCTGCATGGCTGAGGCGTGTTCGGCGACGCGCATCTGCTGCGCGGTGCCGGTGACGAGGTCCTCGACCATCGAGCCGAAGCCCGAAGCGCCGTCGGTCTTGCCGGCCGGCGATTTGCCGAGGGCGCCGCCGATCCCTGCGACCTTGCCATAGGCAGAGGCCGCATCAAGTGCTCCGATTGACATGCGATTTTTCCCTTATTTGAGAAGGTCGATGGTGCGCATCGTCAGGCTCTTGGCGGCCTCGATGGCATTGAGATTGGCTTCGTAGCTGCGCTGTGCGGCCTTCATGTCGGCGCTCTCGACGAGGCCATTGACGTTGGGCTTGAGCACATAGCCTTCCTTGTCCGCGGCCGGATGGCCCGGCTGATAGACGCGGGTGAAGTCCGACTTGTCGGTCTCGATGCCGTTGACCTTGACGCCGGTGGCGCCGGTGGCGCGGTCGACCTCGGCCTTGAAGCTCGCGACGCGGCGGCGATAGGGATCGCCGCCCGGGGTCTGGGCCACCGAATCCTGGTTGGCCAGATTCTCCGCGATCACGCGCATCCGGAGCGACTGGGCGCGAAGCCCCGATTCCGAGACGCCGAGCGATGCCTTCAAGTCCATTGGGTCAAGCTCCAGTGCAGGCCGAGCGGCCGTTTCCTCCATTGTAGGCAATTCTTGCCGGGCGCGGGTTTGGAGCGCTGAAAAAACGCAGGCCCTTTTCTTCCCTCTCCCCTTTGGGGGAGAGGGTTTGCGCAGACTTAGGCCGCGCTCCTTCAGCGCGGTCTTAGTCGGAGCTGGGTGAGGGGGTGTGGCCGCGAAGCGGGCACTCGGCGCTGCGCGCCGATCTACCCCTCACCCAACCTCCGCTAGGCGCCACGGCGCCAAGCTGCGGTAACCCTCTCCCCTATCAAGGGGAGAGGGAAAGAAGGGGCGACACACGAATGTCGATCCGCCTAGGCAAAATTTGCCGGGTCATGCGCCGGGGGCCGGACATTGCTTCCTATAAGGCAATCAGAAAGGGGCGCGCATGTCCGTACTCGACGATATTATGATCGACCTGTCCATCGTGCTCGGCTCGGCCGAAGTGCCGATCCGGCAGATGCTCAAGATGAGCCGCGGGGCGATGATCCCGCTCGATTGCGGCCAGGACGATCCGAGCCTGGTCTATGTCAACGGCGAGCTGGTGGCCAAGGGCCGCATCCTCGTCGACGGCGACCAGATGTCGCTCGAAATTTCCGAACTCGTGAAGAAGCCGCGCCACTGATGGATATCCTGTCGATGATCCGCACCGTGGGTGCGCTGGGCGTCGTGCTCGGCATGCTTGCCGGTGCGCTCTGGGTAGTGCGTCGCTACGACATCAAGCTGCCGGGGCGCGTTTCCGGCTCGGCACGCAAGCGCGTCGAGCTGGTCGAGCGCCTCGCGGTCGATGCCAAGCGCTCGGTCGCGCTGATCCGCCGCGACGGCTGCGAGCACCTCATCCTGATCGGCCCCGAAGGCCATGTGACGCTCGAGACCGGTATCGTCGCGCCCGAACCTGTCGCTGCAAAGGCGTCTGAGCAGCCGGTACCCCCCGCCGACTTCCAGGCGGACCTCGCGGCGTTCGCCGGCAGCTTCGGCAAGCTTGTCGATCTCTCTCGCGCGAAGATCGCGGCGGCCCGCGGCGCCAATGACGACGATCTCGACGACGAGCCGACCGATCCCTCGTCCGTCGACGCGACGATCGTCGAGCTGCCCGCGTCCACGCCCCGCAAGCGCACCCGCCGTCCGCGCGACACCAAGCGCTGGAACCGCGCCGCGGTGCGCGAGGCGCTCAATGGCTGATTCAAATCCCGTTCGCCCTGAGCTTGTCGAAGGGCGTCAAGCCGCAAGCGCTTCGCCCATGGAAAGCCGGCCTTCGACAGGCTCAGGCCGAACGGGGCAGGGGGCGTCGTTCGCGGCATTAGCCAAGCGCGTCCTGAAGACCGCCGCCTTGCTCGCGGTGCTGCTGCCGGTAGCGGCGCACGCGCAGGCGGCCGGCGGCACCACCATCAACCTCGGAGACGCCACCGGCGCCGGGGGCGGCCAGCTCTCGGCCAAGGCGATCCAGCTGGTGCTGATGCTGACCGTGCTCAGCCTCGCGCCGGGGCTGTTGATGACGATCACCAGCTTCACCCGCATGGTGGTGGCGCTGTCGCTGCTGCGCACCGGCATCGGCGCGCCCGGCGTGCCGCCCAACCCGGTGATCATCAGCCTGGCGCTGTTCCTGTCGTTCTTCGTGATGGCGCCGACCTTCGAGAAGGCGTGGAACGAGGGCGTCGACCCCTATACCAAGGGCAAGATCACCGAGCAGGTCGCGTTCGAGAAGACCGCCGAGCCGTTCCGCAAGTTCATGCTGGGCCAGGTGCGCGACAGCGATCTCAAGCTGTTCGCCGATCTGGCGCAGAAGCAGATCCCGACCCGCGCCGAGACGCCGCTGACCACTTTGGCGCCGGCGTTCATGATCTCGGAGCTGCGTCGCGCCTTCGAGATCGGATTCCTGCTGCTGCTGCCGTTCCTCGTGATCGATCTCGCGGTATCCGCGGTGCTGATGGCGATGGGCATGATGATGCTGCCGCCACCGACGATATCCCTGCCGATGAAGATCATCTTCTTCGTACTGGTCGATGGCTGGGCGCTGGTGGCGGGCTCGCTGGTGAAGAGTTTCGCGACGTAGCGATGCTTCCTCGCCCAGTATTTTAGTCTTCTCCCCTCCCTGCAAGGGAGGGGCTGGGGGTGGGTGCGAGTGAAGCGAGCCCTTCACTACGGCTGGAGAAAAGAAAAGGCCGGGCATCGAGCCCGGCCTTTTCTTACCCACCCCTAACCCCTCCCTTGCAGGGAGGGGGATTCGCCGTCCACTCAGCTATCCAGATTGCAATGCTCCAGCCAGGGGGCGAGATCGTTGTACGAGATCGGCTCGAGGAAGATCAGGCCGGCCTTGTCCTCGCTCGACCAGCGTGTCGTGCAGCGGCGCGAGGGGAGGCCGGGGACCGAGAGGATGATCTCCGTATCCTCGCGCGGCGGCTTGGACAGCGTGATCCGGGCGCCGCTCTGCGAGATGTTCTCGAGCGTGACATCGATAGGGCGGCCGAAGCAGGTGATCCGCGCGGCGCACGTCACGTCGAAGCGCGGTGCACGCGGCGCCGGGCCGCAGAAGCGATCGAGCCCCGCCTTGGCCTGGGCAAGGATGTAATCGACGTCGATCGGCTGAGTGAATTCGACGCCGGCGCGGCCTTCGCTGCTCCAGACGACGCTGCCCTGCAGCCGATCGCCGCTGCGCAATTCGACCGTCACCCAATTGCCGTAGCCGAGCGTATAGTGCGTTTCGAGCATCATGCCCGTTACCGAGACGTTGCGGACCCGACAGAGATGCTCGATCGTGCCGCTGCACAGGAGCTTGCCGACCAACAGCGTCGTTACGGTGCGTGGTGCGCGATCGAGCGCGAGGCCCGCTTCCGCAGACTGGGCCTTCGTCAGATTCACGACTGTCCTCCGTGGTCGAGGCGACTCCTTCGTCGTGCAACATAGGCACCAGAAAGGAGGCGCTGTAATCTCCGTAAAGTTGCGGCCCGGGTCATGCCGGGTTCGCCTGGGTGACGGCGACCTTCCGCAGAACGCCGGCGCCGAACGCCTCGGGACCAGCGGCCATGACGACCTTCCGAAAGGTCTCGATATCGGGAATGAGCCCGTCAGGGCCCGCCGCCATCGGCGTGCGATAGGTGCGCATGTTGATCGCGTGGAGCAGCAGCGGCAGCCGCGCGGCGACGAACTCGGCCTGATCGGCGGGCACTTCGAGCTGAACCTGAAACTGGACATAGCCCGACAGGCGGCCATCGGCGAAGACGAGCGGCGCGAGGATCTTGCCCGCATCGACGAAGCTCGGCTCGACATCGCCATAGCTTACTTCGGCGGCCGGCGCCTTGGGGCCGAGCAGCATCACGGTGGCATATGCGGCGCCACCGCCCAGGCCGAGGCCTGTGAGGAGTATGAAGAGCAAAAACAGGATCTTCTTCATCGTCTCTGCCTCAGAACTTGAAGCTGGAATCGCTGGGGAGCGCCGAGGCTTCGGCCTTGAGCACGATCGTGATGCGGCGGTTCTCTGCGCGATCGGGCTGGTCCGGATAGACCGGCCGGGTGGCGCCCATCGCGACGATCTCGGCGAAGCGATCGGGCGTCATGCCCGAGGCGATCAGCGCCGACCGGGCGGCGAGCGCGCGTTCGCCCGACAGGTGCCAATTGGCGTCGCTCTGGCCGCCGGTGCCGTCGGTATGACCCTCGATCGCGATCTGCGCGCCCGAGGTGGCGAGCTTGGCCGCGACCTTCGTCAGCATTCCGCGGGCGTAGGCGTTGAGCTGGGCGGTATTGGCGCGGAACATCGATTGCTGGTCGGTATCCATCAGCGTGATGCGCAGCCCGTCGCGGCTCGGATCGATCTTGACGTTGCGTTTCGCCTGCGGGTCCGGCGATGCTGGATCCAGCGCGATCTGCAGCTCGGAGGCGAGCACGCGCATCGAGGCATCGGGGACGTTCGCCGTGCCGCCGCTCGCGGCGCCCGCAACGGCGGCGTCGCTGGTGGGCGTACCCTGCGCCTTGCTGTCGTCGGTCGAGTTCTTGCGCGAGCGCCCGCCCGCACCCTCCGTCGTACCCTGGAGCGGGGTCGTCGGAGAGGCTTCGCCCATGGTCGGCGTGAAATATTGGGCGAGACCCTTCAGCCGCTCCTTGTCGGGATTGGAGATCAGCCAAAGCAGCATGAAGAACGCCATCATCGCGGTCACGAAGTCGGCATAGGCGACCTTCCAGGCGCCGCCGTGATGCTTGCCGGCAACTTTCTTGATCTTCTTGACGACGATTGGACGCTCGTTGGGAAAACTGGCCATGTCAGCAGCCTCGCAGCGCCGTCCGGAGACGATCCTGCACGACGCCGAGGCGGACATGGCCGATCGCGCTCAGCGAATCCTCGCCGCCGGCGATGCGTTCGAGCAAGTTCACGCACTCGTCGGCATGCTGGACCAGATAGTCGAACGACTGGAGCTGCTCGAGATAGGACGCGGCGAAATGCTCGTCGGCGACGAGCACTTCGGCGAGCCGCTCGAGCATGTCGCGCATCTCGCGCAACTCGCCGGCGATCACCATGTGGAGCGCACCCGAATAGGGATCGTAACCCTGGAGCGGCTGCGCGGGCAGGGGCTGGGCGGGCACAGGCATACACGACATCAGAACAGCTCCAGATCGCCGCCGGCGACCGGCAGGGGCAAGGGGTTGACGGGACGTTCCGGGACGCGATCCGCGACCCGGGTGCAGCGGCTGCGGCCCTCGAAAGGGAGGAACTCGATCTTGCGCGCCGAGGAGCCGCCAACGTCGCTATGCGCGACCTCGATGCCTTCGGTCTTCATGAAGCGATGCGCGAACGCCGCGTTCGAGGATCCGATCGAACCGAGGCCCGACACGATGTTGGCGCCGCCATAGAGGTGCGCGCGCAGGCGATTGCGCATCGCGCCCTTCGCCATCATGCCGTTGATCAGCAATTCCATGGCGTGGACGCCGTAACGCTGCATGTCCCCGGCGGAGACACGGTGGTCGGCGCTCGGTTCGCCCAGCAGGAAATGGTTCATCCCGCCGACCTTGGCGACCGGATCGTAGAGACACGCAGCGACGCAGCTTCCCAGCAGCGTCGACACGACGACGTCGGGCTCGACCACGATGGCATTCTCACCTTGCACGATCGAGACCCGCCGCATCAGGTCAGCTCGCCGAAGACGCGTTCGATCTTTTCCTTGAGCGCCGCGGGCGCGAAGGGCTTGACGACGTAGTTGTTGACGCCGAGCGCCGCCGCCTTCTGCACGATCTCCTTGTCGGCCGAGCCGGTCAGCATGATGAACACGGTCTTGCCGATGACCGGATCGGTGCGCACGGCTTCCAGGAACTGGAGGCCGTCCATCTCGGGCATGTTGAAATCCGAGATGACGAGGTGGACGCGATCGCTCTTGATCGCCGACAGCGCCTCGGGCGCACTCGCCTTGTCGCGTACATCCTTGAAACCCAGATCCTGCAATGCGCGGCGGATCATCGCACGCATGCTGGTCTGATCGTCCACGACCATCACCTTGATTGCTGCAGCAGCAGGCATCAGACGCTCCCAACCTTCTCACGGCATGCCTTGAGGATCGCCTCAGGCATGCCAGACAATCCAACTTCCTTCTCGACCGCGCCGAGTTCCTGCGCGGCGCGGGGCATGCCCCAGACGACGCAGGTGTCACGGCTCTGGCCGAGCGTACGGGCACCTGCACGGCGCATCGCCAGCAGGCCTTCCGCGCCGTCCTGACCCATCCCGGTCAGGATCGCCCCGACCGCCGCTCCACCGAGCGGCGCCACCGAGCGGAACAGCACATCGACCGAGGGGCGATGACCGGTGACGAGATCCCCGGGACGCAGCTTGATGCGCCCGGCGACGCCGCCGACCAATTCCATGTGCGTCTCCCCCCCAGGTGCAATATAGACGGTTCCAGGCTGGACCGTTGCGCCTTCGGTAGCTTCGACGACCCGGACGCGGCATTCGGCGTCCAGGCGCTTCGCGAAGCTTTGGGTGAAGCTCGCCGGCATATGCTGGACGATCAGCACCGGAGGGCAATCCGCGGGCAATGCCGGCAACAGCGAGAACAGGGCCTCGACGCCGCCGGTCGACGAACCGATCGCGATCAGCTTGCCCGCGGCGGCGCCGGCGATGCTGGGCTGCTGGGGCAGGCGGGAGGGTCCGGCGCGCGCCACCGAACGGGCCGCGGTCTTGACCTTCTCGCAGAGCAGAGTCGCGTCGCGCTCGATGTCCTCGGGCGTGCCGCTCGGCTTGGTGACATAGTCGACCGCGCCGAGGCGCAACGCCTCGATCGTGACTTCGGCACCGCGCGCGGTGAGCGTCGAGCACATCACCACCGGCATCGGCCGGAGGCGCATGATGCGCTCGAGGAACGACAGCCCGTCCATCCCGGGCATCTCGACGTCGAGCGTCAGCACGTCGGGGTTGAGCGTCTTGATCATGTCGCGCGCCGCGAAAGGCTCGGGCGCCATGCCCACCACCTCGATCTCGGGATCCGCCGAGAGCATGCGCTTCAGCGTCGCCCGCATCGACGCGCTGTCGTCGACGATAAGGGTACGTACCGGCCTCATGCCCGGGTCTCCGGCTTGGCGTAAATGGTGTGGCCGCAGGACTTCATCCGGCTGGCCGCCGGTCCGATCAGACGTTCGGAATGGCCGATATAAAGGTGGCCGCCATTCGCGAGCTGGTTGACGAAGCGTCCTTCCAGCTCCTCCTTCGCGGCATCGCCGAAATAGATCATCACGTTGCGGCAGAAGATCACATCATACTGCGCCTTTAGCGGCCATTTATCGAACAGGTTCAGAACCCGTGCGGTGACCAGCTGGCGTGCTTCCTCGGCCATCACGAAGCCACCGGGCGCTGGCCGCATCCAGGTGCTGCGATAGGGTTCGGGGACGCCCGACGCGACGTTCTCCGCATAGAAGCCGCGCGCGACGGAATCGACCACGTGCGGCGCGATGTCGGTGGCGAGCAGGCGGACGTCGGCACTGCGCAGCCAGGTCGCGGACGTGCGGTCCGGGCCCAGCAGGCACATCGCGATCGTATAGACCTCCTCGCCCGACGAGCAGCCGGCCGACCAGATCCGGATCGGGCCCTGCTTGCGCTTGAGCACGGGCAGGACGGTATCGCGGAAATGATCGAAGTGATGCGGCTCGCGGAAGAAATGCGTGTGGTTGGTGGTCAGCGCCACTACCATCGCATGGCGCTCCTGCGCATCGGACTGGACCAGCGCGACATAGTCCGAGAAGCGGGCGAGGCCATGTTCACGCAGGCGCCGCGCCAGACGCGACTGGACGAGCGTGGTCTTGGCTTCGCTCAGCTCGATCCGGGCGTCGCTGTGCATGATCGCGGCGATCGCGGCGAAATCGCGGGGCAGAAGCTCCGCATTCGCCGCAGCCATCGCGTTGCCGCCGGCGAGCGCCGCGGCGCCCCCGGCGGGGCTCACGCTGCGAGATCCAGATGCTTGGTGAGGCTCAGCGCGTCGAGATCGAGCAGCAGCACCATCGTGCCGTTCTCGTCGCGGGTGCCGTCCTTGGCGCGGGTGGTGATGCGCACCAGCCCGTCGATCACGCTGGCTTCGATCGTCTCGACATCGGGGGCCGGCTGGATCTCGCTGCGGCTGATCCCGACGATGTCGTTGACTTCGTCGACCAGGAAGCCGGCCTGTTTGCCCGCGATGCTTACGACGAGGATGCACGAGCGCGCATGGATCGCGCTCGGCTCCCAGCCCAGCCGCTCGGCGAGGCCGACGACCGGGATGACGTTGCCGCGCAGGTTGCTCACGCCCTTGATGAAGGTCGGAACGTTGGGCAGCGGGGTGGGCTCGTCCCATTCGCGGATCTCGATGAGCGCACCCATGTCGATCCCGAAGGTCTGCTTGCCGAGCGTGAAGGTGACGATCTTGCAGTCGCTCGCGGTTTCAGTGGTGGTGGTCATGCGGCCAGTCCTTTGGGGGTGTAGCGATTGGTGGAGGCGACGAGTGCCTCGATATCGAGGATGAGCGCGATCGAGCCGTCACCGAGGATGGTGGCGCCGCCCAGCCCGCGGATCGGGTGGAGATTCTGGTCGAGGCTCTTGATCACCACTTCGCGGCGATCATCGATCGTATCGACGACGAGGCCGACCTTGCCGTGCTCGCTCTCGACGATCACGACCAGCGAGTCCTCGACGAGGCGATCGTCGTTGAGCCCGAAGATCTCGGTCGCACGCTTCACGGGCACATATTCGCCGCGCATGTCGATAACCTCGGTGTCGGGCGACGTGCGCTTGACCTGGCCCGGTTCGGGCTGGACGGTCTCGAGCACATGCGCGAGCGGGAGCACGAAGCGCTGGCTGGCGAGCCGGACGATCATGCCGTCGAGGATGGCGAGCGTCAGCGGCAGGATCATCGTGAAGGTCGTGCCTTCGCCGGGGACCGAATGGATCTCGACACGGCCGCCGAGCGCTTCGACGTTCGAGCGGACCACGTCCATGCCGACGCCGCGACCCGAGATGTTCGAGATCGTCTCCGCGGTCGAGAAGCCCGGCGCGCAGATCAGCTGGTCGATCTCTTCATTGGAGAGGACCGCGTCGGGCGAGATGATGCCCTTCTCGATCGCCTTGGCCCGGACGCGCTCGCGGTTGATGCCGCGGCCATTGTCCTGGACGCGGACGAAGATGCGCGCGCCCTTCTGCTCGGCGGACAGCTTGATCGTGCCCGTGGGCGACTTGCCGGCGGCGATGCGCTCTTCGGTGCCTTCGAGACCGTGGTCCGCTGCGTTGCGGATCATGTGGGTGAGCGGGTCGCCGATCTTTTCGATCACGCCCTTGTCGACTTCGGTCGTCTCGCCGACGGTTTCGAGCTCGATCTGCTTGCCGGTCTCGACCGAGAGGTCGCGCAGCATGCGCGGCACGCGGCTGAAGGCTTGCTTGATCGGCTGCGCGCGCAGCGACATGACATTGTCCTGGATCTGGCGCGTGAGACGCGCCAGCTCGGGCAGCTCGACGCGCTGGCGGTCGGCGGGCGACAGCCGGTCGGCGAGGATCGAGTTGCGGATCACCAGTTCGCCGACGAGGTTGAGCAGCAAGTCGAGCTTGGCGAGGTCGACGCGGATCGTCTGCGAGGCTTCGCTCGCCGGCTTGGGTGCGGCGCTCTCGACCGGGGCCGGAGCGGGCGTCGGCGTCATCGGCGTCGCGGCGAGGTCCGCCACCACTTGCTGCACCTGTGCGGTGAGGTCCTCGATCGAAGCCATCACGGGCACGAACGGGATGAAGTCCTCGACGACCGGTTCGGGCTCGGGCTCGAACGCGGGGGCCGGGATAGGCTCGAAGACCGGGGCGGGGGCCTCGACTTCGTTGCGGGTCACTTCGATCAGCGAATCCGGGGAGACGAAGTCGAAGCAATCGTCGATATCGTTCCGCGGCACATCGCCCGGCATGCTGAGCACCCAGGTGAAATAGGCATCTTCGGGATCGAGATCGCGCAGCGGCGGCACGTCCGACACGTCGACCGACTCGATCGTCGCGCCGAGCGTTTCGAGCTCGCGGATGAGCAGCATCGGTTCGCTAGCATTGGCGAGCGCCGCGCGCGACGGCTTGAAGCGGATCGTCCAACTCGCGGCCGAAACCACTGGTGCGGCCGGCGCGTCGAAATCGTCGAGCGAGAAGGCGACCGGCGTGAAGCCGAATTCGTCCTCGGCCGCGGCCGGCGCGGGTGCCGCTTCGACCACGGGGGCGGGAGCAGGCGCAGCGCCGCCTTCGTCCGCCGCGCCCTTGTCGGCGAGAACCTTTTCGAGCGCGGCGAGCGCGGCGGCGTCGTTGGGACGCGGCGCGAGGCCCTTGGCGGTCTCGACGTGATCCGAGAGCACGTCGAACGAGCTCAGCATCACCTTCACGACACCGGGAGTGGGCGCGATCTTGCCCGCGCGAACCTCGTCGAGGACGTTCTCGAACTTGTGCGCGAAGGCCGTCAGGTCGGCATGGCCGAACGCGCCGGCCCCACCCTTGATCGAGTGGACCGCACGGAACACGCCGGCGATCGTCTCGGCGGAGACGTCGCCGGCCTGCATGGCCGAAAGGCCCTGCTCGGCGGTCGTGAGACCCTCAGTGCATTCTTCGAAGAAGATTGCCTGGATTTCGTCGAGCTCGTCGCTCACGGGCAGACGCGGCGGATCGCCGCCCCCAGCTTGGTGGCTTCGAAGGGCTTGGTGATCCAGCCGGTCGCGCCGGCCGAGCGGGCGCGGGCCTTCTTCTCGTCCGAGAACTCGGTCGAGAGGACGAGAATCGGCGTGCCGCGGAACTCGTGCCGGGCCCGGACCGCCTCGATCAGTTCGAACCCGTCCATCTTCGGCATGTTGATGTCGGTGATCAGCAGGTCGGGCTTGACCTCTTCCATGCGCTCGAGCCCGTGCTGGCCGTCATTCGCGCTTTCGATGCGATAGCCCTGCGCGGTCAGCGAGGTCTTGAGCAGCATGCGCATGCTGGCCGAGTCATCGACGGTAAGGATCAACTTGCTCACTGAACGTCTCCGGATTCGAGGCCGATCGCGGCGGCCAGACGGCAGCTGTTCACGCGATTGACAAAGGCTTGGCTGGGATTGGCGATGCGGAAGCCCTGGCCGTTGGCCGCAGCCTCGTTGCGCGCGGCGACGAGGAGCTGGAGCACGGCCTGGCCGACGCTCTCGACCTGCGACGCATCGACTTCGATCGTGTCGTCGAGGTCGGCGGCGAGGACGAAGCGGACGCGCAGGTCTTCCGCAGTGACGGTGGTGCCGTGCGCGGGCAGGCGCAGCGAGCGGTCATCCGCCTCAGGCAGTTGCAGGGTTGAGTCCATTTTTCGCCTCGTCGAGAGCAGTTTCGAGTTGCTGGAAGGTCGGCGCATAGGCCGACGGCGTCATGCGGCGCGCGATCTCGATCGCGACCTGAACAGGCTGGTTCTGGGCATAAGCGACCACCGCGGTCTTCACGATGAAGAAGGGCTTGGCGTCCTCCTCGATCGTCTCCATCAGCTTCGCGGCGAGCGGGCCGACGACGCAATAAGCGAGGAGCACGCCGAGGAAGGTGCCGACGAGCGCGCCGCCGATCATCGCGCCGAGGATCTCGGTCGGCTGATCGATCGAGCCCATCGTCTTGATGACGCCGAGCACCGCGGCGACGATGCCCAGCGCGGGCAGGCCGTCCGCCATGATCTGGAGCGCGTGTTGCGGGCCCGCTTCCTCGTGGTGATGCTTTTCGATATCGGCTTCCATCGCCGCCTCGATCTGATGCGGATCCTCGAAGCTGACCGTCATCATGCGCAGGTAATCGCAGATGAACTCGACGAGGTGATGGTCCTTGAGCAGCCGCGGATAGGGGCTGAAGAGCGAACTTTCATCGGGCCTGTCGAGGTGCGGCTCGATCGCGGTGGCGCCGCCTTTCTTGAAGGTCGACAGCACGCTGAACATCAGCGTCAGCAGGTCCTTATAGTCCTGCGCCTTCCAGCGGCCGCCCTTGAAGGCGCGCATGACGCCGCCGCCGGCCTTCTTCACCGTCGCCATCGAATTGGAGACGATGAAGGCGCCGATCGCCGCGCCGGCGATCGCCATCATTTCGTGCGGCAACGCGTGCGCGATGATCTCGAACTTGCCGCCCGAGATCACGAAGCTACCGAAGACGCAGCCCAGGATGATGAGGAAACCTACGCCGTTCAGCATGACGGTGCCGCTATTCTTTCTCTGGTGTTTCCAGAATTATAGGAAGGATTTGGCGGGCCGCGTTGCGACCCGGCCCGTTTTTGATCAGGCGGCCTGCTGGTCCTGCCATTCGATGACCGTCAGGTAGTTGCGCAGACGGTTGAGCTCGAGCGACGCGATCAGCTTGTTGTCGTGATAGGGGTGGACGACCTGCGCGACCTCGGCCGCCCAGGGAGCGGTGCTGTCGAACAGGATCCCGAGCCCGAACACCGCCGGAATATGCGCCCAGGCGAGCGGACGCTCGGGCGTGCGCGCCTCCTCGAGGAAATCTTCGACCGCTGTGAGCACGCCGTTCTTCGCGCCGCCTTCGTGCAGCGCGACGGCGAACTGGCCGTTGCCGCGGAAGCCGCGATGGTCGCGCACGCCGGGGGCGCCGATGGTGACGCCGCCGTCGAAACTGTGCGGGTGCAGCCACTCGCCGGGAATGCGATCCGGCGCGTAGTAGAAGTCGCGGCGCGCGCAGGGCCAGCTGACGTCGTGCATGATCGCGAGCAGCGGCTTGCCGTCGCGTTTGGCATTCTCGTCGGCGATGCGCAGCTCGTTGCGCACGGTGTAGTAATTATGGTCGCCGTCGATCACCCAGGCATCGACATCGGAGACGTCCGACATCGCGTCGAGGCTCGGCGCGGCGACGTGGCGCACGCTCGGGCATTTGGCGACCCAGTCGAGGAATTCCTGCTTGGGGCAGGGATCGATGCTGGTCAGGCTGCCGCCGGTCACCTCGGCATAGGCGGCGAGCTGCTGCGACATGCCGCCGAACTCGGCGCCGACTTCGGCGAGATTCCTCGCGCCGGCGGCGTGCAGCACGCCGAGGATCACGTCCGAGAATTCGGACATCGAATGGATCAGCAGGTTGCTCATGCGGAGGCTCCGTTGGCGAGAAGTACGTTGTGCGTGGCGGGCGCGGGCTTGGCCTCGCGCCTGGCGATCGGGCGGAAGACGACGGCGAGCATCATCTGGCGGTCGCCCTGCCGCGGCGGCGGAGGGACCATCATGAACGAATATTCGTCGGCGCAGTGGAACAAATGCGGCGCGGCCTGGGTCATGCCTTCGAGCGAGGGATTGCCCTCGGTCTCGCCATTGTCGGCGACGGCCTTGTCGCTGAGGAAGCGATCGACCGGCATGAACGTCACGCTGTCGACCTGGACGTAATCGAACAGCTGGCCGAACTGGATGCCGACCGAGAAGCGGCAATCGCCCACCGGGATCGGCGCGATGTAATAGCCGTCATGCGTCGGCGTCGCGGTGACGTTGCCGGTCGAGACATCGCGTCCGTCCGCCACGATCAGCGGCAGCGAGATCGTCTGGTCGATGAAGTCGGCATATTTGAGTGCGAGCCCGAAGCGCTTGTGCGCGAGCAGGCTGAGCTTGAGCGCGAGGCCCTCACCCTGCAGCTCGGCGGGGAGGTACATGCGATCGGCGCCCTTCATGTAGAACAGGCCGCGCTGGCGCAGGCCTTTCCGGGCGATCTCGCTGTCGAACAATGCGACGGTGTTGTCGACGCCGAGGTTCACGTCGTGCTCGAACTGGCCGAGCACGGCGAGTTCCTCCGCGACCGGCATGTACATCAGCCGGCCCATCACCGCGGCGGCGCCCCGGCGCCACATCGCGGCATGGTTCACCGATGCGCTGCGGATCGTGATTTCGGCCTGGGTGCGCGCGAAGCGGATCGCGCCCGCCTGGATCCGCTCGCGGATCGCCGACTGGCGCGACTTGATGCTGTTGCCCTTGCGGATCGCGGCGCCGTCGGCGGCATAGTCGACCACCGAACCCTGCGCGGCGGTGCACAGCTGCTCGAGGACGGCGACGTTGGTGCAGAGTGCTTCCAGCGTATAGCCGTCATAATGGTCGTGGCCGATGAAACCGCGCTTGTCATAGCCGGCGCGGAACTGTTCGCGCAGCAGCAGGTAGCGGCCGGCGATATGCACACCGAAGCTGCGCACCAGCAGCGCTTCGATCTCATTCTGGACCGAACCGTTATAGCCGAGATCGACCAGCATCAGCGTGTCGCCCGGCTGCGGATCGACCGTGCGGCGGACATGCGCGACCAGCCGCTCGGCGAACGCGGTCGACGCCTTGACGATGCGGCGGATGCGTGAGGGCGTGGTGATTGCATTGAAGAAGGCCTGCCCTCGGATCGCGGCGTTGCCGCGCGGCAGCTTCTTGACGATCGCCTCGACCTCGTCTTTCGGCAGCAGCATCTGCCTGGCGACCACGACCGGATCGCCCTCGACTTCGATCTCGAGGTAGCGCTGGACCGCTTCCGCATCGACGAAGGTCGAGGCAGTGGCGGTGAAGCGGCTGATCTCCACCGCGTGGCCCGCCTGGCCGCTGCGCGCCTGGTACATCAACTGGGGCAGATGGCCGTCGCGCATCAGGAACACGTGGTGGACCTTGCCGCCATGCTTGGCCTGCAGCGCCTCGGCCTCGTCGGCGAGCCAGCGGTCGAAGCCGTGGAGCACGGGACCCAGCGTCGCGAAGCCGAACGCTTCGGCCTGGTCGGCGATCACCGGCTCTTCGACCGACAATGCGGCGCGGTGCGGCTGGTGGGTGAGGGCGATCTCGCTGGCGGCCGGATGGAGCATCGTGCCGACGGCGGCTTCTAGGCGCAGGCGCTGCTCGGTGCTCTCGGCGAACTGCTTGAGGTGGAGCGTGTGCACGCCGAACGGCGCAACCCCGCCCACGTCGGCGCGCTTGTTGTCGCCGATGTGGAGGATCTCGTGCGGCTTGACCGTCAGTTCCTCGAGGACGAACTCGTACAGCCCCTCGCTCTTCGCCTTGCCATAAGTGGCCGAGCAGAAGACGCGGTCGATCAGCGCGGCGACGTCGTCCCCCGCGGCGGCGGCGATCAGGCCGCGCAGCTGGTCGGGGTTGAGATAGGTGTCGGAGACGATGATGACTTGCAGCCCGCGGCTCT
Organism: Sphingomonas sp. Root241; assembly: GCF_001428865.1. Classification (GTDB taxonomy): domain Bacteria; phylum Pseudomonadota; class Alphaproteobacteria; order Sphingomonadales; family Sphingomonadaceae; genus Sphingomonas. Next base: position 349,095 of record NZ_LMIV01000003.1, read on the forward strand.
TCGCGGTGCGCATCAGCTCGACCGTCGGGCGGAAGGCGAAGCAGTGCGCCGCTTCCGCGTCGATCTCGTTCCGGACGCCCGCGGTGCGCATGTCGGCGCAGCCATTGGGCAGCAGCTCGCGATAGATTTCCTCGATGCTGACTTCGCCGCGCTTCTCGCGCAGCTCGGCGGCGAGGCGCGCGCGCTCCTCGGCCCATTGGCGCTGGGTCACCGTGGTCTCGGGGAGTGCCCCGAACAGATCCTTGGGCGCATGGGTATCGCGCCACAGCAATGTGTCGAAGCAATCGAGCGAGAGGAGCTTGATGCCGTCGCGCCCGTTGAGCGCGCCTGGCAGGGCGTGCGGAAGAATAAAGTCGGCCAATGCAGTTTCCCTGGAAAATGCGCCCTGCATCGGTGGACGCATGATTCTTATAGGAAGAGCGAAGACCAGGTCGGCAAAATCTTCCTAGAATGAGGGGTCTGCAAAGGAGCCAGCATGACTCTCACTGCCTACCAGACCGCCCGAAGCCGGGCGGAAACGCCGCGCTCGGCCGAATTCCGGCTGATGAGCGAGATCACCGGCGAAATGATGGATGCCGAAACCGCCGGATTGAAGGGAGCGATGCTGATGCCTCCGCTCCACCGCAACCGCGAGATGTGGTCGGCCTTCGCCACCGACTGCGGCGCGACCGGCAACGGCCTGCCGCGCGAGCTGCGTGCCCAGATCATCTCGCTCGGCCTGTGGGTCGAGCGCTTCACCAGTGACGTCGTCGCCGGACGCGAACCGATCAGCGAATTGATCTCGGTGAACCGCACGATCATGGACGGGCTGCGCGGCCAGCGCCTCGCTGCCTGAGCTGTTCCCTCATTTATTCCGAAAGGGCGTCGCGGCTGGCCGCGGCGCCCTTTTTGTTTGCGCAGCGGCGATCCGATCTCGCTGTTCGCGCTCGCGATCCAGCCAATCAGGATAAGATAACAAGGCCGTTGGCTTGAAATTCCAATGGCCGGAAGCGGTGGTTAGCCGCGAAAGGTCACACTAGGGTCACACTGCCTGCATGGTTCTGGCCTGTTTCTGCGCAGGCGATCCAGGACGGTGTGAACCAAGCAGCGCTTCACTCCCGCTTTCGCGCGAGCAGGATGAGAGGGGCGTTACGATGCCAAAGAGCTAGAGGAGGCTGTCAGGCGAAATCCTACATTGCAAGCACGTCTGCAAATGGGTGGTTAGCCGACCTGCGGCTTTCGGAGGCAAGCGGACGATAGCTGCCGTCCCGAAAGCGATGGTGTTTCGGGAAAACCTGAATAGCGCTTCAAATGCCACGGATCGACGGTCCGCTGTATGCCTATCGTCAAGATTGAGCGCGTGAGGATTCGCCCTTACCGTCTGGGACAAATTTCGAGCGACCTAAAAGGGAATCAGAATGCGCGTCAGTATGGCGAAGAAATCTTGGACGCTACGCCATTTGCTAGCAGCCCTCCTCCTGACTTGCCCCGGCAACGCTGACGCGAACGAAAACCGAGCCACGCGAATCCGCGAAATAATGGAGGATGCCGCTGACAACGGCACGTTCAATGGCAACGTGTTGGTGGCGAAGGAAGGCCGTATAATCTTTCAGAACTCGTATGGGTACGCCGATGCTGCACGGTCGAGAAAGCTCGACGCTGAAGCCCTATTCAATATAGGCTCCATCACGAAAGAGTTCAGCTCGTCGGCCCTTTTGCAGTTACAGCAGAGGAAGAAGCTTTCTTTGACAGTACCGGTCAGAGTGTACCTGCCCGATCTCCCCACTTGGGCGAACGCAGTGAAAATTTCAAACACCATAAATTATACGAGTGGTATGCCGGATGTGTTATGGAAGAGTATTCGAACGGATGATGACATTATAAACGGAATCCGCTCGATTACGCGGCTGAATTTTCTCCCTGGCACATCGTATGACTACAACAATAATAACATATTCCTTCGTCAAATGATTGTCGAGCGCATTACCCGGATGGGTTACAAGCATTATATCGAACGGCATCTATTCAAACCTTGCGGTATGAATAATTCCTTCATAACCCCAGTCATCCCTTCGTCAAAGGTCGCGCAGGGTTTCAAGGTCGGCTATGTAGCCGACAAACCAGAGCTTCCCATAACGGGCGGCGCTTACCTTACTGCCAAGGATATGTTCAAGTGGTCACAATGTCTTAATGCAGGTAGGCTGATCCAGACATCATCAATCCTATCTCTCGGCGCTAGTTTCAATGATGACGCACAGTCATCTTTGGGCGATGCGACGTATTCAAATGGCAAGATGGTCCGACATGTTCATGATGGCCGGTCCGGGAGTTTTGAGGCGCTTTTGATATTCGATCTGCGCAACAGAACTACCATTGTTCTCTTGGCGAACAGTTACAGGGGCAAGTTGTTCGAAATTGCGGAAGCTATCGAATCGGCAATTTCGTGAGGATGATCAACGTTCGGTGAGCACCAGGGCGAGGTAGTGCGTCGCGAGCTCGTTGATACGCTCCCGAACAGGAAGGTCCAGCGGTACAGCCGAGGGCAGGATCGATCTTACCGATGCGGCTCGCGGACCGCTCCTCAAAACCTGTTCCCTATTGAGCTCCCGCAAAACAGTCCGTTGAACATGGAGAAACGGAACTGCTGCGGGTCAACCGAACGGCCGGTTTCGGAGCGCTGCGCTGATCTGCCGAATGACCGATTCTGGGGCGGTTCTTGTCGTGGGGCCCATCGATGAGCGAATGTCCGCTTCCGGGTGTCACGCCAGGCGACCTGAACGACTGACTTTGGGGCGTTAGCTGCCGGTCCAGTTTATGGGTTCACGACTTGAAAACCCTCCCTGCTTCGCGAGGGGTACTGAAACGGAAAAGGGCGCCGCAGCTTCTGCCACGGCGCCCTCTTTTCTTTAGGCGAACGGGACTAGAACGAAGCCCAGTCGTCCGAGCCGCCGCTGCCATTGGCCATTGCGGCAACGGGGAGTGCCTTGACCGGCGAGACATAGCCGTTCGACTTTGCCGCCGCCCTCGCAGGCTTCGCCGGAGCATTCGTTCGCACCGCGGCGACGCGGGCGCCGTTGCCGACGTTGAACCGCGACGCCTGCTCGCTGAGCGCGGCGACTTCGCCCGACAGGTTGCGCGCGGCAGCCGACGTCTCTTCCACCATGGCGGCATTCTGCTGGGTCGACTGGTCCATCGTCCCGATCGCGACGCTGATCTGGGCGATCGCAGTCGACTGGGCCTGGTTGTCGGTCGCCATCTCGCCGAGCAATTTGTGGACCTCGCCCACGTCGCCCGAAATGTCCGCCAGCGCAGAGTCGACCTTCTGGACCATCTCCACTGCCGCGACGATGTCGGTCTGGGTGGCGGTGAGCTGGTCGCGGGCCCGGCCGGCCTCTTCCTCGGCACGCATGGCGAGTGCAGAGACGAGGTCGGCGACGACCGCGAAGCCGCGGCCCGCCTCGCCGGCGCGGCCGGCTTCCACTGCGGCGTTCATCGCGAGCACGCGCGTCTGGAAGGCGATCTTGTCGAGACCCTCGATCACGCTGTCGATGCCCTTGGCGCTGTCGGCCACACGGGTCATCGCCTGCACGGCCTCGTCGGCGATATTACGGCCGCCCGAGACCGTGGCGATGGCGCCGTCGGCGCGCTCGACCGTGCGGCCTGCGGATTCGGCCGTCGCCTTGAGGCGGCCGTTCATTTGCGAGACCGCGGCCGAGGTTTCCTCGAGGCTCGCGGCATTGGCTTCGGTACGGCGCGCGAGTGCTTCCGATGCTTCGGCGATCTCGCTCGAACCCGTGCGGATCGTAATGGCGCTCTCCATCACCGTGCCGATCAGGTTGCGAAGCTCGGCCACGGCGCCGTTGAAATTGACCTTCACCGATTCATAGGCCGGGGAGAATGCCGCATCGATCTCGCTGGTCAGGTCGCCCTGCGCCAGCTTGCTCAGGCTCGATTCCAGCGTCTCGACGACGCGCTGCTGCTCGGCATCGGCGATCTTCTTGGCCGCGTCGGACTTCTCCTTCTCGATCGCCGCCTCGCGGAACACCAGGACCGCCTTGGCCATCGCGCCGATCTCGTCGCCGCGTTCGGTGCCCGGCACGTCGGCGGCGTTGTTGCCCTCGGCGAGCGTCTTCATGCGTGCCTGGAGGTTGGCGATGGGCGCGGTGATGCCCAGCCGCGACACGAGCAGGCCGATGCCGATCGCGACTGCGATCGCGATCAGGCTGACGACGAGCATGGTGGTGGAAGTGCTGCTCGCGCTCGCCGAAAGATCGCTCGAAAAGGCCTTCGCGTCGGCGATGCGCTGATCGTTCGCCTTGATGAGCTCCGTCGCCATCGTCAGCGCCTTGGTGTCGAGATCCGCGAGGATCGCGCGCGCGGCGTCATCCTCGTCGCGGCTGCCATGACGGATCGCCTCCACGGCACCCTTGTGGATATCCTCGAACGTTCCGCGGATCGTCGCGATCTCGGTGGCGAGGCTCGGATCCAACTGCTTGACCTCGTCGAATATCTTGACAGCGGCTTCGTATGACGCGCGCTCTTCTTCGGCGGCAGCACGTCCTGCCGCGGATCCGCCCGGATAGGTCATGACGCGGTAGCTGGCATAGAGCATCTGCGAGCCGAGGCGGTTCGCACGAGCGAGCTTGGTGGTGATCGGGAGCTTGACGTCGACCAGCACCGCATAATCGGCGTCGGTCTTCTTGAGCGCGCGCGATCCATAGAAGGCGACGCCCAGCGTGATCAGGCCGAGCATCAGCAGCAGCCCCAGGATCTTCACGGGAATTTTGATGCGGGCGAGGATGTCAGCCATAGGATAGCCTTTTCTATTCAGGTGCGTGCAGCGCTCGCTGTTCGCGGCATTGAGTCAGTACCTTATAGAGGATGGGCCGAGCCCAGAGGTCCGGCCGGGCGGGATCCGTGCCTAGGGATTTTTCCGGATGCGGGAGGCGCACCGCCTCGGCGCGAGCCCTTTTTCCGGCATGATGGCAGGGACCAGTTCGTCGCCGCGCCACAACGGCCCGGTCGCCGCGCCTATAAAGAGGAGATCAATCCCCCTTCATTCCCCGGAGCATGCCGTGATCTCGACTTTCCCTTCGCCCCTGTTGCGCGGTGCGCTCATGGGCTTTTGTGCGATGACGGCGTTGCCGGCGTTCGGGCAAACCGCGGGCGAGAAGAAGGATGGCGGGGTACAGCTCAGCATCGATGCCACCGCGCGGGCGCGTGTCGAGGTGATCGGGGGCCAGTTCCGTCCCAACGTTGCGCCGGACGACGTGTTCGTCTCGTTCCGTACCACCGTGGCCGCGAAGGCCGAGCTCGGCCCCGTCGCGGTCGGCGGCGAGGTCGTCGATGCGCGCGGCTATGGCCAGCGCGACCGTTCGTCGGTCCGGACCGGCGAAGTCAACGCACTCGAACCAATCCAGGCCTATGTCGCGTATCGCGCCTCCGACGCCTTCGCCAAGGGTGCGACCGCGACGGTCACGGCCGGGCGCTGGTCGCTCGACATTGGTTCGAGCCGGCTCGTCGGCCGCACCGATTTCCCCAACACCGTTCAGTCCTATCTCGGCGGCCTCGTCGACTGGCGCAGCAAAGGCAAGGACCGGATCGTCGCATTCTGGGCAAAGCTCTTCTCGGCGCTTCCCGACGATGTCGCCGGGATCGAAGACAATGCGATCGAACTCGATCGCGCAGGCGGGAACATGACCTTCTTCGGCGCCAGCGCGATGCTGGCCAAGGCGTTCGGCAACGTCAGCGCGGAGGTCTATGGCTATCGCCTGGCCGAGGATGACCGCACGACGCGGCTGACGCGCAACCGCCATCTCGTCACGGCGGGCATGCGCCTGCGCCGCGCGCCGGCCAAGGGGCAGTTCGATTTCGAAGGCGAAGGCGCCTGGCAGTCGGGCACCACCCGGGCGACCACCGCCGCCAGCGACGTCCGCGACCTCGATGTCCGCGCCGGATTCGCGCATGTCGAGGCGGGATGGACAGTAGCCAAGGGTTGGACGCCCCGCGTCTCGGCGATGTTCGATTATGCCTCGGGCGACGGGCGCGATGCCGGCACCTGGGGCCGGTTCGACACGCTGTTCGGCGCGCGCCGCGCCGATTTCGGCCCGGTCGCGCTCTATGGTCCGGTGGGGCGCGCGAACCTGATCTCGCCGGGGCTGCGGCTCGAGGCCAAGCCTTCGAAGCGGGTCGACTTCATGACCTCGCTGCGCGGGCTGTGGCTGGCGCAGGCGACCGACAGCTTCGCCTCCACCGGCGTGCGCGACCGCAACGGTGCCTCAGGACGCTATGCCGGAATGCAAATCGAGGCGCGCGCGCGTCGCTGGCTGGTGCCCGAGCGGCTGCGGCTCGAGGTTGGCGGCGCATATCTGGCCAAGGGCCGCTTCCTCGAGGACGCGCCCAATGCGCCCGCAACCGGCGATACGCGCTACATCCATATGGACCTCGCCGCCAGCTTCTGAACGGGGCGGGCGGTCTCAGTTCTTCGGAAACAGTCCCGCCGCGAACGCGATGCGCAGCGCTTCCGAGAGGCTGCGCACTTCGAGCTTCTCCATCAGGTTGGCGCGATAGATTTCCACCGTGCGGGGACTGATGTCGAGCTCATAAGCGATGATCTTGTTCGATCTGCCTTCGATCAAGCCCTTGAGGACATCGGTCTCGCGCGGGGAGAGCTTGGCGATCTTCGCCTCGGCCGCGCCGACCCGGTTCGCGGCTTCGTTGTCCTCCTCGAGCCGGGAAAAGGCATTGTCGATCAGCTGGAGCAGCGTTTCGGCTTCATAGGGCTTTTCGATGAAATCGAGCGCGCCGGCCTTCATCGCCTGCACCGCCAGGCCGACATTTCCCTGGCCGGTGAGAACGATCGGCACGAAGCGCGGGCTGCCGTCGAGCGCGGTCAATACGTCGAGGCCGGTGGCGCCGGGCATATGGAAATCGAGCAGCAGCACGCCGGGATCGAGTTCGTTCACGTCCTGGAGGAAGGCATCGCCCGATCGGAACCCCCGGACGATCAGATCCTGGCGTATCGACAACAAGCTATGGAGCGAGGCGCGGACAGCGTCATCGTCGTCCACGATGTAGATCGTTCTGCTCATCCTTCCACACCCTCCTCAATGGCGGGCAGGGTGAAGCGGAAGCTCGCTCCTCCCTCGGGCCGGTTCTCTGCGCTCAGCGTCCCGCCATGTCCTTCAATGATACGCTTGCTGATCGAAAGTCCAATACCCATTCCACCTCCATTACCTTTCGTGGACGTAAAGCGCGAGAATAGTTGCTCCAACACATGGGGAGGAATTCCGGGCCCAGAATCGCTCACGACAATTTCAACCAACTGATCATTGGGCTTGTGGGAAGAAATGGTGATGTGCCGATCCTGCGGACCTGAAGTCCGCAGAGCCTCCATGGAATTGCGAAGAAGGTTGACGAGGACCTGCTGTACCTGAATCCGATCCGCGAAAATAAATGGTGCTTCTGAATCGAGCTCGTAGCTTACCCGGATGTGGAATTGACCTGTTCCGACCAATACCAGATCGACGGCGTCGTGGACCGTGCGCTCAACCGATTCGGTGCGCATCTCGACTTCCCCACGCGCCATGAATGCTCGCATTCGTCGAATGATTTCCCCCGCACGCTGGGTTTGTTCGGAGCCCATACGGAGCAGATCGACGACGCGCTCGCCGCTCTCACCTTTTTCGAGCAACATGCGTGCGGCGGCGAGAAAGTTGGAAGTGGCGCTCAGCGGCTGATTGAGTTCATGTGCGAGATCCGCCGCGAGCTCGCTCATCGCGCTCTGACGTGAGACGTGCGCGATCTCGGCGCTCAGTTCGCTCAAGCGCTCCTCGGTGGCGAGCTGCTTGGCGAGGTTGCGCACGAACACGGTCAGAAGCGTCTGGCCGTCGCTACGGGCGACGCCGGCACGCAACTCGATCGGAAAACGGCGGCCATCCGCCGCTTCCGCAGTGCCCTTCATCACTTCGTTGACGATCCCTTCGCCGGTTTTCATATAGCGATTCAATGCCGCCATGTGCACCGTGCGCCGATCGGCGGGGACCAGCATCTGCGCCGATCGGCCGAGCACATCCGCCGCGCGATATCCCCAGAGCTCCTCCGCTGCGGTGCTGAACTGCATGATCGTGGCGTGCTGGTCGAGCACCACCATCGCGTCCGGAACCGTCTCCAGCACCGAGCGGAGCTGGGCCTCGCGCCGCCGGAGTGCCGACTCCCGCTCTTCGCGCTCGGTCACGTCGAGGATGACGCCGACCGCGCGCACCAGATTGCCTTCGGCGTCGTAAAAGGCCCGCGAGGAGCCTTCCACCGCGCGGATTCCCCCTTGCGGCTGGAGGAAACGGTATCGGAAGCTGAACTTGTCGGCCCGATCGCGGACCGTGCGCGCGAGCGTGTCGAGAATGTGCTGGACATCCTCCGGCTCCACCTGCTTGCGCCAGCTTTCGAAATCCGACAACAGGCCCGGCATGAGGCCGAGGCGTTGTTCGGTACCGGGCGACCATTCCAGCTTGCCGCTCGGCAGGTCCCATTCGAATACGCCCAGCTCGTGCGCGGAGGTCGCCAGCGCCAGCCGTTCCTCGCTGACCTTCAGCGCTTCGGTCGCGGCCACGCGCTGGGTGATGTCGGTAACCTTGAGCAGAACGACGGAGGCGGCCCCGGGGTTCTCGACCTGATGCGTGCGCTCGAGGACCGAGATCTCGCGCCCGTCGCGGCAGATCTCCACCAGTTCGTATCCATCCTCGCGGTTGCCGCGCGTCGCGGAGTCGAGGCGGCACTGTGAACGCAGCAGCAGATATTTGTTCTGCCCGAGCGCCTCGCCCGACGACCAGCCGTAGAGCCGCTCGCATCCGGCCGACCAGTGCGTGATGCGTCCCTCCGGCGTCGTCAGAACGACCGTCGTATGATCGAGGGCTTGGCTCAATTCCACCATCGCCGCTTGCCCCCGCGCGACCCGGATGACGGCCCAATAAGCCACGAGTGCCACGATCAGGACGTTGCAGAGCGCAACCAGTGCCTCTGATGCCAGCGGGGGCAGCAGGCCATAGCGCCCGATCAGCAATTCAAGGATCGATGGTACTACCGGCACGATCACCGCGACGGGCACCAGGACACGGATGATGCGCCAGTCGCCGCTTCGTATCATCAGCGACCGGACCCACAGCAATCTGCTGTGAAGAATGAGGAAGGCAATCGCCAGCAACAGGGTCGCGATGGCCGCGGGCAGCGAGACCGAGAAGATCTGGATCTCCCTCCTGGTCGGGCTCGAGAACAGGACGAGCATCGCCGTGGCCGCGGTCAGCGCAAGCGTGATCGCGGCGATCAGGCTGCTGGCTTCGCCCGACAGCCATTTGCGCACCCGCGCCCCATAGCCGGCTGTGGCGAGGAGGACGAAGATCGTGGTGGGGCTGGGCCCGGGTCTGCCGGGATGCGGTGCTTCATAGGTCGACACCAGATTCCAGAAAAACAGGCGATCGGTACCGAAATCCAGAGCGAGCGCGTTCTGGAGGATCGAAGCCAACGCGATCAGCAGCGGCACGAGCCAGAACGCCGAAGCGAGTCGGTCGCGGTCGAATATGGAAGCCAGAAAGCCGCATGCGAGGCAGAAATAACCGATCGCGGTGAGCGGCCAGATCGGGAAATCGTCGAAGCCGAACCCGCGAAGTGCGGGAACATCGAACACCCATCCGGCGAAGGCGATCAGACTACACAGAGCCGCGAGCGCAACAAGGCCTGCCGCGACATTTCTTGCCGGAGGTGGCAGCCCTTCGGCCGACGCACCGGGACGGTTACTGACTCGCAAAATACCTGCCCCCTGTACAGGGTAAAGCGAAGTACCCTTGCCTTAACACCGATTAATTCTTTGTGGAAAGCTCCTAACATCCGATGTGGGCATTCTTGTCGGCATATGATTTTCCGTGAAATTTCAACAATCAGGCCGCGCTTGCCAAAACTGGCGTTTGCCACGATCAAAGCGTCGCGCCGCGAGCGCAACGAACAGGGAAGGAGTCGCGCTTGTTTCGACCGGTCTTGATCCTCGGTGCCGTCCTGGCGCTGGCTGGCTGCGCCGAAAGCGGCAGCAGGCCGCAGAGCAGTTCCGCCGAGCCAGCTACTTCCGGGCCGGGCAAGGGCAGGGGCTATTCGCACGATCCGTTTCCTTCCACCTATCACGCCTATCCGGGCGCACCGACGCTGGTGACCAACGTCACCATCTTCGACGGCGAGGGCGGGCGAATCGACAATGGTTCGGTGCTCTTCCGCGACGGCAAGATCATCGAAGTGGGGCAGACGGTGAATGCAGGATCGGACGCGACCGTGATCGACGGCCGCGGCAAATATCTGACTCCCGGCGTGATCGACATCCACAGCCACCTCGGCGACTATCCTTCGCCGGGCGTCGAAGCGAATTCGGACGGAAACGAGATGACCTCGCCGGTCACGCCCGAGGTGTGGGCCGAGCATAGCGTTTGGCCGCAGGACCCCGGCTTCGGCCGCGCGCTCGCCAATGGCGGCGTGACGACGCTGCAGATCCTCCCCGGTTCGGCCAATCTGTTCGGCGGCCGGTCGGTGACGGTGAAGAACGTCTATGCCCGGACGATGCAGGGGATGAAGTTTCCCGGCGCGCCCTACGGCCTGAAGATGGCGTGCGGTGAGAACCCGAAGCGCGTCTACGGCGGAAAGGGACGCGCCCCCTCCACGCGGATGGGCAACATCGCAGTGGATCGCGCGACCTGGGCCAAGGCGGTCGAGTATAAGCGCCGCTGGGACAAATATGAGGACAAAGGCGGCGAGGCGCCGACCCGCGACCTCGCCATGGATACCTTGCGCGGCGTGCTCGAGGGCGAGATCCTCGTCCAGAACCATTGCTACCGCGCCGACGAGATGGCTGTCGTCATGGATATGGCGAAGGAGTTCGGCTATCATGTGGCGGCGTTCCACCACGCGGTCGAAGCCTACAAGATCGCCGACCTTCTCAAGGCCAACAACACCTGCGCCGCGGTCTGGGCCGATTGGTACGGCTTCAAGATGGAAGCGTATGACGCGGTGCCCGAGAACCTCGCCATCCTCGAAAAGGAAGGCGCCTGCGCGATGATCCATTCGGACGACGGCAACGGCATCCAGCGCCTCAACCAGGAAGTGGCCAAGGCGCGCGCATCGGGCAGGAAGGCCGGCTTCGACATATCGGAAGCCGCCGCCTGGCGGTGGCTGGCGATCAACCCCGCCAAGGCGCTTGGTATCGCCGACAGGACCGGCAGCCTCAAGCCCGGCAAGATGGCCGATGTCGTGCTGTGGAACGGCAATCCGTTCAGCGTCTACACCCGGCCGCAAATGGTCTGGGTCGACGGCGCTTTGCTCTATGACGCGAACAATCCGAAGCTGCGGCCGGTTTCCGATTTCGAACTGGGCCAGCCGGGCGAGGGGGATGTGAAGTGATCAGGACGCTGCTTCTTTGCGCGGGCGCCACGCTCGCACTTGCCGCTCCCGCCGCCGCGCAGACCGTGGCGATCACCAACGCCAAACTCGTGATCGGAGACGGTTCGGGGCCATCCGAAGGCGGCACCGTCGTGATCCGCGACGGCCGCGTCGTCGCCGCCGGCGCCGGCGTGGCCGCGCCCGCGGGCGCACGCGTCGTCGATGCGGGTGGCCGTTGGGTGACTCCGGGCATCTTCGCCGGCTTCACCCGGATGGGCATCGTCGAGGTCGACGCGGTCGACGGCACCAACGACACGTCGGGGGGAACCTCGCCCTTCAATGCGGCGCTCGATGTCACGCCGGCGGTCAACCCTAAGAGCAGCCCGATCGCGATAAACCGCCTCGAAGGCGTGACTCGCGCGGTCGTGGCGCCCGACAACAGCAAGGGGTCGATCTTCGCGGGGCAGGGGGCGGTGATCGACCTCGGTGCCGATATGGACCCGGTCGCCAAGCCGCGCGCCTTCCAGTTCATGGAATATGGCGAAGCGGGCGCGCGCGCCGCAGGCGGCAGTCGCCCCGCGGCCTATGCGATGCTCAAGAACGCATTGTTCGAAGTGCGCGACTATGTCCGCAGTCCCGCCAGCTTCAACGATCGCGGCAAGGACGCGCTGCTGACGCGCGCCGATGCCGAGGCGCTGGTGCCGGTGGTGCAGGGCCGCGTGCCGCTGCTTGTCCATGTCGAGCGTGCTTCCGACATCCAGACGATCCTCGGGCTGAAGCGCGAAGTGCCCACGCTCCGGCTGGTGCTCGTCGGCGTCAGCGAGGGCTGGACCGTCGCGCGCGAAATCGCCGCGGCGGGCGTCCCCGTGATCGCTTCGGCGCTGGTCGATCTGCCGGAGAGCTTTGAGCAACTCGCAGCGACTCAGTCGAATATCGGCCGGATGAAGGCGGCGGGTGTGCTCGTAGGGATCGGCACGATCAATCAGGACGAAGCGCGTCAGGCGCGCTGGGAAAAGCAGTTCGCGGGCAATCTCGTGGCGCTCGGCCGCATTCCCGGCGCGAGCGGGCTCAATTGGGGCGAGGCGTTCGCGACGATCACTTCGCGGCCGGCGGAGGCGTTGGGCCTCGGCGACGAACTGGGGTCGCTGAAGCCCGGCCGGCGCGGCGATATCGTGATCTGGGACGGCGATCCGCTGGAGATCGGCACTTCGGCGGTGAACGTGTTCATCGACGGCGTCGAGCAGCCGATGACCAGCCGCCAGACCCGGCTGCGCGAACGCTATTGGGATCCGAAGGAAGGTCCGCTCCCCAAGGCGTACCAGCACTGACGGGCGTTCGCCCCGGAACCTTCACGACAGGTGCGGCATTGGCGCTGCAACCGCAGAGCTTTGACCGGCGCCGCCTCGGCAGCCGGCGGACGGGAGAGTGCAGATGATCAAGCGCATTGCCTTGCCGGCGCTCGCGGCGCTGGCGCTCGCAGGATGCGGACCGACCGGGCCGGCGAATACGGTTACGGCCGACAATGCCGATGTCGAGGCCAATGCCGTCGGCAACGAAGCCGCACCGGGCAACGCGCTCGCCGCTGTGCTCGGCATGTCCGATCGCCAGCGCAACGTCGTCTTCATCCGCGCGCTGATGGACGCTGGGATCGGATGTCAGCACGTGACCTCGTCCGAACGCCTTCCCGATCAGGACGGCAAACCGCTGTGGCGCGTAAACTGCTCGGACAAGACCGCGTACATGATCGGCATCACGCCGGATGGCACCGCCAACATCGTCAGCCGGTCGGATCGGTAAGCGACGCGAATAAGAGGAACTACGCGCTGCTAGGTGCCAACATCGCTGGCGGCTCTACGAGATCGCCGTGCTCATCGAAGCTGGTAGCCATCTTCTGAATGAATTTCAGAGTGCAAAGTACAATAAAGCCAGCTTCGGCGTCGGTATAGACTCCTTCCACGTGCATCACTTCGTTGCGCCATGGATTCTTGACGGCATCCAGGGTGGCATAAAGCGCCTCAAGGAAGGCGCCTTCGCCGCCCGGGAGCCGTTTCGAAGCCGGAAAATCGGTGTCTATTTTAAGTTTTATGGATCTCAGGAAGACACCCCAATTCCGCTCCGCCGGCTTTACTGGGTCGGGGATGCCAAGGCGGGTCGCGAATGCTCGAATGCCGATTTCGAGCATTCGCATAGCGTGGAAAACCGCAGCGGTTGGCCGTAGCACGAGAACGCATTTTGCTGCTTCCTCGCAGTCAAACCATAAGCTCGTGAACCGGCTCGCGGTGGGCTCTCCGAGCAGTTCAACGGCAGTTCCCAGTAACGAAAGCTGTTCCGGGCGGACCACAAAAAGTCGGATAAACCCTAAATGGTCCGCGAACCGACGCTCTATGTCTTCAATTTGCTTATGAATGTCGCCGTATGAAAGGCTTCTGTCAGCCTCGACCAATTGTGTGTGGAGGCGGTTAGCAGCCACCCATGCAGATTGAGCCGCGATGGTCGCGAGATGTTCTCGCATAGTATCAATCGTGCCCGCCATCCGATCTTTGACATCGGGCCTAGCAAGCTCCGCTGCGTCAGACTGGAAGTTCGCCAACACGGTCGCCAGACGCCTGATTTCGACAACCACGGACACAAATTCGAGCGGCGGTAGTTCGAGCATATCGAAATATCTCATAGTCGGCGGGATGACATCATGCCTCTCGCCACCGCGCTGAGTACGCGAAATATTAAAACATCGAAAGAAAAGGGGGAGGCTCCTTGCGGAACCTCCCCCAAGTAGGGCCGAAGGGTGGGCCGGAACGTTCAGAGATCGACCACGCCACCGTCATCCTTGGTGATCACCACCACGGCCGAGCGCGGGCGCACGGTGGCGCCGGCGGTGCCGGTTGCCTGGCTGTCGGGCCAGTGGCTGGTCGGGGCGGCCGGCGTGCCGCCTTCGCCCGGATGCTGGATGCCGACGAACAGGGTGCGGCCGTCGGGCGTGGTATCGATCCCGGTGATCTCGCATTCGACCGGGCCGACGAGGAAGCGCTTGAGATTGGCGCCCGGCGCCGCGCCGACGCGGGTCGCCTGAGTTGCAGTCACGCCGCCTGTGCCGGTGTTGGTGATCGTGCGCGCGCCGCCGTCGCCCACCTTGCCGGGCAGCGCCGCGAGCAGCATGCAATTGGTCACGTCGGTATAGGCGCCGTCGTCGGTCTCGATCCACAGCAGCGGCTTGTTCTGTCCCGCGGCGTTGCTCGTCCGGCTGAACCAGAGCCCGTCGGGGCTCGAGAAGTCATTGTCGGCGGTCAGCCCGGAGATGTTGACATTTGCCGGGTCGAGATCCGCCCCCGCACCGAACAGATAGATGTCCCAGGTGAAGGTGGTCGCTTCAGTGGTGTCGCCAGCTTCGCGCAACCGGATGATATGGCCGTTCGGATTCCCGAACTGCGCGGTGTTGGTCGGGCCGAACGGGTCGTTGTAGTGGCGCGGGTTCGCGGCATCGGTGCCGCCCAGCGGGCGCAACGCGGCATTGTTGTTGGTGAGGGTGAGATAGACTTCGCCGGTGACGGGGTTCACCGCGGTCCATTCGGGGCGGTCCATCGGCGTCGCTCCGACCACGTCGGCGGCGAGGCGCGCATTGACGAGGACGTCGGCCTGATCGGCGAAGGGATAAGTGGCCGCGGCTGAGGTGATGCCGTTCTGACCGAACACCAATGGCAGCCATGTGCCGGTGCCGTCGGCGTTGAACTTCGCCACGTAGAGCGTACCGGAGTCCATATATTTGTCGCCGGTTGCGAGCCGGTTGGTCGCGGTCGCATCGGCCGCCACCCAGGCAGTGGCCGAGACGAACTTGTAGAGATATTCGCGCCGCGAATCGTCGCCCATGTACCAGGCCGGCTTGCGGCCGGCGACGAACGCGCCCGGCCAGCAGCCTTCATGGCCGAGCCGGCCGAGGGCGGTGCGCTTCTTCGGCACCGACGTGGGAGCGTAGGGATCGATCTCGACGACCCAGCCGAGCTGGTTGGGCTCGTTGCGGAAGTCGGCGGTGGCCGATGCGCCCGTCGCCCGCGCATCCCAGCGGCGGAAGGTCGTGTTGGCGGTGTCGGCCGCAGTCACGGTCGACCATCCGAAGTTGCCGGTGGAGCTCGTCACGCCGTAGCGGCTGAGCGCCGTCAGTTCCTTGGCGGTGCGCGCCGCATTGTCGCCGCTGCGGCGGAAATAGCCCGCCCAATTTTCCTCGCAGGTCAGTGCGGTGCCCCAGGGCGTGGTGCCGTTGGCACAGTTGTTGATCGTGCCGCGGCCGTCGGTGCCGGCGGTCGAGAAGACCGTCTTGAGCAGGTCCGAACCCCGCGCCGGACCGCTGAAGGTCATCGGCGTGTTGGGCGTGATGCGGCGGTTCAGGCTGCTGTTCTGGACCACGCTCCACGCGCGATTGGCGCCTTCGACCGCTTCGGTGACGCTGACGCCGTGATTCTCGATCTCCTTCAGCGCCTCGGCCTCGGGGCGCACGCCGCCCACGTTGGTCGCCCCTGCGGGGTGGAGGTACTGCTGGTTGATGTTCTCGTGGTTCTGCACGAGCAGGCCGCGGGTCGAGCTGGTCTCATCGCGTGCGGTGCCGGTGGCGGCGAGGCCGTACCAGTAGAGCGCGTCGCCATGATCGCCGATGCGCTGGGCGAAATTGGTGTCGGTGCCGTCATTCTTGTAGGCCGGTACGCCCGCGGCGATCGGATCGCCGGTGCGGTTGATCACCTGCACCTTGTAGCCCGCGGGTACGCTGACGACGTCGAGCTTGTTCTTGGCGATGGCGGTGAAGCCGAGCTCAGCGGGATTGACGGTGACGGTGGTCGTCGCCGTCACCGCGGTGGCTCCGGTCGCGGCAGCGAACTGGAAGGTCAGCACCGTCGCGCTCGCCACACTCGGCGCCAGGAAGGTCGCGGTCGCGCCGCCTGCGCCGTTCAGCGTCACTGCCGGACCGCCGGTCTGAGTCCAGGCGTAGGCGGTGGCGCCGCTCGCGGTACCGGTAAGGGTAACCACCCGGCCGGTGTTCGCCGTCGCGGCTGCACCGGCGCTCACCGTCGGCGCGGGATCGCTTTTCGCATCCGCGGAATCGCAGGCGGAAAGCACGGAACCGCCGAGCGTTGCGGCGAGGATCGCCGAGCCGCCGCGCAGCGTCTGGCGGCGCGAAAGGCGCTGCGCCGCGAGTTCATTCAGAGTGACGGTGTCGGTGCGGTTGGTGTCGGTGTCACCATCGGTGTAACCGAAGGACGCGGGCGTCAGATCGTTCATGGAAAACCCCCAGGCACCCGGATCAGGTGTGACCCGGTTCTCCCTGCCTTTGGAAGGGCGGCCTTACGGCTTGATGGAAGCGGCGTGGCGGGGCGATGACTCTTTGCGGACGCGATTGTGACGCTTTGCCCTGAGCGTCGCCAACGGCTAATCGGCAGGCGATGCAGGATCCCAAGCCCATGCCGAGCCTAGCCCAGCGCCTATCGGCCTTCGCGCGCCGCGCGCCGGCCGGCGGCGTGGGCAAATGGCCCGAGGGCAGGGTGGCGATGGTGGTGGCGCTGTTGCTCCTCGCCGGGCCGCTGCTCACGATCGGTGGCGCGCGCCTGCTCGCCGAGCGGCAGCGCACGACCGCCACCCGGATCGAAGCCGAAGCCGCCCCGCGCATCGCCGCCGCCGAAGCGGCGATCGAGGCGCGATCGCAACTAGGTGCGATACTTGGGCGCCGAACCCTGGGCGCCACGGTGGAGGCGCTCGCGCGGGCGCTCCCGGCGGACGCGACCCTGGTTCGCGCCGAACGCAATGCGCAGGGCCGGCTCGCGCTCGAGATAGCCACCGCCGATCCCGACAGGCTGCGCGCCGCACTGCGTCGGGCTCCTGCATTCACCCGGTTGCGCAATACCGGCCAGCGACAGGCCGATGCCGCGATGATCGTGCTTCTCGAAGGCACGACGGAATGAGGCCGTCTCCGCTCCTGTTCGGGATCGGCGCCGGCCTGATCGGCCTGCTCGCGCTGTCGCCGTTCACGGGTGCTGCGCTGGGCGATCTCGCGGTGGAGCGGGCGCAGCACGCCCGGATCGTGCAGGCCGCGGCGCTGCCCGCACGACAGGCTCCGATCCTGGCCAGGGGGAGCGCGCTCGACGCCATGGATGCCGCGGCCGGGCGGGCGGCGATGATGGCGCGCATTCAGCGGCTGGCGAAGGCCGGCGGCGTGCTCGTCGAGGAAACCAGCGCGGCGGACGCACCCGAGGGGCTGGTGGCGCTGCGAGTGCGCGCGTCGGGTGCGGAGAAGGCGGTACTCGCGCTTGCCGATGCGTTCGAGCGCGAGCGGCCGGTGATGCGCTTTCGAAGCTGGACGCTCGAGCCGATTGCGGGTGGTGTGCGGCTCACCGCCGAAGCGGTGGCGGCGCGATGACCACGCGTCGCGACAGGATCGTCGTCGGGCTCGCCGGCGGGTTCGCGGTGCTGATGCCGCTGCTGTTGCTGACGGGCAGGGTCGGTCCCTCCACTTCGCCCGAAGCGCCGCGACCGATACCCACGCCTTTGTCGGAGAGCCCCTCGCCACTGCTCGCGGCGGCGTTCGAGCGCCCGCTGTTCGCGGCCCCCGCGCCGGCCGAGGACGCTGCGCTGCCCGCCGATGCGCCCGCGTTGATCGGGATCGTCGGTCGTCTCGGCGAGGATGCGGTGGCGCTGGTCCGCACTGCCGACGGCGCCACGCGCGCGTTGAAAGTGGGAGAGAGCGTCGATGGCTGGCAGCTCGCCAGCCTCGCGATCGACGCCGCCTTCTTCACACGCGGCGCACAGCGCGTCCGCGTGCCTTTGCCTGTGGGATAAACCTCTCTTACTCCCCTCCCTGCAAGGGAGGGGCCGGGGGTGGGTGCGAGCCGAAGGCGAGCCCTTCCACAGCGTCTCGACAAAAAGAAAAGGCCGGGCATCGAGCCCGACCTCTTCTTACCCACCCCTAACCCCTCCCTAAAAGGGAGGGGAATAGCTGGACCTCAATAAATCCCGTCGATCTCGACCGTCAGCCGCGGCGTCGGGGGAGCGAGCAACAGGCTGGAGCGCCGCGTGCTGGCGATTTCTTCCGAGCGCAGCCGCGCATATTTGTCCTTCGCCGCCGCCGCCGCGTCCGCGGGATCGCGCAGGATCGTCGGCTTGAGGAAGATGAACAGGGTGCGCTTCTGCCGGCTCTCGCGGCGGCTCTTGAACAGCTCGCCGACGATCGGGATGTCGCCGAGGATCGGCACCTGCTGGCGCGAATCCTGCCGGTCGTCGGTGATCAGCCCGCCGAGCACGATCGTCTGGCCGTTGTCGGCGAGCACCGTGGTGTTGATCGCGCGGCGATTGGTGACGAGGTCGGACGCCGCCTGGGTCTGCGCCTCGGCGATCGACGATGCCTCCTGGTTGACTTGCAGCCGGATCGTGTCGCCCGCGTTGATCCGCGGCAGCACGCGCAGGGTGATGCCCACGTCCTTGCGCTCGATCGTCGTATAGGGCGCGACCGAGGTCGAATCGGTCAGCACCGAACCGGTGACGAAGGGCACATTCTGGCCCGAGACGAACTCGCCCGCGACATTGTCGAGCACCGTGATCTGCGGCGTCGAAAGCAGATTGGCGCGCGTCGACGTGCCCAGCGCCTGGACGAGGATCGAGAAATCGTCGCCGATGCGGATATTGCCGGTCAGCCCGTTGCTGATCAGCGCGCCCGCGGGAACGTTGAGCGCCTTGAGGATCGAGCCGAGCGACGTGCCCGCCTGATCGAACGACGTGCCCACGCCCTGCGGCTGGAGCGCCGCGCCGCTGGTGCCCAGCTGGACGCCCAGCGCCTCGGCGTCGTCGCCGGTGATCTCGGCGATCGCCGCCTCGATCAGCACCTGCGGGCGCCGCACGTCGAGATCGGTGATCAGCTGCTCGATCGATGCGATCGCGCTCGGGGTACCGCGCACCACCACCGCATTGAGCTCGGGCGCGGGCTGGACGGTCAGATCGGGCGTGGAAAAGCCCCGCGGCGTCTCCGCGGGCTTGTTCTCCATCACCGGCTGCGTGGCCGCGTTCGCCGCCTGCATCGCATTGCCCAGTCCGCCGCCGGTCGAGGCCGCGCTGTTGGAAAGCGCGGAGATGTTCGGCGATCCGCTCAGCCGCGCGAAGGGATTGCTGTTGGAGCCTGACAGGCTTCGCGCGACCGGATTGTCGGTGCTCTCGCCCTGGCCGAGCACGCCGCGGAGCACTTCGGTCACGGTCTCGGCATCGGCATAATTCAGCCGGAACATGCGCGTGATCGGCGTCGCGCCGCCGGGCTGATCGAGCGAGGCTGCGATTCGACGCGCCTCGGCGACCGCGGCGGGGGTGCCGCGGATGATCACCGTGTTGCTGCGGCCATCGGCGGCGACGCGCGCGCCGGTGCCGCCCTGCTGATCGCCCAGCACGGTCTGGAGCGACTGGGCGACGTCGGCGGCATTGCCATTGCGCAGCGTGATCGTCGCGAAGGTCGCGCCGCTGCCGCCGTCCAGCTGGTGGGCGATCGCCTCGACGCGGCGGACATTGTCGGCATAATCGGTGATGACGATCGCGTTGGGGCTGGTCAGCGGCTCGACACTGCCGAAGGTCGCGACCAATGGACGGACGACGCG
Organism: Sphingomonas sp. Root241; assembly: GCF_001428865.1. Lineage (GTDB taxonomy): Bacteria > Pseudomonadota > Alphaproteobacteria > Sphingomonadales > Sphingomonadaceae > Sphingomonas. Next base: position 369,095 of record NZ_LMIV01000003.1, read on the forward strand.
CGCGACATCGGCGGAGGGAACGTTGGCGAGGCGGACCATCCGCGTCACCAGTTCCTGCCCGCCCGCTGCCCGGCTGGGTACACCGCCGTCGCGCACGGCATTGGCCGCGGGGACGATGCGCCATGCCCGGCCCGAACGCACTGCCGAGAAGCCGTTGGCGCGCAGCACCGACTGGAACAGTTCCCACACTCCCGAAGGCGAGAGCGGCGTCGCGGAGGTGACCGTGACCACGCCCTTGACCGCGGGATCGAGGATCAGCGTGCGGCCGGTGATGCGCGAGATCTGGTCGGCGACGTCGGCGATCTCGACTCCGCGCATGTTGATCACGATGTCGCCCGGCTGGTCCTGCTCGGCAGCATTCTGCGCGACGGCGACACTGTCCAGCGCGATGCCGGCGAGCGCGAGGGCGGCGAGGGTGGAGCGAATCTTGTGCACTAGTGTCTCTTTATCGGAGCGGCACGGTAAGCGTGAGGCGCTTTCCGTCGCGGAGGATCTGGATCTGGGCGGTGCCGCTGGTCTGGGCGGACGCGAATGCGGCGTTGGCGGCGTTGGGATCGCCGAGCGAAGTGCCGTTGACCGATTGGATCACGTCGCCCGCGACCATTCCGGGCGGGCCGTTATCGCCGATGCGAAAGCCGCCGCTGACCGGAGTCGCGTCGAAACGCTGGAGCAAACCGGCGGCAGCTGCCGCGGGCGGGGCGGCGGGAGGGGGGGGCGCACCAGCCCCGTTAGCCGGCGCACCCGGCTGGGGCGTCGTCTGCGCCGCCTGGTTCTGCGCCGCCTCGTTCTGCGCGGCCTGACGCTGCTCGGGCGACAGCGTCGGGTCTGGGAAAGCGAGATATTCGGTGCGCCCGCCGATCGCGAGGATGATGCGGTCGCGCAGGATCGACTGGATGGTCGCGCCGCTCACCACCTCGCCGACATGGAAGGGCGCCGCTGCCGCGCCGCTCACCGCGATGAATGCGGTAGAGAGCGAGGCGGGGGTCGCGGCGATCACGCCCTTGAGCTCGAGCGGCAGGCTGGTCGCCTGCGAGGCATCGGCCGCCGCGCCCTTGCCGAACGGCGCGAGCGCGATCGCGGGCGCGATGTCCGGCGCCACGGCCGGCCCGCTGCGGCCCGAAGGCACGGTGATCGCGCCGGTGCCGGCATGCCCCGCCAGCCGCCAGGTCAGCCCGGCGAGCGCGAACGCCACCGAGATCACGACGAGCCCGGTGAGGATGTCGAGCGCAGAGCGCGCTTGGCGCGGCGTGAGGGAAAGGGCAGGGCTCATCCCCTCCGTCCGTCCACGAAGCCGTCGAGCGATGCAAGGGGGACGCTGTCCTGCGCCGGGAATACGTCGATCCGCACGCGCTGGATTTCGGGATCGTCGGTGCCGCTGCGCGCGACCGCGACGCGCCATAGCTGGCCGAGCATCTCGACCTGATCGGTGTTGGCGGCAGGCGCCTTCGCTTCCAGTTCGGCGAGCCGGTTCTCTGCCACCCACATCGCCGCGGTGCGTCGTTCGAGGCCGCGGGTGGAGTCTATGTGCGATTCGACGGTGCGCATCAGGCCGACGGCAGCGATGGCGAGCACTGCGAGTGCGACGAGTGCCTCGATGAGGGAGAAGCCGGCCTCCGTGCCCACTTCGTCACCCCGGACTTGTTCCGGGGTCCACCGGGCGGCCAGCGACAACAGCGCGGTTCCAGCAGGAGCCTCACAGCCAGCATGCACAGGCGCGGTGGATGCCGGAACAAGTCCGGCATGACGAGAAATAGGAGTGTCGCGCATCACGCCTTCGGCGCCGGCGCCGGCGCGGGCGCCGCTTGCGCGGTCAGGCCGTCATACGTCACCAGCCAGCGCTGCGATCCGCTCTCGACCGTGGCCGACATCGGCCGTCCCGCGCCGTCGACGCCGAGGATCACCGGTGGCCGCACGCTGAGCGTCACCACCATGCCGCCCGGCAAACGGTGAAACCCGAATGCATCGTCGCTTCGCGCGATCATCTGGCCATTGGCGCCGATCGTCGCGAAGCCATAGCCGTGCTTCTCGACCGTGAAGGCCATCATCCGGTCGCCGAGCATCGCGTCGTCGGCGGCGGCCTGGAGGCGGGTCGCGAGGCGGCGGGCCTCGGTCTCGACGCTCGGCGCGCGGGTGACGCTGCCGATGCCGAGCGTCACTGCGCCCGCCATCACCGCGATGATGACGAGCACGATCATCATTTCGAGCAGAGTGAAGCCCGCGTCGGTACGATCGTCGGCCCGCTGCTCCCCCCGCACGCGCGTCAGCCCTTGCCGTCGATATCGGCGTCGACGCCTTCGCCGCCCGGCTTGCCGTCGCGCCCGAGCGAACGGATCGTGAAGCTCATCCCGTCGGATTGATATTCATAAGGCTTCTGCCACGCATCGAGCGGCGGCGCCGAAAGATAGCCGCCTTGTGCCCAGCTGCCCGGAACCGGCGCCGTCGTCGGCTTCTCGACCAGAGCCTTCAGCCCCTGTTCCGAGGTCGGGTAGGTGCCGTTGTCGAGGCGGTACATCTTGAGCGCGGCATTGATGCTGGTGATGTTGGACCGGGTGGTGGTCGCCCGGGCTTCGTCGGGCCGCCCCATCACGTTGACGGTGATCAGGCCGGCGATCACGGCGATGATCACCAGCACGATCATCATCTCGAGGAGCGTGAAGCCCTGCTCGCCCTTTGCGCCGGGGGCGTCCTTCGGGATTGTGCGGCGCTTGCTGTTCTGCCTAAGCAGTGCGATGTCACTAAACTGTTTCAAAACTATGCGCATCCCCGCCCCATGCGTCCTTCCCATGAAGCAAATGTGACAGCCTCCGCTCGTGCCTTGGGAGCGCCCGACGCGTCGGAACCGCTCGCCGCGGGTGTCTGGACGCTGGCGGGCGGTCGGCTGATCATAGCGGAGGTGGGCCTGCCTGCAACCGTGCTGGTGCCGAGCGAGCAGGTGCGGTTGCTGGCGGTGGATTTGCCGTTGCCGAGCCGCACCAAGCGCCTGCAGGCCCTGCCGTTCGCGATCGAAGACCGCATCGCCGAGCCTGTCGACTCGGTTCACATCGTGCTTGGTGAGGAAGTCGCGCCGGGTCGTTACCTAGTGGCGGTGGTCAAGCATGAGGTTATGGCGCGCTGGGTTGCGATTGTGGAGGAAGCGGGGCTAGGTCACGCAGCGATCGTACCCGATGTGTTCGGGCTGCGCCGGCCGGATGAGGGACTTTGGGCAGTGCTGCTCGACTCGGATCGGGCGATTGTTCGGGCGGGCGATGGAACCGGCTTTGCCATACCGGCTATCCCGACCAAATTGTTGCAAACGGCGTGGGACGCAGCTGGCAAACCGCCCGCTATCGCCTTGGGACTGCCACTTCCTGAAGAGATGTGGGGTGGAGAGGGCGCTACCGATACGCCGAGCAACGCCGCCTATTCCGGTTTCGACTTGCGCCAAGGCATTTACGCCCGCCGCCGTGCGGCTTTGACCAATGTCTGGCGCCGCCTCGGCTGGATCGTGGCGCTGGGTGCGGCGGCGCATGTCGTGATCGCCACTGCCGACACGGTCATGCTGCGGACGATCGCCGACCGTCGCGAAGCCGATACGCGCGCGCTCGCCGCCATTGCCGCGCCGGGCGCCAATCTCGGCGGCGATCTCGCCGCGAGCGTCGCCGATCTGTTGCCGGCCGGCGGCAGCGCGCCGCCCGACACGTTCCTGCCGCTGCTCACCCGCGTATCGGGCGCATTGGGGCCGCTCTCGGGCGCGATCAACGTCCGCGCGATCAATTATCAGGCCAATGCCCTGACGCTCGACCTCGACGGAACCGAACCCGGGCTCGTCGGTCGTATCGACGCGGCGCTGCGCGCGTCGCGCGTGCCGGGAAGCGTAACCCGCTCGCCCGACGGCAGCATCCGCATTACGGCGAGCAACGCATGAGAGTCGTCATCGCCCGCGTGCCCGCGCTCGACGCCGCGCTGATCCGCTTCGACAATTGGTGGAGCGGCCTCAGCCGGCGTGAGCGCGTGCTGGTTTCGGTACTCGGCGGGCTGCTCGCGTTCGCGGTGCTGGTCTATGGCGTGATCAAGCCGCTCCAGGCGGCGCGCGCCGATGCGCTCGCGGACATTCGCACCTATGAGACGCTCAGCGCCCGCATCCGCGCGGCGGGCACGTTGACGGCGGTACGTCCGGCGCGGCGGCAGGGCGCACCGGCACAGATCGTCAGCAGCTCCGCGACCGGCTTCGGGCTGACGGCCGCTCCGGAAGTCATCCCCGGCGGGATCCGCGTGGCGATCGCCGATGCGAGCTACGACACGCTGATGGCGTGGCTCGCCGATCTCGGCGCGTCGAGCGATCTCCGGGTCAAGCGCCTCTCGATCCAGCGCCGCCCGACCCCGGGCCGCGTCTCGGCGAGCGTTGATTTCGGGGCATGAACGAGACGCTGATCCTCGACGACGCTCCGGCGACCTTGCCCTACAGCTTCGCGCGCAAGAACGGCGTGCTGCTTCGGGCCGGGCCCGCCGGCGTGGAGTGCGTCCACCGTGCCGGCGCCGGCCTCGACGCCCTGCTGGAGGTCCAGCGCGTCGCGCCCGGCGCAAGCTATGTCGCAGTGAGCGACGAGGCTTTCGACGCGGCGCTGGGCGCCATCTATAGCGGCGGGGCGGGCGCGGCGGCCGATTTCGACCTCGGGGACATGGATTTGGCCGCGCTCGCCGACAGCGCCGCCTCGGTCGACGACCTGCTCGACACGCGCGACGACGCGCCGGTGATCCGCCTGATCAATGCGCTGCTGCTCGAAGCGATCAAGGAAGGCGCCTCCGACGTCCATATCGAGACGCAGGAGAAGCGCCTCGTGGTCCGTTTCAGGGTCGACGGCGTGCTGCGCGACATGATCGAGCCGCCGCGCGCGCTGGCGCCGTTGCTGGTCAGCCGCATCAAGGTGATGGCCAAGCTCGACATCGCCGAGCGGCGCGTGCCGCAGGATGGGCGCGTGACGCTTCGCATCGGCGGACACGATGTCGACGCGCGCGTCTCGACCATCCCGACCCAGCATGGCGAGCGCGTGGTGATGCGCCTGCTGGAGAAGGGCTCGCTGCGGCTCGACATGGAAGTGCTCGGCATGAGCGCGCGCGACCGGACCGTGTTCAACCGCCTGCTCGAGCGCCCGCACGGCATGCTGCTCGTCACCGGCCCCACCGGCTCGGGCAAGACCACGACGCTCTATGCCGCGCTCAACCGGTTGAACGATCGCAAGCGCAACATCATGACGGTGGAAGATCCCATCGAATATGAGCTGCCGGGCATCGGCCAGACCCAGGTCAATCCGCGCACCGATTTGACCTTCGCCCGAGGGCTGCGCGCGATCCTGCGGCAGGATCCGGACGTGATCATGGTCGGCGAGATCCGCGACCAGGAGACCGCGCAGGTCGCGGTGCGATCGTCGATGACCGGGCATTTCGTGCTCTCGACCTTGCACACCAACAGCGCGATCGGATCGGTGACTCGGCTGATCGACATGGGCGTCGAACGCTATCTGCTCGCGCCGATGCTGGTCGGGCTGGCGGCGCAGCGGCTGGTGCGCAAGCTCTGCCCGAGCTGCCGGCGCGAGGATGTCGCGCGCGATGCCGATTCGATCCTGCTCGGCGGAGCGATCCGGCCGGGCGAGACGTTGTGGCGCGCGGAAGGCTGCGCCGAGTGCCATCAGGAGGGCTATCGCGGCCGTGCCGGGCTGTACGAAGTCGTCGCGGTCGACGATCAGCTCCAGAAGATGATCCATGACGGCGCCTCGGAAGCCGATCTCGAGGCGCGTGCCCGGAAGGACAATCTGAGCCTGCTCGACGACGGTCTCGCCAAGGTGCGCAGCGGCGTGACCACGGTCGAGGAAGTCGCGCGCGTCGTGAGGGACGAAGCGTGATCCTGCACTTTCATAACCCCGACACCCTTCTTCGTCACCCCCGCGAAAGCGGGGGCCCATCTCCTGCACACGCCACGCACATCACCGCTGTAGTATTCAGCTCAGCTTCCCGGAGATGGGCCCCCGCTTTCGCGGGGGTGACGGTCGGGATGAGGGGTTAGATGCCGGCCTATTCTTATCGCGCCGCCGATCGCACCGGCGCCAGCAAGAAAGGCATCATCGAGGCGTCGAGCCCCGCCGCGGCCCGCGCTCTGCTGCGCGAGCAGGCGTTGCTGCCACTGTCGGTGGAGGCGGCCGCGGAGCGGAGCAGGTCGTTCGGCAGCATCGAACTGCCGCGGTGGCGTCGTTCGGGCATCTCGTCCAAGGCACTCGCCACCGTCACGCGCCAGATCGCCACGCTCGCCGGATCGGATATCGCCATCGAGGAGGCGCTGCGCCTCGTCGCCACCCAATCCGAGCAGACGCAGGTCAGTTCGCTGTTGCTCGACGTGCGCGGTGCGATCCTCGACGGACGCAGCTTTGCCACGGCCCTTGCGCAGCATCCCAAGGCATTCCCCGAATTCTACCGCGCCTCGGTTGCGGCGGGAGAGGCATCAGGGCGGTTGCCCGACGTGCTCAATCACTTGGCCGAATTCGTCGAGAACCGGCAAGCCAATAGCCAGAAGCTCCAGCTGGCGCTGCTCTATCCCGCGCTGCTCGCCGCCGTCTCGTTCGGGATGATGGTGCTGCTGATGGTCTATGTCGTGCCCGACATCGTCCGCGTATTCGTCTCGCGCGGCGCCGACCTGCCGTTGCTCACGCGGATGATGATCGCGATCAGCTGGTTCCTGCAGAATTTCGGGCTGTACCTGCTGCTCGCAGTGGCGGCGGGCGGACTGTTCGCGGCGCGCTGGATGCGCGTGCCCGCCAATCGATTGCGGTTGCACCGCATGTTCACCGAACGCCGCCCGTTCCGTCGCTTCAGCCGGCAGATCAATGCCGCCCGCTTCGCCGGGAGCCTTGCGACCTTGGTGGGAAGCGCGGTGCCTTTGGTCGAGGCTCTCCACGCGGCGGCGGCCGTGACTCCCAATCGCTGGGTGCAGGAAAAGGCGCTGGGCGTCGCGCAACGGGTGCGTGAGGGCATTTCCCTGCGCGCGGCGATGCAGGAGGCGGGAGTGTTCCCGTCGATGCTGGTGGCGATCGTCGCGAGCGGCGAGTCGAGCGGCCGGCTCGCCCCGGCGCTGGGCCGCGCCGCGCACGAGCTCGAGCGCGAACTCGATACCTTGGTCTCGACGCTCGTCGCACTGGTCGAGCCGCTGGTTCTGCTGGTGATGGGCGGGCTGGTGCTGCTGATGGTGCTCGCGATCCTGCTGCCGATCATTAACCTCAACAATCTCGTGACGCTCTGACCCGATCGCCGCGGCTGTTCCGGTCCTCACAAATGGTTAATGCGGTTCTCCGTCTAATAGCGGAATTTCAAGGGGATAGCCGGCAGGTTACGCCGGTTTGACCGGAGAAATTCATGATCACGCAATTCCACACCGAGCATCGCGAGATCGTCGCGCTCGCCAATCGGCTCATCAGGATCATCGATCCTGACAATCCTCCTTCGATCGAGGCTCTGACCAAGATTCGCGTCGAACTGGCGGCGAGTTCCGATACGCATCTGGTTCGCGAGGCCAAGTTCGTCGAGCGGACGCTGGGCATGCGGGACGATGTGATCGCGCAGGGAATCGGCAAGCGCTACAAAGCGGGGCTGATGGACCTGCAGCTTACCTTGGCGTCGCATACGGGCAGGTGGAACCCGGTTGCAATTCGAGCCGATTGGGCCGGTTACCGCTCGGCGGTCCGGGATCAGCTCGCATTGTCGATCGAACGGATCAAATGGGAGGAACGCGTGGTGTTTCCCTTGATCCAGCATCTCGAGCCGGGCGCGACTGAAACACGGCAGTTCGTCGAGTTCATCTGATCACCGGCCATGGTCGTAGCGCAAACGCGCGACCTACATCTGCCCCTGGATCCGCGCGCCCGCCGGTAGCCCGAGGAACGGCATCATCGTGGCGCCATCGGGCGTGACCGACAGGTCGACCGCGCCGCTTTCGGACAGTTCGAACGTCACCAGCGTCCGGCGACGCTGCGCCATCGGGGCGACGCGGATCAGCGATCGATTGCCGATATGCTCGGCAGTGAGGAACAGCGCGGGGATCGCCGATGCCGCGCCGGCGTTCTTGGGGCGGCAGCTCCCGGGATCGCTCGTCGCGTTACCGTTGATCATCCGGGCCCCGCCGCCGATCGCGATGCGCTCCATCTCGACCTGCATCACCAGGTCGCACGTGAAGGGGAGGTTGGGCTGGAGCGCCTGAAGCAAGGTGCCGTCGGCCGATCCGCTGACCTTGTCGAGCACCGTGCGCCCGCCAAAATGCGCCAGCACGCGTCCGCCCAAATCGGTGTTCGGGCCCGTCGCCTTCCAGTCGGCGGCGTACGCCAGGCTGGTCAGCGAGCGGAGCGGCGCCATCTGCCATTCGAACTTCGCGCCGCCCGCGACTCCGACTTCGCCATTCCATACCGTACCCGCCACGCCGGTGCGCCACGGCCGGTTCTTGAGCACCGCGCTGGCAGGCAGAGTGACGATCAAGGCGAGCAGATACGCCCCTATGCCGATCGCGGCGAAGACGATAATACGCCGGCGTGCCACACCCCCCATATCCGGAGTCGGCAATGGACCGGCGGTCCCTGCTGAGGTTGCTGCAATCAGGCCTGGTCGCGTCAGCGGCATCGGTCGTGCTTCCCTCGCATGCTCTTGCAACAGCCGAGAAGAAGGACAAGCGCCCTGTCGCCCTGCTGGTGCCGCTCACGGGACCGCGAGCGCGGCTGGGCCTTAGCATGCGGCAGGCGGCGTTGCTCGCGGAAAACAGCCAATATGTCCTGACCTTCGACACCGGCGGAACCGCCGCGGGAGCGGCCGCCGCGGTGGGGCAGGCGCTGCGCCAGAAGCCTGCCTTGATCCTGGGCCCGCTCTCCGCCGAGGAAGTTCCGGCGGTGAGCAGCAGCGTGGCGGGCCGCCTGCCGATCATCGCGTTCAGCAACGATGCGGTGCTGCGCGCGCCGGGAACCTATATCTTCGGGATTACCGCGCGGCAGTTGACCAGCGCGATCCTGCGCTACGCCCGCTCGCGCGGCGTCAAGAATGTGGCGGTAATCGACGACGGCACGCCGTGGAGCGCCGCGGCTTCGCTGGCCGCGGGACAGATGGAAGGGGAACTCGGACTTCGCCTGCGCGTGCTCGAAGTGAAGGCGGGGCAGCCGCTGCCGGCGGCGGGTGACGCGCCTGATGCGGTGTTGCTGCCCGGAAGCGGCCCGGCAGTGCTCGCGGCTGCGCGCGGTCTCAAGGATACAGGCATCCAGCTGCTCGGCACGCTGCAGGGGATCGACAACCGGCCCGAGGCGCTGGAAGCGCTCGACGGCGCGTGGATCGCCAGCCCGGATCCGGCGGCGTTCGGCACTTTCGCGAGCGAGTTCGCGGCGCGCAACGGCGGCGATGCCGGCACGATCACCGCGCTCGCTTACGACGCTGCGGGGATCGCCAATGCATTGCGCAATTCCAATACGCTGAACGCCGCGGGGCTGCTCGACAGCAAGGGCTTCCGCTGCGTGACCGGGCCGGTGCGCTTCCGCACCGATGGATCGGTGGCGCGCGATTTCGCAATTCTCGTGGCGCGTCCGCACGGCTACGAACCGGTGGCGGTGAGCTCGGGGTCGTGAACCCCTTTTGCGGGACGCCGCACCGACCTTCTGACAAAGACTCCGGCTTCACTCTGATCGAGTTGATGATCTCGCTTGGGCTGTTCGCACTGATCGCGGTCGCCGGGTTGGCGCTGGTCGAAGGCATCATCAACGTGCAGGGGCGTACCGAGAAGCGGTTCGATCGGCTCGCCGATCTCCAGCGGACGATGTTCGTCGTCTCCAGCGATGTCGAGCAGATCGCGGACGGGCCGATCTCCGGAGGCGGCGCCAACCTCTCCTTCACGCGCTCCGCGCCCGGCATGGGCGGCGCTGCGGTGCCGCTGCGTTATGGCGTTGTCGGCGGGGCGCTGGTCCGCAGCGTCGGCCCTGCGCCGCAGCTCGTGCTCGCCGGTGTGGCGAATGCGCGCTGGCGCTTCTGGGACGGAGGCTGGGTCGATCGCTGGCCGGCCAACGACGCAAGCAAGGATCGCTGGCCGCGTGCGGTGGCGCTGGAGATGCAGGTGGCGGGTCCCGGCGGCACGCCCGGATCGCTGCGGCGCGTAGTCGCGCTGCCGGTGCGGCCCGAGGTGCCGAAGCAATGAGGCCGCGCGAAAACGAAGAGGGGATGATCCTCGTCAACGTGCTGATGTTCGTCGCGATCGCCGCCGGCCTTGTCCTGCTGATGATCAATCGCGAGGAGCTCGCGCTCGACCGAGGCCTGCGCACCCGCGAGGCGGCGCGGGCCTTGGCAGTCGTGCGCGGCGGCGAGCTCTCGGCAGTGGTGGCATTGCGCCGCGATGCCGAGCAGGCACCGGAGGTCGATCATGTCGGCGAGCCCTGGGCGAAGCTCTCGGAGAACGGCGCGCCGATCGAGGGCGGCAGCTTCGATCTCGCGATCGCCGATGCCGAGGGGCGTTTCAACATCAATTCGGTGCGCACTGGCGAGGTCGCTTCGACGATCCTGTTCCAGACGATCGGCAATGAAGTGGGCCTGAAGCCCGAGCAGATCGTCGCCGCGATCGAATATGTGCGGTTGAAGGGGCCGGTCACCGATCTCAGGCCGCTGCGGCTCGCGGGTGTCGAGCCCAAGGTGGCGGACCGGCTGGAGAAGCTGGTGACTGCCCTGCCGGGAACCACCACGCTCAACCTCAACGCGGCAGATCAGGAGATGCTCGCCTTGCTGTTCCGCGATCCGCTGATCGCGCAGCGGCTGGTCGCGATACGGGATCGCCAGGGTTTCCTCACCGCCAAGGATCTGGCCGACCAGAATGTCTCGCTGCCCTGGGGCACCTCGTTCCGCTCGAACACGTTCTGGGTACGCACCCGCGCGACAATCGGGAGCACGAGCCAGCAGGCAGCGACCCTGATCCAGCGACGGCGGACACCGGACGGCGCGGTCGAAGTCGTGCCCGTCGAACGCTGGCGCAACGCCGCGGTGCCGCCGGGCGCACCGGCGCTGGCGAAAGGCTAAAGCACGATCCGGAACAGCGCGCCGCCGTCCGGCGCGTCGGTGACGTCGATCGCGCCGCCATGCGCGATCACGATCTGGCGGGCGAGGTTGAGACCGACGCCGGTGCCCGCGGCGCGCGTGGTGAAGAAGGGCAGGAATACATCCTGCCGCAGGCTCTCGGGAACGCCGGGGCCGTTGTCTTCGACTTCGATCACCGTAGCCTTGCTGTCACCGGACAGGCGCAGCGCCAGTCGCGGCTGATCGACCGCGTGCATCGCCTGTGCGGCATTCTGCATCAGGTTGATCACTACCTGCGCGAGCAGATCGGGATCGGCGTCGAGCGTGAGACCGTCAGGCACGATTTCGACCGCGAGCGGCACTTCCGGCGCCTTTGCCGCGAAGATCCGGGCGAGTTCGTCCGCCCAGGGGCGCGCCGCGAAGGTCTGGCGCTTGATCTGGGGTGTCTGCGCCACTGCGCGATAGGCTTCGATGAAGTTGCTCAACCCCTGCGCGCGGCGGGCCAGCGTTTCGACCGCGGCGCGCGCATCGCCCACGCGAGGGTCGGCTGAGAGATCGGGATCGCCGAGCAGATCGGCGGCAGTCGACGCGAGCGAGGTCACCGGCGTCAACGAATTGAGGATCTCGTGGGTCAGCACGCGGACGAGATCGGTCTGCGCCGCCATCTCGACGGCGTCGAGCGTCCCCTGGATCGGCTGGACGCTGATCGCGCGGGTGCGCTGGCCGAGCCGTTCGAGTGTCGCCGCGCGCACCAGCATCCGCTGCGGTCGTCCGGCGATATTGAGTATCAATAGCTCTTCGCCTTGCGAGCCGTTCGCAAGGCGCCGGGCGAAAGTGGCGCCATAGCTGGCGAAGTCCTCGGGCAGCGTGCCGTGCTCGCCGGCGAACAGTCGCCGCGCCGCCTTGTTGGCGAGCGTTACATGACCACCGGCGCTCACCGTCAACACTGCCACCGGCATGTCGTCGACCAGGGCATCGAGATAACGCAACTCGCCCGCGACGCGGTCCTGATCGGCCCGGAAACGACCCAGCACTTCGTTGAGCGATGCCCCGAGTTCGCCGAAGCCGGCACCGCCCTGTGTGTCGAACTGGAGCGCGGTATCGCCGAACTTGATCGCTTCGAGGAAGCGCGCGACCGTCCGATTGGTGCGCGTGACGTGCCGCCACAGTCCTGCGAAGGTCGCCGCGGCGATTGCGAGCGCGACGATCCGCGCCGCGCCCAGGCCTGGGGTCGCGAACGCGGCGATGCACGCCAGCAGCGCCGTCACCAGCGCCCCGATCCAGGCGATCAGCCCGATCGTGAAGCGCCGGTCAAAGCCCATGCTTCTCCATTCGCCGATAGAGCGCGGCGCGTGACAGTCCCAGCTCGTGCGCGGCGAGCGAGATGTTGTAGCCGTGCTTCTTGAGCGCCTCTTCCACGAGCCGGCGCTCGACGCGTTCGAGGTTGAGATCGTCCGCCGGCCGGGGCGCGACGATCGCCGAGGGGGCGATCCGCTGGGCGCCGGAGACCAGCGCGAAATCCTCGGGCTCCAGCGGCACGTCACGCGCCAGGATCACCGCGCGTTCGAGCGCATGCCGCAGCGCGCGAACGTTCCCCGGCCAGTCATGGCTCAGCAACGCGGTGCGCGCCGCCGCGCTCAACTGAGGATGAGGGCGGCCGTAGCGCTTTGCATAATGATCGATAAAATGCTCGATCAGCTCGGGCACGTCCTCGAGACGCTCGCGCAGCGGCGGCAGGTCGATCTCGACGGTGTTGAGCCGGAACAGCAGATCCTGCCGGAAATGGCTCTCGTCGCGCAGCTTTTCGGGCGGCAAATTGGTCGCGGCGATCACGCGGATATTCACCGGCACCGGCTTGTTGGCGCCGACTGGGGTGACCTGGCGCTGCTCGAGCACAGTCAGCAATTTGGGCTGGAGCCGCAGCGGCAGATTGCCGATCTCGTCGAGGAACAGGGTTCCGCCATCCGCCGCCTGGATGCGCCCGACGCGATCGGCGCGCGCATCGGTGAAGGCGCCCTTCACATGGCCGAACAGCTCGGAATCGATCAGGTCTTCGGAGACCGCGCCGAGATCGACCGTCAGCATCACTTCGTTCGCGCGCAGCGACTGGCGGTGGAGCTCGCGTGCGACCAGTTCCTTGCCGGTGCCGTTCTCGCCGAGCACGAGGACATTGGCGTCGGTCGGTCCCGCGCGGGAGATGAGCGAGTGCACCCGCGCCATTGCCGGCGACTGGCCGAGCAGCGCCGAGCCCGCGACCACCGATGAAGCCGGGGCCGGCGCCGCTCCGCCGGCCACCGCAGCCTTGCGCGATCGCCGCAGCGAGGCCGCGGTGCGCACCGTCGCGAGCAATTTGTCGTTGGACCAGGGCTTGGAGACGAAATCGGTCGCGCCGCGCTTCATCGCCGCCACCGCGACCTGCACCCCGGCATGCGCAGTGATCATCACCACCACCATCTCGGGATCCATGCCGAGCAGCTTTTCGAGCCAAGCCAGGCCTTCGGCCGCGTCGGTCGCGCCGCGCGCGAAATTGGCGTCGAGCAGCACCGCGTCGGGCGTGCGCGCCTGGATGAGCGGAAACGCCTCGTCGGGACTGCGTACCGTGGCGACGTCGCTGAACAGCCGGCGCAGCAACAGCCGCGACGCCATCAGGATGTCGTCGTCGTCGTCGATCACGACGCAATAATCGAATTCGGGCCCGCTCCCCATGCCGTCCACTCCCGTACAGCGGCTGTTCGTTACCGGACAATCAATTTGCGTGCCAAAGATCGGTTTCGAGATCCCAAAGCGTCACCCCCGCGAAAGCGTAGGGCCCATCTCCCGGACGAGCCACATGCAATTCCCGCAGTGATTGAGGCAGTTGCGGGAGATGGGCCCCCGCTTTCACGGGGGTGACGAAAGAAACTGGCACGGCTCCTGCTCATGCTTCTGCCGACGATGTCGAGCGGGGATCAAGCGTGTGTCTGGGAAACCTTCCGGAAAATTGGCGGGAAACGCCGTGCTGCTGGCCGTGCTCCTCTGCGCCATGCTCGCATTTGGCGGCAGACCGCAGGCCGCGCTCGACATCGCGGTGCGCGAGCAAAGCGGGCACGCCCTTCTCCGGCTCGGCTTCGCATCGATCAGCTTGGCGTTCGATTTCGGACAGAAGTGTCCGAATTCGAACGCTTGTGCGGGTGCGATCCTGTGATCAATCTCGCAACCTGCCTCCGCACCCGGCTTGGCACGGGGGTTGCTAAGTCATGACCATGGGTGTCGTTCGGATGCAGAAAAGTGGAGACCGCCCGATCGCAGGGGACGGGATGGACCAGGTCGTCGAGACGCGGAAGCTCTCGAACCGGGTCAAGGCCGCGATCGTTGGGGGCGTGGTGCTGGTGGCGGCGTTGCTGTTCTGGTGGTTTGCGCCGTCGGGCTCCAGCCAGACGGTCGGCGCTGATCATGTCACCATCTCGACGGTGACGAAGGGCACGTTCGACGATTTCATCCCGTTGCGTGCGCGCGTCACGCCTCTGCTCACCGTCTATATCGATGCCGTCGAGGGCGGGCGCGTCGAGAAGATGCTGGTCGAGGACGGCGCGACGGTCGCGCAGGGCCAGCCGATCGCCTTGCTCTCCAATGCCGAGCTCCAGCTCTCGACTCTCGCGCGCCAGACCGAAGTCGAGCAGCAGATCAACAATATGCGCAGCCAGGAACTGGCGCTCGCCCAGACGCGGCTCTCGAACGAACGTGCCGTGCTCGCGGCCGAGACGGTCAATGACAAGGCGCGCCGCCAATATGAGCGCGAGAGGCCGCTTGCCCAAAAGGGCTTCGTCTCCGCCAAGCAGTTCGCCGATACCCAGGCCGATTACGAGCTAAGCCAGCGCACCCTTGCCGCGCTGAAGCGCAGCCAGGCCACCGACGCCCGGCTGCAGACCAGCCAGCTCTCGCAGCAGCAGGCGGCGGCGCAATCGATGCAGTCCGGTCTGTCGATCGCCCGCGCGAACCTCGACGCGCTCCAGCTTCGCGCGCCGGTCGCCGGACAGCTCTCGGGCTTCTCGGTGCAGGTCGGCCAGTCGCTCCAGCGCGGCGAGCGCGTCGGGCAGATCGACAGCCCGGGCCGCAACAAGCTGATCGCCGGCGTCGACGAATTCTATCTCGGTCGCGTCCAGCTCCAGCAGAAGGCGAGCCTGGACTTCGGCGGCAAGCGCTATGACGCGAAGGTCACCAAGATCTACCCGCAGGTGCAGAACGGCCAGTTCCAGGTCGATCTGCAGTTCGTCGGGGCCGAGCCGGCCAATATCCAGCGCGGCCAGACGATGCAGGCACGGCTGACGCTCGGCGATCCGACGCCGGCTCTGCTCGTCCCCAACGGCGCCTTCTACAACGAGACCGGCGGCAACTGGATCTTCGTCGTCACGCCCGACGGCGGCAGCGCAGTGAAGCGCCAGGTCCGCCTCGGTCGCCGCAACGCCGAATTCATCGAAGTGCTCGAGGGCCTCGAAGCCGGCGAGAAGGTGCTGACCTCGCCTTACACCGGCTACACCGACAAGACGCGCCTGGACCTGACCAAATAATTCCAACGAAAGGGATTTTCATGCTGACGATGCGCGAACTCTCCAAGGTCTACCGGACCGATACGGTCCAGACGACCGCGCTCGACGCGATTGATCTCGACATCGCCGAGGGCGAGTTCGTCGCGATCATGGGGCCTTCGGGGTGCGGCAAATCGACTCTGCTCAACATGATCGGGATGCTCGATAGCCCGTCGAGCGGCTCGTACGTGTTCAACGGCAAGGAAGTCGCCGGCCTCTCCGAGAGCAAGCTCGCCGATGTGCGCAAGGAGAGCATCGGTTTCATCTTCCAGAGCTTCAATCTCGTCGACGAGCTGTCGGTCCGCGACAATGTCGAGCTCGCCTTGCTCTACCACAATGTATCCGCCTCCGAGCGCAAGCGCCGGGTCGACGAAGTGATGGACAAGGTCGGCATTGCGCACCGCGCGCGGCACCGGCCGAGCCAGCTCTCGGGCGGGCAGCAACAGCGCGTCGCCGTCGCCCGCGCGCTCGTCGCCAGCCCCAAGCTGATCCTTGCCGACGAGCCGACCGGCAATCTCGACACGCACCACGGCGAGGAAGTGATGCGGATGCTCCAGACCTTGAACGGCGAAGGCTCGACCATCGTGATGGTTACGCACTCGCCCGCGCATGCCGATTACGCCGGCCGCATCGTCTCGATGCTCGACGGCCGCATCCTGCAGGAGCGGCGGCGCGCGGCGTGAAGAAGTCTCCCTCTCTCCGCTTGGCGGAGAGAGGGCGGGGGAGAGGGCGGTGATCTGACGTACCCTCGCGGATCGCGTCTTCTCCCCACCCCCGAGGGAACGGCGCAACAAGGGGAGCTCGGAATGTGGCGTAACTACCTGATGATCGCGCTCCGGCTGCTGGCGCGGAACCGCGTCTATGCCGCGATCAACATCGGCGGTCTCGCGCTCGGGCTCGCCGGCTGCCTGCTGATCCTCAATTATGTCCGCTACGAGAGCAGCTACGACACCTGGCTGCCCGACAGCGGCAGGCTCTATCAGGTGCAGAGCAAGCTCAACCTTCCCGGCCAGCCTGCCGCGAATGCCCAGATGAGCCCGTTCGTCCTCTACGAGAAGCTGCCCGGCGGTTTCCCGCAGGTCGAGGCGGTGACGTCGCTCACGCCCGGCAAGACCGTCACCGAGCATGACGGCCAGCCGCAGTTCCTCGATTCGACCACGGTCGACCCGACCTTCTTCAAGGTCTTCGATCTCCCCTTCGCGCAAGGATCGGCGGCGACCGCGCTCCCCGACACCAATTCGATCGTGCTCACCGAGAGCGAGGCGATCCGGCACTTCGGCACCGCCGACGCCCTGGGCAAGCTGCTGAGCCTCGGCGCCGGAGCGGGCAAGCGGGACTATCGCGTCACCGGTGTTCTGCGCGATCTGCCGCGGAATACCAGCCTGCGCCTGAGCCTCCTCTTCCGCCGCGATATCAACCAGATTCCGGTCGAGCTGCGCGGCTGGGGGAATTTCAACCAGCATCATTACGTCAAGCTGCGCCGCGCAGGTGACGCGGCGGCACTCAATGCCGGACTTCCCGCCTGGGAAAAGCGCACGATCCCCGACGAGGTGATCGACGGCAAGCCGGCGACGATGTCCGACCTCATCGATCTCCGGCTGGTGCCCCTTGCCGATGTCCATCTCGGCACAACGCAGGATGGCGCGCTGACGCCCGGCGGCGATCCCCGCACGCTGCGCACCTTCGCGGTCGTCGCGCTGCTGACGCTCGTCATGGCGGTGATGAACTTCGTCAATCTGTCCACTGCGCGCGCCACCCAGCGCGCCCGCGAAGTATCGCTGCGCAAGGTCCTGGGCGCCTCGCGCGGCCAGTTGATCGTGCAGTTCCTCGGCGAGAGCGTGGTGATGGCGGCAGTGGCGATGCTGCTCGCGCTGGCGATCGCCGAGCTGGCGACGCCGTGGATCGGCAGCTGGATCGGCGCGGATCTCCACATCGCCTATCTGGGCCCATCGGGCATGCTGCTGCCCGCGCTGGGGCTGTTCCTGGCGACCGGCCTGCTCGGCGGGCTCTACCCGGCCTTCTATCTCAGCCGCTTCCATCCGGCCGAGGTGCTTCGCGCCAACAAGTCCTCGGTGGAGACGCCGGGCAATGGCCGGTTCCGCACGGCGCTGGTGATGATCCAGTTCGCTATCGCGATCGGGCTGATCGCCTCCACCTGGGTGATCTATTCGCAGACCCGCTATGTCGAAACGGTCGACCCCGGTTATCGCCGCGACGGGCTTATCCAGATCACCAATGCGTGGCGCTTCACGCAGGGCAGCGAGTATGAAGCCGCGCGCGCCGCGATGCTGGCGATACCCGGCGTCACGCGGGCAGGGCGCACCGGAACGGGGCTCGCCTCGTCCCAAAAGTCGATCCGTCTCGTGCAGGCACCCGGCGCCGCCGACTATCTGTCGATGGGGCTCTATAGCATCGATGCCGACTTCCTCGAGACGATGGACATTCGCTTCGTCGCCGGGCGCCAGCTTGGCGATCGCTTCGCCTCGGATCGCATTCTCAACGGCAACGAACAGGCGCTCGCGGCGCGGGGCCTCAACGTGGTGATCAATCGCGCCGCCGCGGCCAAATTCGGTTTCCGCAGTCCTCGAGCGGCGATCGGGCAGACGGTGCGGATATCCACCGGCGGGCTCGTGATGGTGCCCTCCACGGTGGTCGGTGTCGCCGAGGACACGCGCTTCCGCACTGCCCGCGACGCGATCGAGCCTGCGGTCTACGCCTACGATCCGGAGCACACCAACCAGGTCCTGGTCCGCTTCGCCGCCGCCCGGCCAGGCGAGGTGATGGCGGCGCTGAACAAGGTCTGGCGCAAGTTCGAGCCCGAAATCCCGTTCGAGGCACGCTTCGTCGACGATATCGTTCGCGAGCTATATGCCGCCGACCGGGCTCGCGGCGCGCTGTTCGCCGGCTTCTCGGTGCTGGCGGTGCTGATCGCCTGTCTCGGCCTGTACAGCCTAGCCTCGTTCGCCACCGAGCGGCGCACCAAGGAGATCGGCATTCGGAAAGTGCTCGGCGCCAAGGTACGCGACATCGTGCGGCTGCTCGCCTGGCAGTTCTCCAAGCCGGTAGTGCTCGCCAACCTGATCGCGTGGCCGGGCGCATGGTGGGCGATGCGCGAATGGCTCAACACGTTTGACATCCGCATCCCGCTGACGCCTACGCCCTTCGCATTGGCCGGGCTGCTCGCATTGCTGATCGCGATCGTCACGGTCGCCGGACAATCGCTGCGGGTCGCCCGCACCAATCCCATCCACGCGCTTCGCTACGAGTAGGAACCAGACCATGTGGCGCAATTACGTGACCGTCGGCCTGAGGGCGTTGGCCAAGAACAAGGTCTATGCCTTCATCAACATCTTCGGCCTGTCGCTCGGCATCGCCGCGTGCCTGCTGATCCTCACCTTCGTGCGCTACGAGTTCAGCTATGACAGCTGGCTGCCGGGCGCGAAGGATGCCTATCAGCTCCAGGATTTCTACAAGCCGACCGAGCAGGGCGGCGAGGAATACAAGCTGCAGGTGACGAGCTACGCGTCGGGTACCGCGCTGCAGAAGGATTTCCCGCAGGTCGAGAAGCGCGTCTACATCACCAATCAGGGCTTCACGTTCGTCCTGAAGGGCCAGGCCTATCAGCCCGAGGGCGCCTATTTCGCCGACGGCAACATCTTCGACATCCTCCAGCTGCCTTTCGTGCGCGGGGATGCGGCGCACGCGCTCGACGATCCGCGCGCGCTGGTGCTGAGCGAGACCGAGGCGAAGAAATATTTCGGCACCGAAGACCCGATCGGCAAGACGATCACCGTGCTGAGCTCGGACCTCAAGGAGGATTATCGCGTCACCGGGGTGTTCAAGGACTTGCCCAAGAACACGCATCTGCGCATCGGCGCGGTCGCACGCTTCGATCCGCAGACCTATTTCGCGAAGATCCCGAACTTCCTGACCTCATGGAACTCGCAGGGCGGCTATGTCTATGTGAAGCTGCGTCCGGGCACCGACGCGAAGCAGCTGATGGCGCAGTTTCCGGCCTGGGAGAAGCGCAACATCCCGAACGATCCCGCCGATGGCGGCCCGGTGACCAATCCGGGCGATCACCAGGATTGGCGCCTCACCAACGTGCGTGACGTCCATCTGGGTGAGGCGCAGAATGCCGGGCTGGCGCCGGGGAGTGACAAGCAGACGATCCTCACCTTCGCGGTGGTGGCGCTGATGATCCTCGGCATGGCGTGCATCAACTTCACCAATCTCGCCACGGCGCGGGCCTCGCAGCGCGCGCGGGAAGTGGCGTTGCGCAAGGTGCTCGGCGCCACACGCGGCCAGCTGATCGTCCAGTTCATCGGCGAATCGATTCTCGTCGCGGGAATCGCGACTTTGGTCGCACTGGCGCTCGCCGAGCTGGCGCTGCCGTTGCTCAACAACTTCCTCGATGCCCAGATGCAGATCCATTATCTCGGATCGCAGGGTATCTTGCTGCCGGTGATCCTGCTGGCGATCCTCGTCGGTCTCGCCGGGGGCGTCTATCCGGCGCTCTATCTCTCGCGCTTCCAGCCGGCGCGCGTGCTCAAGGCCAACAAATCGGCCGCCGATGCCGAGGGCAACGGCCGGCTGCGCAACCTGCTGGTGGTCGGGCAGTTCGCGGTGTCGATCGGACTGATCATCTGCACCGCGATCGTCTATTCGCAGACGATCTACGCGCGGACGATGGACGCCGGCTACAAGCGCGAAGGGCTGATCCAGGTCGCCGGGATCAGCGAGCCCCAGGTCGAGGCGGTGGTGCGGGCGCTACGCGAAGAGGTCCGCCAGATTCCCGGCGTGACCGAAGTGGGGCGGACCACCATCGGAGTCGCCCCCGGGAACAATTCCATGACCTCGGCGCGGCTTCCCGGCCATACCGACTATGTCCAGCTCGGCGTCTATGGCATCGATCCCGGCGTCAAGGACGCGCTCGGGATGAAGCTGCTCGCCGGCCGCAATTTCTCCGAAGCGATCGCGATGGACGATGCGACCACGCCATCGCCGACAGATATTGCCGCGGAGAAGGCGCTGGTCGCGCGCGGCACCAACGTCATCCTGTCCGAAATGGCGGCCAAAAGGCTAGGCTTCAACACGCCGCAGGCCGCGATCGGCAAGCAGGTCCAGATCGGCTTCACCGTGCCCGAGGCGGGCAATTGGGTGCCCGCGACCGTGGTCGGCGTGACGAGCGACGTGCGCTATCGCAGCGTCCGCCAGCCGCTCCAGCCGATCGTCTATTTCTACCAGACCCGCGGCTATTTCACCTTGCTCGTCCGCCATGCCGGCGATGCCAAACCGGTTCGGGACAAGATCGAGGCGATCTGGAAGCGGCTGGTGCCCGAACTGCCCTTCGAGGCGCGCTCGGTGACCGAAGTGGTCCACAATCTGTACACGGGGGACGAAAAGCGCGCACAGCTGTTCGGGATGTTCGCGATCCTGGCTGCGGTGATCGGCTGCCTGGGACTGTTCGGGCTCGCCTCGTTCACCGCCGAACGTCGCACCAAGGAGATCGGTATCCGGAAGGTGCTCGGTGCACGCACGCGGGATATCGTCCGGCTGCTGGTTTGGCAGTTCAGCCGACCGGTGCTGATCGCGAACCTGATCGCCTGGCCGGTGGCCTGGTGGGTGATGCGCGACTGGCTCAACCAGTTCGACATCCGCGTCAGCCTGACGCCAACCCCGTTCGTCCTCGCGGGACTGCTGGCGTTGCTGATCGCCATCGGCACGATCGGCGCGCACGCCTTCCGCGTCGCGCGCACCAATCCGGTCCATGCCTTGCGCTACGAGTAGGCGCGTCAGTTCAGGGCATGGTCCGGGCGGGCGAGGAGGCAACTCCTCGCCCGCTTCACATGCGGGGGAAGGAATGCGCCGAAGGGTTCTTGCATTGCCCTTCGCCGTTCTTATCCTGATCAAACCATGATGTTCACGACCTTCAATCGCGCGGCAGCGTTCCCGCTCCTCTGAGCGGGTGACGAACAATCTCGATCGGCGGCACTTCGCGGCGCCGCTGCGAATGCCTGCACAATCGATTGGAGAAACTTCATGGATCTCGAGCCCGCGCCTGCGCTGAGCGCCGCCGCCATCACATCCTTCATCAACCATGGCTTCATCCGTATCGACGGAGCATTCCCGAGAGAGGTCGCCGAGGAAGCGCGCGCCATCCTCTGGCGCGACACCGGCTGCGATCCGCACGACCGGTCGACCTGGACCCGGCCCGTCGTTCGGCTTGGCCACTATGGCCAACCGCTGTTTCGGGAGGCCGCGAACACGATGCTGCTCCACGCTGTGTTCGATCAGCTTGTCGGGCCGGGCCGGTGGCTGCCATGCCAGGTTCTCGGCACCTTCCCGGTACGCTTTCCGTCCAGCGAGGATCCGGGCGACGCGGGCTGGCATATCGACGTCAGTTTCGGCACCGACACTCCGGATTTCATGGAATGGCGCGCGAATATGCATAGCCGCGGGCGCGCGCTTCTCATGCTGTTCCTGTTTTCGGACGTCGGCGTCGACGATGCGCCGACACGCATCCGCGTGGGCTCGCATGTCGATATCGCCCGGCAGCTAGCCCTGGCAGGCGAAGCCGGATTGACGCTGCGTGAACTGGCATCGGACGGCTTCGCGCGCTCGCAGGGCCGGCGAGAGGTGCTGGCCACCGGCGAGGCCGGGACGGTCTATCTGTGCCATCCTTTCCTCGTTCATTCGGCGCAGCAGCACCGGGGAACCGAGCCGCGCTTCATGGCGCAGCCTCCATTGCTTCCGCGCGAGCCCATCTGCCTCGACCGCGCGGACGGCGACTATTCGCCTGTCGAGCAGGCGATCCTGAACGCAATCGCGACTTCTGAGGGGTAGTCGGAACGAGGGTCGTTCACCGGGAATGCACCGGACTTCGCTTTGGCAACGGAGGAGGGGATGTCGCCCCAAGCCGCTGTTTCCGTTTGGAATAAAATGGTCGGGAAGAGAGGATTCGAACCTCCGGCCCCTGCCTCCCGAAGACAGTGCTCTACCAGGCTGAGCTACTCCCCGACGGAGTATCGATTCAGCGCCTTCGAAGGGCGAACCGATGCTGGAGCGGCGCCTATAACCATGCCGATTGAGTCGCGCAAGCGTTGGCGGTCACGGATTTCTGGCGGCGAGCAATGCATCGATGCTGGTGAATTTCTCGCGCGGGGAACCTTCGCGCGCCGCCGCCTTCTCGGCGGCCTCGATCTTCTGCCAGTCGCGGAAGGTCACGACTTCGACGCCGCGCCCGGCGAGCAATGCGTCGAGGCCGGCGCGCCCCTGCTTTCCCGAACCCTCGCCGATATCTGCGGCGATCTTGTCGGCGATGGCGAAGCCGTCGGGACGGTTGGTGCCGATCGTCCCGGTCGGCCCGCGGCGCGCCCAGCCGACCGCATAGAGTCCGGGCAGCACGCGCCCCTCCTCATTGGCGAAACGGCCCGAGCGATCGTCATAGGGCACGCCTTCGATCGGCGGGGTGCGATAGCCGATGCAGCTCACCACCAGGCTCGCGGGTATTTCGTAGCGCTCGCCGGTACCGTTCGCGTGGCCCTCGCCGTCGAGCGCAGTGCGTTCGACCACCACGCGTTCGACCTTGCCTTCACCCTCGACGGCTACGGGCATCGCGAAGAAATCGAAGACGATGTGGACGGGCTTGTCCGCGCCATTGGCGAGGGCGAAGTTGCGCAGGTGCGTGACCGATTTGCGCTGCCCGGGATCGAGCAGCGAATCGGTGTCGAGAGGGGGCAGGTCCGCCGGATCGACGATCGGGCGTGCGCGCTCGAGCTCGCCGAGTTCGCCGAGTTCCTTCGGCGTCATGGCGATCTGATGCGGGCCGCGGCGGCCGAGGAGCGTGATGGTGTCGATGTGGGCGCCCTGCAGCGCAGTGAGCGCGTGGCCGACGATATCCGAGCCGGCGAACTCCTCCCTGGTCTTGGCGAGGATCCGCGCGACATCGAGCGCGACATTGCCGTTACCGATCACCACCGCCGGGGCATGGAGCGGCGGTGCGAGATCGGCATAATCGGGATGGCCATTATACCAGCCGACGAACGCCGCCGAGCCTACTACGCCGGGCAGCGCGGCGCCGGGGATGTCGAGCTTGCGGTCGTGCGGCGCGCCGGTGGCGAGCACCACGGCGTCGTAGAGGCCGCGCAACTCGTCGATCGACACGTCCTGGCCGATGGTGACGTTGCCGACGAAGCGGACATTGTCGGTGAGCGCGACGGCCTCGTACCGCCGCGACACGCCCTTGATTGACTGGTGATCGGGGGCGACGCCGGTGCGGATCAGCCCGAAGGGCACGGGCAGGCGATCGATGATGTCGACCCGCACATTCTCGCCGAATGCCTTCTGGCAAGCTTCCGCAGTATAATAGCCGGCCGGCCCGGAGCCGATCACCGCGATGTGGCGCATATTGTCCTCTCGCATTTTGGGACAGCCTAGCGCGACAATTCAGCAGGGCAACCCACTCGACCCCCGCGCGAAGTTGCTGCTACGAAACGTTCGTGAGCCCGATCGAAGCCGCCGCCACCCTGTTCGGGCTGATCAACGTGACGCTGGTGGTCCGGCGGAGCATGTGGAACTACCCGTTCGCGCTGGCGATGGTTTCGCTCTACGCGTGGATATTCTTCCATCAGAAGCTCTACAGCGACGCGCTGCTCCAGCTCTTCTACATCGCCGTGAACCTCTATGGCTGGTGGAACTGGACCCGTTCGCGTGCCCGAACCGGCGAAGTGCGCGTCGAGCAGCTCGGATATGCCGCGCGGCTCGGCTGGCTTGCGGGCTGTGTCGCCGCATCGGCGGTATGGGGGGCAGTGATGCATCGCTACACAGATGCCGCCTTCCCCTGGTGGGACGGCAGCATCGCGATGTTCAGCATCGCCGCGCAGATCCTCCAGTCGCGCCGCAAATGGGAAAGCTGGGTGCTGTGGATCCTCGTCGATCTGGCCGCGGTGCCCTTGTTCGCCCTAAAGGGGCTCTGGCTCACCGCCGGGCTCTATGTCGTCTTCCTCGCCCTGTCCGTCTGGGGCCTGATCCATTGGACCAAAGCCAAAGCATGATCCCGCGCACCATCTGCCTCCACGGCCCCGAAAGCGTGGGCAAGACGACGATCGCCAGGCGATTGGCCGAGCATTTCGGCGGCGAGATGCTCGACGAATATGGTCGCGATTATGCCGAGGCGCACGGCATCATGTTCACGATGCGCGACCTGATCGAGATTGCCCAGAACCACGACGCCGGCGCCCGCATGCTGCTGGCGGAGGGCGCCGATCCGCTGATCCTCGACACCGATCCGCTGATGACCGCGGTGTGGGCGGACATGCTGTTCGCCAAACGCGATCCCTGGTTCGACGCGTGGGACAACACCGCGGACCTGTATTTGCTGTTCGACATCGACTTGCCATGGATCAAGGATGGTACGCGGATGTTCGGTACCGAGCCGCTCCGCCGCCGTTTCTTCGAACTGTCCAAGGCCGAGCTCGAGCGCCGCGGCGTGCGCTGGGTGCTGGTCAGCGGGCAGGGTGAGGCGCGGTTCGAGGCGGCGCTGGCGGCAATCGCGGCCTATCGGCCCTAGACGGCGCGCAGCCCCTTCGCATCGTGCGCCGCCCCTGCTAACGCCGCGCGATTATGGCGACCGAACTTTCAAAGATCCGCAATTTCTCGATCATTGCGCATATCGACCACGGCAAATCGACCTTGGCCGACCGGCTGATCCAGCGCACCGGTGGGCTCTCCGAGCGCGAGATGTCCTCGCAAGTCCTCGATAATATGGATATCGAGAAGGAGCGCGGGATCACCATCAAGGCGCAGACGGTGCGCCTCGACTGGAAGGGCCATACGCTCAACCTGATGGACACGCCGGGCCATGTCGATTTCGCCTATGAAGTCAGCCGCAGCCTCGCCGCGTGCGAGGGCGCGCTGCTCGTCGTCGACGCGGCGCAGGGCGTAGAGGCGCAGACGCTCGCCAACGTCTATCAGTCGATCGAGCACGATCACGAGATCATCCCGGTGATCAACAAGATCGACCTCCCCAGCGCCGAGCCCGAGAAGGTCCGCCACGAGATCGAGGAGATCATCGGCATCGACGCCTCGAACGCGGTGCTCGCCAGTGCCAAATCGGGCATCGGCATCGAGGAGATCCTCGACGCGATCATCGAGCGCATCCCGGCGCCCAAGGGCGATGCCGACGCGCCGCTCAAGGCGATGCTCGTCGACAGCTGGTACGATCCGTATCTGGGCGTCGTCATCCTCGTCCGGGTGATCGACGGCACGATTCGGAAGGGCCAGCAGATCAAGTTCATGGCCGCGGGCACGACGCATCTCATCGACCGCGTCGGCGCCTTCCGCCCCAAGATCGAGCAGCTTCCCGACCTCGGCCCCGGCGAGATCGGCTTCATCACCGCGCAGATCAAGGAAGTCGCGCAGGCGCGCGTCGGCGACACGCTGACCGACGCGAAGCGCCCGACCGCGGAGGCGCTGCCGGGCTTCAAGGAAGTCCAGCCGGTGGTGTTCTGCGGCCTCTTCCCGGTCGACGCCGCGGACTTCGAGAAACTCCGCGAGAGCATCTCCAAGCTGCGCCTCAACGATGCGAGCTTCAGCTTCGAGATGGAGACCAGCGCGGCCTTGGGCTTCGGCTTCCGCTGCGGGTTCCTCGGGCTGCTCCACCTCGAGATCATCCAGGAGCGGCTGACCCGCGAATATGATCTCGACCTGATCACCACCGCGCCTTCGGTGGTCTACAAGATCAAGCTCACGCACAACAATGGCGAGATCGAGCTGCACAATCCGGCCGACATGCCCGATCCCACCAAGATCGAGGAGATCGAGGAGCCGTGGATCCAGGCAGTGATCTATGTGCCCGACGAATATCTCGGCTCGATCCTGAAGCTGTGCCAGGAACGGCGCGGCATCCAGAAGAACCTGACCTATGTCGGCGGTCGAGCGCAGGTAACCTATGAGCTGCCGCTCAACGAAGTGGTGTTCGACTTTTACGACCGGCTGAAGTCGCTCTCAAAGGGCTATGCCAGCTTCGATTACGAACAGATCGGCCACCGCCCCGGCGATCTGGTGAAGATGGGCATCCTGGTCAATGAGGAGCCGGTGGATGCGCTGAGCATGATCGTCCACCGCGCGACCGCCGAAGTGCGCGGGCGCGGCATGGTCGAGCGGCTGAAGGAGCTGATCCCGCGCCACCTCTTCAAGATCCCGATCCAGGCGGCGATCGGCGGCAAGGTGATCGCCCGCGAGACGATCAGCGCGATGCGCAAGGACGTCACCGCAAAATGCTATGGCGGCGATGCCACGCGTAAACGAAAACTGCTGGAGAAGCAGAAGAAGGGCAAGGCGAAGATGCGCGAATATGGCAGCGTGAGCATCCCGCAAGAGGCCTTCATCGCGGCGCTCAGGATGGGCGAGGAGTGAGGCGCGCGCGGCGCCGCTTTGCCGCGGCGGCGCTCCAGTGATAGAGCAGGGCGATGGCCGCGGCATCGATCCCTTGCAAGACCAGGCTCTCGATCGGGCTCGCCTTGCTCGTCCTCGTCTGGCCCGCGTCCGCCGTCGCTCAGCCGGGCGAACGCATGCCGACGCGAGAGGATATCGAAATAGCGATCAATCTCGACCGTATCCGCGACGATTGCGCGGGCCCGGGCCCCGATGACGGCTGTCCCATGATCGCGATCGATCATCTGGAGGTTCGGGGCGAGCGTTGCGCCCCGGCGAAAGATACGGATCCGAACATGCTGAAACGCTTCGGCGCTGTGTCGGCGGCGCTGTGCCGGTTCGAATCCAGCTATGTACCCAACTCTATACGGAGGGGCGGCAGGAACTGGCGCGCCGATGTGGAGACTCTTTTCCTCTATCCCGAGGGGGGAGGATGGCGCTCTGGAAACGACGAGCGGGCCTCGCGCATCCGCTACGTCAGCCCGAGTACACCCTAGCGGCCGTGGTGGCCGGGGTGTAGTCTCGCCCATCAGCCGTGTCCGCAACGGAGGCCTTATGAAGCTCGCTATTTTTGCGTCTGCTCTGGCATTGGTCGGATCGCCGCCGGCCTACGCAGCGGACAAAATCGGTGAGAGCTGCAGCGGGACCGAGACCGTGCAGATCGGATCACAGGCCCCGCAGACCGTTCCCTACGCCATCACCTTGAGTGCCGATCTGGCTGCGAAGGCTTACTGCTACGACAAATGCGGGCCGGACCAGACCTATGCCATCAGCGACAGCACCCCGACGCTGGTCAAACTCGCCGATCTGGATCGCGGCAATCAGAAGCGCCGGATCACGTTCGATCGTCGATCGGCGAGGCTGACCGACTATCAGGCCTTCGATGTCGGTTTGGGACCGGTCGTCAGAAATGCGACCGCGACATGCAGGGCCGCGCCGTTTCATGAACCGGCATCCCTTGCGCGGGTTCAAACGCACTAACTCCAGAGTTTGAATGCCGGCATTCAGCGCCTCTGGCCCGACGGCGCCGGGAGCGGTGCGGGACGATCGGCCGCGCGGGGATGCTCCGGCAGGCGCGAGCGTGGCTCGGTGGATGCGTACTGCGCAAGCAGCCGCGCCATTCGACGTACGGAACTCATGTCACGACCCTCCCCCGGGTTCTTCATCCCGGCAGGGGGCAGAATCCCGGTGCGGAAACTGCGTTCCGAACAATCGAGGTTAACCGGCTGGAACGATGGTGTTTTGCTGTCCAATCGAGAGCGAACCCCTGGCTGGGGCACGGCTCACCCCATCGCCGCGCGCAACTCCGCCATGCGTGCGTCGATCGGCGCGATTCGCTGCTGATCCTCGGGGGAGAAGAGCGGCAGCACGTCCATCCCCGGCTCCCAATAGGGGCGCGTGATCTCGCCGCGCTTCGCCACCAGCGCGATATATTCGCGGACCAGCGCTTCATGGCCGTCGGGGGCCATGATGTTGGGGCGGAAGGTGGCGGGATCATAGGGCGCGGAGGGATCGGGCAGGAACAATACGCGCGGCGGATCGCCGGCCTGCGGCGTGACGTCGAGCAGGTCGCCGTCGGGGCGGCGCCAGACGGCGTGGTGCTCGGCCTCGAACCAGCGGCCGGGCCAGCGCCAGATCGCCCAGCCATAGACCGCCTCGCCGCCGTGCCGCAGCGCCTGCGCGACCGAATTGTCGAAGCAGTAAGCGGGCTTGGCGTCGGGGGCGGGCTCGACGCGGACGTAGAGCGGGACCTCGCGCGAGATCGTCTCGCAGAAGGCGCGGGTGGCCGAATCGATCTGTTCCGGGGGACCGAGGATCATCGCTCCGGGCTAGCCCGCGCGGGCGGCGGCGTCCATGCGGAAGGCTTTACGAAATAGAAGGTTCGGCGCGGCTAATCTCTTCCGATCATGCCGGCGCGACCGGCAGGAATGGAGCTGGGGGAAGACTATGGATCGGCTGCCGCTGATCGCGCCGCGACCGCCGAAGCTGAGCGGGATGGCCGATGCGCTCGCGGAGATCGAGGCGCGCGGAATCTATTCGAACGGCGGACCGGTGGTGCGCGGGTTCGAGGCTGCTGCGACGGCTTCATTGTTCGGCGGGGCGGGCGATTGCCTGGCGGTGGGCAATGCGACGCTCGGGCTGATGCTGGCGATCCGCCATGCCGCGGGGCCGCGCGCGGGCAAGGGTAATTTCGCGCTGATCCCCGGATTCACCTTTGCCGCGACGGCGCATGCGGCCGAATGGGCGGGACTGACGCCCTTGCTGTGCGACGTGGACCCGGAGGACTGGGCGGCGAGCGCCGAGGCGGAGGCGCGGGCGTTTGAGAAATATGGCGACCGGATCGCGGCGGTGGTGCCCTATGCGACCTTCGGCGCGGGGATCGATCTGGCGCGCTACCGGGGCTATGCCGAGCGCGGCGTGGGCGTGGTGATCGATGCCGCGGCCTCGCTGGGCGCGCTGGATGCCGATGGGCGCCAGTTCGGGGCGGGCGCCCCCTTTGCCGTGGTCTATTCGATGCACGCGACCAAGGTGTTCGCGACGGCCGAGGGCGGGCTGATCCATTCGGGCGATGCCGCGCTGACCGAAGCGCTGCGGCGGATGAGCAATTTCGGCTTTGCCGGCGGGCGTTCGGCCGAGGGGCCGGGGTTCAACGCGAAATTGCCTGAAGTGCTGGGGCTGGTGGCGCGGGCGAAGCTCGACGAGATCGAGGCCGTGGCGGCGCACCGGATGAAGCTCGACGCGGTCTATCGCGCAGCTCTGGGCGGATTCGCCGCCGAGAAGGGCTTCGAATTCCAGGAACTGCGCGGATCGCGGCCGGCATTGCAATTCCAGTCGCTGCTGCTGCCGCGCGCCTTTGCCGGGCATCGCCGTGCGATCATCGAGACGCTGGCTGAGCAGGGGATCGGCGCTGCGCATTATTTCAGTCCGCATCTGGGCGAGCAGCCCTGGTTCCGCGCGCACGGCGTGAGCGAGCCGCTGCCGGTGTGCGACGATGTCGGCGCGCGGGTGCTGTCGCTGCCGGTGACCGACGGGATGACCGAGGCCGACGTCGAGCGGGTCTGCTCCGCGCTGATCGACGCGTGCGCGGCATCGGGGCTCAAGAGCCTGCCGGGTGCCGAGCGGCGCGGCGCGCACGTCCATGCGGCGCTGCTCGTCGGCGGCGGGCCCGCGGGCACGGCGTTGCTGACTGCGGCGAGCAAGAGCGATGCGCTGGTGCGGCTGGCCAATGCGGGGCTGGCGGTGGTCGAGCGCGACGCGGTGCTCGGGCGCGGCGAGATCGGCACTTATGCGATCACTTCGGACAGCACTGCCGAGACGTTCCTCACTGCCGTGAAGGACAACGCGCACGACGGCATCGCCGCGCTCGAGGCGCATCCGTCGGGGCAGGAAGTCGCGATGCATGCCGGCAAACTGGGCGTGCCGCTGGCGCGGACGACGCCGTTCCTCGAGGCGACCGGTGCGCAGTTGGGCATGATCGTCGCGGGGCAGGGTGGCACCGTGGTGACGCGCAGCGAAGTGATCGAGGCGCGGCGCACCGCGGACGGGATCTGGGCGTCGCGGGTCCGCAACCGGGTGACCGGCGAAGTGCGGGTGATGCGTGCCGAGAAACTGGTCATCGCGACCGGCGGCTATCAGGCACGCGCGAATGTCGAGGCCGAGCAGATCGCTGGAGTCGCCTTGGGCGCGCTGGCCGGCGAGCGGCTGATGGCGGGCGACGAATTCCTCCGCATCGGCGGGCTCGATGCGTTGCGGGCGCGGATCGCCGGGACCCCCGCGCCGCGGATCGCGATCGTCGGCGGATCGACCAGCGCGCTCGCTGCGGCCGCATTGATCCTCAAGGCGGCGCCGGCGCTGCCGCTCGGGGCGGGGGCACTCGCGCTCTACCATCGCCGGCCGCTGCGGCCCTTCTACCGCTCGGCGGAAGAGGCGCGGGCCGACGGGTTCACCGATTTCGGGGCGCAGGACATCTGCCCGGTGAGCGGATTCGTCTATCGCTTGGCGGGTTTCCGGCTCGAAGCGCGCGAGCTGGTGCTGCGGATGCTCGGCGTCGGCGGGCGGGCGCCCGATCCGCGCATGGCACTCCGGCAGATCGGTGCGCTCGATGATGATGCGGTGCGTGCGGAGATCGAGGGCGCGGACGTGGTGATCGGAGCGCTCGGCTACCGCCCGCGCGCATTGCCCTTGTTCGATCAGGACGGCAGCCGGATCGCGCTCGCCGCCGATGCGCCAGGGCGGCCGCGGCTGGTCGATCAGCAGTGCCGCGTGATTGACGCCGAAGGGTGGCCGGTGCCTGGCGTGTTCGGCATCGGGCTCGCTTCGGGACATGTGCCCGACGGGCGGCTGGGCGGCGAGGCGAGCTTCAGCGGCAAGGCCAACGGCCTGTGGCTGTGGCAGAACGATATCGGCCAGATGATCGTCGACCAGTTGCTCGGCAACCAGGCGCAGGCGGTCGCATGAGCGGGGCGCCCATCGTCTCGGTCATCATGGCGGTTTACAACGGCGCGGCGCTGCTGCCCGAGACGCTGGCCAGCCTTCAGGCGCAAACGTTCGGCGACTGGGAGCTGGTCGCGGTCGACGATTGCTCGACCGACGACAGCGCCGCGGTGCTGGAGCGGCTCGGCGACCCCCGGGTGCGCGTGATCCGTTCGGAGGCCAATGGCGGGCCGGTGGTGGCGCGCAACCGGGCGTTCGCCGAGGCGCGCGGGCTCTATGTCGCGGGGCTCGACCAGGACGATATCAGCCTGCCCGAACGCTTCGCGCGCCAAGCGGCGTATCTCGACGCGCATCGCGACGTCTCGCTGGTGAGCTGTGCGACTGATTTTCTGGTCGACGGCAAGCGGCTGCCCGGCAACTGGCCGCGGCCGCTGACTCCGGTGCTGATCGACTGGCTGATGCTGGTGCAGAACCCGATCGCCTGGTCCTCGGTGATGTTTCGTGCCGATGCCGCGCGCCGGCTCGATCCGTTCGAGCGGCCCGGGATGCGCTATGTCGAGGATTTCGACCTTTACCAGCGGCTGCGGCCGTTCGGGCGGCTGGCGCAGGTCGACGAGGTGCTGATGCTCTATCGCTGCCATGCCGGGGGCGCTTCGAACGTGTTCAACTGCACGATGCGCGCGCACGCCGAATTGTTGCTGCGCGAGCGGCACCAGGCGCTGCTGGGCGAGGACGCGCCGGACATCGCAGCGCTGCTGGTGCGCCATGTCATGGCACGCGAGCCGGTGCCCGATGCCGAGACGCTCAACCGGCTGTTCGCCGGCATCGGCCTGTTGCGCGCAGCGTTCGGCGAAGCCAATCCGGGCGAGGAACTCGCGGCAGTCGACCGCGAGATTTCGCAGCTCTGGTGGCGCGTGTGCCGCGCCAGCGTGCGCGCCGGATCGCTGTTGATCCACAACACGCTCGGCAGCCAATCGCTGCCGCTCGGCCAGGCGGCCGATCTCGTCGCCAGCCAGATGATCGGCGGCATGCGGGCGATGAAGCGGGGGCTGACGGGGCGCTGACAGGGCGGGGCGGGGCGAGTGGAGTCTGCTGACAGAACCGGCCATTCGCTCCGCCCGGTCTGCATCGTTTCGTCGCAGGGTGCGCTCGAACCACCCGTCCAATCAACGGCCTTCCAAGAGCTGTTCATCTGCTGGACAGGTTAACCTGAACACGCAAGGCCGATGGGGGGGCAATTTGAAGGAGTTGCTCAATGCGTGTCATTTCCAAGAGACCAGGAGTTCGCTTCCTGGTGGCCTTGCTGGCCGCGTCTGCGTCGAGCAGCGCGTTTGCGCAGCAGGAACCGCCGCAGCAGCAGGAGCCGCAGCAGCAGCAGCAGCAGAGCCCGGCCGGTTCCAATATCGTCGTATATGGTGAATCCGCGCCTGCGATGACCGAAGGGCCCGAGGTGAAGGGCGTCATCATTGCGCGCAACGACGACAAGATGAAAGTCAAGACCGCCGACGGCAACAGCGTAGTCATCGCCGTCAATGATTCTACCAAGATCAAGGCCGGAGGCGGCCTGTTCAGCAGCACCAGCAAGCTCGGCGCAGATTCGCTGCTCAACGGGCTGCCGGTTACTGTCAAAACGTTGCAATCGGGTAGTGATCTGGTGGCGAGTCAGATCAGTCTTCGGAAGAACGACCTCAAGACCGCGTCGATGATCCGCAACGCGACCGACCAACGCTTCGAGGAACAGACCGCGGCAACGGAATCGCTGCGCGGTCGCCTGGGCGACATCGACAAATATAATATCAAGGGCACCACCAACGTGCACTTCGATACCGGCAAGGCGGAACTGTCCGATCAGGACAAAGCCCAGCTCTGCACAACGGCCACCACGGCCGAGGCAACGGAAAATGCCCTGATCCTGGTGGTCGGCTACACGGATTCGACCGGCAGCGACGACGTCAATCAGGAGCTCAGCGAAAAGCGGGCCAACCGCGTGATCAACTATCTCCAGCAGAAGTGCGGCTGGAAGCCGTATCGTATGCTCACCCCGACCGGCATGGCCACGGCGGACCCGTTGGCGAGCAATGACACCGCCGAAGGCAAGGCGCAGAACCGCCGCGTCGCCGTGAATATCCTGGTCAGCAAGAGCGTCGACGTTGCCGACAACAATATGTGAACTACTTGGGGGGCGGGCTTCGCGTCCCGCGGCACGTTTGTAAGCGGAACGCTGCAAGGAAACTCCGCATCGGGCCGGGAGCGGCAGTCCGCTCCCGGCCAGACCTCCCTTCCAGGCGTCGAGCTCGCTAAACCACGCCAAATGGACGCGTAGCGGCCATATCTCCCTTGCGGGTTCAACCACTCGGAAGGCCCGGGGTCCTTGCCCCGCAGGTGGCGCTTGCGTCATAGCGGCAGGGAGGAGGCGAGGGCATGCGGATCGACCGGCGCGAATTTCTGATCGGCGTGGCTGCGGCGGCCGCCTTGGCCCCGCGGGCGTTCGCCGCACAACGCGGGCCGTTGGTGCTCGCGGCGGCGAGCCTGCAGGAATCGCTGAACGCGGCGGCGGATGCATGGGCTCGGCTCGGTCATGCGCGGCCGGTTCTGTCGTTTGCCGCTTCGTCGGCGCTGGCGCGGCAGGTCGCGGCTGGCGCGGCTGCGGACCTGTTCGTGTCGGCCGACGAACCGTGGATGGACGATGTCCAGCGGCGCGGGCTGATAGTGCCGGGTACGCGCGCCAATCTGGTCGGCAATCGGCTGGTGGTGGTGCAGCCCGCGAGCGTACGGCCTGTGGCTGCGACGGTTCCGCTCGGGCGGGTATTGGCGAGCGGGCGCGTCGCGCTGGCCGATCCCGGCTCGGTGCCTGCCGGGCGCTATGCGCAGGCGTCGCTGACCAGGCTCGGGCTGTGGAACGGCATTGAGCCGAGGGTGGTGCGCGCCGAGAATGTCCGCGCGGCGCTGGCGCTGGTCGAGCGCGGCGCGGCCGATTGGGGCGTGGTCTACGCCACCGACGCGCGTGCGTCGGGGCAGGTGCGCGCGGTGCGGATGCTCCCCGCGAATAGCCATCCGCCAATCCGATATCCGCTGGCGCGGCTCAAGGCTTCGACCAGCGCGGATGCCGAGGGTTTCCGCCACTTCCTGCTCTCGGGCGCGGGCAAGGCGATCTTCGCGCGCTTCGGGTTCACGGCGGCGTGAGATGCTGACGCCCGAGGAATGGGGCATCGTCGCTTTGTCGCTCAAGGTGGGCGGCGTGGCGGTGCTGGTCAGCCTGCCGCTGGCGTTCGCATTGGCTTGGCTGCTCGCGCGGGTGCGGTTTCCGGGGCGGGTGCTGCTCGACGCGCTGGTGCATCTGCCGTTGGTGGTTCCCCCGGTGGTGACCGGCTGGCTGCTGCTGCTCACCTTCGCTCCCGCGGGACCGATCGGCGCGTGGCTGGAGAGCTGGTTCGGGGTAAGCGTCCTGTTTCGCTGGACCGGCGCGGCGGTCGCGGCGGGCGTGATGGCGCTGCCGTTGATGGTGCGCGCGATCCGCCTGTCGATCGAAGGTGTCGACCGGCGGCTCGAACAGGCGGCGCGGACCTTGGGGGCGGGGCGCTGGCGGACCTTCGCGACGGTCACGCTGCCGCTCAGCCTGCCTGGGGTGATTGCCGGCGTGGTGCTCGGCTTCGCGCGCGCGCTGGGTGAGTTCGGCGCGACGATCACTTTCGTCTCCAACGTCCCCGGCGAGACCCAGACGCTGCCGCTGGCGATCTACGCCGCATTGCAGACTCCCGGCGGCGAGGCCCTGGTGCTGCGGCTGGCGGGGGTTTCGGTGCTGCTCTCGCTGGCGGCCCTGGTCGCCTCCGAACTGATCGCGCGGCGCGCGGGGCGGGGGCTGCATGTCCTTTGACATCGACGTCGCCAAACGGCTGGGCGATGCCGAGATCGCCTGCCGGATCGAGGGCGGTGCCGGGCTGACGGTGCTGTTCGGACCTTCGGGTGCGGGCAAGACCAGCGTGCTCAACATGGTGGCGGGCCTGGTCGAACCTGATCGCGGGCATGTGCGGGTGCGCGGCGAGGATCTGTTCGATGCCACGCTAGGGCTCGATCTGCCGCCCGAGCGGCGGCGCGCGGGCTATGTGTTCCAGGAAGCGCGGCTGTTCCCGCACAAGCGCGTGCGTGCGAACCTGCTTTATGGCCGGCGTAGCGGCGAGGGCGCCGTCGATGTCGATGAGACGATCGCCTTGCTCGGGTTGGCGGGGCTGCTCGACCGCTGGCCGCGGACGCTGTCGGGCGGCGAAGCGCGGCGCGTGGCGATCGGGCGGGCGCTGCTTTCGAACCCGCGTTTCCTGCTGCTCGACGAGCCCCTGTCGTCGCTCGACCGCGCGCGGCGCGAGGAGATCATGGGTCTGATCGAGCGGCTGCGCGACGCGCTGGGGCTGCCGATCCTGATGGTCACCCACGACCGCGCCGAGGCCGAGCGGCTGGGTAGCCGGATCGTTGAGATCTGATATTCCTCCCTCGCGCAGCGGGGGAGGTGGCACGCGAAGCGTGACGGAGGGGGACCCACCGCAAGCGATGCATGTGCGGCTACGCCCCCTCCACCACTCGCTTTGCGAGCGGTCCCCCTCCCCCGGAGCTTCGCTCCGAGGGAGGATTTAAGCTGCGCTCGCCCCCACCAATGCCGCCAGGGCCTTGTTCAGCGGCGTCGGTATGCCGTGCTTCGCGCCGAGCCGGACGATCACGCCGTTGCGCGCATCGAGCTCCATCGGGCGGCCGGCGACGAAATCGGCGTGGAGCGAATTGACCGAATCCGGATGCGCTTTCCGCGTCCATTCGACGACCTGATCGGCAAGCTCGTCGGGCAAGGTCGCGCCTTCGGCCCGGCCGACCGCGATGCATTCGCGGACCAATCCGCGCATCACTTCGGCCACACCCTCGTCATTGGCGACCTCGGCCGCGCGGCGGGTGATCGCGCTGACGATGCCCGAGCAGTTGATCGCGAGCTTGCGCCATGCCGCGGTGGTGAAGTCGGGCGTTGTCGCGGCGTGGATCACCGTATCCGCGAACAGGGCCGCGAACGCCTCGCCTGTTACGCCCTCGGGCACCAGGATCGTGCCGTCGCGGCGCTGGACGAGGCGGCCGGGGGCAGTGCGTTCGGCGGGTAGGTCGATGATCACCGGGACAATGTGTTCGGACGGCACCATCGGGAAGCGCTCGCGCTGCTCGACGCCGTTCTGGATCACCGCCAGCCGCGTCGCGGGTGCCATCAGCCCCGGCAGCCATGCTGCTGCGGCCGCGCAGTCATAGGTCTTGGTGGTCGTGAGCACCCAATCGACTGGGGTCGCTTTCGCGGGTTCGGTGAGGATGCGGGGCGCTGCGCGGATCACGCCTTGGGGAGTCTCGACCTCGAGATCGGTCAGCGGCGTGCGCGCGCAGACGGTCACATCATGGGTTTGCGCCAGCCACGCGGCGAGCGTCCCGCCGATCGCGCCGGCGCCGATGACTGCGATCCGCGTCATCCCATGCCGCCGATATAGTCCATCTTGCCCAGCGGCACGCCCTTGTGGCGCAGGATGCCGTAGGCGGTGGTGACGTGGAAATAGAAATTGGGGAGCGCGAAGCCGAGCAGATAGTCGCGGCCCTTGAAGTGGAAGCTGCGCGACGGAGTCTTCAATTCGACGTCCGCGTCCTCGCGCCCGTCGATCGCCTCGCGCGGGACCGAGTTCAGGAACGCCACCGTCGCGGCGATGCGCGCCTGGAGGTCATCGAAGCTCGCTTCGGTATCGGGCATCGCCGGCGGCTCGATCCCGGCGAGGCGTGAGGCGGCGAACTTGGCGGAGTCGCTCGCGCGCTGGATCTGTCCGGTCAGCGGCGCCATGTCTTCATAGAGCCGCGCACTGAGCAGATCGTCATGCGCGATGCCGTGTTCGTCGGCATGCGCGCGCGCCTTTTCGAGGAATGCGGCCATCGCCTTGAAGCCGCGGAGGAAGACGGGGACCGAGAGGTCGTGGAGATGGGTTGCCATGCGCGCCGGAATAGGGCGGGGAGCGCAGCTTGGCTAGCCGGGCTGAGGCGTCGGCCAGACGATCGTCAGCGCATCGGCGAAGCGGAGCCGGTGGACGACCGCGCCAGCCTCATCCTCCACGTCGATCATCTGGTCGAGGTCGAGCTGGCCCGTCCGAACCTCTGCGCCGAGCAGGCCACGAGCCTCGACGAGAGTCGCCGTGACGATCGCTTCGTGGCTGTCCAGCTCGCGTCCCTCGGGATCGAGCAGAACGTCGATCCCATCGCGCAAATGGAAATAATATAGCGGCATCACGGCGTTCCGATGAGCGGGAGCGCAAAGTCCTCCAGCCGCCAAGGCTCGATCTCGAAACTTGGCGATGGATGATTCTACTCCGATCTCCGCGTCATTCAACTCAAACACAACATTTGTTCGGTTTATATAGAGCCTCGTATGTTATGGCAGTGGTATCGCCATACGATATCTCGGCCATTGGCGACTGAGAGAGGCTCGTGCTCCCGCCCAGAACAGCGGGAGTATGTTGCAATGGCAGATGCTGACCACCCGCTCAGTCCGTTGATCCGGCGGCTCGACCGCAATCATTCGCTGACGCACGAAGATCGCGATGCGCTGCTGGCGCTTCCCTATAAATTACGCTGGCTGGAAGCGGCCACCTATACCGTGCGCGAGGGCGATAAGCCGCGGACCTGCGGCGTACTGGTTTCGGGCTATGCGTTCCGCCAGAAGATCACCGGCGACGGCGCGCGCCAGATCATCGGGCTGCACATCCCCGGCGAGGCGCTCGATTTCCAGAATTTGTTCCTCGAAGTCTCGGACCACAACGTCCAGATGCTTACCCGCGCCGAGATTGCGGACGTCCCCATGACGGCGTTCCAGCAGATCGCGCTGGAGCGGCCCAATGTCGGCAGGGCGATCCAGGTGACATCACTGGTCGAGGCGTCGATCTTTCGCGAATGGGTGCTCAATGTCGGCCGCCGGGATTCGCGTAGCCGGCTGGCACATCTGCTCTGCGAATTCGCGTTGCGGCTGGAGGCGAATGGCTTGGCGCGGCCCGACCATGGCTATGAGCTGCCGATGACGCAAGAGCAGCTCGCCGACGCAACCGGCCTGACGTCGGTGCACGTCAATCGCGTGCTCAAGGTGCTGGAGACGGAGGGGCTGATCGTCCGCAATCGCCGCAACATCAGCTTCCCCGATTGGCGGCGGCTGCGCGAGGTGGGCGATTTCAACCAGCGCTATCTGCATCTGCGCGATCGCGAGGAACTGGGCGTCTTTTAGGGCCGAAGGTCCGATGGACGCGTGTTTCAGAACCCCGATCCGTCCAGGCGATGTGACTCGACACACCGCCCCGGACACGCTGGTGGTGCTCGACCGGCGGTGCCTCCGCGACGTCGGCGATTTCGGCAAATGCCATTCGCACCATGCGGTGTGAGGAGTCGCGCCGAAAACCCCTTGCAGCTTGAACAAAGTTTGGCCTAGCTTCGGCTAAATGCCGGGGGGCTCCGTGATCTATCTGTCAAGAATGGCTGCGTACGCGGCCGTGATTTCCGTGTCGATCGGCGGTGCCGCTGCGCAGGTGTCGGCGCCGCAAGCCGGCGAAGCTGCCGTCGCCGGCATCGTTCGCTTGCCGGCGTTGACGCCGGTGGAATTCGAATTCGCCGGCGCTTTGAACTCGAAGACCAGCAAGATCGACGACATGTTTCCGATCCGTCTGACTGCGCCGATCGTGATCGATGGGGTGATCGCCGTTCCGGCCGGCACCACCGGCGAAGGCCAGGTCGTCCATGCCGCCAAGGCCGGCGGGGCGGGGAAAGCGGGCGAGCTGATCGTGACGGTTCGCTATCTCGAGCATCGGGGCGTTCGGATCCCGCTGCGCCGCTTCCGCATGGGAGGGCTGGGCATCGGTACCGATCGGCGCGACGGTGCACTGGGGGTCAGCATGGTGATCCCGTTTTCTGGATTTCTCATGCGCGGAGGCGAGAAGACGATCGAGGCAGGGGCTCGCGCCAATGCGATTATCGCCACCGACATTGAAATCCCGACGGCGCCCGAGGCGGCTCCGGCGGGTGAGACGCAATCATGAGGTTCAACGGGAGGGGAGTAGGAATGAGGGTATTTATCGGATCGACGCTGCTGCTGGCGTCTATCGCATGCGCTACGCCGGCCAGCGCACAGGAAGCGGCCCCTACGGTCGAAACGGCGGCCATCCCGGCGGCTGCGCCCACCCCCCCGGCACCTGCTCCGGCGATCATCACCAAATCCGGTACGATCGGCGAGGCGCCGGCGGGCAAGGCGCAGATCGTGTTCTGGCGCCCCGGCAGCCTCATGGGAATGGCGCTCGGCTGCACCGTGCGCGAGGGCGAAGGCGCCGGGGAGATCGAGGTCGCTCGGCTAGGGGCGGGGAAATATTGGGTCCACACCGCCGAACCCGGCAAGCACGTTTATTACACTACCGGCGAGGCGACCGATCGGCTCAACATGGAGCTGGAGGAAGGCGAAACCTATTTCGTCCGCTGCTCAATCGGCATGGGCATCATGTCCGGCCGGGCCCAGGTATCGCCATCGGATCGCGCGACCTTCGCCGATCGCGCGAAGAAAATGAAGCTGTGGAACAAGAAGGACGAGAAGGAAAAGGCTGCGAAGACCAGCTGACCGTCTGATCGCCGACAAAGAAAAAGCCGCCGTCCGGTCTCCCGGGCGGCGGCTTTTCTTTGTTCAGCGCGTGAGCGGCCGAACGGAAGCGATCACTCGCTCTCGTTCAGATACTCGCCGGCGTCCGCGTCGGTGCCGTGGCCCGAGGGGACCACGCTGGCCAGCGCATCGTCGCCGGTGCCGCCGGCGTCGCGGGTCGAGCGGGCCAGTTCGGCGGCATGCTCTTCCGCGGCCGAGTTCGGCGCGATCAGCGAGGCTTCGTTCATGCGGCGCTGGGCCACACGAAGCGCCGCGTCACGCGACGAGGCTGCGACACGCAGGCGGTTCATGCCCGCGCCGGTGCCGGCGGGGATGAGACGGCCGACGATCACGTTCTCCTTGAGGCCGAGCAGGGTGTCCTGCTTGCCCTGGACCGCCGCCTCGGTGAGGACGCGGGTGGTCTCCTGGAACGACGCCGCCGAGATGAAGCTGCGGGTCTGCAGCGACGCCTTGGTGATGCCGAGCAGGATCGGCTTGCCCTGTGCGGGGGCCTGGCCCTTTTCGAGCTTTGCGTTGACCTCGTCCATTTCGTCGCGATCGAGCTGCTCGCCCACGAGGAGCGTGGTGTCGCCGGACTCGATGATCTCGACCTTCTGCAGCATCTGGCGAACGATCACCTCGATGTGCTTGTCGTTGATCTTCACGCCCTGCAGTCGATAGACTTCCTGGATTTCCGACACGAGATATTCCGCGAGCGGCTCGATGCCGAGCACCTCGAGAATGTCGTGCGGATCGGGCGAACCGCCGATCAGGTTGTCGCCACGCTTGACGTAGTCGCCTTCCTGGACGTCGATCACCTTCGACTTCGGAACCAGATACTCCACGACCTCGCCGCCGTCCTCGGGCATGATCCCGATCTTGCGCTTGGCCTTGTAGTCCTTGCCGAACACGACGCGGCCCGAGACCTTCGCGATGATCGCGTTCTCCTTGGGCTTGCGTGCTTCGAACAGCTCGGCGACGCGCGGCAGACCGCCGGTGATGTCGCGGGTCTTGGCGGACTCGCGGCTGACACGGGCCAGAACGTCACCGCCCTGAACCTGTGCACCGTCTTCGACCGAGAGCACCGCGCCTGCCGCCAGCATGTAACGGCCGGCCTCCTCGGCGCTTTCGCCGGTGAGGGTCAGGCGCGGACGCAGATCCTCCTTCTTGGCGGAGATGCCGCGATTCTCGGTGACGACGCGCTGGGCGATGCCCGTCGCTTCGTCGACCTGCTCGGTCATCGTCTTGCCTTCGATCACGTCGACATACTTCACGGTGCCGGGGTTCTCGGTGATCACCGGCATGGTGAACGGATCCCACTCCGCCATGCGGTCACCCGCAGAGACGATGTGGCCGTCGTCGAACAGCACATACGCACCGTAGGGGATGCGGTGCACCGCCAGCTCGCGGCCGTCCATGTCGACGATCGCGATCTCGCCCGAGCGGCTGAGCACCACGCGGCGGCCACGCTGGTCGACGATGATGCGCAGATCGCGATACTCGATCGTGCCGTCGACCGGCGCTTCGAGGTTCGACTGCTCGTTGAGCTGCGCCGCGCCGCCGATGTGGAAGGTCCGCATCGTCAGCTGGGTGCCCGGCTCGCCGATCGACTGCGCCGCGATGACGCCGACCGCTTCACCGATGTTCACCGGGGTACCGCGGGCGAGGTCACGCCCGTAGCACTTGCCGCAGACACCGATCCGCGCTTCGCAGACCAGCGGCGAGCGGATCTTCATCCCCTGGATGCCGATGGCTTCGATCTGCGTGATCATCGCCTCGTCGAGCAGCGTGCCCGAAGGGATGATGACTTCGTTGGTCTTGCTGTCGACCACGTCCTCGGCGGTGGTACGGCCGAGGATGCGCTCGCCGAGCGACGCGATGGTCGAGCCGCCCTGCACGATGGCACGCATCTCGAGCGCGCGCTCGGTGCCGCAATCCTCCTCCATGACGACGCAATCCTGCGACACGTCGACAAGGCGGCGGGTGAGGTAGCCCGAGTTGGCGGTCTTCAGCGCGGTATCCGCGAGGCCCTTGCGGGCGCCGTGGGTCGAGTTGAAGTACTCAAGGACGGTCAGGCCTTCCTTGAAGTTCGAGATGATCGGCGTCTCGATGATCTCGCCCGAAGGCTTGGCCATCAGGCCGCGCATGCCGGCGAGCTGCTTGATCTGCGCCTGCGAACCGCGGGCACCCGAGTGGGCCATCATGTAGATCGAGTTGATGTCCTTCTCGCGGCCCTTGTTGGGGCCGTCCTCGTAGCGCTTCACCGCCTTGATCTCGTCCATCATGGCGCCGGCCACCTGATCGCCGCAACGGCTCCAGGCGTCGATCACCTTGTTGTACTTCTCCTGCTGGGTGATCAGGCCGTCCTGATACTGCTGCTCGTAATCCTTCACGAGCGCGCGGGTCTCGTCGACCAGGCCCACCTTGGCGTCCGGGATGATCATGTCGTCCTTGCCGAACGAAATGCCCGCCTTGAACGCATGGCGGAAGCCCAATGCCATGATCGCGTCGGCGAACAGCACGGTCTCCTTCTGGCCGGTGTGGCGGTAGACCTCGTCGATCACGTCGCCCACGTCCTTCTTGGTGAGGAGGCGGTTGACGGTCTCGAACGGCACCTTGTGCGACTGCGGGAGCGTCTCGCCAAGCAGCATGCGGCCCGGCGTCGTCTCGTAGCGCTTCATGCTGACGACGCCATTCT
The DNA here is from genome assembly GCF_001428865.1 of Sphingomonas sp. Root241. Lineage (GTDB taxonomy): Bacteria > Pseudomonadota > Alphaproteobacteria > Sphingomonadales > Sphingomonadaceae > Sphingomonas. The sequence goes on from NZ_LMIV01000003.1 coordinate 411,939, forward strand.
CGTCGGTCTGCGGCACGCGGCTGATGATCTTGGTGTGCAGCGTAACCGCACCCGCGTTCAGCGCCTGGTGGACCTCCGACATGTCGGCGATCAGCATGCCCTCGCCGGGCTCGCCTTCCTTCATCATCGACAGATAATAAAGGCCGAGGACCATGTCCTGCGACGGCACGATGATCGGCTTGCCGTTCGCGGGGCTGAGGATGTTGTTGGTCGACATCATCAGGACGCGCGCTTCCAGCTGGGCCTCGAGGCTCAGGGGGACGTGCACGGCCATCTGGTCACCGTCGAAGTCGGCATTGAACGCCGAGCAGACCAGCGGGTGAAGCTGGATCGCCTTGCCTTCGATCAGCACCGGCTCGAACGCCTGGATGCCCAGACGGTGGAGCGTCGGCGCGCGGTTGAGGAGGACCGGGTGCTCGCGAATGACTTCGTCGAGGATGTCCCAGACTTCCTTGCGCTCCTTCTCGACCCACTTCTTCGCCTGCTTGAGGGTCATCGACAGACCCTTGGCGTCGAGGCGGGCGTAGATGAACGGCTTGAACAGCTCGAGCGCCATCTTCTTCGGCAGGCCGCACTGATGCAGCTTGAGTTCTGGACCGGTCACGATGACCGAGCGGCCCGAATAGTCGACGCGCTTGCCGAGCAGATTCTGGCGGAAGCGGCCCTGCTTGCCCTTGAGCATGTCGGACAGCGACTTGAGCGGACGCTTGTTGGCGCCGGTGATCGTGCGGCCGCGGCGGCCGTTGTCGAACAGGGCGTCGACGGCTTCCTGCAGCATGCGCTTTTCGTTGCGGACGATGATGTCCGGCGCACGCAGCTCCATCAGGCGCTTGAGGCGGTTGTTGCGGTTGATCACGCGGCGATACAGATCGTTGAGATCAGAGGTCGCGAAGCGGCCGCCGTCCAGCGGCACCAGCGGGCGCAGCTCGGGCGGGATGACCGGAACGACGTCGAGGATCATCCACTCCGGGCGATTGCCCGAATCGATGAAGCTCTCGACGACCTTGAGGCGCTTGATGATCTTCTTGGGCTTGAGCTCGGACTTGGTGACCGCGAGCTCCTCCAGAAGCTCCTTGCGCTCGCCTTCGAGGTCGAGGTCCATCAGCATCTGCTTGACGGCTTCGGCACCGATGCCGGCCGAGAAGGCGTCCTCGCCATACTCATCCTGCGCGTCGAGCAGCTCGTCCTCGGTGAGGAGCTGATACTTCTCGAGCGGGGTCAGGCCCGGCTCGATGACGATATAGGCTTCGAAGTACAGCACGCGCTCGAGCTGCTTGAGCTGCATGTCGAGCAGCAGGCCGATGCGCGACGGCAGCGACTTCAGGAACCAGATGTGCGCGACCGGGGCGGCGAGCTCGATATGGCCCATGCGCTCGCGGCGGACCTTCGAGACGGTGACCTCGACGCCGCACTTCTCGCAGACGATGCCCTTGTACTTCATGCGCTTGTACTTGCCGCACAGGCACTCGTAATCCTTGATCGGACCGAAGATGCGCGCGCAGAACAGGCCGTCACGCTCGGGCTTGAACGTGCGATAGTTGATGGTTTCCGGCTTCTTGATCTCGCCGAACGACCACGAGCGGATACGGTCCGGCGAGGCGATGCCGATCTGGATCTGGTCGAAGGTCTCCGGCTTGGCCACCGGGTTCGCGAAGTTGGTCAGTTCGTTCATTTCTGTTTCCTCATGGGAGGACAATTTCTCTGGGCAAAGGGGAACAAGTGTCACTCCGAAGTTGACACTCGATCCTGTCCTTATTCCGCAGCGATCTGGACGCCGTCGCTATCGAAGCCCGGCTCGTCGTTCTTGAGTTCGACGTTGAGGCCCAGCGAGCGCATTTCCTTGACGAGCACGTTGAAGCTCTCGGGAATGCCGGCCTCGAAGGTGTCGTCGCCCTTGACGATCGCTTCATAGACCTTGGTGCGGCCGACCACGTCGTCGGACTTCACCGTCAGCATCTCCTGCAGGGTATAGGCTGCGCCGTACGCCTGCAGTGCCCAGACCTCCATCTCACCGAAGCGCTGACCACCGAACTGCGCCTTACCACCCAGCGGCTGCTGGGTGACGAGCGAGTAGGGGCCGATCGAACGCGCGTGGATCTTGTCGTCGACCAAGTGGTGCAGCTTGAGCATGTAGATGATGCCCACGGTGACCTTGCGATCGAACGCCTCGCCGGTGCGGCCGTCGAGCAGGGTCGACTGACCCGAGGTGTCGAGGCCCGCCAGGGCCAGCATCTCGGAAACGTCGGCCTCGCGTGCGCCGTCGAACACCGGAGTCGCCATCGGCACGCCCGGCTTCAGATTGGTCGCCAGCTCGATGATCTGATCCGAGCTGCGTGCCTCGATCTCGGCGGCATAATGGTCGCCATAGACTTCCTTGAGGCGCGACTTGACCGCATCGGGCATCTGCCCGCCGGTCGCGTCGGGATTGGCATGGCGCCAATCCTCGAGCGCGACGCCGATCTGCTGGCCGAGCTGACGCGCGGCCCAGCCGAGATGGGTCTCGAAGATCTGACCGACGTTCATGCGCGAAGGCACGCCCAGCGGATTGAGCACGAGATCGACCGGCGTGCCGTCCTCGAGGAACGGCATGTCCTCGGCCGGCAGGATGCGCGAGATGACGCCCTTGTTGCCGTGACGGCCGGCCATCTTGTCGCCCGGCTGCAGCTTGCGCTTCACCGCGACGAACACCTTGACCATCTTGAGCACGCCCGGCGGCAGCTCGTCGCCCCGCTCCAGCTTCTCGCGGCGATCGTCGAACTTCTCGCGGATGCGCTTCACGGCCTCGTCATACTGGCCCTTCACCGCTTCCAGGTTCGACTGCATCGCGTCGTCCTGGACCGAGAACTTCCACCATTCGTGACGATCGACGCTGTCGAGCAGGTCGGCGTCGATGGTGGCGCCCTTCTTGAGGCCCTTCGGCGCCGCCGTGGCGACCTGACCGATGAGCATCTCCTTCAGGCGCGACCAGGTGGCGCGATTGAGGATGTTGCGCTCGTCGTCCGAGTCCTTCTTCAGGCGCTCGATCTCCTCGCGCTCGATCGCCAGCGCGCGCTCGTCCTTGTCGATGCCGTGGCGATTGAAGACGCGGACGTCGACGATCGTGCCGGCAACGCCCGGGGGCAGGCGCAGCGAGGTGTCGCGCACGTCCGAGGCCTTTTCGCCGAAGATGGCGCGGAGGAGCTTCTCTTCCGGCGTCATCGGCGATTCGCCCTTCGGCGTGATCTTGCCGACGAGGATGTCGCCCGGCTCGACCTCTGCACCGATGTACACGATGCCCGCCTCGTCGAGGTTGCGAAGCGCTTCCTCGCCGACGTTCGGGATGTCGCGCGTGATGTCCTCGGGCCCGAGCTTGGTGTCGCGGGCCATCACTTCGAACTCGTCGATATGGATCGACGTGAACACGTCGTCCTTCACGATCCGCTCGCTGATGAGGATCGAATCCTCATAGTTGTAGCCGTTCCACGGCATGAACGCGACGAGCGCGTTGCGGCCGAGCGCGAGCTCGCCGAACTCGGTCGACGGGCCGTCGGCGATGATGTCGCCGGCGTTGACCACGTCGCCCACCTTCACCAGCGGACGCTGGTTGATGCAGGTCGACTGGTTCGAGCGCTGGAACTTCATCAGCGTGTAGATGTCGACGCCGCTCTGGGTGGCTTCGACATCACCCGAGGCGCGGATCACGATGCGGGTCGCGTCGACCTGGTCGACGACACCCGAACGGCGTGCGCCGATCGCGGCGCCCGAATCGCGGGCGACGGTCTCTTCCATGCCGGTGCCGACGAAGGGCGCTTCCGCCTTCACCAGCGGCACGGCCTGGCGCTGCATGTTCGAGCCCATCAGCGCGCGGTTGGCGTCGTCGTTTTCCAGGAACGGAATGAGCGACGCGGCGACCGAGACGAGCTGCTTGGGGCTGACGTCCATCAGTGTGATCTGCTCAGGGAGCGCCATCAGGAACTCGCCCGCCTGACGCGACGAGACCAGCTCCTCGGTGAAGCGGCCTTCTTCGTCGAGCTCGGCGGAAGCCTGCGCGATCGTGTGCTTGGCCTCTTCCATCGCCGACAGATAGACGACGTCGTTGGTCACCTTGCCGTCGATGATGCGACGATAGGGCGTCTCGATGAAGCCGTACTTGTTGACGCGGCTGAACGAGGCCAGCGAGTTGATCAGGCCGATGTTCGGGCCTTCGGGCGTCTCGATCGGGCAGATGCGGCCATAGTGCGTCGGGTGAACGTCGCGGACTTCGAAGCCCGCGCGCTCGCGGGTGAGGCCGCCCGGCCCGAGCGCCGAGACGCGACGCTTGTGCGTCACTTCGGAGAGCGGGTTGGTCTGATCCATGAACTGCGAGAGCTGCGACGAGCCGAAGAACTCGCGCACCGCTGCGACCGCGGGCTTCGCGTTGATCAGGTCGTTCGGCATGACCGTGGACACGTCCACAGAGCTCATGCGCTCCTTAACGGCGCGCTCCATGCGGAGCAGGCCGACGCGGTACTGGTTCTCGAGCAGCTCGCCCACGGAGCGAACACGACGATTTCCGAGATTGTCGATGTCGTCGACTTCGCCCTTGCCGTCCTTGAGGTCGACGAGGGTCTTGACCACGGCGAGGATGTCCTCGGTGCGGAGCGTCGTGACGGTGTCCTCGGCGTCGAGGTCGAGGCGCATGTTGAGCTTGACGCGGCCGACGGCCGAGAGGTCGTAGCGCTCCGGATCGAAGAACAGGCCGGCGAACAGCGATTCCGCGGTTTCGAGCGTCGGCGGCTCGCCGGGGCGCATGACGCGGTAGATGTCGCTCAGCGCCTGCTCGCGCTCCTCGGCCTTGTCGACCTTGAGCGTGTTGCGGATCCACGGACCCGTCGAGATGTGGTCGATGTCGAGCAGCTCGAGGCGCTCGATGCCGGCCTTGTCCAGCAGTTCGAGATTCTCGGCCGACACTTCGTCGCCCGCCTCGATGTAGATCTCGCCAGTCGATTCGTTGATCAGGTCATAGGCGCTGTAGCGGCCGAAGATTTCCTCGGTCGGGATCAGCAGCGTCTCGAGGCCATCCTTGGCGGCCTTGTTCGCCGCGCGCGGCGAGATCTTCTGGCCGGCGGGGAACACGACTTCGCCCGACTTGGCGTCGACGATGTCGAACATCGGCTTCGCGCCGCGCCAGTTCTCGGCGGCGAACGGGATCTGCCAGCCGCCCGGACCGCGGACATAGGTCACGCGGTTGTAGAAGTGGTTGAGGATGTCCTCGCTGTTGAGGCCGAGGGCGTAGAGCAGCGTCGTGACCGGCAGCTTGCGCTTGCGGTCGATACGGACGTTGACGATGTCCTTGGCGTCGAACTCGAAATCGAGCCACGAGCCGCGATACGGGATCACGCGGGCGGCGAAGAGATACTTGCCGCTGGCGTGGGTCTTGCCGCGGTCATGATCGAACAGCACACCCGGCGAACGGTGCATCTGCGAGACGATCACGCGCTCGGTGCCGTTGATGAAGAAGGTGCCGTTGCCCGTCATCAGGGGCATGTCGCCCATGTAGACGTCCTGCTCCTTAATATCGAGGACCGAGCGGGCTTCCGTATCGGGATCCACCTCGAACACGATCAGGCGCAGCGTGACGCGCATCGGCGCCGCATAAGTGATGCCGCGCTGACGGCATTCTTCGACGTCGAACTTGGGGTTCTCGAGCTCGTAATTGACGAAGTCGAGCTCGGCGGTGCCGGCGAAGTCGCGGATCGGGAATACCGAGCGCAGCGTCTTCTCGAGGCCCGAGACGTAGCCGATCGAGGGATCGCTCCGCAGGAACTGTTCGTAGGATTCGCGCTGAACCTCGATCAGGTTCGGCATCTGCACCACTTCGTGGATGTCGCCGAACACCTTGCGGATGCGGCGCTTCATCGTGCCGCTTTCGATCGCTTTGGTAGCCATGGGTGTTTTGTGCCTCGTCAGCCGTAAAATCACTGCCCCTTTCCGGGGCCGGGACGTGCGAAAGGACGCGAAAAGGCCGCGCGACTTCCTTCTCGGAATTCGGCAGCTTTCAGCGTCCTATGAACTCCACAACTCCAATTCGCACGATGCACTGCGCGACGGCGCATCATTTCCCGGTGCTGTGGTGTGAGTGGCGATATAGGGAACGGGGCCGCGTCTGTCAAACCGGCGGTGGAACCTTTTTGCCTTTGGAAAGTGCGGCGATTTTGCGGCTGAACGCTGAATTAACGGTGTAATTCGCCGCTCGCGGGCCACGTTCCGGCGCACGTCGCGGTGCCGAGGCCGGGTTCCATTCATTTAACCTTCGTTATGATGAAGAAACCACTCCTCAGCCCCCGCGCCGCGCTGTTTATCGGTGCCGCGCTCCTAGCAACCCCGGCCTTCGCGCAGGAAACGCCCGCGACCCAGACCGTGACGCCGCCGCCGATCCTGGTGACGCCGGCGCCGGCTCCGGCACCCGCGACGGCGCCGCGCGTCGAGATGGCGCCGTCGGCACCCATCGTCCAGCCCGCGCCGCCGCCAGGACCGGTGCCCGGCACCGAAGTGACGCCGCGTGCCGAGACACGGGCTGCACCCCGTGCCGAAACGCGTGCCGCAGCGCGGCCGGCACCCGCCCGCCAGACCACCCGCACCACGACGACGACCACGCGCCAGGCCGCTCCGGCACCTGCGCCGGCTGCCGCTCCGGCCGCGCCCGCCGCTCAGGCGCCGGCGCCCGCTGTCGAGGCACCTGCGCCGACGGCCGTGACTCCGGCGCCCGAGACCGCCGCGCCGCCGCCGGCCGTCGAGACGACGCAGACCGAGACGAGCAGCGGTCCGGGCCTTGCCTGGCCGTGGCTGCTCGGCGGCCTGCTGCTGGTGCTCGCGGGTGCCGCTGCGCTGCTGCTGATGCGCCGCCGCCGGGACGAGCCGGAATATGTAGCGGAGACCGTGGTTCGCGAGCCCGAAGCGCCGCGCGCTTCTGAAGCGCCGGTTGCCGCTGCCCCGATCTCGGCGCCGCGTCGCGAACCGGAGCTGACTCCGTTCATGGCTGCGACGGCCGCCGCCGCTACGCCCGCCGCCGCCGCCGCGGAACCGGAGACCTTCGCCGAGGCGCGTACCGAGGCCGAGCTCGCCGAGCCGGAGCGCGAGGACCTCGCCGGCGTCACCGACGCTCCCGCGCCGGTCTCGAACCGCCCGTGGCTCGAGTTCGGGCTGCGCCCGGTCCGTGCCGGCACCAGCGAGGAAGAGGCTCTGGTCGATGTCGAGCTGACCGTCGGCAATTCGGGCGACGTTCCCGCCCGCGACGTCCGCATCTCGACCTTCATGCTCGCCGATGCCGAGTCGGGCGAAATGGAGAGCCTGCTCACCGGGGATCGCGGCGACACCGCCGTGCCGCCGGTCACGATCGAGCCCGGCGACGGCACGCGCATCGACGCGCACCTCGCAGTGCCCAAGGGCGAAATGGGCCGGGTGTTCAACCCGGTCGTGGTCGCCGAGGCGCGCTATACGCTTCCCGACGGCAGCGAGGGCCGCACCTCGGCCCGGTTCAAGATCGGGCGCCCGTCGCCGGTAGCGGAAGGGGTGGGTCCGATCGGCGCGACTCGGCCGCACATGGTCGAGAGCGTGGAGGCGGAACTGCTGGGAACCCCCGAACACGCCTGAACTCCCGGACAAACCCAGGAAACACGAGCCTGTCCTTACCTTGGTGGGGGCAGGCTCTTCCTTTTGGTGCGGCTTTGGACGTATCGGTCTGGCTTCCCAGGGAGACACAGATCAAAATGAAAAAGTCGCTCGTCGCATTTCTCGCCGCCACTGCGCTGATCCCCGTGGCCCATGCCCAGCAGACCGCGGCCCCTTCCACCTTCAACGACATTCCGGCGAAGTTCGACCCGCCAGCCCAGCCTTCGGACTTCATCAAGCGCGAAGTGATGATCCCGATGCGCGACGGCGTGAAGCTCTACACCGTCATCGTCATCCCCAAGGGCGCGAAGAACGCGCCGATCCTGTTCACGCGCACGCCCTATAACGCCGCCGGCCGCGTCAAGCGCACCGATAGCACGACGATGATCAACGCGCTGCCCGAAGGCGACGAGGTGTTCGTGCGCGACGGCTATATCCGCGTGTTCCAGGATATCCGCGGCAAGTACAAATCCGAGGGCGAATATGTGATCACGCGCCCGCCGGTCGGCCCGCTCAACCCGACCAAGGTGGATCACACCACCGACGCGTGGGATTCGATCGACTGGCTGGTCAAGAACACCCCCGAGAGCAACGGCAAGGTTGGCATGCTCGGCTCGAGCTATGAGGGCTTCACCGTGGTGATGGCGCTGCTCAACCCGCACCCGGCACTCAAGGTCGCCGCGCCCGAGAGCCCGATGATCGACGGCTGGATGGGCGACGACTGGTTCCATTACGGTGCCTTCCGCCTCGCCAATATCGGCTGGATCGGCTCGCAGACCGGCTACAAGGGCGACGGCAAGGCGCCCAACCGGCCCGAATGGGACGATTACGAGACCTTCCGCCGGATCGGATCGGCGGGCGAGTGGGCGAAGCAGTTCGGCTATGACCAGCTGCCGGCGTGGAACAAGATGAGCCAGCACGTCGCCTATGACGAATTCTGGCAGGGCCAGGCGCTCGACAAATTGCTTGCCGCCAATCCCTCGAACGTGCCGACCCTGTGGGAGCAGGGCATCTGGGATCACGAGGACATGTACGGCGCGATCCACGCCTTCGAGGAGATCCAGAAGACCCGCGCGGGCGACAAGAACTTCCTGCTGATGGGGCCGTGGCGCCATTCGGGGTTCAACTATAATGGTTCGTCGCTCGGACAGCTCAATTTCGAAGGCGACACGGCACTTCAGGCGCGGCGCGACATATTGCTCCCGTTCTTCAATGCGTATCTGAAGGACGGCGCACCTGCCTTCACGCCCGCCAAGGCGAGCTTCTACAATACCGGCGAGAACCGCTGGGACTATCTGAGCAAATGGCCGCTCGCTTGCGAAACCGGCTGCGACGCGAAGCTCACGCCGATCTATTTGAAGCCCGCCGAAGGGCTCGGCTTCGACAAGCCAGGGGCGGGATCGGACTCCTATGTCTCCGATCCTTCCAAGCCGGTCCCGCATCTGCCGCGCCCGGTGAACTTCGGCGACGGCCGCTGGTCGACCTATCTCGTCACCGACCAGCGCTTCGTCGACGGCCGCACCGACGTGATGACCTATGTCACCGAACCGCTGACCGCCCCGGTCCGCGTCTCGGGCGCGCCGCTGGCGGACCTCTTCGCGAAGACCACGGGCACCGACGGCGATTTCGTGGTCAAGGTGATCGACGTCTATCCGGACGAGATGGCGACGAAGAAGGAAATGGGCGGGTTCCAGCTGCCGATCGCGATGGACATCTTCCGCGGCCGTTACCGCAATTCCTTCGCCAGGCCCGAGCCGATCCCGGCGAACAAGGTGCAGGAGTACAAGTTCCGCCTGCCGACGGTGAACCACGTCTTCCAGCCGGGGCACCGGATCATGGTGCAGGTCCAGTCGAGCCTGTTCCCGGTCTATGACCGAAACCCGCAGAAATACGTCCCCAACATCTTCTTCGCGAAGAAGTCGGATTACCAGAAGGCGACGGTGACGCTCGTTTATGGCGGGGCGCAGTCGAGCGCGGTGCTGCTGCCGGTGGTGCCGCTCGATCAGTCGGCAGCGAAGGCGAAGTAAGGCGCGCGGGCGGCAAAGGCTGCCGCCCGGCACAGCGGCGCGCGCACTGCGATCAATGGGTCGGCAGGGTCTTTCCCACGGTGTTCGGCGCGTTGGTCTCGTCGCGCCGCGCGGCTTGCCTTAGCCATTCGTCATAGCTGTGCTGCAACGCCTCTGGCGGTTCGGTCATCTGCGTGACCAGCGCCAGGGCGTTGCTCGCCGGATCGTCGATCTCGAAGGGATCGCGTTCGCGAAACGCCGTGTAGACGCGCTTCAGCGCGCCCTTCTCCTGCAGATAGAGCGCGAAATAGCGCGCGGTGGCCAGGTGCGTCGCCACGCGTTCGGTCGGGCCCATGAAGCCGGTGCTGCTGCTGCCGGTCATGTCGAAGGCGAACCACGGGCTCGTTATGACGCTCTCGAGCGAGGGCCGCATCTCCCAGGCAATGTCGAGCACGCGTCCCCGCCAGTTCGGCAGCCCCACCTGCCGGCCGTCGCGGAAGGCCGAGACTTCGTAGAGGCTGGCGATGCCCTCATCGAGCCATTGCGGAATGTCTCCGAAGGAGGCGCGCACGAGCAGATGGAACAGCTCGTGGAGCAGCGTGCCCGCCTGGGTGCCGCGGATCATCGCGACCGTGGAAAGGTCTTCCTGGAACGCATAGCCGAGCGTCACCGGGTTGACGTCCAGCCCATGGATGTCGCGCGCCGCGCGGCGCACTCCGGCGATGTCGGGAGTGAGATAGAGAGTGAGGTGGTAGTCGGGCGGCTCGATGCCATATTCGGATCGCAGGAAGCCGACATAATTGTCGAGTATCGTCGCGATCGTCCCGAGCTGCGCATCGGTCTGGCCAGCGGTGGTCACGAACGCATAGCGGCCGATCACCTTGATCCGTGCGCCGACCGGCGCGATGTCACGCAACGTCGCGGGCACCCGGGCGGCCTCGCTCAGTGGCACCAGCCGCCGCTCCAGTTCCGCCGGATCGATCGCGCGCAGCTGGCGTGCGGGATAGCTGGCGACCGCGTCGCGGGTCGAATACATCTTGCCGCGGGCGGACGCCCCGGCCGGAACCAGCCGCTGCAACGCGCTCCGGTCCTGCGGCGATACCACCGCGAGCTGGCCCGCGGCCCGGCAGCGATCGCGCTCGCTCGTCACCCGCAGTTTGTTTTCGCTGCTGAGCGCATAATTGTAGAGAATGAGGTTCAGCATCCGCGCGCCCCGGTCGCGCTGTCCCGATATCCGGCATGCGCTGGTGCCGAGCATATAATCGATCTCGGGAGTCCGGCCGTATGGTGCTCGGCGCCATTCCGAAAGCGGGGGGAAGGCCTGGCGATAAAGTGTCTCCAGCCAGTGCTGCCGGCCTTCGCGGTATTTCTCCCGCTGGGCGTGCGCGTCCGGCGCCATCGCCGCGAACGTGCACGCTGCTGCAAGGCTAGCGATCAGGTACCGCATTGTTCTCTCCATTCGATACGCCGTGGAGCTCCGCATCTTCCGCGCGTCGTGCTTCAGGGTCCGACAAGTCGCGGGGCGGGGGCAAAGCGGCCTCGCTCGCCTGGCGTGCGCCGATATAGACGGGCACGTCGCTGGTCGTGAATTCGAAGCTCGCGGTCAGCGTCACGATCATCAGCACCGTCCCGAGCACCGCGAGGACGATGCCAGGCGAGCTGGTGGCGAGCGCGTTCTTGAGTCCGGCCTGCTCCATCGAGAGCTGGGTCTGCTCCTCGCGCAGCCTGGCGAGGATGAAGACCGCGCCGACAAAGGCCAGGATCATCCCGGTCAGGAAACCCAGGTGGCGCGTCCAGGCGCGGAGCAGGAGCGTCGCGTTGACCTGCGCATAGCGATGGCGAAGCGTCTCCTGCTCGAGCAGCACCAGCGTCTTCCAGCGCAGATAGTCCTGGTCGGTCGCGCCTGCTCCCGCCTGCGCCTCGAACCTGATCAGCGCCTGCTCGATCTGCCCGCTGGGCTGGAACGATACTGCAGTGCCCAGGCGGTTAAGTTGAATCACCGAGGATGCGAAGAAGAAGATCGCCATGAGCGAGATCGCAATAATCGCGAATGGAAGCAGCCGACGTTGCCACCGGGCGAGTTCGCGGGCTTCGAAAGCTGGCGCAGGCTGGTTCATGCGGTTCCCCCCGACTCGATCTAGCATAATGGCACCTCCAACGCATCGTTTGTTTGCCTGATGGCGAAGCAGGGGTGGCGGTTACTTGCGGATGCCGCGCCGCCAGCTCCGGCGGCGGAAGCGACGATAGGGCTTCCCGTAGTTCCGGCGTATCGCTACGCTAATACAGTAGGTGATTCTGGGGAAGGTTCGGAAGTCATGAGGAAGTGGAGCCTCGCGCTTGCCCTGGCGGCGGCCGCAATCCCTGCGGCGGCACTCGCCCAGCCGGCCCGGTCGGCAGCGGCGAAGCTGCATGTCGACATGCAGTATTTCACGCTGCCCAACGGCCTCAAGGTCGTGCTGTCCAGGGATCAGATCGCGCCGACGGTGACGATCGCGACCTATTACGGCATCGGCTTCCGCGTCGAACCCAAGGACCGCACCGGCTTCGCGCATCTGTTCGAGCATCTGATGTTCCAGGGATCGAAGCATGCGCCCAAGGGCGTGTTCGACCAGACGGTGACCAATTCGGGCGGGATCAACAACGGTTCGACCCGTTTCGATTTCACCAATTACTATGAGGTTCTGCCGTCGAGCGCGCTCGAGCGGATGCTGTGGCTCGAGGCCGATCGCATGGCGAACCCCGCGATCGACCAGACCGTGCTCGCCAACCAGCAGGGCGTCGTCGGCAACGAGGTCAAGGTCAACGTCCTCAACCAGCCCTACAGCACCTGGCCGTGGATCGACCTGCCGATGCTGGCCAACACCAATTGGTATAACAGCCACAATTTCTACGGCGATCTGAAGGAGATCGAAGCGGCGACGGTGCCCGACGCCAAATCCTTCTCCGAGGCATTCTATCGCCCCAGCAACGCCGTGCTCGTGATCGCCGGCGACATCGACTATGCCGCCACCCGCGCGATGATCGAGAAATATTTCGGTCCGATCGCGAAGAAACCCGCAGTGGTTCAGCCCGACATCTCCGAGCCGCGCCAGACCGCGGAGAAGTTCAGGAGCCGCGTCGACGCGCTCGCGCCCAAGCCGGGCTATGCCGCGGGCTATCATGTGCCCGATCGGGGAACGCCCGAATGGTATGCGATGGGGCTGATCGACCAGATCCTGCTCCAGGGCGACGACAGCCGGCTGTACCGCAAGCTGGTGCAGGAAACGGGGATCGCCGGCGAAGTGGGTGGCGGGATCAACGGCGATCTCGGCGACATGTTCGATTATCGCGGGCCGATGCTGTGGAGCTTCAGCTTCACGCACGATCCGACGCACAGCCGCGACCAGATCACCAAGGCCGTCGACGACGTCATCGAAGGCATCCGCACCAAGCCGGTGACCGCCGCCGAGCTGGAGCGCGCGCGCACGAAGATGCGCTCGGACCTTTACGGCACGATCGACAGCGGCGGGCGGATCGGGCTGATCAACCTGCTCGCGGTCTATGCCCTGTTCGACAATGATCCGCAGGCAGTGAACCGCATCGAAGAGGGCTTCGCCAAGGTGACGCCCGTGCTGATCCAGAAGACCGCGCAGGAATATCTGCGGCGCACCAATCGCTCGATCTACGTCATCGAACCCGGCGCTGCGAAGGCTGCCGGTGCACAAGGAGGCAAGTGATGCGGCGCACGCTCATCGCACTCTCGCTGGCTCTCGCCGCCGCCATGCCTGCGCTGGCGCAGGATTTCCCGCCGCCTCCGCCGGTGGGCGAGCCCAAGCCGTTCAAGCTGCCCGCGACCGAGACCTTCACGCTCGCCAACGGCATGCAGGTAACCCTGGTGCCCTATGGCATCGCGCCCAAGGCAATGGTGTCGCTCCGCGTCCGCGCGGGCAACGCCGTCGAAGGTGAACAGACCTGGCTCGCGGATCTCACTGCCGAAATGCTCAAGGAAGGCGCCGCGGGCCGCTCCTCGGCCGATCTCGCCACCGCCGCGGCGGGCATGGGCGGCGAACTCGGCGTCGGCGCGGGCACGCAGACGACGCAGATATCGATCAACGTGTTGTCCGAACATGCGCCGGAGGCAGTCGCGCTGATTGGCGACGTCGCGATCCGCCCGACATTGCCGCCCGGCGAGCTCGCCCGGATCAAGGCCAATCTCGCGCGCCAGCTGTCGGTCGCATTGTCGCAGCCGGGCACGCTCGCCGACGCGGCGCTCGCCCGGACGATCTACGGCCCGAACCATCCTTATGGCCGCACGATCCCGAGCCAGGCGCAACTCGCCGCTTATACGATCGATGACGTGAAGCGCTTCCATGCCGGCCAGTTCGGGGCGAAGCGCGCGCATCTCTACATCGCCGGACGCTTCGATGCAGCGGCGGTCAAGGCTGCGATCACGAAGGCGTTCGGCGGCTGGGCCGCGGGTCCCGCGCCGCTCGCGCTCGCTGCGCCGCACCAGCCGGGGCCCCGCGTCGTGCTGATCGACCGCCCCGATGCGCCGCAGACCACGCTCCGGCTCGCCTTCGATGCGTCGCTCGCGGGCAGCGAAGCGGACATCCCGCAGCGTGTGACCAACGAGCTGCTCGGCGGCGCGTTCAGCTCGCGCATCACCACCAATATCCGCGAGACCAAGGGCTATACCTATTCGCCTAATTCGGCAGTGGCGTTCGGCCCCGGCGACGCGCTGTGGACCTTCGACGCCGATGTGACGACGAACGTCACCGGCGCCGCGCTGACCGAGGTCTTCAAGGAAATCCGGCGGATGCAGAGCGAGCCCGCGCCGATCGAGGAATCGAAGGGCATCCGCACCTATATGGCGGGGCTGTTCGCGATCTCGAACTCGACCTCGTCGGCGCTGGCCAACACGCTGGCGACGCGCGACTTGCTCGGCCTGCCCGGCGACTGGACCGATCGCTACGTGCCCGCCGTGCTCGCGGTCGAGCCCGCGGCGATGATGGCTTCGGCGAAGGCGAGCTACCCGCTCGACAAGCTGACCCTAATCGTGGTCGGCGATCTCAAGACCGTCGAGCCCCAGCTCAAGGCATTGCCGGAGCTGGCCAATGTTCCGTTTCAGCGGGTAACCGTGCCATAAGCGGCGAAGCGGTGCCGGAACGCGCCGCGTGCAGCTGAAATTCACGTTGGAACGGCTAGAGACGCTGTGGTGAATCGCGGGAAGTATCGGATCGGCGGCCAGTTCGGGCTCGCCGCGGCGGCGTTGGCTGCGGGCATCGCCGCGCCTGTCGTGCATGCACAGCAGACCACAACGCCGGCTCCAACCCCGGCGCCGACACCAACGCCCAGTCGTCCACCCAACCTGATGTACCTGCCCAATGTGACGCCCGAGCGCTTCACATTGGGCACGCCGTCGCCGGCTCCCGCGCCGACACCGACCTTGGTGACGCCTCCCGCACCCGTCGCGACGGCCACCCCGCGCGCGACAGCACCGGCCCGTTCGACATCGAGGCCGAGCGCCACCCGGGCGCCCGTAACCCAGGCCACGCCGCCCGCCGGCATCGCCCCGACCGGAACTCCGGTTGCGGTGCCGAGCCCGATCGCGACGGCCGCGCCTGCACCTGCTCTCCCTGCACCCGTCGTGCCGGCAACCCAGCCGGCGGGAACGCCCGGCTGGCTGTGGATGCTGATCGGTGCCGGAGCGACTGCGCTCGTGTTCGGCGGCATCTGGGCCCTGCAACGCCGCCGCCGTGCCGGAGAGCTGGAAGAATATGAGGCCGCCGCGCCCGCGCCGGCACTCCCTCCGCCCGCAATGCCTGCGCGTCCGGTCGGTCCCCCGCCGGGGATCGCGCCCAAGGCCGCGCCGCCGCCTGCGGCAGCGCCATCGGGCGAGCCCTTCGAGATCATCCTCCGCCCCGCGCGCATCGAAGTGACCGAACGCGACATAGTGCTCGAGTGCGAGCTGCTGATCGGCAACACCCAGGCCTCGGCCGCGGAGAATGTCCGCGTCAACATGGCGATGATGACCGCCAGCCCCGATCAGGACCGCAACATCGCGGGCTTCCACGCCAATCCGATGGTCGATCCGGCGGGGACCCCGTTCGATCTCGCCGCCGGCGCGGGCGGGCGCATGCCGATGCGGCTGGCGCTGCCGCGCGAGCTGATCCACGTCGTCGAAGTCGCCGGCCGCCCGATGTTCGTGCCTTTGGTGATGATCGAGCTCAAATGGCGCGCCGGGATCAGCATCCGCCGCTTCGGCGCGGACTTCATGGTCGGCACCGCGGGGCAGGGGGGCAAGGTTGGCCTGATCTGGCTCGATCGCAACCAGCAGGCGCGCGAGCTGGCCGCCACCCGCTATCTCCCGCGCCAGGCGGTGGCGGCCTGAACCTCCGCGTCAGTCGAGCACGCGGCCGACCCGCACCAGCGTCCCGCTCGGATCGCTCACTGCGAACTCATAGGTGCCCCACGGCTTTCGGTGCGGTGCGCCCTTCTCGATGATCAGCTCGCGCACCCGATCGGCGACTGCGTCGACATCCTCGACATAGAGATAGAGGCCGAAGGGGTTGTCCTCGACCTTCTCCGGCCATCCCTCGACATGGTTGAGGTGCAGGTGCCAGCCGCGCCCGTCGGCGAGGATGCGGTAATGGCCGTGATCGCTCACCACCGCGAAGCCGAGCCGCTGGTAGAAAGCCTCGCTGGCGTCGAGATCGCTGCTCGGCACGATCGCCACCACGCGATGTAGGTCGGTCATTGCATCGCTCCTGAGAAACTACGCGCACCGTGCATCAGCGGCGCGGTTCGTGCGAGAGCGAAACCGGCCGGAAACGCTGCTGCCGGACGGAGCCCCGCAAAAGTCCGGAAGCGAGGCGGACAAATGCGCTAGAAAGCCGCGATGGACGGACGGAATCTCGATCCGCGCGTCAAGCGCAGCCGTGACGCGATCGTCGCGGCGTTCGTCGAACTCGCCTTCCGGCAGCGCTACGACACGATCCGCACCGCCGATCTGATCGCCCGTGCCGGCGTCGGCCGCTCGACCTTTTACGAGCATTTCCGCGGCAAGGACGAAGTGCTGCTGGCGGTGATGGCGCCGATCCTCCAGCCGCTGGCCAGCGCGGCACTGGGCCGCGCGAGCAAGGTCCAGGTGCGCGCGATGCTCGAGCATGTCTGGCAGCAGCGCGGCTTCGCGCGGATCATCCTCGGCGGCGGGACGGGCATGAAGCTCCAGCGCCGGCTGGCCGCGATGATCGAGGCGCGGCTGGTGGTGGTGCCGGACGCCGCGCCGCCGCCGATGGTCGCAATGGCCGCCGCGGCGGCGCAGCTGACGATGCTGCGGATGTGGGTCGCCGGCGAAGCGGCTTGTGCGCCCGCGGACCTCGCGGCGCAGATGCTCGCCTGCGCGCGCCTGGCTCCGGAGGCCTGATTTGCCATTGCCTTGACCGGGGCGATGCGGGAGGCTTCGGACGATGACGATCTTCCGCTTCGACTGCTTCGTGCTGGACATGGGCGATCGCCAGCTCAAGCGGGAGG
Source organism: Sphingomonas sp. Root241 (assembly GCF_001428865.1). Classification (GTDB taxonomy): domain Bacteria; phylum Pseudomonadota; class Alphaproteobacteria; order Sphingomonadales; family Sphingomonadaceae; genus Sphingomonas. Next base: position 429,086 of record NZ_LMIV01000003.1, read on the forward strand.
GCGTGCCGGTGGAGCTCAATGCCCGCTATCTCGACGCGCTGGCGCTGCTGGTGCGTGAGCAGGGCAGGCTGGTGTCGAAGGACCATTTCCTCGATCAGGTCTGGCGCGGCGTGCCCGTCACCGACGAAGCGCTCACCCAGTGCATCAAGACGCTACGGAGGCAGCTCGGCGACAATGCCGCCAGCCCGCGGCTGATCGAGACCGTGCCCAAGCACGGCTATCGCTTCATCGCGGCGGTCGAGGCGGACATCGAGCCGCCGGCGCTCGAGCCCCGATCGGCGCCGGCACGCGCCGGAGCCGGGCGGTGGCGCCGCTTCCTGCTGCTCGGCGGCGCGGGCACGATCGGCGCCGGGATCGCCGGGCTTATCGGCGGCATCTTCTACGGATTCGCCGGCGCCTCGCAGCCGCTCCAGCCGGGCATGGGCGCAGTCTCGGTGCTGCTGGTCGTGACGTGCCTCACCATCCTCGTCGCATTGGTGGGCGGGGCAGGGGTGGCGTTCGGCATCGCCGCGGCGGACTTCGCGCCCGCGCGCCGCTGGCACTGGAGTGTGGCCGGAGGCGCGATCGGCGGGCTGGTCGTGGGTGGGGTGGTCAAGCTGCTCGGGCTCGACGCGTTCAACCTGCTGCTCGGCCAGTCGCCGGGCGACATCACCGGCGCGGCGGAGGGCGCAATGCTGGGCGGCGCGGTCGGCCTGGGAAGCTGGCTCGGCGCGCACTGGGGCGGGCATTCGCTACGCCGCGCAGTCGCGGCGGCGGGGCTGGTCGGCGCAGTCGCGGGGATGCTGGTGCCGCTGCTCGGCGGACGGCTGATGGGCGGCAGCCTCGACCTGCTCGCGCGCCATATCCCCGCCTCGCGCCTGCGCCTCGATCAGATCGGCGGGCTGTTCGGCGAGAGCGGCTTCGGGCCGATCGCCCAGCTCGTGACCGGCGCGCTGGAAGGCGGACTGTTCGCCGCCTGCATCGCCGGCGCGATGCTCCTCGCGCGACGGGATCTCGACGCGGGGCGGCGGTGAGGCCGGTGTCCGCTGTTGATGGTTAGCCGCGAAAGGTCACACTAGGGTCACACTGCCTGCATGGTTCTGGCCCGTTCCTGCGCAGGCGATCCAGGAGGGTGTGGACCAAGCGGCGCTATACTCCTGCTTTCGCACGAGCACGATGAGAGGGGCGTTACGATGTCAGAGAGCCAGAGGAGGCTGTCAGGCGAAATCCTACATTGCAAGCATGTCTGCAAATGAGTGGAGAGCGGCTGGTCCGCTTTCGAGTTTGCAGATCGAGTTAGCGGCCGCGAGGCTCGGCCCTTTGATACAGCCAGCCCTCCGCCACTACGTGCGTCTACAAACGGGAGGAAGTCCCTCGATTTGACAACCAAGGCCTCACCTATGCGCTAAGCCGGATCGTCACTACACCCGTCACGGCGAGCAGCGGAATTTGAGGAGAGCGTGGTGCGTCACTGGACTTTGTCGGCCGCGATCGGAGCTGCCATCTTGATCTCTAGCTCAGGCTCAGCGAGCCCGGCGCAAGATGTGGTTTCAGGCAGCTATGTCCTGGACCGGGAACGGAGCGACGACGCCTTTCAAGCGATCGAGAGCGCTATTGCCGGCCTTTCCAACGCCAAGCGCCCTCTCGCCCGCATGAGGCTGCGCAAGTCCATTGCGGTAAATAGAATGAGAATTTCGATTGCAGGAAGTCGAGTCGGAATCGCATATGATGACAAAGCACCTTTCGTCGTCAGGATAGGCGGAGAGCCGGTCAAGTGGAAGCTCATTGAAGTGCTTGTTTTCGATGTGTCGGCAAAAGTTAATGGTGAAGCTATTTCTCTAACATTCCGCGGCGAAGACAGCGAGCGGGTTACAACTTATCGCATTGTTGGTCAGGACTTGGTGGTGGATACCACCATGACGAGTCCATTGCTCTCTACACCAATTGTTTATAAGCAAATCTTCAATCGAACGAACTGACAGGATTTACGAGGAAAACTTTCTGGTGAGAAACCGTCGAACGGTCTTCGTCTCGTAGATGCAGATGCGGGTCAAGATGATCTCGCCAAGGTCTGCTTTGAGGCGCGCTACGATCGTGAACGAACGGCAGCAACTGGGGCGTTAGCTGCCACCTGCCGCTCTGGCTGCTATCCTCCGCAATCACCCGCACACACGCAAAGAAAAAGGGCGGCCCCATCGGAGCCGCCCTTTCTTTCTCTGCCGTGAAGCAGAAGCTGGATCCCCGCCTGGGCGGGGATGAGTCCTTCGCGCTTATGCGCGCAAGCTCACTTGACCTCGACGGTCGCGCCGGCTTCTTCGAGCTGCTTCTTGATCTTCTCGGCCTCGTCCTTGTTGACGCCTTCCTTGACGGCCTTGGGAGCCGACTCGACCAGCGTCTTGGCTTCGGTCAGGCCCAGGCCGGTGATGGCGCGGACTTCCTTGATGACGTTGATCTTCTTGCCACCGTCGCCGGTGAGGATCACGTCGAACTCGGTCTTCTCTTCAGCTGCCGGAGCAGCGGCGCCGGCGCCGCCAGCGGCAGGAGCCGCGACTGCAGCGGCGGCCGAAACGCCCCACTTCTCTTCGAGAAGCTTCGAGAGCTCGGCGGCTTCGAGAACGGTCAGCTCGGACAGAGCGTCAACCAGCTTGTTAAGGTCAGCCATGATAAACTCCAATCAAATCAGATAGGTTAGGGAATTGGTCTCGAAAAAAGGTCCGCTTACGCGGCTTCCTTCTCCGCATATGCCGAAAGAACGCGCGCGATCTGCGCGGCCGGTGCCTGCGTGATGGTTGCGAGCTTGGTCGCGGGAGCAACGATGAGCCCCACGATCTTGGCACGCAGTTCATCCAGCGACGGCAGCGTGGCGAGCGCCTTCACGCCCTCCACGTCGAGCAGCTGCGCGCCCATTGCTCCGCCGACGATCTCGAGCTTGTCGTTCGTCTTGGCGAATTCCGCGATGATCTTGGCCGCAGCCACGGGATCGGCGGAAGTGGCGAGCGCCGTCGGACCCGTGAGCAGGTCCGCGATCACCGAATAATCGGTGCCCTCGGCGGCAATCTTGGCAAGCTTGTTCTTCGAGACCTTATAGCTCGCACCGGCTGCGCGCATCTTGTTGCGGAGGTCCGTCGATTGCTTGACGGTCATCCCGAGATTGCGGGTGACAACCACCACGCCGACCTCGTTGAAGGTGCGATTCAGCTCGGCAACGGCATCAGCCTTTTGGGAACGATCCATGCCGGTCTCCTCGTTATGAAGCACCCTGACGGGGGCTCCGGTTACAAATTGTCCGAGGGGCACGATCGTCGCGGCCAGAGGCTTCCCTGGCGTGACCCGAACGCTCCGCGCGAGGCGGACCGTCGGTGAAAAATCTGTCCCCGTCTTGGCGAGAAATCAAGACCGGCAAATCCCGGTCACTCGCTGTCTCGGACGGAACGCAGGCGAGGCAAGCCCCATCTGCGAAGGCGCGCACATAACGAAATCGGGGGAGGAGTCAACTGGTCCCACGCCCGTCACCCCCGCGAAAGCGGGGGCCCATCTCCGGGATGCGCAGCAAATGCAACGGCCGTGGGACGGCTTGGTGGTGGCAGGAGATGGGTCCCCGCTTTCGCGGGGATGACGGTGATTAGGTCAGCCCGGATAGCCGCCCACTTCGCGCTCGTCGTCGATCACACGGCCCTTGCCGCTGCGCACCTCGGCGACGATCCGCCGATCCACCGCGTCGCGGTCCCACGGCCGAGCGCCCGCTTCGGCGAGCACCCATTTTTCAACCGTGCGCGCCGGCCGCGCCTTGAACCCCTCGGGCCAGAACGGCGGACGAGGCAGGGGGATGATCTTCGGCTTGCGGTTCGAGATCACTTCGATCGGCACCATCGGGCGCCCGCCCGAGAGGGTGAAGATATTGTCGCGGTCGAACAACTCGAGGTCGCCTTGCCCTTCGACGATCAGGAAGGGCAGGTCCTCCCGCGTCGAAGGACCCCCGCGCACGACATTGCCGACGATCGCCAGCCGCCCGACGGTCCACGGGTGCCCGACCCATTCTTCCTCGTTGAGCGCATAATGCATGCAGCGATTGCCGGGATCGTAGATCAGGTTGTTCGCGGTCAGCGCCTGCGCACCACCCTTGAACAGCTGGTTGCGCTCGTAGTTGTGCGCATAGAGATTGCCCGCGATCAGCACTTCGGTGACGTTGTCGTGGATCAGCGTTCCCTTCGAATGCTCGCCCTTGGCGTGGCTCGACTTCGACAGCCCCTCGGCGACGATATTGCGCGTGAAGGTGATCCGCCGCGAGGTGTGCTGGCGCCATGCCTCGACGGTGTCGCCGCCGGCGAAGCGCGGACCCGAGGCGGACAGGTTCTCGTCGGTCGCCCAGGCGAAGGAGCAGTGATCGACGACGACGTCGTGCGCCGCATTGGTCGAGAGCCCGTCGACTTCCCAGCCGCTCTTGGGCGCCGCGCCGTCCGCGCCGGCGCGCACCCGGATATGCTGGATCACCACGTCGTGCGTCGAAACCGAGATGCCGCCGCGGATCAGCGTGATGCCGGGGGAAGCGGCGCTCGTCCCGTCGATCGTGACGAAGGGGTCGCGGATCGACAGGCTCTTTCGTCCCAGATCGATCACGCCCGCGACATCGAACAGGATCCGTCGTGGCCCGGTTACCGCCAGCGCCGCGCGCAGCGTGCCGAGACCCTCCGAGGCGAGGCTGGTCACGCGCAGCACGCGTCCTCCGTCGCCGCCTTTGGTCCTGGTCCAGCCGCTGCTCGGCGTCAGCGCCTGCGCGCCCGCGAAAAGCGGCGCATGCCCTGCGGCCAATGCCGCGCCGCCTACAAAGCTCCGCCGGTTCAGCCGCAAACCCGCTCTCCCTCGCTGCGCGGTGGTCATGCTTAACGAAAGGCCAAGCTGTGCCCCTGCGGAACAGTCCAAAAACCATGCTAGCCAGGGGCGGTTTCGCCAGCAATATCGCTGCGCATGACGACTCGATCCTCGCTCCGAGGCGCTCTCATGCTCCTCCTCGCACTAGTTGCGATGCCCTCCGCCGCGCTCGCCGCTGCGCCAGCCGCTGCTTCGAAGGTCCCGATCGTGCTGGCGATCCTGACGCCGGACAGCCCGCTCCAGGAAGGCGAGTATCTGTGGGAGCCCGAACGCGCGCCGACCGGCAAGCTCGAGATCGTCGCCGATGTCGCCCGCGACACGCTCTACGTCTATCGCGGCGGCGTCGAGATCGGCCGCACGATCCTGATCTATGGCGCCGACGAGAAGCCGACGCCGATCGGCAGCTTTCCGATCCTTCAGAAGAAGGTTCACCACATCTCGAACCTCTACAATGCCCCGATGCCGTACATGATGCGGCTGACCTGGGGCGGCGTCGCGCTCCACGGCAGCGGCGAGACGGTCGACAATCGCTATGCGACGCACGGCTGCATCGGCCTGCCCGACGAATTCGCCGCCCTGCTCTTCCGCGCCGCGAAGCTGGGCGACCGCGTGACGGTCACGCGCAACTGGCTGCCGCAATTCTACGGCGCCTGAGGCCTATCGAAATTCAACCTGTAGACTCCCCTCCCTGCAAGGGAGGGGCTGGGGGTGGGTGCGAGCGTAGCGAGCCCTTCGAACGGCTCGGAAAAGAAGGAAAGGCCGGGCATCGAGCCCGGCTTTCCTTACCCACCCCTAACCCCTCCCTTGCAGGGAGGGGAATTTGAATGTCGATAGGCCTCAGGCCGCCTCAGAAGTTCGCCTTGCGCAGCAGGCGTTCGCGCAGGTCCTGCATCACCACCGCCTGTGCCGCGGCGACCCGGTCGTCTTCGCCCAGCACCCTGCCGAGATGTTCGAGCACCTGGCTGGCGCGATCGAGATTCTGGAGCACGCGCGAATGCCGCTGCAGCATCACCGGATCCTCGATCAATTCCTCGCCGAGCGCGTCGATCAGGCGCTGCACATAGATGATCTCTTCGGCGATGCGCCGCTCGAGCTCCCCGGAGGATATCGCGGTTCCGGTGGAGGTGGCGGGCTCGGAAGGGAGTGCCGCACCCGATCGGACGACGCTTTGGATCGCGTCCACGCGCGCCTGGCCCTGTTGGCCGGCGAACACCGCCGCGCGCTTGCCGGTGACCCATTCGTCCACCGACGCGGCGACATTGTCGAAACGGATCCCGCAGCGCCCGCCCGCGCACCAGACCACGCTGGCCGAGACCTGGATGTCGGCGCGAGTGAGGACGAGCGAGGCGCCGGGCCCGGGCAGCGCCGCGCCGTCCAGCATCGCGCCGGTTTCGGAGAGATTGCGGATGCGCACCGGCGCCCTGCTGCCCCCCGATTCGATCGACGCGGCCAGCATCAGGTTCTTGCGCGTCGCGCGCGGTTGATCGGCGCCTTCGGAAGGCGCGGACGCTGGTTCGTCGGACTGGGAACTCGTCACGCTTCGTTCCGTTCTGCGCGCGCACCTCGGCAGGCGGGTGCGCCGCCGACGACATCGTACATGGTTAGCGCCGGGCCCATCAATCCATTGTATTGCACCCGGAGCGCCAACGGCCTCTTCTTCCAAGAAAATCCGTGGCATGAAGCGGCGGACCGGCGGATTCAGCCGGTTCGCCCGCCCTCGATCAGCGCTTGTGCCCGTACGCGCTCGGGCGTTTCATAGGCGCCGTTGGCGACCGGCAACAGCATGCGGCGCGCCGCCGCGGTGTTGCCGCGGCGAACCAGCGCCTCGCCGAGCAGCAACCGCGGGCCCGGCGCGGCGGGCACGGTGTCGACGACTTTCATCAGTCCCTCGATGGCGATGTCGGGCGGCGCCTCGCCCGCCTCGGCGAAGCTGCGATAATAAGCGAGCAGCGGCAGCGGATTGTCGGGGTCGGCGCGGTTGGCGCGGGCGATCTCGGCGCGCGCCGCCTTGAGCTTCGCCCGGCGCTCGGCGGGAGACGCAGCTAGTGCCTGGCCGAGAAGTGCGCTGCCCCGCCACGCGCGCGCGTCGCTGCTGTTCGGGTCCGCGGCGAGCCCGCGATCGGCCGCGCTCAGGCATTCGGGCGCATTGCCGCTGCGGCATTCGGCTTCGGCGAGCAGCAATTGCGCCTGGAGATTGGCCGGGTAGCGCGCCGCGTCCCCGCGCAAGCCCCTCAGCCACGCGTCGCGCGCCACGATCGCCTTGGCATCGGCGCCGGGCGGCACGATGCGCGAGCCGAGCTCCAGCCGCCCCTTGACGAAGGCCGCTTCGCCTTGGGTCAGCTGCCGGACCATCGGCTCCGCGACCCGATCGGCGGGGTAGGTCATCTGCTCATAGGGCATTTTCTTGTTGTCCCACGCGGCGAGATCGCGCTGGAGCTGGTCGAGGTCGCCCAAGGCTGCAGCCGCTTGCACGGGCGGGTCGCCAGCGGCGATTCTGGCGAGATAGGCGCGCAGCTGCGGCCGCCGCGCCTCGTCGAAGAAGAGCATGTGCGCCAATGCCCAGGCATGAAACGGCGTCCACCGGCTGTCGGCGCTGCTCTTCACCGGGTAAGTGCCGGTCAGCACGTCCTTCACCGGCGCGCCGCGCACGCTGTTCAGGACGCGGCCATAGCCTTCGGGCGCGCGGCCATAGGATATCTGCCCGTCGCCCTTGACCTCGATCGTCGAGAACAATTCGCCGAAGCCGTCGACATACCAGCGCGGATAGGCATTGGGGAAATGGGTGAGCAGCCAGTTGCGCGCGAAGGCGGCATAGATCCGCCCCTCGGCCGCGACCGGCACCGAGACCTCGTTGACCGCGACGGCGAATGGATCGTTCTTCTTCGCGAAGCCCGCGCCGGTGCCGATCGGACCGGCGAGATGCGAACTCAGCCCGGCGTCGTTGGCGGTGGGATCGGGCACGCCGCCGCTGGTCGCGCGGATCAGGTCGGGAAGGAGCCCGGCGAGGCTGGCGCCGCGCTCGAGCTGGACGCGCGTGTCGTAGCGCGTCGCGGCGAGCACCGGCCCGTCCTCGCGCGGATCATAATAGCCCTGCACGTCGAAGCCGCTGCGCCAGGGGCCCGGCGTGAAGCGCAGGTTGCGCAGGTCCATCGCGTCGAATTCGCGCGAATCCCCGACCAGGGTGACCCGCAGTTTCCGAGTGTCGTCGGGTTGGTCGACTCGCCCGAGCAGCACCGAGAGCAGGAAGTGCAGCCGCTCCAGATTGTGCGCGATGCGGCGCAATTCGGCTTCGCTGCCGTCGCTGGTGACGACGACGTGATCCGTCTCGGCCTCGCGCCAGCGGCTGAGCTTCTCCAGTCTGCCCTGCACGACGATCGTATCGTCCTGCGGCGGTGCGGTCTGGGCCGCAAGGGGAACGGGCAGGGCAAGCAGCCAAAGCCCGCCGGCTAGCATCGCACGCCGCATATATTCCTCCTGTTTCGCAGGAGTATGCCGCCGATCGGCGAAAAGGAAAGGCGGCGCTTCGCGACCGCGCGAATCTCCGTCAGACTCCCTTGCCGACGACGTCCAGCACGGCGCGGGCGAAATCTTGCGGCGCCTCCTGCGGCAGATTGTGCCCGATGCCGCCGGCGATGGTACGGTGCTCGTAGCGGCCCGTGAACTTCGCGGCATAAGCGGAAGGCGGCGGATGCGGTGCGCCGTTGGCGTCGCCCTCCATGGTGATCGTCGGCACGCCGATCGTCGGTGCGGCCGCGAGCCTCGCCTCGATCGCGTCGAAGCGCGGCTCGCCCTCGGCCAGCCCGAGCCGCCAGCGATAATTATGGATCACCACCGCGACATGATCGGGGTTGTCGAAGGCCACTGCCGAGCGATCATAGGTCGCGTCGTCGAAGCGCCATTGCGGCGAGGCGAGCCGCCAGATCAGCCGGTTGAACGCGCGACGATCCTTCTCGTAGCCGAGCCGGCCGCGCTCGGTGGCGAAATAGAATTGGTACCACCATTGCAGTTCGGCTTCGGGCGGGAGCGGCTGCTTTCCCGCCTGCTGGCTGCCGATCAGATAGCCGCTCACCGCAACCAGAGCGGTCACGCGTTCGGGCCACAGAGCCGCGACGATGTCCGCGGTGCGCGCGCCCCAATCGAACCCGGCGAGCGTGGCGCGCCGGATCTTGAGCGCGTCCATCAGATCGATCACGTCGGTGGCCAGCGCGGCCGGCTGGCCGTTGCGCAGCGCCGCGGCGTCGCGGAAGCGCGTCGCGCCATAGCCGCGCAGAAACGGCATGATCACCCGCTGCCCGCGCGCCGCGAGGATCGGCGCGACCTCGGCAAAGGCGTGGATGTCGTAGGGCCAGCCGTGCAGCAGGATCACCGGCGCACCGTCCACCGGGCCGAGTTCGGCATAAGCGACGTTCAGCGCCCCCGCGTCGATGTGGCGGAGCGGAGGCAGTTCCGGAACCGCAGCGGCGGCGGGCACGGCGCTCAACGCCAGCACCCCCGGTGCGGCGAGCGCCAATGCGGCCCCGCAAAGTGCGCGGCGATGCATGTCGATCGGTTCATGCGATGCGTCCCTTTCCAATTCGGCCTCCCGAGCATGTCAGTCGCCCGCATCGCTAGCGGCTTGCCCTACGCGACGGAATAGGGGGCGTGGCGCACACAGGAAGAAGGGGCCGGAATTGCTTCCGACCCCTTCAAATTCACTTGGTGCTTCAGTGCCGGATCAGACCGCAGCGATTTCCGCCGCGTCGACCTTGACGCCCGGGCCCATCGACGAGCTCAGCGCGACCTTGCGCAGATACTTGCCCTTGGCGCCGGCCGGCTTGGCCTTGATCACCGCATCGACCAGCGCGTCGAAGTTCGCGCGCAGGTCTTCCGCAGGGAACGACGCCTTGCCGATGCCCGAATGGATGATGCCGGCCTTCTCGACGCGATACTCGACCTGACCGCCCTTGGCGGCCTTCACGGCCTCGCCGACGTTCATGGTCACGGTGCCGAGCTTCGGGTTCGGCATCAGGCCCTTGGGGCCCAGCACCTTGCCGAGGCGACCGACCAGGCCCATCATGTCGGGCGTGGCGATGCAGCGGTCGAAATCGATCTTGCCGCCCTGGATGATTTCCATCAGGTCCTCGGCGCCCACCACGTCCGCACCTGCGGCCAGCGCTTCCTCGGCCTTGGCGCCCTTGGCGAACACGCCGACGCGGACGGTCTTGCCGGTGCCCTTGGGCAGCGTGACGACGCCGCGGACCATCTGGTCTGCGTGACGCGGATCGACGCCGAGGTTGAGCGCGACTTCGACGGTCTCGTCGAACTTCGAGGTCGCGTTGGCCTTCACGATCGAGATCGCTTCATCGACGCCGTGGAGCTTCTCCGCGTCGACGGTCCAGGTCTTCTGCTTCTTGGTCAGCTTTGCCATGATCTCAGCCCTCCACCACTTCGAGGCCCATTGCGCGGGCGGAGCCTTCGATGATCTTGGTCGCTGCCTCGATGTCGTTGGCGTTCAGGTCCTTCATCTTGACCTGGGCGATCTCGCTCAGCTGCGAGCGCTTGATCTTGCCGGCAACCTGCTTGCCCGGCTCCTTCGAGCCCGACTTGAGGTTGATCGCCTTCTTGATCAGGTAGGTCGCCGGCGGCGTCTTGGTCTCGAACGAGAACGAACGGTCCGCATAGACGGTGATCACGGTGGGAAGGGGGGTGCCCTTTTCCGCGTCGCCGGTCTGGGCGTTGAACGCCTTGCAGAATTCCATGATGTTCACGCCGCGCTGACCCAGAGCAGGGCCGATCGGCGGCGAGGGGTTCGCGGCGCCCGCGGGCACCTGCAGCTTGATATAGCCGGTAATCTTCTTTGCCATGTCACTCTCTTTCAGGGGGCCTTGCGGACCCCGATCAAGTTTAGCGGTTCAGACGGACGCCGAGGCGTCCTCCCGCAGGGTTTCCATTGCTATAGCTTTGGAAGCCGGCGCCCCTAGCGCAAAGACAGGCCGGGCGCAACAGGAGAGCGCGGCGGGTTATGGAAAAGGCCGGAGCTTTCGCCCCGGCCTTTCGTATCTCGCAGAGCTGAAGGCCCAGCCCCGTTACTTGATGCGTTCGACGTCCTCGAAGCCCAGCTCCAGCGGGGTGGCGCGGCCGAAGATCGAGATCGAGACCTTGACCCGGCTCTTGTCGAAATCGAGCTCCTCGACCACGCCCGAGAAGGTCGCGAAATTGCCGCTGGTGACCTTGACCGTGTCGCCGATGTCGTAATCGACATGGACGCGGGCCTTGGGCGCCGCGGAGGCAGCCTCTTCCTTGGTGTTGAGGATGCGCGCGGCCTCGGCCTCGCTGATCGGCTGAGGCTTGCCCGAGCTGCCGAGGAAGCCGGTCACCTTCGGCGTGTTCTTGACGAGGTGATAGACGTCGTCGTTCATCTCGAGCTTGGCGAGGACGTAGCCCGGGAAGAACTTCCGCTCGGACTGGATCTTCTTGCCGCGGCGAACCTCGGTGACGGTCTCGGTCGGGACCTCGACGGCCTCGACCAGACGATCGAGGCCGAGACGGGTCGCGTCCGCCATGATCTGATCGCGAACCTTGCCCTCGAAGCCCGAATAGGCGTGGATGATGTACCAGCGCGCCATGTTTGCCGTGTTCCTTACTGGGCGAGACGGAGGAGACCGCGGACGACCGCGTCGAAGAACGAATCCACACCCAGGAAGAAGATGCCGAGCAACGATGCCATGATCAGCACCATCACGCCGGTCATCACGGTTTCCCTGCGCGACGGCCAGACGACCTTGCCGGTCTCGGCACGCACCTGGCGCATGAATTCGAGGGGACTGGTCTTCGCCACTGGGGGCATCCTCGTCAAAAAATTGGCTCCTTCGGCGAGGCATGGGTCCGCTGCCGGCTCCTTCGGGGAAGGACCGGCGTTTTCCCATCACGCTGTCGGATTGGGACGGGTATCTAGCGAGGCGGGGGGGCAAAAGCAAGCGCGCTCGCGATGGCTCGGCTTCCCTGTTTTCGCCTTCGGAAAGCGGGCCCGATAATTACGGGTCCGGCGATAAGTCGGGGATATCGGCACGAGGAAAAGCGCCCCGGACAAGCCGGAGCGCTCTGGTCTTGCGGTCCTTTTGGAGCCTTAGGGTGAGAACCTATACAAGCTGTTGATTTGACTACGAGTTGATCCCCCTCTTCGTCATCCCCGCGAAAGCGGGGACCCATCTCCAACAGTTTCCACGAGCGCGCCGGTGCATTTTGCTGCCCGCTCAGGAGATGGGTCCCCGCTTTCGCGGGGATGACGGATTCTGAATATGAGTCCCGACCCTAGGGACTGTCGGGCGAATCGTCGCCGCCGAAGATGTTGATCACCTTTGTCGCCTCGAGCAGCGCGACGATCGCGACGACGCCGATCACCGCGAAAAGACCAGGCCCGGGCAGCAGCTTGTTCTCCTTGGCCCCCGGTGTGCTGGCGCGCGCCTCGACCGCAGGTGCGTTACGCAGGCTCAGCGCCGAGGCCGATCCGGCCTGCGCGGCCGTCGATGCGAAGACCATCGTTGATGCGGCGGCGATTACCGCCAGCTTCTTGTACATGCACAGGATCCTCTGCCTAGATCAGCGCCACTGCGGCAAAACCGCCGGCAAGCAGGATCAGAAATCCCCATGCGAACAGGTTCAATCGTTTTTCGATGAACGCTTGCACAGGCTCGCCGAACCGCTTGAGCAATGCCGCGATGATGAAGAAGCGCGCGGAGCGGGTAATCGTCGCAAGGAGCACGAACAGCGGAAAGTTGAAGTGAAACAGGCCGCTGGCAATGGTGACCAGCTTGAACGGGATCGGAGTCAGGCCCTTCAGCAGGATGATCGCGGCGCCATATTGATCATAGCCGTGGCGCAGCGCCTCGATCTTGCTTTCCATGTGATAGAGCTGGACCAGCCACTGGCCGATGCTCTCCATCAGATAATAGCCGATGGCATAGCCGAACATCCCGCCGATCACCGAGGCGACGGTGCACACGGTGGCGATCAGATAGGCCTGGTCGCGCCGCGCGAGGACCATCGGCACCACCATGACGTCGGGCGGGATCGGGAAGAAGCTGCTCTCGGCGAACGAGACCACGGCCAGGCTGCGGAGCGCGTGGCGGTGATGCGCCATGCGCAATACCCAGTCGTACATCGGGCGGAACATGCGGACTCCAGCGAATGCGTGCGGCGCGTTCCTGCCCTATTCGCATCCGCAGCGAAAGCCGCAATCCGGACGAAGCGATGGCGAAAGCGTTATCCGGTTGCGTCGAAGGTTCGCGGAAAAAACTCTCTCACCGCATCGCGGGCGGCGGCCGCTTCGCCGCACAGCCATTCGCGAAACAATCCGATCTTGCGGCTGTTCTGGCGCGATACCGGATAGGTCAACCAAAAGGATCGCCCCGCCGGCACGACCATGTCGTGCGCCGGCACCAATCGCCCGGAATCGATTTCGGCGCGGAACAGGATCGGCGAAGCGATGACCACGCCGTGACCTGCGAGGGCCGCCGCCACGTCGAGATGTTCGGCCGAGAAACTGGTGCCGAAGCGTGACGGCGGCGGACATTCCTCGTGACCCAGCGCCCTGTACCAGAGCGACCACCAGTCCGGGCGGCCGAGCAACGGCACCGTGAGCGGCGCTCGCGGATCGTCGATCCCGGCTGCGGCGGCTTTCAGTTCGGGAACGCAGAGCGGCATGAAGAGGCTCGGGAAGAGCGCGATGGTACGGAGGCCCGGCCAGCTGCCGTCGCCATTGCGGATGGCGATGTCGAAGCGGCCCGCGGTGAGGTCCTCGGCCGCCTCCGAAACATCGAGCTCGACGCGGATGTCCGGGTGCAGCGCGCGGAAAAGACCGAGCCGCGGCGTGAGCCAGCTGGTGCCGAAGGTGGGCAAGGTGGTCAGTGACAGCCGCCCTTCGTCCAGTTCGGCGGCGCGCGCGAAGCTGGCGCGGAGGGCGGCGAACGCCTTGCCCGCCTCCGTCGCGATCAAGCTTCCCCCGTCGGTGAGCTCCACACGGTGGGGATGCCGCCGGAACAGCGTGACGCCGAGCTGCGCCTCGAGCTGCCGCACATGATAGCTCACCGATGCCGAGGAGGTGCCGAGCTCGTGCCCGGCCTTGGTGAAGCTCCCGAGCCGCGCCGCCGCCTCGAAGGCGCGGATTGCGGCGAGCGAGGGTAGCGGCCGATCGAGCATAAGTCTGACTTAGCCTCTCGACCCAAGCTTCGCATAGCCAGAATCCATGCGGGGATGTCTTCTGCGCGCCGGAACGAGAGGGTGAGGAGATGGCCGTGCTGGAAGGTTTGCCAGGAGTGTTGCGACGCAGGGATGTGATCCTCGGTGCGGCGACGGCGGGCGGAGCGCTCGCGATTCCCGCATCGGCCTCGGCGCTACTGGGCGTCGAGGGTGCCGCGCATGCGCATGACTGGGACTGGCTCGTCGGCAACTGGGACGTCTGGCACCGCCGCCTCAAGGACCGGCTCGCCGGGAGCAACGAATGGCAGGAATTCACCGGCAAGAGCGCATTGTGGCTGGCGCTGGACGGGCTCGCCACGATCGACGACAATATCGTCGATATTCCGAGTGGCACCTATCGCGGCCTCACCGTGCGCGCTTTTGATCCGAAGCGGGAACAATGGGCGATCTGGTGGGTCGACGGCCGCAACCCGACCGTGATCGATCCGCCGGTGCGCGGCGGCTTCGTGGGCGACAAGGGCGTTTTCACCGGCCCCGACACCTTCAAGGGCAGGCCCGTCACCGCGCGCTTCCGCTGGCTCGATATCCACAGCGCCCGCCCGCATTGGGAGCAGGCGCTGTCGACCGACGGCGGCAAGAGCTGGGAGATCAATTGGGAGAATTTCTTCACCCGCACCGCGCCCGTGGCGACGCCGCTGCCGGCAGTGTCCGATCGCCGGCGCGATTTCGATTTCCTCCATGGCAGCTGGTCGGTCCAGCACCGCCGCCGCAAGCAGCGGCTCATGGGGAACGATGATTGGGAGGCGTTCGCGGGGAGCTTCACGAACTGGCCCGTGCTCGGCGGCCAGGGCAATATCGGCGACAATCACTTTGCGCGCGCCGGCGGGGCGCATCGCGGGCTGGGCTTGCGCACCTTCGATCCGGCCACCGGCGAATGGTTGAGCTGGTGGCTCGACGGGCGCGACCCGACCGCGTTCGCGCCGCCTGTTCGGGGCCGTTTCGTCGATGGCGTCGGCATCTTCGCGGGAGACGACGTGCAGGATGGCCGTCCGGTGAAGACGCGCGTGCGCTGGTCCGGGATCACGCCTAGTGCCGCGCGCTGGGAGCAAGCCATGTCCGGCGATGGCGGCGCCACATGGGAAACCAACTGGATCAGCGATTTCAGGCGGAAGGCATGATCTCCGTTCGACACGCATTGCGGGCGGCGGCGTGCCTGATCCTGCTCGGCGGGGCTTCCGCGGGCGGGCGGGCGGCGCGAGTGGCGATCACCGGCGCGGCCGAACCGTTTGCGCCGGGGGTCGCCTCGACCCGTTATTCGGAAATCCGCCTGACGCTGAGCCCCGACGGCCGGACCGCCTTGTGGTTCAGCCGCGATCGGCTCGGCGGCCCGGGCGGCTACGACATCTGGGTCTCGCGCCGATCCGGCGGCCAATGGCGTCCCGCCGTGCCGGTATCGTTCAACAGCGCCGGGCGCGATTTCGATCCCGCCTTCTCCGCGGACGGACGGTTCGTCTATTTCTGCTCGGACCGGGCGGGAGGATCGGGGGGCGACGATATCTACCGCGTGCCGGTGACCGGCCAGGGCTTCGGGGCGCCGGTCAATCTGGGACCGGAGGTGAACAGCGCCGGCAAGGAGTTTGCACCGATGCTGTCGCCGGATGGCGCTACACTGCTGTTCTCGAGCGACCGGAGCGGAGGGGCAGGCGGCCACGACCTCTTCACTGCGCACCGGGCGGGCGATGGCTTCGCTGCCGCCAAGCGGCTGGTCGGCGCGCTCAACACCGCGGCGAACGAGTTCGACGCGACCTTCCTGCGTGACGGCGCGACCATCGTCTTCGCGCGGGCGATGGATTTCCGCAGGGACCGCGTCGACCTGCTTTTTGCCGTTCCGTCCATACAGGGCTATGATGTGGGAACGATGCTGCCGGCGGCGGTCAACAATGACCACGATACCTATGGCCCGATGCTCGACTGGTCCGATCGAAGCCGGCTGATTTTCTCGGGACAGCGCGGCGAAGGCGGAATGGACCTCTATCGCGTTCGCTATCGTATCCTGCATTCGGGAGGGTGAAATGATCGAGATCGTGGTGCGCGGCTTGCTCTGGTTTTCCGCGATCGGCTGCGGGCTGATCGGCGGGCTCTATTTCGCCTTCTCCACCTTCATCCTGCAGGCGTTCGACCGTCTCGGCGCGGAGCGTGGCGCGCAGGCGATGAACGCAATCAATGTCGAGATCGTGCGATCGCTCTTCATGCCGCTCTTTCTCGGCACCACGCTGACAAGTCTGGCGCTCGTCATAGTCGGCGTGGTCCGCCGCGAGCCCGGCGGGGCGGCGATGCTGACGGGTGGCGCGATCTACGTGATCGGGATGTTCGTCGTCACGCTCGCCTTCAACGTTCCACTCAACAATATGCTGGCTGCGGCGGGCCGGGATGGCGGCGCGGCCTGGTCGCTTTATCTGCGGCGCTGGGCATCGTGGAATCACCTCCGCACGTTCGCCTCGACGCTTGCGTGCGCGCTTTTCGTGGTCGCGATCGCCACCGATTGACGACGCGGTGGCGCAGCGTCGGCGGCTTCGCGCTCGAGACAATGCGCGCATCGTCCCACGACCTCCACGATCGGCCGCGTCACGCGAAATCTGCAGCGTTCGGCGACGTCCTCGATTTTCAGGAACGACTCCTCGTTTGCGATCCGCCCGACCGAGCCGCAGGTGGTGCAATGGAGATATATTTCGTTGGGCGAGCGCGTCGGCACATATCCCCGGCTCAGGAGCAGCTTGTGCAAAGTGCCGCGTTCGACGAGCTTGCGCAAAGCGCGGAAAACCAGGCTGACGGTGACAATTTCACCTTGTTCCCGCAGTATTTCAGCGAGCATCAGGCCAGTCAGCGGGCGCCCTTCGCGCTCGAGAAGCGCGACGAGAAACTCGTCCAGCTCGCCCGCTGCGCGCCGCTTGCTAGCCATGGCGATGCGGCCAATGGCGCCTGCGCAAGTTTACGATGTGTGCGCTAGCGAGGCATAGGCCTCCGCCGATCGTCATTGCCGTTTCGATGGGCGTTTCGGCGAAAGCCAGCGCGCCGGCCAGCATCAGCGCCAGTCCGGTGCCGCCCAGCAATAGCGTTTCGCCTCGGCCATGGCGGCGAAGGCCGGCGACCAGCGCTATGGCCGATGTCGGGATTGCGAATGCCAGCATCCACAGATGGAAGCTCTCGGGTATCGCGATTGCCCGCGAC
Organism: Sphingomonas sp. Root241; assembly: GCF_001428865.1. Lineage (GTDB taxonomy): Bacteria > Pseudomonadota > Alphaproteobacteria > Sphingomonadales > Sphingomonadaceae > Sphingomonas. The sequence continues at coordinate 446,339 of NZ_LMIV01000003.1, forward strand.
AATGCGGGCAGCGCCGCGAGGAGAAGCGGGAGTCCTGCGCAATGGATCAGGCACAGAAACGAAGCGCCGATCGCGGTTCGATCGAGCCAGGTGATGACGGAAGCACGCGCAACCTGTTCGTGGTGCATGCTCTTCTCCAAACATGAGTGGCGGGCGGCGGCGCCTCCCGCATCGCGCATGAGGCGCGAATGCGGACCGGCACCGCCGCCCCCTTCAGCTTCGCCTAGAAGCCGACGCGCACCGTCGCCCGGAGGTCGCGCCCGCTGAGCGGGGCGAAGTCCTTGAGGAAGCTCGAATGCCGCCGGGCCTCCACATCGAAGATGTTGTTCGCGCTCAGCAACAGCGAGATCTTGTCGTTGCCGGAGAACGGCTTGAACCCGATCGAGGCGTTCACGAGCGTATAGTCGGCCGTGGGAGTCTCGAACGGCGCAATGCGATTCTGCTCGAAGACATGCTCGGCCTCGGCGCGTGCGGTGACCCGATCGGATTGCGCCTCGATGCCGCCCAGCACGCGGGCGGGCGGAATGCGCGGCACCGGGCCTTCGTCGACGATCGAGGCGTGCACATAATCGCCCAGCGCATCCACGTTGATAGCGTAGCTGCCGATCTGAGCGAGGCGGAACGAAGCGTCGGCCTCGAAGCCGTAATAACGCGCATCTGCCTGCTGATACTGGAAGCAGGGAAGGTCGACTTCGCGACCGCTGGGTGCCGCGGCCGCTTCGCAGACCGCCGGATCGACCTGGTTCTCCGAGATGTAGTTGGAGAACCAGTTGTAATAAGCCGATGCATCGAGGCTGAAGCGGTCCTGGTGGACGTGGAGCGTACCTTCCAGGCCCCAGGATTTCTCGAGCTTGAAATCCTCGTTGCCGACTTCCCACGATTGGGTGCCGGCATGGCCGCCACGCGCGAAGAGTTCCTCGCCCGACGGTGCGCGCTCGGTACGCGAGGCGTTGAGCCCGATCCGTACGCCGTCTGCCAGTTCGTAGGAGAGCCCGGCCGAGCCGGAGACCGCATTGAAATGCCGCGTGCCGGAGAAGAAGCGAGCGTCGCCGAGGAGCGGCGTTGCCGCAAGGTCGGTGGATTCATAGCGCAGGCCGCCCTCGGCCCGGAGCGCGCCGAACTCCAGCTGCTGAAGCGTGAACACGCCCAGCTGGCTGGTGCGGTTCTTGGGGAGGAAGGCCTCGTCGCCGACCACGTTGAAATCGCGGTGGAAATATTGCACGCCCGAAGCGCCGCTCCAATCGCCGCGCTTCGCCTGGACCAGTTCGAGGCGGCTCTCGATGCCCTTGTTGTAGAAGGCGGTGCCGATCTCGCCATCTTCCTCGAGCTCGAAATGGCGATAATTGGCATAGCCTGCGCGGACGCGGATCTTGTCGAGGAAGCCGCCGCCGGTTTCGACTTCGCCGCGCAGGTCCACCCGGTTCTGGATGACGCTCAGCCGCGGCGCTTCCTGCTCCTGTCCGGACTCGGTCGCGTAGCGGATGGGCACGCCGTACAGGCTGTCATAATGGCTGTACGAAATGCCGAGATTGCCCGTGTCGGTGATCAGCGCCGCGCCGACGCCTGCGGTCCAGGTTCGCGCCGCGGTGTTGGGAAGCGTGTCCTTGAGCGCGGCGGATGCCGCGAAATCCGGATCGTCGGGCGTGGTTGGTCCGGCGGCTGCCGCCAGCGCTGCTGCCCGCGCACTCGGCGAGAGGACATAGCCGCCGATATCGAGGTCGTCGCTCTTGAGATACGAGCCGTCGGCGTGGAGCACGATCTTGCCGAGCCCGACATCGCCGGCGGCCCCGACCGAACGCTCGTTCGCGGCCGAGCCGTAGCTGCCGATCGCGTTGACGCGGTAGCCGTTCTCGGGAACCGCGCGCGGGATGCGGCTGTCGATCACATTGACCACGCCGCCGACCGCCGAAGAACCGTAGAGCAATGCCGACGGGCCGCGAACGATCTCTACGCGATCGGCAAGCAGGGGATCGATGATCACCGCGTGATCGACCGAGGTGTTCGACACGTCGATCGAGCCGATCCCGTCGGTGAGCACACGGATGCGCTCGCCCTGGAAGCCGCGCAGGATCGGGCGCGACGCGCTGGGGCCGAAGGAAGTCGCCGAGACGCCGGGCTGCCTGGCGAGCGTCTCGCCGATGCTCGGCCGAAGATCGCGGGTGAGTTCCTCGCCCGAGACGACCGAGGTGCCCGCGAGCACGTCGCGCTCGCTGGTCGGCAGGATGCCGGTGACGACGATCTCGTCGCCCTTGCTCACGCCCTTGTCCTGCCCGTCGGGCGCGGCATCGGCGGGGGTGGCCGGCGAGGAGGGGGAATTGTCGGGATCGGCGGCCCGCGCGGCGGCGGGAAGGGCAAGCGCTAGCGAGGCTGCGCTCAGCAGAAACAGGTGACGCATTTGTTCAACTCCAGGAACCTTGTCAGTTTTTTCGGAGGAGCCGCATGCGGTACGCGCAATGATGCGCGCAGCCGTCAGGGCGTTCCTCGGGCCTGAAGTTGATGGGGCGGCGCGCGGCTCTGCCAGAGATGCGACCGGCTCGCGCGTTGGAACTGGAGCGGTCGGAACGCCGCGGTGAAGAAGGTGGGGGCGGCGGGGGCCGCAAGGGTGACAGGTGTCGGCAACAGCGCCGGACCAGCGCTCGCTACCTCAAGGCAGATCGGACAGGTTTTGGGTGAATCGGGCGCGGGGTCATCGCGTCCGGTCTTGTTCGCAAGGCTGCGTTCGGACTGCGAGGTGTCGAGCCCAACCGGCCGGTGCTGATGCGCCTGTGTGAGGACGCTCTGCCAGAGAAGCGCCAGCAGCAACGCGCAAAGCACGACGAGCCGCTTCGCCCGGCGGGGCCCGGCAGCGCGCGCATCCCCCTGCGGCCGGCCTGCGGCAGCACGAGCCGCAGCGGCTCGATCGAGGGAAGGGATGCGGGTCAAAACGGAACCGGCCTCAGCTTGGGTGCAGTGCGGCACACTTGATATGTTGTATAGTCTCATCGCGCAAGTCGCAATCCGACTGCGGCCTCGCCCGAGAAACGCCGCGGCGCAACAATGCGAGGGTCGACCGCGAGTCCGAACAATGCAGGTTGGATGCAACATATCATGATTTGCGGCGCCGAGACGCTTGCCCAATCCACCGGGAATTGTCGTTCAGGGCCGTTTCCTCAGAGCCCGGAGGCTGGCTTCGGGCAGGCCATCTTCGCGTACGCAAACCAATCCAGATGTTGATAACGCCTAAATTATTCATGCCTGCAGACAACGCGACTTCTGTATCTCATGCCGGCGCTCTGCGTGTGATATGAAGAGTCACGCCGGAGACGAGGCGACAATCGATACTATGCCTTACGCGCGAGGGCCGGCGTCGATACTATACGACGGCATCGAGGAGATTCCTGAATGCGCATGATCGGGCAAGACGACGAGGTCGAGGCAATCATCGCGCGGACGGCGCTCAAATATGATCTTTTGCCGTACCAATCCCGGGCATTTCCGCAAAGTCATCCGTCGCGGATCGGCGCCATCGCAAGCCTGTTCGGACTTGCCGCCGCACCGCTCGAAACCGCGCGGGTGCTCGAGTTGGGCTGCGCAGCCGGGGGCAACATCATCCCGCATGCGCTGGCCTGCCCCGATGCAAGCTTCATCGGCATCGACCTCGCACGTACACAAGTGGCGGCAGGCAGGACGCGAATCGCGAAGCTCGGCCTGACCAACGTTGAAATTCGCTGCCAGAGTTTCACCGAGATCGGCGACGAGTTGGGCAGCTTCGACTATATCCTCTGCCACGGGGTCTACAGCTGGGTGCCGCCGGCGGTACAGGACGCGATCCTGCGCATCATCCGGGCGCGGCTTTCGCCGGTCGGGGTGGCTTATGTCAGCTATAATGTCCTGCCGGGCTGGCGGATGCTTCAACCGCTTCGAGACGCGTTCCTGCTGCAAGTCGCGGACGAAGTGGATTCGCTCGGCCGTGTCGCCAAGGCACGAGAATTGCTGAGCTTTCTTGCGGGGGCGACACCCGACAAGGGGCCTTATGGCGATATGCTGCGGAGTTGGTCGGAGCGATTGGCGACGCTGTCCGACGATTATGTCGCACACGAGTTCCTCGAGGAAATGAACCAGCCGAGCACGGTGCGCGACTTCGCCGCGAATGCAGCGCGCAACGGGCTCGGCTTCCTCGCCGAATGCGATCTCGCTTCGATGATCCTCGAAAATTACGGGACCGAGGTCGCACGCCAGGTGCGTGCCCGTTCGAACAACGACCTCGTCGAATCAGAACAATATCTCGATCTGCTGTCCGGCCGCACCTTCCGGCAAACCTTGCTCGTCGCGAGCGAAAGGCAGGCGACGCTCAATCGCGTGCTGAAACCGGCGAGTATCGCGCCGTTCCATTTCCTAACGCAGAGCGGCACTCGCGTGGAGGAAAAAGGCGGCCAATATGTCGTGACCGATATCTCGGGTCGTTCGCTGTCCACCAGCTCGCGTGCTGTAGCCGAAGGGATCGGTCATCTCGTCGCAGCGTTTCCGTCATCCTCGAGCCTCGACGATTGTATCGATGCGGTCACCGACGATGAGGGCGCGGCACGCGAGATGGTGGCAGACGCGCTCTACCGGATGCTGCTGGTCGGCATGGTCACGCTTTCATCGGAGCCGGTGCGGGCAGGGCGGGGCGGCGACAGGCCCGAGGCCATTCGACTGGCACGTGCCGACGCCGCTGAGGGCGCCCTGTCGACGACCAACCTGCGTCACGAGACCGTGACTCTCGATCCCGCCACGCGGGTGTTGCTGCCGGCCATGGATGGCAGCCTCGATCAGCCGGCACTTGCCCGTCGGCTTGCCGCCGAAGCGGTGGCAGGTCGTATCGCGTTCACCCGGAACGGCGAGACGGTGAGCGACGCCGAAGCGATCAGCCAGGTCGCAACCGAACATCTGACGACCTTGCTGGAAGGCATGGCGAATGCCGGGCTTTTGCAAAGTTGCGCAACCATTGATTGACACTGACAAAACCGGTCCATAACGATAAATAAAAAGAGACGAGGCCCGGCCGTGCCGGATCTGGTCCAGGGCGCATAGTTGACTGCACGGATCAGGGGGCAGACTAATGGCGCGGACTCACGACACTCGTTTTTCGGCAAAGACGAAGAACGACGGCTCGAACCGGTCGGCATCGCGCGGCACGCTGCGTTCGCAGGCGAGCCGGTTCGCACTGCACTCCACCATCGGCATGTCCGCGGTCGCCGGCGTGAGCCTGATTGCCCCGGCACAGGCTTGGGCGGATTGCACCGTCGGTGGGCTGACGGTCCAGTGCAGCGACACCGTCACGACCAACACGACCTTCCCCGCCAATCCTCCCGTCGATCGCGAATATCAGGGGGCTTCAGGCTCGCCGATCGTGGTGATCGTCGATTCCGGCAAGATCGTCAGTGGCAACGGCCTCGCGGTATCGAATAGCGGCACCGGCGGCGTCACCGTCACCAACAACGGCACGATCAGCGTCGACGCCGGCAACACGCCCACCGCAGGCGGCACTGCGGCGCTCAGCGTCAACGCAGCGGGCGGGACTATCGATGTCAGCGGCGGCGACATCATAAACAACGGCAATGGCAACGCGCTCGACGCGGTGCAGACCGCCGGTGCGGGCACCATTGTCCTCGACATAGCCGGCAACATCTCGTCGGCTTCGGGCGAGGGCATCACCGTCCGTAACGTGACGACCAGCACCGGCGTGGTGGTGGTCACCGGCGGTACCGTCACGGCAGGCAGTGGAGACGCCATCGACGTTCAGACGCAGATGCTCACCGGCGATGCGGTGATCACTGCGTACGGGGACATCAAGGCGAGCAATGCCGGAATCGTTGCCGCGATGATCCAGGGCGGTGCGACCGGCGCGGTGAGCGTGCGGGCCGAGGGTGCGATCGACGCGCGCTTCGGGATCGACGCCGAGAACTTCGGCTCGGGCGGCACGGATGTGACGACGATCGGGCCGGTGACGGCGACGACGGGCAACGGCATCTTCGCCAAGGCTGCCGGCGGCAATGTGAGTGTGAGCGCAGGCGATGTGAGTTCGGTCGGCAACACGGGCATCATCGCGCGCCAGACCAACGCGGCCGGGCTCGGCGGCATATTCGTGATTGCGGGCGATGTTTCGGGCACGACCGGCATCGAGGCGACCAATTCCGGGGCCGGTCCCATCGAGGTGGTCGCGACCGGGAACGTGACCGGCACGCTTGGCGAAGGCGTTATTGCGACCGGCAACGATGCAGTCAGCGTCGCGGTGGCGGGCACCGTGACGGGCGCAACGACGGGCTTGCTGGTGACCGGCGGCACGGGCGGGGCGGGCAATATCGATGTCAGCGCGGGTGGTGTCGCGGGCGGCACCGGCAATGCCGTGACGATCCAGAACAACGGCGCGGGCAGCGTCTCGGT
>NZ_LMIV01000004.1 GCF_001428865.1 Sphingomonas sp. Root241
GTGTTTGGGGCGATCCTGATGGTCGCGGTGGCGGTGGCGGTCGTCGCGATCCTCAGGGTGCCGGTTACCAATCTGATCGCATTCGGGACGACCGCGCCGGTGGCCGGTGCCACGGCAGGCGTGGCCGCGGGCATTGCCGGCGGCGCCATCGCGGGGACGGCGGGAAGTATTGCAAGCCAGGGGTTTGGGCTTGCGGCAGGTATCCAGGACAAGTTCAACTGGAAGGGCGTGGCGCTCGCCGGCATCTCGGGTGGCATAGCCGGAGGACTCAGCCAGTTTGGCGCGTTGGCAAAGGCCGGCGAAATCAACGGCACGCTCGGCAAGGTCGGCAAGTTCCTGGGCGGCACCGGGGTGCTTGGCGGAGCGGCCTCCTCGATCACCGGCAACCTGGTCAGCCAGGGCCTCGGTCTCGCGGTTGGCCTCCAGAGTAAGTTCGACTTTGCCGGTGTCGCAGTAGCTGGCGTAGTCGGCGGGATCAGCGCCGCGGCAGGCGAGGCACTCGCCAGCAAGAGTGGACTATTCGGCATTCATGCCGGCCTTGGGAGCAACACCAACGCCGCTCTGAGCGGCACCGCGAGCGGCCTCGCCGGCGCCGCCGCGCGCAGCCTCATCGAAGGCTCCGACTTCGGCGACAACCTCATGGCCGCACTCCCCGATATCATCGGGGCAACGATCGGCCGGGCGGTGGCGCGAGGCGTGATGGCAGGGAGTCAGCGCCAAGGTCTCGCGGGCCTGTCGCGAGCATCCACGGCACCTGAATATGGGGCATCGTCTCTCGACGGAGACGATCTCTTCGACCTGGGATTGCTGAAGCGGGTGCTCGGCCTCGACCTCTTCGGCGAGGAAGAGATCGTCGTCGTGGGCCAAAGGGATCGCATGACCGCCGAAGGCTATGATTTCCTGCGGCGCCTTCAGGATTCCTCGATCGCAGGCTCGCTATTCGATCGCGGATATCGTCCCGGCAACGTGTTCCTGCAGGGACCGACCAGGCCGACACTCCAGACATACATACGTCGCGATTTCAGCCGGAGCACGCTGCGCCTCCATGCTACCGCGGGGCCCAGCGCTGTGTCATCGAGCGAGACCGGAGCCGGTTATGACAGCATGGGGCAACCGCTGAATGGCCGTTCGAACTATGACGCAGGAAGGCAGCTCAACAACATCATCTCGGATGCGAACAAGGTATCCCTTGGCACCACGCTCGGGCGGCTCGGCGGGTGGCTAACCTACCGTGTGCCCGATGCGGCACAGCGCAACGCTGAAATGTTCGATCCCTATCGCGGCATGACGCCGCAGGGCCGTATGTTTGCACAGGAGATGGACAGGCTGGCTGGTGGTACCGTCTCCGGGATCAGCTATGGTGTCGCGAACGAGTTAGGTGCGAGCGCGGCGGTCAAGGATCTTGTCTATGGCCTTGGGAGTTCGGCGGACGGGTTGTTGCTATCCGGCGCGGCATTGAGGGGGGCCACGATCCAGCCATTCACTGGGCAGAATAGTCTGACCGTGACCGGGGGGCGGACGACGTCCGTTCCCAACCCCTATGGTAAGCTGGGGGGACCGGAGCATCGCGCGACGGTAAGCGTCATTGTGGCGGATATCTCGGCCCGCGGTCTCAAAGCCCGTACGGAGTTCAGCATTGCGACACCGAATGGAGATAGGGGGTCGCGTTCCATCGATGTGGTCGCCATTGACAGCGCCGGTCGAGTGGTCGAGTCCTATCAGGTGGGCAGGCAGACCGGGGCCGGCAATCCGGTTGCCCGCGAAACAAGGGCGATCAACGATATCAGAACGGCACGGCCCGATCTCAATCCCGTGTTCGTTCCCTACAACAAATAAGGTCGATTGCAGATGGCAGGCCGTCAGTTCAGCTTTTTTCTCGGCCCCGCGGATCAGCAGGCGCTAGAGGATGCCATTCGCGCGTCGGGCGATATCGTCTTTCTTGCCGATCGCTCCCACTCGACGAATGGAGAGGAGTTGACCTCATCGATAATCGATGATCCTGAGAAACAGCCCTTCGGCTGTTTGATCGCGCGCCGTACCGATCTCGCCGAGATCCGGTTTAAGCCGACCGGGTACCGTGACGATGATTTCGCCTGCAATGTAACATATGAGCCCGTCGTCGAGTTTGACCGTTTCTTTCTCTTTAAGAATTTCTTGCGTGCTGGACGATTTTATCGCGTCGATAAGTATTGGAACGAAGATGATGAACTCATGAGCAAGTCACCCGAGTTCATTGAATGGGCAGATAGACTCTACAAATTGGTGAAAAAATCTCTCGTCCGGGTAGAGCAGGGGCACTTTGCCGGCGCTGAGGCACTGGCGATGCGCAAATCTGGTATCCCATTTGAAGGCTTGGATATAGAGTTTGCGTCGCTAGAGGACCAAATCGTCCTTTCTAGCCAATGGCTATCTTAGTCTTTTGGTTCGGATTATTGACAATTTTGGGACGCCATACCTAATTTCCGCCCACACTGCAGCGTGACGCGCCCAGCGTATCATATGACGATTCGTGTGAAGCTGTCTTTTGTATCGATCGAGCGGCTTGCAATGTAGGATTTTGCCTGCTGCAATAGCGCTAGGCTGCGCGCTGCTGCCCCGCTCTTTGCATCCGTCGTAACGATCTGAACGTCCGCGCAACGATATTTCCCTGCCGCGCAATTTTATGAGTGAATCTGCGGGCAAAAGTGCGAAGTTAAGCCTACGAAATCCTACAACCGGTGCTGAGGAGAATAGCCGCACGGGCATCGTCTACGACACCGCGGGCCGGGTGACGAGCGAGACGATCGCCGCGCGTCAGACCGTCACGGGCAGCACGTCCGCCACGACGNATAGCCGCACGGGCATCGTCTACGACACCGCGGGCCGGGTGACGAGCGAGACGATCGCCGCGCGTCAGACCGTCACGGGCAGCACGTCCGCCACGACGACCACGACCTACACGACCTACGGCTATGGGGTCGGCGCCGGCACGGGCTATGCGCTGGGTGCGGTGGTGACGATCGATGCCGATACCTGGCAGGGGGGATCGGATTCGGCGGTGCCCGATACCCGGACCACTTATGGTTACAGCTGGTTCGACGGNGGTGCGGTGGTGACGATCGATGCCGATACCTGGCAGGGGGGATCGGATTCGGCGGTGCCCGATACCCGGACCACTTATGGTTACAGCTGGTTCGACGGAGCGGTGCAGTCCTCGATCCAGTACCGCCCGGACATGAACAATTCGACGACCTACAATACCAACTTCGGGCTCACSGCCTCGGGGCAGGTGGCGAGCGCGACGATCGCCGACGGCCGGCCGCGCAGCGTCGCCTTCACGCTCGATGCTTATGGCCAGGCGCTGCGCCGGGACGAGGCCGACAGCAATCCCAATCTCGGCGATCCGCACCAGCTCTGGTACCGCTTCAACGGGCGCCAGCTGGGCACGATCGGCAACGACACGCTCGAGGACGAGGCCGACAGCAATCCCAATCTCGGCGATCCGCACCAGCTCTGGTACCGCTTCAACGGGCGCCAGCTGGGCACGATCGGCAACGACACGCTCGAGGACGGCGACTATGCCGGCTCGATCGCGGCGCGCCAGACCGCGCAGGGCACCGGGCCGTTCCGGGGTGGCCAGAACTATGGCGGCGGCTTCGCGCGCTTCGGCGAGGCCTATGTCCCCTATACCAGCTATGCCCAGGGAGCAGGCGGCGGCAGCTACAGCGCCGAGGGCGGCGAGACGCTGTCGCAGCTGGCGGCGCAGATCTGGGGCGATGCCAGCCTGTGGTACCTGCTCGCCGAGGCCAACGGCATGGCCGGCGACGCCAGCCTCGTCCAGGGTCAGGCGATCACCATCCCGCAGGGCGTCACCCGCAATTCCAACACCGCCACCACCTTCAAACCCTTCGACCCCGCCGAAACGCTGGGCAACCTCAACCCCACCACCCCGAAACCGCAGAAGAAGGCCAAGAACTGCGGGGTGTTTGGGGCGATCCTGATGGTCGCGGTGGCGGTGGCGGTCGTCGCGATCCTCAGGGTGCCGGTTACCAATCTGATCGCATTCGGGACGACCGCGCCNGTGTTTGGGGCGATCCTGATGGTCGCGGTGGCGGTGGCGGTCGTCGCGATCCTCAGGGTGCCGGTTACCAATCTGATCGCATTCGGGACGACCGCGCCTGCAGGAACCGCAGGTGTGGCCGCGGCGGCTGCTGCAGCTGGCGTAGCAGTCCCGACGACGGCGGCGGGAGCCGCGGCACTTGCGGGAACAGCCGCCACCATCGCTGGCGGCGCAGTCGCCGGGATGGCTGGCAGCATTGCGAGCCAAGGCTTTGGTATGGCGACGGGGATCCAGAAGGGAGGCCTCGATTGGAAGGGGATTGCACTGGCTGGAATTTCCGGCGGCGCTGGTGGAGGGCTGGGCCGGGTTGGATTCCTGAACGGCGGTAGCGGCGCTCTGGGTGTCGCGCAGGACATCGCACGCGGTGCACTCGGCAATGCCGCGACGCAGGGGATCGCGGTCGCCACAGGATTGCAGAGCAAGTTCAACTTTGTCGGCGTTGCGGTCGGCGGCGCCGTCGGCGGTGCGGTCGGAGCGGCCAATTTCGGTGGGTTCGGCGGGCGAGTGGCCTCCGGTGTTGCCGGCGCGCTCGCCGGCGGCGCCATGCGCAGCCTGCTCGACGGCTCGGATTTCGGCGACAATATCCTCGCCGCGCTGCCGGACGTGATCGGCACGACGGTCGGTGAGATCGTTGCGGGCGCGGTTATCGGATCGCCGAAGGAAACTTCGATGGCACGACACCGCCGGAGAGGCGGGATAGAAATCGCCCAGGCTGTCCAGAGTACCAGCGGGAACGTCCGTACGGACGCAATACCCAACGATCCTCGCGCCCTCACCGGAGAGATCGTGGTTACGGCGCAGAGGCCCTCCTGGCTCGATCGGCTGGCGGGCAGCATCGGCGATGGCCTGTCGGCACTGTGGCAGTGGAGTGGCGGCGACCACCTGGTCGATCGTTTGACCATGTCGATCAGCCAGGCCGGTTCCGGGGCAGACGCGATCGTCTCGCACATCGTGACGACGAACCAAAACTATTATGGGAATCTCTACAACCAGACCCTCGGCCCGGATTCCGCATACCAGCGCTACATCGGCCAGCGTTTCCTCAGAGCGCTTACGCCGGTACTGACAGCCATCGCCGATTCACCGCTGGGCGATCCCCAGATCGGAATGATAGCTCAGGAATTTCATCCCGCTGCTAGGCTGCCGGGCGCGGGATTAGCCATTGTGCAGCGCGGCCTGCAAGCATTTGCGAGCGGATCGAAACTTACCGCTCGAGTGGCGCCAGCGGCTAAAAGTATCGTTCCATTCGTTGATGCCGCAGAAGGTGCATCGGCGAGGCACATCGCTTGGAGCTCGGATTTGGGCGCGATCAATGACACAGCCGCGGCTTTGGGTCAGCGAGCACTACGCAATTCCGGGGGGGATTGGACAAAATCTGAGGCGCTTTTCAATCGCTACCTTTCGCTGGCGGATGTGAGATTGGCTCGCACCGGAAGTGGATATGCGGTTGAGTTGCAACCTGCTGCAATCGCAGGAGGTGAGCGCGTACCTAGCTTTATCTGGATGCACCGTGGCGATGCGGCTTCTCCGCTAATTATGGGCAGCGATGGAGCGCCTCGCCTATTCGCTTACCCAGGATCACGCCGGCTCGATGCAGGCATTATCGATATGACGGCGACAGCAAACCAGCACGGCTTGAGGCCAGTTGTAAGTGGCTATGACATCACGCTAAACGCAGCCAAATCTCCCGCTGGGGCATATTATCGAGAGTATTTTGGGAACATTCCTATTACCGACATTCGGCTGAGAGCGAGAAACTGACATGGTGACCGCAAATGATATAGGCGAAGTTATTGCATCTGATTTTCTTCAGCCTACCGTCGAAAGGCTAGGCCAGCAGTTGCGCCGAAATATCAAGCTCAGATTAAAGGTCGCACTTGACGGGGAATCTACTGAATGTCGCATTTCCTCGTCAGAGCAGGAAGGGTTTGAAATACTTGATGGCGAAACCCGCGTATTAGCGTCAGATACTGCGATTGCAGGCCGCTACAAATATCATCTGCAGTGCATTTTTCCCGAGCAGAGCGACCTCGAAGGTTTCTCGGGCATAAGGCTCAACGGCGCGGTAGTGATCAACGGAAATTGCGAAAGTAACGATTATTCCGGCTTTATGTACACCTACAATGAGTGGGATTGGGGCGCGAAAGTCAGAGATTTGTAACCGCTGAGGCGGTAGCGGCGAGAGCCCTTGCAATGTAGATTTCACCTGCTGCAAGCGCGCTTGGCCGCGCGCTGCTGCCCGCTCCTTGAGTCCGTCGTAACGACTCTGACCCACGCGCAAGGATATTCCCCTACCGCGCAACTTCATGAGTGAATCCGCGGGAAAAGTGCGAAGTTAAGCCTGCGAAATCCTACAGCCGGTGCCGGTGAGCACGTCAATCGGGGCGGCGTGGCGATTCAGGACATGGTGCTTCGGAACACTTCGACCCGTGTGCCGCCGACGATGCTCGCCGGATCGGACCATTCTTCCACAGAAGTGCGACCAAGCGTGCAATTTAGATGCTTGACGACTTCTGCCGAACCATGTCTCATTGTGGAGTTGGGTTGGGGGAAAGTTGATGTCGGGACTCATCGAGTCTGCGACAGCAATTTTGGGTGCGTCCGAAAAGCGTCTCGAAGTTGCTGCGCGCAATGTCGCGAATGTATCTACGCCCGGATACAAGCGAAGCAGCGGTTTTTCTCAGATTCTCGCGTCCGCGCGCGTGGGCGATACTGTTCCCGATATTGTCGAGCGCAAGGACTTCATGCAGGGCAAGCTGATCTCCAGCAAGAACCCGCTCGATCTGGCGGTGAATGGCGACGGCTTCTTTCAGGTCCGCGCGGGCGATCAGTTGCTCTACACGCGGCAGGGCCAGTTCCAGCTGGCGGAGAACGGGGCCGTCGTCTCGTCGCAAGGCTATGTGCTGCAGCAGGCGGGCGGGGGCGACCTCGTGCTCGACAATGCCGCGGTCACGATCCTCGATGACGGCGCGGTCCTGGATGACGGCCGGCCGGTCGCGCGGATCGGGCTGAGCGCGCCGGCGGCGGGCGCGACGCTGACTGCGCTGGGTGAATCGCACTTCGCCGCCGGCGGCACGATGGAAGAAGTCGCCGATCCCTCGATCCGCCAGGGAATGCTCGAGAGCTCGAACGTCGCGATGGGCGATGAGATGGTGACGATGATGGCGGCGATGCGCCAGGCGGAAAGCGGCGCGCGGCTCGTGCAGGTCTATGACGAGCTGATGGGCCGCGCCCTCACCACGCTGGGAGGGGCACGATGAGCGACGCTTTCCATGTCGGTGCGGTCGGGCTCCAGACGCAGCAGCAGGCGCTCGAGGCGCTCGCCAACAACATCGCCAATGTGAACACGCCCGGCTTCAAGCGCTCGGAAATTCGCTATGCTGACGTGGTGGTGCGTCGTGCCGAGGGCGATGCGGCCTCGGCGCCGGCCTCCGATCCGCAGACGCTGGCCGGTGTGATGCTCGACTCGCAGTTCATGCTCAACGAGCAAGGCGAACTCGAGCGCACCGGCCGCAGCATGGATCTCGCCATCCAGGGCGCCGGGTTCCTCGAGCTGATGGGCCCCGCGGGGCAGACGTTGCTGTGGCGCGGCGGCGCACTCAAGATCAATGACGACGGGCTGCTCGCAACCGACAAGGGGCTGGCATTCCGCGCCGCGATCACCGTTCCGCATGATGCGACGGCGATCGAGATCGGTTCGGACGGCATTGTCCGTGCAACTGTTCCGGACACGGTCGAGCCGGTCGAACTCGGCCAGGTCCAGCTCGTGCGGGTCGATAATCCCGCCTCGGTGTCGCGCCTGGATGGCGGACTCTATCGCATGGGTGACGATACCCAGCTGATCGAGGCGCAGCCCGGAGAGGATGGCGCCGGACTGCTCGTGCAGGGCGCGATCGAGCGTTCGAACGTCGCGCTCACCGACGAAATGGTTCGGCTCATGATGGTGCAGCGCGCCTACGCGGCCAACGCCCAGATCGTCCAGGCCGCCGATCAGTTGATGGGCATTGCGAACGGCCTGCGTCGTTGATCATGCTTTCGTTCCTCCTGATACTGGCCTTACCGGAGGATCGCGGCTGCTTCGAAGCGGCCCGGGCACTTCCCGCCGGCACTCCCGTCGCCGCGGAGAATGTCGTGTCCGTCGCCTGCGAACCCGGTCGCGCCGCCGCAGGCTTGCGGTATGACAAGAGCGCGCAGGTGGCGCTGCTTGTCGCGGCGGTTCCTGAGGGTGAATATCTCGGACGGCTTCCGCATCCGCCTTCGGGGCGCATCGCGAAGGGCGCGCGCCTCACGCTGCGCTCCACGGCCGGGCCCGTCGTCATCGAGCGGGGAGTGACTGCACTGCAGGCCGGCCGTTCGGGAGAACGCATCTTCGTGCAGGATGCAAATGGCGCGACCTTTGCCGTGACCCTGCGGCTTGCGTCCGGAGCCACGGAATGAAGTCGGTTCCGATCCTCTGCAGCTTCGTTCTGGCCGGCGTGGCGCTGCCGGCCGCCGCGCAGGACCTCTATCAGGGAGGCAACTGGTCGGCGATGGCATCGGATCGCCGCGCAGCCGCAATTGGCGATGCGATCACGGTGGTGGTTCTGCAAAGCGCCGAGGCGTCCAACACCACCCAGTCGTCGAGCCGCCGTTCGACCGATTTCGGCGGAGGCCTGCGTGCGGGAGGCGTGGACGAGAGCGGCCAGCTGAATTTCGGCGGAGGTTTCACCGGCCGCGGTGAGATGCGCAGAAGCGAGAAGCTGGTCGCACAGTTGAGCGCTACGATCGAGGAAGTGCTGCCCAATGGCGACTACCGGATCGTCGGCCGCCAGCAGCTTCACGTCAATGGCGAGAACACGACCATCGGTGTGCGTGGGCGCATCCGCCCCTCGGACATCGCGAGCGACAACAGCGTGCTGTCGAGCCGCATCGCCGATGCCCAGATCGACTATGACGGAAAGGGCTTCGTCTCGCGCGGTGCGAAGCCCGGGCTGATCACGCGGCTGTTCAACCTGCTGGGGCTGCTGTGAGGCGGTTTCGTAGTCTGGGCGTTTGTGCGATCGCGTTCGGGCTGTTGGCCGTGGCATCCCCCGAGGCGCTCGCCCAACAGGTGCCGCTAAAGGGACTCGGCCGCTTTGGCGGATGGCGCGACAATGCGCTCGTCGGCTACGGTCTGGTGACGGGACTTTCCGGCTCGGGCGACACGCGTCGCAGCGGCGTGACGCGTCAGGCGATGCGCAATATCCTCAGTCGGTTGGGCACGAATGTCGCCGACGACCAGATCAGCAGCCGCAACGTCGCGGTGGTGATGGTAACCGCCGTGCTGCCCCCATCCGCGAATGTCGGTGACCATATCGATGTCACGGTATCTTCGGTTGGCGATGCGCGTAGCCTCGCCGGCGGCACGCTGATCATGACTCCGCTGCTGGGGCCCGATCAGCGCACCTATGCGCTGGCGCAGGGTCAGCTGGTCGTGGGCGGGTACCGGTTCGAAAGCGAGCTCAACCAGCAGCAGCGCAACTATCCGACAACCGCAGTGCTCCCGGGGGGCGCGACGATCGAGACTGCGGTTGAATCGCGTGTCGCTGCAGGTGATGGCGAGCTTTCCTTTCTTCTCACCAATCCCAGTTTCTCGACAGCGCAGCGCATCGCCGAGCAGATCAACGGCCGGCTCGGCGCGAATGCCGCCAAGGCGCGTAACGCCGACGAGGTCCGGATACGCTTCGCGGGCGGATCGGGCGAGGTTGCCCCTTTCATCGCCACCATCGAGAATATCCTCGTCGAACCCGATCTCCAGCCGCGCATCGTGATCAATGAGCGGACCGGCACCGTGGTCGCAGGCCGTGACGTGATGATTTCGAGCGTCGTGATCGCGCAAGGGGACATCAAGGTGACGGTGACTGCCGAGAACATAGCCTCGCAACCGAGCTTCATCTCGGGCTTCGCCAGCGATGTGCGCAGTCTCGTCGTCACCAACACCAAGCTCGACGTCGAACAAGGTTCGGCCGATGCGAGCTTCCGCTTCCCCAACACCTCGGTCGCGGACCTCGTCCAGGCGCTGACGCGTGCGCGCGTCGACACGCGCCGGACGATCAGTATCCTCCAGGCGATCAAGGCGGCAGGCGCGCTGCACGCCGAGATCATCGTGCAATAGGTCAAACCCATGGACGCGATTTCTCCCCTTTTGATCGCCAAGGCGCTCGACGGCCTTCACGCCCGCTATCAGGCCACGGCCGAGAATATCGCCAATGCGAACACGCCAGGATATCGGCCCATCCAGGTGACGTTCGAGGCGCGCCTACAAGCGGCCGCACGTCAGGGGGACGAGGCGATCGCAGGTGTGTCTCCGCGCACCGAGAGAGCTTCGGTATCGAGCATTACCGGTGGCATGCGGTTGGATCTCGAGGTCGCGACTGCCTCGCAGACGGCGACGCGATACGCCGCCCTTCTGGATATTCTGGGACGCGAAATGGCGATCAGCAGGGCCGTCGTCCGAGGGGGGAACTGAGCAGATGGACGCAATCGAAATCAGCCGCACCGGGCTGGATGTCGAATGGCAACGGCTCGAGGTGATCGCGCAGAACCTCGCCAACATGAACACCAGCCGGACCGCGTCGGGCGAACCCTATCGCGCCGTCCGCCTCCTCTCGGGGCCCAAGGTACGCTTCGCCCGACTGCTCGGCGCGGGCGAAGCGCCGGCGCGGCCGCAGGGGGTCGCGGTCCTCGGCGTCGAACAGGTCGGGAGTGGCGTGCGCCGCGTCCATGAGCCGGGCCATCCCGATGCGGATGCGCAAGGTTTCGTCACCTATCCCGATATCGATCACGCCGCGGAAATGACGCTGCTGATCCAGACGTCGCGCGCCTATGAAGCCAATCTCACGGCGATGTCGTTCGCGCAGCAAATGTATGCGCGCGCGCTCGACTTCGGCAAGCAGTCGTGAACGGGATCGAGGCAATTGCCGCAGTGGGCAACGGTGAGGCACCGCTCGCGCTGCGCGTCGGTCCGGAATCGGCGCGGCCCGGGCCGGTCGCGAGCACCGGCTTTGGCGATATCCTCATGGCTGGATTGCGCGGTGTCGATTCGAAGATCGCGACTGCCGACAAGCTCGTCCAGCAATTCGCGGTGGATGACTCGGTGCCCGTGCATCAGGTGACGATCGCGCTCGAAGAAGCGCGGCTCTCGGTCGAGCTGGCGATGCAGGTCCGCACCCGCCTGGTCGAAGGGTACCGCGAGCTGATGAACATGCCGCTATGAGTGAGGCGATTCCTGCCGGAACAGGGGCCGGGGTCAACCGGCAACTGCTCATGTTCGGCGGCGTCTTCGCGGCGGTGGTCCTGCTCCTGGCCCTGGCCTATTATCTGTTCCTTCGCCCCGATTATGTGGTGCTCGCGCAGGACTTGCGTCCCGCCGACGCCAGTGCCGTTGTCGCTGAGCTCGACAAGCGCGATGCCGACTACAAGCTGAGGGATGGCGGGGCGACGATCATGGTCCCGGCGGATCGCGCGGATGCGACGCGGCTGGCCATATCCGGATCGGATGCAGCTGCGCGCGGACAGATCGGCTTCGAACTGTTCAACAAGTCCGACATGGGCCTCACCAACTTCGCCCAGAAGATCAATTACCAGCGCGCGCTTCAGGGCGAGCTGGTGCGCACTATCATGCAGATGGAAGGCGTGGAGAGCGCTCGGGTCCATCTCGGTCTGCCGGAGCGGGCATTGTTCCGGGGCGAACGTACCCAGCCGAGCGCCGCGGTCACGCTTGCGCTGCGCCCCGGCATGGTTGCAGATTCCGCGCGCGTTGCGGGAATCCAGAGGCTCGTCGCGGCCGCGGTTCCCGATCTTCCCGAGACCAAGGTCGTCGTGCTCGACGCTCAGGGTAGGGTCATCAGTGTTGCGCCGCCGGCAGCCGAGTCTCTCGATCCGGTCGTCGACGAGCAGCAGGCGATCAAGGCCTATTACACTGCGCGTGCGCGCGCCGCAGTCGAGCAGCGGATGCCGGGCCAGAAATTCGCCGTGCGGGTGCTGCTGCTTCCGATCGCAGAGAGCGCGCAGACGGGCACCGCCGCGACCTCCACGGATTGGACCCCGAGTGGCGAAGGCCAGGCGCGAAATTTCCGTCTGCGCGTCCTGCTCGTCACTTCCGCGGCGCTCGGGGCCGACGACCAAGCAATTGCTCGGGAAGCCATTGGCCGCGCGGTCGCGCTCGATCCCTTGCGGGGTGACGATCTCGGCTTCGAGGTCGGGCCAGTCGAGCCGGTCGGCGCATCGCCGGCGCCGCCGTCAGTTGCGAATGCAGGTCCCTTTCGCGAAGCGCCGCCGCCGCTGTCGACGATGCGCGATCCGCAGACGGGATATGGCTGGATCGCCGCCGCCGCTCTGGTGCTGATCGCGGCATTCGGGCTTGTCCTGTTCGCGCGCCGGCGAGGGGCATCGGGATTGGGCTCGAACGAGCAGGAAGCGTTCGCGGCAAAACTGCGGCGTCAGCTCAATCTCGCCGAGGACGCGCCCGATGCTGCTCGCTGAGAACGCGCTGCCGCTTCTGCTGGAAGAGTTGAACGCCATGCCGGCACGCGATCGTCGCGCGATTCTCGCACGGCTGTCGTCCGGCGAACGCGAGCGTCTCGCGCAATTGGCCAAGCCTATGAGCGTAGCGCAGGCGCCGGCCCGGTCGAGCGATATCGAGGCGCGCATCGCGGCGCTGCGAGCAGGGGACGCAGGCGTTATGACACAAGCCGCTGAGGAAGCGCTGCGGCGCTTGCTCGACATCGGATCTGTATCGGCCGCAGCTGCGCGCAAGCCTCAGCCCGGCGCATCGCTGATGGATTCGTTCGGAACCATGCTCCGGCGAGGGCGCGGGTCCGCATGAGCGCACTTCTGAAGCCTGGCGCCGGAGAACGGGTTCGCGCGTTCGGGGGCGGCATCGGCGCGCCCGCTGTGGGAGCCATGCCCGATCCGCGCGATCAGGAATGCGAGCGCCTGCGCGCGCAGCTTGCGTCGCTCGAGAAGAAGCTCGCCGAAGTCGAGGCCGCGGCTACCGAAGCCGTGGGCATCGCGCGCGAAGAGGGGCGCAGCCAGGGATTGCGCGAGGCCGAGGATCGCGAGGCCGAACGCGTCTCCATGCTCGGTGCGGGAATCGACATCGCGATCGGCGACTGGAAGAAGCGTCTCGAGGATTGGGACGGCCTCGCCGCGGCGCTCGCTGGTGCCGCACTCGGCAAGATCTTCGAGCCGCACGACGATCTCAAGGAGCGCGTGACGCGCATGCTAGCGCGTCAGCTTCGCGAGATCCGACGGGCGAGCGTCGTCGCCATCCATGTCAGCCGGAACGATTTCTCCGACGGCGACGCATTGGATCTACTCGGGCGGCGGCTCTGCGCTGACGGTGCGTCGCTTGCGATCGAGGTCGATCCGGAGCTGGAGGCGGGAGCCTCTCGCATCGCCTGCCGGCTCGAGCAGATCGATCTCGACGCCCGCGCACACTGGTCGAAAATCCTCCGGCTGCTCGACGAGATGGCGAGCGGAGTCGATGCAACATGAATGCGCACCCGCTTGTCGGCCGCATCGAAACGGCAGTCCTGGCGAGGCCCTATGGCCATATTCGCAAGGTCGCCGCCGGTTATTTCGAGGCATCGGGCCCCGCCTGCACCGTCGGCGACATCTGCAGGATCGAAAATGACGACGACGGGACGTCGATGCTCGCCGAAGTCGCCTCCTCCGACGAGAGCGGGCTGATCCTCGTGCCCATCGAGCGGAACGGGGCGGTGCAGCCGCGCGCGCGCGTCTATGGGTTGCCACTGGGAGACAGAATCGGGGTCGGCCCGGGCTTTGCGGGACGCGCGATCGATGCGCTGGGGCGGCCGATCGATGATGGCCCGGCGATCCGGGCGGCGGCGACCATTCCCCCGAGCGGCACGGTCCCGCGTCCCCTCGATCGAACGGCGCCGGCGCGCGTCGCGAGTGCCGGGATCCGTGCAATCGACGGCCTGCTGACCTTGGCGATGGGGCAGCGCATAGGAATCTTCGCGGCAAGCGGCGTCGGCAAGACCAGTCTGCTCGAACAGCTTGCCGGTCAGATCGAATGCGATCGCTGCGTGCTCTGTCTCGTCGGCGAGCGCGGACGTGAAGTCGAAGGGATATGGCATCAGCTGTCCCGGCGTGACGATGCGGATCGCTTCACGCTGGTGGCTGCCACATCGGACGAAAGCGCAGCGCTGCGGGTCCGCAGCGTGAACACGGCGCTGGGACTTGCCGAATATTGGCGCGACCAGGGCGAGCATGTCGTGCTGGTCATCGACTCGGTAACGCGGCTCGCGATGGCCCTTCGCGAGATCGGCCTAGCCGCGGGCGAACCGCCGACGGTGCGTGCCTATACGCCGAACGTCTTCGCCGCGCTGCCGCGGCTCGTCGAGCGGTGCGGCGCGGTGCGCGCAGGCGGCGCGATCACTGCGGTGATGACGGTCCTCAGCGAGACCGACGATGTCGACGATCCGATCGTCGAAGTGATGAAGTCGTTGCTCGACGGGCATATCGTCCTGTCCCGAAAGCTCGCCGAGCGAGGCCACTTCCCGGCGATCGATGTGCCGCGCAGCATCAGCCGGCAAGCGCCCCGATTGATGTCGCCCCAACATGCGGCCGCAGCGCGCAATGCGGTCGCAATGCTCGGTACCTATGAAGAAGCAAGGCTTCTGATCGAGAGCGGCATGTACAAGCCGGGCGCCAGTCCAGAGATCGATCGCGCGATCGCCATGCGGGAGCGGCTGGCCGGATTCCTCCAGCAGCGGCAGGATGAGAGCCCTGCCTTCGACGACAGCGTCAGCGCCCTTCGCGCGGCAATGTCGAAGGCCCCCCTATGACCAGACACGCCAGTTCCGCGTTGATCCGCATCGAAGAACTACGCTTGATGCAGCGTGTCGTGGCACAGGTTGCCGCAGTCGAGGCTGCAGCGCACGAGACGTACACACTTGCGGCACTGGACCGGGCGATCAGCCAACGCGACGGCACGCTTGAACAATGGCACCAGCAGCTTTCCGGTTCGGTCTTCTCGCCGGAGATATCGACCGGCTTCGCCGCCGCGTTCCAGCGTAGCGACGAACGCGTTGTGCTGGCCGGCGACACTGCCACCGCCGCCACCGCGGAACGTCAAGCGTGCGATCAGGCCTGGCGCCAGAGCGACGCCCATTGCCGCCAGGCCGGCTCCTTGCTCGCTGAGAGCCGGCGATACGAAGCACGGGCGCGTGACGAAAAGGCCATGGAGACGGCTGCGGACCGCATCTCCCTCAGCTGGAGACGCCGGTGATCCAGTCCCTGCCAGGCCCGTGGGGGGCGCCGCTGCGGCCGGATTCGCCGGTCGAGCCGCGAAAAGCTCCGCTCGATTCCGGCTTTGCCGGGCTTCTCGGCGCTGGAGACCGTCCGATGGTGGTGCGAGAAGGCGCCGAAGTTCCTTGTTCCGGGGCACCCGGATCGCCGTTCGAACCGCTCGCTGCGGACCTGCCTGATCTTGGGGCCGCAAAGGAAGCGAACAGTGCTGCCGAGCGCTTCAACGAGCACGGCTTTTTCGGTGATGCTGTTACGTCACCCGATGCCGGGAACGTCACCGCGCCACCGCAAGAGGGGGTGGCCGCGGGGGGATCCGTCGTCGGCGAGGCGCCGCTCGAAGCGTCTGCGCTTGGTGATTCCAGCTCGCTGATCCTGTCGGACCGGCATGTCTCCGCAAAGCTTGGGGAAGAACCTTCGCAATCGGCACCTGCTGGACGTGCTGGCGGCGTCGCTCGCACGGCGCCGCAGAGGGCGAGCGCAAGTCCTGCCAACGCTCCGTCTGTCACCAGCGAGAATGGTGAGACCTCCGACGGTGTGCAGGAAACCGCGTCGCCGGGCCGGCGCCTGCTAGCGGCCGCTGCAAACCGTGCAGCGCAGGCCGCGACGCGGGTGGCCATCAGCGAAACGGATCTCGGCCTTCGCGTAGCGGCGCTTGCCGGCACGTTGTCGGCCGACGAGCGCACGCGTCTGCGTGACGAAATCGCCGCTCTGCTCTCGCGGCACGGCCTTGTGCCCGGCCACATTCACATCGCTGCCCGGCGTACGCCGCGGGCTTCGGCCCAGGAGAATATCCGATGACCACCGCGATCCAGGCCGTCGACAATAGTGGCCAGAGCGCACAGCAGACCGCCAGCACTTCGGATCAGGCGGCCAGCGCCTTCGGCTTGAGCTTCGAATCGTTGCTCAAGATCATCCTGACGCAGCTGACCTATCAGGATCCGCTGAAGCCGATGGATAATTTCGAGTTCGTCTCGCAGCTCGCGCAGTTCTCGCAGATCCAGCAGGGCCAGACGATGAACGATCGTCTGGAGCAGCTCGTGTCCGCGCAAGGGACGAGCCAGGCGACCGGACTGCTGGGGAAACGCGTCGACGTACCGGCCGGCTCCGCGACGATCTCCGGCAAGGTCACTGCCATCTCGTTCCAGAACGGATCGCCGACGGTGACGATCCAGACCGACGACCAGCGAACGATCAATAACATCGCGATCAGCAGTATCAGCCAGGTCAGATAGGGAGAATAGGCATGTTCGGAGCCATTTATATCGGCCTCAGCGGCCTGAATGCCTATTCCAAGGGCCTTCAGCAGGTGAGCAACAACGTCACCAATCTCAATACCTCAGGATTCAAGAGCTCGACGGTCTCGTTCCAGAACTATTACAGCGCGAAGGACAGCGGTGGCCTGTCCTATACTCCGAACGACCGGAACGGCGGAAACGGCGTCGGGATCGCCGATTCCAGGCTCAGCTTCCAGCAAGGCGAGCTGCGGCAGAGCGACCGTGACCTCGATCTCTCGGTCGACGGGACCGGGTTTCTCGTGCTGCTCGATGGCACCGAGACTCTCTATGCCCGCACCGGGAGCTTCGAAGTCGACAAGGATGGCTATATCATCCTGTCGGGCACCGATTATCGGCTCGCTGCGCTTGATTCATCCAATCATCCCGTCGCCCTATCGGTGGATGCAGTGCGCACCAATCCGCCCAAGGCGACGACGGCGATCAAGTTTGCCGACAATCTCTCGTCGACCGCGACGAGCTTCGCGATAAGCGATCTCACCGTCTACGACGCCAGCGGCGGCGCGCATGTTTGGAAGGTCGCCTTCGCCAAGGATGCTGACGCCGGCGCAGGTGCGTGGAAAGTGACCGTGACCGACAACAAGAACGTAACGATCGGCACCCAATCGCTAAAATTTATCGGTAGCACGGTCGATCCAGCGACAGCCAGGCTCGACTTCACCGACGCGGCCGCTGCCTTCACTGTCTCGCTCGACTTCTCCGGCGGAGTGACATCCTATTCGTCGGGCGAGGTCTCGACCATGCGTTCAGCATCGATCGACGGACAGGCGGTTGGCACGATCACCACCGTGACGGTCAACAGCAAGGGCAAGCTGGAAATCGGCTATTCCAATTCGCAGAAACAGGAACTCGGTGCCATCGCGATCGCCGATTTCCGCGATCCCCAGTCGCTGGAACAGCGCACTGGCGGAATCTTCGCCCAGACCGGTGGCGGCAGCCACGAGTTCCTCAACAGCGAGGACCCGCGGGTCGGCAAGGTCGTATCGAAGCGGCTGGAGGCCTCCAATGTCGATCTGTCGCAGGAGTTCGGCGATCTCATCCTGATTCAACGCGGTTTCCAGGCCGCCTCGCAGATCGTCAGCGTCTCCAACGACATGATCCAGCAGCTCTTCGGCATCCGCGGTCAGGGATGATCGAGGCACGTACCTGGCTGCCGGCGGATGCCAGCCCGGACAAGGCTCAGGCCGCATTGACGCGCACGGTCGCGATATGGTCCAACCACTGGTTTGCAAGGAGCGAGGAGCCTCGCGCCGGCAGGTTTGGGCGGGCGAATGAGATCGGCCGGGACCTGCGCGACGTCGCCTGGCATCGATGCGATACGGGCGCGGCGGTCGGTATCGGCGCAGGCGGCACGATCGCGCTCGGCGCGCGGGCCATGGGCGTCGCATCAGACATTGGCGATCGCACCGCGGCAGATCTCGCCTTGTTGCGACAGCTCGGCGAGGAATGCCTTCAGGATCTGCGCAAGCGAGTGCGGGCCCTGCTTGACCTCGAGTCCAGCGTGCAATGGCGCGAGACGCCGCAAGCGCCGGCTCCGGAGGACATGGTGGTGCGCAGCGAACTGGGCTCCCGAGGCGATGCCGTTCAGCTCGCCATCGCTATGCCCCCGTGGCTGTTGGCGCGACTCATCAGATCCTGCCTTCCCACCGCTCCCGAACTCCCGCCGCTCGCCACGGCGCAAGCGGCGCTCGCAGGCGCGGAGCTCCGTTTGTCAGCCATGCTGGGCGGCTGCGAACTGACACTGGCCGAAGTCGAGGCGTTGGCTCCCGGCGATGTCCTCGTGCTCGATCACCTGGTCGACCGGACGATGCCGCTGGCCATCGAATATCGCATCGCCGGGCGCGGCACCTGCACCGTCGCCGGGACCGGCGAGCATCTCGGACTTCAACTTACTCAAGCTCTTGTTGGATGAACAATCTCGTGATCGATCAGAGTAAAGGCGCCCCGGCAGAACAGGCCGACGAAGCGCCGCGCGTCAGTACCAAGCTCATCCAGAATGTCCCGGTGCAGCTCGAGGCCTTTCTCGGCGGCGTCCGGATGACAGTCACCGAACTGGCGGCGCTAGGGCCGGACAGTATCGTCACGCTCGACACACCGCTCAACCAATCGGTCGAGGTGCGACTCAATCAGCTCGCGGTGGCGCGGGGCGAACTGGTTGCAGTGGGTGACCGGTTCGGAGTCCGGATTTCCGAAATCGTGCAATGGCCTGAGTGACGATGCGTGTTGGACTGGCCGCCTCGGCCATCTGGTTCCTGAATAGCGCGGCCCCCGCGCTCGGCAGCCCGCATCGGCTCGGCGGCGGCGGCGGCGGGGTGGAGGTCTCATTGACGCGGATCGTCATGGCGTTGGTGTTGGGGACGATGCTCGCCGTGCTCGCCGCATTGTTCATCCGGCGCTCAGGCGGGAGACCCGACCTGAAGGCCCTGCGCCGCGTGTTCACCAACCTCCCGTCGATGCGCCGCATCCAGATTATCGAGAGCCGTCGCGTCAGCCAGCACGCCGATCTCTGCCTGGTGCGCTGCGATGACACGGAGTATCTGATCCTGACCTCCGCACAGCAACAGCAGATCGTGCGTACCACCGCCTTGCTGGACGCCCCGCTTGAGGATGGCGCGGCATGAGACTGCGAACGCTGCCTAGCTTGGCACTCGCCGGCATGCTGTGCGCGCCCGCGGCGGCGCACGCCGCCTTGCCCGGCGGCGGTTTGCCCGGAATCGGCACCGATGCGGTGCGCACGATGTTGATCCTGACCATGCTGGCGGTCGTGCCCGCGATCTTGATCAGCATGACCAGCTTCATCCGGATCGTCGTGGTGCTCTCGATGGTGCGGCATGCTTTCGGCATGCCCGAGACGCCGCCCAATCCGGTGCTGGTCAGCCTTGCGCTGTTTCTCACCGCCTTCACCATGTCGCCGACCTTTTCCGCAGTGAATACCGGTGCGTTCGAGCCGCTGATGGCGGGTCGGATTTCGGTCGAGCAGGCGATGGCCCGCGGCAGCGGCCCCTTGCGCGAATTCATGCTGGCACAGACGCGCGATTCCGACATCGAGGCGATCTATGCGATCGCGAAGACGCCGCTTCCCGACAAGCCCGAGCAAGTCGAGATACTGAAGCTCGCGCCCGCCTTCATGCTGAACGAGCTGCGCGTCGCCTTCACCATCGGCTTCGTCATCCTTCTGCCCTTCCTGCTGATCGATCTTGTCGTCGCGAGCATCCTGCTCGCGCTGGGCATGATGATGGTTCCGCCGGCCACGATCTCGCTCCCCATCAAGATACTCATGTTCGTGTTGATCGACGGCTGGGGCCTGATCGTGCAGGGCGTTCTCGGCAGCTTTCGATGAAGCGGCCCGCACGCAAGGGGCTCGATCTCTTGCTACTGCCCCCGCGCGTGGAGGCGTCGCTGTGGCGGCGCCTGCGCTACGAACAGGAACTTCGTTGCCGCGAGCAGATCTTCACGCGCTACCGTGATCTCGCCCGTACGATCGCCGCAAGGCAGCTCCGGGCGCGCCCGCGCAACGGAGTCGAGCTCCCCGACATGGAGCAGTTCGCCTATGAAGGCCTCCTCGTCGCGATCGATCGCTTCGATCCGCTGCGCGGCATTCCCTTCCCGGCGTTCGCGCGGCGACGGATCCTGGGAAGCATCTTCGACGGCGCCTCCAGGATGAACGAAGTCGACGCGCAATATAGCTATCGCAGGCGGCTCGAGGCAGAGCGCGGCCGGTCGCTCGTTGCCGCCGCCGGGCAGGAAGACGATCCCCTTCACGCACTTGCCGCGCTCGTGAGCGGGCTTGCGCTCGGGCTCGTCCTCGCCGAGACGCATCTCGTCGAGAGTGAAGACGGGCGTGACCACCGTCCCGGCGCGTATGAGACGCTCGCCTGGCGCGAACTGCAGGCGCGGCTCGCACAACAAATATCGCAGCTACCGGAGCGCGAGGCCGTGATCATTCGCCAGCATTACGAAAACGGTGTTAGTTTCGCGACGATCGCCGAGATGCTCGGCGTATCGAGGGGACGTGTTTCGCAACTCCACGCCAAGGCGCTGGCGACGTTGCAGAAGCGCCTGGGACAAAGACGATAGGACGAGATGGTCATGAGCCTGTGCAGCGATGAGGAAATGGAGCAGCTGCTCTCGGCGATGAGCGCGAGCGCGCCCGACGAGCTGGCGCTGGCGGAACGGCTGGTCGAGGCCTATCCCGAAGATCCGAGGCTGCAATTCCTGCGCGGCTCCATGCTCGCCGGGCGGGCGCGCCCGATCGAGGCGCATGCGGCGCTGAGCCGTGCCGTGCAGCTTGCCCCCGACTTTGCGCTGGCGCGCTTCCAGCTCGGCTTCTTCGAACTGACGTCGGGCGAAGCGGTCCGCGCGCTCGCCACCTGGGAGCCGCTGACCGAGCTTCCCGCCGACCACTATCTCGCGCTCTTCGTTACGGGGCTGCGGTACCTGGTGCATGACCGTTTCGGTGAGACCGTCACCGCGCTCGAGGCGGGGATCGCCGCCAATGACGAGAATTTGCCACTCAATCGCGACATGCAGCTGATCATCGATCAGTGCCGCGCCCTTGCGCCCGACGGACCTCCAGCCGAGGCGGAGACGTCCGCCACATCCTTTCTGCTCGATCAGCTCGGCGCGCGCGGAACGACGCATTGACCCGTATCGGCAATGTCGATCAGGTGCTCTTGCTGCTGCGCGAGCAGCTGGAGCGCTCCGGCCGGGGCCGGAATGCGGAGCGCAGCGCCAGTACGGCGCGATCGACGGCGGCCACCGCTCCGCCGCTGGAGCGTGCCCGCGCATTGGCTGCGCTCGACGGGCTGCTCGAAGAGGAGGTTCGCCGCGCGGTGGTCCGCGGCCTATTGCTCGACGCGTTCGGCGAATCGATGAGCAACGATCCGGCGTTTCAATCCGTAATCGACAATGTGCTGCGTATCATCACCGACGTGCCGGGCGGGGCTGAACTTGTCGATCGCGCGGTGGCGCAGCTGCGCGCAGATTGAACTTTTCGCTCGAGGTCGTTCAGCCGAGCCGTGTGCCGAGGCGCGCCAGTGCCTGCGCAACGGTCCGGCCGCTGGCGTCGATTTTTGTGTGGAGTGCCTTCTCGAAGATTCGCTGCGCCGTATCGGTATCCCCGGCACCGGCGGACAGCAGCATCGAAGCGAGTGCTGCCGAGAAGCATTGACGGTCCAGGCGAAGCGCGACTTCGCATTGCTGCCGGGCTTTCTCCAGCTTGCCGTCGAGCAGGTCCACCACTGCGAGTGATCCATGCGATTCGGCGAAATTGTCATCGAGCGCCAGGGCGGTCTCGAACCGCTGTCTGGCGGCCGCGTGGTCTCCCGCGATGAAATGCGCCCAGCCCGCGGCGATCCATGAGCCGAGATGGGTTCCGAATAGTTCCGCTCCCTTGTCCAGATCGGCCGTGGCACGGACCTTGTCGCCGCCGAGCATACGCACCAGACCCCGGCCCACCAAGGCACGTGGCGATGAAGGCGCGCGCGCCAGGGCTGCATCGAAGAGCAGCGCGGCTTCGTCGGGATCGTCCTCGCCGAGCGCGAGAGTGCCGAGTGTGGTCAGCGCGTCCGGATGATCGCCGGCCTGTTCCGCCGCGCGTCGCGCGAGCTCGAGATCCTCGATGTCGATCGCGAGGGTCGCGGTCACCGCAGCCAGCCCGCGATGCCCCGGATGCAGCGCGAAAAGATGACGAGCCTGCGCCGTCGCGGCATCGAAATCGCCGCGATCGTGCAGCAACTGCACCAGCAGCTGTGCCGCCTGCGGAAGCGATTCCACGCTTGCCTGGTCGAGCAGGTCCAATGCCGCGTCGAACTTGCCGGCCATGGCCAGCGACCAAGCGCGATTGAAGCGGATCGCCGGTGCATCTTGGCCCGCCTCCATCAGCCGGGCGAAGTATGTGGCGGCGCCTTCCCAGTCCTGGCGCCGCATCGCGATGAGACCGGCGAGGTGCAGCGCCTCGAACGGGAGGGGCGCAATCCGCTCGTGCCGGCCGAGCAGGGCAGCGGCCTCCTCATATTGCCCTTCCTCGAATGCCGCCGAAGCGGCATCGGCTATCAGCCGGACATTGTCGGGATCATGGTCGAGCAATGCGGCGAGACGCGCGTAACGACCGGTTGTCGCGGACGGGGAAGGGGCTTGGGACATCGTCGATAATTATCCTTCCAGCCGTACTACGTCGAATGATTTGAGGCTGATCCGCATCGGAATCTCGCTCACCGAGAGGATCGACAGCCTCGGGATGCTGCGGCGTGTCAGGCTCCTGAGATGACGGCGAATCTCGGCTCCACACAGAAGCACGGGCGCGCGGCCCTGCTTGAACATTTCATCGGCGAGCGGTGAAAGCTTGCGGATCATCTGTTCGGCGAGCCGCGGCTCAACGACCAGTGAGCCATTGCCCGTGCTGGCGCTGATGCTGGCGACGATCTGGTTCTCGACCCGCGGATCGAGGCTGAGCACGGCGAGGTCATCATGGCGTCCGCGAAGCTGCTGGCAGATCGTGTAGCTGATGCGTTGCCGCACCAGTTCGGTCAGCTCGGCCGGGTCCTTCTGGTTGCGCGCGAGATCGACCAGATGTTCGACGATCAGGTCGAGATTGGCGATCGATACGCCTTCCGCGAGCAGGTTCTGCAGCACGCGCTGGACGTCCGACACCGCAAGCGTGTTCGGCACCAGTTCCTCGACCAGCCCCGGCTGCCGCGAGCGCACATCGTCGAGCAGGGCGGCGACCGAGGCGCGGGTGAGCAGTGTACTGACTTCGCTACGGACAATGTCGCCGAAGTGGGTGATCAGCACCGTCACTGGATCGACAATAGTGTAGCCCTCTTCGCGCGCCGCCTCGCTATGTGCATGTTCGATCCAGAAGGCCGGCAAGCCGAAAGCCGGATCGGTCGTCTGCACGCCCTCCAGCGGCGCCTTGTTGCTTTGCGAGGCGATGGCGAGGGTCCGCTCGGCATCGATCCGAGCCGCGCCGTAACGCGCGCCGAAAAGTCGGATCTCGTATTCGTCACCGGCAAGATCCTCGCTGTCGACCAGTTTGACGGCGGGGAAGGCGATGCCGAATTCCTGCTCATGCGCCCGTCGCAGGCCGGCAATCCGCTCGAGGATGAGCGCTTCCTCGCTGCGCCAACTGGCGGCAAGCGCGTTGCCGAGACGTACCTCGAGCGCCGGCGCGGAATTGGTGCCCGCAGCCGCATCGGCGGCGTCGTCGATGAAGGTCTGTGCCTCCACGGCGCGAAGCCGGCGAATGCGCCACCAGGCGGCCAGCGCGGCTATTCCGATCAGCGCGATCGGCCATTTGGGCATGCCGGGCATCAGCAAAAAGGCAAACAGGACGGCGGCCACGATGAGGGGAATGCGTGGCTCGGAGGCAAGCTGGCGGAAGACCTCGCCACTCAGCTGGCGATCGGCAGCAGATCGGGTCACGATGATGCCCGTGGCGATCGAGATGATCAGCGCAGGCAGCTGAGTGGCGATCCCGTCGCCGATCGTGAGCAACGTGAAGCGATGGAGCGCCTCGCCCCATTCCAGCCCCATCTGGGTCACGCCGACGATCCAGCCGGCGATGATGTTGATCAGCAGGATGATGATGCCCGCGATCGCATCGCCCTTCACGAATTTGGACGCACCATCCATCGCGCCATAGAAGCTCGCTTCCTTCTCGAGTTCTTCGCGGCGGCGGATCGCCTCCTTCTGGTCGATGAGCCCCATGTTGAGGTCTGCGTCGATGCTCATCTGCTGGCCGGGCATCGAATCGAGCGTGAAGCGCGCCGCGACTTCGGAAACACGCTGCGCGCCGCTGGTGACGACAACATATTGGACCACGATCAGGATGGCGAAGATGACCAGCCCGACGATGAAATTTCCCTGCACGGCGAACGCGCCGATCGACCCAATGACTTCGCCTGCATTGCCGCCGGTAAGGATCAGGCGGGTAGCGGCCACGTTCAGCGAGAGCCGGTAGAGCGTCGCCACCAGCAGCAGCGAAGGAAAGGTGGAGAACTCGACGGGCTTGCCGACATAGAAGGTCAGCAGCATGATCGACAAACCGAAGCCGAAATTGAGGATGATCGCCAGGTCGAGTAGCGCCGGTGGGATCGGGACGAACAGGATCACCAGAATGGCGATCGTCGCGCTCACCAGCGCCAGATCCTTGTTGTTGCGTAAGAAGTTCTGGAACATGGGTTTCAGGACTGACCGGATGGGAGGGGTGCTGACGCGTCGCGGCGTAGCTGGATGTAGAGATCTGCGACGGCTTCGAAATTTGCCGGCGGGATTTCATCGCCGGTGCTGCATCCGCGATAGAGCGCGCGCGCGAGCGCCGGCCTGGCGAGCACCGGGATGCCGCGTCGCCAGGCCTCTTCCTTGAGCGCGAGCGCGAAGCGGTTGCGGCCCCTGGCCGTCACGGTCGGTGCACCCATACGTTCGGGATCGTAGCGCAGCGCCACCGCGAAATGCTGGGGGTTGACGACCAGCAGGTCCGCGCCGGCGAGCTGCCCGAGATCCTGGCTTGCCGCCACGAACTCCTGGTGGAGCTGTTTGCGCTTCGATTTGATGCGAGGGTCTCCCTCGCGGTCCTTGGCCTCGCGCGTGACTTCGCGCCGGCTCATCCGCATCTGCTTCGCGAATTCGCCGCGCACGAGGATCTGATCCAGTACGACGAACACGAAGGCGATCAGGATGTACACGAGGATGAGGCGCATCATCGCCTCCGCGAGGAGGCTCGGGAGGCGCTCGGTCTCGCTCGCGGTCGTGGCGTACCGGGTCACCGCGTCGCGAAGAAGCAGCCAGGTCGCAGTGATGTAGACGGCGGTCTTGAGAACCGTTTTGAGTGTTTCCTTGAGGAGACGCGCCGAGAATAGTCGTTTGAGGCCCTTCGCCGGGTTCAGGCGCGTAAAATCGGGTTTGAGCGGGTGTGCGGTGAAGATGAACCCGCGAAGCTGGAGGATCTCGAGCAGCACGACGATCGCAAGGATCGTTCCGCCGAGCAGCATCAGCGGCTCGAGCACGCTCCAGTAGATGCGGCCCGGAAGTGCGCCCGCCTGTTCCGGCTGACCGGCGGCGTCGATGCCCGCGACGATGGTCTCGCGCGTCAGTTCGGCAAGCGTGTGCGCAAATCTCTCTCCAGCGATCCCCAGAAACGCGGCGAGCCCGAGCAGGCCGCCCATGAAGCCAAGCTCGACACTGCGCGGGACCATGCCCTTTTCGCGCGCGCGCCTGAGCTTGAAGGGCGTGGCGGTCTCGCTGCGGTTATGCTCCTGCTGTTCCGCCACCGCGCTCAGCCCAGCTCGACCATGGTTTCGAGCGCTGCGCGCAACAGTCGGACGAAAACCGCGCCGGAAAGCGCGAATGCGATCGGCAGCAGCAGTAATGTCGCCAGCGCCTTCACCTGGAAACCGAGCAGCAGCACGTTCATCTGGGGGAGCGTGCGGGACATGAAGGCAACCGCCAGATCGAGCACGAACAGCACGAGCAGCACGATTCCGGCAAGGCCGATTGCCATGAGCATCGCTGCGCCCATGAAGTCGACGAGAATACCGGGATCGCGGCCGATCGCCGCGCTGCCGAGCGGCGTGTGCTCGACCGAAGCCGCCCATGCGCCGAGAAGGTCGCCGCCGCCGCCGATCGCGAAGAACAGCGCGCCTCCGGCATAAGCGAAAAGCGTGCCGACCAGAGGCATCTGCGCCCGCGTGGTGGGATCGACGAGCACAGCGAGTCCGTACCCCGCCTGGATGTCGATCGCACGACCGGCGGTCAGCAGCGCCGCAAAGGCGAGCTGCAGCGGGAGTGCCAGCGTTGTGCCCAGCAGGAGCTCGCTGACTGCGAGCATCGGCAAGCTCGTCGCCCCGAAAAGGTGATGGTCGGTCGCCTGCGGATAAGACGCCACGAGCCATCCCGCCAGGCCGATGCTGAGTATCAGCCGCACCATGGCAGGCACCCGCATCAGCGTGAACGGCTGCGAGAAGGCAAGCAGCGGCGCAATCCTCAGGCTGAGGAGCAGTGTCGCTATCAACTGGCCGGTGAGCTCTTCCATTCCGGGGGCGTCAAGCAGCGAGGCTCGGGATGGCGAGAAACAGCCCACGGGCGAAATCGGTGATCCGCGCGATCATCCAGGGCCCGAGCAGGATCAGTAGCGCCGCAGCGATCAGCAGCTTGGGAACGTAGCTCAGTGTGATTTCCTGGAGCTGCGTCGCCACTTGGAGCACGCTCACGACCAGTCCGACAATCAACGTCGCCGCGAGCACCGGGCCTGCGACGATGATGCAGTTCCACAGCATGTCGTTCATCAAGCCGAGCGCGCGATCTGCTTCCACTCGAACAGCCCCCCGGCAGTAATCAAGCTATGCCGGCTGCCCCGAATCCCCCGGCCCGGCGCGTTCGATCATAGGCACGCGGTCGACACCGGCAATGCGAAAAGCGCCGCTCGAATCTTTTGATGTGGAAACCGCGATTCGAGGGATCAGGCGGTGGCGATTTCACAGGTGCCGGAACGGGTTGCGAGCGCGGCTCGGGCAATGCGGGGCAACCGGACCTCACGCGTTGCAGGGCTGCCCTTCCGTTGCAGGCCGGGCGCGTCGCGTCGTGAGCAAGAGGGCCAGCAGCCCGGTAACCGAAGTCGCAGCCCCGGCGAGGGCCACGGCCGGATAGCCCAGGCCGGCAGCGATCACGCCACCGCCCAATGCCGCACCCAGCGCGTTTCCAAGGTTGAAAGCGCCGATATTGACGGCCGAGGCGAGGTTCGGCGCATCCGCGGCGGCGGTCATCACGCGGATTTGCAGCGGTGGGACCAGTGCAAAGCTCGCGATGCCCCACAGGAAGGTCAGCACCGCCGAAGCCCCGGGGTGCGGCATGAAGAAGGCGAATGCGATCAGGATCGCAGTCAGCGAGGCCAGTGTCACGATCAGGGTGCGATCGACCGAGCGGTCCGCGAACTTCCCGCCCAGCCAATTGCCCACCGTCAGCCCCAGGCCGAAAATGACGAGCATGGCGGTCACGAAGGCCAAAGAGGCATGCGTCACGTCGTGCAGGATCGGCGTGATGTAGGTGAAGACAGTGAACATCGCGCCGGAGCCCAGCACGGTCAGCGCGAGCGCGCCCAGCACTTCGCCGCGCGCGAGGACGCGCAGCTCCGCGAGGGGGCTTTCGCCTTCCGGTGCCGGCAGCGGGGGCAGGGTCAGTCGCAGCGCGACCATCGTGGCGACGCCGAGGGCGGCGATGCCCCAGAACGAAGCCCGCCAGCCGAGATGATCGCCCGCCCAAGTCGCGAGCGGCACGCCTATGACCGTGGCGATCGTCAGTCCCATGAACATGGCGGCGACCGCGCTCGCGCGCCGTTCCGGCGCGACGAGGCCGGCGGCGACCACCGAGCCCACGCCGAAGAACGCGCCGTGATTGAACGACGTGACGATGCGCGCCGCCAGCAACATGCCGTAGCTGTCGGACATGGCCGCGAAGAGATTGCCGGCGGTGAACACGCCGGCGAGCCCGATCAGCAACGTCCGCCGCGGAACGCGCCCGGTGGTCAATGTCATGACGGGCGCGCCGATCATCACGCCGAATGCATAGGCGCTGATCAGCAGGCCGGCGGCGGGGATGGAGACGCCGAGATCGTCGGCGATCACCGGCAGCAGTCCCATGGGCGCGAACTCGGTGACGCCGATCCCGAATGCTCCGACGGCGAGGGCGAGGATGCCCAAATTGAGCTTCATCATTGCCTCCTCAGACCATCGCCGGGTTCAGGCGGGCGAAGCCCTCCTGCTGGCGATAGGGCGTGTGGGGATAGGGTGGCAGCACCTCGCTGGCGGCATCGAGTGCCGCGATCTGCTCGGGCGCGAGCGACCAGCCCGTCGCGCCGAGGTTCTGGCGGAGCTGCTCTTCGTTGCGCGCGCCGATGATCACCGACGAGACCGTCGGGCGGCGCAACAGCCAGTTGATCGCGATCTGGGGCACGGTTCTGTCGGTCTCAGCCGCGATCGCCTCGAGCGCATCGATGACCCGATACAGGAGTTCGTTCTCGACGGGCGGGGCGAATTGCTCGGTCTCGTGCAGCCTGCTTCCCGCGGGGATCGGGCGATTGCGACCGATCTTGCCGGTCAGGCGGCCCCAACCCAGCGGGCTCCAGACAAGTGCGCCGATGCCCTGATCGGCCCCGAGCGGCATCAGCTCGGATTCATAGGCGCGGCCGATCAGCGAATAATAGACCTGGTGCGCCACCAGCCGGGGCCAGCCATGGCGCTCGGCCAGGCCTTGCGCCTTCATCAGCTGCCAGCCCGGATAGTTGGATACGCCGGCATACCGGATCTTGCCCGCCGCGATCAGCAGGTCGAGCGTATGCATCAGTTCCTCGGTCGGGGTGGACGCGTCGAAGGCGTGCAGCTGGAGCAGGTCGATATAGTCGGTTCCGAGCCGCAGCAGCGCTTCATCCACTGCCCGCACGAGCCGGGCGCGGGATGCTCCCCAATCCTGGGGCTCGTCGCTTGTCGGCAATCCGGTCTTGGTCGAGATCAGCACGGCGTCACGGCGTCCCCGAACCGCTTCGCCCAGAATCTCCTCCGAAGCGCCGCCCGAATAGACGTCGGCCGTGTCGAACAGCGTCACTCCGGCGTCGATGCAGATGTCGATCAGCCGCCGTGCCTCGGCGGCATCGCTTTGACCCCAGGCGCTGAACAGCGGCCCCTTTCCGCCGAAGGTGCCGGTGCCGAAGCCGAGCACCGGGACGCGCAGGCCCGAACTTCCGAGTTGCCGATATTCCATGATCCACCGTTATGCTGTTGTCGACGCATAGATGGACGGCGGCCCATTGCTGGAGTAGCGGCGGCGAACGCGAAGGATTTATGCGATGGATGCAAAGCTGAGTGGAGGATCGGACAGGGCGCGGGCGCTGGCACTTTTCTCCGCCGTCGTGGAGGGCGGCAGTTTTTCGGCGGCCGGACGCGCCCTCGACATGAGCCCCTCCGCCGTCAGCCGCGCGGTCGACCGGATCGAGGCGCGGTTGGGGGTCAGGCTCTTGCTACGGTCGACCCGGGCGCTGTCTCTCACCGCGGAGGGCCAGGCCTATTTGCAGGCGGCACGCCGCATCCTGACCGACCTCGACGATGTCGAGCAACAGATCGCAGACCAGGGTGCGCCGCGCGGGCGGCTGCGGATCAACGCCGCGCTCTCTCACG
Organism: Sphingomonas sp. Root241; assembly: GCF_001428865.1. Classification (GTDB taxonomy): domain Bacteria; phylum Pseudomonadota; class Alphaproteobacteria; order Sphingomonadales; family Sphingomonadaceae; genus Sphingomonas. The sequence goes on from NZ_LMIV01000004.1 coordinate 29,850, forward strand.
GCCGCCTTTGCGTCGTGCCGCTGCTGGGGGAGTTCGCCGCCCGCTTTCCGCATATCCTGATCGACATCGCGCTCAACGACGCGCTGGTGGACGTCGCCGGCGGACAGGCGGATGTCGCGATCCGCTTCGGTCCCCTGCCGGACAGTTCGCTCACCGCCCGAAAGCTGGGTGAGACCCGGCGCGTGATCGTGGCGTCGCCGGAATATCTGGCGCGACATGGACGACCGGAAGTTCCCGAGGACCTGCACCGCTTCAACTGCCTCAACTTCAATTTCCGTCGCGTGGAGCCGATCTGGCCATTCCGGAGAGAGGGGCGGGACTTCGCTTTGTCCGTCGCAGGCAATATCGAGGCGAACAACGGCGAGACCCTGGGCCAGCTGGCGGCCGCGGGCGTCGGCATCGCCCGGATCGGCCGCTTCAGCGTGGAAACGGAGATCGCCGACGGCAGGCTCGTGCCGCTTCTCGAGGAATTCAACCCAGGCGACGTGGAGCAGATCCACGCGGTATTTGTCGGGGGCGTCAGCACGCCGGCTCGCGTCCGCGTCTTCGTGGATTTCCTCGCGGTGCGCTTGCGCTGACTAAGGGCGGCCAGGCGCGGGCGGGGCCAATTCGAAGATATGGACGGTCGGACCCGCGCGCTGCCCCTCGGCGGGGGTAATGACGGCGCGAAGCCTGCCGCCTTGCGTGAGCGTTGCATATCGGCGCCATTCGGTCGCGAAATCGGCCTGCGCGTCGCGATAGCGGTCATAATGGGTCAGCACCGCATAGCGCGCGCGGCAGCTTTCGAGGCGCGGCGGGGGGACGCTCGCCAGATCGACGATCGGACTGCCCGACCGTAATGTTTCCACCTCGGCATAGCGGATTCGACCCGCGAGCATCGCCCGGGCATCGACGCATCCCGCACTGCCCAGTGGAAACAGCAATTTCCAGGGTCCGTCGACCAGGTCGAGCGCCGCGTGCTCGACAAGGATCGTCGCGTCGGACGGAACATGCGCGCGGACCCACGCCGAGGCGAGCTGGCGGGTATCGTTCGCGCGCGCGACGGCGCGATCCTGCACCGGCGGAAGCATCGGCAGGATCAGGAGCAGGCCGGCGACCGGCTCGACGAGCCGCAACGGGCGGCCCGTCCAGGCGCGCGCCATATCCGAAAGTGCGTGCACAGCGTGTCCCGCCATGATCGCGACGAAGGGCAGCAGCGGCACCAGCCAGCGCTCCCAGCGCAGCGCCTGGATCGAGATCAGTACGGCGAAGGCGCATACGCCCGGCAACAGCGCGATCGCCGGCCCGCGATTGCGCCGCGACAGCAGGATCGCGCCGAAAATGGCCAGCGCGACAACGGCCGCGCCGAACGATCCGGACAGCGAGCGCAGATACCATCCGATATTGTCGAGCAGACCGCCTCCCGTCGATCCCGGATGCACCGGCCGCGCCTCCCCGGTCAGGTTTCGAACGACCGCGGGATAATCGAGCAGCAGATAGGGCGAGGCCAGGAACAGGGTCGCCACGGCCGCGCCGGTGAACAGGAGCAGGTTCCGCGCTTCGCGCTTCCCTTGCCCGATGCGCCAGATTCCGGCGACGATGGGGCTCAGAGCGATCGTCGCGGCGGGCCATTTGGTGGCGCAGCCGAGTCCGACGAAGATGCCGGCCAGCAGAGTGTCGCGCAGCCTGCCGTTCTCGGCGATCGAGAGCGAGGAAGACAGGCAGAGCAGCATGAAGACGCTGGCCTGGATGTCGGTGCGAATGAGCTGCGAATATTCGATATGCACGGCGTTGACCGCCAGGAAGGCCGCGGCCAGCAATCCGGTTTGCGTGCCGCCGATCCGCCGGCCGAGCCGCCACGTCAGATAGACGCAGACGACCCCGCAGGCCGCGATGAGCAGCCTGGCCGGAAGGAACAGGATGCCCGGATCGGCATAGACCGCGCGCACGAACGCGTCGGTATCGGCATAGCGGCCGGTGGCGATGCCGATACTGCCGACGATCAGGTCGATCAGCGCGAGGCAATAGAGCGTGATCGTGCCCGGGTGACCGAACCAGCCGGGGTTCAGGCTGTTGTTCCGCAGCATCTCGATCGCGGTCATCATGAACAGCGGTTCGTCGGGGTCGTTGAGCGCGGGAAGCCCGAAGCCGATCCCGTGAACGCGCAGCCCCGCCGCCGCCAGCAGGATCGACAGCAATATGCCGCGTTGCGTCCAGGAATCGCGGATCCGCTTACGGGCTGGGAGGAAGGATAACGTCATCGTGCTGAAGTGATGACGTGGAGTGACGATGCGAACCGTAATCCTGGCCGGCGGTCTGGGCACCCGGCTCGGCGAAGAGACGTCGGTGCGGCCGAAGCCGATGGTCGAGATCGGCGGCATGCCGATCCTCTGGCATATCATGAAAATCTATTCGTCGAGCGGTTTCAACGACTTCGTCGTGTGCCTCGGCTATAAGGGCTATCTGATCAAGGAGTTCTTCGCGAACTATTTCCTCCACACCTCCGACGTGACGATCGACCTGCGCGGCGGCAACGGCATGGAAGTCCATTATGCCCGCAGCGAGCCGTGGCGGATCACTTTGGTCGAGACCGGCGCGACGACGATGACCGGCGGGCGCCTGGCTGCGATCCGCCCCTATCTCGATCCCGATGAGCCGTTCTGCTTCACGTATGGCGACGGTGTCGCTGACATCGACGTTGGCGCGCTGGTCGATTTCCACAAGCGGCATGGACTGCGCGCGACGATCACTTCGGTGTCGCCGCCGGGCCGCTTCGGTGCGCTCGAGTTCGATGCGGGCAAGGTGGTCGACTTCAAGGAGAAGCCTGCGGGCGATGGCGGCCAGATCAATGGCGGGTTCTTCGTCGCCGATCCCTCGGTGCTCGATCTGGTCGACGGTCCGGATACCGTTTGGGAGGCCGGGCCGCTCGAGCGGCTGGCGCGCGGCGGGGAACTGATGGGATACCGCCACGACGGTTTCTGGCAGCCGATGGATACGCTGCGCGACAAGATGTATCTCGACGAATTGTGGAAGACGGGCAACGCCCCGTGGAAGCGCTGGTGAACAGCTGGCGCGGGCGCCGCGTGCTCGTGACCGGGCACACCGGTTTCAAGGGCAGCTGGCTAAGCCTGTGGCTCAACGCCCTAGGCGCCGAAGTCACCGGCTTCGCCTTGCCGCCGCCGAGCGAACCGAGCCTGTTCGCGGCAGCGCGCATCGACCAGATCGTCCACCATGTCGAGGGCGACATCCGCGATCTGACCGCGGTGCGCGCGGTTGTCGAGGCATCACGGCCGGAGCTGATCTTCCATCTCGCCGCGCAGCCGCTGGTACGCATTTCCTACCGCGAGCCGGTCGAGACCTATGCCACCAACGTGATGGGGACGGTGCATCTGCTCGAGGCAGCGCGCCGCGCGCCCGGCGTTAAGGCGATCGTCTGCGTCACCAGCGACAAATGCTACGAGAATCGCGAATGGGTCTGGCCTTATCGCGAGAGCGATCCGATGGGCGGGCACGACCCCTATAGCAGCAGCAAGGGGTGCGCGGAGCTGGTCGCGGCGGCGTATCGCAGCTCGTTCTTCGCCAATGGGCCCGCGCTTGCCACAGTCCGCGCCGGCAACGTCATCGGCGGCGGCGACTGGGCCGAGGACCGGCTGGTGCCGGACCTCGTCCGCGCCTTCGAGGCGGGCGCCGCGCCGCTGATCCGTTCACCCGATGCGGTGCGGCCATGGCAGCATGTGTTGGAAGCTCTAGGTGGTTATCTCCAGATTGCGGAGCGACTGCTCGCCGGGGAACGCCAGTTCGCCGATGCGTGGAATTTCGGACCTTCGGATGACGATACGCGGCCCGTTTCGTGGATCGTCGAGCGGATGCGCGCGGCTTGGGGCGGTGCGCCGCAGCCACAGGCCGATCATGGTTCGCGGGTGCACGAGGCAGGCCTGCTGCGACTGGACTGCTCGAAGGCGCGGGCGGCGCTGGGTTGGCGGCCGGCGTTGAACCTCGAACAGACGCTCGACTGGATCGTCGCCTGGCACAAGGCGACCGGCCGCGGGGAGGATGCGCGCGCAGTCACCCTCGCGCAGATCGCCGCTTATTCGGCCGCCGCCAGCCAGGGTTCGCTGTCCGTCGCAGCCTGAGCCGGGGCGGTCGCCAGCGTGAGCATGTTGCCCAGCCGCAGGCCCAGCGAGACATCGGGCAGCGGTACGAGGTCGAGCTTCAGGCCCAGCGTCCACGCCGCCTGGCGCACGAGGAACGGCAGCGGGAAATAGTTGCGGCTGCGCGTCACCTGTACTCCCGCATAGCCGGCGCGGCCGAGCAACGCGGTGATCGTCGCCGGATTGTAGAGCTCGGGATGCTGGAGGCAGAAGGGCGGCCAGCGCGTGCCCATCACGCGGCGCAGCAGCGACTTCTCGTTATGCGTCACGATCAGCAGCGTGCCGCCGGGCCGCAGCTTGGCGCGGATCTGCGTCAACATCGCCAGCGGGTCGAGCAAGTGATCGAGCACATGCACCATCACCGCCAATCCCACCGAGCGATCGGGCACGGGTGACAGGTCGTCCATGTCGGTGAGCAGGGTCGCCGGTTCGCCTCCAGCCGAGGCGCGGAGCGTGTCATGGATCGCGCGGTTGGGTTCGAACAGCCAGAAATGCTCGAAGCTTCCGCGTGTCGTCGCCTCGCGGACGATATGGCCGGCGTCCGGTCCTATCTCGAGATAGCCTCCGTCGAACTCACCTCGGACCGCGTCGAAATAGCCTTTCTGGGTAGCCGCGATGGCATCATTGGAGACGATCTCCATGTTGGGCGCCATGCTCGAATAGAGTTTTCCGAGCCGTTCGCGATCGAAGAATGCCGGGTTGTAGAGCAGCCCGCAGCCGAGGCAGCGATGATAGGTGAAGAAGCGTTTCTCGCTGAACAGGCCGGACCAAAAGGGGCGTAATGCCTCGACGGTCATGGTTTCGGCGCGAACCGGGCTGTGCGCTTCCTCGCGCGTGTGGCTGACGCCGCAGGCGGGGCAGGCGCGCTGGAGGAATTCGCTCATACGAGGCCCCCGGCGGATCGGAAGGTGACGCGGCTATGCCAGAACCAGCTGCCGAGGATCAGAAGCGCAGTGAAGCCGAGCTGCGCGATGATCGGAGGCACGCCGCCGAGCTCGACCAGCAGCGGCAGCGCAGCCCAGTTCGCGGCGTAGTTGAACAGGTAGAAGCCGGAGAAAGTACCGAACTCGCGCGCCAGATTGCCGCGGGTACGAAACACGCCGATCTTGTAGGTCGCGAAAGCGAAACACAGGCTGATCGCCTGCGCGACGCCGAGCGCGATCAGATAGTGCGTGTGGAACGCGGGAACGCTCCACAGCAGCAGCGGATAGATCGCCAGCCCGAACGCGGTGTTCGCCGCGCCGGCGAGCAGGAAGCGCAGCGGACGCTCGGCGCGAGCCATCATTCCTCCTCCAGCAACGCGATGCGCATGTTCTCGCGCAGCGTTTCGCGCGGCAGGAACGGCGAGAGGTCTTCCAGCGGCGGCGAGGTTATCCGACCATCGGGGTGCGCCTTGGCGCTGAGCTTGGGAGCGAAGGCGACATGCTCGTCGACCATGATCTCGCAGACCACCGGCCCTTCGGCGGCAAGTGCGTCGGCGATCGCGCCGGGAAGTTCGTTGTGCGATTCCGTGCGGAAATAGGCGAAGCCGAACGCCGCCGCGACCTTGGAGAAATCGGGGAAGGTGACGTTGCTCTTGGGCCCGCCGCCGACCTCGACGCCGTTGAAGAAGTTCCGGTGCGTCTGGAAGATGGACACGTAACCGTTATTGTTGATCAGGAAGACCTTCACCGGGAGGCCGTAGCCCGCGATGGTCTGCATCTCCTGCAGGTTCATCATGATGCTGCCGTCGCCGGCGATCGCGATCACGCGCTGCTTGCCGCCGGTCGCCGCGCACACCCCGATCGCGGCGGGAAGGTCATAGCCCATCGTCGCGCAGCCGGAGTTGGTCCATAGCCGCTGCCCCCGCTTGATCTCGGCGACCTGGAAGCTGACCACGCAGGCGCTGCCGTTGCCGGTGACCACGACATCGTCTTCGCCGAGCTGCGCGAACAATGCGTCCATCGCGGCATAAGGATGGATCGAGGGACCGTGGTCGCGATATTCCGGCAGCATCGCGGGGAAGCGCCGGACGCGCTCGCGCGACCATTCCAGCCATTCCTGGTGTTCCGGCGTCGGCCCCGCATAGGGCGCTTCGACCAGGGCGGGGATCAAGTCGGCGAGGTCCGCCACGACGGGCATATCGGGCGACACGGTCGGCTTGCGCAGCTCCACCGGATCGATGTCGACCCAGATCTTGTACGCCTCGCGCGCGAAGGTCTTCCAATTGTAGCTGACCTGGCGGATGTTGAGCCGGCTGCCGAGTATCAGCAGCAAGTCGGCGCTTTGCGTCACCATGTTGCCGCCGCGGTCGCCGACCGTGCCGGGCCGCCCGGCATAGAGCGGATGCGCGTTCCACAGCACGTCATGCGCGTTCCAGCCAGTGACGACCGGCACGCCGAGCTTCTCGATCAGCCGGAGGAAATCGGCATGCGCGCCGCTCAGCCGCACGCCGCTGCCGGCGAAGACGACAGGGCGCTCGGCCGCCCGGAGCTTCTCCAGAATGGTAGTTGCCGTCGCGCCGAGATCGGTCGCCTTCCACGGCTCGTCGAGCTCGGCCGGATCGAACCCGGCAAGCTGATCGGGATCGATCTTCGCCGCCTGGACGTCGAGCGGAATGTCGAGCCACACCGGACCGGGCCGGCCGGACGTGGCGAGGTAGAGCGCCTTTTCGAGATGGTAGCGGATGCTGAGGGGGTCGAGGACCATCGTGACGTATTTGGTTATCGGGCGGACGAGCTCCTCGATGTCGAGCTCCTGATCGCCGAACTGGCGCAAGGGCAGGCCGGTGGCGCGGACAGTGGTTTCGGTCTTCACCTGGCCCGAGATCACCAGCATGCCGATCGAATCGACATAGGCGCCGTAGACGCCGGTGATCGCATTGGTGCCGCCGGGCCCCGACGTGACGTTGACCACGGCGAGGCGGTTGGTCAGCCGGTAATAGGCCTCGGCCGCCATCGACAGCGCCTGCTCGTGATGGGTGAACGTCGTCCTGAGCTTCGAATGCGTCCCGAGCGCGTGGTTGAGGTGCATCGCGCCGCCGCCGGTGAGCATGAAGACATGGTCGATGCCGTGCGCGGCGAGCCGTTCGGCCACCCAGTCGGCGAGCTTCACTTTAGTCATGGTTTCCATCCGTTGGAGAGCGCGGTGCGGCGGATCGCGTCGTCGAGGCTGGTCGTCGCGGTGACGCCGAGTTCGGCGCGAATGCGCGCGGTAGAGGGTACGTAGCGACCGGGGTTCCAGCCGGGGTCGGGCTTGCCGAGGATCTCGACGCCGGGGCCGCCGAGCAGCGACGCGGTGCGGCGCGCCAGTTCGGCGATCGACACCGCTTCTTCCGAACCGACATTGCAGACCGCGCCGGGCTTGCCGGCAATGAGCAGCGTCCACAGCCATACGGTGAGGTCGGCGGCATAGAGGTACGAGCGTACGGCCTCGCCCGATCCCACGACGCGGATCGTCCGCTTTTGCATCGCGTCACGGATGAAATTGCCCGCGGCGAAATGGGTGTCGAGCGAGAGGAGGGGGCCGAGCAATGCGAAGATGCGCGCGCTGACCACATCCAAGCCGAATTGCTTCGCGTAGATCGCGCAGAGCATCTCCGCGGCGCGCTTGCCCTCGCCATAGGCCGAGAGCGGGTCGCAGGGATCGGGGCCGCCGCGCCAGTCCTCGGCGACGTGCGTTATGTGCTGTGGCTGTGCGCCATAGACCGCGCCCGAGCTCAGGAAGAAGAAGCGTGCGCGGCAGTCCGTGGCAAGATCGAGCGCGCGCCGGGTTCCCTGGACGATCGTGTCGAACATCCGGCGCGGGTCGTTGGCGTTGAGCGCTGCGCTTGCATCGGTCGCCGCGTGGATGACATGCGTATAGTCGTTGGCAGGAGTGGTGAAGCTCGTCGTATCTCCGGCGACAAGACGGAAGCGTGCGGCGAGGTGCGGCACGCGTTCGGCAAAACTGTCGGGATCGCGGCTGAGCAAAGTCACTTGGGCATCGACGCTCGAGCGGGCCAGCGCTTCGAGCATCCAGCGGCCGATGAATCCGGTGCCGCCGGTCATGAAGATCCGCGCCCCGGAAAGCCGCGGCCAGAGCGGCGCGAGCGCCTTATCGATCGCCGCGAGGTCCTGTCCGAAGATCATGCCGGCGCGAGCCCGAGCGACGGGCGGTGCGTCCGATGGGCGCGGACCACCCGGACGATGCTGTCGAGCGCGAGCGCCCAGAGGATCAGCGCCACCAGCCCCGGCCGGACGAAATGGCCGACGGCGAGGCCGAAACTCGGCGTCACCGGCTGGCCGCTCAGCCAGCTGTTGGTGGAGAGTTCGAGCACCGTCGACAGCGGCCAATCGGTGACGAGGCACAGCAGATAGGCACAGACGATCGCGACGATCGGGCCGACACCCTTCCACGGCTCGAGCAAAAGGAGGAAGAGCAGGAAGGTCTGAGTGTAGCCGCCCGGCGACTGCGTCACGAGATACGCGGCGAGCAGGATCGTCGATATGCGGTGGAGGGGAAGGGCCTTGGGCTGGAGCCATGCGCCCGCCAATGTGAGCAATGCGATCGCCTGGCTGGCGCGGATCACGATGGGCACGAGGAACTCGATGTTCTCGACGGTGCGCGAGGGTACGAACTGAAGTATCGGAATCTGCGAGCCGCGGACCAGCAGCAAGGGCGCGTAGCTGGTCGAATAATGGATCTCGTTCCACACCTGCCCGCTCTGGAAGACGACCCAATTGGCGGTGTTCGCCACCAGCTCGACCGGCGTGCCGGCACCGACGATCGCCAGCGTGACGAGATAGAGGAAGATCGTGGCGATCCCCGCCAGCTCGAGTGCGCGCCAGTCGCGCTTCACCGCGTGGGCGAGCACCGGGAGCAGCAGATAGGGCTTGAAGTTGATCGTCACCGCTTCGGCCAGCCAGCGCCACGGTCCGCGTGTGACGAGCGGGCCATGGGCGATGACGAAGCAGGCGAAGGCAACGAGGATGAGGTTGCCGCGCTCGAGCGTGAAGAGGAGCGGCAGACCGAGCCCGAAGGCGATCGTGCGCATCGGCGCGGTGCGCGGATCGGCGCGGCGGAAGCTCAGCCAGACCAGCACCACGTCGAGCACGTAGAAGCCGAGTATCGTCGCGGTGCCGAGCCAATCGCAGTCGCGGGCGTAGAACGGTGACTGGAGATAGCAGCCGGGCAGGCTGAACAGGTCGAGGAACACGAACGACAAAGGCGGGTAGATGCTCCGCCACACGTCATAGGCGCCGGGGCGGTTCGCCCAGAAAGCGGTGTTGAACCAGTCCATGAACGTGTCGTTGGTGTCGAACACGAAGGGTTGCGGCAGATAGCCGGTCGCGCGGAACGCCATGGCGGTGGAGACCACGCTCGCCACCACGGCGAGTGCGAGCAGCAGCTCCGGCAGGAGGCGCAGGCGCCCGTTCACGGCCGCCGGATCAGGGTGCGCGCCGCCGGCCGGGCGCGATCGGAGGGGAAGTTGATCCGTTCGGCCTCGATCACCAGCGGCACGTTGCGGCTGCGCTCGGCGAGCACGCGGACCTGCTCGCCGATCAGGCCGAGGAACAGGAGCAATATGGCGAACATGCCGAAGCCGCATGCGAAGCCGAACAGTGCGAGGCAGGATCCCCCCGTCACCGTCGCGATCGTCGCCGCGACGAGCAGCGGCAAGGCGATCCCTGCGGCGAAGAACGCGAGCAGGATCGGCAGCCGCAGCAGCGACTTGGCCGATCCGGCGAGGCCCGACAGCGCGAAGGAAGCCAAAGCGGCGAAATCGTTCTTGCTCGTTCCAGCGGCGCGCTCGGGCCGGTCGACGGGAATTACGGCCAGCCGGAAACCGCTTTCGACGAGCATGCCGCGGAAGAAAGGCTCGGGTTCGTTCCACGCTGCCAGCGTGTCGATCACTTCGCGATCGTACAGGCCGAAGCCGGTAGCGCCGGGGATCACGGGATAGTCGCCGAACTTGCGCAGAAAGGCGTAGCCCAGCCGGCGGGTGGCGCCGAGCAGTGGCGAGGCGCGCTCCGAGCGCCGCTGGCCGAGCACGACCTGCGCCCCCGCGCGCCACTGACGGACGAATTCGCCGATCATCGCCGGCGGGTCCTGGAAGTCGGCGCACATGCCGATCACTGCCGCGCCCTCGGCCTGGTAGATGCCATAGGTCGGCGAGCGCATCTGGCCATAATTGCGATTGTTGAGGATCGCGCGGATCCGCGGGTCTTCGGCGCAAAGCGTGCGCATCAGGTCGCGGGTGCCGTCGGTCGAGTTGTTGTCGATCAGCACTATCTCGTGCGAGCGGACGTGCCGCGCCGCCTCGACGGTCACCGCGGCGCAGATCGCGCGCACATTCTCCTGCTCGTTGAAGCAGGGGATGACGATCGACAGTTCGGGCGTCATTGCGCGGCCTTGGGACGCAAGCGCAGGTCGATGCCGGTCGCGGGGGCATAGACTTCAGTGAACAGCGCGAGGGCTATCAGCAGCGCCAGCAGCGCCACTGCGGGAATGTTGTACTTGCGCTCGGAATCGAGCCGCGGCGCCTCGATCAGCTGGACGTCCGACGCGGTCTCGGACGCCAGCGTCTCCACCGCGACTTCCTCGGACGAGCGTGCATAGACTTCGTACAGCGCCTGCGCGAAGCGATAGTCGCGATAGAGGTTTAGATACTCACCCGAAACTTCGGACAGGCCGGCGACATTAGGACCAGCGACCCCGGCGCTCGGGCTGGCGGTCCGCGCGATCTGGCCGCGCAGCGACGCGACTTCGGACTGCACCGCCTGGAGCTGGGGGTTCTCCTCGCCCTGGAAGCGTTGGAGCGTCTGGAGCTCGACCAATTTGGCCTGCAACTGCGCCTCCAGTCCCGCGCGCAGCGACAGCGCCGAGCCGAGCTGCGCCTCGGGTTCCGCCAGCTTATTCCGGCGCCGGAAGCCATTGAGTGCGGCTTCGCTCTTCACGACGCGGTCTGCCGCTTCCTTGAAGCGCTCCTGCACTACCTCGCGCTTGCGGCGGACTCGGTCGCGGCCCAGCGCGATGATCCGGTCGCTGATCGCCTGCACATAAGCGCGCGTCATCGCCTCGGCCTGGCGCGGATCATGGGTGCGGACCTCGACTTCGACGATCCCGCCGGTCAGCGAGTGGATGTCGGCTTTCTTCCCCAAGGCGACGCGGGCGCGATCCTGGCTGGCATAACCTCTCGGACCGACCAGCTTGAGCTTCTGGATGACGGCATCGGTGACTTCGGTGCCGCGCGCGATCGCGAGGTACATGTCGATCGGCTGCTTGGCGCCGCCGAACAGCGCCGCGAATCCCTGGAGCTGCCCGCCCAGCGCATTCATCATCGAGCCGAGACCGATGCTGTTATTGTCCTGCGGCACCAATTTGGCGCGGGCGACATAAGGCTGGGGGAAGACGCATAGGACTGCGAGGAGCACCGCCAGCACCGCATAGCCGATCCGGCGGCGGCGCGGTTCCTGTACGAACGCGATCGGGCTCAATCCGTCAGCCCCTTGATCGTGGCCGCGCCGACCAGCCCGCCGAATAGGCTGCCCGTGATGTCGCGCAAGCGCGCCCAGAACTCGCCGCGATTGGCGTCGATTGGGACGTAGACGAGGTCGCCGGGCAAAGCGGGTGCGCGCAGCACGCGCTTGCCGTCGGCCAGCACGGTGCCGTTGGCGCGCACGACGAAGACTTCGCCCTTGTCGCCCATCTTCTGCACGCCGCCGGCCAGCCGGACGAAATCGCCGATCGTGGCGCCATCGCGATAGGCGAAGGAGGCGGGTGTCGGCACCGCGCCGAACACGCCGACCGTCACCGGGTGCGGGGGCACGTAGATGGTGTCGTTATTCTCGAGGATCAGGTCGCCCGGAAGCGCGGTTGCAGTCACCGGCAGGTCGAAGACGAGGCGCCCACTGGGTTTGCGTTCGCGCAGCTGATCGACGATCGAGCGGACCAGGGTGAGATTGGCGGGCTGGACCAGCTGGGCGCGATTGGCCGAAGTCACCGGCTGCGAGGTCAGCAACAATTCGACATCCTCGACGGCGCGTTCGAAGCTCTGCTGCTGCTGCGCCTTGACGCTCTCGCGGGTGATGACGCTGGCATAGGGAAAGGCCTGTGCGGTCAGCCCGCCGGCCTGCGTCACCACGTCGGCGAGGCGCGTACCCGGCTTGAAATAATAGCGGCCGGGCTTCGATACCTCGCCGCTGATCGTGACGAGCACCGCCTGTTGCTCGAGTGGGCGGGCGATGCCGACATTGGAGAGCACGCGGACGATGTCGCCACGGCGCGCCTTCCGGGTCGCCGCTTCCGACGCGCCCAGTTCCTCCCAGCCCGTCTGTCCGCGGCCGAGCGAATCGAACACCATCAACCGGCTCGCGTCCGCCACCGTGTTGACGCCGCCGGCATAGAGGATCGCGTCATTGAGCGTCTCGCCGGGAGCTAGTTCGAAGATCGCCTCGCGATTCACGCTGCCGATCACTGCGACCTGCTCACCGGCCGGGGCGATATAGAGCACGTCGCCGTTCTGGAGGACGGCATCGCCGCTGCGGTCGCCCTTGAGCAGCAGATCGTAGAGGTCGAAGTCCGAGACGACCCGACCGCCTCGGCGCAGCTGGATCGAGCGGAAGCTTCCGCCCGCGGCCGGCCCCCCCGAAGCCAGCACGGCGTTGACGAGCGTCGACAGGCTGCCGACCGTGTACGAGCCCGGCGACGCGGCAAAGCCGGTGACATAGACCGTCACCCCGTGCAGGCGCCCAACCGCAACCTCCAGCTGAAAACCGCGATACTGCCGTGAAACCCGGCGCGCGATGACGTCGTGCACGTCGCCATAGCGCACGCCGCCGACGGTGATCGCGCCGATGCGGGGGACGAAGATGCGCCCCTCGCTGTCGATCGTCAGGCGGAGGTTGGCTGCCTGCACCGAGCCGGTGAGGCCGAGCAGCAGTTCGTCGCCCGGGTTGAGGCGATAGTCCGGTGGCACGGTCGCGCTCGGGCCGGCAGTGAAGTCGCGCGCGCCGGGCACGAGCAGGTCGGCGCCGAAGCGCCTGAGCGGCGTGCCGGCCGCGGCGGAGACGAAGTTCTCGAATTCGCTGGGCGGTGTCGGGGGCACTGGCCGGGTGGCATTGTCCTGCGGCCGATCAAGGGCGCCGCGCGGATCGGGCGCGAGGACACCGATGACGGTCGGTTGATAGGGTGCGGCCTCGGCCTGCGGGACCGCGACCTGCGCCGCGGCGGCGCGGCGGCCGAGCGGGTCCGCTTGCTGTTGCTGCCCCGCCGCGACCGGCGAGGCGAGTTGGGCAGTCGCGGGCAAGGGTGCGGCGGCGAGCGCGCAGCCGGCCAAGAGCTTCCATCGGGAAATCATGCGGCGAGACGATCCTCTTCGACCAATCCGGCCGCGGGGTGGAGAAGGACATCGGCGGCGCGCTCCCACAGCCACGGGCTGGCGGCGGCGAGCACGCCGATGCCGCGGCCGCCGACGCGCCACGGCGAACCATCCCAATGCGTGACGAGCCCACCCGCCTCGGTGACGAACAGCGCACCGGCGGCGTGATCCCAGGGAAGGATGCGCTGGAACAAAGCGACATCATCCTCGCCGTGCGCGAGGCGCGGATAGCTTGCGGCGGCGCAGCGGGGGACGGGGACGACATCGAGGTCGAGATCAGCCCGGGCGTGCACCCGCGCGCGATGATCCGGGGCTAGGAAATGGGTGCCGAGCGCAGCGCGCGGGCGTGGCGCGCCGCTCGGACGGGCACGAACGAGGGCGCCGTCGCAGGTCGCGCCCATCCCGCGCACGGCGTGGCACATCCGGCCGTTCAGCGGATCGAGGATCCAGCCGGCGACCGTGCTGCCATTCTCGACCAAGGCGACCATCATGCCGAACGGCGCACGGCCGCCGGCGAAGTTGGCGGTGCCGTCGAGCGGGTCGATCAGCCAGACCAAGCCTTCGCCGACGCCGTCAAGCAAGGCCGGATCTTCCTCTGCCGCTTCCTCGCCGATGATCCGTGCGCCGAGCCCGAGCGCCGCCAGTCCGTCGTGCAGGCGAAGCTCGGCCTCGCGGTCGACTATGGTGACGACTTCGCCCGCGCTCTTGATGGCGATCTCCGCGTCGGCGAGGCCGCGGAAGCGCGGCATCATCACTTCGGCGGCGACCATGCGCATCAGCGCCGAGACCTCTTCGTGCAGCGGCATCGGATCAGGCAGCCGCGCTGGCGAGACGATCGGCCGCCGCGTCGGCGCTGCGCTCCTGGATCATGCGGATGCGCGACGAATCCTCGTCCGCAATCGCGCTATAATGATCGCGCTTGTTCTCCAGCCAGGCGAGTTCGAATGCCACTGCATTGGCGATGCCTGCCTCGAACGACGGCGAGGTGGCCGCCGCGCCGTCGAAGATCACTTTCCGGGTCTCGAACCGGTCCAGCCGCACACTGCGGATCTCGCGCAGGGCAGGCCCTGCTTCGACCGCGATCGAGCCGCCGACCACGAGCGTGAGATCGTGCGTGGCGCAGGCCTGCGCGACCCGCAGCACGGCGTCGGTGATCTGGCGATCGTTGATCGCGTTGCGCGGCAGCCCGCGCGAAAGGGTGAAGTCGACGCGGCCGAAGACGATTCCGTCGAGCTTTTCCCTGGCGATCGGCAGCATCGCGCCGAGATTGCGCAGCGTCGCCTCGGTCTCGAGGTTGAACAGGAACTGCGTGCCTTCGGGATTATCGCCATAGGTCTTGGCCCTGGCCTCGGCGAACTTGGTGAGGGCGTAGGGTGTCTCGACCATCGGCGCGATGACGTGATCGACGCCGTAGAGCTTCGAGGCGAGCAGGTCCGACACCGCCTCGCAGCCGCCGATCTTGAGCGCGACCTTGAGATCGGCGCGATGCGCGAGCTCGAGCAGGCGCAGGAACTCGTCGGGTCGCGTGCCCTCGGCCTCGAATTCCGCCTTGACCGCAACGACGCCATAGCGGTCGCGACCCATTTTGAGCATGTCGAGCATGCGGCGTTCGGTGGGGTTCATCCTCGCCTCCCTGGCTGAAAAAGCATGTACTGGCAGGGAGTGAGACGGAGCTTGGGCGGGCTTCCCGCAAGATTTCGGCAGGCGGAATTTTTTTCGTTCCGGGCTTACGGGTCGTCCCGAACGGCTCCGTCAAAACAATGATGCCCGGCCTGTTGCCTTTCCACCTGGTTCTGTTGCTCTCGTCCTCCCCGGACTCTGAGCCGGTGGCGCCGGGCATCACCGAACTCCCCGGCGGCAGCCGTGCGGCTTTCCGCGGCGGCGATGCCGATATGCCCGCGCCCGTCCCGGAGCCGCAGGTCGAGGCGGAACCTCGGGATGTGCCGGAACCGCGCGTAACCCTTCCTCGCCTGTCCTCGCGTTTCGGAAGGCGAGGGGATCCGTTCCGGCGGGTGGCTGCAATCCACTACGGCGTCGACATACCCGGCCGCATGGGGACTCCGGTGCTGGCATCCGCACCCGGCGTCGTACGCTTCGCCGGCGCTGCGGGGAGTTACGGCGAAATGGTCGAGATCGATCATGATGGCGCGCTGGCCACGCGCTATGCTCATCTGTCGAGAATCCTCGTGCGCCCGGGGACGCGCGTCGAGCAGGGGCAACCCGTCGCGCTGATGGGATCGACGGGGCGCTCGACCGGCAGCCATCTCCATTTCGAAGTGCGTGTCGGCGGCCGTGCGGTCGATCCGCTGGCGTATCTGGGCGTCTCGACCCCGCAACCGGTCAAGGCTTGGATCAAGGCGGATACGCCCCATATCTCGGCCTTCGCCCGGGCGCGCGCCGGACAATCGCAAGGACGCGCCTTCTGAACCGCTATGGAATCTCCTTTGCAGCAGGCCGGTCTTCGCGTCCCGAACATTTCAGGCCGTCAGCGGCTCATATCGTGCCGCGTTCGATGAACCGCGACGACGAGATCAGCGGGCTCCAGCGCGTTATCCTGAACGAACGCGGCCGGCTGCTCCGCTTCCTCGCCGCGCGCGGGTTGAGCGACGATGCCGAGGACGCGCTGCACGATCTGTGGCAGCGCGTCGCGGCCGCGCCGGCCCAGCCGATCGCGGATCCGCTTTCCTATCTGTTCCGCGCGGCCGAGAATCTGGTCCGCGACCGTCGCCGCTCGATGGTGAGCCGAGATCGGCGGCACCAGGACTGGCACGAGACCAGCGTGCCCAGCGAAGAAGCACCCACCAGCGAGCGATCGCTCATCGCCCGCGAACGCCTGCGCGAAGTCCATTCGACGCTTGCGGCGTTGGGGCCGCGAGTCGAGCTCGTGTTCTGCAAATGTCGGCTCGACGGGCTCGGCCAGGCGGCGATCGCCCGCGAGCTGGGGGTCAGTTTGAGCTCTGTCGAGAAGGATCTGCAGAAGGCGTATCGCGCGCTCGCGCAATTGAGGGCGCAATTCGATGCGGAATGATCGCCTCCGCTCCGTCATAGGGACATCATGGCGATGAGCGCACAGCAGCTGGAACTCGCGGAGGCCGCTCGGCTCTGGGCGATTCGCGTCCAGGATCCGGCGTTCGCCGACTGGGACGGCTTCACCGAATGGCTCGAGCGCGATCCGGCGCATCTGGGTGCCTATGAGACGGCGCTTGCCGACGGCGCCTGGGGAGCCGAGCTGCTCGCGTCGGCGCCGGTCGAGGCGCCGCCGCGGCGGAACTGGTGGCTTCCCGCCGGCGCGGCCGCTGCGGCAGCTATTGCGGTGGTCAGCGGCTGGGCGGTGCTCGATCGCGATGCGCCGGCGCAGCATATCGCGACCGCGCCGGGCGAGCATCGCACGATCGATCTGGCCGACGGATCGAAGCTTGCGCTCAACGGATCGACGCGAGTCACGATCGATCCCGATACACCGCGGCAAGTGGTGCTGGAGCAGGGTGAGGCGCGGTTCGAGGTCCGGCACGATGCGAGCGATCCCTTCGTCGTGCTGTCGGGCGGAGCCCGGCTCGTCGATGCGGGGACGATCTTCAACGTGGTGCGGGAAGGCGACGCGCTCGAAGTCGGCGTTGCGGAAGGCGCGGTGATCTACGAACCGGGCGCAAACGAAGTGCGGCTCGCTCCCGGCGATACGTTGCGGCGTTCAGGCAGGGGCGCGAAGCCGGTGCTCGGCCGGGCGAAGGCGCAGGCGATCGGCAGCTGGGCGTCCGGCGAGCTGCAATATGACGAGCCTTCGCTCGAAGAGGTGGCGCGCGACCTGACGCGCAGCCTGGGCAAGCCGGTGCGGACCACACGGGGCGCCGAGCGGATTTCCTTCACCGGGACGCTGATGCTGCAGGGCACGCCGGAGGAAGTGCTGGCGCGCGCGGAACCGCTGCTCGACGTCAAATTCATTGCAACTGGGGAAGGATGGACGATGTCCCCGGCCCATGGTCCGCCCCGCTAGCCCGCTCGCCCTGATCTGCTTGATGGGGACGTCTCCCGCGCTTGCGCAGGAGCGAGCGGCCGAGGTCGACATCGGTACATCGCGGCTCGATGCGGCGATCAAGCTGCTGAGCCGCCAGACGGGGGCCAGCATCGGCTTTCGCGATACGCAGCTGGCGAGCACCCCGGTGCGCCCGGTGCGGGGGCGGTTCACTGCCTCGCAGGCGCTCGAGCGGATGCTGCTCGGGACGGCCGTTCGCGCGCGGCGGGTCGCGCCGGCAACCTATCTCATCGAACGCTTTACCGCACCCGCGGTCGTCAGGCGTCCACGTCCGGCACCGAAGCCGACGGTACAGGCGGAAACCGCGCCGCCCGCGGAAGAGATCGTAGTCACCGCCACCAAGCGCGATATTCCGCTCGGCGCCTATCCGGGCGGGGTCCAGATCGTAGACGGATCCGCGCTTTCCGCGGCCGAGGGCCTGCGCGGTACCGAGGCCATCGAGGCGCGGATCGCCAGCGTGGCTTCGACTCATCTCGGCCCCGGCCGCAACAAGCTCTTCATCCGTGGCATCGCGGATTCGAGCTTTGTCGGCCCGACCCAGTCGACCGTCGGCCAATATTGGGGGAACAGCCGGATCACGTACAGCGCGCCCGATCCCAATCTTCGGCTCTACGACGTGCAGAGCGTGGAGGTGCTGGAAGGGCCGCAAGGCACGCTCTACGGGGCCGGATCGCTGGGAGGCGTGGTGCGCGTCGTGCCGCGTTCGCCCGATCTGCGAAACTTCGAAGGCGCGGCCTGGGGCGGGGCGATGGCAGTCCAGCACGGCCAGCCCGGCGTCGACGGCGGCGCGATCCTCAATATCCCGCTGAAGGAGGACGTGATCGGCCTGCGGGCGCTCGCCTTCGGATCGGTGGAGGGCGGCTATATCGACGACGTCCAGCGCGGGCTCGAAGACGTCAACCGGGTCCGCACCTTTGGCGGACGCGCGGGCCTACGTGTCGATCCGGGCGACGACTGGACGGTCGACCTCAATGCCGTGGGGCAGCGCATCGACGGCGACGACAGCCAATATGCCGAGCGCGGCGTCGGCGAGCTCGATCGGGCGAGCGGCATCGCCCAGCCGTTCCGTAACGATTACTGGCTGGTCGACCTGGTCGCGCGCAAGGATTGGGGCGCGCTCGAGCTGACATCGTCGCTCGGCTATGCCGGGCAATATGTGTTCGAGCGGTTCGAAGGACCGGCGCTCGCCGATGTGGCCGATCCCACGGTCCGCCCGACCGTCAGTGCCTCCACTGCGGCCTATTCGCAGGCCAACCGTATCTCGATGGTGACCGGCGAAGTGCGGCTCGCCCGTCGCGGCGTCCACGGGACAGGCTGGCTCGTCGCGGCGAGCCTGCTGCACAATCGGGCGCAGACCAATCGTCGCATGGAAGTGTCCCCCTTCGATATACCGCTTACCGGCGTCGCCAATCAGGTCGAGGAAGCGACGCTCTATGGCGAGGGGACAATCGAGCCGCTCGATCGACTCACGCTGACGTTCGGCGGCAGGCTCACGCATGCGCGACTCTCGGGAAGCTCGGAGGACGTGGCCGAGTTGCTCGCCTTTCGGGTCGATCCCGGTGCGCGCGCCTCGCGTTCCGAGACGCGCCTCCTGCCGTCGATCGCCGCGGCATATCGCGCGGGGAACCGGCTGACATTGTTCGCGCGCTACCAGCAGGGCTTCCGGCCCGGCGGCATTGCCGTTCGCCGCGAGTTCATTCAGCGCTTCGCCGGCGACCGCGTCTCGACGCTGGAGGCGGGCGCGCGCTATCGCAGTCCGGCGCTCGATCTCGCACTCAGTGCTTCGGCGACGCATTGGACCGACATCCAGGCCGATCTGATCGACGGCTTCGGTTTTCCGACCACCGCCAATGCCGGCGATGGCCGCGTCTTCTCGATCGGCATGGTCTCGCGTTGGCGCCCGGTCGCGGGGCTGGAGTTGGACGCGGCCCTCTATCTCAACAACAGC
This sequence comes from Sphingomonas sp. Root241, assembly GCF_001428865.1. Lineage (GTDB taxonomy): Bacteria > Pseudomonadota > Alphaproteobacteria > Sphingomonadales > Sphingomonadaceae > Sphingomonas. The sequence continues at coordinate 49,298 of NZ_LMIV01000004.1, forward strand.
AAGGTCACCGAACGCGCCCTGGTGGCGTTGCCGGCGGAAGATCTCGCTGCGACGACGGAGATGCAACGCCTGCCTAACGTGGCGGATGCCACCGGCAGGATCGGCATCGCCTACACCCGGTCGCTCGGCGACGGGCTGGATCTCGTTGCGAACGGCTATGCCCGCTATGTCGGCAAGTCGACGCTGGGGATCGGGCCGATCCTCGGGCGGCTGCAGGGCGATTATGTCGATACCGGCTTCGAGGTGCGCATCGGCGAGACGAAGCGCGGGGTGAGCCTCGCGCTCACCAATCTGCTCGACTCGCGCGGCAATCGCTTCGCGCTCGGCTCCCCCTTCCTGGTGCGGGACCGCGACCAGACCACACCGCTGCGGCCGCGGAGCATAAGGCTGGGCTTCGACCTGGGGTTCTGACGCCGAGTGGGTCGATACTTCTGCGAGTGCCTCCTGCCTCAAGTCCTGAATCCGCACCGGCCGATCAGGCCATCCGAATGTCCGGGGGTGGCTGCGATGTTGCCGGGAGATTTCTGAAATATTTCCAGGAAAGAAGCCGCACCTCGCTCCCCCGCCTATAATTTGAAAACAGGGCGGGATCGTAAAGAATTGACGGGGTGGAATCGTGAAATTGCGCTATTTTTTGCTCGCATTTTCGGCAATCGCAAGTGTGCAGCCGGCCGTGGCTCAAGTATCCGGCGAAACCTTGCCGGCGACGAATAGCGATGATTCCGTGCCACGCGATGATAAGACATCGCATGCTCCTGCGCAGGAAGTGTTCTCGACGGGCGTCGCCAAAGGACGCGATCGGCTCGACAGCGCAACGTCGACCAGTGCACTCAAGGGCAGCGAGGCCGAAAAGCTCGGACCGCGGCCGCTGGCCGACATCCTGCGGGCGATGCCCGGCCTCCGCGTCGAATCCGGCATCGGCGAAGGCAATGCGAACTACACGGTGCGCGGCCTGCCTCTCGCGGCGGGCGGCTCCAAATATATGCAGATCCAGGAGGATGGCCTCCCCGTCGTCGAGTTCGGCGACTTCTTCAACTTCGCTGCCGACGTGTTCTCACGCGCCGATTTCAATCTGGCGCAGATCGAGACGATCCGCGGTGGCTCGGCTTCGACTTTCGCGTCGAATTCGCCCGGCGGCCTCATCAATCTCATCTCGAAGACCGGCGAGGTCGAAGGCGGCGCCGCCCAGTTCACCAAGGGACTCGATTATGGCGAGAACCGCTTCGACATGGATTACGGCGCGAAGCTGAGCGACAGCGTGCGTTTCCATGTCGGCGGCTTCTATCGCTGGGGAGAGGGCCCGCGCGACATCGGCTTCACCGGCTACAAGGGTGGCCAGATCAAGCTGAACATCACGAAGCAGTTCGCAAACGGCTATATCCGCCTGCACGGCAAATATCTGGATGATCGCTCGCCGACTTTCGCGCCCTATTTCTTCAGCCTGACCGGCACCAATGACGATCCCGTGATCGCCAACCTGCCGAACTTCGACATCCGCAAGGATTCGGTACTCTCGCCGCATATCGGCCCGGTCGTAACGCTCGACGGGAAGAACGAATTGGCCCGCTTCGCGCTCGCGAACGGCATGCATCCGGTCTCCAAGTCCGTCGGGCTCGAGGCGCAGTTCGAGTTCGGCGGCTGGACCTTCACCAACCGCGCCCGCTACTCGGCGAGTTCGGGCGATTTCCTTCGCGTGTTCCCCAACACCGCCGACACCGTTGCGGCCTTTTCCGCCTCGCTTGCCGGCGCCGGCGCGAGGGCGACCTACGCGACCGGTCCCAATGCGGGGCAGATCGTCCCCGCGAACGCCAATGGCAACGGCCTGCTCGCGCTCTATTACATGGCCGAGACGCGGGCCCGCAATCTCAACAACTTCACCAACGATTTCCGCGCGACCCGCATCGCCCGGGTCGGAGGCGGCAATCTCACCGTCACCGGCGGCGTCTACAAGGCGATCCAGAAGCTGCGTTCCGAATGGCTGCACTCGTCCTTCGTCGCCGATGTCGCCGGCGACGCCGAGACCGCCATGGTGAACGTGACGAGCGCCGCAGGCGTCCCGCAGACCAATGGCGGCTATTATGCTTATGGGCGTGGTCGCACCAGCAAGTTCCGTCGCATTTTCGACGTCAAGTACGACATCACGGCGCCTTACGGCTCGATCAACTATCATGTCGGCAAGATCGCGATCGGCGGCAGCCTGCGCTACGATATCGGCCGCGTGCGCGGCTCGCTGTTCGGCGCGGACCTGGGCGGGGGCCGTGTGGGTCTGATCTCCTACGATATGACCGGCGATGGCGTGCTGACCGCGCCCGAGCGCAGCGTCGCCTATTTGCCGCTCTCCCAGCCGGCACCGGTGAACTATGATTACGCCTATCTCAGCTACTCGGCGGGCGTGAACTATCGCATTGCCGAACCGCTCTCGTTCTTCGCCCGCTACAGCCGCGGTGCCCGCGCCAATGCGGACAAGATCCTGTTCACGCCGGTGGTCAGTACCGTGGACGGCAGCGCCAGCGACCAGGACAAATATGACGAGGTGCGGCAGCTCGAAGGCGGCATGAAGTTCCGCAAGGCGGGCGCGACGCTGAACGCCACCGCCTTCCTCGCGCATGCAGACGATCACAACGTGCTCAACGGCTCGGCGAACCAGACCATCCGGGCCTATCGCGCTTATGGTCTCGAGCTGGAGGGCGGTTACCGCCATGGTCCGTTCAGCCTCACTGCCGGCGCCACCTACACCAAGGCGAAGATCACCGAGGACAAGCTCGATCCGACCCTGACCGGGAAGGAGCCGCGTCACCAGCCGGCGTGGACCCTGCAAGCTACGCCGCAGTTCGAAACCGGCCAGTTCACGGTCGGTGCCAACGTGATCGGCATCACCAGCAGCTATGCGCAGGACAGCAATCTGCTGAAGATGCCGGGCTTCACCGTGGTGAACGGTTTCGTCCAGTTCCGCCCCGCCGATCGCGTGCAGCTCATGGTGAACGCGGCCAATCTGTTCAATACCACCGGGTTCTTCGAGATCTCGCAGAGTACGGTGCCGGCGAACGGCCTCGGTTCCGGCCGCGCCATCAATGGCCGCACCGTCTCCGCCTCGCTCCGGTACAATTTCTGATCGAGCGCGCGGCGTGTGCCCCGAAAGGGTCACGCGCCGCGCGCTCGAGTCAGGGGCCTGAAGCATCGGCTTTCGGTGCCGGCGCGCTAAGAGGCGTCGGCCGGCTGGCGGACTGGCGTGCAGAAATTCCGCATCCCGTGACGGAAAACCGGCGCGTCGCACTCGTGTCCGGCAGGGAGAAGGATGATCAAGGGGCGGGAAGACCTGGCGAAATGGGTGGGAGCCGAGATCCTTCCCCACGAACGCGATCTGCGCATCTGGCTGCGGCGGCGCTTCGTGGCCGCGGCGGAGGTGGAGGATATCGTGCAGGAATGCTATTGTCGGCTTGCCCGGTTGACCGACGTTTCGCGCATCGCCGAGCCCCGCGCTTACCTGTTCGCGGTCGCGCGCAACATCGCGCTGGAGCACCGCAAGCGCGCCTCGGTCGTCCGGCTGGAAGCCTTGTCCGACATGCGCGACGGGCAAGGCGGCGTGGATTTCCTCTCTCCCGACCGGATCGTCGAGGCGCGGCAGGATCTCGGCCGCCTCCAGTCCGCTCTCGAAACGCTTTCCGATCGCGCTCGCCGGATCTTCATCATGCGCAAGGTCGAAGGGCTGAGCCAGAAGGAGATCGCGGAAGCGCTCGGCGTGACTGAAGCCGTCGTGGAGAACGACGCCAGCCGAAGCTTGCGGGCCGTGCTGCGAGGCATGACCGAACCGGAGCCGGAAGGCATTTCACCCCACCAGGCTGGAGGCTCGCGTGCAAGATCGCATTGAGCAGCAGGCCGCCGAATGGGCGGTGCGGCACCCGCTGCGCCGCGACGAACAGGCGCAACTCGACGATTGGCTCTCGCAGGACGAACGCCATGGCGGGGCATTGCTGCGGGCGATGGCGGGCCTGAGCGCAATCGAGACTGCGCTTGCCGCGGAAGCCGACACCGATGAGCCGGTCCATGCCGAGGACGCGTATCGGCCAACGCGGCGATGGCTGTTGGGCGGAGGCGTCGGGCTGACCGCGGCGGCGGCGGCGAGCGTCGTCCTCGGATGGCCTCGGCTGATAGGGCAGCACATCACGACTGCGCGAGGCGAGATACGCCGGCTTCCCCTTGCCGACGGCTCGGTCGCGACGATCAATTCGGACAGCGACCTGCGGATCGTGCTGGCCGGCGACAGCCGTCGTGTCGATCTCGCGCGCGGGCAGGCATGGTTCCAGGTCGCCAAGGATCGGACGCGGCCCTTCGTCGTCGATGCCGGCATCGCGCAGGCGCGCGCGGTGGGGACTGCGTTTTCGGTGGTTCGGGGGAGGGACGGCGTGCAGGTTGCCGTCACCGAGGGCGTCGTGGCGGTCTGGCCGTCCGATTCTTCGGGAATGATGACCATATTGGAAGCCGGCCAGTTCGCGAACTTCAAGACGGCGGGCGCGGCACCGACCATCGGATCGGCCCCTGGCGAGATCGAGCGCGCGCTGGCATGGCGGAACGGCGAGATCGCGCTCGAGAACGATAGCCTCTCCGAGGCCGTCGCCTCGTTCAACCGCTACAACCGGAAGCAGATCGTGCTGACGGACCAGAGCCTGGCGGAGGAGAAGCTCGTCGGCCTGTTCAAGCTCGACAAGCCGGAGAATTTTGCATCGATGCTTGGCGAGTCGCTGGACCTGGACGTGTCCGTCACCTCCGACGAGATCCGGCTGGCGCGGAAAAATAAGATAAATGATGACGGAAACCCGTGAACGACCACTCGTGGAAGGGAGAGCGCCAACAAGGCGTCATCGCATGAGGGGGAAGGAAGCTTGCGCGCGCACCATCATCTATTGGCCACGTCGGCCATAATCTGCTGCTCGGCGACCGCGTCGTTCGCGACTGCGCAGGTCCGCCAGTTCGACGTCGCCCAACAGCCCGCCAGTTCCGGAATCCCGATTTTCGCGCGCCAGGCGGGAGTCGAGATCCTCGTATCCGGCCCGATCGTCGACGGCGTCCTCGTCAATCGCGTGCGCGGCAGCATGGAGGTTTCGAAGGCCCTGCGTCTGCTGCTGGCGGGGACCGACCTGGTTCCGATTGTCAACGGTTCGAAGATCGTCCTCAAGCGCGGGGAAGCGCCGCGGCGGGTCGTCGCCTCGGCGACGCCGGTACGTCCGCGGCCGTCGCCCGGCCAGGACGCTTCACCTGCCGCGCCGGCGAATGTGCAAATGGAGGAAGCGGCTGAGCCCGAGCAGGAGATCGTCGTCACCGGCGTCCGCCAGTCGCTCGAGCGTGCCGCGAAGATCAAGGAAGGCGCGGTTCAGGTCGTCGACGCGATCGTCGCGCAGGATATCGGCAAGTTCCCCGATCCGACCACCGCCGCCGCGCTCCAGCGCGTGCCGGGCATCCAGGTCCAGAACGACAGCAACAACGAGCTTTCGGGCGTGCGCATCCGCGGCCTCGCCGACATCATGACCACGGTCGACGGGCGCGAAGTGTTCACCACTACCGGCCGCGGCTTCAGCCTGGTCGACATGCCCGCCGAAGCCCTGGCGCGGGTCGAGGTGTTCAAGTCGCAGACCGCCGACCAAATCGAAGGCGGCGTCGCGGGCGGCATCGATCTCAAGCTCAACAAGCCGTTCAACTTCAAGAAGCCGGCGCTGGTAGGGAGCGCGCGGCAGACTTACGCGTCGCGCGTGGGCAAGGCGAACCCCGCGCTCAGCCTGCTCGCCACCGACCGGTTCGATACCGGAATCGGCGAGATCGGCGTGCTGGTCAACGGCACCTGGTCGCACGCCGATTCGATGCGGACGACGGCGTTCATGGACATGCGTCGCAGCTCGGGCGTCGCGCCGCTCAACACGCCGGGCTATCTGATCCCGCAGGTCATCCAGAATATGCCGGATGTCGGCGAGGTGACGCGCAAACAGGTCAATGGCGCGATCCAGTGGCAGGTGAGCCCGTCGCTCCAGGTCTATGTCGATGGTTTCTACACCTATTTCCAGACGACCGCTGGCTTCACCGGGTTCAATCCGCAGCCCTTCACCAGCGGCACGACGATGCGCAATGTCGTCGCCAGCGACAATTGCTTCGACGCGCGCGTCAACGCCAACGGCACCAACCCGACGATCAGCGTCGATGCGCAGGGCAGGTCAATCCTCCAGGCCTTCACCCTCCAGCGGATGTGCGGCGTGAAAAGCGTCCAGTTCAACAATATCGTGATCAACCAGAACTCGTCCTCGCTGCGCTTCACCCAGGAGGCAAAGCAGATCGCCGGCGGGCTGCGCTGGGAGCAGGACCGCGCCAATGTCGTGCTCGATTTCGGTTACCAGACGTCGAACAGCCTGCGCGAGAATGTGAACCTCGAGGCGGGGCAGCGCGTCGCGACGATGCTGCTCGAGACCGATGTCGACGGCGGCCCACGCGTCACCGTGCCCGCGGGCGTGCCGATGAGCAGCGCCAATTTGTCGCTGCGAAACGCGTTCAACCAGAATTTCACTGACGCCGACGGCTCGCTATTTCAGGCGCGCGCGGACGGCGATTACGAGGTCGGCGGCCTGCTCAAAAAGGTGGAGGTCGGCATCCGCTTCGCGCGGCGCGAGGCGGTGCAGCGCGACGTCCAGTCCACCACGCCGATCCCCTACGGCAATATCGGCACCGGGACCGAAGCGACGGCGCGGCTGATCTCGTCGCTGCCGCTGTCGCCGAACATCATCGGCATCATCGGCGAGCTGCCGCGCGTGAATGGCGGGACGAGCTTCGTCGGCATCGCGCCGTCCTATCTTCGCTCGGAAACCGGGCGGAGCGAGTTGCGCAGGCTGTTGAACCTGCCGCTGCGCCAGCCTGACTGGAACCCCACGCGCCAGTTCGACGCGAAGGAGACCACGCTCGCCTCGTACGTCCAGGGCACTTACGAAGTGTCGCTCGGGCACGTCACCCTCGACGGCGTGGTCGGCGTGCGCGTGATCAAGACCGATCGCGACATCAGTACCTTCCGGAGCGTGTCGAGCGCGTCTGTGCCGGTCGACGTCGGCACCTCCGATACCGACGTGCTGCCGACCGCGACCGCGCGGCTCAAATTCCCCGGCGGGTTCCAGGCCAGACTGGCCTATTCGCGGAGCATCCGGCGACCGGAGTTCGGCGACCTGAACCCGACCCAGTCACTCGCGATCACGGTCAATCCCTTTCAGCTCAGCACCGGGTCCGCGGGCAATGCCGAGCTGCGGCCGCAGCGTTCCGACAGCGTGGACGCGACGCTCGAATATTATTTCAAGAGCGGTTTCATCGCAATCACCAGCTATTATCGCCGGATCAAGGATCGCGTCGTCAACGCGTCGAGCCAGGAGACGATCGACGGCATCAACTTCCTGATCTCGCGCCCGCGCAACGTCGGCGAGGCCGAGCTCAAGGGCATCGAGACCAGCGCCCAATATTTCTTCGATTTCCTGCCGGGGAATCTCGCCGGCCTCGGTATCCTCGGTGCGTTCACTATCGCGGACTCGGAGATCGGCGGCAGTGATCTGCTCGCTGGCAATTCGCTCCAGGGCGTCTCGAAGTACAACTTCACGATCGGCGGGCTCTACGATCGCGGCAAATTGAGCGCACGCGTCGTCTATACCTATCGCTCGAAATACTGGAACGAGGACAATAGCGGCGGTGTCCAGCTGCGCCCCCATGATCCGGATCGCCCGGTGACGGACCCGTATCTGCCGACGCTGCTCAGCTGGATCCGCCCGGCGGGCCGGCTCGATTTCAGCGTCGGGCTCGATGTGACCGATGCGCTGCGCTTCGACATCGGCGGGACGAACGTGCTGCGCAACGAGACGAAGCAGTATCGCGGCGCGTCGTGGCTGAACAGCAAGGTCTATGGCGACGAGACCACCTACACGATCGGTGCGCGGGTGCGGTTCTGAGCATGTCTGTGTCGCGCAAGGAGAATGCGATGAAGCCTGGATATGTCCTGCGGTCGGTGATCGCCGCTGCCTCGCTGATGACGATCGCGCAGACCAGTGCCAAGGCGCAGCCGGCCGAGGCGCCGGCCCGGCCCAATCTGGTGGTGTTCCTCGCCGACGATCTCGGCAACGATCTGACGCCGTGGGGCGACAGGAATGTGCGGGCGCCGAATATCGCCAGGCTGGCGCAAGACGGGATGGTGTTCGATCGGGCCTTCGTCGCCTCGCCGGCGTGCGCGCCGAGCCGCGCGGCCTTGCTCACCGGGCTGATGCCCGCGCGCAACGGCGCCGAGGCCAACCAGAAGCCGCCGCGCGCGGATGTCCGCAAGCTGCCTTCGTATCTGCAGGCGCTCGGCTATGAGGTCGTCGCGTTCGGCAAGGTCTCGCATTACAAGCAGACGGGCATGTACGGCTTCGATCATTTCGAGCACGACACGTTCCACGATCCCGACGGCGTCGCCTCGGCGATCGGCTGGCTCAAGGCGCGCAAGGACAAGAGGCCGCTGGCGATCTTCGTCGGCAGCAACTGGCCGCACGTGCCCTGGCCGGAAAGTGCCGAGGGTTATGATCCGGCGGCGATCTCGCTGCCGCCGAAGACAGTGGACACGCCGACGACGCGCGATGCGCGGGCACGCTACTACGCGGCGGTGTCGAAGCTCGACAAGGAAGTGGGCAACACGCTCGAGGCCGTCGATCAGGTCCTGGGCAAGGACACGTTCGTGCTGTTCTCGTCCGATCACGGCGCGCAATGGCCGTTCGGCAAGTGGAACCTCTACGACACCGGCATTCGCGTGCCGACGATCGCGCGCTGGGGCGGCCATATCCGGCCCGGCACGCGGACCGATGCGATGGTCAGCTGGATCGACATCCTGCCGACCCTGGTCGACGTGGCGGGGGGCAAGGCGCCTGCTGGAATCGACGGCAAGACATTCGCGCCGGTGCTCCGCGGCGAGACCGACAAGGGCCGCAGCGAGATCTACACGACGCACAACAACGACGGCAGCATCAACGTCTATCCGATGCGCAGCGTGCGAACCGATCGCTGGAAGTATATCAGCAATCTCCATCCCGAATATGTCTATACGACGCATATCGACCAGTGGGTGAAGCGTGTGGATTCGGGGAAATATTTCCCCTCCTGGCGTGAGGCCGCAAAGGGCGATCCGGCCGCGAAGGCAATCGTCGACGCTTATTATCGTCGCCCGAAGGAAGAGCTCTACGACCTCTCGGTGGATCCCGACGAGAAGCACAATCTCGCCGCCGATCCCCGGCATGCAGACGTGCTGAAGTCGCTGCGATTCCGGCTCGCGGCATGGCGTGCCGAGCAGCACGACGACCATCCAGTGGAAGGGAAGCCGCATTTCGAGGAAGGCTCGCTTTATGGCGAGCCGGACCCGGACCCGAAGCCGCAGTAGTGGTTAGACAGCGCCACCGGAGCGTGCGAGGACGTCTTCCGCAGGCGCTGGCCTTGAGCGGGATTATCGTTACAGGTCCCGCGCAATGTCGCGGCTTGCCCAGCATCTCGAAGATCTTCAACGATTGGAGGCGCTCGGACGTCTTCGAACGCTCCGGCCGCGTCTGGGCACGGATTTCGCTTCGAACGACTATCTTGCGCTCGGTACCGCTTCGCGCATCGGCGAAGCGGTACAGGCCGCGATCGCGCGCGGCGTACCTGTCGGCTCGGGGGGATCCCGGCTGCTGCGCGGCAACGACTCTGAGCATATGCTGCTCGAAGCCGAGGCCGCGGCGTTCTTCGGGGCGGAGGCGGCACTGTTCTTCTCGAGCGGCTATGCGGCAAATGTCGCGGCCTTCGCGGCGCTTCCGCAACGCGGAGATCTCGTCGTCTACGACGCGCTCATTCATGCGAGCGCGCATGACGGCATGCGGCTTGGACGCGCCGAAACGATCGGCGTCGCGCACAATAATGCTGGTGCGTTCGAGGATGCGGTAACGGATTGGCGCCGGCGCGGCGGAACGGGGCGTGCGTGGATCGCAGTGGAGAGCCTCTACTCGATGGACGGCGACCGCGCGCCGCTGGCCGATCTCGTCGGCATCGCCGGGCGGCACGACGCTCTGCTGCTCATCGACGAGGCGCATGCGACGGGAGTGTTCGGCAAGGATGGTTCGGGGCTCGCCGGTGACTTCCACAATGCGGACAACATCGTCACGCTTCACACCTGCGGCAAGGCGCTGGGATGTGAGGGGGCGTTGCTCTGCCTGCCGGCGACTTTGCGCGATTTCATGGTCAATCGCGCGCGTCCGTTCATCTTCTCGACCGCGCCGTCGCCTTTGATGGCAGCCGCCGTCCGCGAGGCACTGCGCTGCCTTGTCGACGAGCCCGGACGTCGCGCTGCGCTGCGCGCGCTTGTCGCGCACGCCGAAGGCGCGCTCGCCGGCTGCGGCGTCCGGCCGACCGGAAGCCAGATCCTGCCCCTGATCGTCGGCGACGACGTGCCCGCCATGGCGCTCGCCGCCGCGCTGCAGGCTCGCGGCTTCGACGTTCGCGGCATTCGCCCGCCGACGGTGCCGGCCGGCACCGCACGGCTGCGCATCTCGTTGACTCTCAATGCCAGCCACGCGGATGTCGATGCGCTCGCCGCGGCCATCGAAGCAGTGCAATGAGGGGGCGCAATCTCGTCGTCACCGGCACCGATACCGATATCGGCAAGACCGTGTTCGCGGCCGGCCTCGCCGCCGCGATGGGAGCCGCCTACTGGAAGCCGATCCAGGCCGGGCTAGAGGATGGCGGCGACAGCGTTCGCGTGGCCGCGCTTGGCGTGAAGTCGGCGCTGCCCGAAGCCTATCGCTTGAGCACGCCCTGCTCGCCGCATCGCGCGGCCTCGCTCGACGGCGTTCGCATCGACTTGGAGAAACTGGCGCTCCCGGCGCTCGCCGGGCCGCTGGTCGTCGAAGGGGCGGGGGGCGTCCTCGTGCCCATTCAAGACGACTTGCTCTATGCAGATCTATTCGCACGGTGGCAGGCTCCCGTGGTGCTCGTCGCGCGCACCGCGCTCGGGACGATCAACCACAGCCTGCTCTCGATCGAAGCGTTGCGCGCGCGCGGGGTGCCGATCCTCGGCATCGCCTTTGTGGGGCCGTCGGTGCCCGACAGCGAGGAGACGATCGAGCGCCTGGGGGGCGTGCGACGGCTGGGGCGCCTGCCATGGCTCGATCCGCTCGATGCCGAAACGCTGGCGGCGGCGTTTGCGAATGCTTTCGATATGGAGGAATTCGCGTGAGCGTCTCCGCCATCTGGCACCCGTTTACCCAGCACGGCCTCGGCGAGCCGATCCCCGAGGTGGTGCGTGCGGAGGGTGCGGCGCTCCATACCGCGGACGGACGGCGGATCGTGGATGCCATCTCGTCCTGGTGGGTCACCACCCATGGTCATTGCCACCCCGTGATCATGGCGGCGATCCGGGAGGCCGCGGGACAGCTCGACCAGATCATCTTCGCGGGCTGGACCCACGCGCCTGCCGAGGCGGTCGCGGCGGGATTGCGGGCGCTGATGCCACCAGCGCTGGCGCGGGTGTTCTTTTCGGATTCCGGATCGACCAGCGTCGAGGTCGCGCTCAAGATGGCGCTCGGCTATTGGCGCAATCGCGGCGAGCCCAGGCATCGCATCATCGTGATGGCGCACAGCTATCATGGCGACACGATCGGCGCGATGTCGGTCGGCGCGCGCGGCGTGTTCAACCAAGCCTATTCCCCTTTGCTGTTCGACGTGGCGACGATCCCGTTTCCCGCGGCCGGTGCGGAGCAGGAGACGCTGGACGCGCTCGAGGCGTTCTGCCGGGAAAAGCCCGCGGCGCTGATCGTCGAGCCCTTGGTGCTGGGCGCCGGCGGGATGCTGATCTATCCGGCCCGGGTGCTCGCGGAGATGCGCCGCATCTGTTCGCAGCACGGCGTGCTGTTCATCGCCGACGAGGTGATGACCGGCTGGGGGCGGACCGGGACTTTGCTCGCCTGTGAGCAAGCCGGCGTAGTTCCCGACATCCTGTGTCTGTCCAAAGGGCTGACCGGTGGCGCGGTGCCACTGGCGGTGACGATGGCGACCGAGCCCATCTACGCCGCGCATTATGCCAATGACCGCGCGCGGATGTTCTTCCACTCCTCCAGCTATACCGCCAATCCGATCGCCTGCGCCGCGGCGGCCGCGAACATCGCGATCTGGCGCGAGGAGCCGGTGCTCGGGCGAGTCGCCGCGCTGGCCAGATCCCAGGCCGTCCGGCTGGAGCGGCTGGCCAGCACGCCGGGCGTGCACAATGCGCGTGCCCTTGGCACGATTGCGGCAGTAGAGCTCGGCGCGGGGGAGGGCGCCTATCTCTCGGCGCTGGGGCCGCGACTGTTGCGGTTCTTCGCGGACCGCGACCTGCTGCTTCGGCCGCTCGGCAACACCGTCTACGTGATGCCGCCTTATTGTATCGGCGATGCAGATCTCGATGCGATCTGGGACGCGATAGGGGAAGCGGCGGGATTTGTCTGAAAATGGCGCGGATGATCCTCGGCGCAGCGCTTCGAACCCGGCTCCCCTGATCTGAACGCCGTCCCTGTTCGCCGTGCCATTGTCGACTGAATCGGCCGAAAATAGCGGTCTTGGCGTCCGCGGATTGCCCGGCTATGGCGAAGTCGTGCCGGTTTAGCTCAGTGGTAGAGCAATGCTTTTGTAAAGCGGAGGTCGTGGGTTCGAATCCTACAACCGGCACCATCCTCGCAAGCAAACCGACGCGTTCAGTGCCGATCCGGCTCGACGCGGGAGCCGATCATCGTCGCGCGTGCCCGCCGCGGTGCCGCGGGCACTCCGCCAATGGCCCGCCCCCTCTCGGATCCAGCTGCGGCACGTTCGGATTCGAGGTGAGCCAATATCCTGGCCATACGACGTACCGAACTCATGGTCGTCGCTTCAGCGGCAAGGATGGAGGGCAGTGAACCCGGATCGCCGCGCACACAAAAAACCTGATCACTTCAATTCCTCGTGACGGGCAGCGCGAGGTATCTGGCGGGGCCTTCACCTGCTCGCAAGCGCCGTTTACAACTTGTTACACCGCGCGTCGGCGGGCTGGAGCTTCAATGCATCCAGCCTCGTTTCGCTCCCGCAAGAATTGTAAAATGTCGTAACATCAAAGGTTTCTTCCTGACTTCAGCTACTCTGAGCGCGGCCTTCCCAGGCCTTGCCGGATCGAATTTCGAGTCATGCCTCCGCCGAGTTGAGCTTGAGCGGCAGTTTCGTCTATGGGCGGCAGGATCGCGGAAAGGGTATGCAGATGAGGCGAGTTGTGGCCGCGGCATTGATCATGGCGCTTGCAGCCTGCACCTCTCCTGTCGGACGTGAAGGCCCGGTGCCGCCAGCCGGCAAGGCACTTGACGACGCCAGCTTCGTCCTTGCGTCCGCGCCAATCGCGGGCGACTCTGTCGCTTCCGAGATGGTCTCGCTCATGCGCCGTGCACTGGTTGCCAAAGGATATCGCGAGGCGCCGGACGGCCGATACCGGCTCGAGGTCGGTCTGGCGGTGGCGCCCTTGCAAGTGGCGGTTCGCGGCGACGGAGATGGCCCGATCAGCCGGGAAGAGGCCCGCAATCCGGTCGTTCTGTGCCGCCCCCGGCGTTATGTGCTCACCACCGGGATGATCGATCGCACCGACGGCAAGCTGCTGTTCCGCAATATGACGGCCGCGCGGCATTGCGGAACCTCGCTCGACAAGCTTCTCCCGCGCATGGTCGAAGCCGCCATCAGCAGTCAGGCGTCGCCGCCGGGAGGGCGGGGATCCTGACGATGAAACGAGAGCCGTTCGGCGTCGCCTCCTGATAGCGAAGACTGCCGCCATGCCGCTCGGCTACTGCGCGGACATAAGCGAGACCGAGGCCGACGCTTGGTTGGGTGTCGGAACTGGTACTGTCGTAAGGCGCGGCCAGTCTGGCACGCCGCTCGGGCGGCACGCCAGGACCACGATCTTCCACCAGAACCTCGAACCAGCCGCCGCGCACGTCCCGGATCTCGTGGATCGCGCAATTGATCTCGCAGCCTTCGGGGCTGAACCTCACCGCGTTGTCGAGAAGGTTCAGGAATGCCCGGGTGAGGGCGTGCCTTTCGCCCGCAACGCAGCGGAATTCGTCGGCGGCCGGCGTGACGATCCGTACGCCTTTTTTCGTAGCCTGCGGCCACAATGCGTCGGCGGCCTCTCCTAGGCAGTCGTGAAGATCGGTCTCCTCGGGATCGAAGCGGGTTTCGCGCAGTCGCGCGAGCTGGACGAAATTGTCGGCGAGCCCAAGCGTGCGTCGGGCATGATAGCCGATTTTGTCGGCCACTTCCGGTGAAAGCGCAGCGCCACCTGCGCTCTCGATCAGCGTGATGATCGAGGCCTGCGGCGAGCGCATGTCATGGCTGAGGAATTCGAGCGCCTGCGACCGGTCGCTCTCGGCGGCGCGAATATCAGTGATGTCCGCGAGGAGATGGATCCAGCCCCGCTGCGCACCGGCAGCATCGGCCAGGGAAGAGCGCCGTGCCGAGAAATGACGCCCGTCAGCTACGATCAGGTCCTGGGACGGTGTTCCATCCTCGACGCGCCGGAGCAGATCGGGAACCTCTTCGAGCAATGCCGCCGCGCCGCGATTGGTCACGAGGACCTCTCCGTCGAGGGTCGTCACGATGAGCGGGTCGGTCACGCCCTCGATCGTATCGCTGACGAGCCGCTTCAGGTCCCGAAGCGCCGCGATCGATCCACTGAGAGCAACAGCGTTCCTGCCCGTCCGATCGAGCTGCGCGCCGTCCATCGGCGCAGCACCGACATCGCCGGAAAGCCGTGCCAGCTCGGACGAGACTGCCTTGTCGATCGCATGCAGCCGCCGCCAGCCCCAGAGCGGGTAGACGAAGAGCACACCCAGCAATGCCGGGCTCGGCGGTAGCCACAGGCCCGCGGCCGCCATGAGCAAGACAGGGCTCGCCATCAGCAGGAGGAACACCGCCAGCGATGCAATCAGGGCTCCCGACGGCCTCAGCACCCAGAACAGCGCCAATAACATGATGGCGGGAAGCGCGCCCGCGACGAGCCGGACGGCAAGCGAGGCTTCGTGCACGAAGCGGTCGGCGAGCAAGGCATTGAGCAGATTGGCCTGAACCTCCACGCCGGCAAGCGTGCCTGCGCCAGCGACGTCGTGACGGTCGCCGAGGCCGCCGGCGCGCGCGCCCACGAGGACAATGCGATCGCGCACGAAATCCGCAGGCAGCCGCCCGCGCAGCAGATCGTCGAACGAAACGGTGCGGAAAGCGCCTGCCGACTGGTAGGGAACCAGCACCGTCATGTCGCCGCTGCGGGAAGCGCGGGCGAACGCCGGAGAGGGGTGGCCCAGCGCCAGCCTGTACGCTTGCTCGGCGAGGTGCGGCCAGCGCCGTTTGCCGTCATCGACTTCGAGCAGGCCGGCTCTGGCGGTGCCGTCTGCCTCATGCGGAAGCGCAACCTGCCCCAGTGCGGCCGCTGCATTGCCGATCGGCCCGACCGGTGGGACGGTCTCGAAGGGGAGGCCATTGACGCCGGGTACATCGAACAGGACGGGGAGTGCGACGCGCGCCTGCCGCAGGGCTCCGCCGAGCTCCGCATCTTCCCCTGCCGATCTGCCCGGTTCAGTGAAGAGCACATCATAAGCGATAGCTGCGGGCTTCGCCGCCGCCAGCTTCCGGATCGCGGCGCCATGCACGCTTCGCCGCCACGGCCATTGTCCTGTCGCTGCGATGCTCGCATCGTCGATCGTCACGAGGAGGATCCGATCGGACGGGGGCGCCGCCCGCAGCTCTAGCACCACGTCATAGATCGCATCGTCGATCTTCGACGTGGCGCGGCTCCACGTAATGCCGACGCTCAGTGCGAGCACCAGGACCGCGATGGCGCACCACTCCAGCAAGAGCCGCCGGCGCAAGCGCTATCGTCTCCGGGATCCGGAAGGTGCCGTGATCGTTAGCTTCTCCGGATCGGTCCACGTTTCGGTGACTTCGCCTTCCTCGACCTGGAGCAACCCCAGGCGCCAGAAATAGAGACCGGCTGGAAGATCCTGAAGCGTGAGCCCATCGTGAACCAGCGCGACTTCGTCGACCACCGGCCGCGTATTGGGCGAGCCGCGCATCAGCTGGAATCGATATCTCCGAATCCCGCGCCCTGCACCCGACCACCGAAAGCGATAGCCGTGCTCGCCCGCCTCGACCCTCCCGTGGATCGAGGCGAGCCGGCGTGTGAAGCTGTAGGATTGCGCCAGCCCCTCCAGCCCGCTCGGTGCGACTGCGGATATGCGTACGAAGAGATTGCCGTTGGGGATTGCCGCAAGGGCAAACACTCCACGGTCGGAGAATTGTTCGGCGACATTGTCGATGAACCCGGCATCGGTCGCGATCACCGCGCGATATCGGACCGCCCCTTCCAGTGGCTGCGCTCGGAATTCGACGAGATCCCCCGTCTGGAGCGTCGCGGGATCCTGAAGAGCCGGAGCCGGCAAAAGCTTTTCGGCGTGCGGCGTGCCATCAGCGCCCAGCGTCGCGCCGAGAGCCCTGTCCAGCGCCAGCGCGTTCGATCCCCCCGGCTGCGAGAAGACGACCTGGCCCGCGAGAACCTCGGTCGCCGCCGCCGTGCGAGACTCCTCGAACGACACGCGAAACTCGGTGCCGCGAACCGCGGTCATGCTGACCGGCGTGCGGATCCGGTAGCGTCCGAAATGGGAGTCCAGCGGCGTGACCTTCGTCTCGAGCCGCCCCTTTTGCACGTCGATTCGGTAGTCGATCGCGCCGGTCAGGAGGATCCGGCGCAGTTCGCGAATGCGAACGCGGCTCTGCGACGGGATCACGACCTGCGATCGATCCGCGAGGATCAGCGTGACGAAGCTGTTCGTGGCGGTGGCGATGTCGGTGCCCTCGCCGATCACCGCGCCGGCGGCCGGCATGACCATGCGACCGGCGACCGTCAGGCTGACGGAGCCGCGATAGCTCGCCAGCCGGGCAGGTTCCACCTTGAAGCGCAGCCACGCGCGCGGGATGGTCAGCCGTCGCCCGACCGGCAACCGCTTTGGGTTGCGAATGCCCGCGAGGCTGAGCAGCGCCCACCAGCGACGTTCGGGAACCAGGAAATTCTGGCTCAACCGGTCAAGCGTATCGCCGCGCCGCACGACATAGGTGATGACATCAGCTTGCGGGGAAGGCGACACAGCGGCGGCGGTCTGCAGTGCGACCGCAAGAAACATGGTCACCCCTCTGCCCCGAAACGCTCCATGCGATAACCATAGCCAGAAATCGCCACGATGCGGTAGCCATTCTCCGGTGTCAGCTTGAGCTTGGTGCGGATCCTCGAGACGTGCATGTCGAGCGTTCGAGTTGAGAGATCCGCGGCGCTCTGCCAGATCGTCTCCAGCAGGTAGCTTCTCGAGAGCGCCCGGTGCATATTCTCGAACAGTGCAAGCGCCAGCTGGAACTCTTTCGCGCTGAGCGAAACATCCTCGTCGCGGACTTGCACGCGCTCCGTGAGGCGATCAAAGGCATAGGGTCCGAAGTGAAGCACGCGCTCCTGAATGGCAGTGGGCATGGCGCGCCGCAGCACCGCTTCGACCCTCGCGACGATCACTGATGCCGTTTCCGGCTTCACGACATAGTCGTCGGCGCCGGCGTGCAGTGCTGCTGCGACATCGTCCTTGTCGGCCCGGCTGGTGAGCATGATGATGGCAGTTGCCCGGGAAACCGCGTCCCGAATTGATTTCAACAGATCCATTCCCGAGCTGTCGGGGAGATTCCAGTCGAGCAGGACCAGATCGAAGGTCTGGCGCCGCAACGCGGCCAGCAAAGCGGCACCGGTGCGATAGCCGATGCAGGAATGGCCGGCGGCTATCAGCGCGGTCGCCGCAAACTCAATGATGCTCTCGTCGTCATCGACTACAGCGATCCGCATGCAGGGCCCTTATTCGGTCTCAACTGAGCCTGGCCTGAGGGGCCGTTCTGGATCGATCGGAATCGATCCCCGGCTGGCATGCCTCCTGCATCTGTCGAGCGGTGGCGCTTTGGCTCCGGGCCGCCCGGTGCTGCAGCTCGTATGCGGATGAACCGTGGGGCGCTGTCATCGACATGGGACGCTGCTAGCAACGTGCCGGGAGAGCGACAATCGCAGCCTTGTAAACAGTTGTAACGCCGCCGCGCCCGTCGGAACCCGCCAGTCCGTGCCGAGCCGCCGTGAGGGGCGATCGCCCGTTGGCGCGCCGGCCCCGGAAACTGCCTCGAATTCGGACGAATCGGATCGCGTCGGCTCGGCTGACGACTTCGCGTACCTCTCGCTGGCGTCATTCGGCAATCCGCACAGGTGGAAGCCAGGAAGTCGGTAAATCCCGTTACAACAGTTTACTAGTGTTCGCAGTTCTTTGGGGAGTAGTTTTGCCTTCGCAATGAGCCCCGCATCCCATCTTGCCGAAAATAACCTGGCATATCGCACGAATATACTCGTGGTGGAGGATGACGTCCGGGTGCGTTCGCAGATCAGCCAATATCTCCGATTGCGGGGCTTCGCGGTGTTTGAAGCTGCCAGCGGCGATGATGCATTGGAGTTCCTTGGTCGCGGCGACGCCGGCATCGCCTGCGTATTCTCGGACGTCCAGATGCCGGGAAACTGTGACGGAATCCAGCTTGCGCGCTGGATCATAGAGAATCGGCCTGGCGTTCCGGTCCTTCTCACTTCGGGCAGTTGCCGCGCGGAGGATCTCGATCCAGCCCTGCGCGAGACATTGCGTATAGTCCCGAAGCCTTACCGGGGTCATGCAGTGGAGGCCGGCATCGTAGCATCGGTGGAGCGGTTTCACCGTCGCGCATCGACGATTTCAACTGCTTGGCCGAAGCATGGCCATGGTACGACCGAACAAGGACACACCCCTATAGCCTGATAGAAGCAACTTGCCGCCCCCATCCGGGCCCGATCGGCCGGGATCATTCGAATTGCCTTGCTGCCGCGCCTGGCCAACAAGTTGACGATCGTTCTCTGGCGCGCGATCCTGCGGCAACGTCTTTTAGAATGAACACGCCTTGAGCCTAAGTGCATTCATCGAGCGCATCTTCGATTGCTCTGCCGAAGCGGCGCATCAGATCGAATCTCGCGCCCGGCTGCGCTTCTATTCGACAGGGGCGACGATCGTGCACCAAGGTGAGCGATGCCAGGACGTGTATCTGTTGGTCCTGGGGAGAGCACGGTCCTTCGTAGTAGCTCCCGATGGCATGCTGGTCCGCTTCTACGACTTTTTGCCCGGCGATCTGTTCGGCGCGCTTTCCGCATCGGATGGACAGATCCATCTCAGCGAAATCTCCGCGCTGGAAAATCTCGATTCCGCAGTTTTCAGCGGGACTGATTTCCTCATTCTGTTGGAAACGCATGCCTGTGTGGGTCTCGCGCTTTCGCGGGGGCTGCTGCGCCAGCTCGAACGGATATCGGAGCAGATGCTATCGCGCACGACCCTTTCGGCAGCCGGGCGCGTTCACGAGGAACTGCTCCGCCTAGCCGAGGGGGGCACGACGATCTCTCCTCCGCCGGTGCTCTCCGAATTGGCCGCGCGCATTTACACCACACGCGAGACGGCATCCCGGACGATCAGCGCACTCGAGCGACGCGGGATCGTTCGCCGCGATGCCGAAGCCCTGGTGATCGTCGCGCCGGGCCGTCTGGCGGAAATGGTGATCTAGCGTTCGCGCAGGGCGTAGAGCGCGAGCGGCTGATCCTGCGCCGTACCGGACAATTCGCCGACCAGTTCCAGCCGTGCGGGGTCGTCCATTCGCGCGCTTGCGGCGAAAGCGGCCCCGAGATGCTCGGAGAAATAGATTGCCGTCGGGGATGTGACGTCGAGCACCCTGCCGACGCGCAACGTTGCGCCTCCGAGCGCGACGACGCCACCGCCGAACGGGGCGGGCATGAAGCGCAGGACGCCTAGGTCTCCTGCGATGCGGACCGGTCCGCTGGCCATGAGCACGGTTCGTAGCCGGACCGCTTCGGATGCAGCCTCCTCAGCCGATCCGAAGTAAAGCATCACTCCGTCGCTGCGCCAGCTCGGGGGCGCGATCAATCCGGGCGGTTCGGACAGCATCGCCAGCCGCTCCGCCATCCGCTCGCCTGCGGTGTCGCCACCTGGTTCGCGGAGACTGACGGCAATAACCGCCGCAAGCCGCCGGTCGCGCGCTTCGCGCTTCGGACGACTGCGCCCGATGGGCATGTGGCCGGTATCGAGCACATGCTGTCTCCGTCCGGTCGCCGCCCAGATGCGCGCGAGACGTGCGCTGTTCGGCGCGGTCGGCACGCCCTGCGGGGCAGCGCTGATGATGAGTTGCACGGCGCGAGTCTGCAGCTGACGGGCACGCATCACGGCGCCTCCCATGGCGAGCTCGTCGGCGAGTTCGCCCATAAGTGCATCGCTCGACTCGCCTTCCTCGTCAATCTCGCGGACCGTTGTCGCCTGCGACAGGATCGCATCGAAGCGGGCAGCGTCGCGGCCGAAAGCTTCGACCGATCGACGCAAGAACGCCGCGCGATCGGTCGGAAGCGTAATATGAAGCTCTGCTCCCCGCGCGAGTAGCCGCTCGGCGATCAGCATATCAGCGCCAGCGGCCAGCGACCCGAAGCCGAAACCGATATTCTCGGCCGCGAGCATGGAGTCGATCCGGCCAATCTGCTCGGCATCCTCCTCGATGCGCATCTGCCCGGCATAATGGAGCGTGTGCGGTGGGCGATAGGCGTCGAGCCAGCTTTGATCGAGCTGCAGCTCGGTCAGGATCGTCGCGAACTGCCGGAGCGTGGTGGCATGATCCTCCCAGGCGCGCGGCGCCAGAGCCACGGCGCCGCGGAACGCGGCTTCGGCGGCGTCGCGCGCGCCGCCCAGCAGCAGCGCCTCAGCGCGCGTCGCCTCAAGATAATAGGGTGTGTCAGGTTCGCCGATGCTCGCGTCGAGCAACGCGACCGCATCGTCCGCCAGCTGTTGTGCGGTGTCGCGTGCGCCGGCGATCAGCGATAGCGTCGCGGCGTTGATCAGCGGATAGGTCGCCGGACGGAGACGCGCTGCGGCCGCATAAGCATCCGCCGCCTGCGCCGCTGCTTCGCGCCGTGCAGTGCCCGACAGGCTCAGCGCACGGTCCTTGAGCAGCCGGCCGCGCAGCGCGAGCACGGCCGGATCATCCTCCACCCGATCGAATCCCGCGGAGCGGAAGAGCTGCCACGCCAGCTCTTCCGCTCCGGACCGTGCCAGCGCGGTGATCGATATCAGCGTCGGCCGAAGCGTGTCCGTCATGAGGGAATTTGGATCATGTTATCCGGCATCTCCTCTCAACCGCCTCGATTCTCGACATCCGGATCGATAATCACGGGGAGCCGACGTACGTTCCCGCTGGCATCTCGGTCGAGGAAGTTGATGTGCAGATTGATGCTGTGCCGAACTCGATCGTCTTCAGCGGGCCGGTCCGGAAAGGGAGTCCTGGCGCAGAAGGAAACGGCTGCAATCCTTCCGCCCTGCGAGTGGGGAATGAGGCGGTAATACTGCCCGCCCAGATCTTCCTTGGTAGTGACGCCGTCCCTTGCATCGAATTCCCAGAAAT
Source organism: Sphingomonas sp. Root241 (assembly GCF_001428865.1). Lineage (GTDB taxonomy): Bacteria > Pseudomonadota > Alphaproteobacteria > Sphingomonadales > Sphingomonadaceae > Sphingomonas. Next base: position 70,880 of record NZ_LMIV01000004.1, read on the forward strand.
CGCCCTCCAGTTTCAGGACGATGTAGCATTTCTTAGAAATTGGGAAGTCGAGCGGCGTTGGATTTCGAGTAAATGGTACTGATCCTGCGACAAATTTGGCGATGACATCTTCAGGCCTTTCGCCCGGTTTCAATTCGTATCCCGGGATGCCGCCTTCCGTGTTTTCGATGTGGAAGGTCAATGCCGGCGTGGGGCCGTTGGCGGGGCCGGCTGATTTGATATAGAGCGCCATCAATTTGATGTGACGGATATCGTTTTCGGGTGTGCCGGAGGGCAGTGGTAGTGCGCTCATCGTGTTTCTCCTGCTCGAGAGGGTACGCGACGCAACTCCAACCGCATTTCGTCGAGCGTCGCGGCCAATCCTCGATTGGCCGGATCGCCGGCGACGAGCTTTTCAAGATCCTGGATCGCCTGCCGCAGGCGCACGGTACCCGCCTCGACGGCGCCCATTTCGCGCTCCAGCGCGGCGGTCGCGCGCTCTGACCAGATGCGTTTGCGCTGCAATTGCGCATCGTCCGGTTCGGCCGCGAGGAGCCGTTGAAGGATGGCGCTTTCCGCCACGCGGTGGCGGCCGGCAGCAGGAAGATCGTGGAGCAGTTTGCGATAGGCATCCGCCACCCAGGCATGGCGATTTGCCACGTCCAGCTGACTTTGCCGTTCGTTGGGCGCCAGCACCGCTGCACGCTCCATCGCTCGAAGCGATTTCAGGCAAAGCTCGATCAGACCCGAGAGGCGCTTCTGCTTCTGGCGCAATGTGCAGAGGTTTCCCGTGGCATAGCCGATCTCGCGCAGGCTCCGCACATCGCTCGGGGCGACCGCGAGAAGTCGTTCGGCGAGCTGGGCATAACGTTGGAAGCCCGCATCCGCGGCGGTGAGGTCGTCACGTCTCCACGCAAGATCGCCGATCCAATATTCGCTCTGCGCATGCGCGAAAATGATGTCGGGATCCTTTGGCGCCCGCGCGAGCAGGGCTCCAGTGGTGCGCCGCGCCTCGATGAAGGCGCCGGATGCATTGGCATAATCCTCGCGGTCGAGATCGTCCTCGCCCATGTCGTGCAGGATCTGCGAGCGCCGGGCCAACTCGCCCGGACGCAGGTTGGCGAGATCCTGCGCGGAATAATAAGCCAGCGCGCGCCGATTGGCGGCGGTGAGGACATCGAGGCGGTTCACCGCCTTCAATCGCTCGCGCAGATCGGTTTGCATGAACTCGACCAGCCCTTCCGCGGCCGTCCGCCGCTGTTCCGCCTCGTGCCGCGCGCGAATCGCGACGACACTCAACGCCGTCAGCGCTAGCAGGCCGACCAGCGCCGCGACCGTGACGGCCGTCACGCGCCGCAACCGGCGCTGCGCGTCGCGTTGCACGAGCTCGCCCAGCGGCACCCCGGCGAGACCGGCGAGCAGCTTGAGCAGGCCCAGCCGGCGGCCGTCGCCCTGCTTGCGGAAATCCGCCGCCAAGGGCTCGTTGTGTTCGGCGAGCGCAGGCCCGGGAAATGCGTCGGTGGGCTCGCCGTCGACCAAGGCAAGCAGCAGCGGCGACTCTGGATGTGATTCGCGAAAGGCTTCGATTTCGCGTGCGACCCAAAGCGAGGCCGCGGCAGCGGGCGAGCAGACGACGATCAGGGCTTCCGAAACCTCGATTGCACGCCGTACTGCCTCGCTGAGGCTCGTGGCCGCGGCGAATTCCTCCCGATCGCGGAAGATGGGGCCGAGCCGGGCCGGGACGGTGCCGAAAGAGCCCGGCTGTCCGGTCAGGCGGCGGGGAAAGCGATAGGTTTCGAGGCGTCGATGCAACCAGCGTGCGATCTTCGCATCCTGATGGCTGTAGCTGATGAACGCGCGATAGCGTTCCCCGGTCATGACGCCCCCCTGTCCCCGTCGGAAAGGTGCCAGAGCGGAATAGAGGTGGCAATACGCGCCCTGGCGTGATCGCCATCACGCGCTCCCCTTCCTTGCTTGGCCTATCCTCTACGCACCGCATTCCTGCGACGCATTCTGGAAGGGGAAGGAAATGACCGACATCGTGCTGAAAAATTACGCCGCGGCGCTCAACGATCGCGTTGATGAGCTCGCGCAGGCGACCGACGAGGCAAGTGTTCAGAACGTGCTCGACCGCACAGAGGCCGAAGTCACTCGCAACACGCCCCTGCCGAACACCTTTGTGTACAGGGCCACCGTTCTGGTGCTCGGGGCGAGCGTACTGAGTGTGATCGCCGGACAGATATTGATCACGCTCACGCCGAACGGTCCTCAAATCCCCGACGGCCTCATCGCGATCGGCTCGGCCGCGATCGGCGCGCTCGCCGGCCTGCTTGCCCCCGTGGGGTCCCGCTAGATGCGCTTCACCCACAGGTCAGGAGAGATGCCATGAAATCCATGCTCCCCCTCATGCTTGCCGGCTCGCTATTGTCCGGATGCGCGGGGCGCTACGTGCCGCTTTATGTCTCTCCCGAGCCGGTTGCGGATGCGACGATTCCGGGACGCATCGCGGCCACGCTCAACCGGCTGCATGCCAGGGGCGAAGCGTTCGCGGCAACCTATGGCAAGGCGTCCCGGGAAGCGGATCTCGTCGAAATCCCGTTGATTGGCGCGGCGGTCGCGACGGGGCTGATCGCGGTCAACAAGCCCAAGAGCGGCCCCGACACCGTCGCCAAGATCGCAATCGGGGCGGGAGCCTATACGGCGGGACGCTCGCTCGCCATGCCGGCGAACGGCCCCGATGCGTTTCGGCGGGGCGTCGACTCGATCAATTGCGTGCTCGTCGAGGGTTATGCCTTTGTCGGGGCCGAGGTGGACGCAAGGGTCGACGCGTTGCGGAGGCGCACACGCGAACTCGACATCGAAATCGGCCTCCTCGCGGCCGCAGTGGCTGAGGACGTGGCCACGAATAGAGCGGAAACGATGCCACTCGAGCTGGCACGTGCCAACGCGCGGCTTGCGATTGCGCGGGCACAGGAGGTTTCGAAGGCGGCCCGAGCCCAACTCGGTGCCTATTCGAATGCACCGGGGGTTTTCGAGCAAGCCACCGCGACGATCGTTTCGACGCTTGCCGCGAAGTCGTGGGTGCGCATCACGATCGACGTCTCGGAACTCGCCAAAAAGTGGACCGAACCGCCCGCTGCCGAGGGAGCTGGAGGGTCGCAGGGGCTTCGCGGAAGCGCAGCCGCGCTCATCATCCGGCTCGATGAAAGCCGCAAGAAACTCGACGGCATTGCCGCGGCCGTCGCGGCCGCGAATGAGTTCGACTTCGTCAACCGCCTCACCGCGGTCGTGAAATGTCCGTTGCTGATCTGATCCGAGGTGTAGCCATGGTCGAGAATCGCCGCCGCCCACGCAAGGCGCCCACCACCGTCAGCGAAGATCCGGTTCGCGCCTTCTTCGATCAGGACGCGCTGGGATGGCTGGCGCATCCCAATGTCGTCGGCATTGCCTTGGGACGCAAGCAGACCGCAGGGCAGGACACCGGCGCGGAGGCGATCGTGTTCCGCGTCGCGCGCAAGCTCGAGGATCGCGGCGACATTCTGGCGATCGGCAGCAAACCCATTCCAGCGGAGATCGAGATCGGTGGGCGCCGGTATCCGACCGATGTGCTGGAGGGTCAGTACCGCGCGGGTTCGAGCAACGCCCCGGTCGATCCAAAGCAGCGCTTCCCCTTCATTTGCCCTGGCGTGAGCATCGGCAATGCCGGCGCCGTGGGCGATGCCGGCACGGGAACCGCGGTGGTGCGCCATCTTGAAAGTGGAAAGCTGGCGCTATTGTCTTGCGATCACGTTCTCGGGCGGCGCGACGGCAACGACTTGGCGATGCAGCCGGGGCGCGCCGATGCGGGGCGGCCCAAGGATGTATTTGGGCGCTTGCTGGGCCAGATGCGGGACCTCGACGGCGACGCGGCCATCGCCGCCATCGAACACCGTCCGGCCGAGCCGCGCATCGCCGGCTTGGGAGTTGCGGTGACGAAACTCGGGGTGCCAATGCTCGGGCAGAAGCTGGTGAAGGCGGGGCGTTCCAGCCTCATCACGAAGGGGGAGGTAGTCCAGTCGATCGCTGTGACGCTCATGTCGTATCCGGACAGTGCGCCGATCAACATTCGCGGGTTCGAGATTCGGCCGATCGACAACCAATCCTCGCTGGAAGGCGATTCCGGGGCGCCTTGGATCTTGCTCGACTCAGTCACCGGACGCCCGACGGAGACGCTGATGGGGATCCATGTCGGCAGGACTCCAGACGGAAGGAACAGTTTCGCTTGCTTCGCCACCGACGTGTTCAGACGACTGGGGATCGCGCTAGTGGGCGCGGAATTGGATCGCATTCCCGTCGGACGGCTCGCCAGCATCGGCACTGCCAGGACGCGCGCGACGCCGGCACTCCGTGTCCTGGCCCGCTCAGGCGTGGCACTGCGCGCTGGTCCGGGAGTTGAGTTCAAGCGCCTCGACAATCTGCCTTTCGGTGCGACCGTCTGGCGCCTTGGTGTGGAACGAAACTGGACCAAGGTCGACCTCAAGGGAGATGGGGCTGCCGATGGATTCGTACATTCCGAATTTCTCACGGCGGAGGACGGTGTGTCCCTTTGAATAGAGGCCCGGCTCAGGCGAGTACGGACCCGCGTCAGGGAACGCCGAAGGTCCAGCCCTCCGTTCGTGCCAGATGGGGCGTCAGACCCGTCGGGGCCCAAAGTTCAGGCTGTGACGCGGCGACGCGAAGCCAGGCGGCGGAGAGGATCGCGTCGGTGGCGTGGTCGTCATAACGGGGAAGCGTGGCGTGCGGCCTGGAACCGAACGCGGCGAGCATCACGTCGAGAGTTTGGGCGTCACGGATCTTGGAAATGCCCTTGCGCATGCCGGCGAGGCGGGCGGGGAGGGAGGTGTAGATTTCGACGAGGAGCGGGCCGCTACTGGGCGTGGGCACGAACGGCCATAGACCGAGCTTGCCGCGCAGACGGTGGAGCACGCGCATGCCCGTCAGGCTCGATTTGCCGACCTGGCTCGCCCCGACGAGGTTGAAGCAACTGTAAGGCGAAAGCCGCATCGCTTCCTGGCCATGCTCGCAGACCCGAAAGCGCCCGCGGCCCGGCGGAAACAGGTCGCCGCAATCGCCCCGCTGGCGGAAATGGCGGCGCGCGTGCGGATGCCCGACGAAGCTGGTCGCAGCGAGATGGGGATCGCCGACGCTCAGATCGTCGACCAGCTTCCAGAGCGCAGGCCCGTCCGGCGGCGACATATCCCAGGCGGGGAAATAGGCGCCCTCGTCCTGGAACGGGAAAGCGGGGGAGAGATCTAGGCCGATCAGTGCGCGGGTGCCGGCGGCGGCGAGCTGCTCGAGCCATTCGAGGATGTCCTGCCGCGACCAACGCCGGTCGACCAGCTCGGGCGCCGAGGTGCCCGCACGGGCATGCGCGACGGCAAGCCCCTTGGGGCGCTCGACCGCTTGCCCTGACCAGTCGATCGCGATGAAATCGGTGAAGTTCAGGGCCGCTCCGCCATCCCCGCGGCGATCCGCTGCGGCTTCTTCGCGCGGTCCCACCAGGCGCGCTGGATGTAGAGCTCGACGCGTTTGCGGCTATCCGTGCCGTAGCGGACGAGCAGCATCGGGTAATTGGCATAATGATCGGTCTGCCAGAAGGTGTCCGGATCGGTTTCGAACAGGATATCCTTCTCCGGCGTCGTGACCATCAGCGCGAAGCTGCCTTTCTCGCGGCCGGGCGACAGGAAGCCCTTGCCGTTGACCTTGGGGCAAAGCGTGCCCCACCACGACGCCATCTCGACATCGGGCAAGGTGCGGGCGAAGGCGCAGGCATCTTCCCAATCATTCATCGCGGCGCTTCTCGCGCATCTCGTTCCACCACGCCATGCGCTCGGCAATGCGCTTTTCCATGCCGCGGTCGGTGGGGGCGTAGAAGGTCTGGGGCGCCATTTCCTCGGGCCAGTAATTGTCGCCCGAAAAGCCGCCCTCGGCATCGTGATCATAGGTATAGCCCTTGCCGTAGCCGATCTGCTTCATCAGCTTGGTGGGCGCGTTGAGGATGTTCTGCGGCGGCATCAGCGAACCGGTCTCCTTCGCCGAGCGCCACGCCGCCTTCTGCGCCGCATAGGCCGCATTCGATTTGGGCGCGGTGGCGAGATAGAGGCACGCCTGCGCGATCGCCAGTTCGCCTTCCGGCGAGCCGAGAAAGTCGTAGGTGTCCTTGGCGGCGATGCACTGGACCAGCGCATTGGGATCGGCGAGGCCGATATCCTCGACCGCGGCGCGGGTGAGGCGGCGCAGCACGTAGAGCGGTTCCTCACCGGCGGTGAGCATCCGCGCGAGATAATAAAGCGCGGCCTGCGGATCGCTGCCGCGGATCGATTTGTGGAGCGCCGAGATGAGGTTGTAATGCCCCTCGCGGTCCTTGTCGTAGACCGCGACGCGGCGCTGGAGGAAATCGCCCAAAGCCGCGGGATCGAGCGGCGCCTCGAAGCTTACCGAGAACAAGGTTTCGGCCTGATTGAGCAGGAAGCGCCCGTCGCCGTCGGCGCTGGCGACCAGCGCGTCGCGGGCCTCGGGCGTGAGGGGGAGGGGGCGTTCCTCGAGCTCCTCGGCCCGATCGAGCAGCTTGCACAGCGCCTTGTGATCGAGCCGGTGGAGGATCAGGACCTGCGCGCGGCTGAGCAACGCGGCGTTGAGCTCGAAGGACGGGTTCTCGGTGGTGGCTCCGACGAGCGTGACGGTGCCGTCCTCGACATAAGGCAGGAAGCCGTCCTGCTGGGCGCGGTTGAAGCGGTGGATCTCGTCTACGAAGAGCAGGGTCTTGCGGCCCATCCGGGCATATTCGCGGGCCTCGGCGAAGACCTTCTTCAGATCGGCTACCCCTGAGAACACTGCCGAGATCGCGACGAAGCGCAGGCCCACCGCATCGGCGAGGAGGCGGGCGATCGTGGTCTTGCCGGTGCCGGGCGGGCCCCAGAGGATGATCGAGCTGAGCTTGCCCGCGGCGACCATGCGGCCGATCGCGCCTTCGGGGCCGGTGAGATGTTCCTGGCCGACGACCTGATCGAGCGCCCGCGGGCGCAGGCGATCGGCGAGCGGGCCCGTGGTGGGGGCTTCGGCGGGAGCGGTTTGTTCGTCGGTGGCGAAGAGATCGGGCATCGCCGCCAAGATAGGCGCGCGGGGCGCCGGATACAAAAGTGACGAACACTGCCCGTAAGAGGCTTGCGTAAATGTATTCAAGATATATCTTAGACGCATCAAGACTCGCTAATGAAGGATTTGAGATGCGATTTGGATTTCACCACGGCCGCCATGAGCGCGGCCAGGATTGCGGCGGCCGGCATGGCGGGCCACGCGGCGGCGGCTGGGGACGCGGCGGCCCCTGGGCGTTCGGCGTCTGGGGCATGCACCCGGGCCGCGAAGGCGGACGCGGGCGGCGGATGTTCGACGGGAGCGAGCTGCGGCTGATCCTGCTCAAGCTGATCGAGGAGCAGCCGCGCCACGGCTACGACTTGATCCGCGAGATCGAGGAGCGTTCGGGCGGCGCCTATGCCCCGAGCCCGGGCGTGATCTACCCGACGCTGACCTTGCTCGACGACATGGGCCAGGTCGAGGCCAAGGCCGAGGGCACGCGCAAGGCGTTCGCGATCACCGAGGCTGGCAGCGCCGAGCTCGCGGAGAAGGCGGCCGAGGTCGAGGCGCTGTTCCAGCGGCTCGCCGAGCTCGGCGAACACCAGGCCCGCACCAGCGGCGGCCCGATTCGCCGTGCGATGGGCAATTTGCGCGCCGTGTTGCAGGAGCGACTTGGCGGTTCGGAAGTTGATCCCGAGACCTTGCACCAGGTCGCCGACATCCTCGACGAGGCGGCGCGGAAGATCGAGCGGCTCTGAAAATGCCGCGACTGGAGATGCTGCGGCGCCGGCTGGGGCTGGCGCCGCAAGGGAAGGAACGGGATATGACGATCACGACCGCGAGCGCAACGGCACTGGTGCCGACCGGGAGCCCGAGCAAATATCTCCAGCAATTGTGCAAGCATTGGGCGCACAACCTGCAGGTGGAGTTCACCCCCGAGAACGGCACGGTGATCTTCCCCAGGGACGCGCGCGGGGCAAGCCACCCGGGTGACGCCGTCGCGACGTTCAACGTCGCCGAGACGGGGCTGGAGGTGCGCATCGATGCGTCGTCCGAGGAGCAGCTCGAAGGGCTGAAGGGCGCAGTGGCCCGACATCTCGACCGCTTCGCGTTCCGCGAAGCGCCGCTGGCATTCGACTGGCAATAGACGCTTCCCGCTCGTCCTTTTCGTCATCCCCGCGCAGGCGGGGATCCAGGGTTTCTTTGCTGTATCGCTTGTGACTCTGGATCCCCGCTTGCGCGGGGATGACGGAATTGGGAGCGAGGAACCACAGAATTGAGGGCGGGGAGGGTGACCGCATCCCTGTTCACGCTCGCCACCCGCTGCTAGCAAGCGAGCATGCCGGATAAGCGGGGAATCATCGTTGTCGGGGGAGGCACGGCGGGGTGGCTGACCGCGGCCTATCTCGCGCGTTTTTTCGAGGGGCGGATCGCGATCACATTGCTCGAATCGCCCGAGATCGGCATCATCGGGGTGGGCGAAGGCGCGTTTCCGACGATCCGGTCGACGCTCCAGTTTCTCGGCATCGACGAGACGCATTTCATCCGCGCGGCATCGGCGACGTTCAAGCAGGGCATCCGCTTCGACGACTGGCTGCATGCGCCCGGGCCGGATGGCGCGCGGCACCATTATCTCCATCCGTTCGAGGCGCCCTTCTATACCGAGGGCGGGAGCCTGGTGCCCTATTGGCTGCTCCAGGGCGAAGCGACGCGGCCGCCCTTTGCCGAGGCGGTGACGATCCAGAACCGGGTCGCCGAAGCGCGCCGCGCGCCCAAGAAAGCGGGCGAGGGCGATTATGCCGGGCCGCTGAACTATGCCTATCATTTCGACGCGCGGCGGCTCGCCGAAGTGCTGGAAGCGCGCGCGGCCGAACTGGGTGTGCGCCATCTCCGCGGGCTGCTGACCGGCGTCGAGCTGGCGGAGGATGGCAGCATCGCCTGCGTCCGCACCGACGCGCACGGGGCGCTGGAGGCGGACCTCTATGTGGATTGCTCGGGTTTCCGCGCCGAATTGATCGGCAAGGCGCTGGGCTCGCCCTTCAAATCGGTGAAGCACCAGTTGTTCACCGATCGTGCGCTGGCCTGCAAGATCCCGTACGACCGGCCCGACGCGCCGCTGGAGAGCTTCACCGTCGCCACCGCGCACGCGGCGGGCTGGACATGGGACATCGGGCTCGAAGGCGCGCGGGGCATCGGCTGCGTCTATTCGTCGGCGCATATGTCGGACGAGGAGGCGGCCGAGGTGCTGCGCGGCTATATCGGCCATGATGATTACAAGGCGCGGATCATTCCGTTCGAGCCCGGCTATCGCGAGGCGCAATGGGTGAAGAACTGCGTCGCGGTCGGCCTGTCTGGCGGGTTCCTCGAGCCGCTGGAATCGACCGGGGTGGTGCTGATCGAGGCGGCGGTGGCGATGATTGCCGAGCTCTATCCGCATAACGGCCCCGCCGACGCCCCCGCCGCGCGCTTCAACCGGCTGATCGCCGGGCGCTATGCGAACATCGTCAACTTCTTGAAGCTCCATTATTGCCTGAGCCGGCGTCAGGAGCCGTTCTGGCGCGACAATGCCGATCCGGCATCGATCCCCGAGGCGCTGCGGGAACTGCTCGATCAGTGGCGCTGGCGCCCGCCGAGCCGCTTCGACTTCCTCCTCGATCTCGAGAGCTTCGCCTTCTTCAACTACCAGTACGTCCTCTACGGGATGGAATTCCGGACGGACCTGGCGTCGGGGCGGGGGGATTTTCCCAATGTCGCGGCGGCGGAGAAGCTGTTCGCGCGGATCCGGGCGTTCAGCGAACAGGCGACCAAGGACTTGCCGGGCCATCGCGCGCTGATCCGGGAGATCAATGCGGGGGCGTCGCTGGGGGCTTAGGGAAAAATACCCGCCCCGCGATGCGCACGGGGCGGGCACAGGGGGAACCTCAGGCGGTGGCCAGGCGGCCGTCGATCGCGTCGAGCTCGCCGGTCTGGCGGGCCTTCCTGCCGTAGACGATCTCGAAAACCGGGGTGGCCATCACGGTGGTGACGATCGCCATCAGCACCAGCATCGAGAACAAGGTCGGGCCGATGATGCCCTTTTGCAGGCCGATATTGATGATGATCAGCTCCATCAGCCCGCGCGAATTCATCAGCGCGCCGATGCCGAGCGCGGTGCGGTTGTCCTCGCCCGAGAGGCGCGCCGCGGCATAGCAGGCGCCGAACTTGGCGAGCACCGACACGGCGAGGATGCCGAGGGCGATCAGCAGCAGCGACATGGAATTGACCATGTCCATCCGGGTGTTGAGCCCCGAATACGTGAAGAACATCGGTAGCAGCAGGACGACCGCGAGCGGCTCGACCTTGCGCTTGAGTTCCTCGACGAACAGGCCGCGCGGCATGCAGGCGCCGATCAGGAAGCCGCCGAAGATCGCGTGGATGCCGATCGCGTCCATCAGGAAGGCCGAGAGGCAGAAGAGCAGCATGGTGATCGCGAGGACCTGGCTGCTCATCTCGCCGCGCTTCTCGACTGCGCGGCCGAGCGGCGCGAGCAGTTTCCGCCCGTAGAGGATCATGAAGCCGGCGTAGAGCACGGCGCCGCCGATCGCGATCACTGCGACGCCTGGCCCGGCGCCGAAGGTGGCGAGAACCACCGCGAGCACGCACCACGATGCCGCATCGTCGAACGCGCCGGCGGTGAGCGAGAGCGTGCCGAGCGACGAATTGGCGAGGCCGCGCTCGTTGATGATCCGCGCGAGCATCGGGAAGGCGGTCAGCGCGATGCAGGCGCCCATGAACAGGGTGGCGTTGAACTGGCTGATCCCCGGGGTGAACAGCCCCGGCACGGTGAGCAGGAACGGCGTGATCAGCCCGGCGAGCAGGAACGGCGCGGCGATGCCGGCAGCCGAGACGCTCGCGGCGCTCTTCGCCTTGGACTGGAAATGGTCGAGGCGCAGCGTGAGGCCGACCATGAACATGTAGAGGCCGACGCCGAGCTGTGCGCCGACATAGAGGACGTTGCGCGTTTCCTTGGGGAAGATCGCGAGCTGGAGATCGGGGAGGAACAGCCCGAGCAGCGACGGCCCGAGGATCACGCCCGCGATCATCTCGCCGACGACCTGGGGCTGGTGCAGGAATTTCTGGCCCAGCCAGCCGACCACGCGGCAGGCGAGGATGATCACTGCGAGCTGGAGGAAGAAATGGACGCTGAAGTCTGCCGGCGAATAGCTCTTCGCGGCGTTGACCGCCGGGCCGTGCGGACTGAGCACGTCGGTCAGCGTGAACCAGGCATTGTGCAGGATATCGAGCATGTAACCTCCCCTCGGACGGCAGCTTGTGTGCCTGTCGCGTCGCCCCAAGGAGCGCGGCGTGGGAGACCCGCGCAACTGCAATCCATGCGGGGCCGTGCATTTTTTCGGCCGGGCGGATGTTTCTGTTGCGCGTCGTGCACACAGTAGTAACGTACCTACATGACAACGTGGACAATATAGGTACGTAGCTACGTCATGAAGGTGCTCAGCAGCCGCGAATTCAACCAGGATGTGAGCGCCGCGAAGCGACTCGCGCGGCTCGAGCCGGTGTTCGTCACCGATCGCGGACGACCGACGCATGTGCTGATGAGCATCCAGACCTTCAGGCAGATGAGCGGCCAGCGCGAGAGCATCGTCGACCTGCTCGCGATGCCCGGCGCGGACGATGCCGCGCTCGGTCCCGCCGAGCGCTGGTAATGTACCTGCTCGATACCGGAATCGTCTTCGAACTGCGCAACGCCCGGGCGGGGCAGGCCGAGGCGGGGCTCGCCACCTGGGCCGCCGGCGTGGCGCGCGAGCGGCTGTTCCTCTCGGCGATCAGCCTGGTCGAGCTCGAGGCGGCGGTGGCGCGGACCGCGCGGAGCGACAAGGCCGGAGCCGCCGCCCTGCGCGGCTGGATCGACAATCAGGTGCTGCCGGCGTTCGAAGGGCATATCCTGCCGCTCGACACCGCAGTGGCGCGTCGCCGCGGCCAAATTCCGCTCGCCGATACGCGCGATGCGTTGTTCGCCGCTACTGCGCTGGAGCACGGGCTGACCCTGGTCACGCGTAATGCCGCGGCGTTCAGGGGCGCGCGGCTCAAGCTCTTCGATCCCACAGGCTATCAGCCCGATAGCGTCGATGAGGACGGCGACTGGCGGGCGGCGGCGCGCAACGGGCCGCTCTGGCTACGTAGCCTATTTGTCCGAGGATAATCGCAGTTTTTTAACCTGTGGTGCGTAGCCCTTGACCGGCAGAGGTGGGCAACATGTTCCAGGCGGTCGTCGAATTGATACCCGGAGCCGAGGGCGGTTCCCTTCCGTCGTGGGGCGAGCGCCGCGCGAACGATCGCACCTTGGCCGATATCCAGGCGAGCGTGCGTGCACGAGGGAGCAAGCTCCGGGTCCGCGCCGAAGTCGTCGACATCTCCACCGACGGATGCCGGATCAAGGCCACCGATTATTCCACGGGCGACGATGTGCTCATCGCGCTGGCGCATCTCGCGCCGATCGCGGGGCGAGTCTGCTGGGTGCGCGACGGCGCGGCGGGCGTGAAGTTCGGGACGCGGCTCCACCCCTCGGTCGTGAGCCATCTCGCCACGCTCTGAGGCTCAGCCCTTCGCGCGGCGGTCCATCACTTCGAGATAGGTGTCGATCACCTTCTGGTTGATCGCATCCCATTGATAGGTCTGCGCTTTCGTGTGACCGGCGGACCCCTGTGCCTTGTGGAGCGCGGGATCGGCGACGAGGCGGGCGATCGCGTCGGCATAGGCATCGCAATCGCGCGGCGGGACGAGATAGCCGTCGACTCCGTCGTCGATCAGATCGACCGCGCCGGTCGCACGCGCGGCGACGACGGGGACGCCGCAGGCCATTGCTTCCAGCGTGACGTTGCCGAAGGTCTCTGTGACCGAAGGATTGAACAGGACGTCCATCGAGGCGACGGCGCGGCCGAGATCGTCGCCGCGCTGGAAGCCGGCGAACGCCGCTTCGGGGACGCGTTCGGCGAACCAGTCGCGCGCGGGGCCGTCGCCGATGACGAGGACGCGGTGGGGCACGTCGCGCTCGCGCAGGACGCGGCAGACGTCGGCGAAGATATCGAGACCCTTCTCCAGCACCAGCCGGCCGAGAAAGCCGATCGCGAACTCGTCATCGCCGACGCCGAGGCCGCGGCGCCATTCCATGTCGCGGCGCGTGGGCGTGAAGCGGGCGTGATCGACGCCGCGCGACCATATGCGGACCGGCGTGGTGACGCCCCAGGAGCGGATCAGCTCGGCCATGGATTCGCCCGGCGTCACGACCTGATCGACGCGATTGTAGAAGCGGGTCAGCCCCTTGATCATCAACGGGGCAAGGAAGCCGATGCCGTAATAGGCCGGATAGGTCTCGAAGCGGGTATGGAGCGAGGCGACGGTGGCGATGCCGCGGTCGCGCGCCCAGCTCACCGCGCGATGGCCGAGGATCTCGGGCGCCGAGACATGGACGAGGTTGGGCTTGAAGGCGGCGAGGTCCTCGCGCGTCGTACGCGGCAGATGCCAGGCGAACTTGTATTCGGCGCGGCCGCCCGGGACGGGAAGCGCGGGAACGCTCACCAGATCGCCCGTTGGGGGGAATGCCGGGGTGTCCGTGGTCGGCGAATAGACCCGCAGCGTCACGCCCTGGCGCAGCAGATAATCGGCGAGTTTGTTGAGCGCCTGGTTCGCACCGTCGCGGACGTAATTGTAATTGCCGCTGAACAGGGCGACGCGGAGGTCGGACGCTTGCATCGCGCGGGCGATAGCGGGGGCAGGGGTGAGGGGCAAGTTTGGCTCGCTCCGGGCGGATTCCTCACTGGCCGGACTCAAGGTTTGGGGCCCCATACTCAAACGCGTCATCCCCGCGAAAGCGGGGACCCATCTCCCGCAATATCCACCAGCGCGCCGGTGCATTTTGCCGCTCGGTCAGGAGATGGGTCCCCGCTTTCGCGGGGATGACGAAGAGAGGGGCCGGCTTGTTAGCCACAGCTTGGGGCGGGCCGGCAACCTGCCCGCCGATCCGCGGCGCCAAGCAAGTCCATCGTCCAGCGAAATGCAGTTGTTCCCTTCCTGTTCCTGCGCTAGCGTGGCGGCATGGCGAAGCCGAAGAAGCGATATGTGTGCCAGGCCTGCGGGTCGGTATCCTCGCAATGGGCGGGGCAATGCGCCGATTGCGGCGACTGGAACACGCTGGTGGAGGATGCCGGCGGCGTCGTCACGCCGTTCCAGGCGAAGCACAATCTCCAGTCGGGCGGGCGGGCGATCCAGCTCGTCGGGCTCGATACCGACATTGCGCTGCCCGAGCGGACGGGGACCGGCATTGCCGAGCTCGATCGCGCGCTGGGCGGTGGCTTCGTCGAGGGGAGCGCGACGCTGATCGGCGGCGATCCGGGGATCGGCAAATCGACCCTGCTGCTCCAGGCGGCGGCCAAGATCGCCAGCCGCGGGCTGAGTGTCGCTTATGTCTCGGGCGAGGAAGCGGCGGACCAGGTGCGGCTGCGCGCGCGGCGGCTGGGGCTGGGCAATGCGCCGGTGCAGCTCGCCGCGGCGACATCGGTGCGCGATATCCTGACCACTTTGGGGCAGGGCCCGGCACCGGCTTTGGTGGTGATCGATTCGATCCAGACGATGCACTCAGACCTGATCGAAGGCGCGCCGGGGACGGTGAGCCAAGTGCGGGCGAGTGCGGGCGAGCTGATCCGCTTCGCCAAGGAGCGCGGGACGGCTTTGGTGCTGGTCGGCCACGTCACCAAGGACGGCAGCATCGCGGGCCCGCGCGTGCTCGAGCACATGGTCGATACCGTGCTCGCCTTCGAGGGCGAGCGCAGCCACCAATATCGCATCCTGCGCGCGGTAAAGAACCGCTTCGGCGGCACGGACGAGATCGGCGTGTTCGCGATGCGGAGCGAAGGGCTGGCCGAGGTCGGCAATCCCTCGTCATTGTTCCTGACGCACCGCGACGAGAGCGTGACGGGAACGATCGTCTTCCCCGCGCTGGAGGGCACGCGGCCGGTGCTGGTCGAGGTGCAGGCGCTGACCGTGCGACTGGCGAGCGGCGCCACGCCGCGGCGCGCGGTGGTCGGCTGGGACAGCGGCCGGCTGGCGATGATCCTCGCGGTGCTCGAGGCGCGCTGCGGGCTGAGCTTCTCGTCGTGCGAGGTCTATCTCAACATTTCGGGCGGCTATCGGGTGCAGGATCCCGCGGCGGACCTCGCGGTGGCGGCGGCCCTGGTGTCGGCGCTGGCCGAGCGGCCGGTGCCGGCCGACGCGATCGCGTTCGGCGAAGTCGCGCTATCGGGCGAAGTGCGGCCGGTGGCGCACGGTGCACTCCGCTGTCGCGAGGCGGCCAAGCTCGGCTTCGGCCGCGCGATGGCCCCGGCGGCGCAGGCCGATACCGGCGGGCTGGAAATGGCGGGATTCAAGTCGCTGGGCGCGTTCGTGGATCATTTGCTGGGGCGGTGAGGAACTTGATCCTCCCCGGTACGGGGAGGGTCAGAAGACCCTCAGCGCGGCAGCGTGATCGGCGGCGAATAGTCGGCCATCGTCATGAACACGCTGTCGACCTTCGTCACCAGCTTGCCGGCCGCCTCGGATTGGGCGACCACGGCGCGCCATTCGGGATCCGCGCCGAACGCCTTCCAGTCCGCCTCGCGTGCCTCGCGGCTGGGATAAGCGAGCACATAGATCACGCGCCCCTCGGGGGCGTCCTTGGTCGGCTGCTCGTTCCAATAAGCGACGTTGCGCATGCCGTGCTTCTCGAAAAGCTTGAGCGTATGCTCGCGGAATCGCGCATTGAGCGCGGCGAGCTTGCCGGGCGCGGGATAATAGATGCGCAATTCATAGACGGCGGTCTGCGGATCGAGCGCCGCATGCTGGGCGAACGCCGGGGCCGCGATCGTGGCCAAAGCGAGGCAGGCGAGGGCAAGACGCATATGCGAACTCCGGAGCGGTGAAGGCGAACGATCGCACGCAACGCGCCCTCTCCGCTACCACTTAAAGCCGCCTCAGAACCGGAACGTCAGCGCCGCGCTCGCTGAATGGTCGAGGTTTCGGCGCGAGACGGCGGCGCGATAATCGAGATTCACTTCCAGTCGCTCGCCGATAGCCGCTGCGATGCCGAGCCCGCCGACGAAGCCGTCCTCCGCGATCGGCAGGCCGATGCTCTCGAAGCGGGCGCCGTCGAGCAGCATCGTGACGCCCGGCACCCTGTCCCCGAACACATGCTGCCATCCCGCGGTGCCGTGCAGCGAGAGCTTGCCGCCGCCGATCGGCAGCGCCGTCTCGCCCCGCAGGCCCAGCGTGGCGTAATTGGTGGCCATGGTACCGTGGGCGAGCGCGAGCGCCGCGGTGCCGCCGCGTTCCTGTCCCTGTTCGACATCGAGCGCGACGTGCGCGATGTTCGCGAAGGGCTCGAGCGCGGCGCCGCCCAGTTCGAGGCGCCAGGCGAGCTCGGCAAAGGCCTGGGCGGTAGTGGCGCCGTAATCGGCGCGGACCTGTCCCGCGAGCCCACCGCCGCTGATCGCGCGCCGGGTCGCGACGTCCTGCCAGCTGAACGCCACGCCGGTGCGCGCGGCGAAGGCGCCGAATCGCGCTCCGGCATAGAGGCCGGTATGATAGCTATCGACATCGGCGTCGCCGCTCCCGCGCAGATCGGCGTGGTGATAGCCGCCGAACACGCCCAGCCGAACGTCGCCGTCGGGCGTTTGCGCCTCGATCCCGGCGAGCCCGCCCGCCGTCGAGCGCTCGAGCCGCGCGGCATTGCCGTCGCTGCCATAATGACCCCAGCCGCCGATCGCCTGACCCCAGGCCGATATTCCGGGTTGCCCGAGCGGCGCGCGCATCCGGGCGAGCGCGGTATCGCGGGTCAGGCGGCTGTCCTCGACCAGGGCGGTGCGCAGCGAGGCGTGGAAATCGCCCGATACGCTGTCGAAGGCGAGCCGGGCGCCGGCGGCGTCGGCGTCGATCACCGCGTCGTAGAGCGGGCCAGCCACCATCGACTGGAGCGCGGTGCCCACTGCGCGCTGGTTCTCGCTCAGCGCCACGTCCTGGAACTGGACGTCGTTGCGGTCGAGGGTGAGGCGCACCACCGTCGGCATATAGTCGAGCCGCGGGGTGAGGAAGGCGAAGCTGGATGAGACGCCGTCGAACTTTCCTTCGATGCCGCCTCCCGCGATCAGGATCGTATAGGTCGAGGACGGACGATAGGCGCCGCCGGCGCCGATGTGGAATACCGAGCCGGCGAGATGCGCGACACCCTCGACATAGACCATGTCGCTGAGCACGCCCTGGGGATCGACGTCGACTGCGAAGCGGCTGCCGGGCTCGAAGACGAGATCGCCGAGGATCCGCATCGACGCGACGGGGCCCGAATCCGGCAGTGCGGGGCTGGGGCTCGGAGAAAGCGTACCGCCCCGCGCGACGAAGACCGAGCCGACCCAGCCGTCGCCCGACAGCATCGCGTTGTTCTCGACGATGACATGGCCCGCCAGCGTCCCGTCGACCAGCAGCTCGCCGCCGGCGATCCGCGTGGTGCCTTCGAAAGTACTCGAATGCCCGGTTAGCGCGAGCCGTCCGGCGCCGGTCTTGGTCAGGCGCCCGTCGCCGCGGAACAAGGTGGCCATCGAAACATCGGCCGGCGTATCCAGCTGGAGTTCGCCTCCGCCGAGCAAGGTGGTCACCCTGCTCTTGTAGCGATCCGCCTGCGCCACCAGGCGGCCTTCCTCGACGGTCCAGTCGAGCCGGCTCTCCTTGGCGAGCGTGAGCACGCCGCTGCCGCGCTTGATCATGTCGCCGGACTGCCCGTTCAGGCCGACGATCATGTTGCCGAAAGTGCCGTTGGCACGCTGGTCGAACACCACCGTGCCCGCGTTGAGCAGCGTGTTGCGGATCGAACCGGTGTTGCCGACCAGCGTGCCGCCTTCCACTTCTGTCGGCCCGGTATAGCTGTTGACGCCCGAGAGGATCAGCGTGCCGGCATCGTTCTTGACGAGGCGGGTGTAGCCCGAGATCGGCGCGGAGATCTCGGCGACCATCGTCGAAGCCCATTCGCTGCCGTCGCCGACGCGGAACACGGTGCGCTCGTTGCCTGCGAGGCGGAGGCCGCTGCCCGAGAGCGTATAGCCGGTGACGGCGAACTGCATCCCGCCGGTCTGGATCGCGCCTGCATTGCCGGCGTCGATCACCACTTGCCCGCCGCGCCTGTCGAACACCGAGAAGCCGGTGGCGACGCTGGTCTGGTTAGTCTTGCCGGTGCGATCGGTCCAGCCGGCGATGTCGCGGCGCCAGATGCCCGGGCCGCCATCGATCGCGCCGTTGGCGAAGCGCGTCGGATCGCTGCCATCCCAGAATTGCATCGGCATGCCGCCGACTTCGGAGATCAGGTCGACCGCCCAGGGAATCGTCGTGCTAATCGAGACAAGCGAGCGTTCCTGCCCCGTGGGCAAGGTGCCGATGGTGAGCCCGTTGTTGGTGAGGTTGCCGCCGAAGTTGATCAGTCGATAGACCCCCGCGCCGATCGGGCCGGTGCCGGCGATGTTGATCGTGCCGTCGAGCGTCAGATCGCCCTCGACATAGAACAGCTGCGGGGTGGCCAGATTGCCGAGCCGCGCGTCGATGATCGCGCCGGGATCGAGAACGAGCGAGGACATGCGGAGAAACTCGCCGGGAGTGCCGATCAGCCGCCCGCCGTCGCCGACCGCGACATCTCCGACCGTGCCGTTGCCGCCCAGCCGTCCGCCATCGCCGACATGGAGCGTGCCGCCGAGGCTGCCTTCGACGCGCAGCGCGGCGCCCTGCACTTCGCTGTGGCCGGTGAAGCTGCTCGAATCGGCGGTGAGCGCCAGCAGGCCCTTGCCGGCGACGTCGAAGCGGCCGGCACCCGACAGCGCGTAGCGATAGGTGGACGTGACTCCGGCGACATCGCCCGAGCTGAGCGTCAGCCGCGCGCTGTCGGAAATATCGATATTGCCGCCGAACCCTTCGCCCTCGGCGATCAGGCCGCCTTGCTCGACGCGCCAATCGAGCTGGCTGCCGCCGGCCAGCGTGAGCCTGCCCGCGCCGCGCTTGGTCATTAGCCCCCAGGTGCTGGCCAGGCCGCTGACGCCGCCTTGAAATGTGTCGTCGAACGCCTGGTCGAAGATCACATGGCCGCCATTGTCCAGGTTGCCGCGGATCGAGCGCGTGTCGCCGATCAGCGTGCCGCCATCGACGCGCGTGCCGCCGGTATAGCTGTTGTTTCCGGTAAGGATCAGCGTGCCGAGCGCGTTGTAGAGCAGTCCGCTGGCGCCGGTCAGCTCGCTGTCGATCCGGGTGGTCACGCCGTCGCCGGTGCGAACCGACGTGAACGGCCCGCCATCCAGCAGCAGCCGGCCGCCGGAGAGGCGATAGCCGTTCACTTCGACCAGCATCGAGCTGATCGCCGGCACGCCCGCGCTGTCGTCGATCGTCACTGTGCCTGGCGCGCCGCGGAACACTGCGAATGCGGGCACGGGATTCATCGGGCCGTTGACCGCACCGGCGGGGTCGGTCCAGTTCGGCGCGGTCGCGCTCCACGTGCCGGAGCCGCCGTCGATCACGCCGTTCTGATGCAGCACGGGATTGCCGCCGTCCCAGAAGCGAAGCGTCGGCGCCGTGACCTGAGCGGTGGCAGCGGACGGAGCCGGTTGCGGCGAAGGGGGCGTTGCCGGGGCGACCGGCGGGGGCGATGCCGCCACCTGCGCCTGCGCCGCCCCCGATGCCAATACGGTGCCCACGCCGCAAAGCAGCACCGCGCGATAGCCGCAATGGATTCTTGCCCGCCGCGCAAACGCCCCGTGTCGACCGTTTAGCCGCACAAGCGCCTCCCTGTTACGCAATACTATACCAGTATTCCCTCAGGACCGGGCGATCTTGGCAATGGTTTTGCGCCAACACGTGAAGGCGGCGCGGGGAGACGATTTCGCGGCGATCAGCCGCGCGGTGGTCTGGAAGGACTATCAATCCACAGCGCCGCATCGCACTATGGCGCCATGAAGCAATCGACTGCGATCAAGATCGCCACCGGCGTCGCCGCCGCCGCCATCGGCGGCCTCTTCCTCTATTCGCGCGCGACGCGGCCGCCGGTGATCAATCCCCAGGTGCCCGAGCCCGCAAAACCGGTCGAGCTGGCACGTTATCTCGGCAAATGGTTCGAACTCGCCCGGCACGAGAATCGCTTCCAGAAGGGGCTCGACGCAGTGACGGCCGAATATACGCTCGACGAGGACGGCCGGATCGGCATCGTCAACAGCGGCGTCCAGGGCGGGCCGCGGGGCGAGCGCAGCTATGTCGAAGGCCATGCGATCGTCGCCGACGATGCGACCAATGCCAAGCTCAAGGTCTCCTTCTTCGGGCCGCTCTACACCGGCGATTATTGGGTGCTCGATCATGGCGACGAGTATGAATGGTCGATCGTCGGCGAGCCGAGCGGGCGCTATCTCTGGCTGCTGAGCCGCGAAGCGAAACCCGCTCCCGCCGTGGCCGAGGCGTTGCTCAAGCGCGTCGAGGCGCTCGGCTATGACCGCTGGGCGCTACGGGTGACGCGGCAGGGCTGAGCGGCGGGACGTCCGCTGTCGATCCGGTTGCTGACGCAGCCGCTATTTCTTCACTCGTCACCACGGCCTTGTGCCGGGGTCCACTGTGCGGCACGCGAGCGCCTCAAGGATTTGGCTGCTTTCTTGCGGCATGGTGGACCCCGGCACAAGGTCGGGGTGACGAAGAAGTAGAGTTATCGGAACCGAATATGACGCCTATCGCCATGCCCGGCAGCCGATTATCAGGGCGGCGGGAGGGATGCGTTTCATGGCTTTGACCGGACTCGATATCGTCGTGCTGCTCGCGATCGGCGGGGCGGCGGTGCTGGGATTCCTCCGCGGGTTCGTGACCGAGGTGCTGGCGCTTGGCGCGTGGCTGGCGGTGGTGCTGGTGCTCAAGCTGTTCCACGCGCCATTCGCCGAATTGATGTCGGGTGCGGTGGGAACCGCGCAGGGCGGGGCAGTGCTCGCCTTCGCGATCCTCGCGGGCGTGACCTATCTGGGCGGGCGGCTGATCGCCAACACGATCGGCTCGCGGATGCGCCAGAGCATCCTCGGCCCCATCGACCGGGCGCTGGGGTTCGGCTTCGGAGCACTCAAGGGACTGGTGCTGGTGAGCATCGGCTTCCTGCTGCTCGTCCTCGTCTTCGATACCGTCGGCGGCGGACCGACGGGGCGGCCGGACTGGATCACCCATTCGACGACCTATCCCTTGCTCGACAAATCGAGCGCGACGGTGGCGGATTTCGTCGATCGGCGCCGCAAGGGCGAGCCGGTGTTCGGTGGGGACGAGGGCACGCCGGCGGGGAATTCCGCGAAGTAACACAATCCTCCCTCGCTTCGCGAGGTAGGATTTTTATTGAGGGGGTCGCATCCTCGGCGTGTGTCCCTTAAGTCGGGGGCGGAATGAACGCGCCCCTCTACAACACGCAGATCCTTCGGCTCGCCGCCGAGATTCCCTTTCACGAGCGGCTGGCGGACCCCGCCGGCAGCGTCGAGAAGCGCTCGCCGGTGTGCGGGAGCCGAGTGACCGTCGACGTGGATCTCGACGCCGAGGGGCGGGTCGGCGCAGTGGGGATGCTGGTGCGGGCTTGTGCGCTGGGGCAGGCATCCGCGGCGTTGATGGGCGCGCATGTCGTCGGACGGACGCCTGGGGAGATCGCCGCGGCGCGCGACGAACTGGCCGCGTGGCTGGCGGGCGAGCGGAGCGATCCCCCGGCCTGGCCCGGGCTCGACATCCTCGCGCCGGCGATCGCGCATCGCGGACGCCACGCCTCGATCCGGCTGGCGTTCGAGGCGGCGGCCGAGGCTGCGCTGCAGGCGCACGGCTGATGGAGGATCATTCCGGCCTTTCGCTGCTGCACGACGGCGTGCCGCTGCTCGGCTTCGCACTCGTCTTCGTCCTGATCTTCCGCCGGCTCGGGCTGGGCGCGACCCTGGGCTTCCTCGTCGCCGGCGCGGTGGTCGGGCCGCAAATGCTGGGGCTGGTGGGCGACGCCGAGAGCAAATTGGGCATCGCCGAGCTGGGCATCGCATTGCTGCTGTTCCTCGTCGGGCTCGAGCTGAGCCCGTCGCGGCTATGGCGGATGCGGCGCGACATCTTCGGGCTCGGCCTGATGCAGGTGACCCTGTGCGGACTCGCGGTGGCCGGGATCGTCTGGCTCGCCGCCGAATCGACCCTGGCCGCGGCGTTGGCATTGGGCCTGCCGCTCGCGCTCTCCTCGACCGCGCAGGTGTTGCCGCTGCTGCAATCGGCGGGCCGGCTGCGGACGCCGTTGGGCGAGCGCGCCTTTGCGATCCTTTTGTTCCAGGACCTGTCGATCGTGCCGCTGATCACGATCGTCGCCGCGATGTCGCGCAATCCCGCGGACTTGCACGGCCCCCCCGGCTGGCTGCTCGGGATCTATACCGTGATCGCCATCGTGGGACTGGTCCTCGCCGGGCGCTATGTGCTGCGCCCGGCCTTCCGGCTGATCGGCAATCTCGGCGAGCGCGAGATGTTCGTGTTCGCGGGGCTGTTCACCGTGATCGCGAGCGCGGCGATCATGGAGATGCTGGGGCTTTCGGCGGCGCTGGGGGCGTTCATCGCCGGCGTGATGCTGGCGGATTCGCCGTACCGCCACGAGCTGGAGGCCGATGTCGAGCCGTTCCGTGCGATCCTGCTCGGCCTGTTCTTCCTCGCCGTGGGGATGACGCTCAACTTGCATGCGATCGCCGATCGGCCGCTGTTCGTCGCGGGCATGGCGCTGGCGCTGATCGCGACCAAGGCGGTGCTGATCATGGGGCTGGGCCTGCTGTTCGGGATGAAGCGACGGCCGGCTTTCGCGCTGGGCATATTGCTGAGCCAGGGCGGCGAGTTCGGATTCGTGCTGTTCGCGCAGGCCCAGTCGGCGATGCTGATCACCGGCGAGGCGGCGAGCATCTTCGGGGCGATCGTGACGCTGTCGATGGCGACGACGCCGTTCCTGATGATGGCGACCAGGAAGCTGCGTACCGAGCCCGAGCGGAACGCCGACGGCATGGAGACGCCGCAACACGAAGGCTCGAACGCCGTGGTGGTGGGCTATGGCCGCTTCGGTCAGACGGTTGCGCAGATGCTGATCGGGCAGGGCATACCGGTGACGATCGTCGATACCGATGTCGAGATGATCGAAACCGCGGGGACCTTCGGGATGAAGGTCTATTATGGCGATGGCACGCGGACCGACATTCTCCGACAGGCGGGCGCTGCCGATGCCGAGTTGCTGCTGTTCTGCCAGGACGGCGACGGGCTCGATACCGAAGCGCTGGAGGGGATCCACCATGCCTTCCCCAAGGCGACGATCTTCGTGCGCGCTTATGATCGGCGATCGGTCATGAAGATGAAGGGCGCGCCGATCGCGGGCGCGGTGCGCGAGATGCTGGAGAGCGCGATCGTGATGGCGCGGCGCGCGATGGACGCAGTGGGCGTCGACGCCGCCGAGATCGAAAAGACCGAGGCCGAATATCGCCGCCGGGATTACGAGCGGCTGAAGCTGCAGCGCGAGACCGGCGACATCTATGCCGCGCGCGATTCGATGTTCAGCCAGGCCGGCCAGGCCGCGGCGGCCGAAGCGGACCTCGAGCAAAAATGAAGAACCGGCCCTTCCGCGAACGCATGGGCTTCACGCTGGAGGGCATCCGCACGGGCTGGGCACGCGAGGCGAGCTTCCGCACGCAAACCGCGCTGGTCGGCGTGGTGCTGGCGACGGCTCCGAAGTTTCTGGCGGAGATCGGATGGTGAGACTGGTGACGGTGCTCGCGGCGCTTTCGGGCGCTCTGGCGGTGGCTGCCGGGGCGTTCGGAGCGCATGGCGTGACGGGCCAGCCGGCGGAATGGCTGCGGACCGGCGGGCAATATCAGCTGATCCATGCCGTGGCGGCCCTGGTCGCAGTGCGGATGGGTGCACGCATTTCGCCCTGGCTGTTCGTCGGCGGGGCAGGGGTGTTCGCGGGTACGCTGTACCTGATGGCGCTGGGGCTGCCGCGCTGGCTGGGTGCGATCACCCCGATCGGAGGCGCGGCGCTGATCGCCGGATGGATCTGCCTGGCGGTCGGCGCGGCGCGTGCGCGGGATTGAGTCCCGGCGCGTTAGCCCACCGGTACGAAGGCGAGGTGCTGGAAGTCGTAGCTGAAATCGGCGAGCGGTGAGAGCGGCTTCATCGTCACGCCGGTGACCTTGCCGTTCGCGACGACGAAAGTGACCGTCGCGTCTTCGCCCGCGCCCTTGGGGAAGCGCGTGCGGAAGGTATCCGGACCCCAGGGCTCGAGCGCGCTCTTGAACACCGGGGTGGGCAGGAAGTCGATGTGGAGCCCTTTGCCGCGCGTGGTGACGAGGATGTCACCGTACCAGGGATCGCGATAGCGCCCGGCATAGGCCGAGAGCGGCAGGCTGGGTCCACCGGCGGGTGCCTTGTCGACGCCGCCGCTGCCGAGCTCGGCGAGACCTTCGGCTTCCTGCTTCTTCACCCGCGCCTGTGTTGCCGCGACCCAATCGAAGGCGGGGGCGCCGACGATCTGGTCGAGCAGCGCATTGCGGATGCCGCCGGAGACCGCGTCCTCGGTGTTCGACAGCACCACCACCGCGGCCTTGCGGCCCGGAAGCATCGCGGTCTGGGTGACCTGCCCCGAGAGGCCGCCCGAATGGTGGATCAGCCGTTCGCCGCGATAATCCTGGATGAACCAGCCGAGCGCGTAGGTCTGGGTGACGCCGCGCGCGGGCCAGGTGTCGTTCGGGCCATCCGAAGAGGCGACGATCGTCTGCGGCTTCCACAATTCGGCCTGCTGCGCCGGGCTCCACAATGCACGGCCGTCGGGGAGCTTGCCGCCGGCGAGCTGAAGCTGGAGCCATTTGGCGACGTCGCTGACACTGGCGTTGATGCCGCCGGCGGCGTCGGTCATGATCCCCTCGTCGGGCGCGATGACTTCCATCGGCCCCATGCCGCGCACTGGCGGGCCCAGCCGGGCGTGGCGACCGGCGACGTCGGTCGTGTTGAGGAAACGGAGTGCCGGCACGGCGTCGGTCATGCCGATGGGCCCGAGCAGCCGTTCGGAGACGAAGGCGTGCCACGGCTTGCGCGAAAGCTTCTCGATCAGCAGGCCGGCGACGACGTAGAGGATGTTGTCATAGGCATAGCCTGTGCGGAAACCGCGCTCGGCGGCGAGAAAGGGCAGGGCCCGAATCGCATCGCTCGCGGGACGATCGGTGGCGGGGAACTGCATCAGGTCGCCGGCGCCGAGCGCGAGGCCGCTATTGTGGACGAGCAGGTCGCGGACGGTCATCAATTCGGTGACGCGCGGATCGTGCATCCGGAAATCGGGAAGGTAGTCCTTGACCGGCTTGTCCCACGCGACCTTGCCCTCGTCGACCAGCATCGCCAGCGACGCGGCGGTGAACGACTTCGAGTTGGAGGCGATGCCGAAGCGGGTATGCACGCCGACCGGCGCCGGCTTGCCGAGCGTGCGGACGCCGTAACCCTTGAGATAGACCGGCTGGCCGGGGCGGATCACCGCGACGGCGATGCCCGGGGTCTCGAAGGCGGCCATGAAGCGCGCGACCACACCATCGATCGCGGGGTCGGCCGCCTCCTGGGCGAAGGCCAAGCTCGGCAGCGCCGCGGCGCCGAGGCTCGTCAGCGACAGCGCGAGCGCCTGGCGTCGATTGAGTTGCAGGCCGCTCATGCTGGGATCCCCGATCTGTGAGGAGACCAGCCTAAGCCGCTTTACGGGAGGGGCAAGCCCGACGCTTACTTGTTGACGATCTTCTCGATCTGCGCGGCGGTGACCGGATGATAGGTTGATCGCGCCCCTTCGAAGAAGCGTTTCGCGATCGGCTGGCCCCATTCGCCCTGCTTCATCAGCCCCTCGTAGATCGGGCGGATCAACAGCCCGCGGCCGACGCTGTTCACGAAGACCTGGATCGAGTTGAGCGCGGGGTCATAGCGATTGGCGATCGCCAGCTCGGCCCAGGCCGAGCGGACATAAGCGTTGGTCGAGCCCGACAGCAGGAGCGTCTCGTCGAGCTCCTTGAGGCGCGCGGGCGTCTGCTGGCGCGGCAGGCCATTGAGGAAACGGAGCCATTGCTGAGTCGCCCAGCCCTTGGGATCGACCGCCGAGACCGGGCCGCCCGCCTTGACCGCGGCGAGCTGGGCATCGACCTTCGCCAGCGTCGCCGACTGGACGTGGACTGCGTTCTCAGGGAGCCCCGGCTGATACGCCCAGCGATCGAGCTGGAGCTTGTCCTCGAGCGCCCCGTCGCCCCTGATCAAATTCTTGCGGATATCGGCGAGGAAGCCCGCGGTGGTCTGCGGCTGGAAGGCATGGCGGTCGAAATAGGAGCGCAGATACGCATCGAAGCGCTCGCGGCCGACCGCGCGCTCGATCGTGCGCAGGAAGGTCGAGCCCTTGAAATAATCGAGCTGCCCGGCGGTGGCGCCGGGATCGCCGTGGAGGCGCGTGGTCGGCGCGGCTTGGCCGCCGGCATCGGTGATGTCGCTCTGCAGGCCGTCCCAGTCGAGATCGGCGTACATCGCGGCGCGTTCCTTGCCGTAAACCGCCTCCATGATGCGGTTCTCGAAATAGGTGGTGAAGCCCTCGTTGAGCCACGAATCGGACCAGGTGGCGTTGGTGACGAGATTGCCCGACCAGCTGTGCGCGAGCTCGTGCGCGACGACATCGGTGTTCGAGCGGTCGCCGGTGATGATCGTCGGGGTGAGGAAGGTGAGCGTGGGGTTCTCCATGCCGCCGAACGGGAAGCTCGGCGGCAGCACGAGCATGTCGTAACGGCCCCAGCGACACGGCCCGTAGAGCGCCTCGGCGGCGTCGATCATCTTCTCGACATCGCCGACTTCATATGCGGCGCCCTCGACCATCGAGGGCTCGCTCCACACGCCGGAACGCGGGCCGGTGGCCTTGAAGGCGAGATCGCCGACCGCCATCGCGATCAGATAGGACGGAACGGGCTTGTCCATCTTGAAGCGGAAGCGTCGCTTCTGGTGGGGGACCAATTCGCCCTTCGCGCCGTCGAGCCGCTCGCCGCTCATCACCGCGACGAAGCCGTCGGGCACGGTGAGCGTCGCCGACCAGGTCTGGCGGACGCCGGGGCTGTCCTGCGTCGGGATCCAGCTGCGATTGTTGATCGGCTGGCCCTGGCTGAAGAGGTAGGGCAGCTTCTTGCCCGCGGTGAGCTCGGGCGAGAGCCATTGCAGCGCGCTGGCGCCGGGCTTGGTCGAGTAACGGATCGCGATCTGGTTGCCTGTGGCGGGAAGATCGATCGTCAGCGCCGAGCCAAGCTCCTTGTCGCGCGGCCCCACGGTGTAGCGCAGCGGCTTGCGGTCGGCGGTAGTGACTTCGGTGATGTCGAGATCGTCGACGTCCAGCACGATCTGCTTCGCGCCGGGCGACGGCAGGATGTCGAGCAATGCGCGGCCGGACAGCGTCTTGCTCTCGAAGCTCACGTCGAGATCGAGATCGACATGCGTGACGCGGGCGACCTGCGGCTCGGCGTGCGTCCAGACGTCCTTCGCCTCGGGGGTGGTTAGGACCGGGGCGGGCCTGGCCTGCTGGGCCATGGCGGGGGCAGTGATCACAAGCGCGGCGAGTGCGGGCAGGAGAAGTCGCATGGCGCGTTGCTATGCGGATCGGCGATGAACGGCAACTGAGTCAGGAAAGTTCGGAGGGCGTGAGCCGGATCGGAATCGGCGCGTCGAGCCGGTCGAAGCCGCGCTCGCGCAGCACGTCGTTGCTCTGCTTCGCCTCGCGGCCCCGGGCTTTATCGAGCGACCAGGTGATGTGGTAGGTGCTGCCGTCGGGGCGGTCGGTAGTGCCATGGATCGCGACGACCAGCGCCTGCAGACCTTCGCCGTCATTGACCTGACCGACGACTTGGCCGGCGGTTTCGGTAGGCAGGGGCTGGTCGGTCGCGGATTTCAAAGTGACGTGGTGCGCGATGACGTCCGGCCAAACGGGCGGAAAGCGCGCGATGAGCGCAGCGCGGTCGACCTCGTCCAGCAGCCAGCCGATGGTACGGGGTTCAGGCATAGTCGGGAAACGCGGCCGGCTTGGCGAGGTTCAACCCTCTACAGCTTTGCGGGAGAGGGAGATTTGTTCGTCGAGAAACGCTTCGACGTCGCTCAGGTCCACCGTCTTGTCGAGGAAGGTCTGGCCGATCCCGCGGGCGAGCAGGAAGGGCAGGGTGCCGGCTGCCATCTTCTTGTCGTGGAGCATGTGCTCGACCAGGCGGGCGCCCGAGGCCGAGACACCGGCGGCGGCGAGACCGTCCGGCAGGCCGATCGCGCGGAGATGCGCGGCGACGCGTTCCGCTTCCTGTCCGGAGCACAGCCCAAGCCGCGCCGAATAAGCGAAGGCAAGCGCCATGCCCGCTGCGACGCCTTCGCCGTGGAGCAGCCTGTCGGAGAAGCCGGTCTCGGCCTCGAGCGCGTGGCCGAAAGTGTGGCCGAGATTGAGCAAGGCGCGCCTGCCCGTGGTCTCGCGCTCATCCTCGCCGACGATGCGCGCCTTGGCGGCGACCGAGTGGGAAATCGCATATTCGCGCGCGGCGGAATCGCCGGCGAGCAAGGCCGCTGCATTGGCCTCGCAATATTCGAAGAAGGCGAAATCGTCGATCAAGCCGTATTTGACGACTTCGGCATAGCCGGCGCGAAGCTCGCGCGGCGGAAGCGTGTCGAGTACCTGCGGATCGATCAGGACGATGCTCGGCTGGTGGAAAGCGCCGATCAGGTTCTTGCCGGCGCGGCTGTTGATCGCGGTCTTGCCGCCGACCGAACTGTCGACCTGCGCGAGCAAGGTGGTGGGAATCTGGACGAAGTTGCAGCCGCGCTTGAGGATCGACGTGGCGAAGCCGACAAGATCGCCGATCACGCCGCCGCCCAATGCGATGACATGATCGCCGCGCTCGACGCCGAGATCGAGCAGCTTGTCGGTGAGCGCCTCGAGCTGGGTCCAGCTCTTGGTCGATTCGCCGGGCGGGAGGACGATCGCCTCGCTGGAGGTGCCGAGGCTGGCCTGGAGCGTGGCCAGATGCGCGCGCACATTGGCGTCGGTGACGATGACGAAGCGGCGGCCTTTGGCGAAGGGCGCGAGTGCCTCGCCCGCGCGGCTGAGCAGGCCGGCTTCGATACGGACGTCGTAGCTGCGGTCGCCCAGTGCGACGGGAACGGTATTCAAGTGCGGATCGCCTTCAGGATTTCATCGACGGTGGTGTCGTGCGGAGCCGCCACGCTCTGAACCCGGATCGGGGCGAGCGCATAGAAAGGATTTCTTAGCGTCGCCAACTCGGTGAGGATCTCCTCGGGATCGCGGCCGCGCAGCAAGGGGCGGGTGTCGCGGCGGCGGACGCGATCGGCGAGCACCGCGGGCTCGGCATCGAGCCATATTGCGATCGCTTGATCGAGGATCAGCGCTCGGGTCGCCTCGTTGAGGAAAGCGCCGCCGCCGGTGGCGATAACCTTCGGCGTGCCGTCGATCAGCCGGGCGATCACTCTGCGCTCGCCGTCGCGGAAATAGGGTTCGCCGAATCGTTCGAAGATATCCGAGATCGTCATGTCGGCAGCCGCCTCGATCTCGTGATCGGCATCGACGAAGGGCAGGCGCATGCGCTGCGCGAGGCGCCGGCCGACCGTGGTCTTGCCGGCGCCCATCAATCCGACCAGCACGATCGGCTTGCCCTTCCAGGGCACGTCATGGGCATGCGCTTGCAACATCGTCGGGGGGCTATACAGCGGGGGACGGTCTCGGGCAAAAGGCCCTCGCGTTTCTCAAATCACGGACCTTTCCATGTCCCGTTTCCTAGTCGTGCTCATTGTAATCGTCCTCGTGCTGGTGGGAGGAATCGTCTTTCTCTCGACCCGGAGCACCGAGAAGGAGCCGGTTCGCATGGAGAAGGTGGTCCCGCTTGAAAACCTCACGAAATAAGTTTTCGCGGATCGGGTTTGCGGCGCTGCTGCTCGCCGGCGTGGGGATGCCCGCGCTGGGGCAGGACACGCCCGAATCGCTGCTGCCGCCGGGGTTCGACGATCCCGCACCGACGCCTGCGCCCGCACCCAGGCCGGCCCCCGCGCCGACGCGCGCGGCCGAGCCGATCGCGCCAACGGACGGCGTGGCGCTGCCGCTCGACAATGTGTTGGGGAACGTGGCCCAGGTCGAGGTGCCGCAAACGGCCACGGTCGATCTGTCGCGATACGAGCTTCCCGAATTCGCGCGGCATTCGCTCGATCGGGTGGGCGTGCTCGCCGCGGGCAATACGGCATTCCCCGCCAATGCGTTCGGACGGAGCGACGGGCGCTTCCTGCAGGTGCTGATGCGGCGGATGAACGCGCCGATCGCGTCGCGCTGGGCATCGATCGTGCTGCGCCGCGCGCTGATGTCGCCGCTCGACACTCCGGCCAACGTCAACGGCGCCGACTTCGCCGCGGACCGCGCCTGGGCGTTGCTGCGGATGGGCGAGGCCAATGCCGCACGCGCGGTGATCGACGATGTCGACGCCGACAATTACACCACCTGGCTCTATCAGGTTGCGATGCAGACCGCGCTGGCGACCGGCGATCCGGCGGCTTTGTGCCCGCTCGCCGAGAAGGGCGCAGCGGCCATCCAGCAACGCGGCTGGGCGCTGGCGCAGGCGATGTGCCTCGGGCTCGCCGGCAAGCCCAATGAAGCGGGACAGCGGCTCACCCAGGCACGTTCGGGGACGAGCCCGTCGGACATCGACAATCTGCTCGCCGAAAAGGTGCTCGGCACCGGCGCGCAGGGGCGCCGGGCCGTGACGATCGAGTGGAATTCGGTGCCTCAGCTCACCGCCTGGCGCTGGGGACTGGCGACCGCGACGGGTGTCGAGGTGCCGGCAGAGCTCTATCAGACCGCGGGGCCGCAGGTCCGTTACTGGCAGGCACTGGCACCCAATATCGATCCGGCCGCACGCGCGGCCGCGGCCGAACTGGCGGCAACGGCGGGCGTGTTCTCCAACGCGGGGCTGGTCGATCTCTATTCGGAGATCGAGCAAAGCGGCGATTCGGGCCCCGGCCAGACGATCGCACGCGACCTGCGCACCGCTTATACCGACGGCGACGTGAACAATCGCGTCAAGGCATTGCGCACCCTGTGGGACGGCGCGAACAGCCCGCGCACGCGCTATGCCCGGCTGATCCTGACCGCGCGCGCGGCTTCGTGGATACCGGCGAGCGACAAACTGGAGGATTCCGACCGGCTGATCGCGGCGATGCTCTCCTCGGGATACGAGGCCGCCGCGCTCGAATGGCGGGGCGTGGTCAAGCCCCGCAGCGAAGGCTGGGCATTGCTCGCGCTGGCCGATCCGGGTTTGTCGCGCGTGGCCGCGGGCGATGTCACGGGTTTTGCCGACGGCGGATCGCGGCGCAAGGCGCAGATGCTCGCGGCGGGGCTTGCCGGCCTCGGCCGATTGAATGCGGGCGACGCACAGAGCGTGGCGGCGACGCTCGACGTGCCGATCGGCGGGGTCAATGCCTGGACGCAGGCGATCGACGCTGCCGGACAACGCGGCGACGCGGCGACGGTGGCGTTGCTCGCGGGCGTGGGCATGCAATCGGTGAACTGGGACCATGTCGCGCCCGAGGCCCTGTTCCACATCGTCGCGGCGATGCGCGCGGCGGGAATGGTCAATTATGCGCGGATGATCGCCGTCGAGGCGGTGACGCGGTCGGCTTGACCGGGCAGGCCGACCACGCGCTGATCGAGCGCTTCCTCGAAATGATGCGGGCCGAGGCGGGCGCGGCGGGAAACACCATCGCGGCCTATGGCACCGATCTGCGGCTGGCCTCCGAAGTGCTGGAAGGGAGGCTGGGCGAAGCAGGCTCCCCGGAACTCGAACGGCTGGCGGGCGAATGGCAGGCATTGGCGCGCTCGACGGTGGCGCGCAAGGCGGCGGCGCTGCGGCGCTTTTATGCCTTTCTGGCGGACGAGGGACTGCGCGCGGATGATCCGAGCGCGGCGCTGCCGCGGCCGGGGACGGCGCGGGCGCTCCCGAAGGTACTGAGCATCGAGGATGTCGACGCGATGTTCGCAGTGATCGCGGCCCGGCAGGCGCGGGTGCCGCCGGATCCGCTCGACCTGCGGCTCTCGGCGCTGATCGAGTTGCTCTACGGATCGGGGCTGCGCGCGACCGAATTGGTGTCGCTGCCGCGCAATGCAGTGGCGCCGGACCGGCCCTATCTGATCCTCAAGGGCAAGGGCGGGCGCGAGCGGCTGGTGCCGATCTCCGATCGGGCGCGGGCGGCGGTGGCGGCGTGGCGCGAGCACGTCGCCGGCGGTCGGCCGTGGCTGTTCCCCTCGGGCAAGGCGCATCTCTCGCGCGTGCGGCTCTATCAGCTCGTCCGCGCGCTGGCGGCGGAAGCGGGGATACCGCCCGATCGCGTGAGCCCGCACGTGCTGCGCCACGCCTTCGCGACGCATCTGCTCGAGGGCGGGGCGGACCTGCGCGCGTTGCAGACGATGCTGGGGCATGCGGATATCGCGACGACCGAGATCTATACGCATGTCGACAGCAAGCGGCTGGTCGAGCTGGTTAATCAGCGGCATCCGCTGGGCGAGGCACTGGGCAAGGCCGCGGACGCGGCGCGCGTTGACGCAAAGCCCGGCCCGTCCTAACCGCGCAGCGATGGCAACCTTCCTCGACTTCGAGAAACCGATCGCCGAGCTGCAGAGCCGGATCGACGAGCTGCGCCGTACCGCCGAGGGCGGATCGGTGGACATCCAGGCGGAGATCACGCCGCTCCAGGCCAAAGCCGAGCGGCTGCTCCACGACACCTATGCCCGGCTGACGCCGTGGCAGAAGACGCAGGTCGCGCGGCATCCCGAGCGGCCGCACTTCAAGCATTATGTCGCGGGACTGATCGAGGACTTCATGCCGCTGGGGGGCGACCGCGCCTTTGCCGACGACAATGCGATCATCGGCGGGCTGGGGCGCTTCCGCGGCCGCCGGGTGATGGTGATCGGGCACGAGAAGGGCGACGACACCGCGAGCCGGCTCAAGCACAATTTCGGGATGGGCAAGCCCGAGGGCTATCGCAAGGCGATCCGCCTGATGCAGCTGGCCGACAAGTTCCGGCTGCCGGTGATCACCCTCGTCGACACTTCGGGCGCGTTTCCGGGGGTGCAGGCCGAAGAGCGCGGCCAGGCAGAAGCGATCGCGCGCTCGACCGAGCAGTGCCTCAATCTAGGCGTGCCGCTGGTCGCGACGATTCTCGGCGAGGGCGGCTCCGGCGGCGCGGTCGCGCTGGCGGCGGGTAATATTGTGCTGATGATGGAGCACGCAGTCTATTCGGTGATCTCGCCCGAGGGCTGCGCCTCGATCCTGTGGCGCACCGCGGACAAGGCCCCCGACGCCGCCGAGGCGATGAAGGTGACCGCGCAGCATTTGAAGGAGCTCAAGGTGATCGACCGGATCATCGGCGAGCCGCTGGGCGGCGCGCATCGCGATCCCGGCGCGGCGGTGCTGGCGCTGGGCGATGCGGTGGAGGCGGCGCTGGACGGGCTCGACGGCATGTCGCCCGAGGCGCTGCGCCAGGCACGGCGCGCCAAGTTCCTCGCGATGGGCCGGATCTGAGCCGCACGCCGCCGGCATGACGAGCAAAAGGCCGACGGAACCGGAGTTCCGCCGCCCTTTTTGTTTGTCAGTCGAAGAAGGCTTACTCGGCCTTCATGTTCGACGTGACATTGCTGAAGGTCGTCTTGAGCTGGTTGCCCAGGCCCTGCATCGCGGCAATCGCGGCGACGGCAATAAGCGCGGCGATCAGGCCGTATTCGATTGCGGTCGCGCCCTTCGTGTTCTTCAGAAACCGGCGGATCATTGGTTCACTCCCTCCAAAAACCACGGCCGAACGCATACGTCCAGCTTCGTTGTATATGCGGAACAAAGATCAACGAAAGATGAAGGTGCGGAGCCGGTTTCGGTTGACGGGAGCGTGGGCAAGCAAAAAGGGCGGCGGAACCTTGGTTCCGTCGCCCTTCTCGTGATTTCAGTCGAGGAAAGCTTACGAAGCCTTCATGTTCGACGTGACGTTGCTGAAGGTCGTCTTGAGCTGATTGCCCAGACCCTGCATTGCAGCGATGGCGGCGACGGCGATGAGAGCGGCGATCAGGCCGTACTCGATCGCGGTGGCGCCCTTGGAATTCTTAACGAAGTTGCGAATCTTCTGCATAACCGGTCTCCAACGTTCTAGAACTACTTCATTCACCCGGCCGGCCCGGAGATCCGGTACGGCATCAACTGACCTAGTGGAGGGAAGTAAAGAAACGGATAAATCGAGCCGTTTCCAAGTCGTTAACTACGTTCAGCCCGCGGTCTGGACCTTGGTGCTGACATTGTCCCACATATCGGTGGTCACCGTCCCGAGCGCGAGCAAGGCCGCCATGATGGCGAGCACGATCAACGCACAGATCAGGCCATATTCGATTGCCGTCGCCGCTTTGGAATCGCGGATCAGGCGATGGATCGACTTGGTAAGGGCTCGCATAACGCCCGCTTCTCCCCCAGAGGATTGGTGGAAAATAGAGAAAGAGAATTAACGAAGTGTCGAGAAAGCCTTCCGGATTGTTGCTGGTCGTGGCGGTTGCGCTGGTCGATGGCGAGGGTCGCGTGCTCGTGCAGCAGCGCCCGCCGGGCAAGCCGATGGCGGAGCTGTGGGAGTTCCCGGGCGGCAAGGTCGAACAGGGCGAGGTTCCGGAGGCGGCGCTGGTGCGCGAACTGGCCGAGGAGTTGGGCATCGAAATCGCGATCGAGGCGTTGGCCCCGATCGCCTTCGCCAGCGAAGCGCTGGGCGAACGGCATCTGCTATTGCTGTTGTACGTGGCGAACACTTGGCGGGGCACGCCCGAGCCGCGGCATGCGAGCGCGCTGCAATGGGTGCGTCCGGCCGAGATGCGCGCGCTGGCGATGCCGCCGGCGGACGTGCCGCTGGTCGATGCGCTGGAGCGGTTGCTCTAGTCCGGCCGTTTCGGCTTGAGTGCGTCGGCCAGCGACGCAGTGGCGCTGCCGCGGCGGGCGGGCTTGGGTTGCGAGGGATCGGGAGCCCAGCCGGTCAGATAGACGATCTCGAAGCGTTCGGGCGTGCGGCCGTCGGGCTCGGCGCGGTCGGCGAAGGCAGCCGAGGCACGGACCAGGGTGTCGCGCGTAAGCGGTGCCGGGTTGGGCAGCAGGTTGGTCGCCGCCATGCCGCGCAGGTCGCGTAGCAAATTGGGCAAGCCGGCATAGCGCACCACCAAAGTTTCAACATCTGCGACGGGCAGCGCGAAGCCCGCGCGGGCGAGCAAGTCGCCCGCCGAGCGCACATCGATCTGCGGATGGAAACGCGCCGCGGGACGCTCGGCCTCGGCCTCCTTGACGCAGCCGCGCAGCGTCGAGAGCGTGCCGGCACCGGCGAATGCGCCGAGAAACAGTCCATCGGGACGCAGCACGCGGCGGGCGAGCGTGAGTGCGCCGGGGACATCGTTGACCTGATCGAGCACGCCGACGGACACTACCAGATCGAACGATGCATCGGCGAAGGGCAGGCGGTCTTCGTCGCCCTGTACGCCACCGGATGCCTTGGCAAAGCCGAAGCCGGCGTCGAGGTGGGCGATGCGCGCGCCGGGAATCGCGAGATCGCCGCCGAAGCTGCCGAGATCGAGCACGTCATGGAACTCGCGCCGTACGGCGTCGAGCCGCTCCAGCAGCCCTTCGAGCATATGCTCGCGCAGAAAGGCGAAGCCGGCATAGCCCGGAGCGGCGCGATCGCGGCGACGGCGGCGCGTGGCGCGTGAGAAGATTTCGGAGGCTTGAGAATCGGACACGTGCGGCTTGTGCAGCGGC
The DNA here is from genome assembly GCF_001428865.1 of Sphingomonas sp. Root241. Lineage (GTDB taxonomy): Bacteria > Pseudomonadota > Alphaproteobacteria > Sphingomonadales > Sphingomonadaceae > Sphingomonas. Next base: position 106,873 of record NZ_LMIV01000004.1, read on the forward strand.
GCGGCGCCCGCGACAAGGAGCGGCATGGCTGCGCTCGCTTCCCTTGCACGGCTCGCCGACCTCGCGCTGCCGCCGCGCTGCCCCGGCTGCGGCGAAGTGACCGGGGCCGATCATCGTTTCTGCGCTGCGTGCTGGGGAAGCCTGCGCTTTCTCGGGCCGCCCTGGTGTGCGAGCTGCCAATTGCCGTTCGCGTTCGATCGCGGCGAGGGCGCGCAATGTGCCGAATGCATGACCGAGCCGCCGCCGCATGACGGGGTGCGCGCGGCGGTAGCCTATGGCGATGTCGCCCGCGATGTGGCGCTCAAGCTCAAATATTCGAGGCGACTGGCCTGCGCGGAGACGATGGCACAGGCGATGGCGCGGCTGATGCCCGAGGGCGCCGACCTGCTGGTACCGGTCCCGCTCCATCGGTGGCGCATTTGGTCACGCGGGTTCAATCAGGCGGCACTGATCGCCGCGGCGCTTTCGAAGACGAGCGGAGTGCCCATGGATGCCGCAGCGCTGCGGCGCGTGAAGGCGACGCCGGTGCTGCGCGGGCTGGGAGCGCGGGGACGTGCCAGGGCGGTGGCGGGGGCATTTGCGCTAGCCGGGGATGCGAAAGCGCGGCTGGCGGGCAGGACGGTGGTGCTGATCGACGACGTGCACACCAGCGGCGCGACCGCGGCGGCCTGCGCGCGCGTGCTCAAGCGCGGCGGCGCCGACAAAGTGATCCTTCTTTGCTGGGCGCGCGTTCTGGGAGAGGAAGCGCTGGATTGACAAGCGCGGTCGCGAACCACAATTCGAGAGACAAATGGCCAAGATCGAAATCTACACCACCGCGTTCTGCGGTTATTGCTATCGCGCCAAGGCGCTGCTCGACTCGAAGGGTGTCGAATATGAAGAGATCGACATCAGCATGGGCGGCCCACGCCGCGCCGAGATGATCCAGCGCGCCGATGGCCGCACCAGCGTCCCGCAGATCTTCATCCAGGGCAAGCATATCGGCGGATCGGACGATCTCGCCGCGCTCGACCGTCAAGGCGGACTGGACCCGTTGTTGGCGGCATGAAAGCAGCCCTGCTCCAGATGACCAGCGGGATCGATCCCGCCGCCAATGCGCGCACCCTCGTCGAGGGGGTCGAGCAGGCGAAAGCCGGCGGGGCGGCGATGTTGTTCACGCCCGAGATGTCGGGGTTGCTCGATCGCGATCGGGATCGTGCTGCGGGATCATTGGTGCGCGAGGAGGAGGACCGGGTGCTCGTGGCGGTGCGCGAGGCGGCGGCGAAGCACGGGCTCTGGGTGCATCTGGGCAGCCTCGCGGTGCTGCGCGAAGACGGCAAGCTCGCCAATCGCGGCTTCGTGATCGACGAGACAGGCGCGATTCGCGCGCGCTACGACAAGATGCATCTGTTCGATGTCGACTTGCCGAGCGGCGAGAGCTGGCGCGAAGCGAACAGCTACGCGCCGGGCGAGCGCGCCGTGACGGTGGCCACGCCGCTGGGGGTGCTTGGGCTGGCGATCTGCTACGACCTGCGCTTCCCGGACCTGTTCCGCGCTTTGAGCGATGCGGGTGCGACCTTGCTCGCGGTGCCGGCCGCGTTCACCCGCCCGACCGGCGCGGCACATTGGCACGTGCTGCTGCGCGCCCGCGCGATCGAGGCGGCGGCGTTCGTAATCGCGGCGGCGCAGACCGGCATGCATGCCGATGGGCGCGCGACGTGGGGCCATTCGCTGGTCGCGGATCCGTGGGGCGAATTGCTGCTCGACATGGGCGAGCCGGCGGGCCTGGGCTTTGCCGAGATCGATCCGGCGCGCACCGTGGCGGCGCGCGCCCGCGTGCCGGTGCTCAAGCATCGCCGCGCGATCCCGCCGGTCGAATCGCTATGATCGTCTTCGATCTCAAATGCAGTGGCGGGCACGTTTTCGAGGCCTGGTTCGGATCGAGCGCGGCGTGGGAAGAGCAGCGCGCCGCCGGTTTGGTCGCGTGCCCGATCTGCGGCAACGGCGAAGTCGCCAAGGCCGTGATGGCGCCCAATGTCGGCGCCAAGGGCAATAGCCGGACGGCTGCCCCCGCCACGGCCCCGTCGGGCGAGGCTCCACCGCCGGAGGTGGTGAAGGCCGCGATGGAGATGATCGCCTCCGCACAGACGAAGATGCTCGAAACCTCGCAATGGGTGGGCACCGCCTTCACCGACAAGGCGCGCGCGATGCATCTCGGCGATGAGCCGGCGGCGCAGATCCACGGCCAGGCCACGCCCGAACAGGCGCAGGAACTGGTTGAGGAAGGCGTGCCCGTGGCGCCGTTGCTCGTCCCCGTGGTGCCGCCCGAGCGCTGCAATTGATTCCTGTCGCGGCGCTGGCTACCAGCGGCGGCGTGGCCCGGTAGCTCAGCAGGATAGAGCAAGCGATTCCTAATCGAGAGGTCGGAGGTTCGAATCCTCTCCGGGTCACCACTCTCCTCACATAGCGCACCGATGCGCTCCCAGACCGGTTGGCCTAGCCTTCCGTCAGTCCAGATTCCGCTCCAGCGATTGGCTGTTTCCCCGGCCTCGGAAACAGTGCGCCGACTCGTTTCGAAACCAATTGACAAAATGGTTTATTTAATCGCATTTTGATCGGGACGACGATGGCGGGCCCGAAAGGGACTCGCTGCGGATGGAGCGGGCACGCAGAGGCCCACATGGAGGAGGCCTCGGGGAATGCTGGCAGTTGTGCGCTCATTTGGGTCTCGCAGCCTTCGCTCGGCTGGTGCCGGACTCCTGCTGGCCACGGCGTGCGGCTTCGCATTGGGTGGCGCGGTCCACGCCCAGAGCGATCGTCAGGCGCGCGAGCCGGTCGACGAGGCCAATCCGCTGGTCGGCACCGCGCCGCTCGACAGACCCGAGCTGATCGGCAACGCGCCGCCCGCGGGCGAGCCGCTTTATTCGGGGCTCACGTCGCCCGGGGCGCGGTTGCCGCACAGCGCGGTCGAGGCGGCGCCGGTCAATTCCAATGTCGAGCTGAGCTATCTCTGGGGTGTCGCGACGCCCTATTATTACACCAGCCCGACGATGATCGGCTTCACCGGCGGTGGCGGCCCGACTTATGGCGCGCGGGCGACGCCGATGCTGATGCCCGTGGTCGGCGACTGGACGGTGCCGCCGGTCTACAGCCAGGCATATTACGACAAGACGCGCGAGACCGCGGCGCCGGGTTATTATTCGGTCTTTCTCGACAGCTTCAAGACGACGGTCGAACTCACCGCGACGCAGGCGACTGCGCTGATGCGCTTCACCTTCCCGGCAACCGAGCGCGCGCACGTGATCCTCAACCTGCAGGGTCGCGGGGGCACTGTCGAGATCGTCGGGGACCGGACGGTGCGCGGCGTCGTCGCCACGCACAACGACAACGAGGCGCGCGACGGGCGCTATTTCGTCGCGGAGTTCTCGAAACCGTTCAAGAGCTTTGGCACCTTCCGCAAGTCGCCGGGCAACCAGCGTGGCTATGGCATCGGCGACAAGGACGTCCTGCCCGGCGCGCGGACGATCGAGGGCGGCTTTGCGGGCTCCTATCTCGACTTCACCACGCGGCGAGGCGAGGCCGTGCTGGTCAAGATCGCGCATGGCGCCAGCTACGAAGCGGCCGAGCAGCGGCTGCGCACCGAGAGTCCCGGCTGGGATTTCGACGGCGTGCACGGCAAGGCGCGGGCCGAATGGGCGAAGCTGCTCAATCGGGTGCAGGTGACCGGCGGGACGCCGAAGCAGCGGATGCTGTTCTATTCGACCCTGTTCCAGTCCTTCGCCAGCCCGCGGCTGGTGGCGCGCAAGGGCGAACAGTTCACCGATACGAAGGGCAAGACCCAGACCGTCGCCTATGACCGCTACGGGCCGGTGCCGTTCTGGGATACCGGGCGCAACCAGATCGTGCTGCTCGAGCTGATGGAGCCCGAAGTGGTGCGCGACATCATGCAGTCCGAGCTCGACATGGCGCGCGAGCGGGGGTTCATGAACACCTCGTTCCACGGCGACAATGCCGTGTTCCTCTATCTCGGCGCGATGCGGCGCGGGATTCCGTTCGATTATGCCGCGGCGTACGAATTCCTCCGCAGGAACGCGACCGACCCGAAGGGCCCGCGCGACTTCCTCGCCGAGTATGACAAGCAGGGCTGGATCTCGGACGAGATCCCCGCGGGCAATCCCAGTCCGCCTTATGCCGGCGGCAAGGCGGGGGCGGCCAAGACGCTCGAATATGCGTGGGACGATCACGCGATGGCCGAAATGGCCGGGCGGCTGGGCAAAAGCGACGATGCACGGCTGTTCCGCAAGCGAGCGGCCAATTGGCGCAATGTCTTCGACCGCTCGATCGGTTTCGTCCGCGGGCGCACCGCCGACGGCAAGTGGATCGCGCCGTTCGATCCGGCCGAGCCCTATTACAACTTCATGATGAAGGAGGCGTCGGGCTGGTCGACGCTCTGGCTGGTGCCGCACGACGTGCAGGGGCTGATCGATGCGCTGGGCGGCCGCGCCGGCTTCAATGCCAAGCTCGATGAATTCTTCACCAAGCCGTACAATCCCAAGGGCATCTGCCGCGACTGCACCGGCATGATCGGTCAGTACGTCCATGGCAACCAGCCGGACCAACAGGCGCCGTTCCTCTATGCGTGGAGCGGCCAGCCGTGGAAGACGCAGGAACTGACCCGGCGCATCCTGAGTGATCTCTATGGCAGCGATGAAAGCGGCTATGGCTATCCCGGGATGGACGATCAGGGCGCGACTTCGTCCTGGTACGCGATGGCGGCGATGGGTTTCTATCCGGTAGATCCGTCGAGCGACGAATACATCATCGGCAGCCCGATCTTCGACCGATCGATGCTCCGGATGGGCAACGGCAAGGCGCTCGAGATCGTCGCGCGCAACAATTCGGCGACGAACCTCTACATCCAGTCGGCAACGCTGAATGGCCGGCCGTGGAGCAAGCCGTGGTTCCGCCATTCCGATATCGCCGACGGCGCCAAGCTGGTGCTGACCATGGGGCCGAAGCCGAGCAATTGGGGCAGCGCGCCCGGCGACGCACCGCCTTCGATGTCGCGGCACTGAGGGAGAGAGACATGCGATTGTTGACCCTCGCTTCGGTGCTGGCGCTGCTTCCCGCGACGGCACTCGCCCAGCAGGCGTCGCGCGACGACGCCGTCTATACCGGCGCGATCAGCACGCGCTGGGGCAAGGCAGTGACGCCCGAGAACGCCTGGCGCAGCTATCCGCGGCCGCAGCTCCAGCGCGATGCGTGGCAGAATCTCAACGGCCTGTGGGATTATGCGATCGCCAAGGCCGGCACGCCGCAGCCGCAGGCGATGGACGGCAAGATCCTCGTGCCGTTCCCGGTGGAATCCCGCCTGTCCGGCGTAGCGCGTCGCGTGCTGCCCGAGGATCGGATCTGGTATCGCCGCCAGTTCACCGTGCCTGCCGACTGGGCCGGACAGAACGTCATGCTCAATTTCGGCGCGGTCGATTATTCGGCGATCGTCTGGGTCAACGGCGCACCGGTCGGCGCGCACAAGGGCGGATCGGACAGTTTCGGCTTCGACATCACCGCCGCGCTCAAGCCGGGCACGAACGAAATCCTGGTGCAGGTTACCGATCCGACCAGCGCCGGCAGCCAGCCGCGCGGCAAGCAGATCCTGAACCCCGAAGGCATCTGGTACACGGCGTCGAGCGGCATCTGGCAGACGGTGTGGCTCGAGCCGGTGCCCAGGCTCCACATCGCCGATGTCCGCGCGACGCCGAACATCGACACCGGCAAGGTCGAAGTCGATGTCGCGCTGAGCGCCTGGGCTAGCGACACCGACGCGGTGCGCCTCAGCGTCAAATCGGGCGGCAAGACGATCGCCTCAACGATCCTGCGCGCCAACCGCCACGCCAGCATCGCGATCCCGAACGCGCATCTGTGGTCGCCCGAGGATCCGTTCCTCTACGATCTCGTCGCCGAGCTGGTGACAGTGAAGGATCCCTGGGCCGGCAAGCCCGAGCGCGATCGTGCGGCGTATGACGCGCGCTTCACCCGCGGCGAGGCCGATACCTATGCCGCGGCACAGGTGACCGGAGCCCCGCGCGATCGGGTGAAGGCCTATTTCGCGATGCGCAAGATCTCGGTGGGGCCGGGGACGGTAACCGGCCAGCCGATGCTGCTGCTCAACAACAAGCCCTATTTCCAGAACGGCACGCTCGATCAGGGCTGGTGGCCCGACGGCCTGCTCACGCCGCCCTCCGAAGCGGCGATGCGCTACGATCTCGAATTCCTGAAGAAAGCCGGATTCAACATGGTCCGGAAGCACATCAAGGTCGAGCCGGCGCGCTATTATTACGACGCCGATCACATGGGCATGCTGATCTGGCAGGACATGCCCTCGGGCGGCGGCGAGGACCAGTTCCTCGCAGGCACCAGCCAGAGCCAGGCAGTGCTCTCCTCCGACATGATGAGCGATCAGCAGGCCGAGCTTTCGCAGATGATCGGCGACCTGCGCGCCTTCCCCTCGATCGTGACCTGGGTGGTCAACAACGAGGGCTGGGGCCAGTATGATTCCGCCACGCTGGCGCGGCTGGTGAAGGGCATGGACCCGAGCCGGCTGGTCAATGCCGACAGCGGCTGGCTCGACGTCGCGCCCAGCGCATCGGATATGTTCGACATCCACACCTATGAGGACGTGCCCAAGGTACCGACCCGCCAGGCCGATCGCGCGATCGTGATCGGCGAATATGGCGGGGTCGGCTGGCCGATCGAGGGCCATTTGTGGCGCAACGACAAGCGCTGGAGCTATCAGGTCACGACCGACGCCAAGGACTATCTCGCGCGCTATCGGCGCAAGTTCGAAGAGATCGTCCGCCAGGCCAAGGTCCATGGCCTCAGCGCGTCGGTCTATACCCAGACCACCGATGTCGAGGGCGAGATCAACGGCCTGCTGACCTATGACCGCGAGGTCGCCAAGGCGCCGGCCGAGGCATTCGCCCGCATGGCCAAGCCGCTTTGGGAGGCGGAGTCCAAGCCCGCCGCGGTACCTGCAACACCCTAGTTACCAAGCATAATCCTGCTCAAGCGGCGATCTCTCCAACGGATCGTCGGGGGGCGGACACATATCAACTCGATCCAATTGACAAATTGCTTTTAATATTCAGGATACGCACCGAGCGCGAAGGCCGAAGGCCGGCGCGGGGACACACACAAGAGGCCGGAGGCGAGAACGTCGCGGCGAACTGGGAGGAGAGTAAAATGAAATTTCAGCAGATCGAACGGTCTCGCGGACCCTCGCGCAAGCGGATCGCGCGCGACCTGATGCTGTCGGCGAGCGTGCTCGTCGCGATGTGCGGCACGGCGCATGCGCAGGATGCCGGGGCGACGCAGGGCGCCGGCACCGCCCAGGACGCGACGGCGCCGGACGCGCCGCAGGCCGAGGGGCAGGAAGGCGACATCGTCGTCACCGGCTATCGCGCCTCGATCGAGGAGAGCCTGTCACAGAAGCGGCAGGCCAATGCGTTCGTCGACGTGATCACCGCAGAGGATGTCGGCAAGTTCCCCGACAAGAACGTCGCGGACTCGCTGCAGCGCGTGCCCGGCGTGATCATCGATCGCGACGGCGGCGAAGGCAGCCGGGTCAGCATCCGCGGTCTCAGCTCCGATCTGACGCTGACCGAGCTCAACGGCAACTTCATCGCCTCGGCGGACAGCGGCGATCCCTCGCGCTCGTTCAACTATCTGCTGCTGCCTTCGGCGCTGATCGGCAGCGTCGAAGTATTCAAGTCTCCCGAAGCGCGCCTCGACGAAGGTGGCGTCGGCGGCGTCATCATCAACCGCACGCGCAAGCCTTTCGAACTCGATCCCTGGTCGGGCAGCGTCTCGGCCGAGGGCACCTATTCGGACGTCACCAAGAAGGTCGAGCCGAACGTCACGGGGCTGCTCTCCTGGCATAACGAAGACAAGACCTTGGGCTTCCTGGTCGGTGGCACCTATCAGGTGCGCACCAATCGCTCGCTCGGCGCGTCCGCTGACAGCTGGCACTGGTGGACCGACGACAAGGCCACCGGTCCCGCGACCGACGTAAACGGCAACACTTTCGCCAATGATTCCGCGATCGATTATTGGAACAGCGGCGACAATGCCGGCCAGACGACGCTCGGCGGCACGCATTACAGCGGCTATTGGGCGCCCCAGTCGGTTGCCGAAACGATCACCGATCAGAAGCGCAAGCGCCTCGGCATCCAGGCGACGATGCAGGCGAAGCCGTTCGACAATCTCGAGATCACTGCGAACTATTTCCGGTTCCAGCTCAACGGCGATTATACGCGCAGCACGATCAAGGTCCCCGAATGGGGTTTCGGCAGGTTCTTCTCCGACGCGACGTTCGACAAGAGCGGCACGATCATGACCGGCGCGACCTTCACGGTTCCACCGGAAGGAACCGGATGCCGGGTGACGTTCTGCACGATGGAAACGCCCGCGCCGCAGGACACCTATGTCCGCGAGAAGAGCGTCTCCAACACCTATGACGTGCGCGGCAATTGGGAACTCGGCCACCTCAACGTCGATTTCGTGTTCGGCAAGACCAAGGCCACCGGCGGCCCGTCGTTCCAGTTCTACGCCCAGGCCAAGCCGCGCAACGGCACCGTAAACGGCAATGCGCTCAGCCAGTGGAACTTCACCGACCAGTCGATCGCGATGGCGTTCTCGCCCAACGTGATCCAGAACATGCTGAACGGCGTGGCCCAGATCGATCTCGGTTCGACCGGCTCGGGGTTCACCAACAGCTCGATCTCCCAGCGCTACGCACAGGTGGACGTGACCCGGAGTTTCGACGGGTCGTTCATCGACTCGATCCAGGTCGGCGCAAAATGGCGCGATGGCCGCGTCCATCGCGAGACTGGCAAATTCGAATGGTATTCGGATGCCGCCAACACGCTGCGTTTCCAGGATACGCCGGGCGGCGCATTGGCCTTGCCGGAGATCTTCTATCCGAATTCGCTCGGCAACATCGCCGGCGGGTTCCAGACGACCGCTTTCCCGGCGATCAACATCAAGAACTATATCGGGTATCTGAACGACACCTATAACGGGCCGGTTCGCGTTCCCGAGCCGCAGAACGTGTACAACATCCGCGAGAAGATCTGGGCCGGCTATGCCCAGGCGAACTTCAAGATGGACAATGTCCGCGGCAATATCGGCCTTCGCGTGGTCAACACCAAGCAGGACGGCACGTCGACCGACCGCATCACCTACGAGAACGAATATTGCGTGAACGGGCCCGGTGGTCCGTTCGACCCGAACAAGCCCGTGGGCGCGGACGGCAATTGCACGGTGATCCCGGAAGCGCAGCGCCAGGTCCGCGTGTTCAGCCCCAATTCGGAGAGCAAGAGCTACACGGATTTCCTGCCGAGCTTCAACATTTCGTGGGAGGCGATGCCGAACCTGCTGCTGCGTGCGGCAGCGTCGAAGGTCATCGCGCGGCCGGGTTATGGCGATCTGGCGGGCTCGCGTGGTCTGACGTTCAATTCGGATGCGTTCGTATTCGATCGCGCGGAATTCGGCGCGCTGCCGGGGTGGTTTGGCGACGGCGGCAACTTCGATCTGAAGCCGTTCAACGCCTGGCAGTATGACGTCGGCGCGGAATGGTATTTCCACCCTGGCTCGGTGCTGGGCTTCACGCTGTTCCGCAAGGACGTGAAGGACTTCATCGTGCCGGTCGTGATTGATCTGCCGCAGGAAGTCGCCGGCCAGACCGTGACGGTGCAGCAATATGCGACCCAGGCCAACGGCACGAGCGCAGTGTCGCAGGGTGTCGAGGTCTATGCGCAGCATACGCTGGACTTCGGCCTCGGCGCGCAGGTGAACTTCACCTATAACGATACGTCGCAGGCCGCTGTCACGCTGAACGGGACCAAGCTGGGCGAGTCGGCGTTGGTCGGCAGCGCGAAGACGCAGCTCAACGCTTCCGTCTTCTACGAGCACGGTCCCATCCTGCTGCGTGCGTCGTACAATCGCCGCGGAGAGGTCGTGCGTGGGCTGGCTTCGGGTCTCAACATCTATGACGACCCATACGATCAGGTCGATCTCAACGCCGCGGTCGACGTGTTCCGGAACTTCCAGATCACCGGCTCGATCATCAACCTGACCAAGTCGGAACAGCGCCAGCATCTGGGCAACGACACGAAGGACCGTTTCGTCTCGAACGTCTATTCGGGTCGCCGCGCCTATCTCGGCCTTTCGTACAAGTTCTGACGAGGCGCATAAGACGCACGTCGGAAGCCCCCAACTCCCCTAGGAGGTGGCCCATTCCCCCCGGGCCACCTCCACCTTTGTGCAATCGGGCGGGCTTTCGTAACTAGCGGGGAAGGGCGGGCTTCAATCGAGTGACGAGGCGGCATGAAATCCTTGGTTAGGACTGGTCTGATCGCCGCGGCGGCGCTGCTGCTCGCGGGATCTGCCCCGGCGCGCAATCCGATCGTGCCGGGCTGGTACGCCGATCCGGAGATCCACGCATTCGGCGACCGCTACTGGATCTATCCGACCTATTCCGATCATGGCGCCACGCCGGACGTGTCGCCGCGTTTCACCCCGGCGCAGCTGGAACTGCGCAAGCAGAAGATGGTCCGCCCGTCTTACGGCATCCAGACCTTCTTCAATGCCTTCTCCTCGCCCGATCTGGTGCATTGGACGAAGCACGAGCACGTGTTCGACGTCGCCAATGCCGGCTGGGCGGCGTTCGCGATCTGGGCGCCTTCGGTGATCGCGGCGAACGGCAAATATTACATGTTCTTCAGCGCCAACGACATCCAGAAGGATGGCGAACTCGGCGGGATCGGGCTGGCGGTGAGCGACAAGCCCGGCGGTCCGTTCAAGGATGCGATCGGCGAGCCGCTGATCGGCAAGTTCCACAACGGCGCCCAGCCGATCGACCCCTTCGCGTTCCGCGACAAGGACGGGCAGGTCTATCTCTATTATGGCGGCTGGCAGCACTGCAACGTCGTCAAGTTGAGCAAGGACCTCAAGACGATCGTCCCGCATGCCGACGGCGCACTGTTCAAGGAGATCACGCCCCCCGGCTATGTCGAGGGATCGTTCATGATCCAGCGGAACGGCATCTATTACCTGATGTGGTCCGAGGGCGGCTGGACGGGCCCCGATTACAGCGTCGCCTATGCGATGGGGCCGAGCCCTACGGGTCCATTCAAACCGATGGGCAAGATCCTCCAGCAGGATTTCAAGATCGCGCGCGGGGCGGGGCACCATTCGGTGGTCAACGTGCCCGGTACCGACGAATGGGTGATCGCCTATCACCGCCGTCCGCTGAGCGAGACCAGCGGCGAGCGCCGCCAGCTCGCGCTCGACCGGATGGAGTTCAATCCGGACGGCACGATTCGGCCGGTGGTGATGACCAATGACGGCGTGGCGCCGCGGCCGATCATGCCGACGCGAAAGCGTTGGTAAGATGCTGACGCGCCGAATCCGGTCAGGGACTCACATTTCCTCCGTCACCCCCGCGAAAGCGGGGGCCCATCTCGCGAAGCGTGCCGCGTGCGGATCGGGCAGGAGATGGGTCCCCGCTTTCGCGGGGATGACGAAAAAAGGCAATGTCCTGGATAGGTTCTCGATGGGGCCGAAAAAAGAGGGGAAACTGCGGTGAACAAGCGTCTTGTAAACGCACTGCGTGGTGCCGTTGCGCTGCTGATCACGACAGGGCTGTGCCTGCCCCCTCCGATCCTCGCCCAGAGCGCACCGAAGGAGGCCCTGGTCGATCTCGCCAATCCGCTGATGGGCACCGACTCCAGCCACGGCCTCTCCTACGGCAACACCTATCCGGCGGTGGCCGTGCCGTGGGGTATGAACTTCTGGACGCCGGTCACCGGCAAGATGGGCGACGGCTGGGGCTACACTTACGACGCCGAGAAGATCAACGGCATCAAGCAGACCCACCAGCCCAGCCCATGGATGAACGATTACGCGGTCTTCGCGCTGTTCGCGGAGACCGGTGCGCTCAAGATCGATCAGGAGGAACGCGCGAGCTGGTTCAGCCACAAGGCCGAGGAAGCACGGCCGTACAAGTACAAGGTCTATCTCGCCGATTACGACGTGACCGCCGAAGTCGCGCCGACCAACCGCGCCGCGCAGTTCCGCTTCACCTTCCCGAAGAGCGACGACGCGCACATCATCCTCGACGCGCAGAACGGCGGATCCTCGGTGACGATCGATCCAGCGCGGCGGCGGATCACGGGCTATGTCCGCAACAATCACGGCGGCGTGCCGGAGAACTTCAAGAACTACTTCGTCGCCGAGTTCGACAAGGCCTTCGAAGTCACCCGCACCTGGGACAGCAACGGCCAGCTGGGCGCCGCCCTGAGCCGCGAGGACGGCCGCACCGGCGCTGTCGTCAGCTTCAAGACCAGCGACGGCGAGCAGGTCGGGGTCAAGGTCGCGTCGTCGTTCATCAGCCTCGAACAGGCCGAGCGCAACCTAGCGAGCGAGATCGGCCGCGACGGCTATGACGCGACCGAGGCCAAGGCCAAGGCGGCATGGGAGCGCGAGTTCCGCAAGATCGAAGTGAGCGATCCGAGCATCGACAATCGCCGGGTCTTCTATTCGGCGCTGTACCGGATGCTGCAATTCCCGCGCACGTTCCATGAGATCGATGCGGCGGGGAAGACCGTCCACTACAGCCCCTATGACGGCAAGGTCCATGACGGACCCCTGTTCACCGACAACGGCTTCTGGGACACATGGCGCGCGGTGTTCCCGTGGTTCGCATTGGTCTATCCCGAGCTCGACAGCCAGATCATGCAGGGTCTGGTCAACACCTACAAGGAGTCCGGCTGGCTCCCCGAATGGGCGAGCCCCGGCCACCGTGACGTGATGATCGGGTCGAACTCGGCCAACCTGATCGCCGACGCCTATCTCAACGGCGTACGCGGCTTCGATGTCGAGACTCTGTACGAAGCGATGGTCAAGAACGCGACGACGTCGCAGGGCCGCCCGACCGACAAGCGCGGCCGCACGCTAACGGCCGTCGGTCGCGAGGGCGTCGAGCTATACAACCAGCTCGGCTATGTCCCCTACGACGTCGGCATCAACGAGAGCGCGGCGCGCACGCTCGAATATGCCACGGCGGACTTCTCGCTGTCGCGGCTCGCCGCGGCGCTCGGCAAGACCGAGGACGCGAAGAAATACGCCGCGCAGGCGCAGAATTACCGCAAGCTCTACGACGCGGAATCGGGCTGGATGCGCGGACGCAACAAGGACGGCAGCTGGATGAAGCCGTTCAATCCCTATGCATGGGGCGATGCCTTCACCGAGGGCAATTCGATGCATTACAGCTGGTCGGTGATGCAGGACGTGCAGGGCCTGATCGACCTGATGGGTGGCGACCGGAAGTTCGTCGAGCGGCTCGATTCGATCTTCACGCTACCGCCCTTGTTCGAGAACAGCTATTACGGCTCGGTCATCCACGAGACCCGCGAGATGCAGGTGGTGAACATGGGCCAGTACGCCCATGGCAACCAGCCGATCCAGCACATGATCTATCTCTACGACTGGGCCGGCGCGCCGTGGAAGGCGCAGAAGCATGTCCGCGACGTGATGACCAAGCTCTATTCGGCGACGCCCGACGGCTATCCGGGCGACGAGGATAACGGCCAGACCTCGGCCTGGTACGTCTTCTCGGCGCTGGGCTTCTATCCGGTGACGCCGACGGTGGGCGAATATGCGATCGGCAGCCCGCTGTTCCAGAAGGTCAGCGTCAAGATGCCCACGGGCAAGACGCTGACGATCGAGGCGGCGAACAACAGCGCGGCGAACGTCTACATCCAGTCGGTCAGCTTCAACGGCAAGAAGCACGACAAGACCTGGCTGACGCGCGAGGCGCTGCAGGGCGGCGGCACCCTCCACTTCGTGATGGGCCCGACGCCCAACAAGGCGTGGGGCGCGACGAAGGCGGCGGCGCCCTTCTCGATGAGCGCACCGGGAGAGCGTAAATGAACCGTCGTGACATAATTGCCGGAGCAGGTACGCTCGCGCTGGCGACCGGGCTCCCTCGCGCGGCATTCGCGCAGGGCTTGGTCAGCAAGCGGCCACCTTTGAGCGAGCGTCGCTTCACCAGCAAGGCCGTCGAGGCCGAAATCGCGCGCGTGAAGAAGAAGATCGCCGACCCCGAACTCGCCTGGCTGTTCGAGAATTGCTACCCGAACACGCTCGACACCACCGTCACGCTCGGTGAAGTCGACGGCAAGCCCGACACCTTCGTCATCACCGGCGACATCGATGCGATGTGGCTGCGCGACAGCTCGGCGCAGCTCCAGACCTATGTCCATCTGACGCCGAAGGACGCCGATCTGCGCCGGCTGTTTCACGGCGCGATGCAGCGCCAGGCGCGGTGCATCCTGATCGATCCCTATGCCAACGCCTTCACGCGCGATCCGGCCGCCAAGTCGAACCTGCCGGCGATCAACGACAGGACCGAGATGCGCCCAGGCGTCGCCGAGCGCAAATACGAGATCGACTCGCTCTGCTATCCGATGCGCCTCGCGCATGCTTATTGGACCGCCACGCGCGACAAGATCCCGTTCGACGATCTCTGGGCCAAGGGCATGGCGCTCGCGGTGGCGACGCTCCGCGAGCAGCAGCGCAAGCACGGCCCCGGCGGCTATCATTTCCAGCGCGTCGACGCTTCGCCGACCGAGACGCTGATGTTCGGCGGCTTCGGCGCGCCGACGAAGAAGGTCGGGCTGATCCATTCGGGCTTCCGCCCCTCGGACGACGCCTGCGTCTTCCCGTTCCTGATCCCGTCGAACCTGTTCGCGGTGTCCGCGCTCAGGATGCTCGCCACCGTGCTGCGCGAGGCGCGCGGCGATGTTGCGGGCGCGCAGGATGCCGAGGCGCTCGCCGCCGAGGTCCAGCAGGCGCTCGACGCGCACGGCAAGATGCCCGACGGAAAGGGCGGCGAGGTCTGGGCATTCGAAGTCGACGGCTATGGCAACGCCATTTTCATGGACGACGCCAACGTCCCGAGCCTCTCCGGCCTGCCGCTGCTCGGCGCGGCCGACCGCAACGACCCGCTCTACCGCCGCACCGCCGCGCTCGCATGGAGCCCGCGCAACCCTTATTTCTTCGCCGGCACCGCGGGCGAGGGGATCGGCGGTCCGCATGTCGGCATGGACATGATCTGGCCGATGTCGCTGATTACCCGCGCGCTGATGAACGACGATCTGGCAGTGGTCGGCGCGTGCCTCAAGACGCTCAAGGCGACGCATGGCGGCACCGGCTTCATGCACGAGAGCTTCCACAAGGACGATCCGACGAAGTTCACCCGCAGCTGGTTCGCCTGGGCCAACGGACTGTTCGGCGACCTGATCCTCGACATCGAGAAGCGCGCCCCCGCGCTGCTCGCCCAGCGCAATTGAACGGAGCACGACCATGATCGCCGCAAATCGCCGCCAGCTTCTCGGCGGTGCCGGGCTCGCCGCTCTGGGTTCGGCCGCGCCGGGGCTGGCCCGCGTCCAGGGTACGGCAGCGACGAAGCCCGATCTGTTCATCGGCACCGGCGGGCACGGCCACACCTTTCCGGGGCCGTCGCTGCCGTTCGGCATGGTCCAGCTCGGGCCCGACACCGACAATGCGCGCTGGGACGCGTGCTCGGGCTATCACCGCACCGACGGCTCGATCATGGGCTTCTCGCACACCCACCTCTCCGGCACCGGCATCGGCGACATGCTCGACGTGCTGGTGGTGCCGACGCGTGGGGCGCTCGAGCTCGATCCGGGCAAGCTCGACGATCCCGACAAGGGCTATCGCCAGCGCTTCTCCGAAGAACATGCCGAGCCCGGCTATTACCGCGTCAAACTCGAATCCGGAGTGCTCGCGGAGCTGACCGTGACCGAGCGCACCGGGCTCCACCGCTATCATTTCCCGAAGGGCGCCGGGCACATCTTGATCGACTTCGCCCACATGATCATCGACGTGTGGGACAAAGGCATCATCGTCGACCAGGCCTCGCTGGCGATCGACGCCGACGGCGTGCTCACCGGCAGCCGTCGCGTGCATCGCTGGGCGAAGGGCCGGCACGTGCATTTCGCGATGCAGCTTTCGCGCAAGCCCAGCCGCGTCGAATTCTTCGGCGACGACAACAAGCCCGCGCCCGCCGGGGCGAAGGGTGTCGCCGGCAACAAGCTCAAGGTGGCGCTGTTCTTCGACGAAGCCGGCGGCGATCCGATCCTGGTCAAGACCGGCATCTCGGCGGTCGACGTCGCGGGCGCCAGGGCCGCGCTCGCCGCCGAGGCGCCGGGCTGGGACTTCGACCGCGCCGCCACGGCCGCACGCCGCGCATGGGCGAACGAGCTCGACAGCGTCCGCGTCGAGGGCGGGACGCCCGCCCAGCGCACGATCATGGCGAGCGCGCTCTATCATTGCTTCCTCGCGCCGACGCTCTTCACCGATCGCGACGGGCGCTATGTCGGGATGGACCGGCAGGTGCATCAGGCCCCGGCGGATACGCCCGCGTTCAGCACCTATTCGCTATGGGACACCTATCGCGCGCTCCATCCGCTGCTGACGCTCGTCCAGCCCGAGCGCGCGGCGATGTTCACCCGCGATCTGGTCCGCCAGACCCAGCAGAGCCCCTATGGACCGCCGGTCTGGCAGCTCCAGGGCGTCGAGACCGGCTGCATGATCGGCTGGCATTCGGTGTCGGTGCTCGCCGAGGCACGCGCGAAGGGGATCCAGGCGGACTACGCCGCCGCC
Organism: Sphingomonas sp. Root241; assembly: GCF_001428865.1. GTDB lineage: Bacteria > Pseudomonadota > Alphaproteobacteria > Sphingomonadales > Sphingomonadaceae > Sphingomonas. The sequence goes on from NZ_LMIV01000004.1 coordinate 123,601, forward strand.
TGGCCCAATATCCGCCGCCGCGCCTTCGACCGCGACTTCAAGGACAGCGACGGCTCGCTTGGCCGCGGATATTATTACGACCTCGGCTACGTCCCCGCCGACAAGATCTGGGAGTCGGTCAGCCGCACCCAGGAATATGCCTATGACGACTGGGCGATGGCGATGCTCGCCGAAGCGGCGGGGGCGAAGGACGATGCGGACAAGCTGCGCGCGCGCAGCCGGAATTATCGCAACGTGCTCGACGCGGGGACGCGCTTCGCCAAGCCCAAATTCTCGGACGGCAGCTGGTGGGCGAACTATGACCCGATCCAGCTGGGCCACGACGTCAAGAAGCATCGCGACTATACCGAGGCCAATGGCTGGCAGGCGACGTTCCTCAACCAGCACGACGTCTATGGCCTGATCGATCATTTCGGCGGCGACGCGGCGTTCGAGAAGCAGCTCGACGCATTGTTCAACGCGCCCTCGACCTTGCCCGAAAACGCCCCGCCCGACATTTCGGGGCTGGTCGGCCAATATGCACATGGCAACGAGCCCAACCACCACGTCGCCTATCTCTATGCCTATGCCGGCGCGCCGGCGAAGACGCAGGCGATGATCCGCCGGCTGTGCACCGAGATGTACAAGGCCGAACCCGACGGCGAGATCGGCAACGACGATTGCGGACAGATGAGCGCATGGTTCGTGCTGAGTTCGCTCGGCTTCTATCCGGTCGATCCGGTGAGCGCGGTCTATGTGTTCGGTTCGCCCTTGTTCGACCGCGCCGAGGTGCGGCTGGGGCGGGGCAAGACGCTGCGGGTCGTCGCCCGGGGCAATGCGCCCGATGCGCCTTATGTCCAGTCGGTGCGCTGGAACGGCAAGCCCTGGACGCGCAACTGGATCAGCCACGCCGATCTGGCGAAGGGCGGCGAGCTGGAGTTCGAGATGGGCCGCGCGCCGTCGCGCTTCGGCACCGCGAAGGCGGATCGCCCGCCCTCGTTCGGTCGAATCCCGGCGTAGATTGAGGACTTATTCTATTCTTCGTCATCCCGGCCTCGAGCCGGGATCCCGCTTCTTCCGCTCGCCCGAAACACAGCGGGACTCCGGCTCAAGGCCGGGGTGACGGTAGGAATATGGACCTCCAATCTAGCCTAATCTCCCCCGCATGATAAAAGCGCCGCTCGATCGTTGCGGGGTGGAAACGGACGATGGCCCGATACAGAGACGCACTGCCCCAACTCGGCGGCGACTTCTTCCTGACCGATGCGGGTCTGGAAACCGATCTGATCTTCAACCACGGGATCGAGATCCGCGAGTTCGCCGCGCACACGCTGTTGCCCGAAGCCGCGGGCCGGGCGGCGGTGGAGCGCTATTTCGAAGGTTTCCTGAACCTCGCCCGCCAGACCGGCGCAGGCTTCGTTCTCGATACCACGACATGGAAGGCGCATCGGCACTGGGCAGTTGACCTCGGTCAGAGCCCCGAGGAGCTACGCGCGGTGAACGAGGACGCGGTCGCACTGGCGAGCAGCCTGCGCGCGCGTTTCGAGGGCGGACCACCGATCGTCCTCAGCGCAACGATCGGCCCGCGCGGCGACGCCTATCGGCCCGAGCGCCGGATCCGGGCGGACGAAGCCGCGGCTTATTATGCCGAGCAGCTCGGCTGGCTGGCGCCGACCGAAGTCGACATGGTGACCGGCCTCACCTTCACCCAGGCGAGCGAAGCGGCTGGGCTGGTGCAGGCAGCGACGAAGCTGGGGCTTCCGGTCGTCATCTCCTTCACCGTCGAGACGGATGGCCGGCTTCCCGACGGCCAGTCGCTCGCCGACGCGATCCGCGCGGTCGATACGCAGACCGACGGCGCGACTGCATATTTCATGGTCAATTGCGCCCATCCCGACCATTTCTCCGGCGTGCTGCACGACGCGGACTGGGCGCGGCGGATCCGGGGCATCCGCGCCAACGCCTCGCGCCGCAGCCATGCCGAGCTCGACGAAGCGCCCGAACTGGATGCGGGCGATCCGAAGGAACTGGGCCAGCTTTATGCGGCACTTGCCGCGCGCATGCCCTGGCTCAACATCTTCGGCGCGTGCTGCGGCGGCGATCTTCGGCACGTCACCGAGATCGCGCATGCGCTGAACACGCGGCCGGGCCGGCACTCCAGTTAACGCTGGAAATGTAGGATTTGTTCTGCTTTTGTTCGGTCATGGGCGAGCAGCAGAATCTCCAGACCGCAACTTTGCTTGGCGACACGTCAGTTGACGCAAACGCGTCAACCGCTCACCGGTTGACACGGCGTCGCGAACCGCAAAACCCACGCAAATCCGCGGTTTTTGCAGCCAACCAAAAGGTTGGAACGCCAAAGACAGCCAACCTTTTGGTTGGCTGTCGTTCAGGCCGATGCCTTCCACAGCGCCGCCTGCTTGGGCAGCAGGAAATGGCTGAACGGCAGGATCGCCGCGCCCACCGCAGGGGCGTCCTCGGAGAGCGCCGCGCGGATCACGGGGGCCACCATCGGCAACAGGCTCGCGCGTTCCTGCATCAGTTCGTTGGCGCGCTCGGCCAGCCGCTCGAGCAACGCGGTCGGCAGCCGGCCGCCGACCAGTACGGCCGCCGGATTGATCAGGCAGTTGATCGCGTCGAGCGGCACGGTGAGCTGGCGCGCGGCGTCCTCGATCCATGCGGCGACGCATGCGCTGGTCGCCTCATCCGGGTCGGCGGCGCCCATCACGTCGGCGAGCTTGCACCCGTTGCGTTCGAGATGCCGCGCAAGGCCGGACAGCGAGACCATCCGCTGGATCTCCTCGCCCGCAACCGTGCGCATGAAGCCCAGTTCGCCGCTGCGCCCGTCGGCGCCGCGCAGATACGATCCGTCGACCACCAGCCCGCCGCCCAGGCCCGACGAGATCAGGATGTAGAAGAAGCTGTTATTGGTGTGGCCGAGCCCCAATTGCATCTCGCCCATCGCGGCCGCCGCCGCATCGTTCTCGACGAAGACCGGCAGGTTGAGCGGCTCGCGGAACAAATCGACCATGTTGGTCTTGTCCCACGCGGTATATTCTGCGGGTCGGCCGGGCAGGTCGACCAGTCCGAGATCGTCGGGAACCGCGACGCCGATACCGACGACCTTGGCCACGTCCACGCCCGCCCTGCGCAGCATGTTCTTGATCGATCGGCGATAGAGCGCGCGAACCTGATCGGGCAGCGCGAAATCGACTTCCTCGGAGACGCGGATCAGCGTCTCGCCCGAGAAGTCGACCAGCACCAGGGTGATGTGATCGCGGTCGATGTTGACGCCGATCGAATAGCACGCGTCGGGGCGCACCACGAGCTTGGTGGGCGGCTGGCCGCGCCCGCCGCGACGCTGTCCGGCTTCCTCGATCAGCCCGTCCTGCAGCAGTCGCTTGGTGATGTTGGCGATCGCCGGGCCGGTCAGCCCGGTGATCCCGGCGAGTTCGACGCGCGTGAGCGGGCCGAGCACGCGGATGCCGTGCAGCGTCACGCGCTGGTTATGATCGGCGGCGCGCTCGAGATTGGTGCCGGAAAGGCGGGGGCGGGTTCGGGGTGTGGCCGTCATGCGATAGCGCTATCAGTCATCGAAGCCGTCGTCTTCAAGCCTATCATTCCCGACCCTCGACTGTCCGTCCCATCGTTTCCAGCGAGAGTCCCCGGGTTTCGGGGAAATATCGCCAGATCACACCAGCCTGCACCAGCATCGCGCCGGCGAACAGCCAGAATGGCAATGCCTGGGTATATTGCGCCACCACGGGAAAGCCAAAGGCGATCAGCGCGTTCATGCCCCAATGCGTGGCGCTTCCGAGCGATTGGCCGCGCGCGCGCACCGCCGTGGGGAAGATCTCGGACAAATAGACCCAGATCACCGCCCCTTGCGAGATTGCGAAGAACAGGATGAAGCCGATCAGCGCGGGCAATAGCCATGCCTGTCCCTGACCGGTCGAATAGATCGTGGCGACGGACGCCAGTGCGACGGCGGTGCCCATGGCGCCGACCAGCAGCAGTGGTTTCCGGCCGACGCGATCGATGATCGCCATGCCGAGCATGGTCGCGAGGAGATTCGCCACGCCGATCGCAACCGCCTGCAGGTCGGCCGAGACGGCGTCGAAGCCTGCGGCGGCGAAGATGTCGCCCAGATAATAGAGGATCGCATTGATGCCCGAGAGCTGGTTGAACATCGCGAGGCCGATCGCAAGCAGGATGGGGCGGCGGTGGAGCCGCCAGCTCAGCCGGTCGTCGCCCGGCGCGGTGGCGCCCGCGGCGAACTGCGCGAGCAAAGTGTCGGCATCGCCCATGGACAAGGTCTCGATCGCCTCTTTGGCTTCCGCGGTTCGCCCACGATGAAAGAGCCAGCGCGGGCTCTGCGGAACGCGGAGCATCAGGACGAGGAAGAGCAAAGCGGGCGCCGCAGCGACGCCGAGCTTGAGCCGCCACGCCAGCTCGCCGTCGACTGCCTGCGCAATCAGGAAGTTGCTGACATAGGCGCCGAGGATGCCGAGCACGATGCTCAGCTGGAAGAAGCCGACCAGCATGCCGCGCCGTTCGGGCGGGGCGACTTCGGTGATATAGACCGGCGCCAGCACCGAAGATCCTCCGATCGCGAGGCCGCCGAGGAAGCGGAAGGCGACGAGCATCGCGAGCCCGCTGCTCAATGCCGAGCCGAGCGCCGAGACGATATAGGCGACGGCGATCCACAACAGGATCGTGCGGCTGCCATAGCGATCGCCGGGCTTGCCCGCGCCGAGCGCCCCGATCAGCGTGCCGACCAATGCGGCGGATACCGCGGCGCCCAATTGTGCAGGCGAAAGGCCGAACGTGCCGCGAAGCGCCTCGGTCACGCCGGCGATTACCGCGGTGTCGAACCCGAACAACAGCCCCGCAAGACTCGCGGCAATGATCGCCGAGGGGTTCAGCTTGCCATTGGACGCACTCATCGCAATCCTCTCCCTAGCCGTTGTTCGACGGTTGAATTATGTAATTTGGATTATTAATGCGAACCCCGGGCTGTACAAGCCCAGGGATTCACAGGCGGGCACAGCCGCGGAGAGGGAGGGGGAATGTCGAAGGGTTCGTCGTCGTCCATGCGTATCTCGGACGGCGCTTCGACGGGGGAGCTCCCTTTTGCCGGCATCGAGCTCGGGGGCACCAAATGCGTGTGCACCCTTGCCTTCGGGCCGGGCAGGGTCCTCGACCAGCAGGTCGTGCCGACGACCAGCGCCGCGGAGACCCTGCCGGCGATCCTCGAGGTGCTCCACGACTGGTACGAGCATCCGGGTTTTCGCGCGCTGGGCATCGCCTCGTTCGGACCGATCGATCTCGACGCTCGCTCGCTGTCGCATGGCCATATCCTCGCGACCACAAAGGCCGGCTGGGCCGGCACCGACGTGCGCGGCACATTGTCCGCGCCGTTCGCGGTTCCGGTGGGATTCGACACCGACGTCAACGGCGCGGCGCTGGCCGAGGTCGCCTGGGGCAGCGGCCAGGGCATGAGCGATTTCGCTTATGTCACCGTCGGTACCGGGGTGGGCGTGGGATTGATCGTCCATGGCCGTCCCACGCGTGGCTTCGCACACAGCGAATGGGGTCATGTGCGCGTGCCGCGGCTGGCGGGCGACGATCATCCGAGCGTGTGCGGGTTTCACGACGATTGCGTCGAGGGACTCGCCTCGGGATCCGCTCTGGTGGCGCGCCTCGGCGGTCGGGCCGTTCACGACGTGGCGGAGGACGATCCGGTCTGGGAGCCGATCGTCCACACCATCGCAGCCATGGCGCATGCGCTCGTCTGCGGCGCGGGCCCCGAGCGGATCGCGATCGGCGGCGGCGTGCTCACCGCACAGCCGCATCTCGTGGCGCGGATAGAGAAAGCGCTGGTCGAGAGCCTCAACGGCTATATGCGGCTGCCCAGGATCGAGGGCTATATCACTCGTCCGGGGCTGGGCGATATGGCGGGTCCGATGGGTTCGATCGCGCTCGCCGCTACGGCCTTCGCGACTGTCTAGCCAAGTGCGGCGCGCTGTGCGAATTAGCAAATCAAACATAATAATTGCACGCATCGCCGGGCTTTCGCCGTGGCGGAGCGTGCATCGACAGGAAGGATAGCGCCTTGGCCCGTTCGAGCTCGCGTGCAACGCTGGCATTCGCCGCAGTGACGACACTGTTTTTCGCATGGGGCTTCATCACCTCGCTGATCGACCCGTTGGTAGCATCGGTGAAGGGCATCTTCACGCTCACCAATTTCCAGGCGCAGGCGGCCGCGTTCGCGTTCTTCATCGCTTATGGCGTGATGTCCTTCCCGGCGGCGGCCTTGCTCTCGCGCGCCAGGTCGATCCCCACGATCCTGATCGCGCTGGGCCTGATGATCGCAGGCTGCCTGGTGATGCTCGCCGCGGCCAATCTCGCGGTATTCACCCTCGTGCTGCTCGGGCTGTTCATCCTGGCCAGCGGGATAACCATCCTGCAGGTCGCCGCAAATCCGCTCGCGGCCGCGCTGGGCAATCCCAAATACAGCCATTTGCGCCTGACGCTCAGCCAGACCTTCAACTCGTTCGGCACCTTCCTCGGGCCGCTGCTCGGCGCGCACCTGTTCCTCAAGGGCGTCGAGGTCAAGGAAGGCACGGTGATCACCAGCGCCGTGCGTGCCGAGGCATTGGCCGGCATCGATTCGGCGTATCTGTGGATCTGCGGGCTGATCGCCGCGCTGGCAGTGTTCTTCTGGCTCAGCCGCCGCGTCGTCACCGAGGCCGCGCCCCCCGTCGCCTCGACAGCCGGCCTCTTCTCTGCGCTCAACTCGCGCTGGGCGCTCCTGGGCGCGCTCGCGATCTTCCTCTATGTCGGCGCCGAAGTCTCGATCGGCACCCAGATGGCGCTGCTGCTCAACGACGACAGCGTCTGGGGCCACTCCGACGCGGCCTTCGGTGTCCCGATCCTCGGCTATTTGATGGGCAGCGACGGCGTGCCCGGGGTTTCGCTTCAGGAAGCCGGCAAGGCAGTCGCGCTCTACTGGTTGGGTGCCATGGTCGGCCGTGCGATCGGCTCGGCGCTGCTCGCGGCGGTGCGCGCGCATCTGCTGCTGGCGGTGTTCACGGCCATAGCGGCGGCGATGTGCTTCTATGTCTTCGCGGTCGGCGGCGTGACCGCCGGCTTCGTCGCGCTGTCGATCGGCCTGTTCAATTCGATCATGTTCCCTGTGATCTTCACGCTGACGCTCGAGCGTTCCACCGGCACCGCGGAATCGACCTCCGGGTTGCTCTGCACGGCGATCGTCGGCGGCGCCCTGCTGCCGCTGCTGGTCGGCGCGGTCTCCGACAAGACCGGCTATGCGGTCGCGCTGATCGTTCCCGCCGCATGCTATCTGATGCTGTGTCTGTTCGCGGTGCTCGCGGGCCGGGCACCGGTCGTGCGGCAGGACGCCGAGACGCTCTCGGTTCACTGATCCGGGGCTTGACTAAACGATAACCCGCTGGTTATGGAAAAACCATAGCCAGCGAGTTATCGATTAATGCACAATGCTCGAGACATGCTCTTCAAGACGCTCGCCGATCCGACCCGGCGGGCGATCTTCGAGCGTCTGTGCAGAAGCGGCGAACAGACCGTCGGCGCGCTGACCGCGCATGCGGGAGTCTCGCAACCGGCGGTCTCGAAGCATCTCGGCGTGCTCAAACAGGCCGGGTTCGTCCTCGATCGCCACGAAGGCCGGCAGACCCATTATAGTGCGCGGCGCGATGCGCTGGCCCCGCTGATCGACTGGACGAGCGAGATGACCGGCTTCTGGCAAAGCCGCTTCGACGATCTCGAGGACCTGCTCAAGAGGATGGACCAATGACCGATACCGCGACCGAAACGCGCTCCGTAGTCGTCGAGCGCGAGATCGCGCATCCTCCTGAGAAGATCTGGCGCGCGCTCACCCAGCCGCACCTGATCGAGGAATGGCTGATGAAGAACGATTTCAAGCCGGCGGTGGATCACCGCTTCAATCTCAGCGCGGAGTGGGGTGTCCTCGATTGCCAGGTGCTGGAGGTCGAGCCCAACAAGACGCTGGCTTATACCTGGAACGGGCTGGGCCTCGAAAGCACCGTCACCTGGACGCTCAGCGCGGCGGGCACGGGAACGCGGCTGCGCATGGAGCAGGTCGGGTTCAAGCCCGACCAGAAGCTCGCTTATCACGGCGCAAAAGCCGGCTGGCCGCAATTCCTGGGCCGGCTCGAGGAAGTGCTGGCGCGGATGGACTGACGTTCCGCGCCGCCCTGCAATCACGGAGAAATCAAAATGACCGACACGCAGACCGCATCACCCTCCGAATTGATCGATGCGCGGATCGAGGAACTGGGCGACTGGCGCGGCGAGACGCTAAGCCGGCTACGGAAACTGGTGAAGGAAGCCGTTCCCGACGTCGTCGAGGAATGGAAGTGGCGGGGCGTTCCGACCTGGTATCGCGACGGCATGATCTGCACGGGCGAGACCTACAAGAACGCCGTGAAGATGACCTTCGCCAAGGGCGCGGCGCTCGATGACCCCTCGAAGCTGTTCAACTCCAGCCTCGAAGGCAATGCCAGGCGCGCGATCGACTTCCATGAGGGCGAGGAGATCGACGAGGAGGCGCTGAAGTCGCTGCTTCGCGCCGCCGCTGCGCTGAACCGGTCCAAATAATCCACTCCGCCAACTAAAGGAGATCGCCATGAATATGTGGGTCCGCCAGATTCATCGCTGGCTCTCGATGGCCTTCACCGCCGGCGTCCTCGCCTACATCGTCGCGATGGGGCAGGGGCAGCCTCCGGCGTGGCTGGGGCTGTTCGCATTGCTCCCGCTCATCCTGCTGCTGGTCAGCGGGTTGTATTTGTTCGCCCTGCCTCACGCCGCCCGCTGGCGCAGCGGTGGACGTGCGATCTCGCAGAGTGAAAGTAATGGCCGGCAGGCTGCCGCGCCGCCCGGCTGGGTTCCCTAAGCCCTGTTCTTGCGCAGGATCGCGAAAAGGATCGTGAGAAAGGCGACGAGGCGGACCAGATAGACCCAGCTGCGCTGCTCGTCGGGAATACCACCGAGCGCGAGGATCGCCTGGGCGATGCCGAGCAGGAAGAAGGCCGCGGCGAAGGCGAGGAACAACTCGTCGCGCGTGTCGCGCCAGAAGCGCAGGAAGAACAGGGCGGCCGTCGCGAAGCCGAGCGTGACCGCACCGGAGAGGAAGGCGAGCAAGGTCACGCTTCTTCCTCCATGTCCCAGATGAAGCCGAACAGGAGGACAGCCACCGCCGCCAGCGACAGCAATAGCCGCATCTGGCCGAAGTCGATGTCGCGGATCACCAGAAGATCGACGATCACGAACAGATTGTTCACCGCGAGCAGGACGAAGCACAATGCGCTCCACAGCAGCAGCCGCATGCCGCTGCGGCGATAGCTGCGCGCGAGCAGCAGCGCACAGGCGGTGCTCGTCGCGAAGCAGAGCAAATAGACGATCGCGGGGAACCAGGAAGTCATATCAATCCTCCCGCAGCTTGAACGCATCGGCGAAGCTGCTGAGGCTGGAGCGCGGCGTGACGATCATCCGTCGCACTGCGTCCGGCCGGGTGGCGTAGAGCGATTCGGCGGCGCTCGCGAGCGCCTCCACCGCATCGGAGGTCGGCTGGTAGCGAACCAGCTGGCCGGGATCGATGACGACCAGGCCCGCGGCGAGAAGCGCGTCGACACTCTGCGACACGACGAGGTCGCTTCCGCGCAGCGTGATCACCAGCTCCCGCTGCGGCCATGCCCGGTCGCGATGCTTCTGCAGGAAGCACAGCAATTCCAGCGCCCAGACCGAGCGAAAGGTCGAACGAATGAAGTTGGAAACTTCTTGCTTGGCCGGCATCCCGGGTGCCGTCTCCCATCCGCATGTTTCCCCCGAGTGTCGCGCCCTTCCTAATGCTTCGACAAAATGCCGCAACCGGCCACAAATCCGTGCATGCGTTCACTTTTCCTGAAGCATAGCTGTTGCTATGCTGGCTCCGGGCCGGGGGGCCGTAGTGCATTCAGGGCGGGGGGAATTTATTCCAGGAGTGCCAGGTGAACGCCGAACGACCTCGCGATACCCTCGATCGCCGTCAGCTCGTCGCTGCGCTCCGCAGCTTTCGGCGCGGTGACTTCTCGGTCCGGCTGCCCGAGGATCTTCCCGGCACCGACGGCGAGATAGCCGCATTGTTCAACGAAGTTGTCGCCATTGAAGAGGCGATGACCGTCGAATTCGAGCGCTTGTCGCGCGTCGTCGGCAAGGAAGGCAAGATCACCCAGCGCGGCCATGTCCGCGGTGCTACCGGCGGCTGGGAAGCCAAATTGCGGTCGATCAACGAACTGATCGAGGACATGGTCCAGCCGACTGCGGAAGTCGCGCGCGTCATCGGCGCGGTGGCGAAGGGCGACCTCTCGCAATCAATGACCGTCGAGATCGACGGCCGGCCATTGCGCGGCGAATTCCTGCGCATCGGCAAGGTCGTGAACACCATGGTGGAGCAGCTCGCCTCGTTCGCGTCCGAAGTGACGCGCGTGGCGCGCGAAGTGGGCACCGAAGGCAAGCTCGGCGGACAGGCCAAGGTGAAGGGCGTCGCTGGCACCTGGAAAGACCTGACCGACAATGTCAACGCGATGGCGACCAATTTGACGGGCCAGGTGCGCAACATCGCCGAAGTGACCACCGCGGTGGCGTCGGGCGATCTCTCCAAAAAGATCACCGTCGAAGTGAAGGGCGAGATCCTCGAACTCAAGAACACCATCAACACGATGGTGGACCAGCTCAATTCGTTCGCGTCGGAAGTGACGCGCGTGGCGCGCGAAGTGGGCACCGAGGGCAAATTGGGCGGGCAGGCGCGCGTGGAGGGCGTCGCCGGCACGTGGAAGGATCTCACCGACAACGTCAACTTGATGGCCGACAACCTGACCGGTCAGGTGCGCAACATCGCCGAGGTGACCACTGCGGTGGCATCGGGCGACTTGTCCAAGAAGATCACCGTCGACGTGAAGGGCGAGATCCTCGAGCTCAAGAATACTATCAACGTCATGGTGGACCAGCTCAACGGCTTCGCATCGGAAGTGACGCGCGTGGCGCGCGAAGTGGGCACCGAGGGCAAGCTCGGCGGGCAGGCGCAGGTGCCGGGTGTCGCCGGTACGTGGAAGGATCTCACCGACAACGTCAACCTGATGGCCGACAATCTGACCGGCCAGGTGCGCAACATCGCCGAAGTGACCACCGCGGTGGCGTCGGGCGACCTCTCCAAGAAGATCACGGTCGACGTGAAGGGGGAGATCCTCGAGCTCAAGAACACCATCAACGTGATGGTGGACCAGCTCAACGGCTTCGCTTCGGAAGTGACGCGCGTCGCGCGCGAGGTCGGCACCGAGGGCAAGCTCGGCGGTCAGGCGCAGGTGCCCGGCGTCGGCGGTACCTGGAAGGACCTTACCGACAACGTCAATCTGATGGCGGCGAACCTCACCGGCCAGGTCCGCAACATCGCCGACGTGACCACCGCAGTGGCGAAGGGCGACTTGTCCAGGAAGATCACCGTCGAGGTCCGCGGCGAAATCCTCGAGCTCAAGAACACCATCAACGTGATGGTGGACCAGCTCAACGGCTTCGCATCGGAAGTGACGCGCGTGGCGCGCGAAGTTGGCTCGGAAGGCAAGCTCGGCGGACAGGCGCAAGTGGAAGGCGTCGCCGGCACGTGGAAGGATCTCACCGACAACGTCAACCTGATGGCGGGCAATCTGACCGGCCAGGTGCGCAACATCGCCGAAGTGACCACCGCGGTGGCGAAGGGCGATCTTTCCAAGAAGATCACCGTCGACGTGAAGGGCGAAATCCTCGAACTGAAGAACACCATCAACACCATGGTGGACCAGCTCAATTCGTTCGCATCGGAAGTGACGCGCGTGGCGCGCGAAGTGGGCTCGGAAGGCAAGCTCGGCGGACAGGCGAAGGTCGAGGGCGTCGGCGGCACATGGAAGGATCTCACCGACAACGTCAACGATCTGGCGGCGAACCTCACCGGCCAAGTGCGCAACATCGCCGAAGTGACCACCGCGGTGGCGTTGGGCGACTTGTCCAAGAAGATCACCGTCGACGTGAAGGGCGAAATTCTGGAGCTCAAGAACACCATCAACACGATGGTGGACCAGCTCAACGGCTTCGCCTCGGAAGTGACGCGCGTGGCGCGCGAAGTGGGCACCGAGGGCAAGCTCGGCGGTCAGGCGCAGGTGCGCGGTGTCGCGGGGACCTGGGCCGATCTCACCGACAATGTGAATTTGATGGCGGCGAACCTGACCGGTCAGGTTCGCAACATCGCCGACGTGACCACCGCCGTGGCGCGCGGCGACTTGTCCAAGAAGATCACCGTCGACGTGAAGGGCGAGATCCTCGAGCTCAAGGACACCATCAACACGATGGTGGACCAGCTCAACGGTTTCGCGTCGGAAGTGACGCGCGTGGCGCGCGAAGTGGGCACCGAGGGCAAGTTGGGCGGCCAGGCGCAGGTGCCGGGCGTCGGCGGCACGTGGAAGGATCTGACCGACAACGTCAACCTGATGGCGACCAACCTGACCAACCAGGTGCGCGGCATCGCCGACGTGGTCACCGCGGTGGCGCAGGGCAACCTCAAGCGCAAGCTGACCGTGGACGCCAAGGGCGAGATCGCCGCCTTGGCGGAGACGATCAACTTCATGATCGACACGCTTTCGACCTTCGGTGATCAGGTGACCAACATGGCCCGCGAAGTGGGCATCGAGGGCCGGCTGGGCGGTCAGGCGCGTGTGCCGGGCGCCGCAGGCCTGTGGCGCGACCTCACTGACAACGTGAACCAGCTCGCGGCCAACCTGACCAACCAGGTGCGCTCGATCGCCGACGTGGCAACTGCGGTGACCAAGGGAGACCTTACCCGCTCGATCGCAGTGGAAGCGTCGGGCGAGATGGCCGCGCTCAAGGACAACATCAACGAGATGATCCGCAACCTCAAGGATCAGACCTTGAAGAATGCGGAGCAGGATTGGCTCAAGACCAACCTCGCGCGCTTCAGCCGCATGCTGCAGGGCGAGCGCGACCTCACCACCGTCTCGAACCTGATCATGTCCGAGCTCGCGCCGCTGGTGAACGCGCAATATGGCGTGTTCTACGTCACCACGCGCGAGGGCGACGATACCGTGCTCGAGCTCGCCGCCAGCTATGGTGCCGAGAGCAAGGAACAGCTCAAGCCGAAGTTCGCGCTGCGCGAAGGGCTGGTCGGACAGGCGGCGGCTGACAAGCGGCCGATCCTGCTCGAGCATGTCCCCGCCGACTTCCTGCGCATCGGATCTGGCCTCGGCGCAGCGGCGCCGGCCAATGTCACCATCCTGCCGGCGTTGTTCGAGGACGAGGTCAAGGCAGTGATCGAGCTGGCCTCGTTCGGCGACTTCAACGAGACTCACCAGAGCTTCCTCGATCAGCTGATGGAATCGGTGGGCATCGTGCTCAACACGATCGCCGCGACGATGCGTACCGAGGGCCTGCTGAAGCAGTCGCAGCTGCTGACGCAGGAGCTGCAGGCGCGCCAGACCGAGCTCACCACCAAGCAGGAAGAGCTGCACAACACCAACGAGGAGCTGCAGGAAAAGGCGCAGCTGCTCGAGAACGAGAAGCGCCAGGTCGAGGCCAAGAATCTCGAGATCGAAATGGCCCGCCGTGCGCTGGAGGAGAAGGCGGAGCAGCTCGCGCTCACCTCCAAGTACAAGTCCGAATTCCTCGCCAACATGTCGCACGAGCTGCGCACGCCGCTCAATTCGCTGCTCATCCTCTCGAAGCTGTTGTCGGACAATCCGCAGGGCAATCTCAACGAGAAACAGGTCGAATTCGCGCGTACGATCAATTCGGCAGGTTCGGATCTGCTCAATCTGATCAACGACATCCTCGATCTCTCCAAAATCGAATCGGGGACGGTGTCGATCGAGGTCGGCGAGATGCCGATGCAGACGCTGCGCCAGCACATGGATCGAACCTTCCGCCAGCTCGCCGCAGACAAGAGCCTTGCCTTCAACGTCGAGTTCGACGTCGGCCTGCCGGCGACGATCCGCACCGACGAGAAGCGCCTCCAGCAGATCGTGCTCAACCTGCTCTCGAATGCATTCAAGTTCACTGCGCAGGGCAGCGTCACGCTTGCGGTGCGGGCAGCGACCAAGGGATGGAGCACCAACCATCCCGTGCTGCGCGGCGTCGACACCGCGATCGAGATCGCGGTCACCGATACCGGCATCGGCATTCCGCAGGACAAGCAGAAGCTGATCTTCGAGGCGTTCCAGCAGGCGGACGGCACCACCAGCCGTAAATATGGCGGCACCGGCCTCGGCCTGTCGATCAGCCGTGAAATCGCGCGGCTGCTGGGCGGCGAACTGCAGGTCCGCTCGAAGCCCGGCGAGGGCTCGACCTTCACCTTGTTCGTTCCCCTCCAGGCGGTCGCACCCGCGACGACCGGGCAGCAAGGCACCACGGCGCGCTACGACAATAGCGGCGCAATGGTGCCCAATGCGCTGCCGGGCTCATTCGATCTCAGCGACGATCGCGACAGCCTGGGCGGCGATCCGTTCGTACTGATCGTCGAGGATGACCCCACCTTCGCCTCGATCCTGCTCGACATCGCGCGCGGCGCGGGGCTCAAGGGCGTGATCTCGGGTGCGGGAGCAGGGACGCTGGCGATGGTCCGGAAGCTCCAGCCGCAGGCGATCACCCTCGATCTCGGCCTGTCCGACATCGACGGCTTCGTGCTGCTCGACCTGCTCAAACACGACCCGCAGACGCGGCATGTGCCGATCCACGTCATTTCGGGCGCCGACAAGGTCGCCAAGGCAATCGACCTCGGCGCGTTCGGCGTAACCGAGAAACCGGCCGAGAAGGAGGCGCTGGTCGCGGTGTTCCGCGACCTCGCCGAACGCATCGAGAAACATCCCGCGGTGATCGAGTTGGTGCCTGAGCAGACCGAGCAGGTCGTCCAGGCCGGCCGCGCGGTGCCCGAACTGGCCGACGCCAAGATCCTCATTGTCGACGACGACATCCGCAACATCTATTCGCTGACCAGTGTGCTCGAGAGCTATGGCGTCGAAGTGCTCCACGCCGAGGGGGGCAAGGACGGTATCATGATCCTCGAGCAGACTCCGGGCATCGACATCGCGTTGATCGACATCATGATGCCCGAGATGGACGGCTACGAGACCATGCAGCAGATCCGCCAGCGCACCGAATTGGCCGACCTGCCGCTGATCGCCGTGACCGCCAAGGCGATGAAGGGCGATCGACAGAAGTGTCTCGACGCGGGGGCCTCCGATTATATCGCCAAGCCGGTCGATATCGACTTGCTGCTGGCGCTCCTGCGCGTCTGGATCGGCCGCTCGCGCGAGGCGTCGCATTCGAACGACGTGATCGTGGCAGAGCCGAGCTGAGGTGCAGATGCACTCGAAAATTCCGCCCACCGGGACCGCGACGATCGCCGAGGCCGCGCTTGTGACAGACCCCCAAGCCATCGAAGATCGTGCCCGGGTGCTCGTTGTCGATGACGACGAGCGCAATCTGCTCGCGATCCGGACCGTGCTCGAGGACGTGGCCGACGTCGTCGTGGCCAATTCGGGTGAGGAAGCGCTGCGCCAGCTCCTTCGGGGGGAATTCGCGGTGATCCTGCTGGACGTCTATATGCC
The DNA here is from genome assembly GCF_001428865.1 of Sphingomonas sp. Root241. Classification (GTDB taxonomy): domain Bacteria; phylum Pseudomonadota; class Alphaproteobacteria; order Sphingomonadales; family Sphingomonadaceae; genus Sphingomonas. The sequence continues at coordinate 139,263 of NZ_LMIV01000004.1, forward strand.
CGGTATCGACGGCTATGAGACCGCGCAGATCATTCGCTCGCGCGAGCAGACCAAGCGCGTGCCGATCGTCTTCCTCTCCGCCGTCAACAAGGAGAGCCAGCATCTGCTGCGCGGCTATTCGATGGGTGCGGTGGATTATGTCTTCAAGCCGGTCGACCCGGTAGTGCTGCAGTCGAAAGTCGCCGTGTTCGTAGATCTCTTCACCATGACCAAGGAGATCCAGCGCAAGGCCCGGCAGGAGCAGGCCCTGCTCGACGCAAACCTGCGCGCCAATGCCGAGCGACTGCGCATCGAACAGGAGCTCCGTCTCGCCGAGCAGCGACAGGCGGCGATCATCCAGTCGCTGCCGATCATCCTCTATCTCGAGGAAATCGACGCGAACCCGCGCATCCCGAAGTTCGTCAGCGGCAATTTCGCGGCGCTCACCGGTTATGCGTTCGAGGAGATCCAGCAAGCGCCGACCTTGTGGGTGGATCGCCTCCACGCGGAGGATCGTGAGCGAGTGGTCGAGGCGATGGCCGGGCGCAGCGCGGGCCAGTCGCTTTCGATCGAGTATCGCTGGCAATGCGCCGACGGGCAGTACAAGCATTTCCTCGATCAGGCGGTGCTGCTGCGTGATGCCTTCGGCAACCCCGTCGAGTTCGCGGGAACGCTGCTCGACGTGACCGACCGCAAGGAACTGGAGAGCCAGCTCACCCAGGCGCGCAAGATGGACGCTATCGGCCAATTGACCGGCGGCATCGCGCACGACTTCAACAATCTGCTGGCCGCGGTGCTCGGTGGACTGGGGATGATCGAGCGGCGCGTGGTGCTGGATGAGGAGCAGGCGAAGATTGTCGCAATGACTCGCCATGCCGCCGAGCAGGGCGCGGAGCTGGTCAAGCATTTGCTCGCTTTTGCGCGTCGCCAGAAGCTCGAACCCGCCCCCGTACAGATTCCGCGCCTCGCGCAATCGGTGACCAATCTGCTCGCGCACACGCTGGGCGGGCTGGTCGAGCTGGAATGGAAGCTCCACGATCCGGTGTCGCCGGTTTACGCCGACGCCGCGCAGCTGGAGCTCGCCCTGATGAACCTGGTCATCAACGCCCGCGACGCGATGCCCGAGGGCGGTGTGGTCACCGTGGCCGCCGAAGACCGCGAGATCACGGAGCAGGTCGGCCGCACCGGGCTCACGCCGGGCCATTATGTCGTGATCGGCGTGGGCGACACAGGCTGCGGTATCGCGTCAGAGATGATCGAACAGGTGCTCGAGCCCTTCTTCACCACCAAGCCGGTGGGCAAGGGCACCGGGCTCGGTCTGAGCATGGTCTATGGCTTCGCACAGCAATCGGGCGGCGAGGTTCGGGTCGACAGCGAACTCGGCCAGGGCACTCGCGTCGAGATATGGCTCCCGCGAGCGCCCGACGCCGAAATCGAGGCCGAAGCGGATGCCGCGGGCGACGAGACGCTCAACGGCGTCACCGCCGCGATGCGGATATTGCTGGTCGACGACCATGACGGGGTCCGCGCGACCACCGCTGCGCTGCTCGAGGATCTCGGCCACAGTGTGATGCACCTCACCGAGGGCGCCCAGGCGCTCGAACTGTTCCGCAGCGACCCGGCCGCGTTCGACCTGTTGATCACCGATTATGCCATGCCGCGCATGTCGGGCGCCGAACTGGTGCGGCAGGTGCGCAGCGCGCGCGCCGATCTGCCCGCGCTGATCATCACCGGCTATGCCGAATCGGACATGGGCCCCGCCGAATATGACGACGTGCGTGTTCTCGACAAACCGTTCACACCCGAACAACTCAAGGCGGCGTTGCGCGACCGCCGCTGACGGCTCGGCGCTTTGGGCCGGGTCTCAGTCTGCGGCCGCGGTGATCCACCCGATCGCGACATCTTCATGCGCCCCGCCGATCCATGTGCCGGTAACCCCGAATGAATCGTCCAGCGCCACCAGATCGGCGCGGTAGCCGGGGGCGATCGTGCCGAGGCTATCGCCGAGGCCGAGGAGCGCGGCCGGCGCGTGTGCCGCCATGCACGCTGCTGCCTCGACCGACGTGCCGAGCATCTTCACGGAATTGGCGAGCGCCGCGGCCATGTCGAGATGCGATCCGGCGATAGTGCCGTCCTCGTCCCGGCAGATCCCGTCCACAACGCGGATGTGGCGACCCTGGAGCATGAACTCGTCCACGTCGTTGCCGACAGAGGGCATCGCATCGGTGACCAGCATGAGCTGCTCCGGCGGCTTGCAGCGCAGCGCGATCTTCAGCGTGGTCGGGCTGACATGGTGGCCATCGACGATGATTCCGCAGATCAGCTCGGGCCGTTCGAGCGCCGCGCCGGTCAGCCCCGGCGCACGCGAGGTGAGCGGGGACATGGCATTGAACAAATGGGTGATGCCGGTGGCGCCGGCCTCGACCGCAGCGATCGATTGCTCGTACGTGGCGTTGCTGTGACCAGCGGCGACGATCACGCCGGCATCGGCCAGGCGGCGGATCGAGGCGGGATCGGTCTGCTCGGGCGCGAGCGTCACCAGTGTGCGGCCGCGCTTCAGCAAGGTCAGGACGGCGAGGCCCTCGTCGTCGAGCGCGCGGATCTTGTCGGCGCGGTGGATGCCGCGGCGGTCGACATTGAGGAAAGGCCCCTCGATATGGATGCCGAGCACCCCCGGCACCCCTTGAGCGATCGCCTCATCGACCGCAGCGACGGCGCGGCGGATCACGTCGAGATCGTCGCTGATCAGCGTCGGCAGAAAGCCGGTGGTGCCGAAGCGGCGATGTGCCGCGCCGATCGCCGCGATCCCCTCGACCGTCGGCGATTCGTTGAACAGCACGCCGCCGCCGCCATTGACCTGGGTGTCGATGAACCCGGGGAGCAGCATCGCGCCCTCGAGGTCGTGGTGTGCGGAATCGGCGGGAACCTCGCTCGCCGGAACGACGCCGACGATGCGATCGCCATCGACCAGAACGGCTTCGCCGTCGCGAAGGACACCCGCGCGAAGCACGCGGCCATTGACCAGAGCAGTGACCATCAGACGGTTTCGGTGACCTTGGCGAGCAGGGGAGGGCGATCGGGGTCCAGCCCGCGACGCAGCGATAGCGCGTTGACCGCGCGATAAAAGGCCTGGATCTGCAGCATCGGTTCGATCGCAGGGTGCGCAGTCGGGTGCGGCAGCTGGACCGCACCGGGCACCTCGCCGCCGCTCACCAGCACGTCGCCGCCGCGCGCGAGCACATCGGCGACTAGCTCGTCGACGCCGTCGGCGGTCTCGTCACCCTGGCGGAAGACGAGCAGCGGGAAGTCGGGGCCGACCAATGCCATCGGGCCGTGGCGAACTTCGGCAGCGCTGAACGCCTCGGCATGGAGCCCGCAGGTCTCCTTGAACTTGAGCGCGGCCTCCTGCGCGATGCCGAAGCCGAGTCCGCGGCCGATGACGTACAGGCCCTGCGCGCGCGCCAGCCGATCGACCATCGGCGACCAATCGGACGCCCACGCCCGTTCGAGCAGCGCGGGGGCGCCGTACAGTGCCTCGAGCAATTCGCCGTCGCCGGCCCATTCGCCGACGAGGTGGAGCAAACCGGCAAGGCTGGCGATGTACGATTTGGTCGCGGCGACGCTGACTTCGGCGCCGGCATGGAGCGGCAGGAAGGTGTCGACATCGTCCGCCAGCGGCGAATCGGCGGTGTTGACCAATGCGACCGTGCGCGCCCCGCCTTGCTTTGCCGCGCGCATCGCCGAGAGGATGTCGGGGCTCTTGCCCGACTGGGAGATGCCGATCGCCAGCATCCCCGTGAGGTCCGCCGCGGCCCCATAGACCGATGAAATAGAAGGTGCCGCCGACGTGGTCAGCACGCCCAGCCGCGTCTCGATCAGATACTTGCCGAACGTCGCGGCGTGATCCGAGCTCCCGCGCGCGCAGGTGAGCACGCCGCGCGGGTGCGCTGCCCGCAGATCCGCGGCGAGCGCCGTCACTGCGGTCTGATTGGCGGCGAGCTGGCGGCGCACGACCGCCGCGGCTTCACCGGCCTCTTGAAACATCTTGGTCGTCTCGGGACTCGTCACTGCATCAGCCTCGCGTGTCGAGTTCGGCGACGAAATCATAGACATCGCCGCGATACCAGCTCCGCGTCGCCTCGATGACCCGGCCATCGGAAAGGAAACCCCGGCGCTCGATATAAAGTCCTGGAGCGCCCGCTTCGATCCCGAGCAATTTGGCCTGATCGGCATTGAACAGCACGGCGCGGAGCCGCTGGAGCGCGCGGACCGGACGATTGCCAGTGACTTCGAGCGCGGCATACAACGAGGCGCCGACGACTTCCTCGCTGTCGAGGCCGAAGCCGGGGATCGTCGAATATTCGAGCGCCATCGGCGTATCGTCGGCGAAGCGGATACGATTGAAGCGATACACCGCTGTGCCCGGGCTCAGCCCCAGAGTCAGGGCCTCGTCCGGAGTCACGGCACCCGACGATCGGGCGAGCCATTCGCTGCGCACCGTACGCCCGCGGGCGGCCATGTCTTCGGAGAAGGACGAGAGCTTGGCGAACTGCTTCTCGACGCGGCCGGCGACGAAGGTGCCCGCGCCCTGGCGGCGGATCAGCAGGCCCTCATTGACCAGCGTGTCGAGCGCCTTGCGTAGCGTGATTCGCGATACCGAGAGATCGGCGGCGAGATCACGCTCAGCCGGCAATGCCTCATTGGGCTTGAGCACCTGATCGCGCAACGCATCGCGCAGGGCGTCCTCCAGCCGCCGGTAAAGCGGGCCGCCACCGGTTGCATCGAGAGGTCGTATCTTTTCGGCCAGCAGCGGCATGTCGGCTCCCACCATTGGGCTTAGGTGCGTCAGAAGCAATACTAATACCAATAACATACCACAGGCTAGCCATAAAATGCACCTTCTCGGCGCATATGCTCGTCATATTTGTGAAAGATTCCCTCTTGACGAGTGTAGTGGTCTGACGGATGGTCTGCTTAGTGGTATGCAAATGGTATAAAAAAAGACATGCCATAAAAAATCATCTTAAGGGGATGAGACATGGGGATTCGGACTTTTCTTGTCGGCACCGCCAGCGCGATCGCGCTGCTTTCGGGCGCCGCCCACGCACAGACAGCAGATGAAACACCGGCAGCGGCCGGGGCACAGGACGGCGAGGAAATCGTCGTCACGGGCTATCGCGCCTCACTGGCGGCGGCGATCGAGACCAAGCGCAACGCCAATTCGATCGTCGATTCGGTTTCGGCCGAAGACGTCGGCAAATTCCCCAACACCAACGTCGCCGAAGCGCTGACATTGGTACCGGGCGTCACTGTCGATCGCCAGTTCGGTCAGGGCGAGAAGGTTTCGATCCTCGGCACCGATCCGGCGCTCAATCGCACGCTCCTCAATGGCCAGACGGTCGCTTCGGCCGACTGGTTCATCCTCGATTCGCCCGGTCGCACGTTCAATTACGCACTCCTCGCGCCGCAGCTCGTCAGCCGGGTCGATGTGCACAAATCGGCCGAGTCGCGGATCGATGAAGGCTCCATCGGCGGCACGGTCAACGTCGTCACGCGCAAGCCGCTCGATCTCAAGCCGTTCACGGTCGCCGGCACGCTCGGCTATCTCTACAATGACCGCTCGGAAAAGGGCGACGTGCAGGGCTCGGCTTTGGTCAGCTGGCACAACGAGGCCGGCACGCTCGGCTTCCTCGCTTCGTTCCAGCGCGCCAAGGACCAGCTCCGCCGCGACGGCCTCGAAGCCTATGGCACGATCACTGCGGACTTCTGGAACGGCCGCAACGATGCCGGCACCAGCTCGATCACCACGGGCAATTGCACCGGCACCTGCGCGACGACGCTCGCCGCCAATCCCAAGGCGGTGTTCCCCAACGCGTTCGGCACCTCCTATTTCGAGCAGGGCCGCGAGCGCCTGACCTATTCGGCGGCGGCGCAGTGGCGGCCGGTGCCCGAGCTGACGGTCGGCCTCGACTACCTCCGCATCGACGCGACCTACGACAATCTCAATCAGTCGATGTATGCCTTCCCGGGCAACACCTGGAACAGCGCCGGCGCGCTCAATGCGCTCCAGGTGCAGGACGGGATCGTCACCCAGGCATCGTTCACCAACGCGCTGTCGGTGCTCGACGCGCAATATCGCACCGCCGAGATGCATTCCGAGACCTGGCATGGCCAGATCGGCTGGGAAGGCGTCAACTGGGCCCTCAATGTCGAGGGCGGCATGTCCGACGCCGACGGCGGCACCAAGAAGCAGGTGTTCCTCGAGTTCCTCAACTGGGCGAATTACACCGTCGACATCAGCGGTGCGCCAAAGAGCCCCGGCACGCTCAGCTACTCCACCGACGTGCTCGGCAATCCCGCGGCATTCCGGACGGACCCGGGCTGGAGCGGCAACCTCGTCGAGAAGCCGACCAGCGACAAGGAGCGCTATGGCCAGGCGGATCTGACCTTCAAGTTCGACGGGTCGGTGAAGAGCCTGCAGGTCGGTTACAAATATCGTCGCCACGAGACCGGCCAGCGTTATGCGGGCGTCACCGTCGCTGGTGTCAACGTGCCGGCTTCGCAGTTCGATACGAGCCAGGTGAGCGACAATTATCTGCGCGGCTTCAACGGCGTGAACGACCAGATGACCGGCCGTTTCAAGATCAACGGCAATTCGATGGTCGATTATGTCGAGGGCGGCAGCTGGGTGCCCGGAGGTGGGGCGGTCCCGACGCCGTCGCAATTCGCCGCGGTCGAGTTCGCCGCCGGCAATTGGGATGTGACCGAGGATATCCACGCCGCCTATGCGCAGATCAATTTCGAGCAGGGCGCGCTGCGTGGCAATATCGGTGCGCGCTACGTCAACACGTCGAGCGAAAGCGCCGGTTTCGTCTGCACCGCGGGGACATGTGCCACAGCGGCGAACTGGACGTGGCAGGCCACGAACAAGAGCTATGAGAATGTCCTGCCGACGATCAATCTCGCGATCGACCTGAAGAAGGACCTGATCTTCCGTTTCTCGGCAACGCAGGTGATCGCACGGCCGAACTATGCCGACATGACCAACTCGTTCTGGCTGGCGGATTCGATCCTCACCGGCGGCGGCGGCAATCCCGATCTCGATCCTTATGAATCGGACAATTTCAACGCGTCGCTCGAATGGTATTTCGCGCCGCGCGCGATCCTGGCGGGCGAGGTCTTCGTCAAGAGCATCTCGAACTACATCCTGTCGCAGACCGTGCCCGAGGATCATTTCAACACGTCGCAGGGCCGTGTCACCACCTATAATGTCAGCCGTCCGTTCAACGCGGGTTCGGCGCAAGTGAAGGGCTTCGCGATCGCGTATCAGCAGAATCTGCCCTACGGGTTCGGTGTGCTCGCAAACTACACCTATTCGGACGGCGAAGGGCAGGACGGCGCGGACCTGCCGTATAATTCGCGGCACCAGGTGAGCTTCAGTCCGTTCTTCGAGAGCGGACCGGTGTCGATCCGCGGAACCTATACCTGGCGGTCGAAATATTTCACCGGGATCGACCGCGGCGACATGATGTTCGTCCGCGACACGGCGAATGTCGATCTCTCGGCGACGTACAACATCACCGAGAATATCGGCCTGACGATCTCGGGCATGAACCTGACCGACAGCGAGTATTACGCTTATGCCAACACGCCGCGCCTGCCGCGTGGAGTGTACCGTACCGGGCGCAGGGCGCTCGCTTCCGTGAACGTCAACTTCTGAGATGGCGGCACGTGCATGACAGGGCGGCGGAGATTCGAGAGATCGTCTCTCCGCCGCCCATTTTTTCGCCTCGTCGAAATGGCGGGCAGCCGATTGAGCGGGGCGCGAAACCGCCTAAGCTCGTCGTGCATCATCGCCGGGAGCCGCGCTTGATTTCCTTTGCTCGATCACTGGTGGCGCTCGGCGCCGTGCTGGCCGCGACGCCTGCGCTGGCGCAGGTGCCCGGGCTGTTGCCGGTGCCGGCGGAACTGCATGCGGGGAAGGGCGCGCTCGCGGTTAGCGGGAAGACGGCGCTGGTGGTGCCGGACGGAGATGCCGGCGCGCGCAATGCGGCCGAGCGCCTCGCGGCGCTGATCGCGGAATCGCGTGGCCTCAAGCTCGGGGTCGGATCGCGGGCATCGGGACCATCGATCCGGTTCGTCCGCGCCGCGACAGGCAAGCCCGAAAGCTATCGCCTCGACGTGACGCCGCGGGGCGCTGTCATCACCTCGGGTGATGATGCGGGTTTGCTTTATGGCGCGGTCACTCTGTGGCAGGCGATGACGCAGGTGCCGGGGAAGGGCGCAGTCGAGGTTCCGGCGTTCGGCGCCGTGGACGCTCCGCGGTTCGGCTGGCGTGGGCTGATGCTCGACAGTGCGCGGCACTTCCAGTCGCCCGCTTATGTGCGCAAGCTGATCGACTGGATGGCGGTCAACAAGCTCAACACGCTACATTGGCATCTGGTCGACGATCAGGGCTGGCGGGTCGAGATCAGGAAATACCCCAAGCTCACCGAAATCTCAGGCTGGCGCCATCCCGCGACTGCGCCCGGCGCGCCGCAGCTGCCCAGGGTCGGCGGCTATTACTCGCAGGGTGAGATTCGCGGCATCGTCGCTTATGCTGCGCAGCGTAACGTCACGATCGTCCCCGAGATCGAGATGCCCGGCCACGCGCTCGCGGCGATCCGCGCCTATCCCGAGCTCGGCACCGGCGTGCCGATCCCGCCGGGCACCGAGAGCGACTGGGGCGTCTTCCCCTGGCTCTACAATGTCGACGACAAGACCTTCGAATTCCTGGAGGATGTGCTCGACGAAGTGATCACCTTGTTCCCGTCGAAATACATCCATGTCGGCGGCGACGAGGCGGTGAAGGACCAGTGGAAGGGCTCAGCCGAGATCCAGGCGCGGATGAAGACGCTCGGCATCAAGGACGAGACCGCGCTCCAGGCCTGGTTCATGCACCGGATCGGCGAGCACCTGACGAAGCGCGGGCGCAAGTTGATCGGCTGGGACGAGATCCTCGAAGGCGGCCAGGTTCCGCCCGACGCGACGATCACTTCGTGGCGCGGGATCGAAGGCGCGATCACCGCGGCCAAGGCGGGCCATGACGCAGTGCTCAGCCCGTCGCCGACGCTCTATTTCGATCACCGTCAGGGCGCCGGAGACAGCGAGCCGCCGGGCCGCCTTGACGTAATGGACTTGAAGACGATCTATGGTTTCGATCCGGTGCCGCCGGAAATCCCGACGGCGCAGCAGCATCATGTCCTCGGCCTCCAGGCCAATCTGTGGACCGAGCATGTGCGTACCGAGGAACGCGCGGCGTGGATGACCTTCCCGCGGGCCTCGGCGGTCGCCGAGATCGGCTGGTCGGGGAAGGGGGCGAGCGACTTTAACGGCTTCGTCGATCGGGTAATTCCGCAAATGGCGCGGATGCACGGTCTGGGATTGAACGCGGCTATCAGCGCGTTCCAGGTAAAAACCGATGTCGACTACGCGCCCGGCAGGGACGATGTCACTGTCTCGCTCGCCAATCAGGCGGGGCTGACGATGCGCTACACCATCGACGGCAGCGCGATCAGTGCGAAGTCGCCGGTCTATGCCGGCCCGTTCAAGGCGAAGCTCCCCTTCGAGCTGAAGGCGGAAAGCGTGCATGACGGCCGCGGCGTGACCGGGGCGATCGCGCAGAAGGTCACGCAGCAAAGCGTGCGCTGGCGCAGCGACGAGGCGCTCAAGACCTGCACCAATCGCGTCGTGCTCGCGCTCGAAGACGATTATCCGGCGAGCGGCAAGCGCGCGGTCTTCGTCTCCGACATCTTCAATCCCTGCTGGCTCTGGGAGAAGGCGCCCGTCGGCGGTGCAAGGCAGGTCGCCATCACCGTCGGGCAGATCCCGTTCAACTTCCAGGTCGGCAAGGACCGCGACGGCATCAAGTTCCAGACCCCGGCGACGCCCGAAGGCGAATTCGTCGTATATGCGGACAAATGCGAGGGCCCGCGCCTCGCGGTGCTTCCGCTCGCGCCGGCCACCGGCAATCCCGGGCTGACCCGGCTGGTCGCCCCGCTCGCGCCGCGCGCCGGGACCGGGACCTTGTGCATCACCTACACCGCCAAGGGCGTCGATCCGCTCTGGGCGATCGACGCCGTCGAGCTGATCTCGTGAGTAATATGAACACCGATACCATCACGCTGATCGCGCCCTTTGCCGGCTGGCTCGCGCCACTCGAAGCAGTGCCCGACGCAGTTTTCGCCGAACGGATGATGGGCGACGGCTTCGCGATCGACCCGATCGAGGGCCTATTGCGTGCCCCAGCGGCGGCTGAGGTTTTGTCGGTCCCCGACACCGCGCACGCAGTGACGCTGCGGCTCGAGAACGGCGCCGAGTTGCTGCTGCATATAGGCCTCGAAACCGTCGCGCTCGGCGGAAAGGGCTTCTCCGCCAAGGTCGCGGCCGGACAGCGCGTCGCCGCCGGCGACCCACTGATCGAATTCGATCTCGATGCCGTCGCGGAGGGTGCCAAGGCGCTGATCACGCCCGTGGTCCTCGCCAGTGACGGCTACGTCCTGACACTCGAGGCGACCGGCCGGTTCGTCGAAGCGGGCGCTCCGGTCGCGCGCATTGCCGGCAAGCAAGTCCGCGAGGCGGCCCGCAGCGCCGCGGCGGAAGAACGCTTCGAGCGCGAAGTGACCGTCGATGCTGCGCACGGCATCCATGCCCGTCCGGCCGCCCGGATCGCGGCGGCGCTGCGACCCTTCGTCGCCGAGGTCGCGCTGGTCGCCGGCGACAAAAGCGCCAATGCGCGCAGCACGGTGGCGTTGCTCGGACTTGGTGTGACTTCCGGCAGCACGGTGCGGATCGCCGGCGTCGGCGCAGACGCGCGCGCCGCGGTCGATGCTGTGGCCGATCTGATCCTGTCGGGACTGGGCGAGGAGCATGCACACACGCCAGCCGCCCCCCTCATTCGCTCGCAGGGGCCGGTCTGTGCATCACCCGGGCTCGCAATCGGACAGGCATTGCAACTGCGCGCCGCCGACCAGGACGTCCCGGAAGACGGCGCAGGCATTACCGTCGAGCGCACGGCGTTGGACCAGGCGCTCGCCGAAATCGCCGGCAGCCTCGCCGGAGCGCGCGGTCCGGCCGCGGAGATTGCCGAAGCGCATCGCGCGCTGCTCGCCGATCCCGAATTGCTGCGCACCGCCGAGGCCGAGATCGCCGCCGGCCGCAGCGCCGCTTTTGCGTGGCGCGCTGCCACCGCGCAGGCATCCGACGCGATCCGCGCCACCGGCGACGCGCTGCTGATGGAGCGTGTCGCCGACCTGAAGGATCTCGAACGCCAGGTGGTGGCTGCATTGCTCGGCACGTCCGGCGCCAGCGCACCCGCGCTGCGCCCCGGCACGATCCTGATCGCCGACGACCTGCTCCCGTCGCAATTTCTCGCACTGGACGCCGCCAACCTCGCCGGCATCTGCACGGCGGCGGGCGGGCCGACTTCGCACGTCGCGATCCTTGCCGCCTCGGCCGGAATTCCGATGCTGGTCGCGGCAGGCGAAGGCGTGCTGGCGATCGCCGACGGCACGCCGTTGATCCTCGACGCCGATGTCGCCTCGATCGCTACCGATCCGAGCCCCGATGCGCTGGCCGAAGCCAGCGAGCGCCTGTTCGCTACCCGCGAACGTCGCGCCCGTGAGGCCACCGAGGCGCACGAGCCGTGCCGCATGGCCGATGGCACCCGCATCGAGATCTTCGCCAATCTCGGTTCGGTCACCGATGCCGCCGCCGCAGTCGCCGCGGGGGCCGAGGGGTGCGGATTGCTGCGCACCGAATTCCTGTTCCTCGAGCGCGAGACCGCGCCCGACGAGGAAGAGCAGCGCGAGACCTATTCGCGGATCGCCGCCACCCTGGGCGACCGCCCGCTGATCGTCCGCACGCTCGATATCGGCGGCGACAAGCCGGTGCCCTATCTGCCGATGGGCGAGGAGGAGAACCCCGCGCTGGGCCTGCGCGGCGTGCGGCTCAGCCTGGCCCGTCCGGACCTGATGCGGCTCCAGCTCCGCGCGATCCTGCGCGGCGTGCCGGCGGGCCAGTGCCGGATCATGCTGCCGATGGTCGCCGATCTGGGGGACTATCGTCCGGTCCGTGCGCTGCTCGCCGAGGTCCAGGCCGAACTCGGCATCGCCGAACCGGTGCAGCTCGGCGTGATGATCGAGACTCCGGCCGCGGCGATGCTCGCCGGCCAGATCGCGCGCGAGGCCGATTTCCTCTCGATCGGGACCAACGACCTGACCCAATACACGCTCGCCGCCGATCGCGGAAACGCCGCGGTGTCGCAGCGGATCGACGCGATGCACCCCGCCGTGTTGCGGCTGGTTCGCGAAGTGGGTAGGGGTGCGAAGGAGGCCGGGCGCTGGGCCGGGATGTGCGGTGGCCTCGCGTCCGATCCGCTTGCCGCGCCGATTCTCATCGGGCTCGGCATCACCGAGCTCTCGGCGACCCCCGCCGCCATTCCTGGGCTCAAGGCGGTGGTCCGTAAACTCGATCTGAACGCGTGCGTGATGCTGGCGGAGAAGGCGTGCGACGCCGCGTCTCCCGCCGAGGTCCGCGCGCTTGCGCGAGAGGCACAGGCATGAGCTTTCGACCCGCAACCCTTCTCGCCAAGGCGCAGCCGCTCGGCCGCGCGCTGATGCTGCCGATCGCAGTGTTGCCGATTGCTGCACTTTTGCTGCGGCTCGGCCAGGCCGACATGCTCGGCATTCCGTTCGTTGCGGCGGCGGGTGAGGCGATCTTCTCGAACCTCGGGCTGCTGTTCGCGGCGGGCGTTTCGGTGGGGCTGGCGCGCGAGAATCACGGCGCCGCATCGCTGGCGGGCGTGGTCGCCTATCTGGTCGCGGTCGAAGGCGCCAAGGTGCTGCTGCATCTCCCGCCCGACATCGCCTCGGCGCCTGCGATTGAGCAGGCTGCGTGGCGCGTCAAGGAGATCGGCAAGCTTAGCGTCGCGGCCGGCATCCTCGCCGGGATCACCGCGGGGGTGCTCTATAATCGCTTCTCGAACATCAAGCTGCCCGATTATCTCGCGTTTTTCGCCGGTCGCCGCTTCGTGCCGATCGTGGCGGGGCTCGCCGGCCTTTTTGGCGCGGTGCTGTTCGGCTTCGGCTTTCCCTGGTTCGAGGCGGGTGTCGATACGCTCAGCCGCTGGGTGCTCGGCGCGGGACCGATCGGGCTGTTCCTCTACGGCCTGCTCAACCGGCTGCTGCTGATCACCGGGCTCCACCACATCCTCAACAACATCCCGTGGTTCCTGCTCGGCGATTTCAACGGCGCGACCGGCGACATCAAGCGCTTCTTCGCTGGCGACCCGAGCGCGGGCGCGTTCATGTCGGGCTTCTTCCCGGTGATGATGTTCGGGCTGCCGGCGGCATGCCTTGCGATGTACCGCAACGCGCTGCCCGAGCGCCGCAAGGCCGTCGGCGGCCTGCTCCTCAGCCTGGCGCTCACGTCGTTCCTGACCGGCGTCACCGAGCCGATCGAGTTCACCTTCATCTTCCTCGCGCCCGTGCTCTTCGTCGTCCATGCCGTGCTCACCGGCATCGCGATGGTGGTGATGGATCTGTTGGGCGTGAAGCTCGGCTTCGGCTTCTCGGCCGGCATGATCGATTATGTGCTCAACTTCGGCCTCGCCACGAAGCCATTGCTGCTGCTGCCCGTCGGGGTGGCTTATTTCGTCATCTATTATGCCACGTTCAGCTGGTGCATCCGGCGCTGGGATCTGAAGACCCCCGGCCGCGAGGATGAGCCGCTCCCGGCGGCGCACAAAGCGGCGTCAGGCGCGCGCGGACCTGCGGTTCTTGCTGCACTGGGCGGCGGCTCCAATGTCCGCAGCGTCGATGCATGCACCACGCGGCTGAGGCTGGTGGTGGCGGACGTCGCCGCAGTGGACGAGGGCGCGCTGCGGGCGCTGGGCGCGCGCGGTGTGCTCAAGCTCGACAATGGCGGGTTGCAGGTCGTGTTCGGCCCGGTAGCCGACCAGATCGCCGGCGAAGTACGGCAGGCGATCGCTTCGGGACCGGCGGCGGCTCCGGCTGCTCCGCAGCTCGATCTGGTGGCGGTCGCCCGTGCGCTGGGAGAGGGAAATGTCCGTGGCGTGCGGGCCCGGGGCACGCGTCTGCTCGTGGACCTGAAGGATCTGGCCAAGGTCGATCAGGCGGCGCTCGAGCGCAGCGGCATCCTCGCGACGGTGATTCCGGGCGATGCTGCGCAGCCGGTCCACCTGATCGCCGGCGACGGCACCGCGCAACTCGCGGCGGCGCTTCAGCCGGCGAAGTGATTCAGGTCGCGCGCTGGATCAGTCCGGCGCGGTCGGCCTCGAGCAGATCGGCATAGGAAACCCGGCCGGTAGCGCTTTCGATCCAGCATTCGGCGTCGCCATAGCCGCCCTGGCGGACCAATACGAAGGCGCAGTCGCCGAACGGGCCGAACAGCGCCGTGACGGGCCCGCCGCGTGCGGAAGGCCGGTGCACATAGACTTCGGCAAAGGCGTTCATCGGCGGCAGATTCACGGCAGCATTGCTGCAGATCGTGTCCATAACCCCTCCCAGGTTTCCGTCCCTGATCCTTGCCGATCCCCGCGACTCTGATGGTCGGGTCCATGGATCGGTTGGACAGGTTTAGAGTATGCCGCTCCAAATCGGCAGGTCAATGGACAATGGACGCGAAATCGGTGCAACTTGTCTAACCAATCTGTTTGACGCAGACTTGGCGGGGCAGCCGCGAATGTGGCTGGTGCCGCATGAGGGGAGAGGGGGACCGCTGATTGGCACAGGGACCTGCGCATGCGGGTGAGGGACGGCTCGCCGACCGCGCTTATTCGCAGATCGTAGAGATCATCAACGGCGGCGATCTCCAGATCGGCGACCGGTTGCCATCGGAGCCGCGGCTCGCGGAGATGTTCGGCATGTCGCGAACCGTGGTGCGCGAGGCACTGGTCCGGCTGGCGGCCGACGGCATCACCGAATCGCGCCGCGGCGCCGGCTCCTATGTCATGCGGCGTCCCTCCGAACGGCTGGGCGCACACATGCCGATGGCCGAACTGTCGGCGACGCTCGGCACCTATGAGGTCCGCTTCGTGCTCGAGGCGGAGGCGTGCCGGCTGGCGGCGATGCGGCGCTCGCCTGCGCAAATGGAAGTGATCCAGGCGGCAATGGAGGAGCTCCGCGCCGCGTTGCTTTCCAACGGTCCCGCGCATGAAGAGGACTGGGTGCTGCACCGCTCGATCTTCGAGGCCACGGCGAATCCCGCTTTCGTCGCGGCGTTCGATCATCTCGAGGAGGGCATCTACCGGATTCTTCGCGCCGGCGTGGACATCTCGCGCGATCGGCCGCCCGAGGCGATCGGTGCGATGATCACCGAGCACGAGATGGTCGTCGAGGCGATCCGCGCGCAGGACGCCGACGGCGCCGCGCTGGCGATGCGCTGGCATTTGTCGCAGGGGCGGAAGAGGTTGATGCCCTGATCGCGGGGAGGCGGTGGCTTCCCTTCCTCGTCATCCCGGCGAAAGCCGGGATCTCGTGCCGCAGGCCGTTCGCGTGCTGCCTGAGGTCCCGGCTTTCGCCGGGATGACGACTATTTCCACCCCCCACCCAACGCCTTGTACAGCGCCACGGCCGCCTGGCCCTTGGCGGCCTTTGCCTGGTCCGCCCGGCGTTCGGCCGCCAGCAGCGATTCCCGTGCGCGGAGCAGGGTCAGCCGATCGTCTTCGCCGCTGGTCGCGCGCTTCTCGGCCAGCGCATAGGCCGAACGCTCGCGCCCCAGCGCGGCGCTCGCCTCCGTCTCGGCGGCGCGCACATTGAGGAAGCGGTTGATCGCCGCCTCGCTGTCCGAAAGCGCGCCGAGCACGGCTTTCTCGTAGCGCGCGGCAGTGCCTTGGGCGCGGGCGTCAGCGGCGCGGATCTGGGCACGGATCGTGCCGCCCGAAAAGATCGGCCACGAGAAGCTCGGGCCGATCTGGAGCCGCGTGCTGTCGCTCGAGAAGAGGTCGCCCGGCGTGCGCGCCTGCTGGCCGATGCTGCCGAACAGGCTGAAGCGCGGGAACAGGTCGGCAGTGGCGACGCCGATATCGGCGGTGGCCGCGGCAAGCTCGCGTTCGGCACGGCGGATGTCGGGGCGGCGTTCGAGCAGTTCAGAGCGGACGCCGACGAGGATGCGGTCGGGGCTGGCGGGCAGGCGGGCGGGCTTGCGGAGTTCGGGTGCGACGTCCTCGGGCGCCGCGCCGACCAGCGCCGCGATCCGGTACGCGGCCGCCGCCGCCCGCGCCTCGGCATCGGGAACGGCCGCTGCGCCGGTCCGGGCGGCGGCTTCGGCACGTTCCAGTTCCAGCCGCGATGCCTCGCCGGCGTTGAAGCGTAATTGGGTGAGACGGGCGAGCTCGGTGTCGGAAGCGGCGAGCGCCCGTGCAGTGGCGGCATCCGCCTGCGCCGCACGCAGATCGAAATAGCTGCGCGCGACTTCGCCGATCAGCGTCAGCATCACGTCGCGCTGGCCGAACAGGGCCGCGTCGGCGCGTGCGTTCGCCGCTTCGGTCTGGCGGGTGCGGCGGCCCCAGAAATCGAGTTCCCAGCTCGCGTCGAAGCCGAGGTCGAACAGCCGGAACTCGCGGTCGACTCCCGGGATGTTGCCGATCGGCAGCTGGCCGTTCTCGCTCAGCCGGTTCTCGGTGGCCGAGCCGGTCGCCTGCACGCTCGGCAGGCGCCCGCCCGCCACTGCATCGCGGTTCGCGCGCGCTTCGGCGAGGCGCGCTTCGGCTTCCTTGAGATCGGGTGCGCTCGCCAGCGCGCGGTTCACCAGCGCCGAGAGCTGCGGGTCGCCGAAGCTGTCCCACCAGGCGAGGTCGACTGCGCCGGGCGTGCCGGGTTCGAGCCAGGGCGCCTGGCTCGCCGCCGTCGGCGCGGGCCGCTGGTAATCGGGGCCGACGGTGCAGCCGGCGAGGGCGAACAGGGCGAGCAAAAGCAGGCGAGGCATCGGGGTCACTCCATGCGCGCGCGGAACAGCCAGGCCGATGCGGAGAGCGTCGCGCAGGCGATCAGCGCGAGCGGCCAGAGCTGGTGGAACACGGCGGCGGCGGGCATCGCCTTGAGGAACAATCCCTGGACGATGACGAGGAAATAGCGGGCGGGATCGAGATAGGTCACGACCTGCAGCCAGCCAGGCATGTTGTCGATCGGGCTGGCATAGCCCGACAGCAGGATCAGCGGCGTGGTGATCAGGAACACGCCGAGGAACGCCTGTTGCTGCGTCTTCGCGATCGCCGAGACGAGCATGCCGAGGCCGATCAGCGCGAGCATGTACATCGCGAGACTGAGGAAGAAGAGCAAAAGCGATCCGGTGAACGGCACGCCGAACACGAGCGGCGCGATGATCAGATAGAGGCTGCCATTGATCATCCCGATGATGAAGGGCGGGACCATCTTGCCGATCAGGATCTCGTGGACCCGCAGCGGGGAGACCATCAACTGATCGAAGGTCCCGAGCTCGCGCTCGCGCGCCACCGATTGCGAGGTGATCGCGAGGCCGGCGACCGAAGTGATGATCGCGACCAGCGAGGGCAAGGTGAACCAGATATAGTCGAGCGACGGATTGTACCAGTTGGTCACCACGCTGCCCGGCGGCGCGCGTGGGCCCGTCCGGATTACCGTGTCGGCGCCGACGCTCGCGACGATCTGGGTGAGGTAGCCGTTGACGATCTGTGCCGCGTTCGAGCGCCGCCCGTCGAGCACCACGCCCACCGTCGCCAGCTTGCCTGCGGCGACCCGGCGGTCGAAATCCTCGTCTATCACCAAAGCGGCGATCACCTTCTGGTTGTCGATCGCGCCGCGCAGCTCGTGCGGGCTCCGCAAGGGCACGATCTCGCGGAAATTGGGGCTGCCCGCGATCCGGCTGACGATCTCCGCCGAATGCACGCCCGAGCTGCGATCGAGGATCGCGACATCCACATTCTTGACGTCGAGCGTGGTGGCGAAGGTGAAGATGAACAGCTGCATCAGCGGAGGCACGAACAGCACGATGCGCGACTTGGGATCGCGCAGCACTGCCCACATCTCCTTAACGATCATCGCCCAGAGCCTGCGCATCTAATCGAGGCTCCGTCGGGTGACGCGGAATGAGAGTAGGAAAAAGACCATGCCGAAGCCCAGCATGATGCCGATATTGGGCAGCAGCAGCGCCCATTGATCGCCTGCCAGGAACACCGATTGCAGGCTCGGTATCAAATAGCGGGCGGGCACCAGATAGGTCAGCGCCTGGATCGGCCAAGGCATCGAGCTGATCTCGTAGATGAAGCCCGAGAGCAGGAAGGTGGGCAGGAACGCCGAGAGCAAGGCAATCTGGCTGGCAACGAACTGGTTCTTGGTCGCGGAGGAGATGAAGAGGCCAAGCCCCAGCGCCGGCATCAGGAACGCCGACCCGACGACGAACAGGGCAAATACCGATCCGCGGAACGGCACGCCGAACACGAACACGCCGATTACCGTGCACAAAGCCATCGAGGCGAGCGCAAGGAGATAATAAGGGATGACCTTGCTCGCGATGAACTCGGCCATCGAGATCGGCGTGGCCATCATCGCTTCCATCGTGCCGCGTTCCCATTCGCGCGCGACGACCAGCGCGGTGAGCAGCGTGCCGATCATCGTCATCACATTGGCGATCGATCCGGGGACGAGGAAATAGCGGCTCTTGAGCTCGGGATTGTACCAGAAGCGCGACGACACGCCGACGGGCGGTTCCGATGCCCCCGGGTTGCGCTCGAGCCCCTCGGCCGCGGCCCATTGCGCGCGGACGCCCTCGCCGTAAGCCGCGGCGAAATTGGCGGTATTGGGCTGCGATCCGTCGGTGATGATCTGGATCGCGGGCGCGCGGCCCTGTTTGACGCCCTCGCCGAAATCGGAGGGGATGACGATGATCGCGCGCAGGTCCCCCGAGACCATCTTCTCGCGCATCGGCTGGATCGTCCGTGCCATCCTGACCTCGAAATAACGCGAGGTCTGATAGGCCTGCGCCAGCCGCAGCGCCGGCGCGCTCGAATCCTGCAGCACCACGCCAATCCGTGTCCGGCTGCTGTCGAGCGATACGGCATAGCCGAACAGGAACAGCAGGATCAGCGGCAGCACGAAGGCGATCAGGAACGTGGAAGGATCGCGGAGGATCTGCGCGCCTTCCTTGCGGACCAGCGCAAGCAGGCGGCGAAGGGAGAAGCGGGTGGTCATAGCCCCTCCCCTTCAGGGGAGGGGTTGGGGTGGGGCAGTGCGGCAGGCGAAAGGGCTCGGTGAGACCGCCAGGCCCCACCCCCAACCCCTCCCCTGAAGGGGAGGGGCGTTAGAGAGAATGCGCGCCTCACGCCGCCTCCCTTTCGTCGCGTTTGCGGTCGAATTCCTCGATCAGCGCGATGAAGGCGTCTTCCATCGTCGGATCGTCGAGGCCCGCCAGTTTTCCTGCCTGTGCCTTGAGCTCGTCCGGCGTACCGGTGGCGATCTGCTCGGCGCGGTAAATCAGGGTGACGCGGTCGCAATATTCGGCCTCGTCCATGAAGTGCGTGGTGACGAGCACGGTCACGCCCTTCTCGACCAGCCCGTTGATATGCGTCCAGAATTCGCGTCGCGTCACCGGGTCCACACCCGAAGTAGGCTCGTCGAGGAACAGCACCGGCGGTTCGTGCATCACCGCGCAGGCCAGAGCGAGCCGTTGCTTGAAGCCGAGCGGCAACGTGCCGGCATTGACGTCGAGCTTTCCCTTCAGCTCGAAAATCTCGATCATCGCCTCGATCGCGCGCTTGGCCTTTTCGCGGTCGAGATCATAGGCGCCGGCGAAGAAATCGAGATTCTGGCGGACGCTGAGGTCGCCATAGAGCGAGAATTTCTGCGCCATATAGCCGAGCGAGGCGCGCGCATCGGCACGCGATCGGCGCAGATCATGTCCCGCCACGGAGCCGCTGCCGCTGGTCGGTGTCAACAACCCGCACAACATCTTGAAGGTGGTCGACTTGCCCGCGCCATTGGGTCCGAGCAGTCCGAAGATCTGCCCGCGCGGGATCGCGAACTGCATGTCGCTCGCCGCGACGAAATCGCCGAAGCGTCTGGTGAGGCCCTTGGCTTCGATCGCGCATTCGCTGTTCTCGGGGATCTCGCGATAGCGTTCGGCGAGGGCGCTGGTGCCCTTGGGCCCGCCGCCCAGCCGTTCGATGAAGCCGTCCTCGAAGCGAGGCGGCGCGGGCTCGACCGCGCCGCCTTCAGCATCGAGCGATTCGGGGGTAGGAACGGCCACGCCCTCCGCCATCAGCAGCCGCACCGATCGCCCCTGGATCGTGCCGTCGATCACTTCGTCGCGATCAAGCGTCCGGGTGAGGAAATGTCGGCGGCGGTCCTTGAAGCCGGTGACCCGGAACACGCGGCCGGCGACCTTGCCGGTCAGATCGGCCGGCGGCCCGTCGAACAGCAATTTGCCTTCGTTGAGTAGATAGACCGTGTCGCACTTCTCGGCTTCGTCGAGATAGGCAGTAGACCACAAAACGCCGATCCCCTGATCGGTCAGATCACCGACCATCGCCCAGAGTTCGCGCCGCGAGATCGGATCGACGCCGACGCCCGGCTCGTCGAGCAGCAGCACTTTCGGCGTCTTGACCAATGCGCAGGCGAGCCCGAGCTTCTGCTTCATGCCCCCCGAAAGCTTGCCCGCCAGCCGATCCTGAAAGCGCGCGAGATCGGTGAAGTCGAGCAGCCGGTCGAAACTCTCCTTGTGCTCGGCTTTCGGGAGCCCGCGCACTTCCGCATAGAGAGTGAGGTTCTCGATCACCGAGAGATCCTCGTAGAGTCCGAAGCGCTGAGGCATATAGCCGAGATCGTCGAGCTTCTGCCCGGGGGCCGCGCCGAGCACCTCCACCTCGCCACTGTTGGGAGCCATCAGTCCCGCGAGGATTCGGATCAGCGTGGTCTTGCCCGCGCCGTCCGGGCCGACGAGGCCGGTGACCTTGCCGGGTTCGATCGCCATGCTGACGCCGTCCAGCGCGGTGAGCGTGTCGAAGCGCTTCACCAGATTGGAGGTGCGGGCGACGGTTTCCACTAGCAAAGCCCCTCCCTCCTAGGGAGGGGTTGGGGGTGGGTAAGCGGCAGTCGGGCTCGATGCCCGGCTGTCGCTTTTGTTCGTGTCGTGGGAAGGGCTCGCTTCGCTCGCACCCACCCCCGGCCCCTCCCTTGCAGGGAGGGGAGAAGGCTGATCTCAATCCTCATGCCGCACCCGCGCGCCGATAACGCGCACCGTCACCGGCTGCCCCTGGCGCAGCGCGTCGTCGGGATCGTCGACGATCACGCGGAGCTGATAGACGAGGTCGGTCCGCAGATTCTCGGTCTCGACCGATTTCGGCGTGAATTCCGCGCGGGGCGCTATGTAGCCGATCGTGCCCCGATAGGTCTTGGCATTGCCGTCGGCGGTCACCTGCACTTTCATTCCCGGGCTGATCCGGCTGAGGTCGGTCTCGGCGACATAGGCGCGGACTCGCATCGGCCGGTCGATCGACAGCGTCAGCACCGTCTCGCCCGGCTGGACGATGGCGCCGGGTTCGCGGGCGCGGGTGACGACGGTGCCTGCGGTGGCGGCGACCAGCCGGGTGTCCGAACGATCGGTGGCGACGCCTGCGCGGGCGGCCTGCGCCGTTCGCACCTCGGCGGCAGCTGCAGCGATATCCTCCGGCCGGCTGCCCGCCTGGAGCAGCGACAGCCCCTGCTTCGCTTCGGCAAGCTGCGCGGCGGCACGGTCGCGATCGGCGCGGGTCTGTTCCCAGATATCGCGGCTGATCGCGCCGGGTTCGACCAGCGCCTGGCGCCGGGCATAATCGCGCTGGGCATTGGCATAGACTGCCTGCGCCGCCGCGACTCGCGCACGCGCCTGCGCCACGTCCTGCGCGCGTGCGCCGTTGCGCGCCTTGTCGTAATTGGCCTGCGCCTGCGCCACGCGCGCGTCTGCCTCGGCGATGCGGTCGTCGAGCGTCGCGGTATCGAGCGTCGCGAGCAACTGACCCTGGGTCACCTTGGCACCTTCCTCGACGCCAATCCCTGCGATCCGGCCGCCGACGCGGAAACCCATGTCGACTTCGCGGATGTCGACATTGCCGTAGAGCGTCAGCTCGGTTTCGGCGCGGTGCGGGATCAGGCCGAAGCCGCGCGTGGCGAATGCCGCCACGGCGAGCACCACGATCAGCGCGATCACGATCAGGCGGCGTCGGTTCATTGCGGCTTCTCCGAAAGGATGCAGAGCACGTTCGCACGCAGCCTCGCGCGCAGCAGGCGGGCAGTCTCATCGTCGATCTGGTCGACCTGCAGCGCCCGGCACACCGCGGCGCGGCCCGCGCGCAATATCATTGCCTGGCCGAACAACAGGATCGCCATCGCCACTGCCTCGCGGCGGGCGAGATCGGGGCGGGCACGTCCGATCAGCTCGATGAACGCATCGAGCACCGGGTGCATCGCGCGGTTGAACAGCACGTCGAATGCCTCGGTCGGGAATTGCTGCTCGCGGATGATGAAACGCGACCACGCCTCTGTTTCGGGCCGCAGCATCATTTGCGCGAACCCGTCGAGGATCGTCGCCAGTGCCTCTATCGCCGCTTCGCGCGATTCCTGCCCGGCCGCGACAGCGCGTGCGACATTCTCGCCCTGCAGAGCGCGAATCGATGCGGCGATATGCTCCGCGGCGGCGAGGTACAGGCCTTGCTTGCCGCCGAAATGATAGGTGATCGAAGACATCGCCGTACCCGACGCACGAGCGATGTCACGCGTGCTCGCCCCCTCGAAGCCGAGTCGGCCAAATTGGTCGATCGCCGTGTCGAGGAGCGTCGCAGAGACCATGGTCGCCCTTTGTTCGTTCGAACGAACAGTGCATATGCTTGCATCCTTGTCTTGGCAAGGCCCTTGTGCGGTCGGATTTGCGGGCGGATTTGCACCCTGTTTGGCACCTACGCGTTAATACTAGTGATTTTTCCACACTTTGTGATTATGTACCGATCATTATGGAAACTGCCACCTACACCACTGCCAAAGGGCGCCCGCGCGAATTTTGCGTCGACGAGGCGCTTGCCCAGGCGCTCCGCGTGTTCTGGAGCAAGGGTTACGAAGGCGCATCGCTCACCGATCTGACCGACGCGATGGGGATCACGCGCCCCAGCCTCTATGCCGCGTTCGGCAACAAGGAGGCGCTGTTCCGCAAGGCGCTCGATCTCTACGAGCGCGAGAAGCTCTGCTACATGGCGCAGGCGCTCGACGCGCCCACCGCGCGCGGCGTCGCCGAGCGGCTGCTGCGCGGCGCGCTCGAGATGCAGGCGAGCGACTGCGAACCGCGCGGCTGCCTGCGCGTGATCAGCTCGGTCGCGTGCGGAGTCGAGGCTGAATCGATCCGCGACGAGGTCATCGCCCGACGCAAATCCTCGTCGGACGCGCTGATCGCACGCTTCGAAAAAGCCGAAGCAGCGGGCGAGTTACCCGAACATATGAATGCCCAGGCGCTTTCCGGTTATCTGGTTGCATTGCTTCAGGGGCTCGCACTGCAAGCCGGGGCAGGGGCCAGCTACGAAGAACTCGAGCGGCTGGTCGAAACCAGCCTGGCGGTTTGGCCGACGAAATAAGCTGGGAGCTTATTCCGACGCTTTGCCGTCGATTGCCACCGCCGGCAAGCGATGCCGGAAGCTGCGGGAAGAGGCGCGATGCGGGCCCGACGAACGGGCGAGCCGGCGTGCGAAGAACACATACAGCAAGCCGAAGGCGGCGCCGGTGACCGCGAAAAGGATCATCTGCCTCGGACTCGCACTAACGTGACGCGCGCTGGCGAGGGGCGCTGCGAGGATACCGACCACCGCTCCACCGATCACGCAGAGCCATGTGCCCGCCGCGGTGCCGTGGCGAGTCGTCGGCCAGAGCAGCGAGAACAGGATCGCTGCGCCGGGTAGTGCCAGGATGAAAGCGGTGAACCAACTGGCGATTGCCAGCCAGACGAGCCAGGCTCCGCCGGGGAGCGAGTCTCCGGACATGATCACGATGGCGACGGTCGTCAGGACCGCGAAGACGGTCGAACCGAGCAGCGCGCTGGCCAGCACGGCGAGCGCATGGTGGCTGAAGCGAAGCGACTAAGGAGCGATGAGCATTCCCTGGGAATAAATGCCGGTGTTTAACAAGATGTTGCCTGGCTTACCTGACGGAGCGCGGCGCGGTCGCAAATCCCCACCGAAAATCCGTCGCCACCCTCTCGACAAAAAAGATACCGGCCAGTATAGAAAGCCCTTGACGCAACGCAGCACGATTTCTATACCAGTCGGTATGGAAGTGATCCGTCACCTTCGCAACCGGGACCAGACGAAGGAGCTGCCTATGCGTAAGCTTTGCAAACATCGAGGTCAGGCCACGGCCTGAGCCATCGGCGCCCCGCGCGCCGATCCACATTTCAGGCCCAGTCTGCCTGCCGCGCGAATGAGGTTCGTGGGGAGGAAGCTTGCGCCTTCGCGACAACAATCGCCGGTGATCCCGTGGGCCATGCGCCGCGGGCAAGGGAGCGGTGCGTCCGCCGCCGGCCAGAAGGGAGAAGAATCATGGCTTATCTGAACTTCGCCACATTGCAGGGCAGCCCCATTGCGACCCCTGACGATGTAACTGCAGCGCCGCGCACGCGGACCGGCCTTTCCGCGCTCGAATGGCAGGTGGTGGCGATCGCGCAACACGATCGGCTCTCGTCGCTCGAAAAGCCGGGCAAGCTCGCCACTGCGCTCACCATGATTTTCGGCGGCCAGCGGCCCAATCCGGAGCTGGCGGACTCGCGTCTGGAGGCGCTTCGTCGCCTCGCCGTCCACGCTTGGCACAAGGGCTATACCGTGCCGCGCGCCGCGATCCGCGCCTTTCACGAGGCGGGTTTCACCACCGAACAATATGAAACGCTGCTCGCCAGCATCAGCCGGGGCCGGGCAGCCCTCAATCAGGGAAATCGTGCATGAACATGATCACGCGTATCGATCCGGTCGAGCCGAACGAGGCCGAATCGGGTCAGCTCGACCGCAAGCCCCGCCCGCTCTGGCAGAAGGGCGCGTTCGTCGCGCTGCCGGTGCTGCTCGTGGCCGGCGGTGTCGGCTTCTTCAATCGTGAGTCGCCGGCGATCGCCGCGCCGCCGCCGCCCACCGTCACCGTTGCCCAGCCCCTGGTGCGTCAGGTCAGCGAATGGGACGATTATGTGGGCCGCTTCGAGGCAAGCCGCAGCGTCGAAGTGCGTCCGCGCGTCTCGGGGCAGGTCGTCGGCATCCACTTCACCGACGGTGCGATCGTCCAAAAGGGCCAGTTGCTCTTCACGCTCGACTCGCGCCCGTTCGCCGCGGCGCTCGCCGAGGCGCGGGCGGGCCTCGCCACTGCGCAGAGCGATCTGGCGCTCGCCCAGTCCGATCTCGGCCGCGCTGAACGGCTGGTCGCAGCAGAAGCGGTGTCGAAGAGCGATGTCGAGCGGCTCCAGGCGCGTGTCCGTGCGGCGCGTGCCTCGGTCGCTGCGGCTGAGGCCCGGGTCCGTGCCCGTGCCCTGGACGTCGAGTTCACGCAGGTCCGCGCTCCGATTGCCGGCCGCATTTCGGACCGCAAGGTCGATGCCGGCAATCTTGTCGCGGCGGGGGAGGGGGCGGGCGGTTCGCTGCTCACCACGATCAACGCGCTCGATCCGATCTACTTCACCTTCGACGGTTCGGAGGCGCTGTTCCTCAAGACCAAGCGCGCGCAGGCCGAGGGTAATACCCAGTCGCCGGTCGAGATCCGCCTGCAGGACGAAACCGACTATCGCTGGAAGGGCGGGCTCGATTTCACCGACAACGGGCTCGATCCGCGATCGGGAACGATCCGCGGCCGCGCGGTGCTGCGCAATCCGGACATGTTCCTCACTCCGGGCATGTTCGGCAACATGCGGCTTTCGGCGGGCGGCACCGCGCAGGCGCTGCTGATCCCCGATTCGGCCGTCTCGACCGATCAGGCGCGCAAGATCGTGATGACCGTAGGCAAGGACGGAACGCTCCAGCCCAAGCCGATTACGGTCGGACCCGTCGTCGACGGACTGCGCATCGTCCGCTCGGGACTGACTCCGCAGGACCGCGTCGTCCTCGCCGGGGCGCAGATGTCGCCTCCGGGAAGCAAGGTCCAGATCAAGCCGGGCAAGATCGAACCCCAGACTGTTGCGGCACCGCCAGTCGTATCGGCTCCGGTCACGGGCGAGGCCACTTTCGCCCGCTGACCGACCTGCCGCCGGGCGGTCCCCAAGGCCCGGCGGCAGGACCCAATCACTCCGTTCGGCCTGAGCTTGTCGAAGGCCGCATCGCCTCCGCGCGATCGGCTCATGGCTACGCCCTTCGACAAGCTCAGGGCGAACGGATCTGGAAATCCCTCTAACGAGGAGTAGGCCCATGCGCCTCTCGCGTTTCTTCATCACGCGCCCGATCTTCGCGGCGGTCATCGCGATCGTGATCACGATCATCGGTGCGATCGCCTATCTGGCGCTGCCGATTTCGCAATATCCCGACATCGTCCCGCCGACGGTGACGGTCTCCGCCAGCTATCCCGGCGCCTCGGCCGAAACGGTAGCCGAAACCGTCGCCGCGCCGATCGAGCAGGAGATCAACGGCGTCGACGACATGCTCTACCAGTCGTCCCAGTCGACGGGCGACGGCAGCGTCACGATCACCGTGACGTTCAAGTCGGGCACCAATCTCGACGCCGCGCAGGTGCTGGTGCAGAACCGCGTCGCAGTCGCCATTCCCCGCCTGCCCGAGGAAGTGCAGCGGCTCGGCGTGGTGACGCGCAAGACCACGCCGGACTTCCTGATGGTGGTCAATCTGATCTCGCCCGACAACTCGATCGATCGCAGCTACATCTCCAACTACGCGTTGACGCAGGTGAAGGACCGCCTCGCCCGCATCAATGGCGTGGGCGATGTCCGCATGTTCGGTGCACGCGACTATGCGATGCGCGTCTGGATCGATCCGGGCCGTGCCGCGGCACTCGACCTGACCGCGGGCGACATCGTCCAGGCGCTGCGCGGGCAGAACATCCAGGTCGCAGCGGGTTCACTCGGCCAGCCGGGCTCGACGCCCAGCGGCAACGCCTTCCAGCTCAACGTGGAGACGCAAGGCCGCCTCAAGGACCCTGCCGAGTTCGGGCAGGTCGTGATCCGCACCGATAGTGACGGGCGCCAGGTCCGCGTCAGCGACGTGGCCCGTGTCGAACTGGGCGCGGCGGACTATAACGCCAATACCTATCTCTCGAACCAGCCGACCGTGATCCTCGCCGCCTATCAGCGGCCGGGCTCGAACGCACTCGCCGCCGCGAAGGCGATCGAGCACGAGATGAAGGAGATATCGAAGAACTTCCCCAAGGGCCTCGAATATCGCGTCATCTATAATCCGACCGAGTTCATCGCCCAGTCGATCGACGCGGTCTATCACACGCTGGGCGAGGCGATCCTGCTCGTCGTGCTCGTCGTCATCGTTTTCTTGCAGAAATGGCGTGCGGCGATCATTCCGGTGGTCGCGATCCCGGTCTCGCTGATCGGCACGATGGCAGTGCTGCTGCCGCTCGGCTATTCACTCAACAACCTCTCGTTGTTCGGCCTCGTGCTGGCGATCGGCATCGTCGTCGACGACGCGATCGTCGTGGTCGAGAATGTCGAGCGCAACCTCGCGCGGGGCATGTCCTCGCTCGAGGCGGCGAAGACCTCGATGGACGAGGTGTCCGGCGCGCTCGTCGCGATCGTGCTGGTGCTGCTCGCGGTGTTCCTGCCGACCCTGTTCCTCAACGGCCTGTCGGGCGCCTTCTACAAGCAGTTCGCAGTGACGATCTC
Source organism: Sphingomonas sp. Root241 (assembly GCF_001428865.1). Taxonomy (GTDB): domain Bacteria; phylum Pseudomonadota; class Alphaproteobacteria; order Sphingomonadales; family Sphingomonadaceae; genus Sphingomonas. The sequence continues at coordinate 167,097 of NZ_LMIV01000004.1, forward strand.
GGTCGCGACTGCGATTTCGCTGCTCGTCTCGCTCACGCTGTCGCCCGCACTCGCCGCCGTGTTGCTGAAAGGGCACGAAAGCGAGCCGAAGGGTCCGATCGCGCGCGTAATGCGGCGCGGGGCGGACGCGTTCAACCGCGGCTTCGAGCGGATGAGCGAGGGCTATGCGAGGCTCACCCGCGCGCTGGTGACGCGGCCCAAGCGGATGATGGTTACCTATGCCGGTTTGATCGCGGCGACGATCGGCTTGTTCTGGGTGACGCCCGTCGGCTTCATCCCGGCACAGGACCAGGGCTATTTCCTGACCGTCATCCAGCTTCCGCCAGGCTCGTCGCTCGAGCGCACTGACCAGGTGATGCGCAAGGTCGTCGCACGCATCTTGCCGATCAAGGGCGTGAAGGGTTCGGTGATGCTCGCGGGCTTCGATGGCCCGTCGCAGACGCTCGCTCCCAACAGCGCCGCCGCTTATGTGCCTCTGCTTTCGTTCGAGGAGCGCAAGAAGCTCGGCGTCAGCTATGCCGAGATCATGAACGAGGCGCGCAAGCGTACCGCCGACATCAACGAGGCGATGCTGCTCGTGGTGCCGCCGCCGCTCATCCAGGGCATCGGCTCGGCCGGTGGTTATCGGATGATGATCCAGGATCGTGCCGAGCACGGCTATGAGGAACTCGGCAAGACCGCGTACGGGCTGATCGGCAAGGCCAACCAGACCGAGGGCCTCCAGCAGATCTACACCTTCTTCAACACCGCCACACCGCGCGTCTTCGCCGATATCGATCGGCGCAAGGCCAATATGCTCGGCGTGCCGCCGGAGCGGGTGTTCGAGGCGCTCAACGTCTATCTCGGCTCGGCGTTCGTGAACGACTTCAACATGCTCGGGCGCACCTATCGCGTGACTGCCCAGGCGGACGCGCCGTTCCGTGCGACCGAGGCCGACATCGCCAACCTCAAGACCCGCTCGAACTCGGGGGCGATGGTGCCGATCGGATCGGTATCGACCTTCGAGAACAAGACCGGACCGTATCGCGTGACGCGCTACAACCTGTTCCCGGCAGTCGAGGTCGATGGCGATACCGCCCCGGGGTACAGCTCGGGCCGCTCGCTGACGACGATGGAGAAGCTCGCGAGCGAATTGCCACCCGGCTACGGCGCCGAATGGACCGGCATCGCCTTTCAGCAGAAGATGGCGGGGAGCACTGCGGGCCTGGTATTCGGGCTGGCCGTATTGTTCGTCTTCCTCGTGCTGGCGGCGCAATATGAGAGCCTGACCTTGCCGCTCGCGATCGTCCTGATCGTGCCGATGTGTCTGCTCGCGGCAATGGCCGGAGTGAATCTGCGCGGTATGGACAACAACGTCCTCACGCAGATCGGGCTGGTCGTGCTGATCGCGCTCGCTGCCAAGAACGCGATCCTCGTGGTCGAGTTCGCGCAGCAGGCCGAGGCGCGGGACGGGTTGTCGCCTGTGGAGGCCGCTGTGCGTGCCGCGCGCGATCGCCTGCGGCCGATCCTGATGACTTCGTTCGCCTTCATCCTCGGCGCCGTGCCGTTGCTGATCGCGAGCGGGGCAGGGGCCGAGCTCCGTCAGGCGCTGGGCACCGCGGTGTTCTTCGGGATGATGGGCGTGACCGGTTTCGGCCTGCTCTTCACTCCAACCTTCTACGTCGTCTGCCGCGGGCTTGGACAGCGTCTCGCGCGCAGGCGGCGTGGATCGGGGGAGGCACCCGAACCCGTGCTGCAACCTGCTGAGTAACCACTAGCCGTCATCCCGGCGAAAGCCGGGGTCTCAGGCGGCTCCAGTCCCGCCATCGCCTGAGATTCCCGCTTTCGCCGGGATGACGGGCAGGAGGAAATGATATGACTATCTACCGCACTATCCTCGCGACTGCCTCAGCGCTCGCTCTCGCGGCCTGCGCAGCCGGCCCCGACTATGTCGCCCCGGTCCACCCGCAGACTGCCGCCGGCAACTTCATCGCGACCAGCCCGGCGGTGACGCCCGAACCGGTCAAGGGCGATTGGTGGCGGCTCTACAACGATCCGGTGCTCGACCAGCTCGTCACCGACGCGCTGGCCGCCAACACCGACGTCCGGGTGGCGGTTGCCCGCATCGCCCGTGCTCGCGCGGCGCTGCGCGGCGCCCGCGCTGATCGGCTGCCGCAAGCAGGCGTGAGCGCCGGCGCAAATTACGGCCGCCTCCCCGAAGGGCAGCGTCCGCCGGGTGCCGCGCGCGAGGACTGGCAGATCGATGCCGGGCTCGACGTTTCGTACGAAGTCGATCTGTTCGGCCGCGTATCGCGCAATGTCGAGGCATCGCGCGGCGATGTCGCTGCCGCCGAGGCTGATGCGGACGCGGTCCGCGTGATCGTCGCGGCCGAGACCGCGCGTGCTTACGCCGACGCCGCCTCCGCGGCGGAGCGGCTCGCGGTCGCCGAGCGCATCGTCAAGCTGCTCGACCAGTCGATCGACCTGACCGAGCGCCGCCGCAATGTCGGCCTCGCGACGCGACTCGACACCGCCCGCATTGGCGCATTGCGGAACCAGCGTCAGGCCGAAGTCCCCGCGCTCGCCGCCGAGCGCGACGCCGCGTTGTTCCGCCTCGCCACGCTCACCGGCCGCGCTCCCGCCGACCTCCCGCAGACGGCACGCGTGCGCACCGAGACGCTCCGCCTCGACCAGCCGATCCCTGTCGGCGACGGCGCCGCCTTGCTCGCCCGCCGTCCCGATATCCGCGCCGCCGAGCGCCGCCTTGCTGCCAACACCGCACGGATCGGCGTCGCCACTGCCGATCTCTATCCGAAGATCAGCCTTGGCGGTTCTATCGGTTCGACCGGCAACGACGTGGGAGAGATCTTCACCGGTGGCCCGCTGCGCTGGCTGCTCGGCGGATTGATCAACTGGGCAGTCAATCCGGAGCCGGCCCGCGCCCGCGTCGCCGCGGCGGAGGCCGATACCCAGGCATCGCTCGCGACCTTCGACGGCGTTGTCCTTGGCGCGCTGCAGGAGACCGAGACCGCGCTCTCCGCTTATGCTCATGCGCTCGAGCGCCGTGCCGCGCTGCAGGCGGCGCACAACGAGGCGCAGGCGGCGGTCAACATCGCTCGCGCCCGCCAGCGCGAAGGCGACATCGACTCGCTGGCCCTGCTCGATGCCGAACGCACCTTCGCCGATGCCGAGGCGGCGCTCGCCGCGGCCGACGCGCAGATCGCCGACACCCAGGTCGATCTGTTCAAGGCGCTCGGCGGCGGCTGGCAGACGCCGCCGGCTTAGATCCTAACCCGTCACCCCCGCGAAAGCGGGGGCCCATCTCCTGAGCGATCGGCAAAAAGCACCGGCGCGTTTGTGGATGGTGCCGGAGATGGGTCCCCGCTTTCGCGGGGATGACGCGTTTATAACCGCGTCGCTTCTCCAGGCTGAATCATCGCCCCTTGCGTTGTTCCGCCGTCCGCAGCAGCCGCAGCACGTTGCCGCTCCACATCTTCTCGATGTCGGCCGCCGAATAGCCCGCCTGTTGCAGCCGCGCGGTGACCTTGGGCAGTGCGTCGATGTCCTCGAAGCCGGGGACTCCGCCGCCGCCATCCCAATCGGCGCCGAAGCAGACATGGTCGACTCCCGCCACGTCGATCAAATGGAGAACCAGCCGCATATAGGTCTCGAAATCGGCCTGCTGCGACGGCGCCGTCGCCTCGATCGCGCGCAGCCGCCGGGTGAGCGCGGCGACCTGCTCGGTGGTTAGCCCCAGCTTCGCGGCGTCCTCGAGCTTGTCGGCGATCTCCGAGCGTTCGGCATTGGGGTTCGATTTGCCGAGATAGGCGGCGTTGGCGCAAATCGCACCGCCCGAGGCAGCAAGCTTGCGGAGGCGCGCGTCGTCGAGATTGCGCGCATGATCGAAGATCGCCTTCGATCCCGAGTGCGACAGGATCACCGGCGTCTTCGATAGCGCTATCATCTGATCGAGCACTGCGTCCGAGGCATGGCTCGCGTCGAGCACCATGCCCAGCCGATTCATCTCGGCGACCCATTGCTTGCCCAGCGGGCTGAGGCCGTTCCATTTGGGCGTGTCGGTCGCCGAATCCGCGAACTGGTTGTTTCGGAAATGCACCGGCGACGCCATCCGCACCCCGCGCTTGTAGAATTCGCCGAGCAGCGACAGGTCCTCACCCAGCGGATAGCTGTTCTCGATGCTGATGAAGCCGAAGCGCTTGCCCGCTCTGTCGAGTCGCGCGGCGTCGCTCGCCTTGGTCGCCAATCCGATCCGGTCCGGGAATTTGGCGAATGTCGCGTGGATCTCGTCCGAGCGCTTGAATGCGAAGGCCTTGGCGGCCGCATAGCCCTCGGGCGTCAGCGGGCCAGACGCGGTGTAGATCACGAAGAACCCGCCATCGAGATCGCCCGCGTCCATCCGGCCGAGATCGACCTGCACCGGATCGGTCGCGTGATCGTGCCGGTCGCCGAAGCTCCAGCCCGGGCGGGCGAAATGGGCCGGCGTGTCGAGATGCGTGTCGAGCGTCAGCAGTTTCTTGTGCAGGTTCTTGTCCTCCCCGGGCGCGGCAAGGGACGCGGACGCGGTGGTGGCGAGCAGGACAAGCAGGACGAGCTTTTTCATCGGGACCTCGGATCAGCGACAACTTCCCGCAGCATGGCGTGGGGACCGGGCGCCGTACAGCCCGCCGAAGAGGCGCACGCCATAGCCACTAGGCATGGTGCAATCCGTGCTTGTATGTGAAAATTGTTAGCGCTAATAAATATTGTCACCCCACCCGATCAGAGGCCGGGGGACGATTGCGGAAGGGGTCAGAATACGGCGCAGGGCCGGACTCTTTCCTTCCGCGAACAAGGAGGGGGAGTTTGATGACTGAGGTTCGTTCCGGTCGCGGCAAATCACGCGCAAAACTGATTCGCCGCGGTGTTTCCACGCTTGCCCTCGTCGCTACGGGTTGGGCCGCGCCGGCCTTCGCAGCCGACGATCCGGTCGTCGCCGCTGCGCCGCCGCAGGATCAGACCCAGGCTGCCGCGCCGGCCGCCGAGACGCAGGATCAGGAGACGATCGTCGTCACCGGCATCCGCGCCTCGCTCACCACCGCGCGCAACACCAAGCGCAACGCCGATCAAATCGTCGACTCGATCAGCGCGCAGGATATCGGCGCGCTTCCCGATCGCTCGGTCTCGGAAGCGCTCCAGCGCATTCCCGGCATCACGCTCCAGCGCACCAACGAGAACCGCGATCCCGCGCGTCTCGCGGCCGAGGGCGGCGGCGTCTTCATCCGCGGCCTTTCCTGGGTCCGTTCCGAAACCAATGGCCGCGACGTCTTTTCGGCGAATAACGGCCGCGGGCTGAGCTTCGAGGATGTTTCGCCTGATCTGCTCGCCGGCGTCGATGTTTACAAGAATCCCTCGGCCGAAATGGTCGAGGGCGGGGTCGGCGGCATCGTCAATCTGCGGACCCGGAAGCCCTTCGACCAGGCGGGCCAGCTGATCGCGGTCTCGGGCGACTATAACTATGCCGACATGCGCAAGAAGGGCTATTGGTCCGCCAACGGCCTCTACAGCAATCGCTGGGACGTCGGCATCGGCGAGATCGGCATACTGCTCTCGGGCAGCATCAACAATATCGGCAACCGCACCGACAGCATCCAGCTCGGCACCTATACGGTGCGCGCGAACGGCGGCGCGCCCGCCGGATTCCAGAACATTCTCGTGCCCTCGTCGCTCGGCTGGCGCCGTATCGACTGGGAACAGAAGCGCACCTCGTTCAACGGATCGGTCCAGCTGCGCCCCGATCCCGACATGACCTTTACGTTCGAAGCCTTCGTCTCCTCGGCCGACCCGAAGGACATCGAGCATGCCGAGGGCGTCTATCAGCTGCCCGATTATGACTCGACCTATCAGCTGGGCGACGACGGCGTGCTCCAGGCGGGCACCTATCGCAACGCCAACATGGATCTCGACACCCGCTACGGTGAATCGCACAAGGTGACGCGCGACTATTCGATCAACTGGCAATGGACGCCGGACGATCATTGGGCGATCAGCGCCGACGTCCAGCGGGTCCACTCCACTTCGGACGTGCTCAGCTTCACTGCGTTCAGCGAGTTCGGCGTCGCCGGGGCCAATCTCGCCAATCCGGGCTTCGACGCGCGGCGCCCGGACATCCTCTTCGATCTGCGCGGAAACACGCCGAGTGTGAGCACGGTCGAGCACGGCGCGTCGCTCGGCAGTCAGAACAATTACTGGTGGGCCGCCGCGATGGACCATCTCGAGGATAACGCGGCCGGCCAATGGGCCGAACGGCTCGACGTCGAGTATAAGTTCAACGACGACAGCTTCCTAAAGTCGTTCCGTGCAGGCATCCGCGCGACGGACCGCGAGGCCGTAACGCGTCAGACGGGCTACAATTGGAGCCTGCTCTCGATGCAGTATTGGCTGGGGGGCGGGAACCCGGTCTATCTCAATCAGACCGGTTCGCCGGCGAATACGGGGCTGCCACAGCAATCCGAGCTGTTCAACTACGACGATTTCTTCCGCGGCAACGTGGGCCTTCCGGGCGTGGGCTGGTTCCCGTCCGCCGACCTGATGACCAACGGCACGGCGAATGCCTATGGCTATTTGCATTCGACACAGACCGCAGGCTGGGGTTGGGCACCGCTCACAGACCAAAGCTACGAAAACGCCAATCCGGGGACGGACAACGTGCTGGGCGGCGTCGCCACCCAGCAAGAGAAGACGCTCGCAGGCTATGGCATGCTGCGCTTCGGCTCCGATCGCTTCGACGGCAATATCGGCGTTCGCGTCGTTCGCACCAAGAACGAGGCGACCGGCTATCTGAGCGTCGGGACGATCACTTCGCCCTGCACCGCGACGCCCACTGCGCCGGCCTGTTCGGGGCTGGCGCCTGCGCTCGCCTTCTCGAACAATGGCGGCGGCGGGCGGCTCTCGAACGCGACTTATGAGAACAGCTACACCAACGTGCTGCCGACCCTCAACCTGCGGTACAAGGTGACCGACAACCTGCAACTGCGCGTTGCGGCGGGTAGGGCGATGGTACGGCCCAATTTCTCGCAGCTAAGGCCCTATGCCTCCCTCGGCTTCACGCTCAACCCCGCAGGGACCGGGCTGCTGCCGCAGCCCCTGGGCCTCACCGGCCAGGCGGGCAATCCGTTCCTCAAGCCGACCAGGTCCGACCAGTTCGACTTCAGCGCCGAATATTATTTCGGGCGTTCGAACAGCCTGACGTTCGCGGCCTTTTACAAGGACATCAAGGACTACATCATCTCGGGCAACGCCAACGAGACCTATGTCAACAACGGCCAGGCGATGACCTTCAACGTCACGCGCGCGGTCAACGGCGAGCACGGCAAGATCAAGGGCTTCGAGCTGGCGTACACCCAGTTCTTCGACATGCTGCCCGGCCCGCTCGGCGGGCTCGGTCTTTCGGGCAACGTTACCTATGTCGACAGCACCGGCGGGGCCAATCAGCCGGTCAACACGCTCGATCCCAACCAGACCCGCAATGCCGACGATACCACGCTGCCGCTCGAGGGCCTCTCGAAATGGAGCTACAACGTCGCCGCGATCTACGAGAAATACGGAGTCTCGGCGCGGCTCGCCTATAACTGGCGCTCCGAATATCTGCTGACCACGTCGGCCGCCAATCTGAACGCCCCGGTCTGGTCGGAGGATTACGGCCAGCTCGACGGCTCGCTCCTCGTCAGCATCACCAACAACATCAAGATCGGCGTGCAGGGCACCAATCTGCTCAACACGCGCACGTTCCTGGACGTCGGAGGTGCGGTCCTCCATCCGCGCTACAGCTGGACGGATACCGACAGGCGCATCGCCGGCATCATCCGGGCCAGCTTCTGATCCCAGAAACTGGGCGGCGCTCCTTCGGGGGCGCCGCCACTCTTTCTTCCGGGTTCGCTCGCGCCTAACCTCGAAGGCGTCCATGTCCGATCAGGCCATCCGATCCATCATCATCGTCGGCGGCGGCACCGCCGGGTGGATCAGTGCGGCCGTGCTTTCGCGCTTCCTCGATCCCGCACGCTGCAGCATCACGCTGATCGAATCCGAGGAGATCGGCACGATCGGCGTCGGCGAGGCGACGGTGCCGCTGATGCAGCATCTGAACGGCCTGCTCGGCATTGATGAGCGCGAGTTCGTCAAGGCGACGCAAGGCAGCTTCAAGCTCGGCATCGCGTTTCGCGACTGGGGCACGATCGGCAACACCCACTTTCACGGCTTCGGCGATTATGGCGACGCGATCGAAGGCATCGCGCCGCATCATCATTGGCTCAAGCTGCGTGGCGAAGGCGATGCTACGCCGATCGACGACTATAGCCTGCCTTATGCGATGGCCCGCCGCGGCCGGTTCGCGCCGCCGTCGGCCGATCCCGCCAGCCAGACGAGCTTCTATCGCTACGCCTTCCATTTCGACGCCTTGCTCTACGCCCGCTTCCTGCGGAATTACTGCGAGCAGCGCAGCGTCCGCCGCATCGAGGGCAGGGTGGTCGACACCGAGCTCGAAGGCGAGACCGGTCGCATCGCGGCGGTGGTCACTGCCGACGGCCAGCGCCACGCCGCCGACCTGTTCGTGGATTGCTCGGGGTTCCGCGGCCTGCTGATCGAGGAGGCGCTCGGCACCGGTTACGAGGACTGGCGCCACTGGCTGCCCTGCGACAGCGCAGTAGTAGCCCCCAGCGCGCTTATGGGCCCGCCGACGCCGTACACTATCTCCACCGCGCGTGAAGCGGGCTGGCAGTGGCGCATCCCGCTCCAGCACCGGATGGGCAACGGCTATGTCTATTCGACGCGCTTCACCGACGACGAACGCGCGCGCGACCTGTTCACCGCCAATGTCGAGGGCAAGCTCCTCGCCGATCCGCGCGTGCTGCGCTTCACCACCGGCAGGCGCCGGAAATTCTGGAACGGCAATTGCGTCGCGATCGGGCTGGCGGGCGGGTTCATGGAGCCGCTCGAATCGACCAGCATCCAGCTCATCCAGACGGCGATCGCCCGGCTGGTGGAGTATTTCCCCGACCGCAACTGGGATCCGCGCATCGCCGATGAATATAACCGCCTCACTACGAACGAATTCGAGCGGATCCGCGACTTCCTGATCCTGCATTACTCCCTCACTCGCCGCGACGATGCGCCGCTCTGGGACTATTGCCGGGCGATGGAGATGCCCGACACGCTCCGCCACAAGATCGAGGTCTTCAAGGCGACCGGCCGCGTGCCGCTGCTTTCCGAGGAATCCTATCAGGAGCCGAGCTGGGTGGCGATCTTCGCGGGCAACGGTTTCCTTCCCGATCGCTACGATCCGCTGGTCGACCGGCTCGATCCCGAGCGGCTCCGCGCCGGGCTCGCGCATCGCCGCCGCCTGCTCGCCAAGGCCGCCGAAACGATGCCGCCGCACGAATTGTTCATCCAGCGCTGCTGCCTGGCCGAAGCCGCGTGAGCGACGCGCAACTCCGCTCGATCCTGATCGCCGGCGGCGGCACGGCGGGCTGGATGGCGGCGGCGGCGCTGTCGACGGCGCTCAAGCCGCACCAATGCCGTATCGTTCTGGTCGAATCCGAAGAGATCGGCACAGTGGGGGTGGGCGAAGCCACGATCCCGCCGATCCAGCTCTTCAACAAGCTCCTCGGCGTCGACGAGTGCGAATTCGTGCGCGAGACGCAAGGCACCTTCAAGCTCGGCATCGAATTCGTCGGCTGGCTCCGCGAAGGCGAGCGCTATTTCCATCCCTTCGGTCGCTATGGTGACGATTTCGGCCTAACGCCGTTCCACCAGCAATGGCTGCGCGCACGCACGCTCGGCAACGCCACGCCGCTCGACGCCTGGTCGCTCAACCATCAGGCGGCGTATCGCGGCAGGTTCGAGATCCCGACGCCGCAATCGGGCCGGGTCTTCTCGACCTTCTCCTGGGCCTATCATTTCGATGCCTCGCTTTATGCCCGCTATCTCCGCGGGCTCGCGGAAAGCCGTGGCGTGGAGCGCATCGAGGGCAAGATCGCCGAGGTCGTGCTGCGGCCCGAGAACGGATTCGTCGAACGCCTCACGCTCGCCGACGGCCGCGGCCTCGAAGCCGACCTGTTCCTCGACTGCACCGGCTTCCGCGGCCTGATCACCGAAGCCCTCGACACCGGCTATGAGGACTGGACCCGGTGGTTGCCCTGCGACCGCGCGCTCGCCGTTCCGTGCGCGCGTATCGCGGATCCGGAGCCCTTCACGCGCTCGACCGCTCGCCCAGCCGGGTGGCAATGGCGAATCCCGCTCCAGCACCGCACCGGCAATGGCCAGGTCTATTGCAGCGGCGCGATCTCGGACGATGCGGTACACGCCAGCCTGATGGCCAATCTCGACGGCGCGCCCGAGGCCGAACCCCGCCAGCTCCGCTTCACCACCGGCCGCCGGCGCCGCGCCTGGAACCGCAACTGCATCGCGCTCGGCCTCGCCTCGGGCTTTCTCGAGCCGCTCGAATCGACCAGCATCCATTTGATCCAGACGGGCATCTCGCGGCTCCTGTCCTGGTTCCCGGACCGCAATTTCGATCCCTTGCTGGCGACCGAGTATAACCGGCTGGTCGATGCCGAGATGGAGTCGATCCGCGACTTCCTCGTCCTGCACTATCAGGCGAACCAGCGCGACGAGCCGTTCTGGCGCCAGTGCCGCGCAATGGCGATCCCCGATACGCTCGCCGCCAAGATCGAGATGTTCCGCGCCAATGGCCGACTGATCGAGCGCCAGCACGAGCTCTTCCATCCGCCGAGCTGGCTCGCGGTGCTGCTGGGCCAGGGGGTGCATCCCGCCACGCACGATCCATTGGCCGATACGATAGCGCCGCAGGAGCTCGCCGCGATCCTCGGCGGGATGCGTCAGGTGATCGACCAGGCCGTCGATCGCATGCCGACGCACCAGCAGTTCATCGAACACCATTGCCGCGCCGCGGCACGCCCGATCCCGCTCGCATCCTGAATTGGAGCCGTGACCATGAAGCTGCGCATCGTCATCCTGCCGTTGCTGCTGGCGAGTGCCGCGGCTCCGCTCGCGGCTGCCATGCTGCAGGACATCACTGCGGGGATTACCTCCACCAAGACGGCCAGCGCGGTCAGCATCAGTGCCGATCCCGCATTGTCCGATGGGCGGCTCGTGCTGCGCGTCGCCGCGCAGAACCGCACGCGGGCTCCAGTCCCGTTCGGACCAGCCTCGGTGCGCATCACCACTGCTGCGGGCGAAAGCGTCGCAATACGTCCGCTCGCGGCGCTGATCGCCGAAGTGCGTTCGGCCGCGGGGATGGAGGAATCGGGGTCGGTCTCCGTGGTGGCGGCGCCGGCGATCATGACCAACAATTCCGGCCAGAAGGACGTCAGCGGCTATACCGGCGGGATGGGTAACGTGGTTGCGCAGGGCACCCACAAGCGCAAACCCAGGCCCGCCGATGTCGCCGCCGCCGAGAAGCAGATCGCCGCGCTGAAGGCAGGCATCCTCGCCGACGCGACGATCGCCCCGGGCCAGCTTGCGGCGGGCCAGCTCGTCACCGAGAAGATCCGGTTCCCGGGCAAGCGCGAACGCGGACTGGTGGTGACGGTGTCACTTGCCGGCGAGGAACACAGCTTCCGCTTCGACGCGCCGGCGGGTCAGTAAGATCATGAAGTGGAGGAGGGAGCGTCTCCGCATGGGACACGGCGCGTGAAGAGAAGCTAGCGCGATCGAGCTTGGCCCAAACCAGCCGGGTTTTCGGTATGTCCGCTATCGATGGTTAGCCGCGAAAGGTCACACTAGGGTCACACTGCCTGCTTGGTTCTGGCCTGTTCCTGCGCAGGCGATCCAGGAGGGTGTGGACCAGGCAGCATCATACTCCTGTTTTCGCACGAGCACCGATGAGAGGGGCGTTACGATATCAAAGAGCTGGAGGAGGCTGCCAGGCGAAATCCTACATTGCAAGCATGTCTGCAAATGAGTGGAAAGCGGTCGATCAGCGATAACGTGGCCGTCTTGCACGCCCCTCCCTGGAAGGGAGGGGATGGGGGTGGGTGCCGCCGAGGCACTCGGCGGCGGTCGACAGAATATGCTGGCCGGCACCGTCGGGGTTGGCGAGCACGTCAGAGTTCCAGAGACGAAGCACACGCCAGCCCTGCGATTCAAGAAATGTCGTTCGCCGCGCATCGGCTTCCACGGTTTCGATGTGCTGGCTGCCGTCGAGTTCGATCGCGAGCTTCGCCTTCCTGCACACCAGATCGATGATGAAAGGCGCCTCGACGAATTGTCGGGTGAAGGCCGGGCGGAAGCGGGCGACGCGGTGCCAGATCGCAAGTTCGGCAGGCGTCGGGTTGTTGCGCAGCTCGCGTGCACGGGCGGTCAGGCGCGGATCGACACGGCGCAGCATGCGGTGAGCGTACAATGGCTTCGCTTCGCTCGCCAACCCACCCCTAACCCCTCCCTTGCAGGGAGGGGAACAAGAATGACTGATTCTGGGGCGTTAGCAGTCGGATCACCACATATCAGGGCGCTTTCAGCGAAGCTTTCCAGGCCACGCCGCCAGCGTCTGCTCTTCCCTTATTCAGCCGCGTCCGCCGCCACCGGCGTCCGTGCCGCTTGCTTGCGATAGTCGAAAGTCGCGAGGCTGGATGCCTTCATCTCGATCGAGAAGCCCGGCGCGGTCGGTGCGCGATAGGCGCCGTCCTCCACCACGCACGGATCCAGGAAATGCTCGTGGAGATGATCGACATATTCGATCACGCGCCCGTCCGTCGTGCCGGCGAAGCAGAGATAGTCGAGCATCGCGAGGTGCTGGACATATTCGCACAGCCCCACGCCGCCGGCGTGCGGGCACACCGGCAGGTCGTATTTCGCCGCCATCAGCAGCACGGCCAGCACTTCGTTGACGCCGCCCAGCCGGCACGCGTCGATCTGCACCACGTCGATCGCGCCGCGCATGATGAACTGTTTGAAGACCACCCGGTTCTGACACATCTCGCCGGTCGCGACGCGCATCGGCGCCACCGCTTCGCGGATCTGTCGATGTCCCTCGACATCGTCGGGGCTGGTCGGCTCCTCGATGAACCAGGGATCGGCGAAGGCCAGGGCGCCGAGATGGCGGACCGCCTGGTCGACTTCCCAGACCTGGTTCGCGTCGATCATCAGCTTTCGCTCGGGCCCCAATACCTCGCGCGCGATCGCCACGCGGCGGATGTCGTCCTCGACCGATTGCCCGACCTTCAGCTTCACATGATCGAAGCCCTCCGCCACTGCTTCTCGGCACAGCCGTTCGAGCTTGGCGTCCGAATAACCCAGCCAGCCCGCCGAAGTGGTGTAGGCCGGATAGCCCTTGTCGAGCAGCGTCGCGACGCGCTCCGCCTTGCCCGCGGCGCGCGTCTCCAGCAGCGCCACGCCTTCCTCGGGGGTGATGCAGTCGGTGATGTAGCGAAAGTCGATCAGTCCGATTAGCTCGGCAGGCGACATTTCGCCGATCAGCTGCCACAGCGGCTTGCCCGCCGCCTTGGCGAGCAGGTCCCACACCGCATTGACCACCGCGCCGGTGGCGAGATGGATCACGCCCTTCTCGGGACCGATCCAGCGCAATTGGCTGTCGCCGGTGATGTGCCGCCAGAATCGCGCGCCGTCCGCGCGGATCCAGTCGAGGTCGAGCCCCTCGACCAGTGGGGCGAGCGCCTCGATCGCCGCGCAGACTATGTCGTTGCCGCGGCCGATGGTGAAGGTCAGGCCGTGGCCCTCGAGAGCGGGATCGTCGGTCTCGAGGATGCAATAGGCCGCCGAATAATCCGGATCGGGATTCATCGCGTCGGACCCGTCGAGCATCTGCGACGTGGGGAAGCGGACGTCGAGTACGCGCAATTTGCGGATGATGGCCATTACGCGGAGACCAGCTCCCGATGCGCCTGCCGGCTCGTCATGCGTGCCCTTTCGATCATCGGTCTTGCTGCCCCTCCTGCATCGCCCGATAGTCCGGACGATACCATCGCGTGTTCGCAGATGATAACGATTTTCATAGGTGGGAATCGCCTGTGGCGCAAGTTTCCTGTTGTGTTAAAAGACATGGCGACGGAACCGGACACTGAATCGGGGGAATGGGAGGATAATGACAAGGCGACACTGCTTCGCGCTCGACCTGGTCGACGATGCTGCGCTCATCGCCGAGTACGAGGCGTACCATGCCCCGGGGGCGGTCTGGCCAATGGTTCTCGACCATCTCCATGCACAAGGCATCGAGGGGATGGAGATCTGGCGGACCGGCGACCGCATGGTGATGATCACGCAAGTCGCCGACGACTATCCCCGCGCGGTCGAGGCTCCCCCGGAGATCGCCGAATGGGAGACGCTGATGTGGCGCTTCCAGCGTGCGCTGCCCCACGCCGCGCCGGGGGAGAAATGGGTGCCGATGCAACGCATCTTCACGTTCGGCGAAACGCGATGATCGCGAATCGGGCGTCTGCCCGGGCCGCCTGATTCTCAGATGCGGCTGTCGCCCTCGACGAGCTGCTCGGAGATTTGCTCGGCCGCGAGCCGGACCAGTTCGCCGGTCTCCTTCGGCGAGATCGAAGGCTGGAGCTTCTTGAGATAGGGCACGGTCAGCGCCGCCGCGGCCATCCCGCCGCGCATCACTGGTGCCGAGATATCGGTGACGCCCGCGACGAACTTGCTCGGCGTGAGTTCGACCTGACGCTCGCGAATCTCGTCGGCATGCGCGCGGAACGCCGCCAGCTCGGCTTCCGGAAGCTGCGGATCGAGCAGGCTCTCCCAGCGGCGGCGCACATCCTCGGGCTGGAAGGCGTAGAGCACCACTCCCGACGCCGCCTGCACCAGCGGCCGGCGATAGCCGACGCGCACCGAGAAGCCGAGCTGCTCGCTCGACTCCATCCGCGCGACCACCACCATCTCGCCCTGGGTGTGCAATGCGAGATGACAGGATTGACCGACGCTCGATGCGAGCTGGCGCATCACCGGCAGCGCTGCCTCGATCAGGTTGCGCGTGCGCGGCTGCTGCATGCCCAGCGAGAACAGCCGGTCGGTCAGCCGATAGCCTTCGTTCGACGGATCCTGCTCGATATAGCCGCGGAACTCGAGCACCTGGACCATGCGGAACAGCTCGCCATGCGAGCGCTCGAGCCGGTTGACGATGGCGGTCAAAGTCATCGGCCGCGCCTCGGTCGCGAGCAGTTCGAGGACGTCGATTCCTTTTTCGAGCGCGGGGGCCCGATAGCGCGAGTCGATCTCGCTTTTGTCTTCAGCGGCCTTCTTCACGGCACCCCCTCATGGCGTTCTTGCCCGCACCGTGTAACTGTTGCCGGCTCCGGAATGAAGACGGAGCGGCACAGAGGGCGCGGCGGAAAAGTTGCATTCGTATGTGAAGAGTGTTTTTATATGCGCAAGCCCCGGAGAGGGCCATTGGAGGAGAGAATGAGCCACATGGAAGCCCGAGCTCCATTCGCCGCGCCGGAGGCGCTGCCGCGCGGCCGCCATGCCGTCGCAGGGCTGCTCCCGATCATTCTGATCGTCGCCTTGTTCTTCCTCTGGGGCGTCGCGAACAATTTGAACGACGTGCTGATCGCGCACTTCAAGAAGCTGTTCACGCTGAGCGACCTGCAGGCGGGACTCGTCCAGTCGGCTTTCTATCTCGGCTATTTCTGCCTCGCGATTCCCGCCGCTTTGTTCATGCGCGCACGGGGCTATCGCGCTGCCGTGCTGACCGGACTGGGTCTCTACGGGCTCGGCGCGTTGCTCTTCTGGCCGGCGGCGGGTGCGCAGAGCTATCCCTTCTTCCTCGCCGCATTGTTCGTGATCGCCAGCGGCCTCGCCTTCCTCGAAACCTCCGCCAACCCCCTGATCGCGCGGCTGGGATCGGAGGAGACCGCCTCGCGGCGCCTCAACCTCGCCCAAGCGTTCAACCCGCTCGGGTCAATCACCGGCGTCGTGCTCGGTAGCCAATTCATCCTGTCGGGCGTGACGGTCTCGCCCGCGCAGCTGCAGGCGATGACGCCCGCCGCGCTCGAGGCATGGCGCGCGAGCGAAGCCTCCTCGGTCCAGCTCCCTTACCTGGTGATCGGCCTCGTCGTGATCGGCTGGGCGATATTGATCCGTGTCGTCCGGTTTCCTCCGGTGGCGACCGAGAGCGACGTCGACGAAGGCGTCGGCGCGATCGATGACTTCCGCTCGCTGCTGCGCGAGCGCCGGCTGCTGTTCGGTGTCGTCGCGCAATTCTTCTATGTCGGCGCGCAGGTCGGGGTCTGGAGCTATCTGATCCGCTATGCGCAGGTCGCGGTGCCCGGGACCGACGAACACCGCGCCGCCAGCTATCTCACCCTCTCGCTGGCGCTGTTCATGGTCGGGCGTTTCGCGGGGGTCATGCTGATGGGCCGTATCGCGGCGCTACCGCTGCTAGCGAGCTTTGCCGGCATTTCAGCTCTTTTGTGCGTTGTTGCTGCCGCGATGGGCGGTTTCGCCGGAACTGCCGCGCTCGTCGCGACGAGCTTCTTCATGTCGATCATGTTCCCGACGATTTTCGCAGAATCGGTGGCGGGGCTGGGCGCGCGGACCAAATCGGCGGCGGCTCTGCTCGTGATGGCGATCATCGGCGGTGCGGTCCTGACCGCGGCGATGGGCTATACATCGGACGCGAGCGGCTCGATCCTGTGGGCGATGCTGGTGCCGGCCCTGTGTTTTCTCGTCGTCATGGCCTTCGCACTGCGGGCGAGGACGTTGCGGATCTGATCCGTCGTGCACCAGGCCCGATTCGGATCAATTCGACTCGCGGAAAAATGCGATCGCGTGCTTTCAATGTCCATGGCGAGGGCCCATGCATCCGGCGCGATCTGGCAGGCGTTCTTGCCGAGCTGATTGATCTGGGGACCGCCTGGCTGGACCTGAACTTTACCGCAAGCCATGGCAAATAGCCGGAAATTGCGCGATCGCTCCTGCCGGCCGAACGTCGGGCGCGGTGTCCGGAGCGGGCTTACCGGCTAGCGGTGCAGGACGGCCGGGCGGCGGAAAAGGGAGTTAAACGCCGCCCGACCGCACCCCTTAGGGGGGAACCCTCCGGAGCTCAACCTTCATACTCCTGAATACGTGTCGCGGCCAGTACGGAGAATCCCCGTAACGGGACAATCAGGGCAGCGGCCGGATGCCCTCGGTGCGGACTTTCCAGCCATGGCGGGGAAATCCAGGCGCGGTCCCCGACGAGCCTTCCCATCCCGCGGCCATCATCCCCACCGCCAGCAGCAGCGATCCATTCGACGGGAAATAGGTTTCGGCGGCGCGCGCATAGCCCGGTCCGTCGGGTCCCGCGCTTCCGCCGGCGGCGGCAGGGCCCACCAACTGCCTCTCCGCTTCCAGATGGACACGGGGGGTCATCCCGCTCACGCCCCAGCGATTATTGGGCAGGTCGCGAAACAGCCAATCGACTGCTTTCTCCGGATCGCCGAGCCGTGCCGCGGTCATCGCGGCCACGGGGAAGTCCCAGCCCCAGGTCTGACGCAGGTCCCAATGCGACTCGGTGGCGGTGAGCGTGCGGCGCATGGTGGCCCGATCGACCCGGCTCCCCGGGATCAGCCCGAACGCCATCAGGAAGGACGGATGATCGCGGTTGAGGCAGTGCGGCGGCGTTGCGTGGCGGCTGCACGCGAGCGAGGCGGCGGTGCGCCAGAAATCGGGTTCGGTCTCGACGGGCAGATAGAGGCCGTCGCGCTCGGTCGGCGACGCGAGGCCGGCGATCACGCGATCCCATTCCCTATTGCGCGCCAGCCCGCGCCGCTCGCGCCAACTTTGCGCGGTGCCGAGCGCCCAACGATAATATTCGAGCTCGAACGTCGGATTGACCGTGGTCAGCGGCGGATGATTCTCCTGCACCGGAATGATCGGCGGGCCGAGGGCGTAGCGTTCGCCATCGCGACGCGGCCAACTCGCGAGCAGTTGCGCGGTCTGCTCGACCATCTCGCCGTAGCGCGCCAGCGTCGCCCGGTCGCTGCGCGTGCGCCAGACCATTTCGGCCAGATAGATCGGGTGCGGCTGTTGCCACATGATGAACGGATTGACCGTGCTCGGGCTGTTCCAGCCATTGGGCCCGGCCATCTTGCTCCACCAAGCGCCTTCGACGCCATGGCGCCGCGCGACTTGCCGGGCGAAGGGCAGTGCCTGCAGATACCAGGCGAGGCTGCGTTCGAGCAGCTCCGGGCGGCCCCAGCTGGCCCAATGCGCGCCGTGGAATATCAGCATCTCGAGGTGGAACTTGCCGTTCCAGCTGTTCGAGAACAGGCCTTCCTCCTGCGGTGGATATGCACCTGCCTGATTGATCGCCGCGAGATATTGCGAGAGCACCACGCGCCGCTCGAGCTCGGCCGCCCGCGGATCGGTGCTGCCGCTGAAATCCACCGCGCCGCCGCGCATCCAATAGTCGCGCCAATGTCGTGCGACTGCGGCCACGTCGAAGGCACCCGGCTGCCGCCGCTCGCGATCGAAGCTGATGGTGACATCCAGCCGTTCGCCACCGCGGCGAAGCGCACGAAAGCCGTGCGTGCCGGTGCGCCTTACGGCGCCGCCCAGGGCATGGATCGTCGAATAGTGAAGCGTGTCGTCGAGCTGTCGCTCGGCCACCAGTCGATCGGGGCGCTGCTCGAGGATGCGGGTGCGGTGTGCATCGTCGTGCGTCCAGTCCGAAGGATCGGGATTGAGCTTCGCCGAGACGCCCGGATAGCGCATATCGACACCGATCCGGCCCGCTGCGACCAGCGGCGAGCGGATCGACACCATCACCATGTCGCGTGTCGGATGCACCCAGGTCTCGACGCGCACCGGCTGGCCGTCGAACACGAATCTGCTGGTCAGCGATCCCGACCAGAGATCGAGCTTCTGGCGGGTCGCGGACAAGTCGCTGAACTGCGCCTGCGCCCCGTCGCGCCGGAGCAGCGCCAGTCCGATCCGGCCGAGCGAGAAGCGGTGCGGATTCTCGCGCAGCCATTGCAACGCCGGCCTCTTCTCGATCTCGGACCAGTCGCGGACCCACGGATAAGGCTGGTTGCCGCGCCCGGGGACCGGCACCATCACCAGCCCGTCGCGCTCGGTATAGCCCTTGGGGTTGGGGAAGCTGTGCCACGCCCATTGCGCCATGGTCAGCAGCGGCGCGATCGGTGAATATTGCTCGGGAAAGGTCTGTAGCCCGGTGATGTCGGCAGTGAAGCCGAGATTGCCGTTGCCGAGCATCAGCGGGGCGTGCGGGTCGACGCGAGTGAGCGTCACGTTGTGGCGCGTCACCAGGGCGTGGCGGTCGATCGGTTGGGCGGGGGCGGGGGCGGCGACCGCTGCCACCTCACATACCGTCACCCCCGCGAAGGCGGCGAGCGAGCAAAAGCCCCGCCGCCTCATAAAACCGCGTCACCCCCGCGAAAGCGGGGGCCCATCTCGTGCGCGAACAGCAAAATGCACCGGAGGATTGGTGGACAGAACGGGAGATGGGCCCCCGCTTTCGCGGGGGTGACGGCTGGTGGGGCGGCCGTGCCAGCCAAAGCCAAACCTATGCCCGCTGCATCCGCGGCGGCTGGGTCACCGGATCCTTGTGCCCGGGCATCTTCGGATAGTTCGGCCAGTCGAGTCCGGTCACCAATTCGCCGATCTTCACCGGTTTGCCCGTCTCGAAGCAGCGATTGGCGGCGATCCCGATCAGGATCGAGGCGGCACCACTGCGCTCGTCCGCCGAACGCAACAGCGGGTCCTTCGGCGCGTTCGGATCGAAGATGTCGGCGAGCATCACTGCGTCGCCGCCGCCATGTCCGCCCGCGCCGGTGGAGGGGACGATGTCGCGCGGATTTCCGCGCATCGGCACGATCCGCGTCTTGATACGGTCGCCCTCGTCCTGGTTGCTCGCGCCGGCGACGCCCGCCTGTTCGACCACGCTGTGCTCGAGCCGGCCCTTCGTCCCGTTGAACGCGATGTGATAGCCTTCCCACGCATTGAAGGCATTGAGGCTGTAGCTCAGCGTCGTGCCGCCGGCATAGCCGACGATCACGTTCATCGTGTCCTCGATGTTGATCTCGGGACGCCAGACGCACTGGTCGCGGAAATAGCCGTCATATTTCTCGTTATCGAGATAGAGGGCCTTCAATCCCGGATCGGCGGCCATGTCGAAGAAGAAGCTGCATTCGGCCTTTTCCGGGCAAGTGTGGCAGCGCTGGTGCGGCCCGTCGAGCCCGAAGCGGCGTGCCATCTCGGGGGTGTAGAATTCGCGCTTGCCGGTGGCGGCGACGCTGACCGGCAGGTCCGAGAGCCACCAATTGACCAAGTCGAAATGGTGCGTGGCCTTGTGCACCATCAGCCCGCCCGAAATCGCCTTGTTCGAGTGCCAGCGGCGGAAGTAATCGGCGCCGTGGACGGTGTTGAGCAGCCACTGGAAATCGACCGACAGCACGTCGCCGATCTCGCCCGACATCAGCAGCTCCTTCACCTGGCTGCGGAACGGCGAATAGCGATAGTTGAAGGTCACCCGGATGTGCCGGCCGCTGCGCTTGACCGCATCGAGGATGCGCTGCGCCTTTTCGGCGGTGGTCGTCATCGGCTTTTCGGTGATGACGTCGCAGCCCGCGTCGAGCGTACGGACGACATAATCGTCGTGGAATGCGTCGGGAGTGGTGACGATTACCGCGTCGGGCTTCAGCTCGCGCAGCATCTTGTCGAAGTCGGCGGCGAGATAGGGCTGGGGCGGCTTGGCGCCCGCCTTGATCGCTTGGCCGGCCACATAATCGAGCCGGCCGGGATTGGTGTCGCACGCCGCGATCAGCTCGCCATGCGCCTTGTGCGGGCCCCATAAAGCCTGCTGATACATGCGGTTGCGGCTGCCGACACCGACCGAGACATAACGTTTGCGCTTGTCCGCGGCGGCGCTCGCCGCATGGGCGTCGAGTGCGGTCGCGAGCGCAGTGCCTGCCGCGAGTCCGCCGAGAACGTCCCGCCGCCGAACGGCAGGTCCTTCGCTACGATCCATCCTCTATCCTCTCCTGCCGGGCTTTTGTGCCCTTTTTCAACTTCAGCGGCGCGTCACCTCCACCAGGGCGTCGCGCGTGATCTGGTCGATGCTGGTGCAGCCGGTGAGCGCCATCGCGACGCGCATCTCGGCCTCGACCAGCTTGAGCATGTGGCTGACGCCCGCTTCGCCGCGCGCGGCAAGCGCGAACGCCCAGGCGCGTCCGAGCAGCACGCCCTTCGCGCCCAGTGCGAGCATCCGCACCACGTCGAGCCCCGAGCGCACGCCGCCGTCGGCGAGCACGGTCAGCTTGTCGCCAACCGCCTCGGCGATCGCGGGGAGCGCATGCGCAGTCGAGGGCACGCCGTCTAGCTGGCGGCCGCCATGGTTGGAGACGACGATCCCGTCGGCGCCGACCTCGGCAGCGGCGCGCGCGTCCTCGGCGTCGAGGATGCCCTTGATGATCAGCGGGCCGTTCCAGCGCTCGCGGATGAAGTCGAGATCGCGCCAACTCACGGTCGGGTCGAAATTGTTGCGCATCCAGGCGAAGAAATCCTCGAGCCCGGTATTCTTGCCGAGCACGGGTGCGACATTGCCGAGCTGGTGCGGGCGGCCATGCACGCCGACATCCCAGGCCCAGCCCGGGCGCTTCACTGCCTGCCACATGCGGCGCAGGCCGCCGGCCGCGCCGCTCGCCCCAGCGAGCCCTGAGCGATAGTCGCGGTAGCGTGACCCGGGTACCGGCATGTCGACAGTGAACACCAGGGCGTTGCATCCCGCCGCCGTCGCCTGATCGAGCAGTTCGCGCATGAAGCCGCGGTCGCGGATCATGTAGAGCTGGAACCAGAAGGGCGCCGAGGTGCCGCGCGCGACTTCGCCGAGCGGGCAGGCGGAAACAGTGGACAGGCAGAAGGGAATGCCCGCTTTCTCGGCCGCGCGCGCCGCCTGCACCTCGCCACGCCGGGCATTCATCCCCGCCAGCCCGATCGGGGCGAGCGCGACCGGCATCGCGAGCTTCTGGCCGAACAGCGTGGTCGAGAGATCGAGCGACGAGACGTCGCGCAGGATGCGCTGGCGCAGCGCGATTGCCGCAAGATCATCGACGTTCCGTTTCAGAGTCACTTCGGCATAGGAGCCGCCGTCGATATATTCGAACAGGAAATGCGGCAGGCGGCGGCGAGCAAGCTCGCGATAATCGAGGGTGGAAGCTGCTTGTCTCATCGCGTGATATGCTGTGCCATAAGATGGAACCTGCTGTCGAGGCCAGCTTCGGCTGTCGGCACGATGCGCGCAAGGCTCGGCGGTGACCAGCAGTTAAGTGACAATACCCGAATCGATCTGCGCCGGCGGCGCGTTCCGCCCCCATGAACGCATGGTACGAATGATGCTGTGCCATTTTTATCGCACGCATCAAATTTCGCGAGCACCGAGCCACCTTCTACGCATAACTAACTGATAATAAACATAAATCACCCGGGGCATTTTATGCCTGTCGGATGTTGACAACGTAAGACAATTTGGTAGCGTTAACATCGAGTGGCGACATAGCCGGCTCATATAAAAACCATGTGGCGCGCCTTCGCGCCAACAAGGAGGGGACAGATGAATAGCTCACGGCTCACGCCGGCGCTCGCGCGCACGGCTTCCGCAATCGCCATCACCGCTTGCCTGATGCTGCCAGGCATCGCGGCGGCGCAGGACGCCCCCGCGGCGCAGGCGGAACAGACACAGACACCGCAGGACGACACCGCCACCAGCGAGGATATCGTCGTCACCGGCATCCGCGCATCGCTGGATCAGGCGATCGCGATCAAGCGCAACTCCGCCGGCGTCGTCGACGCGATCTCCGCTGAGGACATCGGCAAGTTCCCCGACACGAACCTGGCCGAGTCGCTGCAGCGCATCACCGGCGTGTCGATCACCCGCGCCAATGGCGAAGGTTCGCAGGTCGCGGTCCGTGGCTTCAGCGGCGGCTTCAACCTGGTGACGGTGAACGGCCGCCAGCTGCCGGCTACCAGCATCGACACGAGCACCGGCAATGCCTTCGCGCGCGGCACCGGCCGCTCGTTCGACTTCCAGAATCTGGCGTCGGAAGGCGTCGCCACGCTGGAGGTCTACAAGACCGGCCGCGCCAACATTCCGTCGGGCGGCATCGGCGCATCGATCAATATCGTCACCCGCCGGCCGCTCGATGCGCGCGAGGACGGCCTGTCCGGCTCGATCGGCGCCAAGGCGCTCTACGACACCACGGTCGAGGATGCCGAAGGCGATCTGAGCAAGGTCACGCCCGAAGTGTCGGGCCTGATCAACTGGAAGAACGCCGGCGATACCTTCGGCGTCACTTTGTTCGGCAGCTACCAGCTGCGCGAATCGACTTCGATCCAGTCGAATCCGAACTATTGGAACATCGTGCCGCTGGCCTCTTTCCTGAGCACCGCCGGCCCGTACATCAGCCCGACGACGAACATCACGAATCGTCCGACCACGCCGTACGTCCAGATCCCGAACGACAGCCGTTATCAGTTCTCCGAGAATCGCCGCGAGCGCATCAACGGCCAGGCCGTCGTCCAGTTCAAGCCGTCGGACGCTCTCGAGATCACGGTCGACGGCCTCTATGCCCGCAACAAGCTGAGCGACGAGCGCAGCGAGCAGACCAACTGGTTCCAGCGGCCGTTCACTGACGTCACCTTCGACGACAACAAGCAGATGCAGAGCGCCGTCATTCTTGCCGAGGCGGTCCAGGCGGACAAGGGCTACGAGCAGCAGCGATACGCCACCGACACCGAACTGTACTCGATCGGCGGCAATTTGAAGTGGAACTTCACCGATAACCTCTCGCTGACGCTCGACGCCAACCACTCCAAGTCGACGACCAAACCGGACAATTCGAACGGTTCCTCGGCGACGACGATCTCGATCGGTGCGCCGGTCCGCGCGACGCACCGCGTCGACTACACCACCGGCTTCCCGCAGCAGTCGGAAACGATCAACGACTGCCCTGCGACGAACGGTGGCCGCGGCGGCAACTGCAACAACCAGCTCGACATCGGCGATATGGGAACCCAGATCGCGCGCACGATCACCTCGGAGCAGGAAGCCCGGATCAACCAGTTCGGAGCAGACTTCGCCTGGGACCTGGGCGAGGGGAGCCGCTTCAACTTCGGCGGCGACTATGTCGATTCGAAGATGCGGTCGACGACTTCCAATACCCAGCAGATGCTGGGCGACTGGGGCATCACCGACACCGGGATCGTCAAGCAGATGGCCGGCGATCTCGTCAAAACCTTCTGCATGACCTGCAAGTTCGATAAATATAACCCGAATTCGAGCGGTTCGGCGCTGGTTGCGTTCCGTGGGAACGCAGTCGATCTGCTCGACATCTTCTCGCCTTTTTATGTGAACCAGCCCGGCAGGAATATTGCGCTGCAAGGGTCGGCGGACGATACGGTGGGCGAGAAGACCTGGGCGGTCTATGGCCAGCTGGCCTGGTCCGGCGAGATCGCCGGACGCAAGGCGAACGCATTGATCGGCGTCCGTTACGAACAGACCAGGGTCAATTCGATCTCTCTCCAGTCGGTGCCGCAGGCAATTCGCTGGGCGGCGGACAACGACCTTTATGTCGACGGTGGACCCGCCGGTGATGCCATCACCATAAAGGCGAAGTACGACAATTTGTTGCCGTCGATGGACTTCAACATCGAGGTGTTGGACAACGTTGTGGCGCGTGCCTCGTTCAGCCAGACGCTGGCCCGTGCGGACTATGGCAATCTGTTCGCATCCGTGACTGCGGGAGCACCGAATCGCCCCACGGCTCTCGGCGCAGCGGCTGCGGCCGCAACGGTGCAGGACCCGGGTCTGTTGCCGCTGGAGTCGGACAATTTCGACGTGTCGCTGGAGTGGTACTACAAGCCTTCGAGCTTCGTCTCGATCGGCTTCTTCAACAAGAACGTGCGCAACTTCATCGGCACCCAGGTGACCAACGGCAATCTGTTCGGCCTGCGGGATCCGAGCTCGGGCGCGCCGGGCACACGTTCGGGCATTGCGCTTGATTATCTCAGGAACAACAACATCCCCCTGAGCGACATCAACCTGTTCGCCTACACGGCGCTCCTGGTGCAGAATAACGGGAACCAGGCAGCGGCGACGGCACAATTCCAGGCCAATTATACTCCGGGGACGGGTCTCGGCACGGCGTTCTACAATGCCCTTGCCACCGCGGTCGATATCATCCCCAACGCGAGCGACCCGCTGTTCAACTTCGCGATCAGCGGCCCGGTCAACAACCGTGAAGGCAATATCCACGGCTTCGAAGTCGCATGGACCCACTTCTTCGGTCAGACCGGCTTCGGCTTCTCGGCATCGTACACCAAGGTCGATGGTGACGTGAATGTGGACCCCTATGCCGATCCGAACGTCAACATCTTCGCGTTGACGGGCCTGGGCGACAGCGCCAACTTCACCGCCATCTACGACAAGGGCGGTCTTTCGGCCCGCGTCGCTTACAACTGGCGCGACAAGTATCTGTCGGGAACCAACCAGGGCGGCAACCGCAACCCGCTGTTCACCGACACCTTCGGCACGCTGGACGCGAACATCAGCTACGACATCACCCAGAACTTCTCGGTGTCGCTCGAGGCGGTCAACCTGACGAGCGAGCCGTTCCGTCAATATGCCCGCACCGAGACCAACCTGGTCTATGTCCAGGAGCTGAAGCCGCGCTTCTACCTGGGCGGGCGCTTCCGCTTCTGACCGAATTCGGGAGTGGGCCTTGGGTCCACTCCCGACAAAGGGGGAGAAAGGCCGCCGCGCATTGTGCAGCGGCCTTTTTCTTTTGTCGGTCGCAATCGCGCTGCTAGACCTGAGCATAGACAGGACCGGAGCGGATGAACCCCGTACAGATCAACAATATCGACCATGCGAACCTGCGCGTCAGCCCGAAGGCGGGCGCCGAATTCGGCGACGCCGCCAATCAGGCGCTGGTGTTTCCCGCCGAATTCGAGGAGCTGCAGCGCGAGTTCGCCATCATATTCCGTCGTCGCGAGACCGGGCTTCAGGCATATGCGCTGCTGGGGCTGGACCGCGACGAAAACCTGTTCCTGTCCGGCGACCATTGGACGAGCCGCTATGTGCCCGCGAGCCATCGGCGCGGTCCCTTCTCCATCGGCATAACGCGAAGCTCCGCCGACCCGGAGTCCGGCGAGCCGATGATCCATGTCGACATGGACGATCCGCGCGTCGGCGATGGCGAGGGTCTGCCGCTGTTCCTGGAGCATGGCGGCAATGCGCCCTATCTCGACCATATCTCCGGCGTGCTGCGGCTGCTCTATCAGGAGATGGAGAACGCTCCCGCCTTTTATGCGGCGCTCGACGAAGCCGGGCTGCTCACGCCGGTCACTCTCACCATCGATGTGAGCGAGGATCGGCGATATACCGTGCCCGACGTGCTCGTGGTGGACGTGGAGCGGCTCGCGGCCCTCACCGGCGAGCCGCTTGAGCGGTTGCACCGCTCGGGCGTGCTGCGTCTCGCCATCCTGGCGTTGGCATCGCTGGGCAACGTCCAGCAGCTGATTGCGCGCAAGCAAAAGCTGCTGGACACGATCGGCTGATCGCGATGCCTGCCATCACCCGCCGCACGCGCGTGATCGAGGGGGCGCACGCGTCCAGCCTGCCGGTTGCTGATCTCATCGCCGATGGCCGCCCCGCGATCCTGCGCGGGATCGCGCGCGACGTGCCGCTGGTCGCTGCCGGGCTGGAAGGCGCGGAATCGGCGATTGCCTGGCTCAAGCAGTTCGACGGCGGCCGTCCCGTCACGGCCTATGTCGGCGATCCCGCGATCGGTGGCCGTTTCGGCTATGCCGAAGATTGCACTGCGCTCAATTTTGCCAGGGAGCGCGGATCGCTGTCCGGCTATCTGGACCAGCTTCTCGCCGGCCTGGGCGATCCCAATGCGCCGGCGATCTATATCGGCTCCACCGATATCGATCAGTATATGCCGGGCCTGCGTGCACAGGCCGCGCTGCCGTTCGGCGATCCGCAGCTGGTGGAGAATCCGCCGCTGGTCAGCATCTGGATCGGCAACCGGACCACGGCATCCGCGCATTACGACATGTCGAACAACATCGCCGTCACCTTGGTGGGGCATCGGCGCTTCACGCTGTTTCCGCCCGATCAGGTTGCCAATCTCTATCCCGGCCCGCTCGATCCGACGCCTGCGGGCCAGGTCGTCTCCATGGTCGATTTCGACGCACCCGATTTGGCGCGCCATCACGGCTTTGCCGAAGCGCTTGCGGCGGCCGAGGTGGCGGAGATGGAGCCGGGCGATGCGCTCATCTATCCCGCTTTGTGGTGGCATCAGGTCGAGGCGCTCGATCCGTTCAATGCGATGATCAACTATTGGTGGAACACCTCGCCAGGCTTCATCGACACGCCCCAGACGACCCTGCTCCACGCGCTGCTCAGCCTGCGTGACCGCCCGGAACATGAGAAAAAGGGGTGGAAGGCGCTGTTCGACTACTACGTCTTCGGTGATCCGACACGCGCGGGCGCGCATCTGCCCGAGCATGCGCGCGGCAACCTGGCGCCGATCGACGAGACGAAGGCCCGGCGATTGCGCGCACAACTCCTGAACAGGTTGAACCGATGAACGAACAGGTCGTGAAGCGCGTCGTCATTGCCGGGGGCGGCACCGCCGGCTGGGTCGCCGCGGCGGCGTTGGTCAAGCAGCTCGGGCCGCTGATCGACATCACCTTGGTCGAGTCCGACGAGATCGGCACCGTCGGGGTAGGGGAATCGACGATCCCGACCTCGCGTTCCTTCCACGAACTGCTCGGCATCAACGAGCAGGCGTTCATGCGCGCCACGCAGGCGACCTTCAAACTGGGCATCGCCTTCGAGAATTGGGGCCAGATCGGCGATCGCTACATCCACAGCTTCGGCGAGATCGGCACGCGGTCGACGTGGATGGCCGATTTTCACCATTTCTGGCTCGAGGCGCGCGAACAGGGGTTCGGCGGCAGCCTCGCCGACTATTGCTTCGAGCTGCAGGCGTCGGAGGCGGGCAAGTTCGCCAAGGCCGAAGGGCTCCCGATCAACTATGCCTATCATCTCGATGCGACGCTCTATGCCCGCTTCCTGCGCGGGCTCGCCGAGCCCGCGGGCGTGAAGCGTGTCGAGGGCAAGATCGCGCGGGTTCTCCAGCATCCCGAAACCGGCTTCATCACGGCACTCGTCCTCGAATCCGGTGTCAACATCGAAGGAGACTTGTTCCTCGATTGCACCGGCTTTCGCGCCTTGCTGATCGAGAAAACGCTTCAGACCGGTTATGAAGATTGGACGCGATACCTCGCCACGAACAGCGCTTTCGCCGTGCAGACGCGATCGGTCGGTCCCGCCATCCCGCTGACCCGCGCAATTGCCCATGAAGCGGGCTGGCGCTGGCGCATCCCCCTCCAACACCGCGTCGGCAACGGCATCGTCTTTTGCAGCGAGTTCATGTCCGATGAGGATGCTCGGGCAAAACTTCTCAACGACATAGATGGCGATCCTCTGATCGAACCTCGCCTGATCCGCTATCAGACGGGGGCCCGTCGGAAGGTCTGGAACAAGAACTGCGTCGCGCTGGGGCTCGCCAGCGGCTTCATCGAGCCGCTCGAATCGACGAGCATCCATCTCGTCAAGGTCGCCGTGACGCGGCTGATCCAGGAATTCCCGTTCGGCGGCTGCCACGAGGCGATCGCGAACCGCTTCAACGATCAGTCACGCCATGAGATCGAGGGCATCCGCGACTTCATCACGCTTCACTATCATCTCACCCAGCGCGACGATTCGCCGTTCTGGGATCGCTGCCGGACGATGGAGATACCCGACAGCCTCGCCCAGCGCATGGCACTGTTCCGCGATGACGCGCATGCCTATCAGGACGGGAACGACCTGTTCCGGGTGGACAGCTGGGTGCAGGTACTGCTCGGGCAGGGGCTCGCGCCCACAAGCTATCACCGACTGGCCAAGATGATGGATCCCGACGAGCTGCGAACGGCGCTCGGAACCTTGAAGGCAAACATCGACAAGGGCGTCGCGCGGATGCCGTCGCACCAGGAATTCCTCGCGCAATATTGCCCCGCCGGCGACCCCTGACGCCGCCGGCGGGTGCGTGTTTACTGCGCGGGCTGGGCTTCGTTGCCCTCGTCGCGCGAGACGCGAGCGGTCATCCCCGTGGCGTCGGCATCGTCCTGCGTCTGCTCGTCCGTGCTGAGATCGGTAGGGACTGTCGCAGGTTGCGGAGTGGCGGTGACATTGTCGATCGGAGTCGCGGCCGGGGCCTCGGTCGGCACCACCGCGGTGTTCCCGACTTCGATCGGCGTCATGTTCTCGACATTGTTCGTCGGCGCCGCGGGCTCGTCGTTGCCGCCCGAACAGCCGCCGAGCACCAATGCCCCGGCCACTGCGAACAATGCGATTCGCTTCAAGCTCATGAAATATTCCCCTTTCAACGTGCGGCGACGGCGGTGATCGCCGAGCGCCTTTCGATCTTGGCCGCCAGCGTCTTGTCCCAGCCATAGGGATCGCCGCGGAAATTCATCTGGCCATTCGCGCTCGCGAACGCGGTCCAGTAGAGCAGATAGACATGGACTTGATCCTGCGGCTGGAGCTGGACGCGCTGGGTCTTGCCCGTGGCGAGCGCCTCCTGGATCTGCTCGGGCTGCCAGGCAGGGTCGTTGCGCAGCAGCAATTGCGCAAGCGGGCCGGGCTTTTCCAGCCGCACGCAACCATGGCTGTCGAGCCGGTCGAAGCTCGCGAACCGCGCTTGCGCCGGCGTGTCGTGGAGATACACCGCATAAGGATTGTCGAAGTCGAACTTGTAGAGCCCGAGCGCGCTCTTGGGCCCTGGCTGCTGCTGGATCCGGCGACCCGCGCCGGTGCCGATGATCTTGTAATTGTTGCGCGCCAGATAGGCTGCCCCCTTGGGGAACAGCTCCTTGGCAGCGATCCCGGCGGGCACGTTCCACGGCGGATTGAGCACGATCGAGTGGATGCGCGACTGGAGCATCGGCGTCTCGTTGCCCGGACGCCCGGTGACTGCCTTCATCGAGGCGATCGGGGCGTCACCCTCGAACACGGTGAGCACCGCTGCGGCGATGTTGACCTGGATGCGCTTGGCGGGAAGCTCCTGCGGCAGCCAGCGCCAGCGCTCCATATTCGCCATGATCTGGCGAACGCGATCGGCTGCCGGCACGTTGAGGGCGCCGAGGGTGCCCTTTGAAACCAGACCGGTGGGATTGAGGCCGTAGCGCCGCTGGGCACGGATAACGGCTTCCTTGAGCGCCGCGTCGAACTTGTCGCCCATGGCAACGACATCCCCGTCCTCGACTGCGAGCCGCTTGCGCAGCGCCGCGACCCGAGGCCCGCTCGCACCGACCGCCATGTCGGGACCGGCCGGGAGCGTGGCCCAGCCGCCGGCCGCTTCGATCTTGCGGTAATTGGCGAGGCCCTTCTGGAGTCCGTCGTAACCGGCATAAGGCGGCGGGAGCGCGCGGAACCAGGCGGCGATGCGATCACGCTTCACTGCATCGGCAAAGGCGGGAAGCGGATCATAAGCCGCCGGGCGCAGGCCCCAATCCTGCTGGAAATCGCTGATATCGAGCCGGCCCGAATGGACCGCGCGGGCATAATCGAGTGCGGCGCGAACCACCGCGTCGTTGCCCTGGAGGCGTGGCTGCGCGCTGCCGTCGTGACGCAGGCCGTGCGCGAAGCCGGCATCGGCAAGGAGTTGGGCCAGTTGCGTGGTCTGCGCGGCACTGAGCACCGGCGGCGGAATCACCTGCACGGGAGCGACGAGGGGCACCGGCTGCACCAATGGCACGGCGGGCGGGGTTTGTTGCTGGGCAAATCCCGGGGCAGCCAGCAGCGTGATGACGCTCGCCATCGCGGTGCCCAGCCGCACGGTTCGACCCAAAATCGCTCGCGATATCACACTCAATACTCCTGCCCGGATGCTTGCCCCCCGGCAATTCGGTTGAATCGAGGTGCTAATAGGCGAATTTTGGGTGCGAGTGCGAGCAACTATTAGCCCGCGGCCGAGATATGCCGACCGCGGGCTAAACGGGGGCGCGGATCGCTGTCCGAACTCGAGCCCGGAATCCGCGCCCGCAACGGGCCCCCTCTCAAGAACGGCAGCCACCGCGCGAGC
The DNA here is from genome assembly GCF_001428865.1 of Sphingomonas sp. Root241. GTDB lineage: Bacteria > Pseudomonadota > Alphaproteobacteria > Sphingomonadales > Sphingomonadaceae > Sphingomonas. The sequence goes on from NZ_LMIV01000004.1 coordinate 198,245, forward strand.
TTGCCTGCTTTCTTCGCGCCGCTAAGCTCGGGTGAAATGCGGGAGGGTTGCCCAACCGCTGAGACAGGAGAGATCAAACATGTCGATCGTCCGTCGCGGCTTTCTGGCCGGCGCGCTCGTATTGCCGCTCGCGGCTCGTGCCCAGACGCAGGAGAGCTGGGAGGACAAGCACCAGCGCCAGCTCAAGGAGGATTGGCCGTGGCTCGGCCGCTATGCCGAGGAGAACCGGAAGCTGCTGGCATCGGGGGCGAGGACGAACATCGTCTTCATGGGCGATTCGATCACCGAGGGATGGCGTGGCAAGCGTCCGGACTTCTTCAAGTCCGGCCGCGTGGGCCGCGGGATCAGCGGCCAGACCACACCGCAGATGGTGTTGCGGATGATGGCCGACGTGGTCGCGCTCAAGCCGCGCTATGTCCACATCATGGCGGCGACCAATGATGTTGCCGGCAATACCGGCAAGATCACGCTCGCGCAGACCTTCGACAATTTCCGCATGATGACGGCCATCGCGCAAGCCAATCGCATCCAGGTGCTGATCGCTTCGGTGCCGCCCGCCGATCATTTCCCGTGGCGACCGGGGCTGGAGACGGTGAAGCCGATCCGCGAGATCAACGCCTGGCTCAAGAGCTACGCCAAGAGCGCCGGCGCGACCTGGATCGATTATTGGCCGGTCCTCGCCGACGAGAAAGGGGCGATGAAACCGGGCATGGCGACCGACGGCGTTCACCCCACCGAGCAGGGCTACGACATGATGGCGACGGTGATCGAGCCGTTCCTGCGGGCGCGTAAGATATGAAGGGGATCGCCGCGGCGGTCCTCCTTTTGTCATCGGCTCCGGCGGCGGCCCAGCGGCTCGAACTGGTCTCGCCGGATGGTATCAACCGCATCACGATGCAGGTCAGCGCCACCGGCACGCCGGTCTATACGGTCGCCCGCCGCGGGGCGCCGGTGCTCGCGCCGTCACCGATCCTGCTCGATCTCGATACGGACACTTTGGGCTATGGCTTGACGATCACCGGCTCAGAACCCACCAGCGGCGATGCCCGCTATCCGATCGTCGCGGGCAAGGCTGCCGAAGGGCATGATCGCTACAACCAGCTAACCGTCCATTTTCAGGAGAAAGGCGGGGCGACGCGCAAGCTCGACGTCGTGTTGCGCGCCTATGACGATGGTATCGCCTTTCGCAGCGTGATCCCGGCCCAGCCGGCGACCGCGGCGGCGATCATCCGTTATGAGCGCACCGGCTTCTATTTCCCGCAAACGTACAAATGCTGGGGGTTCAATGTCGGCAAGTTCGGATCGAGCCATGAGGGCGAGTTCGATCCGATCGATACCAGCCGGATGCGCGACCACAATCTCTTCGACCTGCCCTTTGTCTGTGAGACCGGCAGCGCCGCCTTTGCGCTCGCCGAGGCCGATCTGATCGACTTCGCCGGAATGTATCTGACCGGCCGCGGCGATGGCGGGCTCGGGCTTCAGCTCAAATTGTCGCCTTCGCTCGATGATCCGCGCATCGCGGTGCGCACTCGGATCGGCAGCCCGATCGTCACGCCGTGGCGCGTGGTGATGCTCGCCGACCAACTCGGCAAGCTGAGCGAATCCACCCTGCTCACCAATCTCTCGAGCCCGAGCCGCATCGAGGACACCAGCTGGATCAAGCCTGGCATCGCCAGCTGGGACTGGTGGAACGGCCCGGTGATCGCCAGCCTGCCCGGGCAGCGCACCAGCACTGCGGTCGCCAAGGCGTTCATCGACTTTTCGGCAGCCAATGGTCTGCCCTACGCGATGATCGACGAGGGTTGGTATGCCGGTGCGGGCGGGGGCGGGGTGCGCCGTCCTGGCGTCGACATCACCAGATGGTCCGACGCGATCAACCTCCAGGAAGTGGTCGACTATGCGAAGGCGAAGAAGGTCCGGCTGTGGCTATGGACGCATTGGCAAGCGCTCGACGAGCAGATGGAGGATGCGCTCGCGCTCTACGAGAAGCTCGGCATCGCCGGGATCAAGGTCGATTTCATGGACCGCGACGATCAGTGGATGGTCAACTGGTACACCAAATTGCTGGGCGCGGCGGCGCGGCACCATCTGATGGTCGACCTCCACGGCGCCTATCCGCCGCGCGGGACGACGCGGACCTGGCCCAATTTCATGACGCAGGAAGGCGTGATGGGCGCCGAGTACAACAAGTGGAGCCGCCGGGTGACCGCGCGCCACAATGTGACGCTCGCCTATACCCGGGGATTGCTGGGGCCGATGGACTATACTCCCGGCGGCTTTCGCAACATGACTCCGACGGAATTCAGGATCCGCAACGACCTGCCTTTCGTGCAGACGACCCGGGCGCATGGGCTCTCGATGTATGTCGTCTTCCTCAGTCCGCTGGGAAGCGTCGCCGACAGCCCGGACACCTATGCGGCCACCCCGGCGGGATTCGACTTCATCAAGCAGGTTCCAGCGACGTGGGACGAGACAAGGTTCCTTGCCGGAGAGACCGGCGAGTTCATCGTACTCGCCCGCCGCAAGGGCACGCGCTGGTATCTCGGCGCGATGAACGGGGAGACTGCCCGGACGGTGCGCGTGCCGCTCGCCTTTCTCGGCAAGAAGCCCGTCACCGCGCGGATCTGGACCGACGGCGACAAGGCAGATGCGGTCTCGCTGGAAACGCGCAAGGTCACGGCGGCCGAGACGATCGAGCTCCCGCTCGCAGCGAGCGGCGGAGCAGTGGCAATATTCTCAGACAAATAGGGTTCACAGCTGTCGCATTTTAGGTAAGTTCGGACAAATGACGTGGCGAAGATCGCGGATCTGGGAGAGCGACGATGAAGGTTACGCGCCGGGACATGCTGGTCGCGACGGGCGCGGTACTGGCGACCTGCGCGGCCGGTGCCATCGCCCAGACCGCCCCCGCGAAGCTCGGCCCGACAGTGTTCGACTGGACGAAGATGGACGCGAAGGCCACCGATGTCGGCGCGATCCGCAACCTTGTCCGCCAGCCCACCGCAACGCTCGACGAGCTCGAGATGCACGTCACCACGCTCAATCCGGGACTCGCCTCGCACCCGCCGCATACCCATCCGAATGAGGAGCTGGTGATCGTTCGCGAAGGCACGGTCGAGGTGCTGAACGGCGGCACATGGAAGCGCCTCGGACCGGGCTCCGTGATCTTCAACGCTTCGAATTCGCCGCATGCGTTGCGCAATGTCGGCGAAACACCGGCGACCTACCACGTGATCAACTGGAAGACGGCGGCAACGCCGGCGAAATGAGGAGAACCGCATGCACCGCCGCACGATGCTGACCGGCGCCGGACTGGCCGGAATCACTGCCGCGCTGTCGCCGGAAATGCTCGCTGCCCAGTCGCAGACCCAGGGGAATGCCGTTTCCGCCGACGCGGCGCCGGCCGGCCCGGAGCCGACCGCGAAGCGCCGGATCAAGTTCGGCGTCATCGGACTGGACCATGCGCATATCTACGGCATGACCGACGCGATGATCCGGGGCGGCGGCACGCCGGTCGCGTTCTTCGCCACCGATCCGAAGCAGATCGAGACTTTCCAGAAGCGGTACGGCAACGGCGTCAGGCTCGCCCGCAGCGAGGATGAAATCCTCGGCGACAAGGCGATCCAGCTGATCATCGGCGCGCCGATCCCCGATCTGCGCGCGCCGCTCGGCATCCGGGCGATGCGTGCCGGCAAGGACTATCTCGGCGACAAGCCGGCGATCACCAGCCTCGAGCAGCTCGCCGATGTCCGCCGGGCGATCAAGGAGACCGGCAGGAAGTTCGCGATCATGTATTCGGAGCGGCTCGAGGTGCGCGCCGCGGTCCATGCCGGCGATCTGGTCGCGCAGGGGGCGATCGGCAAGGTGATCCAGACCGTCAACCTCGCGCCCCACCGGGTCAGCGCGCCGAGCCGTCCCGACTGGTTCTGGGACAAGGCCCGCTATGGCGGCATCCTCACCGATATCGGCAGCCACCAGGCCGATCAGTTCCTGTTCTACACCGGCTCGACCTCGGCGCGGGTCGTCGCCTCGCAGACCGGCAATCTCAACTGGCCCGACAAGCCGAAATTCGAGGATTTCGGGGACATGATCGCCACCGGCAACGGCGGGACCGGCTATATCCGCGTCGACTGGTTCACGCCCGACGGGCTGCCGACCTGGGGCGACGGGCGCCTGTTCCTCGTCGGCACCGAAGGCTCGATCGAGCTGCGGAAATATGTCGACGTGGCGGGGCGGCCGGGCGGCAACCACCTCTTCCTCACCGACAAGAAGGGCGTGCGCTACATCGACTGCTCGAAGGTCCCGCTGCCGTTCGGGCCGCAATTCGTGACCGATGTGGTCGAGCGCTCGTCGATCGCGCAGGACCAGGATCAGGCGCTGCTCGCCGCCGAGCTGGTGCTCACCGCCCAGAAGAACGCCACGCGGCCGAAGCTGGGATGATGGGCACCCAACCCACACCCTTACCGTCACCCCCGCGAAAGCGGGGGTGACGATGTGTTTGGAGGATTGCGCATGAACCTCGACATTACTCGACGCGGCATCCTGAAGACCGGCGCGATGATCGCGGCGCCGACGATCGTCCCGTCCAGCGTGTTCGGCCAGAACGCCCCGTCGAACCGCATCACGATCGGCGCCATCGGCGTCGGGCGGATCTCGCGCAGCCACGACATGAAGGAAGTGCACAAGCACGCCGACGCGCAGATCGTCGCGGTGTGCGACGTCGACACGATCCGCCTCGGCGCGGGCAAGGAGCTGGTCGACGCCCGCTACACCGCCAGCACCGGCAAGCCCTATGCGGGCACGCGGATGTACCATGACTATCGCGAGCTGCTCGCGAACAAGGACATCGACGCGGTCCTGATCTCCACGCCCGACCACCAGCATGCCCCGCAGGCGGTCCATGCAGTGCGCGCCGGCAAGCACGTCTATCTCCAGAAGCCCGCCGCGCTGACCATCTCGGAAGGCCGCGCGATGGCCGATGCGGTCAAGGCGAGCGGGCGCATCGTCCAGATCGGCTCGCAGCAGCGCGGGCAGGACCCTTGGCCGCAATTCCACCGCGCCTGCGAGCTCGTCCGCAACGGCCGCATCGGCAAGATCCTTCGGGTCGAAGTAGGGCTGCCCGGCGACCCTTCAGGCCCCGAGGCGCCGCCGATGCCGGTGCCAAGCAACCTCAACTACGACGCCTGGCTCGGCACCACGCCCGAGATTCCCTATACCGAGATCGGCGTCCACCCACAGGACTCGTTCGAGAACCGCCCCGGCTGGCTTCGCATCGAGCAATTCGGCGCGGGCATGATCACCGGCTGGGGCTCGCACCATATCGACACTGCCCATTGGGGCATGGACATGGAGCATTCGGGCCCGGTCGAGATCTGGGGCAAGGCCGAATTCCCCAAGAGCGGCTTGTGGAACGTTCACGGCGCGTTCGAGACGCATGCGCGCTACGCCAACGGCGTGACGATGACCGTTTCCGGCGCGCTGCCCAACGGCGTGAAGTTCATCGGCGACAAGGGCTGGATCTTCGTCACGCGGAGCGGCGCAGTGACGGCGAGCGATCCGGGCGGGCCGCAGATCGATCCGCTCCAGGCGAGCGACCCGAAGATCCTCACCAGCGTGATCGGCCCGAACGAAGTGCATCTGCTCAAGGTCCCCGAGCAGCATCGCAACTGGCTGGATGCCATAAAGACAGGCGTGCCGGTGAGCGCACCGGCCGAGATCGGCCATCGCTCGCTTTCGACCTGCCTGCTCCACTGGACCGCGATGAAGACCGGCCGTCGCCTCAAATGGGACCCGAAGGCCGAGCGCTTCATCGGCGACGACGAGGCGAATGCGATGCTCAGCCGGCCACAACGGGCGAAATACGCGATCTAGAGGTCGCGACGCGCCGCGCGGACGATCTGGTTGACTCCGGTTGACTCGAAAGCGGGTTTTCGCGCGGCGTTGACACGCCATGGGCGTTGATATTCAACGATAAAATTCGTGGCGTGGTTGACACGGGTGCGCCGGACGCGCCTGTGACGCGACACCTTGGCTACACCTGCGCGCCACTGACGCGCCACCAAGGCCACACCCACACGCCGGGTTGGCGCCACCAAGGCTACAGGTACGCGCCATGCGCGTTGAAGGTCTTGCGAATTCGATCGATCCGACGGTGTCAAAGAGCGCGACGGCAAGGCCGACCGCCCGAGGCGAGCAGACGAAATCCTACATTGCAGGGGACGACTGCAGTTCGCCAAAGGCGGAACGGCAGTTTCCGGCGGGAGCCGGAAGGCGGCCGCCACTTCGCACGCCCGTTTTCGCGCCGCTTCGTCCGTGGGAGAACTACTGCAATCAATGCAAGACGATATCAGTGCTGGCTAATAATATTTCGCGGTAAAATGGATGAATAATCTGCGTTTCTACAGCGTCGATGATCGCTGGAGTTTTTGGCAGATTACACTTCGGCGTCACGTATCCAGATACGTTCTGTCTCTCCGTCAAGATACCATCACGATCTGAAGAACTATCCAAGATTCGTTAATTTTACAGTGACAATTGGACAATTATCGCGCACGGAATCGTCTAGACGCCTGCATCGGACGATAGGGAGATCATGGACGGGTGTAAAGTAGACCAAGCAACGATGCTTGCACACTTCGTTGCGAGTACCGAAGGTCGTGCGCTTTTCCTGGCCGATGTTGATGGGAGTATCCTCACCTGGAATCGTGGCGCCGCGCTGCTTACCGGCTGGGACGATGACGAGATAATCGGTCAACCTGTGACGATGCTTTATCCGCCCGCCGACGTGGCGGCCAAAAAGCCGTCTGCTGACCTGGGCCGGGCGGCGGCGGGGCAAACCGTTCACGAGGAGGCCTGGCGCGTCCGCAAGGGCGGCTCGGAATATCTGGCGGACGTCACGACCACCTGCCTCCGCGATGTGGATGGAGCGTTGTGCGGCTATGGCCTGATCCTTGTCGACGCCACCGAACGCAAGGCCGCCGAAGTCGCGCTCGCACGGAGCGCACTGCATCTGCGGTCTATCCTGGCGACCGTTCCGGACCCGATGATCGTGATCGATCATCGCGGCGTCATCCTGTCGTTCAGCGCTGCTGCCGAGCGCCTGTTCGGATTTTCCGAAGCCGACGTGATCGGAAGCAATGTTTCGATGTTGATGCCCTCCCCGGATCGCGACCGTCACGATACCTATCTCGAACGCTACCTCACCACAGGGGAGCGACGCGTAATCGGGATGGGGCGCATCGTCGTTGGCCGGCGTCGCGACGGCACCGACTTTCCGATGGAGCTCTCGGTCGGCGACGTTCAGTCGGACGGCCACCGCATCTTTACGGGGTTCATCCGCGATCTGACCGAGAAGCAGCGTGCGGAACTTCGGCTGCAGGAGCTCCAGTCGGAGCTGATCCACGTCTCGCGCCTTTCGGCAATGGGCACGATGGCATCGACGCTCGCGCATGAGCTCAATCAGCCGCTCACGGCAATCGCAAATTACCTCGAAGCAAGTCGCAAGTTGCTGGAGCGCCCGGAACGCAACGAGGCGATCGAGTCGATGTTCGTCGAAGCCATTGCGGAATCCGCGAAGGAAGCGCTCCGCGCTGGAACGATCGTGCGGCGGCTGCGTGACTTTGTCTCGCGTGGCGATGTCGAAAAGCACGTTGAGGAACTGCCGAACTTGATTGATGAGGCAAGCCGCCTCGCACTGATCGGCGCGAGAGAACGCGGCATCGAGGCCAATTACGCGCTCGATCCCAAGGCGGACGCGGTTCTGGTCGATCGCGTGCAGATTCAGCAGGTATTGGTGAACCTCGTCCGCAACGCCGTCGAGGCGATGTCGGCCTCGCCCGTGCGCCAGATCGTGATCGCCACCAAAGCTGACCGACGCGGCATGGTACGCATTTCGGTCGCCGATACCGGGCCCGGCCTCGCTCCCGAGGTCGACGCTCAGCTCTTCGAAGCGTTCACCAGCACCAAGGAGCGCGGGATGGGGCTGGGCCTTTCGATATGCCGCACCATCGTCGAGGCGCATGGCGGGCGCATCTGGGCCGAGCCGCGATCCGGCGGCGGCACGATCTTCAATTTCACGATCATGGCAGCGGGAGGGGAAGAAGCCGATGACGCAAGAACGAGTCATCCACCTCGTTGACGACGAGGATGCGGTTCGACGCTCCGCCGGCTTCCTGCTGCGGACGTCGGGATACAAGGTGTACACCTATGTATCGGGCGTCGAATTCCTCGCCGACGTGAAGCGAGCCGAGCGGGGATGCATATTGCTCGACGTGCGCATGCCGGTGATGGATGGATTGGAAGTTCAAGCCGAACTCAACCACCGTGGCGTGACAATGCCGGTAATCGTGCTGACCGGTCATGGCGACATCAACACCGCCGTCATCGCCATGAAGGCCGGTGCCTCGGACTTCATCGAGAAGCCGTTCGAGATGGAGGTCCTGACGCAGGCGATCGAAATCGCGTTTGTGAGACTGGAACAAGGCGTTGCCGCAAATTCGCATCGACACGATGCCCAAGTGAGGATCGCGGCACTCAGCCCTCGTGAACGCGACGTGCTGCGAGGGCTGGTGGCCGGCAGGCCCAACAAGGTGATCGCCCATGATTTGGACATCTCGCCGCGCACGGTGGAAGTCTATCGTGCCGGCCTGATGAGCAAGCTGGGGGTGCGCAGCCTCTCCGAAGCGTTGCGCATCGCGTTCGCGGCGGGCATGGCGGGGGATATCGGACCCGTGTCATTACAAGCTGGGGACACCACGTAAAGACGAAGCGGCCGCATCGGGGCATTGTTCGACCGAAATACAGGTCGCAACGTGTCCCAGCCAACCAATCCTCTGTCGCCAGCGCAAGGCATTCATATCCTTCTTGTCGAAGAAGACGAGAATATGCGCCGTTCGTTGCACCTGAAGCTGCGCGCGCATGGCTTCGAAGTCAGCTCCTATCCGGCTGCCGGACTTCTCCTCGCGGACGCCAGGAGCATGAGCGCCGAGATCCTGATCGCCGACTATCAGCTCCAGGGTACTGACGGAATCAAAGTTCTGTGCGAATTGCGCGGAATCGGCTGGCAGGGGCGCGCCATCCTGATCGCGGCCACTCCGTCCATCGCCCTGCGGGAAGCCGCGGCCGCAGCCGGCTATCATGCAGTGCTTGAAAAGCCGCTGCGCCCGAATGAATTGATCAGAGCGGTCACATCGCTCCGAGCGCCTTGAACTCCCGCCGCACGGCCCCGATTGGAAAGTCCGTCCACACCGCATAGAGCGGCCCCGCGACCGGCAAGAGGAGCTTCGCATGATCCGCACGGGACTGATCGGCTTCGGCCTTGGCGGCACGGCGTTCCATGCGCCGTTGATCCACGCCGTCCCCGAGCTGGATCTCGCGGCGATCGTCACGTCGCGCGCCGATGCAGTGCACGCGCGCTATCCCGGGGTGAGCGTGGTGCCTGAGGCTGCCGCGCTGCTCGCCGATCCGGCGATCGAGCTCGTGGTGGTCTGCACGCCCAACGACACGCATTTCCCGCTGGCCAGGGCGGCACTCGAGGCGGGCAAGCATGTCGTGATCGACAAGCCCTTCGCGAACGGGGTCGCCGATGCGGAAGTGCTGGTCGCGCTGGCGGAGGCGCGGGGAAAAGTGCTCAGCGTGTTCCACAATCGCCGCTGGGACAGCGACTTTCTGACGCTGAGGAAGCTGCTGGACGAAGGCGCCTTGGGCGAGGTGGCGCTTTACGAGGGCCGGTGGGACCGCTTCCGCCCTGCCTTGCGCGACAGCTGGCACGAGACAGCAGGCCCCGGCGGGGGCGTGCTGATCGATCTGGGGCCGCATCTGATCGACCAGGCGCTCGCATTGTTCGGCCCGCCGGAAAGCCTGACCGCCGACATCACTGCCCAGCGGGAAGGGTCGCTGGTGGACGATTATTTCGAATTGACCCTGCATTATGGCCGGATGCGCGCCGTGCTTTCCTCGGCCGTGATCATCCCGGCCCCGCGACCCCGCTTCGCCGTGCACGGCACCAAAGCGAGCTTCGTCAAGCACGGGCTCGATCCCCAGGAGGCGCAATTGCGCGGCGGCGGGCGCGCCGACGATCCGGGCCACGGCGTGGAGGATCCCGCCAATCACGGCGTGCTGGTGCACGGCGACGGGACGAAGCAGTCGATCGTGTCCGAGCGCGGCGATTATCGGCTTTTCTATTCCGGAGTCGCACGGGCAATCGCCGCACATTTGCCGCCGCCGGTATCGCCTTCCGATGCGCTTGCCGGCCTCAGGATCATCGAGCTTGCCCGCCAAAGTGCGGCGGAGCGCCGATCGTTACTCTTCTGATACGATCGGGCTCGGGCATTTCCCTTAGGTTCTGGGCTGGCCCGCCCTCACTATACCAAGTTGTTTCCACAGTGGCATCCGCAGGGTAGGGATCGTGCATGCTTAGCCTCTTGGCTGCGTTGTCGACTGGCAGCACCGCGCCGCGTGGAGCCTCCACTGCGTTGCGCGGCGATCTGTTCTGGGCGAACGCAATTGCCGATTCGATTCTGGCGCTCGCCTATTTCTCGATAGCGATTGGGCTGGCTCTGCTGATCCGCCGGCGGCGCGACTTCGCCTTTGGCTGGATGTTCTGGTGCTTCGCCGCATTCCTGATGGCGGACGGCATCGTGCACCTGATGAGCGTGACGGCCCTGTGGCGTCCGCTCGGTGGCGCGGCGTCGATATTCAAAGGGCTGACCGCGGCCGCTTCCATCGCGACGGCGGCAGCGCTCTGGGCCTTGCTGTCCAGGCTGGTTTCGATGCCCTCTCGCGCACAGCTCAGAGACCAGAACGCCGAGCTGGAAGCCTTGATCAAGGAGCGCGACGCCGCGTTCGAGGAACTGCGTGAGCATGTGGCGCAGCGGCAGGAGCTCGAAGCCGCATTGCTCCAGTCGCAGAAGCTCGAGGCGGTTGGCCAGCTTACCGGCGGCATCGCCCACGATTTCAACAATCTGCTCCAGGCGGTGGCGGGCAATCTCGAACTGATCGCCCGCAAGCCCGACGATATCGATCGGGTAGTCGGCTGGAGCGCGAGCGCGCTGAACGCCGTCGAGCGCGGGCGCTCGCTGACCGGCCAGTTGCTCGCATTTTCGAGCAAGCAGCGCTTCGACCTCAATTCGGTGCGGCTCGGCGAACTGGTCGGCGGCGTGAAGGACCTGATCGAGCGTGCCGTCGCCCCGCTCGGACAGCTGCGCGTCGAGCGGATCGATCCGGCCCTCAATGTCGAAGTCGATCCGCTTCAGCTCGAACTCGTGCTGCTCAACCTGGCATTCAATGCCCGCGACGCGATGCCCGAGGGAGGCACGCTGACGATCGCCGTCGATCGCGCCAGCCATGCCGCCGTCCGCGATCTTCCCGACGGCGACTATGTCGCGCTGACCCTGTCGGATACCGGCATCGGCATGTCAGAGGAAGTGCGCGCCCGCGCCTGCGAGCCGTTCTTCACCACCAAGGGGCCCGGCAAGGGCACCGGCATGGGGCTGGCCATGGCGTCCGCGGTGGTCCGTCGGTCCGGGGGAGCGCTGGCCATCGAGAGCCGGGAAGGGGAGGGCACGTCGATCATCCTGCTCCTGCGGGTCGCGACCAGCCAGCCGCGGCGCGTCGTCGGCGACGATGCCCGATCCGATGTGCGCGCCGATCTGTCGGGCTTCACCATCGCGCTGGTCGATGACGATGCGCAGGTTCGCGGCTCGCTGTACGACACGCTGGCTTCGGCGGGTGCGAAGGTGGAGGAAGCGGCCGAGGGCGGGGCGGGGATCGAGCTCGTCCGGCGGTTGCGGCCCGACCTGCTGGTGGTCGACTTCGCAATGCCGGGCATGACCGGCGCCGATGTCGTCCGGAAGGTGCGCGAGGAGCATCCCGGGCTGCCTGTGGTATTGGTCACCGGCTTCGCGGAGTCGGCGAAGCTGGATGCAGTCACCGGGCCGCAGGTCGCGGTGTTGTGGAAGCCGTTCGAGGCGCAGGAATTGCTGCGGAAAGTCGCCGGGCTGCTGCGCCCCTAGGGCAAAGCGCGGCGAAGCTCCTCGATCCATGTCGTCGCCACGCTGTCCGACGGCGCGCGCCAGTCGCCGCGCGGGCTGAGCGCACCGCCGGCCGAGACCTTGGGGCCGTTGGGCATCGCCGAGCGCTTGAACTGGCTGGTCTGGAAGAAGCGGAACAGGAACGCCTCGAGCCATTTGGCGATGGTCTCGAGGTCGTATTCGTTGCGCCCCGCTTCCGGGAAGTCGATCGGCCAGAGCCCGGCCTCGCGGTTGCGCCAGGCGTGCCAGGCCAGGAAGGCGATCTTCGAGGGCCTGAGGCCGTGGCGGACCACATAATGCAGGAAGAAGTCGTGGAGCTCGTAGGGGCCGATGCGGTCCTGCGTGCTCTGCATCTTGCCCTCGGCATCGGCGGGGACGAGCTCGGGGGAGATCTCGGTGTTCAGTATCTGGTCCAGCGTCGCGGCCGCCTGACCCTCGAACTGGCTGGTCTGCAACGTCCAGCGGATAAGGTATTGGATCAGCGTCTTCGGCACGCCCGCATTGACGCCGTAATGGCTCATCTGATCGCCGACGCCATAGGTGCACCAGCCGAGCGCGAGTTCGGACAGGTCGCCGGTGCCGACGACGAAGCCCTGGCGCTGATTGGCGAGGCGGAAGAGATAGTCGGTGCGCAGGCCCGCCTGGACGTTCTCGAAGGTCACGTCATAGACCGGCTCCCCCGAAGCGAAGGGATGGCCGAGATCGGCGAGCATCTGGCGCGCGCTGGGGCGGATGTCGATCTCCTCGCCGGTGACGCTAAGTGCGCGCATCAGCTCCCAGGCGTTTGCCTTCGTCGCTTCGCCGGTTGCGAAGCCCGGCATGGTGAAGCCGAGGATATCCGAACGCGGCCTGCCGAGCCGGTCCATCGCCTTGCACGCCACGATCAGCGCATGCGTCGAATCGAGCCCGCCCGAGACGCCGATGACGAGATGTTTGCTGCCGGTCGATTCGAGCCGTTTGCGAAGGCCTTCGACCTGGATGTTGAAAGCCTCGTAGCAATCCTCTTCGAGCCGCGACGGGGTGTTGGGCACGAACGGGAAGCGGCGGAGCGGGCGGACCAGCCCTCGATCGGCCATGTCGGGCTGGTGTTCGAAGGTGACGCGACGGAAGCGCGTTTCGGGGTGATCGGCGTAGCGCGCGCCGTCGTTGAACGTGCCGTTGCGCAGCCGTTCGAGCCGCAGTCGATCGAGATCCAGATCGGCGCAGACGATCTCGGTGGTCAGCTCGAACCGTTCGGAGCGGGCGAGCAGTTCGCCATATTCGTAGATCAGCCCCTGGCCGTCCCAGGCGAGATCGGTGGTGCTCTCGCCGGGGCCCGAGGCCGAATAGAGATAAGCCGAAAGGGTCCGCGCAGATTGCGAAGCACAGAGCAGTTCGCGCTCGCGCCCCTTGCCGATGACGATGTTCGAGGCGGAGAGGTTGCACAGCACGAGCGCGCCGGCGAGCGCGCCGTCGGTAGAAGGCGGGTTGGGCGCCCAATAATCTTCGCAAATCTCGATGTGGAAGACGAAATCGGTCAGGTCCGACGCGGCGAAGATCAGATCGGCGCCGAACGGCACAGTCTGCCCCGCGACAGTGATGTCTAGGCCAGTCAGGCCCAGCCCCGAAGCGAACCAGCGTTTCTCATAATATTCGCGGTAATTGGGCAGGAATTGCTTCGGCACCACGCCGAGGATGCGGCCGCGGGCGATCGCCAGCGCGCAATTGTAGAGCCGGCCGTTGCGGCGGAGCGCCGCGCCGACCAGCAGCACCGGCTTGAGCTTCGTGCTCGCCTCGACGATCGCGGCGATCCCCGCCTCGGTCGCGTCGAGGATCGCGTCCTGCAGGTGCAGGTCGTCGATCGCGTAGGTGGTGACGTTGAGCTCGGGGAAGACGAGCAGGTCGGCACCCTCGGCATCGCCCTGCTGCGCCAGCGTGATCGTCGACGCGGCGTTGGCGGCGGGATCGCCGACGGTGACCGAGGGCGTGCACACGCCCGCGCGAATCATCCCCTGACGGTGCAGCGAGAAAAAGGGGTGGGACTTCGCCATCACAGCGCCTCCGATAGCATTTCCAGCCCGACGCGCAGGCATTCGATCCGCACCGGCCCGCGGCCGATATCGCCGAAATGCTCCTCGCGATGGGCCGTGGGGCGGCCATCGCGCGCGCAAGCGAAGTGAACGAGGCCCGGTTCGTCGCCGGGCGCGCCGGCGCCGGCGAAGCCGGTGACCGCGAGGGCGACCTGCGCCTTGCTGTAGCGGAGCGCACCCTCGGCCATGCGCCGGGCGACCGCTTCGCTGACCGCACCGTTGGCCTCGATCAATTCGGGAGGGACGCCCAGCATCTCGGCCTTGGCCTCGTTGGTGTAGACGACGAAGCCGCGCTCGAAGGCATGGCTGGCGCCTTCGACATCGGTGAACAGCGAGGCCAGTAGCCCCCCGGTGCAGCTTTCCGCAGTGGCGATCGACAGATCCTTGTCGCACGCTCGCTCGAGCAGCTTGCGCACGGCAGCGTCCACCTCATCGGGGAGGACCGGCGAAAGCGTTTCGGTCATGTAAGGGTCCTAGTCCGTGGCGAGGGCTAATGCCAACCCGGCACGAAGCGGATGGTTGCCTTTCGGCGGCTTGGCGTCGAGCTATCGCCGCTCGCATGTTCAAGCGATGTTGATGACGACCTTGCCTTTCGCCCGGCCCGAATCGACATAAGCCATCGCTTCGGGTGTCTGATCGAACGAGAAGGTCCGATCGATTACCGGCCGGATCGCGCCGGCATCGATCAGGCGGGAAATCTCCGCCAACTGCTCGCCGTCGGCCCGCATGAAGAGGAACGAATAATCGACGCCCAGACGCCGGGCCTTTCTCCGGACCTTGAGGCTCAGCAGCCGCATGATCTGCCGGAAGAACCAGTTCGCACCGATTTCCCGCGCGAAGGCCGGATCGGGCGGGCCCGAGATCGAGATCAGCCTTCCGCCCGGTTTCAGCACCGAAAGCGATTTCTCCAGCACATCGGAGCCGAGCGAGTTCAGGACGACGTCATAGCCACTCAGGCGCTGGTCGAATTCCTCGTTCCGATAATCGATGACGATGTCGGCACCGAGGCCCTTCACCAGATCGATATTGGCGGTGCTGGTCGTGGTCGCGACGGTGGCACCGAGATGCTTGGCCAGCTGGATCGCGATCGAGCCGACCCCGCCCGAACCGGCATGGATGAGAATTTTCTGCCCCGGTTTGACCTGGGCGCGCTCGACCAATGCCTGCCAGGCGGTGAGCGCGACCAGCGGAATCGCCGCGGCCTCCTCCATGCTCAGCCCCGCCGGCTTGAGCGCGAGATCCTTCTCGTTCACGGCGATGCGCTCGGCGAACGTGCCGATCCGATCCTTTGCGGGCCGGGCATAGACTTCGTCGCCGATCTTGAACCGCCGGACGCCGTTCCCCACGCCGATCACCGTGCCGGCAAGGTCGTTGCCCAGCACCAGCGGCAGGCGATAGGGCAGGATGAGCTTGAACTCTCCGTCCCGGATTTTCGTGTCGAGCGGGTTCACGCCGGCGGCATGGATTGCGACGAGCACGTCGCCCGGCTGCGGAACCGGATCGGGCACCTCGCGGAGCGAAAGCGGCCCCTTGTACCTGTCGATGACGAATGCCTTCATGGTCTTCTCCAGATCGGTTCGGGGGGAGGGGGCCTGCCGTTTCATCGGCCGGATCCCGCATTGGCGCGATCGAGCAAGGCGAGCGTGGCTTCGTCCGCGCCGGGGCCGGGGCGGAATCGGATACGGTCTTTCGGAACCGCGACGCCGGTTTGGGGATCGACGAGCGCCAGGCGCAGCAGGCGCCCGGTCTCGCTGTCGACCGTCTCGACCGTGGGCATGCCGAAGCCGGTCGCGTCCCAGCGATCGCCCCACTCGCGTAGCGCCACGCCGACTTTCCAGAGGTCGCGTCCCTTCGCAGTGAGCCGGTATTCGTCGCGCGGAGGGCGATCCTGATACCGAACCCGCTCGACGATGCCGTGTTGCGTTAGATGCTTGAGACGCGCCGTCAGCGTCGCGTTGGGAATGCCGATGCTCGTGCGCAGATCGTCATAGCGACTGAGGCCGAGCGATAGATCGCGGATCAGCAGCAGCGCCCAGCGATCTCCGATCAGCTCGAGCGCGCCGGCGATAGAGCAGCGCATCCCCTCGAATGATTTGGATTTCATGACCGGGCCAATAGCAACTTCAATTATTGAAGTAACACTGCGCCGCGCCGGTTACAAGGGGCATCGGCGCGCGCCACGTGCGGGCGGCGCACGGCTATGGGCCGGTATTGCCGGCGGGGGCCGAGATCATCGCATTGTTGCGCACGGATCCCGACGGATCGCGCGCGAACATGCTGTAGGGTAGGGAGGACATATCGCCACGCCGTCATCCCCGCCTTCGCAGGTATGACGATTGGGGTGAGTCCCTGACTTGGGCCGGATGTCTCCGGCTCAGACCTTGGCGGAATAGATCATCCGGCCGGGGCCGAGGCGCTCGAACACCTTGGCGAGCTCGTTCTCGCCCACCGCGAAACAGCCCTGGCTGCGGCCGAGCTTGCCGTGCTTGGCGATCATGTCGGCATTCGAATACCAGGCCGAATGGACCACGATCGCGCGATCGAAGGCGTTGTTGTTGGTGGGATCGAGACCGAGCAGGCGCTGCGAATCGCCATGCTTGCCCACATAATAATCGGCGGTGAGGAAGGCGCCTTCGCTGGTCGCCTCCGAATCGATCGCGTTCGAGAAGCTGTGGAGCAGCCCGGTATGTTCGGGGTCCGAGCCGATGCCGTGCGCGACGAGATAGCTCTGCACTTCGCCGCTGCCGACGTTCACGATGTGGAAGCGCGGCCGATAGGACGGCGTCGCGAAATCGGCGATGGCGATGCGATCATGCGAGGGAATCCGCATCGAGTGCCTGTCGAGCGCCGCGATCGCGCGCTTGAACAGCTCCGGGCGGATGTTGCCGGGCGCCTTGGGCGCTGCCTTCGCGACTGCCGGTGCGGAAGGAATCGGCACCTGGGCAGGCACCGGAATCGGAGGCGCCGGCGCGGTGGCGATGTTGAGCGTCCGCGTCGCGCAGGCCGAAACCACCGCGCCGCTGGCCATGACAAGCGCCGATCTGATCAGCGCACGGCGCGTCTGCGCCGAGTTCGGATTTTCGATCACTCTTTACCCACTAACCCGCTTCTTATGCCCCGAGTGTATATCAGAGCCCCTTTCATATGGGATTAACATCGGGCCTGTCGCATGCGACTCACCGCATCTGCTGCCCGTTTCGCCGAGTTAAGTGCCGGATGTGGCAACAAAATCGCGCCAGGGGCGTGGCCAGGCCGGTGATTCGCCTCTCGGCACAATTCAGGTTAATTAGAGTTTAAGAGGGGCGGAGCGCGAAGCTTCCGCGGCTTCAGAAAGGCTATGACGATGAAGTCTGGCGCACGCGGCGCATTGTTCCTGGCGGCATTGGCACTTGTACCGGCCGCGCCCGTCGTCGCGCAGGCGCGCGAGGAAATGGCCCAACCGGCGATCCCGAAGCTCAGGGCCGGACAATCGGTGTGGTTCGAGACGCCCGAACTGATCAAGGCGAGCACGGCGGCAAGCCCCGTCCGCATCGTCATCGCGATCCAGCAGCAGCTGGCGCTGGTCTATCGCGGCGATCGGTTGGTCGGAGTCAGCACGGTCTCCACCGGCGCGCCGGGATACGAGACGCCGCTGGGCGAGTTCACCATCCTCGAGAAGAAGGCGTTCCACCGCTCCAATCTCTACAGCAATGCGCCGATGCCCTATATGCAGCGGCTCACCTGGGGCGGGATCGCGCTCCATGCCGGGCAACTGCCGGGCTATCCCGCATCGCATGGCTGCATCCGGCTGCCCAAGGGGTTCGCGCGGGAGCTGTACGATCTGACTGCGAAGGGCGGGACGGTTCTGGTGGTCGACGATGTGATGGACGCGCCGCTGTATCTGCCGCTGGAGCCGGTGCTGACTGCCGATACGCGCGGGCTGACCACGCCCGTGACGAGCTATACGGCGCCGCTGCTGATGGCGGATACCAGCAACCTGGGCGGTGCGGCTTATGACGTGCTGACGCTGGGCGGGGATCCGCCGGCGGATGCGGCGCGGCGGCGGCCGGCGTCTTGGGTGACGGGGCCGGCAGTCGAAACGCGACCGGGCCAGCGCGGCTCGCGCTAGCCCGACGCGGCACTCGCCCGGCGATCGATCGGATCACCGGGCGGGCGTGACGATCAGTTGTTCTTGGTTTCGACCGTGGTTGTGGTCGTCGTGGTCGCGGCGGGCGCGGCCCTGCGGGTGGTCTTGCGCACCGTAGTCTTCTTGCGTGCGCTCGAATAGCTCCGCACCGGGCTGGTCGAGCGCTCGACGGTCGTCACGGTGGTGGTCGGTTGCGCGGCGGCGGCGCGGACCGCTGCGGCATCGGCAGCCGCGCTCGCGGCGGCCTGTTGCGCCTGTTGCGCGCGTGCCTGCGCGGCGGCGGCGTCGCTCTGCGCGATTGCGGCCGCATCCTGCGCGGCGGCGCGCTGGCTGGCTTCGGCGGCGACCTGCGCCTCGGCGTTCAGCCGTGCGTCACGCTCGGCCGATGCCTGCTCCGTCTTGTTGCGCTCGGCCTCCTCGAGCGCCTGGTCGGCTAGCCCCGAAGCGCGGCGCGCCTCGTTGATCGTCGAATCGCGGTGGTCGCGGGCGAGCTGGTCGCGCGCGACGCGCAGCGATTCCTGAGCGCGCGCCATGGTCTCGGCGGCGTGGGTGGTGGCGCCGGCCTTCTCGGCAGCCTCGACCTTGGCGGTCGCTTCGGCGACGGCAGTACGCGCGCGATCGATCCGGCTCTGGGCCAGCGACGGCGTCGCGATCAGCAGCGCCGAAATCCCGACGCCGCGCATGATGACTCCCATGTATCGCATGTCTGCAACTCCTTGGTTGCCCCGCCCTGCGAACGGCTGCGTTATGCGCGAAGTTGCTGCTGCGGCGACGAAACGAGCCTATGCGCCGACCAGGCGAGCTTTTGCGGCGATAATCCGTGCGATTGCAGCATCGAGCGTGGCATCGTCCTTGACGAAGCAGAAGCGCACGATGCTGGTCACCGGTGCTTCGGCGTAGAGAGCGGAGATGGGGATCGCGACCACGCCGGCCGCGTCGATCAGCCGGTCGCAAAAGGCGACGTCGTCGAGTGCGACGCCCGAAGCGGCGAGATCGACCGAAAGGAAATAGGTTGCGGCGCTCGGCAGAACGGTGAGGCCCGCGTCCGTCAGCCCGGTGGCGAGGCGGTCTCGGCCGTGCTGGAAGCGATGGCGGGCTTGCTGCACCCATGCGTCCTGCGTCGCCAGTCCCTCCGCGACGGCCCATTGCAGATTGGGCGGCGTGGTGAAGGTGAGGAACTGGTGTGCCCGGGCGATGACGCGCGCGAGCGGCGGCGCGGCGCATGTCCAGCCGACCTTGAAGCCGGTCAGCGCGAAGATCTTGCCGGCGCTGCCGATCTTGACGGTGCGCTCGCGCATGCCGGGGAAGCCGAGCAGCGGGAGGTGCCGCGCGCCGTCGAAAGTGACATGCTCCCAGACCTCGTCGCAGATCGCGATCAGATCGTGCGCGACGCAGAAATCGGCGATCATGGCGAGTTCGGCGGCGCTGCACATTGTCGCGGCGGGATTGAGCGGGTTGTTGAGAACGAGAAACCGGGTGCGCGGGGTGACGACGGCCTCCAGCGCCGCCGCGTCGATCCGCCAGTGCGGCGGCTCGAGCCGGACGAAGCGGGGCACGCCMCCCGCCTGCCGGACCAGCGGGACATAGGCATCGTAGAGCGGCTGGAAGAGGATGATTTCGTCGCCCGGCTCGATCAGCGCGAACAGCGACGCCGCCAGCGCCTCCGTCGCGCCCGAAGTGACGATCACTTCCTCGGGCGTGAGATCGAGTCCCTGGTGGCGGCCATAATGATCGGCGACCGCCTGGCGCAGCTCGGGCAGGCCGGACATCGGCGGATATTGGTTGGATTTTTCGAGCAATGCGCGGGCCGCGGCTTCGAGCACTGCCTCGGGCCCGCGCCCGTCGGCAAAGCCCTGGCCGAGGTTGATCGCGCCGGTTTCGCGGGCGCGCGCCGACATCGCCTCGAAGATCGTCGTGCCCATCTGCGCGTAGAGCGGGTTCATCGCCGGATTCTGGCGGCTTGCAACCAACCACGCAACCGCCGCATTACCCGTCTCGTTGTAGCATGGCGTATCAGAAGGAAAACCATGACCACCAAGCCGCCGGTACCCGCCGAGAACCAGTCTCCTTATCCGATCGAGGAGCCTCCGCACGATCACAGTCACGATAACGAGACCGTGGCGGCGGTGCGCGAGATCGCTGCGGCCAAGGCGCGTCGCGCGCGCAGCGCACGCCAGCTCGGCATCGGTGCTGCCGTCGGCATCGGATCGGCCGCGATCGTCGCGGGCCTGCTGTTCTGGCGGGGGAACCGCAGGGACGGAAAATAAGGGCGCACCCGACGCGAACATGTCGATGGGCGGATCGCTGGAACACGATCACGCCGGGACCTCCGCTCCTCGCCGCCTAAACGCCCTTTTAACCACCACTGGCCCACAACGGCCCCGCAAATTTGCTCCGGGGCCCCATGGACGACCTGATTCAGGAATTCATCGCCGAGACGCGCGAGACGCTCGAGGCGCTTTCGGGCGAGATCGTCGCGTGGGAAGCGCAGCCTGCGGACCGCGCGCGGCTCGATGCGATCTTCCGCTTCGTGCACACCGTCAAGGGAAGTTGCGGCTTCCTCGATCTCCCGCGTCTGGGTCGGCTGAGCCACGCCGCCGAGGACGTTCTCGCGCAGGTCCGCGAGGGCGTGCGCACGCCGGATCGGCTGCTGGTCAACGCCGTGCTCGCGATCGTGGACCGGATCGGCGAACTGGTCGAGGCGATCGATTCGGGGGCAGCGCTGGATGATACCGGTGACGAACTTCTGATCGCCGCGCTGGCCGAAGGCGCCGAGGAGATCGCACAGACGAGTATGCCCGGGCTGCACCGTGCTGCGGCGCGCAGCGTCCGGCTCAACGTCGATCTGCTCGACCGGATGATGTCGGGCATGTCGGACATGGTGCTGGCGCGCAACGAGCTGGCGCGGCGGCTGCGCGGCGGCGACATCGATCCGACGATCGAGGCGGCGCTCGAGCGGCTCTCGCTCACCGTCGGCGAGATGCGCGACACCGTGACGCGCACGCGCATGCAGAAGATCGACGCCTTGTTCTCGGCATTGCCGCGGATGGTGCGCGACACCGCCGCGGGGCTTGGCAAATCGGTGCTGCTCCAAGTCGAGGGATCGGACGTCGAGCTCGACCGCGAGATGATCGAGATGATGCGCGATCCCCTGGTCCACATCATCCGCAATTCGATCGACCACGGCATCGAGGCGCCGGTGGAGCGCCGCGCTCTCGGCAAACGCGAAAACGGCCGGCTGGTTGTCTCTGCGCGTCAGTCGGGCAACCAGATCATCATCGAGATTACCGACGACGGCCGCGGAATCGACACCGAAAAGCTGATCCGCAAGCTCGTTGCCAATGGCCGCGACGAGGCTAGGCTGCGCGCGCTTCCGGAGCGGGCGAAGCTCGATCTCGTCTTCGAGCCGGGACTCTCGAGCAAGGACGAGGTCAGCGAAGTCTCGGGCCGCGGCGTGGGGATGGACATCGTCCGCGCCTCGATCGAGCAGATCGGCGGTCGGGTCGATCTCGACAGCACGCCGGGCAAGGGGCTGCGGCTCGCGATCCACGTGCCGCTGACCCTGTCGATCATCTCGGCGATCGTGGTCGGTGCGGGCGGGCAGCGTTTCGCGATCTCGAGACAGGCGATCGAGGAGATCGTCACCGATCATGGCGACGCCATCCGGATCGACACGATCGGCGGCGCGGAAGTGCTCAGCGTGCGCGGGCGGCGGATGCCGTTGCTCAACCTGTGCGAAGTGCTCGGGCTGACGCGCGTCACGCATAGCGGGCCGCGGATGATCTCGATCGTCAACATCGGCGAAGGCAGCTACGCGCTCGCCGCCGACATGGTGCTCGACAATGAGGAGCTGGTGATCAAGCCGGCATCGCCGGCGGTGATGTCGACCGGAGTCTATGCAGGGCAGACCTTGCCCGATTCAGGGCTGCCGATGCTGCTGCTCGACTGCACGGGTATCGCCAATGTCGCGGGGCTCGATTTCAGCCGCGACGACGAACAGGTTCAGGACGACGAGAAAGTGGCCGATGCGGAAGCGGGCATTCCGGCCTTGCTGTTCATCGACCTCGACGGCGCACGCCGCGCGGTGCCGCTGGCAGCGGTCGACCGCGTCGAGCAGGTTGATGGCGACAGCGTGCGCTTCGCCGCGGGCCGTTTCCGCGTGACCATCGACGAACGCATCCTGCCGCTCGCGTCGCAGGGCGAGATCGAAGGCCGCGCCAAGCTCAACGTGCTGCGCCTCAAGGACGGCGCCAACGAAGTCAGCTATGCGATCGAGGAGGCGCTCGACATCATCCGCCTGCCCGACGATCTGGTCCCTGCGCGCGAGCCCGGGCCGATCGCGGGCGTGGCGCTGATCGACGGCGAGCAGGTCGAGTTGCTCGATATCCTCTGGGTGTTCGACGAACATGCCGATCGCGACAGCGAGGCGCATGCCCCGCTCTGCCTGATCGCCGGCGACAAGGACGGCTGGATGGCATCGTTCGTGCGGCCGCTGCTCGAGACCGCGGGCTATCGCGTCGTCGCGCAGCTTGGCCAGGGCGAGATCCCCGCAGTGGTGCTCTCCACGGATGAAGCGTCGGCGGAACTCGCCGCCAAGGCGCCGGTGGTGCGGCTGCGCAGCCGCCGCGCGGCGGCGGGCGCGGGCGACGACAGCGTCTATCGTTACGATCGCGCGGGGCTGCTCTCCGCGCTCGAGGCCCGTGTGGCTGGGAAGCGCCGCTGATGACTCATCTCTATCTCATCGCGCAGGTGGCCGGTCGTGCCGTGGCGATCGATTCCGACCAGGTCGAATCGGTGGTCGATATCGGCGAAGTCACGCAGGTGCCGTTGGCATCGCGGCATATCCGCGGACTGGCGGCGCTGCGCAGCCGGGTCGTGACCGTGGTCGATACGCACACCGCATTGGGGCTCGACAGCGCCAGCCAGGCGAAGCGGGCGGTGATTACCCTTGTCGAGGGCCATCACTACGCACTGCTGGTCGACGCACTCGACGACGTCGCGCCGTTCGAATTGCTGCCGCTCGCCGGGGGCGTCGCGCTCGATGCCGCGTGGCGACGCGCCGGTCGCGGCATCGTCGAACGCGACGGCGAACCCATCCTCGCGATCGACCTCGCATCTTTGGTCCCGGGTTATTCCGGGGCGCTCAACTGATTTTGTTCGATTAACGCGACGCTTACGTCTGTTGCCGCACTATGATGGAACAGACGCCTGCTATCGGGGAACGGGGAAACATGAAGACTTGTCTTGTCGTCGACGACTCCAAGGTGATCCGCAAGGTCGCGCGGCACATCCTCGAGACGCTCGATTTTGAAGTTCGCGAGGCCGGTGACGGCCGCGAGGCGCTGGATTCGTGCATCGCGACGCCGCCGGACGTGGTTCTGCTCGACTGGAACATGCCGGTGATGAGCGGGATGGACTTCCTGCGCGCGCTGAAGGATTCGGGGCTGGCGACGCGTCCCAAGGTGGTGTTCTGCACCACCGAGAACGGCATGGCCTATATCCGCGCGGCGATCGAAGCCGGCGCGGACGAATATGTCATGAAGCCGTTCGATCGCGAGACGCTGGAGAGCAAGCTGCAGATCGTCGGCGTCGCCTGAACCCCGGAAACGGAAGTGGCCGTCGCACTCAGCTCGATACTGCCTGATACGCGTGGGCCCGTTCCTCCGGCGCAGGTGCTGATCGTCGACGATTCTGTCGTCGCGCGATCGGTGCTCGGCCGGATGGTGGACGGCACGCGGCACTTCCGCGTGGCGGCGGCGCTGAGCGACGTCGCCGCGGCACTCGATTATCTCCAGACTCGCCGCGTCGACATCATCCTGCTCGACATCGACATGCCCGGCATCGACGGGCTGACGGCGCTGCCCGACGTGATCGCGGCAGGCAAGGGCGCCCGCGTCCTGATCGTCTCCTCCTCCGCGGACGAAGGCGCGGCAGTGACGGTGCAGGCGCTCGCGCTGGGCGCGGCCGACACGCTGGTGAAGCCCGGGATCGGCTCGTTCGGGGGGCGCTTCGCCGAAGTGCTCGAAGAGCGACTGTCGCGGCTGATAGAGGCGCATACCGATTCACCGCCGGTGCCGAATTCGACCACCAGCTTCGGGCCGGTGGCGACGCCTCATGATTTCGATATCGTCGCGATCGGCGCTTCGACCGGCGGCATTCATGCGCTCAGTCAATTCCTGCGCGCCATCCCCGCGAGCTTCCAGACCCCGATCCTGGTGACGCAGCATCTTCCGATCTCGTTCATGGGCTATTTCGCCGCGCAGCTCGCGGTGCTCGGCAGCCGGCCTTGCGAAGTGGCGAGCGATCGCATGCGGATACGGCCGGGCCGGATCATCGTCGCACCCGGCGATGCGCATATGCGCGTGGCGAAGATGTCCGATGGCTGGTCGGTGCGGCTGACCGACGAGAAGTCGCTGAGCGGCTGCATGCCTTCGGTCGATCCGATGTTCGAATCGCTCGCCGAGGTGTTTGGCAAGCGCGCGCTCGCAGTGGTGCTCAGCGGCATGGGGCGCGACGGCGCGGAGGGCGCCAAGCGGCTGGTCGAAGTGGGGGCGAAGATACTGGTGCAGGATCGCGCAAGTTCGGTGATCTGGGGGATGCCGGGCGCAGTGGCCAATGCCGGCCTTGCGAGCGCGGTGTTGCCGCCCGACGAGCTCGGCCGGCTCGTGGCGTGGCAGGGGAGGGCATGATGCACTTCCCGGCATCGACATCGATCGCCTCATCGGGGGCGATGAACCTGATTTCGGCGCTGCTCGAACAGCGCACGGGACAGCAGATCGCGGCAAATCGCGCGTGGCGGATCGAGACCGCGCTCAAGCCTCTGCTGCGCGAGAGGGGACTCGCGTCGCTGGACGAGCTGGTCGCCC
The DNA here is from genome assembly GCF_001428865.1 of Sphingomonas sp. Root241. Lineage (GTDB taxonomy): Bacteria > Pseudomonadota > Alphaproteobacteria > Sphingomonadales > Sphingomonadaceae > Sphingomonas. The sequence continues at coordinate 223,335 of NZ_LMIV01000004.1, forward strand.
AGCTCGTCGCGACGCGGACAGGGGATTTGGGGGATCAAGTCGTGGATGCGCTGTTGAACCAGGAGACGAGCTTCTTCCGCGATGCGGCAGTGCTCGACATGATCGCCGATGCGACAAAGGCGATGCAGGCCGAGATCGGGCGCAAGGCTCGCATCTGGTCGTCCGGCTGCTCGACCGGGCAGGAGCCGTTGAGCCTCGCGATGCTGTTCGACGAGCGCGGCATGGGCGAAGGCACGAACGCGCCCGAGATCGTCGCCACCGATATCTCGCCCGCGGCGCTAACCCGCGCGCGCGCGGGCCATTATTCGCAGTTCGAGATCCAGCGCGGGCTTCCGGTGCGGCGGATGATGACGTGGTTTGACAGCAACGGCGGCGATTGGGCCGCTAAGCCCGAGCTGCTCCGCCGCATCCAGTTCCGCCAGCACAATCTCACCGCGGACGCGCCGCCGCCGGGCAAGTTCGATGTCGTGCTGTGCCGCAACGTCTTGCTCTATTTCTCGCAGGAAGTGCGCCGCGAGGTGTTCGCGATCCTCGCTTCGGCGATCCGGCCGGGCGGGCTGCTCGTGCTCGGCGCCGGCGAAACGGTGATCGGGCTTACCGACCGGTTCCGGCCGTGCGAGCAGTATCGCGGCTTCTACCGCGCCATCGACTCCGCGCCGGTGAAACGCGCCGCTTTCGGCTGACCCCTTGCGGCGAGCGCATCCGCGCTCGTACGGTCGGCGGCGATGACCAGCGGCCTATATATCATCGACGCACCGTCGCCCAATTTCGATGCGCGCGAGCTGCCCGTGTCGATGATCGTGCTCCATTATACCGGAATGGAGACCGCGCAGGCGGCGATCGACCGGTTGCGCGATCCCGAAGCCAAGGTCTCGGCGCATTATCTGGTCGACGAGGACGGGCGGATCCTGCGGCTGGTCGATGAGCGCCACCGCGCTTGGCACGCCGGCCGCTCGCACTGGCGCGGGGTGAGCGATGTCAACTCGGCCTCGATCGGGATCGAGATCGTCAATCCCGGGCACGAATTCGGCTACCAGCCCTTCACCGATGCCCAGATGAGCACGCTGATCCCGCTCGTCGCCGACATCAAGGAACGCCACGCCATCACCCGCGGCAACGTCGTCGGCCATTCGGACGTCGCCCCGGCGCGCAAGCAGGATCCGGGCGAATTGTTCAACTGGCACGCGCTGGCGCGGCTCCGGCTGGCGCTGCCGCGGCCGACGAAGAACCTGGTCGACCCCGGCTGGCCCGATGCCGGGTTCATGCTCGCGCTCGAACGCTTCGGCTATGACGTGAACGACACCGAAGCCGCGGTGACGGCGTTCCAGCGGCGTTTCCGCCCCGAATTGATCGACGGCGAGATCGACATGGAGTGCCGCTGCATCCTGCTCGCATTGCTGCTGCCCAAGCCGCAGGGAGAGGAATAAAACCTGCACGAAAAAGAAGGTTCGCGCGGCGTTCACTTTCTTCGGACATTCCATAGCAGCCAACTCGTCCTATCAGGCAAGGTCGGAGGCAGAACGAATGCTCAACGGTAGCGGAATGACGCGGATGGGCCCGGTACAGGTACGGCTCAGCGGCGTGATCAAGGTCGACGAGAACGACAAGGAAATCCCCGCGGTCAACACGCCGACGGTCGCGGAGGCGACGGCGTTGCTCGATCGCACCGCGCGCGTGAACGGCGCCGATGGGGTGATCGGCGTGGGTTCCGACTATCGCCGCATCGCGATCGGGCGCGGGCCGCTTTCGACGCAGACGCTGATCGCAGTGCAGGCGTGGGGCACCGCGGTGAAGAAGGCCGAGATCGCGGCCAGCGAATCCGACGTCTCGGCGGAGGAAGCCGACGAGGCATAGGCCTTGCGCGCCGCTCGCACGGCGCTAGAGCGGTTCCGCCAGAGGGTCGGGCGGCCGCGTCGATGCTTGCATCGCCGAGGAAAGTCCGGGCTCCACGGAACCACGGTGCCGGGTAACGCCCGGCGGGCCAGCTTGCTGGCTTAGGGAAAGTGCCACAGAGAGCAGACCGCCCACTGGTCCTTCGGGACTAAGGGCAAGGGTGAAAGGGTGCGGCAAGAGCGCACCGCGCGACCGGCAACGGAAGCGGCACGGCAAACCCCACCGGGAGCAAGACCGAATAGGGGCGGCACATGGGCCTGGTTCCGGCCCGTCGCCCGGGTTGGTTGCTTGAGCGGCGGAGCAATCCGTCGCCTAGAGGAATGGCCGCACATCGCGTTTCGGCGCGAGGACAGAACCCGGCTTATAGACCCTCTGGCATTTTAGAAATCTCCCGTCCCTTGCAGGGAGGGGAGAATTGAAGCCTCCGGCTAGCCTAATCGGGCGCGCGCCCCTATCTGGCCAGTCATGGCACGGGCAACGCGTTCATCCGACTGGGGCTTTCCACGCTGGCGCGCTTATGGCGCCGAGCGCGAGGCCGTGCAGGTGCGGCTGTGCGACCGGCATGGCTGCGAGGAACCGGGCGACCGGCCCGCGCCCAAATCGCCCAACAGCCCCGAGCGCTGGTATTTCTGCGAAACGCATGCCGGCGAGTACAACCGCAACTGGAACTACTTCGAGGGCCTGACCGCCGAGGAAGCGGCCAAGCGCGAAGCCGAGGAGCGGCGCGATGCCGGCGGCTTTGCGGAATCGAAGCATAATAGCTGGGCAGGGCCGGGCGACGGCAGCCGCTCGCGCGACGAGATTCGCGCGCTCGAAGTGCTCGATCTCGAAGTCGACGCCGATTTCGAAGCGGTGCGCATGGCGTGGCGCCGGCTCGCCAAATCCAACCATCCCGATGTGAAGCCGGGCGATGCCGAAGCGGCCAAGCGCTTCCAGGCGATCCAGGCGGCCTATGACGTGCTCAAGGTCGCCGAAGAGCGCCGGACGTGGAAGCCCGATTGAAGACCGGCATTCGTTCCAACTGGTCCAATGCCGTTCTCGTCTGCGCGAAATGCTCGAAGAAGCTGGGGGGCGGATTCGGTCCGAAGGGCAGGACGCCGCTCGCCAAGGCGCTTCGGAAGCACCTCGGGCTCAAGAAGGGGCGCAAGGGCGCGGCCGGGATCGTCGAAGTGAAGTGCCTCGGCGTGTGCCCGCGCGGCGCGGTGACGGTGGTGAATGGTGCGCAATCGCGGGACTGGCTGCTGGTGCGCGAGGGGGCGGATCTCGATACAGTGGCGGGGGAATTGGGGCTCTGAAATTCCTCCCTCGCGAAGCGGGGGAGGGGGACCACGAAGTGGTGGAGGGGGCTTCTCCGCGAGCGGTTCGCGTGCGGCCAAGCCCCTCCGTCGCCTTCGGCGCCACCTCCCCCGCTTCGCGAGGGAGGAATGGGTCAGGCCGCGTAACGCTGCGCGGTGTCGCGGATCAGGGCGATCATGTTGGGGATTCCCTGGGTCCGGTTCGAGCTGAGCTGGTTGCGCAGGTCGAAGGGGGCGAGGGCGGCTTCCACGTCGGTGGCGAGGATGTCCGCCGGTGCGCGGTCCTGCACCGTGAGCAACACGAGGGCGATGATTCCCTTGGTGATCGCCGCATTCGAATCGGCGAGGAAGTGGAGCGTGCCGTCATCGCGGCGGGTGGGATAGACCCACACGGCTGCCGAGCAACCGCGGACGAGGGTGGCGTCGGTCTTGAGGGGTTCGGGCATCGGCTCGAGTGACCGGCCCAGATCGATCAGCAGGCGGTAGCGATCGTCGGCGTCGAGGAATTCATATTCGTCACGGAGGTCGGCCAGGCTGGTCATGGCCGATCCGCTAGCCGGGTGGACCCTAGAGGTCCACCCCGGCGGCGATCGCCTCGAGCTTGCGGATGCGCTCCTTGAGGTCGGCGATCTCGATCCGCGAGGCTGCGGAAGGCATTGCCGGCTCTGGCTGCGATGCGGATGCGCGGTGCTCGACGAGTTCCTGGCGCTTGAGTGCCAGCCAGCCGCGCCAGCCCGACAGTCCCGCCGCAGTGACCATCGCGAGGCCGGCGAGGCCCGAGACGGAGAGCGCGATGTAGAGATTGGGATCGACGGTCATTTCATGTCTCCCTGATCAGGGGTTCTTGTCCCGCAGCGCTTCGATCTCGCGGTCGAGACGCAGGCTGCTGGCTTCACTGTCGGTAATGACCCGTTCGAGGACCTGGACGCGATCCTTGAGGGCGCGGACCTCGTCGCGGAGCTTCGCGGCATCGGCGGATGCCGTGTCGTTGCCGCGGAAGATCTCGTTGCCGTGCTTGTCCTTGTGGATGCCGTAGCGTGCCTTGAGGACGCTGCCGATCGTGACGATGACGATGATCGCGACAACCATTTCGAACGGGTTCATCCCATTTACTCCCTTGCGGCGCCTCAGGCGCCCTGTTGCTGCTGTTCCCGGGCCAGCTTTTCCGCGCGGCGGACGGGGCGGTCCCGGGCTTCGGCGAGGGCAATAGCTCCCCCGCACAGTGCCGTCAGCACTGCGAACACGACGATAATCATTTTACTGGTCCTCGGATTTGGCTGCGCCTTGGCGCAGCGGGGTTAGTTGAGCGGCGCTTCGCGCAGCTTTTCGATTTCATCCGCGACGGCGATGCCGCGGTCGGTGACGATGCGTTCGAGAACCCGGACCCTCTGCTCGAGCCGCTCGGTCTGGGCCGCATATTGCGCGGCCTTCTCGGCGACCATCTGCGCCTCGATCTCCATCTGGCGCTCCTTGAGCTTGAACCAGGGCCTGACGAACACGCCGCCGATGATGGCCAGCAGCCCGCAGGAGATGCCGAGGATCGGGATAAGCAGGGGGTTGATCATCGAAGCCTCCTCAATTGCTCTTGGTGCGCAGCTGTTCGATCTCGCGATCGAGGCTGTGCGAACTGTCGGTGACGATGCGCTCGACATTCGCCAGCCGATCCTTGACCGAGCCGAGCTCGGCGCGGAGCTGGGCATTCTCCTGGCTGATCAGCCGAATGCGTTCGACCATCTCGTCGTTCTTCTGCGGGTAGATCGCCTTGCCCCAGCTGTTTTCCAGCGGGTAGCCGTTCTTGATCCTGAGCCAGGTGGTGAAGATCCACCCCGCAATCCCGAAGGCTCCCAGCAGCAGCGCGCCGCCGACGATCCAGGGAAGGTTGTTCATCACGATCATCTCATTCATGTCGATGGTCCTTCCCTCAGCGCAGCGAGTCGATTTCGCGAGCGACGCGCTCGGCGGGGTCGGTGGCGATCCGTTCGAGGACGGCGATCCGCTCCTCGAGCCGGCTGATCTGGCCGGTCAGCCGCTCATTCTCGGTGGAGAGCAGGGCGATCTTGCGATCGGCCTCCAGATCACCGGCGGGCTGGCCGCGGCGGCTCCGGCGGCTCTCCTCCAGCGGGTAGCCGTGCTTGGCGCGGACCCAGGTCTGGAAGGCCTTGGATGCCATGACCGCCGCGACGATCAGCACCGGTACCAGCCAACTCAACTCCCTCATGTTCTTGCTCCCTTTGTCAGCCCCGCCTCAGCGCAGGCTGTCGATCTCGTCGGCGAGCCGGGTGTTGCGGCTCGTATAGTACATCTCGATGTCGGCGAGCCGGCGATCGATGTCGCGGAAGGTCGAGCGGACCTGGGCGGTCGAGCGGCTCGGGTTCGAGCGCACGCCCTGCCAGAACTTCTCTTCCTCGGGTCCCTGATAGAGGCCGGCCGGCTTGCTCGGCGCGAGCCATGCGATCAGGAAGTAGACGAAGATCGACGTGCCGCTGGTCGCAAAGGCGAGGAAGACCATCCCCACCCGGAGCCAGATCGCCTCGATGCCGGTGTAATCGGCGAGGCCCGAGCAGACTCCGAGAACCTTGGCATTCTGCTTGTCGAGATAGAATTTGGTGCGTGTACCGGACATCTCAGTTCCTCCGCGAGATATCGAAGGGGCTCGGTTCCTGGCGCGAGGCCGATACCGGGCGGAAATCGGGGTTGTCGGCGGCGATGATGCGTTCGACGGTGAGCAGGCGCTCCTCGAGCTGGCGAGCCGTGTAGTAGAGCTCGTCGAGGAGCTTCTCGTCCTCGCCGGTGATCGTCGCTGCCGTCTTCCACCGGGTGATATAGTGCATGATCACCCAGGGAAGGCCGACGAACAGGATCCCGACGATGACGATGGGCAGGAATACCTCTTCCATCGCTTACGCTCCCTTGGCCAGCCGTGCCTTCAGCGCTTCGAGCTCGGCATCGACCTTCTCGGACGAGCGCAGCTCGGCGATTTCCTCCTCGAGCGTCTTGGGGACGCCGCCCAGGCCTGCCGCATCGGCGCGGCCTTCGGCGAAGTCGACCCGGCGTTCGAGGACATCGAAGCGCGAGAACGCGTCGTGCATCTTCGAGCCGTTGGTGATCTCGCGCAGGCGGGTGCGGTTGTTGGCGCTCTCCAGCCGGGCGACGATCGAGTTCTGGCGAACCCGCGCCTCGCGCAGCTTGTTCTGGAGCTTGGTGATGTCCTCCTCGGAGCCCTTCAGGGCCTCGTCGAGCACGCCGATCTCGGTGCTGAGCTGCTCGACCATGTCGGAAGCCTTCTGCTTCTCGACCAGAGCGGCCTTGGCGAGATCCTCGCGGCCCTTGGAGAGCGCCAGCTCGGCCTTCTCGGTCCAGCTCTCCTGGAGCTTTTCGAGCTTGGCGATGTGGCGGCGCATTTCCTTCTGGTCGGCGATGGTGCGGGCTGCCGAGGCACGAACCTCGACCAAGGTCTCTTCCATCTCGAGGATGATCATGCGGATCATCTTGGCCGGGTCTTCAGCCTTGTCGAGAAGGTCGGTGACGTTGGCGGCGATGATGTCGCGGGTTCGTGAGAAAATACCCATTCTAACACTCCTTCGTATTGGGACCGCCGGGAGGAACTAGGGGGAGACCCTCCCGGCGGGGTTCCGCTCACCAGGGCAGGTGGAGCGGGGAGACTAAGTGGTGCCTCAGGCGATCGCCGGACCCACCGCACCGGCCATCAGGACGGCGCTGGCGAGGAAGGCGATGGTGACTGCGACAAAGGCGTTGCGGACATTGGCTGCTTCGTAGGTCATGATCTTGTTCCCTGAACCTGGTGTTTTCGTGGCCCGTTACCGAGCTTGCCAACATCTTTGCAGGAGGCGTGCCAATTGCTCGAAACCGCAGAATTCCGCCATTTTTGCTATTCATATGGCATTCAGCCCCAACTTAGGACTTGCCAAGAGTTGGGAAAATTCGCCAAAGGTTTGGCATGGAGCGCGCAACCCAGGTAATCGGCCAATCGGGGGCCTTTCTCGATGCCCTCGAGCGGGCCAGCCGCGCCGCTGCGCTCGACCGCCCGGTGCTCGTCATCGGCGAGCGCGGGACCGGCAAGGAGCTGGTCGCCGAGCGCCTCCACCGGCTGAGCCCGCGCTGGGACCAGCCGCTGATCGTGATGAACTGCGCGGCGCTTCCCGAGACGCTGATCGAGGCCGAATTGTTCGGGCACGAGTCCGGCGCGTTCACCGGCGCGACCAAGGCGCGCGCCGGGCGCTTCGAGGAGGCGCATCGGGGCACATTGTTCCTCGACGAGCTCGGCACGCTGTCGATGGCGGCGCAGGAGCGGCTGCTGCGCGCAGTCGAATATGGCGAAGTCACGCGGATCGGCTCGTCGCGGCCGCTCAACGTCGACGTCCGCATCGTCGCGGCAACCAACGAGCATCTGCCCGACAAGGTCGACAAGGGAACCTTCCGCGCCGACTTGCTCGATCGATTGTCGTTCGAAGTGGTCACCTTGCCGCCGTTGCGCGCGCGGCGGGGAGATATCGAAGTGCTCGCCGAATTCTTCGGGCGGCGCATGGCGTCGGAGATCGGGCTGGCCGACTGGCCGGGCTGGGGCCCGAACGCGCTCGATGCGCTGCTGACCTATGACTGGCCGGGCAATGTCCGCGAGCTGCGCAACGTGGTGGAGCGCGCGGTCTATCGCTGGGAGCGCGAGGGGCCGGTGGATTCGATCGAGATCGATCCGTTCAAGTCGCCGTTCCGGCCGCGGACCGCAGTTGCGGCGCAGGCCCCGGCCCCTGTCGAAGCGGCGCCGGCCCCGGTGGCCGAAGCCGAGCCGGTGGCGGCGTTCGACGGCGGGACCGACTTCAAATCGCGGGTGAATGCGTTCGAGCGGCAAGTGCTGTCGCGTGCGCTGGCCGAGCATCGCTTCAACCAGCGCTCGACGGCCGAGGCGCTGGGACTGACCTATGACCAGCTCCGCCACGCGCTCAAGCGGCATGAGCTGCTGGGAGCGGGGGGCTGACCATTCCTCCTGCTCCCCTCCCTGCAAGGGAGGGGCTGGGGGTGGGTGCGAGCGTAGCGAGCCCATCGGGCTGGGTGGAATGAAGAAAAGGCCGGGCATCGAGCCCGACCTCTTCTTCATTCCACCCCTTGCCCCTCCCTTGCAGGGAGGGGAATCTGCATCCCTCAATGATAATTCGTCATCGCCAGCAGCATCGGCAGCGAGAGCAGCACGTTCAGTCGTGAGGCGATCATCGCGGCCTTGGCGGCTTTCGCCTTGGTGGCGTCGTCGGCCTCGACCAGTCCGAGCGCCTTTTTCTGGTTGGGCCAGATGATGAACCAGACATTGGCCGCCATCACCAGCGCCAGCCACATGCCGATGCCGATCAGCCGGGCGTTCTCGCGCAGCAGCAGGGCGTCTTCGAGCTCGCCATAGAGCCAGGCGAGGATCAGCCCGGTGACCACCGTCAGCAGCGCGGCGTAGCGGAAGAAGAACAGCGCCTTGGGCGCGATGAACTTCGATATGCCGGGTTTCAGCTCGGCCGGGATCTTCGGCATGGTCGGGATCTGGACGAAGTTGAAATAGTAAAGCAGCCCGATCCACGTGATCCCGAAGAAGACGTGGAGCCATTGGAACACGCCGTTCCACAAGCCCAGCGGCGGGTTGAAATAGGGCGCGAACATCAGCCCGATCGCCAGCACGAGGCTGACCGCGAGCACCGCGTGCAGATTGCCGAAAAACTTGTCCATGTGGCTGCTCCCCTTGTTTGCGACGCCGATTGCCCCCGGCGCCGCGCACGACAGCTTATGATCGGAATTTTCGTTTGTCACACGCAATGAAATTTGCGGGACAGGATGGGATTTTCGGGGCTAGGGGGACCGCTTCCCGCCGCGGTTCGTTGGGCGGGTGAACCGAACACGGAGTATCCCCATGGCTTTCGAACTTCCCGCGCTGCCCTATGACAAGGGTGCGCTCGCCCCGCACATGTCGGCGGAGACGCTCGAATTCCACCACGGCAAGCATCACAAGGCCTATGTCGACAAGACCAACGGCTTCGTGACCGAAAAGGGCCTCGACGGCCTGAAGCTGTCCGAGGTCATCCAGAAGGCCAAGGAAACCGGCGACAAGGGCCTGTTCAACAACTCCGCCCAGGTGTGGAACCACAGTTTCTTCTGGCAGTGCCTCTCCCCCGAGAAGCAGGCGCCGACCGGCAAGCTCGCCGATCTGATCAACGACGGCTTCGGTTCGGCCGAGGCGCTGGTGAAGCAGCTGGTGACCGAATCGACCAACCATTTCGCCAGCGGCTGGGGCTGGCTGGTGCTCGACGGCGGCAAGCTCAAGGTGACTTCGCTGCACGACGCCGACACGCCCGTGGTGTATGACGGCATGCTGCCGCTGCTGACCATCGACGTGTGGGAACACGCTTATTACGTCGATTATCGCAATGCGCGCCCGGCCTATCTCGATGCCGTTTCGGCAAACCTGATCAACTGGGAATTCGTCGCGCAGAACCTCGACGGAGCAGGCGTCAGCCGCGCCGATCAGGGCTGATCGCCAACGGACGAATAAGAAAGGGCGCCGGACCGGGTCCGGCGCCCTTTTTGATTCGAATTGAACCCGTCATCCCGGCGAAAGCCGGGATCCAGAGCCAAATGCCGCGTCGTCTGTGACTCTGGGCCTCGGCCTTCGCCGGGGTGACGGTTGGTTGTCGCTCAGCCTTCCGGAGGCAGCGGCGTATCCTCGGGCTTCTCCAGCTGGAGGCCGTGCTTGAGCAGCATCGGGATGTTGAGCATCGCGAAGACCAGGGTCATCGGGATCACCGCCCAGGTCTTGAAGGTGACCCACTGGTCCCAGGTCAGCACCTGGCGCATGACCTCGTTGAGCACTGCCATCGCGAGAAAGAAGCCGGTCCAGTTGATCGTCAGCAGCCGCCAGCCCTTGGCGGACAATCCCGGATAGGCGGTCTCCAGCAGCATCTGGAGCAGCGGCTTCCTGGTGATCAGGCCATAGCCCAGGATCACCGCGAACATCGTGTAGACGATCGTCGGCTTCATCTGGATGAAGGCTTCGTTGTGGAAATAGATGGTGAGCGCGCCGAACGGCAGCACCAGGGCAGCGGTGATCCACAGCATCGGCGAGATGTGCTTCGCCTTCCACCATGAGAGTAGCATCGCGGCCACCATCGCCGCCATGAACGCACCGGTCGCGGCGATGACCCGCTGGATCTGGAGGCCGGGAGCATAGGCGTTGACGAGGAAGAACACCGCGAGCGGACCGAAATCGATCAGCATGCGCAGGCCCGGCGAAGGGGCAGGGCGGGGAGTGGACTGGTTCATATTTGCTTCCGTTCGCCCTGAGCTTGTCGAAGGGCCGTCCTTCTGCTCGCCGGGAATAAAGGGGTAAAGCGGGCCTTCGACAACCCTGGATCAGGTCCGGGGCGAACGGGGAGAGGTGAGTTCCTCCACCCCCGCGATGATGCGCGCCACTTCGTTGGCGTCGAACGGGCGCAGGTCGTCGACCTTTTCGCCCACTCCGATCGCGTGGATGGGGAGGCCGTATTTCTCGGCGGCGGCCACCAGGACACCCCCTCGCGCGGTGCCGTCCAATTTGGTCATGACGAGGCCGGTGACGCCGGCGACTTCCTTGAACACTTCGATCTGGCTGAGCGCGTTCTGGCCCGTGGTAGCGTCGAGGACGAGGACGACGTCGTGCGGCGAGGCCGGGTTGAGCCGGCCGAGCACGCGGCGGATCTTGGCGAGCTCGTCCATCAGCTCGCGCTTGTTCTGGAGCCGGCCGGCGGTGTCGACGATCAGCACGTCGATGCCGGTCGCAGTCGCCTGCTTGACGGCTTCGAAGACGATGCCGGCGGCGTCGCCGCCCTCGGGGCCGGTGACGATCGGCACGCCGATCCGCTCGGCCCAGGTCTTGAGCTGGCCGATCGCGGCGGCGCGGAAGGTGTCGCCCGCGGCGAGCATCACGCCGTAGTCCTGCTCGATCAGCAGGTTGGCGAGCTTGGCGATGGTGGTGGTCTTGCCGCTGCCGTTGACGCCGATGACGAGGATCACCTGCGGGCGCGGAAACGCCTCGATCTCGAGATGCTTCGCGACGGGTGCGAGCGCCTTCTCGATCTCCTCGGCGACGACGAGGCGGATGCCGAGCTCTTCCATGTTGCGCTCATATTGGCCCTCGGCGAGGCGGGCGCGGACGCGCGCGGCGGTGGCGGGGCCGAGATCGGAGGCGATCAGCGCCTCCTCGATATCGTCGAGCGTCGCTTCGTCGAGCCGCGCGCCGGAGAGGCCGGCGAGGTTGCCGAGCAGTCGATCCGAAGTCTTCTTGAAGCCGCCGAGCAGCCGATCGTGCCACGAGGGAGTGGTGCTCATGCGATCAGCTTTCCGTCCTGCACGGCCTTGATGGTCACGGTCACGATGTCTCCAACTTGCGCATGCGGCATGCGGACTTCGGCGAAATTGCCGGCATGGCCGCGATCGCCGGGGCGCTCTACCAGCACTTGCTGCGCGCTGCCTATCAGGCTTTGCAGCCAGCGCGAACGGCGCGTCGCGGCGGCTTCGCGAAGACGGGCGGCGCGGGCCTTGACGATCTCGGGTGCGACTTGCGGCATGCGCGCGGCGGGGGTGCCGGCGCGGGGGCTGTAGGGGAAGATGTGGGGGTGAACCACGTCGCAGTCTTCGAGCAATGCGAGGGTATTGGCGAACATCGCCTCGTCTTCCGTGGGGAATCCGGCGATCAGATCGGCACCGATGGCGATTTCGGGGCGCGCGGCCTTGAGGCGTTCGGTCAATGCGATGCTCTCGGCACGATTGTGGCGGCGCTTCATCCGCTTGAGGATCATGTCGTCGCCGGCTTGCAGGGAGAGGTGGACGTGCGGCTGGAGGCGCGGCTCCTGCGTGAGCAAGGCGAACAGGCGATCGTCGATTTCTACGCCGTCGAGCGAGGAAAGACGCAGCCGGTGGAGTTGGGGGACATGCGTCAGGATGCGCTCGACCAACTGGCCCAGGCTGGGCGCGCCGGGAAGGTCGGGGCCGTAGCTGGTCAGGTCGACTCCGGTGAGCACGATTTCGGCATGGTTTTCGGCCAGCGCGGCGATGCGGTCGATCACCGCGCCGGCAGGCACCGAACGGCTATTGCCGCGGCCATAGGGTATCACGCAGAAAGTGCAGCGATGATCGCAGCCATTCTGCACCTCAACAAACGCCCGGGCGTGGGTGGAGAAGCTTGCGGCGAGGTGCGGAGCGGTTTCGCGGATGGCCATGATGTCCTGGACCAGCACCGCATCACGTGCCTGCCAGGCTTCCGACGAGAGCTTCTCGGCATTGCCGATGACGCGATTCACTTCGGGCATCGCCGCGAAGCCGGCGGGGTCGATCTGCGCCGCGCAACCCGTGACGACGAGTTCGGCGTCGGGCTGTTCGCGCCGGGCGCGGCGGATCGCCTGGCGGGTCTGCTTGACCGCTTCGTTGGTGACCGCGCAGCTGTTCACCACGATCGTGTCTCGCCCCGTCAGCAGCGCACGGATCGACTCTCCCTCGGCAAGGTTGAGGCGGCAACCCATATTGATGATCTGAGGAGAGGAGATCGGCATTGGCGAGCGATCTAGAGTCGACGGCGTCGGAAGTCCACGTGATGGCCGAGGAAGTGCTCGGCTTCTGGTTCGAGGGGCTGATGCCCGAGCAATGGTTCGCGAAATCCGACGAGCTCGATCGGGAGATCGGCGCGCGCTTCGAAAGCCTGCGCCGCGAGGTGCTGGAGAGCAGTGCCGCGGGCTGGCGCGACGACCCGCGGACGTTGCTCGCCGCTGTGATCCTGCTCGATCAGTTCAGTCGCAACGTGCATCGCGGCACGCCCGAAGCCTTCGCCGCCGATCCGCTCGCGCAGGAATTGGCGAGCCTCGCGGTCGAGCGCGGCTGGGACCGCGACATGACGCCGGAGCAGCGTCAGTTCCTCTATCTGCCGTTCGAACATGCGGAGAGCCGCGCGCTGCAGGCGGTGAGCCTAAGCTGCTACGAGGCGCTGGGACTGGAGGAAGCGCTCGAATATGCACGGCAGCACGCCGAGGTGATCGCGCGCTACGGGCGGTTCCCGAGCCGCAATGCAGCATTGGGGCGCGAGTCGACGGCGGAGGAGGTTGCGTATCTGGCCAAGCCGGGGGCGGGATGGTGAAGCACCTTCACCTTATCGTCACCCCGGCGAAGGCCGGGGTCTCGTGCCGTTTCCCGCTCGCCGCCCGAGATCCCGGCCTTCGCCGGGATGACGGTCAGCCTACGAGGCGTTGGTCGGTGACTGCCACAGGCGCTTCTAATTGACTCGAATGGCGGAGCAGGCGGCGCTCGGCGAGCAGTCGGCGGACGCCCGCGATCGAAAGCGGCTTGCCGTAATGCCAGCCCTGCGCTTTGGCGCAGCCGAGCGCGCGGAGCCGTTCCTCGATGGCCGCATCCTCGACGCCCTCGGCGGTGATCGGCAGGTTGAGGCTGTCGCCGAGGCTGATGATCGCATTGACGATCGCCGCAGAGTCCGCGCTCTGATTCAGGGACATGATGAAGCTCTTGTCGATCTTGATGCGATCAAAGGGCAATGCGCGCAGGTGGGCGAGCGATGAATAGCCGGTGCCGAAATCGTCGAGCGCGAGCTGGACACCCTGATTTTTGAGGCTGCCGACGATCGACTGCGCCAGGGCGAGATTGTCGAACAATGCGCTCTCGGTGATCTCGACCTCGAGACGATTGGCGGGGAAGCCGGTCTCAGTGAGCACCTTGATCACCTTCTGCGCCAGCCACGCGTCGCGCAGCTGCCAGGGCGAGATGTTGATCGAGACGCTGAGCGAGGGATCCCAGTCGCGCGCCGCGAGGAACGCTTGCCGCATGATCGACAGCGAGAGCTCGCCGATCATGCCGGTTTCCTCGGCGATCGGGATGAACAATTCGGGGCTGATCGTGCCGCGCGTCGAATGCTCCCAGCGCGCGAGCACCTCGAAGCCGTACAGGCGGCCGGTCGAAAGATCGATCTGCTGCTCGAAATAGGGGACGATTTCCTGCCGCGGGATAGCGAGGCGGAGGCCCGATTCGAGATCGTTGCGAGTCTGCAGCTCGCGCTCCATCGACTGATCGAACCAGGCGAAGCGGTTCCGGCCGGCCTTCTTGGCCTGATACATCGCGATGTCGGCGGCACGCATCAGCGCATCGATGCCCGCGCAATCGAAGTCCGAGCGCGCGATGCCGAGCGAGCAGCTGATGTGGAGGCGCAGACCTTCGGCCTCGAACGGTTGGGCCATGCGGCTGATCAGTTTCTCCGCGATGCGCTCGACGGTCGAGGGTTCGTCGGCGTCGAACAGGAACCCGCAGGCGAATTCGTCGCCGCCCAGCCGCGCGGTGAGCGCGATCGGCGGCATGAAATGCGCGATCTCGCTGGCGACGGCACGGAGCAGCGCGTCGCCCACGGCATGGCCGTGCATATCGTTGATCGTCTTGAAGTGATCGAGATCGAGCATCACCAGCGCCATTGCCTTGCGGCGGCGCTGGGCGCGGACGAACATCGCCGCGCCTTCCTCCGCGAGGCTGCGGCGGTTGAGGAATCCGGTCAGCGGATCGCGACTGGCGAGCTGCTGAGCGCGTTCCTCGGCGGCGGCGCGGATCTGGAGCTCACGGTGTAGCGCGGAGTGACGGCGCCAGCCGAACAGGATCAGCGCTACATTGAGCAGGAGTGCGATCACCAGCGGCTGGGCCGGCGGCTCGGCGCCCTGGAGATAATGCTGCAGCGACTGCGACAGCACCGCGCTGCCGATGCCCACGAACAGCAGGATTGCAGCGACGCTGATCGCGCCCGTGACCACGCTGGTGCGCGGAGCGTGGCCTTGCATCATGTCTTCCTCGAAATCTCGCGACATGGTCGACGCACGCCCCCTAAACGATAACGCTTGTTTTGGCCGTTGAGGGTGTAGATCGGGTTAAACACGGAGCTTTCCGAAACCTTACCGCGGCGCGAGGTGCGAGGTTGCGCTCCGCGCCATCTGCCGCTATGTGCGCGTCCGACCGTTCCCGTGGGACGCGAACATTGTGCACCCCAAGGGGTGACGCCGGCCGACGAGGTTTCGTCCGCCGGCGTGTTTTGCGTTTGGGGGCGGGTGTCAACTTCGGAGTGAACTTGGTCTCATGTTCGATAGTCTGAGCGAACGGCTGGGCGGCGTCTTCGAGCGCCTGCGCGGGCGTGGCGCGCTCAACGAAAGCGATGTCCGCACCGCGATGCGCGAAGTGCGGATCGCGCTGCTGGAGGCCGACGTCGCGCTTCCGGTGGCGCGCGACTTCGTCGAGAAGGTGACCGAGCAGGCGATCGGCCACCAGGTGCTGCGTTCGGTCACTCCGGGCCAGCAGGTCGTCAAGATCGTCCACGACGCGCTGATCGACATGCTCGGCAGCGACACGTCCGAGCTCGAGCTCGGCGTCACGCCGCCGGCGGTGATCATGCTGGTCGGCCTGCAGGGCTCGGGCAAGACCACGACCACCGCCAAGCTGGCGAAGCTGCTCAGCAAGACCCAGGGCAAGAAGGTGATGATGGCGTCGCTCGACGTCAATCGCCCGGCCGCGCAGGAACAGCTCGCGGTGCTCGGCACCCAGACCGAAGTGGCGACGCTGCCGATCGTCGCGGGCCAGACCCCGGTCGAGATCGCCAAGCGCGCGCTCTCCTCGGCGAAGCTGCAGGGCTTCGACGTGCTGATGCTCGACACCGCGGGCCGCCTCCACGTCGATCAGGCGCTGATGGACGAGATGAAGGCGGTGGCGGACATCGCCAATCCGGCCGAAATCCTGCTCGTCGTCGACAGCCTGACCGGCCAGGACGCCGTCAACGTCGCGTCCAGCTTCTCGGCGCAGGTGCCGCTCACCGGCGTGATCCTGACCCGCATGGACGGCGATGCCCGCGGCGGCGCGGCGCTGTCGATGCGCGCGGTGACCGGCAAGCCGATCAAGTTCGCCGGCATGGGCGAGAAGCTCGACGCGATCGAGCCGTTCCATCCCAAGCGCGTCGCCGGCCGCATCCTCGGCATGGGCGACGTCGTGTCGCTGGTCGAGCGGGCCGCCGAGTCGATCCAGCAGGAAGACGCCGAGCGGATGGCGGGCCGGCTCGCCAAGGGCCAGTTCGACATGAACGACCTGCGCAGCCAGCTCCAGCAGATGCGCCGGATGGGCGGACTGGGCGCGCTCGCCGGGATGATCCCCGGCATGAAGAAGGCGCAGGCGGCGATGGCGTCGGGCGCGGTCGACGAGAAGATCCTGCTCCGCATGGACGCGATGATCGGATCGATGACACCGAAGGAGCGCGCCAAGCCGGAACTGCTCAACGCCAAGCGCAAGATCCGCGTCGCCAAGGGCAGCGGCACGACCGTCCAGGACGTCAACAAGCTCATGAAGATGCATCAGGAGATGCAGACGGCAATGAAGCGGCTGAAGAAGATGGGCGGCCTGAAAGGCATGCTGGGGATGCTCGGCAAGGGCGGCCCCGGCGGCGGGATGGGCGGCGTCGGCAACGCGCTCGGCGGGCCCGAAATGGGCGAGATGATGGGCAAGATGGGCGGCGGCCTTCCCGGGCTCCCCGGCGGCGCCAACCTCCCGCCAGGTTTCGAAAATTTCCTGAAAAAGAAGTAATTTAACTCAAGATTGTAAGAAGGAATAACAATGGCACTCTCTATGCGTCTCTCGCGCGGCGGTTCGAAGAAGCGTCCGTATTACCGGATCGTGATCGCCGACGCGCGCAGCCCGCGCGACGGCAAGTTCATCGAGAAGATCGGCACCTACAACCCGCTGCTCGCCAAGGATTCGCCCGAGCGTATCAAGCTCGACGGTGATCGCGCCAAGCATTGGCTGAGCGTCGGCGCGCAGCCGACCGACCGCGTCGCCCGCTTCCTCGACGTCATCGGCGTCAAGGAGCGTGCCGCCAAGAACAACCCGAACAAGGGCAAGCCGGGCGAGAAGGCCGTCGAGCGCGCCGAGGAGCGTGCCGAGAAGGCCAAGGCCGCTGAAGAGGCTGCTGCCGAGGCAGCCGCAGCGCCGGCTCCTGAGCCGGTCGCTGAAGAGCCCGCCGCTGAGGAAGTTGCTCCGGCCGCCGAGGAAGCCGTTGTCGAGGCTCCTGCTGCTGAAGTGACCGAGGAAGCTGCTCCGGCCGCTGAGGAAGCCGTTGCCGAGGCTCCCGCTGCCGAAGTGACCGAAGAAGCCGCGCCTGTCGCCGAGGAGGCTCCGACCGAAGAGGCAGCTGCCGAGGCTCCGGCCGAAGCCGCCGAAGAAAAGTCGGAAGGCTGAGGCACTTGCGGGCCATCATGCGTTTGTCCGGGCGAACCATGTCCAGAGGAGCGCAGGATGGCCAGCAAACCCGATACCGGTCCGGACACCGAGGATCGTGAGAACCCGGGAAGCAACCAGACCAACCCCGCGGGCGCATCCACCGATGCGCCTGCGGAAGGTGGCGACGATGCGCCGCCGCAGCAGCCGGGCTCCCCTGAGGGGTGAGCCTGGCCGCCCGCCAAAATATCGTCACCCCGGCGAAAGCCGGGGTCCAGGGCTGCAAGCGTGCGGCCTGAAGCATGAGGTCCCGGCTTTCGCCGGGATGACGGTTTTATGAGCGACCGCCCCGTCACGCTCGCCGCCGTCATCGGCGCGCACGGCATTGCCGGCGAAGTCCGCCTGAAGGTCTTCGCCGACGATCTCGCCAGCTATAAGAGCTTCAACAACGGCGCGCTGACGCTCAAGAACCTGCGCACCGGATCGAACGGCGCGATCGCCCGCTTCGCCGAAGTGGCCGACCGCAACGCCGCCGAGGCGCTGCGCGGCACCCAGCTGACCGTCCCCCGTTCGGCGCTGCCGCCGCTCGAGGAGGGCGAATATTATCATGTCGACCTGCTCGGGCTTCCCGCGGTCTCCGATGCCGGGGACGCGCTGGGCAAGGTCGTCGCGATCGACAATTATGGCGCGGGTGACGTGCTCGAGATCGAGCGTCCGGACGGTAAGCGCTTCATGGTGCCGATGCAGCCCGAGGCGGTACCCGAATGGGATGCCGAACGGCTGGTGGTCCATAGCGGGTTCGCCGAATGAACCGCATCGCGGTTCTCTCCGATATCCACGGTAATTTGCCCGCGCTCGAAGCGGTTGTCGCCGACGCGGAGGCGCGGGGCTGTTCGCGCTTCCTGAACCTCGGCGATATCCTGTCCGGGCCGCTCTGGCCGGCCGAGACAGCGGACTATCTGATGGCGCGCGACTGGCCGACGATCGCGGGCAATCACGAGCGGCAATTGCTCCATATTCCGCCTGCGCGGATGAACGATTCCGATGCGTTCACCTGGTCGCGTCTGTCGGAAGCGCAACTCCGCTGGCTGGACGCGCTGCCGGCGACGCTGGCGTTGGAGTCGCTGTTCCTGTGCCACGGAACGCCCGGCAGCGACCTGGAGCATTTCCTCGAAACCCTAGAGCAGGACCGGCTGCGGCGTGCCACGGAGGCCGAAGTCGCGAACCGGCTGGGCGATCGGGTGGAGCCGCTGACACTCTGCGGCCATTCGCATATCGCCGGGCTGTCGCGGCTGGCGGATGGGCGGCGCGTCGCCAATCCGGGCAGCGTCGGGCTGCAGGGATATCTTGACGATCACCCGCATTCCTATGTCGTCGAAGGCGAGGATGCGCGGGCGCGCTATGCGATCGTCGAAGCGACCGAAATCACGTTCCATGCGGTAGAATATGATCACGCCGCTGCCGCTGCGAAGGCCGGGCGCGAGGGGCGGGACGACTGGGCACGGGCGCTGGCCACAGGGAAGCCGTGAGCGGAGTTTCGCTTGCCTCTGAATACCTACAATGCTAATGTATATTCAGATGCGAAAGGCCCCTGGTCTTACCGCTGAAGCTCCGGACCACCCCATCTGGTCTGCGCTCTCCCGTTACACCATCGGTCCCGAAGACGCGGCGCTGAGCTTTGCCGAACGGCTGGCGCGCGAGAATGGCTGGAGCCGCGCCGAGGCGGAGCGCGTGATCGAGGAGTATAAGCGCTTCTGCTTCCTGGCGGCCACGGTCGATCATCCGGTCACGCCTTCGGATCAGGTCGATCAGGCATGGCACCTGCACCTCACCTATAGCCGCGATTATTGGGAGCGCTTCTGCCCGGTGCTGGGGCGGCCGCTCCATCACGGCCCGACCGCCGGCGGCGCGGACGAGCAGCACCGTTATTTCACGCAATATGCCGAGACGCTGCGCAGTTACGAGCGCGTCTTCGGCTCCCCGCCCGCGGATCTGTGGCCCGACGCGGCGCGGCGGCTGAACGAGGACCACAAAGCGCGCCGCGTGCACCCGCGCGACGCGATCATCGTACCCCGAAAGGCGATCCGGGCGGCATTGTTGCTTGCGACAGTGCTGGCCGTGCTCGTGCTCGGGGTTCTCTTGCTGAGGAGCTAGACTTTATGCCACTCGGACCCTTCGATCTCACCGGCGGGCCGTTTCTTCTGCTCTACGGCGTGCTGCTGATCTTCACCATCATCGTGGGGATCGCCATTCCGCGCCGGCTCAGGCCCGAGGGCAGGGCGCCGCGCAATCCCGACCTGGATCATCTCGCTTTCCTCGCCGGCGGCAGTTCGCGGCTCGCCGAGGCAGTGACGACCCGGCTGCTCGCGACCAAGCAGCTGGTGATGGACGGGAAGAAATTCCTCGCCGGCGGGCTCGGCGGCACCACGGCCGCCGAACGCAGCGTCCTCGCGCTGCCCCAACCCGCCGATTGGGGCCAGATCGCGGGCGCGGTGGAGCGCCACGCCGATCCGATCCGCGAGCGGCTGATCGCGGAAGGGCTGCTGATGGACGGCTGGACCGGGTTCCAGCTGCGCTTCTGGCAGACTTTGCCGTACTTCCTGCTGTTCGCCTTCGGCTGGGCCAAGCTCCAGATCGGCGAAGCGCGCGGCAAGCCGGTCGGCTTCCTCATCGCGCTGCTGGTGATCACTGCGGTGCTCGCGCTGCTTCGCTTCGCCGTGCTCGACCGGCGGACCCGTGCGGGGCAGGAAGTGATCGACGAGGCGCGCGAGCGATCGGAACGGCTGCGCCGCGCCCCGGCGGAAGGCGAGACCGGGCTTGCGGTGGCGCTGTTCGGAACGACGGTGCTGATCGGTTCGGCCTGGGGCGAGTTTCACCGGATGCGCGCGAACAGCGGCGATAGCGGCTCGGGCGGCGGTGGTGGCGACGGCGGAAGCGGCTGCGGCGGCGGAGGCTGTGGCGGGGGCGGTTGCGGCGGCTGCGGCGGCTGATCAGCGCCGCAGGGGGCGCTGCTCGGCGAGCATGTTGCGGATCGTCGTAGCGGCGACCCCGGCCTCGCCCATCGCGTGGCTGATCTGATCGAGCCCCTTGGCGACGTCGCCGGCAGCGAACAGGCCGGGCACCGAGGTGCGCTGGTGATCGTCGACTTCGAGGCACCCGTCCTCGGCCGCCCGCGCGCCGGCCTGGATCGCAAGGCCTGAACGGATGCGCGAGCCCAGAGCGGGATAGACGCTGTCGAAGGCGAGACGGCCCTGCGCGGTATCGAAGGCGAGCTGGTCCCCTTCGATCGCATAATTGCCGCAGGGTCCATGGATCCGGGCGATGCCGGCTTCGTCGAGTTCGGCAATGCGTTCGTCCGGCAGCGCGTGCTCCCCTTCGGGAGCGATCAGCGTCACATCGGCGGTGTAGCCGCGCAGGAAGAGTGCCTCGTTCGTACCCCTGTCGCCGGTGCCGATCACGCCGACGCGCCTGTCGGTGACTTCATAGCCGTCGCAGATCGGGCAATAGCGGAGCAGCCCGCGCTGGAGCGCTTCGGCGTGGAGCGTGTCGTCCATCTCGGGGCGGTGATTGACCACGCCGGTGGCGAGCAGGATCGCGCGTGCCGGATAGTCGCGCTCGTCGACGCGCGCGATGAAGCCGGTTTCGGCGACGCGCAGCGCGGTGACTTCGGCGAGCTCGCGGACCGCGCCGTATTTCTCGGCCTGCTCGGCCATGCGCGCGAGCAGGTCCTTGCCGGAAATGCCCTCGGGATAGCCGGCATGGTTGCGCGTGCACGGGATCAGCGCCGCGCGGCTGGTGCCGCAGTCGAACAGCCGGATGCTGAGGTGGAAGCGGGCGAGATAGATGGCGGCGGTCAGCCCTGCGGGGCCCGCGCCGATGATGATGCAATCGTCCATCGCGCCCTAACGCACGCCGCGCCGTTTCAGCGCACTTGGCGGGCGACGATAGGTCTGGCGGAAGGCGGCGTTGAAAGATCGCACGCTGCCGAACCCCGCGGCCAGCGCGATCTCGGTCATGCCGAGATCGGTGGTGTCGAGCAGGCGCTTGGCGCGCTGGATCCTCGCGGTGCGTGCCGCCGCCAAGGGCGTGGTGCCGAGATACTGCCGGAACAGCCGCGACAGATGCCGTGCGCCGATGCCGAGCCGGGCGGCGAGCGCCTCCACCCGGGCATCGTCGAGCGCGCCCTGTTCGATCAGCCGCAGCGCCCGGTCGACCGTGGCGCGCGTGCCCTTCCACGCCGGCGAATGCGGGGCCGTCTCGGGGCGGCACCGCAGGCAGGGGCGGAGCCCGGCCGCTTCGGCTGCGGCGGCGCTGGGGAAATAGGAGACGTTGCGCGACAAGGGCTGGCGCACCGGGCAGATTGGGCGGCAATAGATGCCGGTCGATTTGACGCCGATGAAGATCACGCCGTCGAACGCCGGATCGCGGGCATAGCGCACCCGTTCGCACTGGGCGAAATCGAGTTCGGCCTCCGGGGCGTCGAGCGGCGTCATCGGGCCGATCCATAGGCCTTTGCGCGGTGCCTGTCCTCCTGCGCCGGCTGACCGCGTCCGAATCCTGCCAGCAGGCGGGTGCGCGCGGCGCTATCCGGTGTGCAGACGCCGACAAGGAGAGGCTCCATGGCATCGATTCATCACGACATCTTCATCGCCGCGGCACCCGACGCGATATGGCGCGCCGTCCGCGCCGTCGATCGGCTGCACGATCTGCTGGTACCCGGCTTCGTCACTGCCACCGAGATGCTGGGCGGGGAGGGCGCGCCGGTACGCCGCGTCACGTTCGCCAACGGCCATGTCGTGGACGAAGCGATCGTGTCGGTCGATGACGGGCGTCGCCGGCTGGTCTGGACCGTCCAGCAGTTCGAGCATCACAACGGCGTGCTGACGGTGACGGAGGCGGAGGGCGGCGCCCGGGTAAGCTGGACCGCCGATCTGCTGCCCGATGCGCTGGCCGGGACGGTCTCGCCGATGATGGCGCAGGGACTGGCGATCATGAAGGCGCATCTCGAGGGCGCGAAGGCCTGAGCACTTGCCAAGCCCGCGCGGCGCGGGCCATGGGATCGCATGCCGTTCGCTGCCACTGTCCTGACGCTCTACCCCGAGATGTTCCCGGGCCCGCTGGGCGTGTCGCTCGCCGGGCGGGCGCTGCGCGAAGGGCTGTGGAGCCTCGATGCGGTGCAGATACGCGACTTTGCGACCGACAAGCACCGCTCGGTCGACGATACGCCGGCCGGCGGCGGGGCGGGGATGGTGATGCGCGCCGATGTGCTCGCCAGCGCGCTCGACAGCGTCGCGCCCGGGCGCCCGGTGCTGGCGATGACGCCGCGCGGCGCGCCGCTCACGCAGGAGCGCGTGCGGGCGCTCGCGGGGGGCGAGGGGGTGACGATCCTGTGCGGGCGCTTCGAAGGGATAGACGAGCGGCTGTTCGAAGCGCGGGAGATCGAACAGGTATCGATCGGCGACTATATCCTGTCGGGCGGGGAGATGGCGGCGCTGACCTTGCTCGACGCTTGCATTCGGCTGCTTCCCGGAGTAATGGGCGCGCCTTCCAGCGGCATGGACGAGAGCTTCGAAACGGGGCTGCTCGAATATCCGCAATATACCCGACCTGCACTATGGGAAGGGCGCACGATCCCCGAAGTGCTGCGATCGGGGGATCATGCGAGGATCGAAGCCTGGCGACGCGCCCAGGCCGAGACCGACACACGGCTAAGGAGGCCGGACCTTTGGGAGCGCCATGAGGGCGCTCGGGTCCATCCTCCCTCTGGCGCGCGGCGACGAAAATAGGACGAAGAAAATGAACGTCATCCAGACGCTCGAAGCCGAGCAGATCGCCAAGTTCAACGAGACCAAGAAGATTCCGGAATTCCGCCCGGGCGACACCCTCCGCGTCGGCGTGAAGGTCGTCGAAGGCGAGCGCACCCGCGTGCAGAACTATGAGGGCGTGTGCATCGCCCGTGCCAATCGCGGCATGGGCTCGAGCTTCACGGTCCGCAAGATTTCGTTCGGTGAGGGCGTCGAGCGCGTCTTCCCGCTTTATTCGCCGAACATCGACACGATCGAAGTCGTCCGCAAGGGCATCGTCCGTCGCGCCAAGCTCTATTATCTGCGCGGCCGCACCGGCAAGTCGGCGCGTATCGCCGAGCGTCGCGACGTGCGCCCGACCGACGAGGTCGCCGCAGCCGAATAAGCTTTCGAGCAGGGCAATGAAGAGGGCGCGGTGGCGAAGGCTACCGCGCCCTTTTTCGTGGCTCACTCGTAGCTGACGATCTCGAATTCGGTGCCGTCGTAGTCGAGGAAATAGAAGCGGCGGCCGGGATCGTAATCGGCGTGCGCGAAGGGCACGAGCCCCGCGTCGATCACGCGGCGCTCGATATCGTCGAGATCGTCGACGAGGATGCCGACATGGTTGAGCGGCCGGCCCTTCTCGAAATCACCGGCCTGCGGGCCGCCGGGAGGGGTATAGACCGCGAGATAGGTGCGCTCGTCGCCGACATGGATGACGCGGCCATTGTCGCGCGCGGCGCCTTCCCAGCGGACGTGCCAGCCGAACAAGCGATTGAGCAGGTCCGCCATGCGCTCGGGATCGCTGACGGTCAGATTGACGTGTTCGATATAAGGCTGCGGCATGGGGTCCCTTTCCTGTTTGGAAGCCATGCCGCAAGCAGCTACAACCTCAACCTAAGTTGAGGTCAAGCATAAAATCGGAGAGTGGCATGGGGCGCGGAAACGAGCTTCTGACGATCGGCGAGCTGGCGGCCCGCACGGGGCTGTCGGTGTCGGCGGTGCGTTTCTACGAGGGCAAGGGGCTGGTGCATCCGATCCGCACGAGCGGCAACCAGCGGCGCTTCCTGCGTGCCGACATCCGCCGCATCTCGTTCGCGCTGATCGCCCAGCAATTGGGATTCACGCTGCCGCAGATCGCGACCGAGCTGGCGAAGCTGCCCGAGGGAAGGGCGCCGAGCGCCGCCGATTGGAAGCGGATCAGCCGCGGCTTCCGGCAAGTGATCGAGACCCGCGTGGCGCAGCTCCAGCGTACGCTCGACGATCTCGATGGGTGCATCGGCTGCGGCTGCCTGAGCCTTCGGAAATGCGCACTCTATAATCCCGGCGATCGCGCGGCGGCGAACGGCGCGGGGCCGCGCTTCATCCTCGTCTCGCGCAAGGTGGCGCTCAATCTGCAGGACTAGCAGGACTTTACCCGGAGAGCAGGCGCCGCAATAAGGCGGGTTCGCCCGCGCTCGCGGTGCGCAAACTCCGGAGAGTCGGGAATGCGTGAATGGTTGCTGGGATTGGCTTTCGTCGCGCTGGGAGCACCAATGATGACCAGTGAAGCCGCCGCGCAGGGCAAGGACCTCACGCTCGAACGCGTCTTCGCCAGCCCCGATCTCACCGGCAGCGCGCCGCTCCAGCCCAAGCTTTCGCCCGACGGGAAGTTTCTCACGCTGCTGCGCAACCGCGCCGACGAGAAGGAGCGCTACGATCTCTGGGCGATGGACACCGCCACGCGCCAGTGGCGGATGCTGGTCGATTCGAAGAAGGTCGGCACCGGCGCCGAGCTTTCCGAAGCCGAGAAGATGCAACGCGAGCGCGACCGCAGCATCGTCGGCAAGACCGGGATCCTGGGCTATGACTGGGCGCCCGACGGCAAGGCGATCCTGGTGCCCTTGGACGGCGAACTCTATCTCGCGACGCTGGACGGCAAGATCACGCGACTGACGCAGGAGAAGGGATCCAAGCTCAATCCGGTGATCAGCCCCGCGGGCGGCTATGTCAGCTATGTCAACGACCAGAACCTCGTGGTCGGCAAGCTGGCTGGCGGCGCGCTCGCCAAGATCACCGAGGACGGCACCGGCACCGTCCATTGGGGCGAGGCCGAGTTCGTCGCACAGGAGGAAATGAACCGCTTCACCGGCTATTGGTGGTCGCCGGGTGATCGCTACATCGCCGTCGAGCGCTTCGACGAGGCGCCGGTGGGCGTGGTGACGCGCACGGCGATCGGCGCTTCGGGCACCAGCACGTTCCAGCAGCGCTATCCCAAGGCGGGCACGCCCAACGTGCTGGTCGATCTCTACGTGATGGACCCGACGGGGACGAACAAGATCAAGGTCGATCTCGGCAAGGAGACCGACATCTATCTGACCCGCGTCGACTGGGCGCCCGACGCCAGCGCGCTCTACGTCCAGCGGATGAACCGCGACCAGAGCGTGCTCGACATGCTCAAGGTCGATCCGGCGACGGGCAAGTCGATTGTGCTGTTCAGCGAGAAATCGGGGCCGAAGAGCTGGGTGAACCTGTCCGACGCGTTCCAAGCGCTCCGCGACGGCAGCCTGATCTGGTGGTCCGAGCGCGACGGCCACGGCCATCTCTATCGCTGGAAGGCGGGCAAATGGACCCAGCTGACCAAAGGCGACTGGGAAGTCGCTTCCGAACTCGCCGGCGTGGACGAAGCGAAGGGCCGCATCTTCTTCCTCGGCAACAAGGACGGCGTGCTCGAACGGCATTTGTATTCGGTCGACCTCAAGAAGCCGGGGGTGGTGACGCGGCTGACCGAGGCGGGCTGGTGGAACAAGGCAGTGATGGACGGCGCGGCGACGCGGGCGATCATCACGCGCTCGAACACCAATCAGCCTTCGCAGGTCTATCTCGCCGATGCCGCGGGCAAGCGGATCGCCTGGGTGGAGGAGAATGCCGTCACCAGTGCCGCGCATCCCTATAATGCCTATCTAGCCAGTCATCGCGAGCGGCGCTTCGGGACGATCAAGGGCCCGGACGGCAGCACGCTCAACTGGGAGATGATCACCCCGGTGCTCGCGCCGGGCAAGCGCTATCCGGTGTTCTTCCAGCATTATGGCGGGCCGCATTCGCAGACCGTGAGCAAGGCGTGGGGCGGGGCGCTCCAGCAATATCTGGTCGATCGCGGCTATATCTGGTTCCAGATCGACAATCGCGGATCGGCCAATCGCGGCAAGGCATTCGAGGACGCGATCTTCCACGCGATGGGCTCGGTCGAGGTCGAGGATCAGGTTGCGGGGGCGAACTATCTGAAGACGCTGGACTATGTCGATCCGGACAAGATCGTGACCTATGGCTGGTCCTACGGCGGCTATATGACGCTCAAGATGCTCGAAGGCGCGCCGGGCGTGTTCGCCGCGGGCGTGGCGGGCGCGCCGGTGACCAAATGGGACCTCTACGACACCTTCTACACCGAGCGGTACATGGGCGATCCGACCAAGGTGCCGGCGGCCTATGCGGCGTCCGACGCGATCGGAAATGCGGCGAAGATAGCCGATCCGCTGCTGATCCTGCACGGCATGTCCGACGACAATGTGGTGCTCGACAACACTACCGCGATGGCCTCGACGCTGCAGAAGCAGAAGGTGCCGTTCGAGATGATGCTCTATCCCGGCCAGACCCATCGCGTCGGCGGGCCGGGGATCAGCGAGCATCTGTGGGGCACGATCCTCAACTTCCTCGATCGGCATACCAGCGAGGCGAAGAAATAGGCTTTCGCGCCGTCGGTCGCCTTATCGGGCGGCCGGCGGAGGCTTTCCGAAAATTATAGATTTTGCCCCTCGCCACGCAGCTTTTGGTCTGTTAGGGGCGCCACATGCTTCGAAAACCGCGAACTAGCACGCGAATTACCAAACGCGCCTGACGCTCAGGCGCGCGCGAAGCCGAGCTTTGCGTCGAAGCAACTGGAATGCGCTGGCATTCCACCTCATCTACAACCAATGAACCGTTCGTCGGCGCAAGTGCGACGATCCTGATGGAAGGACGAAAATGGGCTACCGTGTCGTGGTCGCAGGCGCCACCGGCAATGTCGGGCGTGAAATGCTGAACATCCTCGCCGAGCGGGAATTCCCGATCGACGAGCTCGCCGTGCTCGCCTCCGCGCGCAGCCAGGGCGACGAGATCGATTTCGGCGAGACCGGCAAGAAGTTCAAGGTCCAGAACATCGAGCATTTCGATCCCAAGGGCTGGGACATGGCTTTGTTCGCGATCGGATCGGAAGGCTCGAAGCTTCATGCCCCGCGCTTCGCGGCGGCGGGCTGCACGGTGATCGACAATGCGTCGCTCTACCGGATGGATCCGGACGTGCCGCTGATCGTGCCCGAAGTGAACCCCGAGGCGATCGACGGCTATACCAAGCGCAACATCATCGCGAACCCGAACTGCTCGACCGCGCAGATGGTGGTGGCGCTGAAGCCGCTGCACGATGCCGCCAGGATCAAGCGCGTCGTCGTCGCGACCTATCAGTCGGTTTCCGGCGCGGGCAAGGCCGGGATGGACGAGCTGTTCGAGCAGTCCCGGAATATCTTCGTCGGCGATCCCGCCACGCCGAGCAAGTTCACCAAGCAGATCGCGTTCAACGTGATCCCGCACATCGACAGCTTCCTCGACGACGGATCGACCAAGGAAGAATGGAAGATGGTGGTCGAGACCAAGAAGATCCTCGATCCGAAGATCAAGGTAACCGCGACCTGCGTGCGCGTGCCCGTGTTCGTCGGCCATTCGGAAGCGATCAACATCGAGTTCGAGGACGAGATCTCGGCTGCGCAGGCCAAGAGCATCCTGCGCGAGGCGCCGGGGGTGATGCTGATCGACAAACATGAGGATGGCGGATACGTCACGCCGATCGAATGCGTCGGCGAATATGCCACGTTCGTCAGCCGCGTCCGCGAGGATTCGACCGTCGAGAACGGCCTGTCGCTGTGGTGCGTGAGCGATAATCTGCGGAAAGGTGCCGCGCTCAACGCAGTGCAGATCGCCGAGCTGCTGGGGCGGCGGCATTTGAAGAAGGCGGCCTGATTCCTGCAGCGTCATCCCGGCCTTGTGCCGGGACGACGTGAAAGGCTTCAGTGCCCCGCCGCCGCAGGATCGGGCTTCTCGATCGGACCTTTGGGGCGGCGGAGGAAGATCACCAGCGGGATCGACAGCGCGGTGACGATCGCCATGCCCCAGAAGTCGTTGAGATAGCCGATCATCATCGCCTGGCGGTTGATCTCGGCATCCGCCATCGCATAGGCGGTCTGGCCGATTCCGCCCAGCGCCTGGAGGAAGCCCGGATCGAGGCCGTCGAGGCTCTCCGCCGAGATATGCGGCGCCAGCGCGGCATGGCTGGTCTGGATGCTGCGGGCGAGCATCGTCGTCACCAGCGAGATGCCCACCGACGCGCCGATGTTGCGCGTCAGGTTCATCAGGCTCGATCCCTCGGTGCGATATTGCGGGGGCAAAGTGGCGAAGGCCATGCCCTGGAGCGGCATGAAGATCATGCCCAGGCCGAGCCCCTGGATGAACCCCGAGATGATCACCGGCGTCGAATCCATCTCGAGTGACCAGTGCGTCATCTCCCATAAGGAGAGCGCGGCGATCACGAAGCCGGTGCCGACCAGCCAGCGCGGATCGAGCCCACGCTGCACGAGCTGCGCCGAGATCGCCATCGTCAGCACCACGCCCACGCCGCGCGGCATCAGCAGCACGCCGGTGTCGAACACCGAATGGCCGTAGAGCGTCTGGAGCATCGGCGGGAGCAGCGCCATCGTCGCCATCATCACTACGCCGATCACCAGCATGAACAGCACCGCGGTGACGAGGTTGCGGTTCTTCCACAGATCGCGGTCGAACATCGGGTTCTTCGCCGTGAACATGTGCACCGTGAACATCCAGAAGGCGATGATCGCGATGAGCATCTCGATCCATACTTCGGTCGACTGGAACCAGTCCTCGGTCTGGCCGCGGTCGAGCATCAATTGGAGCCCGGCTATGCCCAAAGAGAGCATCGAGAAGCCGAAAATGTCGAACCGCCGCTTGCGCACCGGTCGCGACGGCAGCAGCCACCACAGGATCGCGATGCAGATCACGCCCAGCGGCAGATTGACGTAGAACACCCAGCGCCAATTGAAATTGTCGGTCAGCCAGCCGCCGATCACCGGGCCCATGATCGGCCCGACCATGATCCCCATGCCCCAGATCGACATCGCCTTGGCCTGCCGCTCCGGCGGGTTGATGTCGAGCATCACCGTCTGGCTGAGCGGGTTCATGAAGGCGGCGGAAACACCCTGGAGCAGACGGAAGAGCACCATCTCCTCCAGGCTCTGCGCCATGCCGCACAAGGCCGAGGCGATGATGAAGCCGACGGTGGAAATCAGGAACAGGTTGCGCGAGCCGATCCGGTCCGAAAGCCAGCCGGTGATCGGGATCGCGATCGCCGAGGCGACGATATAGCTGGTCAGCACCCAGGTGACGGTGTCGGCGGTCGCGCCCAGCGACGTCTGCATGTGGGGCAGCGCGACATTGGCGATCGTCGTGTCGAGGATCTGCATGATCGTCGCCAGCATGACGCCGAAGGTGAGCAGCCCGCGATTGGTGACGGGGAGCGCGGCCACGCCGGGCTGCGGCGCGGAGGGCGCGGCGGCTGCGGGCTGGGCAGGGCGGGCGGTGGCCATGGTTCCAACAATCTTTGTGGCGTCACCCCCGCGAAAGCGGGGGCCCATCTCCTTCACTGTCCCGGCGTGCTGCGCGTGGTGGAGATGGGTCCTCGCTTTCGTGGGGATGACGATGTTTCGTTATTTGCACTGGTTCCGCAGATCGACCTCGACGTCCGACGACAGGCCCGCGATCAGCGCGCGCGGGCTCTTCTCGTCGATCGCGATGCGGACCGGAACGCGCTGGGTCACCTTCACCCAATTGCCGTTGGCGTTCTGCGCCGGCAGCACCGATGATTCGGACCCGGTGAGCGCGCCGATCGACCAGACATGGCCCTTGAGCTTCAGCCCTGGATAGGCGTCGAAGCTCACTTCGGCGCACTGACCGACGCGCATCTTGTTGAGATCGGTTTCCTTGAAATTCGCCTCGACCCATGAAAGGTCGCTGGTGACGATCGTCACTGCGGGCAGTCCGGTCATCATCTGCTGGCCCACCTGCAGGCGATCGGACTGGCTGACGATGCCGTCGGCGGGCGCGTAGACCTTCGTGCGGCTGAGGTTGAGCAATGCCTGCTCGCGCTGGACGCGCGCCGCGGCGATCGCCGGGTTCTCGCCGGGCACCGCCGCGCCGGTGGCGAGCTTCGAGCGCGCCTCGGCGGCATCGGCCTGCGCGCTCTGCAGCGAGGCACGGGCCTGTTCGAGCGCATGCTGCGCGGCCTGGAAGCTGGCGCGCGTCGTGAAGCCGCGCTTCATCAGCTCGGCCTGGCGGCCATAATCTTCCTGCGCCTGCGCGATGCGGTCGCGCGCGGCCTGGATGTCGGCGCCGGTGCCGACATAGCTGGTCTGCAGCGTCTGGAGTTCGACCTGGGCATTGGCGATCGCCGCGTCGGCCTGCGCCACTGCGATGCGATAGGGAGCGGGGTCGATCTCGAAGAGCAGGTCGCCCTTCCTGACGCGCTGGTTCTCGCGCACCGCGACCTTGACGATCCGTCCGGCGACTTCGGCCGAGACCGAGACCTTGTCATGCTGGACATAGGCATTGTCGGTCGAAGCGAAGCGGCCCGAGGTCAGCCAGAAAAAGCCGACGATCGCGAGGATGATCAGCGGCACGCCGAACATCAATAGCGGCCGCAGCCAGCTGCGCTTGGCGCGCGGCTCGGCGGTTTCCTGCACGGGTTCCCCCTGTGCGCCGGGTTCGATGACTATCGCCTCCGCGGGCGTCTTTTCGATCTTGGGATCGGCGTCAGCCATTTGCGGCCTCTTTGGTCTCGGGTCTGGTTTCGGTCATGTTGGATCGGATGACGTTGAGCGAAGCGACCAGCGCATCGCGCTGCGCAGCGTCCAACCCATGAAGCGCCGCTTCGATCATCTCGTTGGCGATATCGTGAAGCTCGGCGAGCACCGGGCGGGCCTTTTCAGTGAGATGGATGCGCCAGGCGCGCCGGTCGGCGGGATCGGGGCGGCGCTCGACCAGCCCGGCTTCCTCCAGCCGGTCGATCATCCGGGAACTGGTGATCGGCTCGACTTCGAGCAACTCCGCGAGCTGTCCCTGGTTTAGTCCTTCGTGCCGTTCGAGGAGCTTGAGCGTGCGCCATTGCGGGCCCGTCGCGCCGCTCTTGCGCGCGCGCTCGTCGAAGCGGCGACGCATAATGCGCGAGACATCGCTTATGAGGAAACCGACATTATGGGCCATAGCACGCACATAGTAAGCAGGCTTATGGATTGCAATCTAGGACCAGCTTGCATTGTGCGCTGCGGCAATTGCATGGAGGACAATCATGGCGGGTGAGATGACGGGCGGATGCCAGTGCGGGCGCGTGCGCTATCGCGCGACGGTGCACGACGACGAGGCGTATCTCTGCCATTGCCGGATGTGCCAGCGCGCCACCGGCGGGGTGTCGGTCGCGTTCAAGAACCTGTTCAAGAGCGACGTGCATTGGGAGACCGAGCCCGATCGCTACGATTCGTCGCCGATCGCGCAGCGGGGCTTCTGCGCGACCTGTGGGACGCCGCTCACTTATGAAGCGCATGGCCATGACCGGATGGACATGACCGTCGGCAGCTTCGACGATCCCGGGGATTTCGTGCCCACTGAGCATTCGGGATGCGAGAGCTGGCACCGCGCCTGGCTTGACACCAGCCACTTGCCCGCCTCACGGACCGACCAGAACCCGAGCCTCGTGCAGCGCTGGATGAAAACCGTTGGCAAACTTCCCGACTGAGACGCACCGCTTCCAGAGCTTCGACGGAGTCGAGCTCGCCTGGACCGAGATGGGACCAAAGGACGAGGGCGCGCGGCCGGTGGTGCTGATCCACGGCTATTTCTCCACGGCGCACGTCAACTGGATCAAATACGGCCATGCCGAGAAGCTCGCCGCGCGCGGCTTCCGGGTGATCATGCCCGATCTGCGCGGGCACGGGCTGAGCGACCGGCCGCACGCTCCCGCCGCCTATCCGCCCGATGTGCTGATGCGCGACGGCTTCGCGCTGATCGAGCATCTGGGGCTGACCGATTACGACCTCGGCGGCTATTCGTTGGGCGGACGCACGACGCTGCGGATGCTCGTCCACGGCGCGAAGCCGCGGCGGGCGGTGTTGTGCGGCATGGGGCTGGCGGGGCTGACCGACACGCATGGGCGAGGCACTTATTTCAGGCGGGTGCTCACCAATCTCGGCACCTTCGAGCGCGGCAGCTCGGAATGGATGACCGAGGCGTTCCTCAAGACCACCAAGGGCGATCCGGAGGCGCTGCTGCTGATCCTGCAGACCTTCGTCGATACGTCGAGGGAGGAAATCGCGGCGATCGACCTTCCCGCGCTGGTGGTCACCGGCGCCGAGGATTTCGACAATGGCTCGGCGCAGGAGGTGGCGGATCTGCTGCCGCAGGGGCGTTTCGTCGAGATTCCGGGCAATCACATGAGTGCGGTGACTCGGCCCGAGCTGGGGGATGCGATCGTGGGGTTTTTGGTGGACTAACCTTCAATCACGTCATCCCGCGAAAGCGGGGACCCATCTCGTGCGTTGTCCAGCAGGTACGGCAGCGGTGTTTGCCCGCTGCGTTGTTCGGAGATGGGTCCCCGCTTTCGCGGGGATGACGAAAAGAGGGGCGCTTGACCGACCTCGCCCGCCGCGCGAGTGTCCGCGCCATCAACGAACAAAGGGGCTCCCCCACATGATCCGTACCGGCATCTCGATGCTCGCGCTCGTCTCGTTCCTGGCCGCTCCCGCGGTCTCGCAGACCGCGCCGGCGACATCCGCGACCAGCGCGCCCACTGCCGCCGAGGCACAGGCGTTCATCGACCGCGTCCAGAAGGAATATACCGAGTTCAACCTGATCAGTCAGCGCGTCGCTTGGATCAACGCGACCTACATCACCGACGATACCGATGCGCTCGCCGCCGAATATGGCGCGCGGGGCACCGAGATGGCGGTGCGCTATGCGATCGAGGCGGCGAAGTACCAGAATGCGCCGGGGCTAACGCCTGAGCAGAAGCGCCAGCTCACCATGTTGCGCAGCGCGATCACGCTTCCCGCGCCGACCACGCCGGGTGCCGCGCAGCAGCTGTCGGATATCTCGACGCGGCTCGGATCGATGTACGCCAAGGGCAAGGGTACGCTGAACGGCAAGCCGATCAACGGCAGCGACATCGAGGCGGCGATGGGCGAGAACCGCAATCCGGCCGAGCTCAAGGAGATGTGGGTCAGCTGGAACGACAATGTCGGCGCGCCGATGCGCGGCGATTATGCGAAGATGACCGGCATCGCCAATCAGGGCGCCACCGAACTCGGCTTCCCCGACACTGGCACGATGTGGCGTTCGGGCTATGACATGCCGCCGGAAGAATTCGCGAAGCTGACCGACAAGCTCTGGGCCGACGTCAAGCCGCTCTATGTCGCGCTCCACACTTATGTCCGCCGCAAATTGAACGAGAAGTACGGCGACGCGGTCCAGTCGAAGACCGGTCCGATCCGCGCCGATCTGCTCGGCAACATGTGGGCCCAGGAATGGGGCAATATCTACGATGTCGTCGCGCCGGCCGGTGCCGGGGATGTCGGCTATGACGTCGGCGAGCTGCTCAAGGCCAAGAGCTATGACTGGAAGAAGATGGTCCAGACCGGCGAGGGCTTCTATTCCTCGCTCGGCTTCACGCCGCTGCCCGAGAGCTTCTGGCAGCGTTCGCTGTTCCTCAAGCCCGCAGACCGCGAAGTGCTGTGCCATGCCTCGGCATGGGATGTGGACGAGAAGGACGATCTGCGCATCAAGATGTGCATCAAGGTGAATTCGGACGATTTCGTCACGATCCATCACGAACTCGGCCACAATTACTACCAGCGCGCGTACAAGGATCTGCCGCAGCTCTACCGCAACGGCGCGAATGACGGCTTCCACGAGGCGATCGGCGATTTCGTCGCGCTTTCGATCACGCCCGAATATCTCGTCCAGATCGGTTTGCTCGACAAGTCGGCGGTGCCGGGCGCCGACAAGGATACCGGGCTGCTGCTGCGCCAGGCGATGGACAAGGTCGCGTTCCTGCCGTTCGGGCTGCTGGTCGACAAATATCGCTGGCAGATCTTCTCGGGCGAGATCAAGCCCGACGGCTATCAGGCCGGGTGGGACAAGCTCCGCCTGCAATATCAGGGGCTGACACCGCCGGTCGCGCGCGACGAGACGCGCTTCGACGCAGGCGGCAAATATCACGTCGCCGGCAGCGTATCCTATACGCGCTATTTCCTCGCGCGGCTGCTCCAGTTCCAGTTCTACAAGGCGGCATGCGATCAGGCGGGCTGGAAGGGGCCGCTGCATCGCTGCTCGTTCTACGGGAACAAGGAAGTCGGCGCGCGGCTGAACAAGATGCTCGAGATGGGTGCGTCCAAGCCCTGGCCCGACGCGCTGCAGGCCTTCACCGGCACCCGCGAGATATCGGGCAAGCCGATGATGGAATATTTCGCGCCGCTCAAGAAGTGGCTCGACGCGCAGAACAAGGGTCAGCCGCAGGGCTGGTGACACGCCGCGCTTAAAGAAAAGGGGAAACAAGATGATCAAGTACGCGATTGCGCTCGGGCTGGCGGCAGCGCCGCTGGCCGCCCAGGCGCAGACGGCGGGGCCGGTCTCGGTGGAGATCGTCACCACCGGGCAGGTCAGCGTGCCCGCGCAGCGTTACCGGATGTCGGTGACGCTCACTGCCAAGGGCAAGGATGAGACTGCTGCGGGCGCGACGCTCGCGGCCAATCGCGCCAAGCTGATTCAGGCACTCACGGCACTCAATATCCGTGAGGGCCAGGGCGAGATCGGTACGACCAACTCGCTGATGGGCCTGATCTCGTCCTTCGCAGGCGCCAAGTCGAAGCCGAGCTTCAGCCTCGAAACGCTCGAGGAGGATAGCAAGGAGACGCCGCAATCCACCGCTACCGAGACGCTGCACTTCGACGCGCCGACGCGCGCCGCGATCGAGAGCGCCAAGGCGCCGATCGAGGCGAATGGCGGCAAGCTCGACGAGGACGTGCTGCCGCTGCTCACCGACTATGTCGCGCCGACGCGGGCGGCCAAGGCCGCGGCGATCAAGAAGGCGCAGGGCGAGGCCGATGCCTATGCCGCGACGCTCGGGCTCAAGCGCAGCGCGATCGTCAAGGTCAGCGAGAAGCAGGACCCGACCGCCGGCGCGCTCGCGCTGATCGGCGAGTTGGTGACGATCGTCGCACCGAAGAAGGATGGTGCCGCCGACCAGGTCACCGTCAACGCCAGCCTGGTGGTGGAATTCCAGCTCAGCCGCTGACGGGCATTGCAGCGGGGATCATGGATCATGCGCTGGCTCCTGCGCCGCGCGGGCCATACAAGAAGCGAAGGGGAGAGGCGTGAACAACATTCCACCGATTATGTTCGTCGTTTGGGGCAGTGTCGTATTGGGCATGCTCTACTACATCGGTAGCAAGCTGAGTGAGATCGCGGGATATCTCCGCGACCGGCCCTGAATTTCAAACTCCGACACACCCGCTGACGCGATTCACTCGGGCAATTCGTCGGGAATCGTGTTCTCGTCGGCGATCCCCGCGGCGAATTCGGCGGAGCTGTCGGTACCGTCGGGCTGATGCGCGTGCGGGGTTTCGGCTTCGGGCTGTTGCTCGG
The DNA here is from genome assembly GCF_001428865.1 of Sphingomonas sp. Root241. Lineage (GTDB taxonomy): Bacteria > Pseudomonadota > Alphaproteobacteria > Sphingomonadales > Sphingomonadaceae > Sphingomonas. Next base: position 259,327 of record NZ_LMIV01000004.1, read on the forward strand.
GATCGATCATGGCGGGCTCCTTTCGCGGGAGAACGCTCGGGGTGCGCCCGATATCCTCCCCCGCTTCGCGAGGGAGGATTTTGACTATCTAAACGGCGGCTCGTTGAATGCCCGCAGCTTGCGGCTGTGCAGCTTGGCGCCTTCGCGGCGGAGCTCCTCGACGGTTTCGATGCCGATGCGGAGATGCTCGTTGATCGCGCGCTCGTAGAAGCGGTTGGCCTGGCCGGGGAGCTTGAGTTCGCCGTGCAGCGGCTTGTCCGACACGCAGAGCAGGGTGCCGTAGGGCACCCGGAAGCGATAGCCTTGCGCGGCGAGCGTGGCCGATTCCATGTCGACGCCGACCGCGCGGCTGAGCGAGAAGCGCAGCGCGGTGGCCGAGTAGCGCAGCTCCCAGTTGCGATCGTCGGTGGTGACGATCGTGCCGGTGCGCAGCCGCTGCTTGAGTTCGTCGCCCGACTGGCCCGAGACGGTCTCGGCGGCACGGGCGAGCGCCAGCTGGACCTCGGCGATCGCGGGGATCGGGATCTCGGGGGGCAGCACGTCGTCCATGATGTGATCGTCGCGCAGATAGGCGTGGGCGAGGACATAGTCGCCGATCCGCTGGCTGGGGCGAAGGCCGCCGCAATGGCCGATCATCAGCCACGCCTCGGGACGGAGCACCGCGAGGTGATCGGCGATGGTCTTCGCGTTGGAGGGACCGACGCCGATATTGACCAAGGTGATGCCCGTCCGGCCGGGGGCCATCAGGTGATAGGCTGGCATCTGGTGGCGGCGCCAGGCGCTGTCCGAGATCAGCCGGTCCATGTCGTCGGCGCTCTCGATGACGATGCCGCCGGCACCCGAGACGCCGGTGTAGCGGCTGTCGGGCCCGAGCTGGCCGCATGCCCAGCGGACGAATTCGTCGACATAGCGGTGATAGTTGGTGAACAGGATGTACTGCTGGACATGCTCGGTCGGCGTGCCGGTATAGTGGCGCAGGCGGGCGAGGCTGAAATCGGTGCGCAGCCCGTCGAACAGCGCCAGCGGCCGGATCCCGTCGGGCGACACCCACAGGCCGTCGGCGATCTCGTCACCGATATGCGCGAGCTCGGTCGCGGGGAAATGGCGGGCTAGCTCGGTCGCCGAGACTTCGTCGAGGCTCAGCGCGTGGCCGGGATCGAGCACATAAGCGAAGGGGATCTCCTGCCGCCCGGTCGTCGCATCGACCTCGACATCGTAATCCTCGATCAGGAAAGTGAGCTGCTCGGTCAGATAGTCGGAGAACATCGCCGGCTTGGTGACGCTGATGCGATACTCGCCGGGATCGACCAGCCGGCCGAACGAACGCGGCGGGGCGGGGCGATCATTGCCGCCGCGATAGGTGAGCCGAATCTCGGGATAAGCGAAGGAGCCGTCGGTGCGGCTAATCGGAGCCGGCGGCGTGCCGTCTTCGAGATAGCGGGTGAGGGCGGCCTGGAGGCGTTCGACCGAGGCGCGATAGAGGCGGTCCAGCTCGGCGACGATGTCTGATGCTTGAGTCATCTTCGATCGCTAATGCGCGAAGATGACTCTGGCAAGACTGCCGGACAGATCGTCGGCCCCCGCCCGTGGACGAGCGGGAGCCGATCGGATCATTTCTTCGAGGCCGGCTCCTTTTCGCCGCCCAATTGGGTGGCGGCATAGACTGCACCGCCCACTGCCGCGGCGGCACCCGCGGCGACCGCGGCTGCGGCGACCGGGTGATCCTTCACTGCCTGCACCGTCGCATCGACTGCGCCGGCAACCGTTTCCTGCGCCGAGGCGAGGAAGGATTTCTCGGAACCCTGGCTCTGGCCGGCGCTCTCGCCGGCCGAACCGCTCGTGCTGTTGCTGTTGCTGTTGGCCATGACGCTTCCCTTTCGTAGAAGTTACATGGATCAACTCCTGCAACGGCACGGCAGTTCCGTTACGGGTGCGGCGTTACAGCTGGCCGAGCAGATAATCGGCCGAGCTGACTTCGAACGCGCCGGGCGCCTCGAGGTGGAGCTGCTCGACGACGCCGTCATTGACCAGCATCGAATAGCGCTTACCGCGGGTGCCGAGGCCGAAGCCGCTGCCGTCCATCTCGAGGCCCACTGCCTTGGCGAAGGTGCCGTTGCCGTCGGCGAGCATCGTCACCTTACCGTCGACGCCCGACGACTTGCCCCAGGCGCCCATCACGAACGCGTCGTTCACCGCGGTGCAGGCGATCTCGTCGACGCCCTTCGCCTTGATCTCGTCGGCCTTTTCGACGAAGCCGGGGAGGTGCTTGGCCGAGCAGGTGGGCGTGAAGGCGCCGGGCACCGAGAAGAGCGCGACCTTGCGGCCGGCGAAATATTCGTCCGAGCCGATCTGCTCGGGGCCTGCCTCGGTCACCTTGACGAGCTGGGTGCTGGGAATGCGGTCGCCAACCTGGATGGTCATTTCACTCTCCTTTTTGAGGTCAATGCTCCAATCGGCGCGGTCGATGACATTTTCAAGCGTGACGGACCCGAAACCGAAGCGATAAGTTGTCGCGGCATGGATTCGACGCCTTATCTCACCGGTCAGTTCCTCCTCGCGATGCCGGGGATCGGCGATCCGCGCTTCGAGCACGCAGTGATCGCTATGTGCGCGCACGACGAGGAAGGGGCGCTGGGCATCGGCATCGGCGAGACGATCGAGGGACTGGGGCTCCACGAATTGCTCAAGCAGTTCGAGATCGATCCCGGCGAGGTGCCCGACGCGCCGGTGCATTTCGGCGGCCCGGTCGAGCCGCGGCGCGGCTTCGTGCTGCACTCGACCGACTGGGGCGGGCAGGACACGATCGATGTCGGCGGGCGCTGGGCGCTTTCCGGCACGATCGACGTGCTCAAGGCGATCGCAGAGGGGAAGGGGCCGAGCCACTGGCTGGTCGCGCTCGGCTATGCCGGCTGGGGCGAGGGCCAGCTCGACGAGGAGATGACCCGGCACGGCTGGTTCAGCACCAGCGGCGACACGAAGCTGCTCTACGACGTCGATGCCCGGCGACGCTGGGCGCAGGGATTTGAGATCGCGGGAATCGATCCGCGGCTGTTGGCGAACAGCACCGGGACGGCGTGAAGATCAGCTTTTCGCGTCGGCCTTGGCGAACTCGCGCAGGGCGTCCTTGCCGATCCAACGCCGGGTTTTGTCGGGCGACGCGGCGAGGGTGGCGGCGAGATCGCGGGCGGCTGTGCGCAAAGCAGGGCTCTGCCTGCCGCCGATCGCACGCAATGCCCAGCTGACCCCTTTCTTGACGAAATTGCGTTCGTCGTCTGCCGCGGCATGGATCAGCGGCAATCGGGTGAGATAATCGGCGTCCGTGCCCTTGCGATGCAGGGCGCAGCTGGCGAGCAAGGCGAAGGCCGCGCGCCGGCCGAACTCCTGGTCGAGCATCGCCCAGCGATCGATCATCGCGAAGGCATGCGGGGTGCGGTCCCACAGCTTGAAGCAGGCCGTGTCGGTGACGGCCCAATTGTCGAGATCGGCGCGCCAGCGGTCCATCCGTTCGGGCGTTACCGTGGCGGGATCGTCGACCATGCAGGCGGCCATCCGCGCTTCGTACACGCCGCACTGCCACAGCGCCTCGGCGAGTTCCGGGTCGCGGCCGAGCGGCTTGGCGACGTCGTGGATCTTCGCCATCGGCACGCCCAGCACCCGGTCCGCCGTGACGATGCCGAAGCGCGGACCCATCGTGTCGCGGAATGCCGGATCGGCATGCGCTTCGAGTGCGCGGAGGACGGGGGTGATGTCTGGGGTCATCGCCGCGCAGAATAAGGCCAGAAGCGGTGATGCGAAATGGTTTCGCTTCGAAAGTGGGTAGCGCTAACATAACGAAAGAACGAAGGCGCGCGAAGATGCCGTGCTCCTGCGAAAGCAGGAGCCCAGGATGGCGCCGTACTGCATTGCCCTGGGCTGCTGCTTTCGCAGGAGCCCGGAGGAGCAAGGGGAGAGCGGCGCATGATCAGAGGTTTGGCTGCGGCATGCGCGCTCGCGCTCTGGGCGACCCCCGTGGCGGCGCAGACCGTCGGCATCTTTGCCAACCACGCCGATATCGGCGATACCGCCACGCCCGGCAGCCTGACCTACGACGCGGGCCGCTATCGCATGACCGCGAGCGGCGCGAACATCTGGGGCGAGAAGGACGCGTTTCATTATGCCTGGGTGCAGCGCTCCGGCGACCTGCACATCGCCGCCGGCATCGCGTGGGAAGGCAAGGGCAAGGACCCGCACCGCAAGGCGGGGCTGATGATGCGGCAGAACCGGACGCCCGGATCGCCTTATGCCGATGTGATGGTGCACGGCGACGGGATGACCTCGCTGCAATATCGCGCCGAACAGGACGGACCGACGCGACAGATCGTCTCCGCCGTCTTGCATCCCAGCCGGGTCCGGCTCGAGCGCGAGGGGAATTTCGTGACTTTCTCGGTCGCTGGGGCGGACGGCAAGCTGGTCCATGCCGGCGGGAGTTACCGGATCGCGTTCCAGGCGCCGGTTCTGGTGGGGCTGGCGGTGTCGGCGCACGACAATGCGGTTACCGAGACCGCGACCTTCTCCAACGTCGAGATGCAGGTGCCGAGCCTCGCTTATGTGCCCGACACGGGATATGCGGCGAAGGTCGAGAGCACGCTCGAAGTGATCGAAGTGAGTGGGGTGCAGAGCCGCAGGGTGGTCCGCCACTTCCCCGGCAAGATCGAGGCGCCGAACTGGACGCGCGACGGCAAGGCGCTGGTCTACAATGCCGATGGCCGGATCTGGCGGATTCCCGTGGAAGGCGGCGAGCCGGTGGCGATCCCGACCGGGCGCAATATCAGGAACAACAACGATCACGGCATCTCGCCCGACGGCAACAGCCTGGTGATCTCGGACCAGTCCGAGCCCGACAATCTCTCGCGCATTTATGTGCTGCCGCTCGCCGGATCGGAGCGCCCGCGCGAATTGGTGAGCGATCCCAAGGCGCGGTCCTATTGGCATGGCTGGAGCCCGGACGGGAAGACGCTGGCTTATGTGCGGGTCGGCACCGATGACGACAGCTACGATATCTGGGCGAAGGATCTGGCCGGCGGACCGGCGCGGCCGCTGATCGTCGGGCCGGGAGTGGACGACGGGCCTGAATATTCGCCCGACGGCAAATATCTGTACTTCAACTCGACCCGTAGCGGCGCGATGGCGATCTGGCGCGCCAACGCCGATGGGAGCGATCCGGTGCAGCTCACCCGCGATCCCGATCGGCGCGACTGGTTTCCGCACGTGTCGCCCGACGGGAAGTGGATCGTGTTCGTGTCGTTCGGGCTCGATGTCGCGCTGACCGACCATCCGCCCAATCGCGAGGACGTGGCGCTCGAGATCATGCCCGCGGACGGCAGCGCGCCGCCGCAGGTACTGACGCGGCTGTTCGGCGGGCAGGGAACGATCAACGTGCCGAGCTGGTCGCCCGACGGGAAGCAGGTGGCGTTCGTAAGCTATCGGCTGGTGCGGTGACGCTTATCCGCCTGTCGGTATGAAGCCGGCGCCGCCCAGCTGGAGCCGACGAAGATCGAGGCCCATTTCGCCACGGAAGCGCGCGACTGCCGCGTCGCCCAACCGACGCATCGTCGCCTGGTCGCGGCGCTTCATGGCATCGCTATAGGCGGCGTGCTGGACGAGGAAGTTGAGCATGAAGGTCTCGGCCATTTCCTGGCGTTGCGCCTCGCTCAGCGCTGCGTGGTGCGGGTTGGATGCGAGGATCGAACGCGTCTGATCGCGGACGGCGAGCACCTGTGCCCGGTTGCCCTCGCGGCCATTGGCCATCGCCCAGTTGAGCAGCCAATAAGCGGCGAAGGCATCGGCCACGTCGCCGCTGCGCAGGCCGTCGGCGGCGACGATCTGCGACCAGTTGGCGATCGGATCGCCGCGTTCCAGCGCCTCGGCAAGCTGGCGGGCATTGGCGGCCCCGACCTTGCCGCTCATCGACGCGATGAACTGCCGGCGTATGCGCGCGCTGACCACCGGGGAGGACCGGTAGCTGGTTACTACGCGGGAAGCGGGAGCGGTGGCCGTGGACTTGCGCCGCGGGGTTGCCGGACGCGTGCCGATCGCCGCCTCGATCCTCTGCTGGTTGAGGATGTCCGAGAGCACATAGTTGTTCGGCAGGACCGTCGGCACGTCGTGCGCCACGGCGGGCATGGCGAGGCTCACAAGGGCCAGGATCGCGACACGAACGGACATGGGATCGAATCCTCCGGATCGGTGACCTTCGGTTGCGGGCCTATCGGAAACGTGCCGGATGAGCGACGGGGTTCGGCGCGTTTTCGGGGCGGCCAGTCGCCCCGAGATGCGACACGATGCCGCTTTCGCAGGGCGAGACGTGCGTGACGACGGCTGGCCGGTGCGACACTTGGTCGTCATCATCGCGGTCCATCTGGCCGGTCGATCGGAGGGGTGTTCGGGATGCGTTATCGTCTTGCTGCCATGCTCGTTGCCATCCTCGCCGCGGGGCCGGCAGGGGCACAGGATTTCCCGGCGATCGGCAGCCAATATATCGACTTCGGCGCGTCGATGGCGTCGGTGGGGCAGATGAACAATGTTCTCGGCTCGACGGTGCGCAGCGGTGGCGGCGATCGTCGGGCCGCTGCGCCGACACGACCGACCGAGGCTACCAGCACGCGCTATCGCGGCTCTCCGGCGATATCCGCGCAGGTCCGCGCGAAATTCGCCGACTTCGTGGCGCGGGCGGACCCGGGCAATGCCGACCGGCTGCGCAAGGCCGTCGAGCAGAACGATTTGTTGGGACTATGGGAAAAGCATGTCGCGGTCGACGGGCTGCGGCGCGGCGACGTTGCGGACGCGATGACGAGCTATTGGGTGCAGAACTGGCAGATTGCCAACAAGGTGCCCTTCGCGAGCCGGGCGCATGTGCAGGCGGTGCGCGGGCAGGTGGCGCGGGCGCTCGGCATGAGCATGGCCTTTGCAAAAATGGGCAATGCCGAGCGGCAGGCGATGGCCGAGACGTTCATGCTCAATTTCGTGGCGCAGGGGTCGGCTTATTCAGACGCGGTGACCCAGCGCGATGCCGCTGCGGCTGCCCGGTTCTCCGATGCGGCGGCCGCGCGGTTTCGTACCGATATGAACCTCGATCTGCGCCGGCTCAAGCTGACTGAGGCGGGACTGGTCGGCTGAGTGGGTACATATAAAGATATCTTTATATCCTACTTGCGCATTCCCATCTGACGCGGTAGGGCGCGCCAATCGCGGCCGGCGAGTCCGGCGCGCGGACCCTTTTATACCTGCTGGAGATCAGCCCGTGGCTACCGTGCTCGACAAGAACGACTACGTCATCAAGGACATCGAACTCGCCGCTTTCGGCCGCAAGGAAATCGAAATCGCCGAGACCGAGATGCCGGGTCTGATGAGCCTGCGCGAAGAGTTCGGCCCGTCGCAGCCGCTGAAGGGCGCGCGGATCACCGGTTCGCTCCACATGACGATCCAGACCGCGGTGCTGATCGAGACGCTTACCGCGCTCGGCGCCGACGTCCGCTGGGCGACCTGCAACATCTTCTCGACGCAGGACCATGCCGCCGCCGCCATCGCGGCTGCCGGCATCCCGGTGTTCGCCGTGAAGGGCGAGAGCCTGGCCGAATATTGGGACTATGTCGGCGACATCTTCAACTGGGGCGCGGACGGTGACGGCACCACCGCCAACATCATCCTCGACGACGGCGGCGACGCAACGATGTTCGCGCTCTGGGGCGCCAAGCTCGAGGCCGGCGCGACTTTGGGCGAGCCGGAGAATGACGAAGAGGTCGAGTTCCAGCGTGCATTGAAGGCGTTCATCGCCAAGTATCCGGGTTACCTGACCCAGACGGTCAAGAACCTGAAGGGCGTTTCGGAAGAGACCACCACCGGGGTCCACCGCCTGTACGAGATCGCCAAGAAGGGCGAGCTGCCGTTCCCGGCGATCAACGTCAACGATAGCGTCACCAAGTCGAAGTTCGACAACCTCTATGGCTGCAAGGAATCTTTGGTCGACGCGATCCGCCGCGCCACCGACGTGATGCTCGCCGGCAAGGTCGCCGTGGTCGCCGGCTTCGGCGATGTCGGCAAGGGCTCGGCCCAGTCGCTCCGCAACGGCGGCGCGCGCGTTCTCGTCACCGAGATCGATCCGATCTGCGCGCTGCAGGCGGCGATGGAGGGCTTCGAGGTCGTGACGATGGACGAGGCCGTCCAGCGCGCCGACATTTTCGTGACCGCGACCGGCAATGCCGACGTGATCACCGCAGATCACATGCGCGCGATGAAGCCGATGGCGATCGTCTGCAACATCGGCCACTTCGACAGCGAGATCCAGATTTCGGCACTGTCGAACTACGAGTGGGACGAAGTGAAGCCGGGCACCGACCTGGTGAAGTTCCCCGACGGCAAGCAGATCATCATCCTCGCCAAGGGCCGCCTCGTGAACCTCGGCTGCGCGACCGGCCATCCGAGCTTCGTGATGTCGTCGTCGTTCACCAACCAGACGCTCGCGCAGATCGAGTTGTGGACCAAGGGCGAGAACTACAAGAACGAAGTCTACGTGCTCCCGAAGCATCTCGACGAGAAGGTCGCGGCCTTGCACCTCGAGAAGCTGGGCGTGAAGCTTTCGAAGCTCAGCCAGAAGCAGGCCGACTATATCGGCGTGCCGGTGGAAGGGCCGTTCAAGCCGGATCACTACCGCTACTGATCGGACGACCGATCGAGACAAGAGGGGCCGCGGTGCGAACCGCGGCCCTTTTTTCATTGCAGGCCGAGCGCGGCTCTGAGCGGGCCCAGCCAGGGTTCGTAATGGCGCCACTGATCGACCGCGTCGCGGTTGATCGGGCGGCGTACCTGTTCGGAGCTGGCTGTGCGGACCGGGCGCTTGTTTTCGTGCGGGGCGAGGCAGGCCGCATCGAACGGCAGCCCGAGAAAATCGAGCATCCGGCGGATTTCAGCCTCGGGATCGGCGAGCAGGGCCTCGTGCTGGATCCGGTGGATCACGCCGGGCATCGCGCCGTCCAGATGTGCCATCAGGCGGACATTGTCGCGATAATAGGCGCCGAGATCCTCGAGCGAATAAGCGAAGGTCTGGCCGCGCGCGAAATGCTGTTTGAAGTTGGAGAAGCAGCACGCCATCGGATCGCGCCGGGCGTCGATGATCCGGGCATTGGGCAGGATCAGGTGGATGAAGCCTGCATAGAGCCAATTATTGGGCAGCTTGTCGACGAAGAATGGCGCGCCGGTCTTGCGGTGGCGGGCGGCGCTTTCGAGGTAACGTGTGCCGAGCGTGGCGGCACTGGCGGAGTCGAGCGCAGTGACGATCTCGGGATGCGCAGCCGCGCGATCGCGCCAGCGTTCGGCGACGAGTGCCTGGACGAGCTGGGGAATGTAGGGGAGCTCGGCAGTGCCCTCGATTTGCGGGTGGCTGGCGAGGATCTGCTCGAGCAGCGTCGAGCCGGCGCGGGGCAGGCCGAGGATGAAGATCGGATCGGCCGCGGGCGTGCCCCAGCCGGCGCGGGCGGCGAAGAAGTCGCGGTCGTAGATGCGGATCGCGCGATCGACTTCGGCGCTCACCAGCTGCCGGTCGTGCGGTTCGAGAGCGAGCCGCAGGCGATTGCCCGCGGCGTAATGCGCGAATGAGCGCGGCCAGTCCCGGCGGTCCTCGAGCGCCTTGCCGAGCGCGAAATGGAGGAAGAGCGCCTTTGGGTCCGCGGGTGAGGCAGCGAGCGCGCGCTCCATCGTCGCGACATCCGCATCGGTGATCCGCCCGGCCTTGAGCTCGGCGAGCGACCACCAGGCTTCGGCCAGATCGGGGGCGATGCCGGTGGCGCGGCGATAGGCGGCGACTGCGTCGTCCTGCCGGCCGAGCGTCTTGAGCAGATGGCCGTACCACATCCAGACATCGGCATTGTCGCCGATGCGGGCGAGCAGCGCCTCATATGTCGACGCGGCTGCGTCATAGTCGCCGAGCTGGGCGAGGATGTTGGCTTTCGATCCGGCGGCGCGGACATGGCCCGGTTCGCGGTCGATCGCGCGGTCGAGCAACGCGAGGCCTTCGTCGGTGCGGCGCTGCTGGACGAGGACAAGCGCGAGGTTCACCCATGCCTCAACATGATCAGGGGCAAGCGCGATCGCCCGGCGGAGCTGTGCCTCGGCCTCGGGATAGATGCCGACCGCGCCGGCGATGTCGGCGAGCATCAGAATCGCGAGGACGTTGTTCGTGTCCTGACGCAGCACGGCGCGGACCGCACGTTCGGCGGCAGCCAGATCGCCGCGGGAAAGGGCCTCGCCGGCCTCGCGAAGAAGCGGCGCGCTATCGATGGAAACGGTCATCGAGATGCGATGCCAGCAAATCGGCGATAGCCCAAGAAAAAGGGGGCCGGGAACGATCCCGGCCCCCAAAGCTTTGTCCGAAGTTCCGATCAGAACTTGGCGACGAAGCCGGCATAGAGGAAGCGGCCGACATTGTCGTAGATGCCGCTGCCGAAGCCCGCGCCAGTGGTGCCGAGCGGCGGCACGGTGTCGAGCAGATTGTCGACGCCGAGATACAGATTGTACGACTTGCCCACGTCCATCTGCACGCGGATATTGTGGTAGAAGGTCGACGGATATTCGGTGATGTCCGAATAGTCCGCATCTTCAGGCGCGCGACCCTGCACCGTGTGCGTGGCTTCCCACGGCGCAACGGTCATCTTGCCGACATAGCGCATCTTGTAGCCGAGCGTGATCGGGCCGGTCTGAAGGTCGAGGCTCCACTGTGCCTCGTCCTTCGGATAGCCGAGCTCACCCAGCTGCTGATCGCGACGACCGGGGTCGGCCGGATCGAGATAGCTGTCGTTGCGGAAGTTATGGCTGTAGATCGCGCGGGTCGATAGGTTGCCGATGTTCCCGATCGCACCGCGATAACCGATTTCGGCATCGATGCCGCGAACCTTCAGCTTCGCATAGTTCAGCGGACCTGCGCGCAGGTTGTTCTCGAGAACCTGGCCGGTGATCTCGCCGCGAGGACCGGTGCCTGCTCCCGTGTAACGCTGGAAGAGGCTGCAATACTGGTTGTTCAGATCCGCGGCATCATAGCAATTATCGAGGATGTCCTGCGCGCCGACCGACGAAATCGTGTTGTTCACGGTGATGTCGTAGAAGTCGACGGTCAGCGACAGCCCGCGTATCCAACGCGGCTGCAGCACGAAGCCGACCGTGTAGGAGTCCGAAGTCTCCGCCTCGAGGTCCGGATTGCCGCCGGACAGGAAGCCGAGCGTTTGCACATACTCGAAATTGTAGCCCGCCGGCACGCCAGCCGCGCGGCAGTTCGCTTCGCGGGTCGCCGTGCCCTCGCCGAGATTGTCGAGCGAGCAGGGATCGGTGACGAACGCGTAGTTCTGGCCGAACGGGGTGTAGAGATCGACGAGCGTAGGTGCGCGCACCGACCGCGAATAATTGCCGCGGAAACGCAAGTCGCGAACCGGCGACCATTCGACGCTGCCGTTATAAGCAAAGACGTTACCGGTCGAGCCCTTATAGTCGGCATAGCGGACTGCGCCGCTCAGCGTCAGGGAGTTGAAGAAGGGCACGTCCTTCAGGATCGGCACACTGAGCTCGCCGAACACTTCCTTCACCTCGAACGACGGCGGATCAAAGGTCGGGATCGAGTTGTAGAAGGTCAGGCCAGCCTGCGTGAACTCGTCCTGCGTATAGGACGCGGTCTCGCGACGATATTCGGCGCCGAACGAGATGCCGACCGGACCGCCAGGCAGTTCGAACCACTTGCTCGAATCGCCGCTGACGAACGCGTTGGCGACGAACTGCGTGATGCGACCGTTGGCTATCGAATCCTGAAGCAGGTAACCCCGCGCAGCATCACTGACATTGTTTACGCCGAAGAAATTGACCGGCCGGCAGGCGGCTACGTCGGCCGCAAGCTGCGCCCCAGCGAAGGTTGGGTTCGCAGCGGTCTCGAGCGCGACGCGCGCCGTCGGATCGACGGTGGCGCGGCAGACGATGTTGCCGTTGGCGACGCCGTTCTGGACGAGGCCCTGATCGACGGCGTCGATCGCGAGCAGGAAGCGCTGGAGGTTCACGTTGCCGAGAATCTTGTTCTCCTCGTCGAACCGACCGTAGTTCGCCGACACTTCGTACGACCAGTTGCTGCCGAACTCGCCGCGAACGCCGCCGACGAGCCGATAGGTGTCGCGCTTGAGCGACTCCTGACGGTTGGTCAGGCTGGTGGCGTTCTCGTTGAAATAGAAGGGCTGGCTCGTGCCCGGCGCAACGCCGTAATAGTCGTTGAGGAAGTTGCGGGCCTGCGCGCTCAGATAGGGGTTGTCGGTGTAGAACACCTCACGGGGCGAACCCGTGACGCCGCCGTTGAAGAAGAACGGGCCGCTGGCACTGCCGAGCACTTCGGAGCGCACATATTTGGCCTCGATGAACGGCACGAACGCCGGCGAGATCTCGAAATGTGCGATCAGATTGGCGCTGTAGCGGTCCTGGCGCGGGCGCAGGCCGAGCTGGGTGCCGTCGCGGAAATTGTCACCGTCGCCGCCGATGAAGCTGCCGATCGAGCTCGCGCCGACCTTGGTACCCGTGACCGGGACAAGGTTGCCGTTGGGCAGGAAGTGATACGAGCAGTAATAAGGGCCGCAGCTGTTGCCCAAGAACATGCCGCCATTGGCATAGCTGCCGCTCCGGATATTCTTGTAGAATACGCGGTCCGGCTTGCCATCGCTACCGTTGGGCGATCCGAACGGGTCATTGTCGACGACCACGAAGCCGTTGTTGTTGCGATACTCTTCGCGATCCGACGCGTAGAAGTCGCCCTGATGCGCATATTCGAGGTTGAGCGCGATGTTGCCACGCCCTCCGGCGAAATTCTTGCCCGCCAGTGCACTGATGTAATAGTCGGGCGCGTCGGAATCGTCGCTGAGGCCGCCCTGACCGCGGATTTGGAAGCCTTCGAAATTGTCCTTGAGGACGAAGTTGACCACGCCCGCGATGGCGTCCGAACCATAGATTGCCGAGCTGCCGCCAGTCACGATGTCGACACGCTCGATCAGATCGGTCGGCATGGCATTGACGTCGGGGGAGACGGCGTTGTTGAGGATGTCGCCTGCGACGTGGCGACGGCCGTTGACCAGCACGAGGGTACGCTGCGGGCCGAGGCCGCGAAGATCTAGCAGGTTCAGTCCCGAAGTGCCGAGGAAGCGCGTCGAGTTCGACTGGCTGAAAGTGCTGGTGAGCGCCGGCAGCTCATTGAGAACGTCACCGACCGAAGTGGTGCCGGTCTGGAAGAATTCCTCGCCGCCGATCGAAGTCACCGGAACCGGCGAGTCGAGATTGGGACGGCGGATGCGCGAACCGGTGACGACGATCGTTTCGCCCGGTGCCTCAGTGGTTTCCTGCGCCTGGTCGACGGTCGGCTCGGCTGCGGTGGTTGCCTGGCCGTCGGTGTCTTGCGCATATGCTGGCGCGGTGCCTATCAGCGCGAGGCCGAGCAAGGCACCCGAACGCAGCGCTGTGGCGGAAAGAAAGCCCACTTTCATCTCGTTACCCCTTTTTCTGGCCGTTACCCGGTAGGGTTGCACGACGCGTGCGGCCGGTGACAAGTGTCATTGATGTTGCAGAATGTTGCTGGCGGAGAGCGTGGCATTTATGCCACTGTTTGGGCGCTAAAATGTTACCAATCCGTAGAAATGCGTAATTTTATTGCGTTTTGCTTCACGGGGCGCACGGGCTTTGGCGGCGCCGCAACAATGTATGCGACGTTCTGAAACCTGATCCCGATTTGCAATAGTATGCGTACTGCTGCGCGGTACGCTCCGCTGTACCTCAAGAAGCTCGGCGTGGAGCTCTCGAAGCTCAGCCAAAAGCAGGCCGATAATATCGGTTGCCGGTGGAAGGCCGTCCAAGCCGGACCAACCGCTACTGAGGCTTTTCGGCATCCACTGAAGAAGGGCCGCCTCTCCATCCGGAGGTGCGGCCCTTTTCGTTTCGGCGGCTATCAGTGTGTTGCAACAATGCTACACTGTTTGCAGAACCGTCACGCGATGTTGCAATGCGGTGGGATCGGAAACATTCTGGAAACGTAACAGGGGAAGGCGTGAGCCGGAATCTTAAAAGGGGATAGTAATGGCGTACTCTGTTTTCCACTCGCGCCGGGTTGGCGGCCGTGCCCGTCTCGCTTTGGCCTCCTCGCTGCTTGCCATGACGATTGCCGCGCCGGCGTTCGCGCAGGAAACGCCGGCACCGACCGCGGATCCGGCGGCAACTGCCGGTCAGTCCGCCGACGCGCAGGAGGCGCCCGACACCGAGATCGTCGTGACCGGTTCGCGCATCGCGCGTCCGGAACTGTCGCTGCCGAACCCGGTGCAGGTGCTCAGCGCCGAGACGATCGAGCAATCGGGCAAGACCAACCTCACCGATTTCCTGGTCAACAGCCCGGCGCTGCTCGGCTCGCAGACCAACATCATCGCCGCGGGCTCGAACCTGACGGGCGGAGCGCAGAATGTCGGCGTGAACAACCTCGACCTCCGCAACCTGGGAACGAATCGCACGCTGGTGCTGGTCGACGGCCGCCGTCATGTCGCGGGCTATCCCGGCAGCGCCGCGGTCGACACCAACACGATCCCGACCGATCTGGTCGAGAAGGTCGACATCCTGACCGGCGGCGCTTCAGCCATCTACGGCGCCGACGGCGTCTCGGGCGTGGTCAATTTCATCCTCAAGAAGGACTTCGACGGTCTGAAGCTCCGCGGCCAGACGAGCATCTCGCAGCGCGGCGATGCCGGTGAATCTTTCTTCGCGGTAACCGCCGGCAAGAACTTCGCCGACGGACGCGGCAACGTCACCGTCGCCTATGAATATAACAAGCAGGATCTGTTCAGCCAGCGGGATCGCCTGAATTACGGGAAGACCGGCCCGTCTTATGCCTTTGTGCGCAACCTCGACGACCCGGACGGTCCTACCGACAATGACGGTGTTCCCGACCGCATCCTCTATACGAACCTGCGCTGGGCTGACAGCTCGCCGGGCGGCGCGATCGACCTCGACGGCGATTTCACGCCCGATCGGACCGGCGAAGGCGGGATCTACGACCTGGGAACCTATCTCCCGGGCTCGGCCTTCACGATCGGCGGATCGAGCACGCCGCGCGAGACCTATTATGGCGACTACACGCCTTTCTCGGAGCGCCACATCGCCAATGTGATGGCGCATTACGACTTCAGTTCCGCGTTCCAGCTCTATGCGGAGGGCAAATATGTCCGCTCGAAGGCCTATACCTTCGCGCAGCCGACCTATGACTTCTATACCGAGCTCGCGCCGGACAACGCCTATCTGCAGCAGCGCTTCGGTGCCGACGCGGCGAACGGCGCGGTGTTCAGCCGCGACAATTTCGACTTCGGCATCCGCCGCTACGAGATGGAGCGCGAACTGTTCCGCACCGTGGTAGGCGCGAAGGGCGAGATCGCGTCGAACCTCAACTATGACGTCTCCTATGTCTTCGGCCAGTCGACGCAGGAAGCTACCAATCTCAACGACCGCATCACCGAGCGTTATTATGCGGCGCTTGACGCGGTGTCCGACGGCGCCGGCGGCATTACCTGTCGCATCAACCTGCCCGGGCAGACGACCATTCAGGGCAATAACTACGGCGGCCAGCCGGTCTATAACGGCGCGCCGAAGACCTTCGCTCCCGGGCAGTGCGTGCCGCTCAACATCCTCGGCGCGGGCTCGCCCTCGCAGGCGGCGCTCGATTTCGTGACGGTCGATCACACCAGCTGGGCGCGCATCCAGCAGCATGTCGTCTCGGCGGCGCTGTCGGGCAACACCGGCGCGTTCTTCAACTTGCCCGGGGGGCCGGTCGGCTTCGCGGTCGGTGCCGAGTATCGCAAGGAGAAGAGCCACTTTATCCCATCGGACTACAGCCTTGCGGGCGCGCTGATGGACGACGCCCCGGCGCGCGTCGACAAGGGTAGCTTCGACGTCAAGGAAGTGTTCGGCGAGATCAACCTGCCGATCCTCGCCGACATGGCGTTCGCCAAGAACCTGTCGATCGGCGGCGCAGTCCGGTTTTCGGATTATTCCACCATCGGCCGCACCACGACGTGGAACGTCAACGGCAGCTATTCGCCGATTCGCGACATCACCTTCCGCGGTACCTATTCGGAGGCGGTCCGCGCGCCGAACATCACCGAACTGTTCGCCGGCGGCAGCGGCTCCTATGAGTTCATAACCGATCCGTGCGGCATCGATCGCATTGCGGAGGGCACCCAGTATCGCGCCGCGAACTGCACCGCGGCGCTGACCGCTTTAGGCATCAATCCGGCGACGTTCGATCCGGGAACCGACTTCACATCGCCGCAGAACAGCAGCCTGCTGGGCTTCCAGGGCGGCAATCGCGATTTGACCGCGGAGACGGCGAAAACCTGGACCGCAGGTGTCGTCCTGCGTCCCAGCTTCGTGCCCGGTTTCGAGCTGTCCGCGGACTGGTACGACATCCGCCTGAAGCAGGCGATCCGGTATTCGACCGCGCAGGACGTCGTCGACCTGTGCGTCGACCAGCCGGACCTGAACAACATTTACTGCAGCGTCATCCAGCGCAGCCCCACCAACGGCTTCATCTCGTTCTTCACGATCATCCCGGAGAATGTGGCGGCGTACGAGACCGCGGGCCTCGACGTATCGCTGAACTATCGGTTCCAGCCGTTCGACAATCTCGGCACGTTCAATATCTCGCTCCAGGGCAATTATCTGAACAAGCTGCAGTTCGTGCCGACGGCGGGCGCGGATCCGAAGAACGAGCTGGAGTCGGCCGCCTATCCGGCCCCGAAGTTCAGCGCGATGTTCGACCTGACCTGGATCAAGGGGCCGGTGAAGGTGAACTACGGCATCAATTGGTGGTCCAAGACCCGCCGCGCCACGCCCGAACAGGCAGCGGCCAACCCCGATTATTATCCCGCCAAGTACATGTGGTACAAGGAGAAGTGGGAGCACGAACTTTATGTCGCCTACGATGTGGACGACCGCTTCAATATCTATGCCGGCGTGACCAATTTGTTCGACACCAAGCCGGATGTTGGCGCGACCGCTTATCCGATCAGTGCGGTCGGCCGAGCGTTCTTCCTGGGCGCCAAGGCAAAAATCTTCTGATGGCCTCCGGCAGCTTCGGTAGCTGGGCGTAAGACAGAATTGTGAGGGCCCGGCGATGCGCTGGGTCCTCTTTTGTTGTCCGCAAGGGCCCGCGGCCGAGAGTCGTCAAGTCGGCCGATCCGGCATTTGCGTCGGATCGTCCCGGCGAGCCGGGCGGCGCTGCGACCGACAGGAGACTCGCTCGTTAGACCCTTGAATTGTGAGGGATAGCGAAGCGCATCTCGATGCCGAGCCTGCACGCGAACGGATCGCCGAGATCCTGCGACAGGCTATGGGCGCGCCCGAAGAAGAGGCGCTGGAGGACGAGACAAGGCGGCTGATGCTGCAGCTCTCGATCGAGCCGCTCGACAACGCGACTCCTGATTTCGCGCCTCTCGCGCCGCACCGGCAGGCGCGGCGACCCTTGCTGGGTCGGCTGCTCGGCAAAGCGATCGACTCCCCCCGCGCATAGCGACACGCGCAAGCCGCTTTCCGATCGGCGGCGCTTTGCCTAAGGGTTGGCCCATGATGGCGCAGCGAAGTCGCGGAGAGGCGGCTTGATCGAGATTCCGCAGTCGGCGGCGATAGTGGCGGGGGCGGTGCTCGCTTTGCTGCTGTTCGGCGGTGCCTGGCTGCTCTTCACCGGTCTGAAGATCCGCGCGGAGGCGCGCGAAGCGGCCAATCGGGACGCGCGGCTGGCCGCTTTGGTCGCCGGATCGCCGGCGCAGGCGATGGTGGTGCGCGCCGACGGCCGGGTCGAGGTGCCGCGGCGGCTGGCCGACTGGCTGGGACTGGATCTCCTGCCGCGCGAACTTTCCGATCTTGTCGGGATCGAAAGCGGGCTGGTGGCCGACGACGCGACCATGCTTTCCGAACATGTCTTCGCCGCGCAAAAGGCTGGGCAGCCCTTCACCATGTCGGTCCGCGCACAGGGATCCGAACGCGCATTGCTGGTGATCGGCGAGCGTGCCGCGGATTCGATGCGCGTGCCCGGTGGGGTGGTGCTGTGGTTCCTCGACGCGACCGAGAGCCAGAGCGAGATCAACCGTCTCCAGCGCGAAGGGGTTCGGCTTCGGACGGCCTTCGACGCGCTGACTGCACTGATCGAGGCGGCGCCGATGCCGATGTGGTATCGCGGACCCGATCTCAGGCTGCTGATGGTCAATTCGGCCTATGTTCGCGCCGTCGAGGGCGGCGACAGCGAGGACGTGGTCGCGCGCGGGCTCGAGCTCGTCGAGGGGGCGGGGCTCGGCGGACCGCTCGCTAACGCGGCGATCGCGCGCGACACCGGCGAGCCGCAGACCACGGCGATGCCGGCGACGATCGGCGGGGCGCGGCGGATGTTGCGGCTGCACGACGTGCCGTTGCCCACCGGCGGCGTCGCAGGCTTCGCGATCGACATCGAGGAATTCGAGCAACTCCGCGGCGGGCTCAAGCGGTTCGGTGAGGCGCAGCGGGCGATGCTCGATCGCCTGTCGGCGGGCGTGGCGCAGTTCGCGCCCGATCGGGCCATGGCATTCTGCAACCAGCCCTTCCGCCGCATGTTCGCGATGAAGAACGAGTGGCTGGCCGATCGCCCCGAGTTCGATCGGGTGCTCGATCGAATGCGCGAGGCCAATCGCCTTCCCGAGGTGCGCGATTATCCGGCGTGGAAGGCCGAACGCCGCGAATGGTTCACCGCGCCGGAAGCGGTCGAGGAGACGTGGAGCGTCGCGGGCGCGCATCTGCGGGTGGTCGCGCAACCGCTGCCCGAGGGCGGGTTGCTGCTCATCTTCGAGGATCGCACCCAGCAATTCGAGCTGCAGCGCGAACATGGCGAGATGCAGCAGGTGCGCACCGCGACGCTGGAGAGCCTCGCCGAAGCCGTCGCAGTGTTCGGCAAGGGGCGGCTGCAATTGTGGAACCGCAAGTTCCGCCAAGTCTGGGGTTTCGAGGACAGCTTCCTCGACGGGCATCCGCAGATCGGCCAATTGGTCAAGGCGGCGGGCCCCAAACTCACCAATCCGGGCCGCGCCGATGTGCTGGGCGATCTGATCCGGCTGGCCGCCAAGGATCGACAGACGCGCGGCAGCAGCGTGGCCTTCACCGACGGGCGGCATTTCGAGATTACCGCGGTGCCGCTGCCCGACGGCAACGCGCTGGTGACGATGCTCGACACCACCGATCATCACCGCGCGGAAAGAGCCCTGCGCGATCGCAACGAGGCGCTGGTGGCGGCGGACCGCGTCAAGACCGCGTTCGTCGCCAATATGAGCTACGAGCTGCGCACGCCGCTGACCTCGATCAAGGGCTTCACCGAGATGCTGCATGGCGGCTTCGCGGGCAAGCTGACGAAGAACGCAGTTGAATATACCGAGGCGATCCTCGTCTCCGTCGATCGGCTGAGTGCGCTGGTCGACGACGTGCTCGATCTGACGCAGAGCGAGGGCGCACCGCTGGAGAAGGTGCCGATCGATCTCGAACTCGCGGCCAATGCCGCCGCCGAGGCTGTCGCGCCGCTCGCGAAGAACAAGAAGATCGAGCTGGTGGTCGAGGATGTCGGGACGGCGGGCAGCGTCACCGGCGACCTGCGCCGGCTGCGGCAAGTGATCGAGCATCTGCTGCGGAACGCAGTGGCCTCCACTCCGGAGAACGGGCGGGTGCTGCTGCATCTCGACGGCAACAGGAAGGTGGCGCGGGTGATCGTGTCGGACAACGGCCCCGGCATGAGCGCGGAAGCCGTGTCGAGGGCGTTCGACAGCTTCGCGCAGCCCGGCATCTCGCGCAGCGGCGAACGCGCATTGGGGCTCGGCATGCCGCTGGCGAAGCAATTCGTCGAGGCGCATGGCGGGCGGATCGAACTGATCTCCGAGCCGGGCGAGGGGACGCTGGTGACGGTCGAGCTGCCGCGATGAGGGGGTTCTTCTTCGATCCTCCCCGGAACGGGGAGGGGGACCATTGGCGGAGCCAATGGTGGAGGGGGCTCGCCCCGAGAGAGTCCGTCGCGGCATGCCCCCTCCACCACTCGCTTCGCGAGCGGTCCCCCTCCCCGTTCCGGGGAGGATCTTGATGCTGCTCGCTTCACCCGAAGAGTCGCTCGTGCTCGGTGCGCGGCTGGCCGAGCTCGTCCGGCCGGGCGACGTGATCGCGTTGTCCGGCCCTCTGGGTGCGGGCAAGACGAGCATCGCGCGCGGGCTGCTCGCCGCGCTCGGGCTGGAAGAGGAGGCGCCGTCCCCCAGCTTTGCGATCGTTCAGCCCTACGACCCGCCGCACGTGCGTTTCCCGGTGCTGCACGTCGATCTCTATCGAATCGACGACGCCGGGGAAGCGGAGGAACTGGGCCTCGACGATGCGCGCGAGGATTCGCTGCTGATCGTCGAATGGCCCGAGCGGCTGGGCGACGAATATTGGCGCGACGCGCTGTGGCTCAGCCTGGAACTGACGCCGGACGGCGCGCGTGTCTTGACAGCCAAGGTGCCCGCGGCATGGAGGGACCGATGGCTCCTGACATGAATCCGCCCGCCGCGGCGCCCGACTTCCTGATCGCCGCCGGATGGGAGGGAGCCGAGATCCGGCCGCTCGCCGGCGACGCTTCGTTCCGCCGCTATTTCCGTGTGGTGCACCATGATCGCAGCGCGATCCTGATGGACGCGCCGCCGCCGCACGAGGATCCGCGCCCGTTCATCTCGATCGCGCGCTGGCTGACCGGGCGGGGCTTCGCGGCGCCGGCAATCCTTTCGGAGAATCTCGAGCATGGTCTCGTCCTGCTCGAGGATTTCGGCGATGCGCGACTGCGCGAGACGGTGGACGCCGCGCCCGAGAGCGAATTGCGGCTCTATGAAGAGGCGGTCGATCTGCTGATCCGGCTCGGGCAGCACGAAGCGGCGGATATCCGGGCTTATGACCTTGCCGAATATCAGCGCGAGGCGGGGCTTCTGCCCGAATGGTATGCCCCAGCGGTGGGTCTCGAAGTCGACATGCAGGGCTATGTCGATGCCTGGGATGCCGTGCTCGCGCCGCTGCTCGCGGGTCACACGCCCGTCACGGTGCTGCGCGATTACCATGCCGAGAACATCATGCTGATCGAAGGCAGTGAGAGCTTGGGCCTGCTCGATTTCCAGGACGCGTTGGCGGGGCACCCGGCCTATGACCTCGTCTCGCTGCTGCAGGACGCGCGGCGCGACGTGGCGCCCGAGCTCGAGACGGCGATGCTCGATCGCTACAAGAGGATCACCGGCGCGGGCGACAGCTTCGACGTGGCCTATCATGTGCTCGGTGCGCAGCGGAACGCCAAGATCGTCGGCATCTTCACCCGACTGTGGAAGCGCGACGGCAAGCCGCGCTATCCGGGATTGTGCCCGCGCGTCTGGGGCTATCTGGAGCGCGACCTGAAGCATCCGGGGCTCAAGCCCGTGGCCGACTGGTTCGACGCGAATATCCCTGTCGAGCTGCGCGGCGACCCTCTCGCCATCGTCGGCGAATGAGCGCGATCTATTCGCTGCGGCCGCAGCCCGAGGCGGCGGTGCCCGAAACCGCGATGGTGATGGCTGCCGGGCTCGGCAAGAGGATGCGCCCGCTGACCGCGACGCGCCCCAAGCCGCTGGTCGAAGTCGCGGGCAAGGCGCTGATCGACCACAGCATCGATCACCTGCGCACCGCGGGTGTGAAGCGCGCGATCGTCAACGTCCATTATCTCGCCGACCAGATGGAGGCGCACCTGCGCGCGCGGGTGAAGGATATCGAAGTCCTGATCTCCGACGAGCGCAAGCAGCTGATGGAGACCGGCGGCGGCATCGTCCAGGCGCGCGAACTGATCGGCAACAAGCCGTTTTTGTGCGTCAACAGCGACAATCTGTGGATCGACGGGCCGGTCGACGCGATCCGTGCCCTCGCGGCGCAGTGGGACGATGACCGGATGGATGCGCTGCTGCTGCTGATCCCGCTCGCGCGCGCCAATTGCCACAAGGGGCAGGGCGATTTCCGGCTCGACGCGATGGGGCGGATCACCGAACGGCGCAAGCCGGGGCGGCTGGCTCCGTTCGTGTTCATCGGCGTCTCGATCCTGTCGCCGCGACTGATCCGCGACTGGCCCGAGGGGCCGTTCTCGACCAATTTGTTCTTCAACCGCGCGCTGGAGGCGGGGCGGCTGTGGGGCGTGGTGCACCAGGGGCTGTGGTTCGACGTCGGCACGCCGGCGGCAGTGGCCGCGGCGGAGGCGGTGCTGGCGCAGATGTGACGCTTTCCGCTAGGGTCACCCGACCAATGCCCGAACGCCTCCATCTCTACACCATCCCGCCGCACCGCGCCTTTGCCGACGCGCTGGCGATCGGGTTGGTGCGGCGGTTCGGGAGCGATCCGCTCAAGCTGGCGCGCGGGCTCGTGCTGCTGCCCAACAACCGCGCCAAGCGCGCGATCCAGGACGCGTTTGTGCGCGCCAGCGAAGGCGGGCTGCTGCTGCCGCGGCTGGTCGCGGTCGGCGATCCGGAGCTCGACGAGGCCGTGTTCGACCGCGCCGACGATGCGGAGCCGATCCCGCCCGCGGTCGACCCGCTCCAGCGCCGGATGATCCTCGCGCGGCTGATCCAGGAAGCGGGCGCGCCGGTCGACGCCGCGGAGGCGGTGCGGCTGGCGGGCGAGCTCGCCACCACGCTCGACCAGCTGCTGATCGAGGAAGTCGCCCCGCGCGCGCTCAAGGAGATCGAGCTCAGCCAGGAACTGTCGGCGCATTGGGAGCGCTCGCTCGAACTGTTCGAAGTGGTGCTGACGCGCTGGCCGAAGGAACTCGAGCGGCTCGGGCGGATCGATCTTGCCGAGCGGCGGCGGCGGCTGATCGACAAGATGGCGAAGCGGTGGCAGATCGCGCCGCCCGAGGGGTTCGTCTGTGCCGCGGGTATCACCGCCTCCGCGCCGGCCTTCGCGCGGCTGCTGCGCACCGTCGCGGAGCTGCCGCAGGGGATGGTGGTGCTGCCCGGGCTCGCGACCGGGATCAGCGAGGCCGAATGGGACGCGCTCGGGCCGCACAAGTCCGATCCGGTCACTGGACGGCGGCGGCGAAGCCTCGAAAGCCACCCGCAATTCCACCTGAAGCTGCTGCTCGACCGGATGGGCGTGCATCGCAGCGAATTCGACCCGTGGCGGGTGGTCAGCGACCACGATGCGCCGCCCGCGCGCAGCAAGGCGATTGCCTCGGCGATGGCGCCGTCCGAGCTGACGCATGGCTGGACGTCACTTCCCGCTGCCGAACGCCGCCTCGACGGCGTGCGCGTGCTCGACGTCGCGACTCCCGCCGAGGAGGCGCAGGGCATCGCGCTGGCGCTGCGCGAAGTGCTGGAGACGCCGGGGCGGACTGCGGCTTTGGTCACGCCCGACCGCGCGCTCGCCCGGCGTGTCGCGGCGCATTGCGCGCGTTGGGGGATCGCGGTCGACGATTCGGCGGGGCAGCCGCTGTCGATCCTGCCGCCGGGGACCTTGCTGCTCGCGCTTGCTGACGCCGCCGCGCAGGGTTTCGCGCCTTTGCCGTTGCTGACCCTGCTCAAGCATCCGTTGACGATGGCGGGCAGGCGCGCCGAATGGCTGGAGGGCGTGCGGCTGCTCGATCGTGCACTGCGGGGGCCGAGGCCGGCGCCGGGGCTTGGCGGGATCGACCGGCATCTGGCCGAGCAGGACGGACGCGACGGGCATCTGCGCCTGGCGGCGGAGCGCTGGTGGCCGGAGGCTCGGGCGCTGCTCGCGCCGCTGGAGGCGTTGTTCGCGGGCGGGCCGCAGCCGGTGCCGGCGCTGCTGGCGGCGCTGCGCGAGACGGCGCAGGCGCTCGGTGGCGACGCGCTCTGGGCGCGTGCCGAGGGGCGCGAGGCGGCGAACCTGCTCGATGCCGCCGAACGTGAGGCGGCGAACGGCCCGCCACGCGCGGAGCCCGAGACGCTCGCGCCGATGCTGCGCACCTTGATGGAGGAAGTCGCGGTACGGCCGCCGCAGGGCGGGCATCCGCGGCTCTCGATCCTCGGCCTGATCGAGGCGCGGCTGCAGACTGCCGACTTGATGATCCTCGGCGGACTGAACGAAGGCGTGTGGCCGGGGCTGCCCGCGCCCGATCCGTGGCTCGCGCCGCGGATCCGGGCGGAATTGGGGCTGCCGGGGCTGGAGCGCCGAATCGGACTTTCGGCGCATGATCTGGCCGGGGCGCTGGGGGCGCCGCAGGTGCTGCTCACGCGGGCGCGACGAGACGCCAGCGCGCCGACCATCGCCTCGCGCTTCTGGCTGCGGCTCGAGGCACTGTCGGGTGGGCTGGAGCGGGCAGGGGAGATCGAGGCGTGGCTGCGCGGGATCGATGATCCGGGCGAGCATCTGCCCGCCGATCGGCCCGCACCGCAACCGCCGGTGGAACTGCGGCCCAAAATGCTGTCGGTCACCGAGGTCGACCGGCTCAAGGCCGACCCTTACGCTTTCTACGCGCGGCGGATGCTGCGGCTGATGCCGCTCGATCCGGTCGATGCCGATCCGAGCGCGGCGTGGCGCGGCACTGCGGTACATGCGGTGCTCGAACGCTGGTTCGAGGAGGACGATTGCGCGCCGGACAAATTGCGCGCGCGGGCCGAGGCGATGCTGGCCGACGAGCGGACCCATCCGATGATGCGCGCCTTGTGGGCGCCACGGCTGATGGAGGCGATCGAATGGATCGCGGCCGCCATCGCCGCCGACCCGTCGCGCAAGGTGATTGCGGTGGAGAAACGCGGCGTGATCCCGTTCGCGGGGGTGGAGCTCAGCGGCACCTTCGACCGGATCGACCGGATGGGCGACGGCAGCCTCGCGATCGTCGACTACAAGACCGGCAAGCCGCCGAGCCTCGCCGCGGTGCGCGAGGGGTTCAGCCTCCAGCTCGGGCTGCTCGGCCTGATCGCCGAGCGTGGCGGGTTCGAAGGGATCGAGGGTCGCGCGAAGCAGTTCGAATATTGGTCACTGTCGAAGAACAGCCGCGGGACGTTCGGCTATATCGAAAGCCCGTGCGATCCGAAGCGCCGCGATTACCTGCCTGCGGACGACTTCATCGACCGCGCGGTGGCGCAGTTCGAGGGCGCCGCGCGGATGTGGCTGACGGGGGACGAGCCGTTCACGGCCAAGCTCCACCCCGATTACGCGCCCTATGCCGAATATGACCAGCTGATGCGGCGCGACGAATGGTATGGGCGTGACTGAAGCCCGCACGCTCCACCCCCTCAAGGGAAATCAGCGCCGTGCCAGCGATCCCGCGCGCCATATCTGGCTCTCCGCCTCGGCGGGGACGGGCAAGACGCAGGTGCTCGCAGCGCGGGTGTGGCGGCTGCTGCTCGCCGATATGGATCCCGGCGCGATCCTGTGCCTGACCTTCACCAAGGCGGGCGCGGCGGAGATGTCCGAGCGGATCACCAGCCGGCTGGCGCGTTGGGTGCGCGCCAGCGACAAGGAGCTGGTCGCCGATCTCGAGGCGCTGGGCGAGAGCATTTCTCCCGAGGGCCGCGCGCGCGCGCGGACGCTGTTCGCCAAGGTTCTCGACGCGCCGGGCGGGGGGATCCGCATCCAGACGATCCACAGCTTCTGCCAGTCGCTGCTTTCGGCCTTTCCGGTCGAGGCGGGGTTGGTCCCGGGCTTCCGGCCGCTCGACCAGCGCGAGGAAGCGGTGCTCGCGCGCGAGGCACTGGCCGAAATGCTGATCGATGCTGGACGGGGCGGCCGCACCGGGCTGATCGACGCGGTCGGTGCGCTCAGCCTCAGGCTGGGGGAGGGTAAGGCCGAGGCGTTCCTGAAGATGTGCGCGTCGAATGCCGAGGCGATGGATGCGTTGCCCAGCGGCATCCAGCCCTTCCTGCGCCGCGCGATGGATTTGCCCTCCGGCGACATCGGCGCCGAGATCGAGCGAAGCTGCGGCGACGACGCGTTCGATCTCGCGGGGTTGCGCGAAATCGCCGCGATGAACGCGAATTGGGGCACCAAATCGGGGCTCGCGCGTGCCGAGGAGATTGCGATGTGGCTGACGCTGCCGCCGGGCAAGCGTGCGCTGCGGCTGGCCGATCTCCACGGCGTGTGGGCGACCGCCAAGGGCGAGCCGCGCTCATTCGGAAAGGGACAGGCGCCGCAGGAGCCGGGGTACGCGGATATCGCGATGCGGCTGCACGGGCGTTGCGCCGAATTGCTCGGGATGAAGGCCCAGGCCGAGTTCGCCGACCTGCTCGCGCGCGGGCTGGAGGCGGGGCGGGCCTATGCCGATACCTATGCACGGGCGAAGCGGCGGGTGGGCGCGGTCGATTTCAACGACCTGATCCGCCGCACCGTCGAGCTGCTCGGCCAGCCGGGGATGGGCGAATGGGTGCGTTACAAGCTCGATCAGGTGACCGAGCATGTCCTGATCGACGAAGCGCAGGACACCAATCCGCAGCAATGGGCGATCGTCAGCAAGATCGTCGACGAGTTCTTCGTCGGCGAGGGCACGCGCGCCGAGCGGGTGCGCACACTGTTCACCGTGGGCGACTACAAGCAGGCGATCTTCGGCTTCCAGGGCACCGATCCGATCTATTTCCGCGCGGCGTTCGAGCGGTTCCGCGCGCTCTCGAATTTCCGGCCCGATGCCGGGTTCGACGTGGAGCCCCGCCCGGTCGAGGAATTGTCGCTGACGCACAGCTTCCGCTCGACCGCACCGGTGCTCGAATTCGTCGACGCAGCGATCGGCGAGCTGCCCGAGCCCGGCATGGGCACCGACGGCGAATTGCACGCCAGCGAAGTGCCCGGCCCCGGCACGGTGACGCTGTGGACGCCGACGATCGAGGGCGGCACCGAGGCCGAGGAAGAGGGATGGGTCCGCGACGCGACCCGCGAGCATGCCAAGCGGATCGCCCAGGCGATCAAGACCTGGCTCGCGGACGGGATGATGCTGGAGAGCAAGGGCCGTGCGCTCCGTCCCGAGGATGTGATGATCCTCGTCAAGCGCCGCGGCGAGCTCGCCTCGCTGATCGTCGCGCGGCTCTATGCCGAGGGGGTGCCGGTGGCGGGAGTCGACCGGCTGCGGCTCAATGCGCCGCTGGCGGTGCAGGATCTGCTCGCGGCGGTGCGCTTCGTGCTCCAGCCCGAGGACGATCTGTCGCTGGCCTCGCTGTTGGTCTCGCCGCTGATCGGCTGGAGCCAGGACGAACTGATGGCAGCGGCGCTCCGGCCCCGACACGCGTCGCTGTGGAGCCATTTGCGCGACACCGCTCGGGACCGGATTGCGCCGCTGGAGGCTTTGCTCAACCGCGCGGATTTCACCACGCCCTATCGCTTCCTCGAGGAGATTCTCTCGGGGCCGCTCGACGGGCGCCGGAAACTGCTGCTGCGGCTGGGCGAGGAAGCACGCGATCCGATCGAGGAACTGCTCAACGCCGCGCTCAATTTCGAGAATGTCGCGACGCCTTCGCTCCAGCGCTTCCTAGACTGGTTCGATCGCGGCGATGTCGAGATCGTCCGCGACGCCGCCCAGCCGGCCGGGGCGGTGCGGGTGATGACTGCGCACGGCGCCAAGGGGCTGCAGGCGCCTTTGGTGATCCTTGCCGATGCGACCGTGGATCCGACGCGGAGCCCGCGCGATTTCCTGCTCTGGGCGCCGGAGGAGCATGAGGGTGCGCCGTTCCCGATCTTCCGGCCGCGCACGGCGGAGCGGGGCGGGGCGCTCGATGCCGTGGTCGCGCAGATCGATGCGCGCGAGCTGCAGGAACATTGGCGGCTGTTCTACGTCGCGGCGACGCGTGCCGAGGAGCGGCTGGTGATCACTGGCGCGCTGGGTCCGCAGGCCAAAGGCGAGCCGCCCGCCGCGAGCTGGTACGCGGCCTGTGCACGGGCCTTCGATGCGCTGGGGGTGGCGGAAGGCGATGTCCGGGAATTCCGCGGGCTCGCGCCGCCTGCGGCTGTTACGGCGGTTGCTCGGACGATGGAGGCGGAAGCTGCGCATCCGGCGCTGCCCGAATGGATCGCGCGGCCGGCCCCCCAGGAAGCCCGTCCGCCGCGGCCGCTCGCGCCGTCATCATTGGGCGACGACAGCGTCGCCGATCCGCCGCCCGGCCCCGCGATGCGCGTCGCTGCCGAGCGCGGGCGCCTGCTGCATGCGTTGTTCGAACGATTGCCCGCGCTCGCACCCGACATGCGCGAGGCGGCGGCCGAACGCTGGCTGGCCGGGCCGGCCGGTGTCGCGGATGCCGCGGCACGCGCGGAGATTGCGGGTGCGGCGCTGGCGGTGATCGGCGATCCGCGCTTTTCTGCTTTGTTCGCGCCCGATGCGCTCGCCGAGGCGCCGATCGCGGCGGTGGTCGAGGGGCTGGTCGTGTCGGGCACGGTCGACCGGCTGGTGGTCGGCCCCGACAGCGTCCGGGTCGTCGACTTCAAGACCGGGCGGCGGGCGCCGGGCAGCGTCGAGGATATCCCGCCTTACCATCTGCGGCAGATGGCGGCCTATTCCGCGGCATTGGCGGTGATCTTTCCCGGGCGGCGGATCGAGGCGGCATTGCTCTATACTGCGGGGCCGACGCTGCACGTTCTGCCGGGCGATCTGCTCGAAGCGCACAAGGCGGACTTGGTTGCCACGGAGCAAAGCTTGGCCTCGCGCGCTTGAGCCGAGAGCGCCGGAGACATAGATACACCATCAAGAACCTATCAGGAGACGTTTCCATGGCCACTCAGGCTACCACCGACGCCAGCTTCGACGCCGATGTCCTCCAGGCGGACAAGCCTGTGCTCGTGGATTTCTGGGCCGAGTGGTGCGGACCATGCCGGATGATCGCGCCGGCGCTCGAGGAAATCGCCGCCGAACTCGGCGAGCAAGTCAACATCGTCAAGCTCGACATCGACGCGAACCCCGATGCGCCGACCAAATATGGCGTGCGCGGCATCCCGACGATGATCCTGTTCAAGAACGGCCAGGTCGCCGCGACCCAGGTCGGCGCGATGCCCAAGAGCGGCATCAAGCAGTGGATCGAGCGCGAGCTCTGATCGAGGACTCATATTTCTTCGTCACCCCGGCCTTGAGCCGGGGTCCCGCTGCCTTCGGGCCGGGCAGAAGAAGCGGGATCCCGGCTCAAGGCCGGGATGACGACAAGGGGTTTCGCGATGGACGCGGTATAGCTGTTATGAATCAACAGCTTGTATAGGTTCTCACCCTAGGAGCTATTCGGCCTCAGCGTGGTGCGGCCGGCGGCCTGGCCGTCGACCGCGCCGCGGCTGAACAGCATCGGTTGCATCCTTCCCTCGATCCACGGCGCATATTGGTCGCGATAATGCGGCGAGCGCGGGTCGTTGGACTGGCCGGGCAGGTTGAGCATCAGCGAATTATCCCACGCGCCGACGTCGATGACCTGCAGATAGCTCGCGCCGCCGCCGACGCGCCAGCCCGGGCCGCTGCCCAGCCAGCGCGCCATCACCGTGTAGGAATCGCCGCCCGTTCCCCTGCCTTCGATGGCGGGAAAGGCGGCGGCGATCGCCGGAATGCGCGACAGCGGATGCTGGATGCGTACCTGATGGAGCGTGTCCCAGCGCCACGCGGCGGGATCGGCGCCGAGCAATTCGCGTGCCGAGGTCCAGGCGGCAGCGAGCGCGGCATCGAGCATCGCATCGCGCGCCGCTTGCGGATCCACGCCGAGGCGCGCGTCGGGCTTGGCGAACAGGCCGAGCAGCACCGAGGGGGCGATCTCCGTGACGAGGTGCTTCGCCCGGGCGGGGACGATCGCGGCGAGCATGCGCCTGCCGAGATCGCGCCACAATATCTCGAAGAGCACCGCCGCTCCGCTGTTCGCGTCGAGCCGCGCATCCCATTGGCGCAGCATCGCGACTGCCGGCTGCGCGGCGAGCGAAGGGCGTTCGGGCAGAAGCGCGAGCAACTGCCGGGCGGGCGTCGACAGCGTATCATGGTGGAGCGCGACGCTGTCGGCGAGGCTGTGCCGCTCCTGATGCGAGAGGACATCGACGATCCGTTCGTAGCGATAGGGATCGCGGAACGAGAATGCGGGGATGCGATTACGCGGCCAATCCGCGGGCAGATTGTTCTGGTTGGCCGAGGCGAACCAGCCTTTCGACGGGTTGTACTCGTTGGGCAGCGCTTCGAAATCGCGCATGCCCGTCCAGTCGTAGCGGCCGTCGCCGGGCACCGGAAGCAGCCCGTCGCCCTTCTTGCGCACCGGCGCATAGCCGATCACCTGCCAGCCGGTGTTTCCGTCCATATCGGCGTAATGGAAGTTGGTCGGCGAGGGGTGCAGGCGGAACGCCGATTTGCGCAGGCTCTTCCAGTCCTTGGCAAGGTTGATCGCAATCATTGCGAACGAACCACAGGCGCCCGGCTGCATCGCGATCGAGGCGATTGCAGTCGCGCGCCGCCGGGCCGGATTGTACGACACCACCGGCCCCTGTTCGGAGTAACGCAGCGTCACGCTCTGCAGCGATCCACCACGCACCGGAATCGCTACTTCCACCCGGCGGAACCGTTTCCAGCCGCCGTCATGGCGATAGCGCTCGGGATCTTCGGGATCGAGCTCGAGCACGAACAGATCGAGCTGGTCGATATGGAAGTTGGTGCGGCCGAACGCGAAGCGATCGGTGTGGCCCTGCATGATCCCGGGCAGTCCGGGCGAGCCGCCGCCGATCACGTCGAGCCCCGGCGCGCTCAGATGCGCGACATGGCGCGGGCCGAAGCCGCCGATGCCGAGATGCGGATCGTTGGCGAGGATCGGGCGCCCGGTGGCAGTGCGCGAGGGCGCGACGGTCCAGGCGTTGCTACCGGCATTGGCGCGTTCGGCCGGGCCCGCGGCGGGATCGGCGACCGGCGTCTCCGCACTGAACGGCAGGCTGCCGAGCTGCAGCATCCCCAGATCGGCCACCGACACCGCCGCCACGTCCAGCCCCTCGGGGACCTTCATCTCCCAGGCGGGACGGAGCGGCGCGATGATCGCGTCGAGATCGAGCAGACCCAGCGCCGCGAGTTGAGCGCGGCGGACTTCGTCATCGGCATTGTCGATCGAGGCGCCGCGCGGGATCACGAGATCCTGCAGGTCCCAGCGAAGCGGCGTGACGTCGAGGATCTTGTATTCGAGCGGCAGCAGCGAACGATCGGCGGCCACTTCGTCGATGCGCGCGTTGATCCCCGCGACATAGGCGCGGGCGCAGGCGAGCACGTCGTCGGGCACGTCGCGCAGCTCGGCACCGAGATCGCCGCGATAATGGAAGAGGCGGGCGGTCGCGTCGTGCTTCGCGAAGCCCGGCCCGAACGCTTCGGCGAGGCGGCCGAGCTCGCGACGGTGCGAGAGATCGAGCTGGAACAGCCGGTCGCGCGCGACGACATAGCCCTGACCGAAAAAGGCGTCGGGGATCGATGCCGCGCGGATGTGCGGCACGCCATAGACGTCGTCGACGATCTCGATCTGCGCGCCAGCTCCGCGCACGACGGTCTCGCGCGCCTGTGCTAGCCGTATGCGCCCGAGCGCCGCCACGGGCGCCAGTGCGAGCGCAGCAGAGGAGCCCAGCAAGAAGGAACGACGATCGAACACGGCAATCTTCCCGCTATGGCATTTCGGGCGCGAAGCTAGCGCCGCGCGCGCGACCCCGTCTCATGGCGAGGGCTACCCTACCCATAAGGTCAGGTTATGGCCGCGACCCATAGTCGGCGGCTATGGCCCGATAAAGCCATAGAACCCCGTGGCCGGTTGACGCTTCGCGCGACCACGGCGCACCTTCGCTTTCGGCATATCCCATGCAATCCAAGAGAGATTGCAGCGATGTGCGATGCATTGCCGCGGAGGGCGTGCGCACGGGCCGGTTCGCCGGTCCCGATAATTCATCCCAAGGGGGGTCGATAATGACGAATCCACGCCGGCAAGCGGATCTTGCAAGTTTCTCGAGCATGGCCGCGCTGGCGCTGGCCTCTCTGATGGCATTGCCCGCGGCGGCGCAGACGGCGGGGTCCGGCACCGCGACGGTGCAGGAGGCTCCGGCCCAGAGCGAAGCGACGGACGAGGACGAACTGGTCGTCACCGGCACGCGCGTCGTTCGCGATGGCTTCCAGGCGCCGACGCCGCTCACGGTGCTGACCAAGGAGGATATCGACAACACCTCGCCGACCAACAATATCGCCGATTTCGTCAATCAGCTGCCGCAGCTCGCCGGTTCGACCAAGCCGGCCAATTCGCGCCTCAACATCTCGAACGGCTCGGCAGGCATCAACGCGCTCAACATGCGCAACCTGGGCGAGGGCCGCGTGCTGGTCCTGGTCGATGGCCGCCGCTCGGTCGGTTCGACCATCTATGGGTGGGTCGATATCAACACCATTCCGCAGGCGCTGGTCGACCGCGTCGAGGTGGTGACCGGCGGCGCATCGTCCGCTTATGGTTCGGACGCGGTTTCCGGCGTGGTCAATTTCGTGCTCAACAAGAAGCTGGAGGGCCTGCGGGTCGAGGGCGACGTCGGCGTCACCACCGTGGGCGACGGCTTCAACTATTCGGGCAGCATCTCGGGCGGCACTTCGTTCGCCGACGGCCGCGGCCACGCCATCTTCAACGCCGAGATCGCGCACCAGGACGGCATCTTCTCGGTCGACCCGGGCGATCGCCCGTGGAACCACACCGGCTATGTGCAATATTCGGATCCTGCCTGGGTCAGCGGGGTCAGCACCACGCCGCGATGGATCACGACCAGGCGTCCGGTCGGCCAGACGAACCAGGCGCCGGGCGGCTTCATCACCGGCTCGGCCGGCGGTGTCGCGAATCGGCTGCGGGGACTCTATTTCGGCCAGAACGGCCAGGTGATTCCGTTTCAGTACGGCGCCATTACCTCTCCGGCATTGGGCAGCGGCAGCGCTCCCACCCGGACGGTGGGCGGAGACTGGCAGCTCAATGATTCGGGCCGCCGGATCGGGCTCAACCCCGAGGACGATCGCTGGGGCGTGTTCGGCCGCCTGAGCTTCGAGGTCGCGGACGGCGTCGAGCTCTTCGCGGAGGGATCGTACAATCGGCAGGAAGTGTTCTTCAACGCCGGGCCCAATTTGTCGTCGTTCACGATGAACACCACTGGCTGCACGACCGTCCCGGTTCCGATCACCTGCAACGCCTATGCGCTCCAGACCCTGGGTGCCGCGCAGCTCGCCGGCATCACCAGCGTCAGCGTCAGCACGACGGCGGCCGACCTGCCGTTCCGCGGCATCAACAACGAGCGCAAGGTGCAGCGCTATGTGATCGGCGCGGAGGGCAGTTTCGACGCCTTCGGCCGGGGTGCGCACTGGGACGTTTTCGCGCAGTACAGCCGCTCCGACCTGCACGAGCAGCTTCGCAACATCATGAACGTCACCCGTCTGGCCAATGCGACCGCCTCGGCCTTCGCTCCGGCCGGAAATGCCGGCGGCTATGCGGCCGGTTCGATCCAGTGCCTGATCAACGTCGATGCCAGCACGACCAACAACGATCCGAACTGCGTGCCGCTCAATCGCCTGGGCGTCGGCGTCGCCAACCCCGCGGCGATCGATTATGCGCTGGGCGACCCGTATCGCGATCAGGTGATGGAGCAGTTCGTCACCGGCGCCAATCTGTCGTTGACGCCGTTCGCCACCTGGGCGGGCGATGTCAGCGTCGCGGTGGGCGGCGAATATCGCGAGGAGAAGATCCGCGGCTCGGTGCCCACCGAGTTCCAGCCGATCGTCACCACCACCGGCACGACCAACCAATGGTCGGTCGGCAACTATCTGCCCTTCACCGGCAAGTATAATGTGAAGGAAGCCTATCTCGAGACCGTGGTTCCGCTGGGCCTGGGGCTCGAGTTCAACGGCGCGGTGCGCGCCACCGATTATTCGAACGCGGGCTATGTCACTACCTGGAAGCTGGGTGCGACCTGGCAGCCGATCGAGGACATCCGCTTCCGCGTGACGCGCTCGCGCGACATCCGCGCACCCAACCTCAACGAGCTCTACCAGGCGGGTACGGCGAACAGCGACACGGTGGGAAATCCCAATTTCGTCCCTGGTGGCACCGGGACGAGCGGGACCCAGAGGTTCGGCTATTCGGGCCTCGTCACCGGCAATCCGGACCTGAAGCCCGAGGTTGCCAATTCGTGGAACATCGGCGCCGTGCTCTCGCCGCGTTTCCTGCCGGGCTTCACTGCCTCGGCCGATTATTTCCGTATCGACTTGTCGGGCGCGATCGACTCGATCAGCGCGCAGGAGATCGTCAATCGCTGTGCCGAGGGTAACCAGAGTTTCTGCGACGCGATCACGGAGGATACGAGCCGCTCGACGCCGAATTCGCCCTATCTGCTGATCCGCAGCCAGCCGTTCAACTTCGTGAGCAGGCTGGTGCGCGGTATCGACTTCGATGCTGCGTACCGCTTCAAACTCGGCAGCGCGGACAGCTTCACGATCAAGGGCACCGCAACGCGCTATATCGAGAACATCGTCAACACCGGCATCCCGGGAACCACGCCGGTCAACACCGTCGGCGTGAACGGCGGCCAGGCAAGCACGCCGACCTGGATCTTCCGCGGCAGCGCGACCTATGCCACCCCGAGCTTCTCGGCCACGGTCACCGGCCGCGGTGTGAGCGCAGGCCGATATGATGCCAACGGCGTCGAGTGCCAGACCGGATGCCCGATCACCACCACGAGCTCGCAGACCCAGACCTATGACGACAACAATGTCTCGGGGCTGTTCTACGTCGACCTGAACCTCTCGCAGAAGATCGTCATGAGCGGTTCCGAAGCGCAGTTCTTCTTCAACGTGACCAACCTGTTCAACCGCTGGCCGCTGCTGCTGCCGGAGACCGGCCTGGCCGCGAACAGCACCTATTCGGACCTGCTCGGCCGGCAGTTCCGGGTCGGCATCCGCTTCAACCTGAAGTGAGGGGGTGGGCGCCGGAGCCGATGCGGCTCCGGCGCCTCGTGGTCAGGTCGGGGACTCATATCCAAAACGCGTCATCCCCGCGAAAGCGGGGATCCATCTCCTGAGCGAGCGGCAAAATGCGCCGGTGCGCATGTGGAAACTGTTGGAGATGGGTCCCCGCTTTCGCGGGGATGACGAAAGGGGGTAGTCTTAAGCTAATTCAATGACTTGAATAGCTCCTGGCCCTAGTTCCCGCGCCCGCGCTCGGCCGCCTCGACGATGCGCAGGATGTTGCCGCTCCACATCTTGGCGAGATCGGTATCGGAATAGCCTGCGGCGCGCAGCCGCTCGGTGACCTTGGGCAGCGCCGAGATGTCCTCGATCCCCGGCAGCCCGCCGCCGCCGTCCCAGTCCGCGCCGAAGCAGACATGGTCGACGCCCGCCACTTCGATCACGTGCAGCACCATCGCCATGTAGCGCTCGAAATCGGCGGCCCAGATCGGCTGGGTCGCGTCGAGCGCGCGCCAGCGGCGCGTGAGATCGGCCTGCTCTTCCGGCGAGAGATCGGCGATATGCTCGTATTTGCCAAATAATGCAGCGCGCTCGGGCGTCATGTTCATGTTTGACAGGAAGATCGTGCTCGCGCAGATCGCGCCGCCCTTGGCCGCCAGCTTGCGAATGCGGCCATCGTCGAGGTTGCGAGGATGGTCGAACGCCCAGCGCCCGCTCGAATGCGAGAGGAGCAACGGCGTTTTCGACAGTTCGAGCATCTGGTCGAACGTGGCGTCCGACGAATGGCTGGCGTCGATCACCATGCCCAGCCGATTCATCTCCTTCACCCATCGGCGCCCGAGGGGTGAGAGGCCATTCCATTTGGGCTTGTCCCCAGAGGAATCGGCGAACTGGTTGTTGGCGCCGTGCACCGGCCCTGCCAGCCGCACGCCGCGATCGTGGAACTCCTCGAGCAGCGAGAGGTCCTCGCCAAGCGGATAGCTGTTCTCCATGCTCTTGAAAGCAACCAATTTGCCTTCGGCATTCAGCCGCCGGGCATCCGCGGAAGTTAGCGCACGCCCGATCCGATCGGGGAACTTGGCGAGGGTGGCGTCGATCAGATCCGAACGACCGCGCGCATAAGCGAGCGCGTCGGCATAGCCCTTGGCCGTCAGCGGCCCCTGCTCGGTATAGATCGCGAAGAAGCCGCCATCGAGCGCGCCGGCTTCCATCCGTTCGAGATCGACCTGGACGAGGTCGGTCGCCGGATCGTGATGTCCCGCAAAGCTCCAGCCGGGCCGGGCGAAGTGGAGCGGCGTATCGAGGTGCGTGTCGAGCACGAGGAAATCGCGGTGCGACTTGTGCGATGGACCTGCCTGTGTGGTCGCACAGCCGGCGAGGAGGAGAAGGACGAGCCCAAACTTCCCCCTCCCTTTTAGGGAGGGGTTAGGGGTGGGTAAGAAAAGGTTGGGCTCGATGCCCGGCCTTTTCTTCATTCCACGCAGCTCGATGGGCTCCCCCGGCCTTCGCCGGGGTCGCACCCACCCCCGGCCCCTCCCTTGCAGGGAGGGGGGAAAAATGCCCCTCACTTCTTCACCTCCGCCACCGGGCGCAGGTCGAGGTCGTGATAGTCGTAGCTGAAATCGGCGATCGGGCTCTCCGCCTTCATCGAGACGCGCGACACCTTGCCGTCGGCATCGAGCGCGAAGGTAACGTAAGCGGGTTCGATCGCCTTGTCGTCGAAGCGCGTGACGAAGGTGTCGTACTGCCAATGGACCAGCTTGCCGGCCATGCGCGGCGTGGTCTTGAAGTCGATGCGCAGGCCGTCGGGGCCGCCGGTGACCGCGACGTCGCCATACCAGGGATCGCGATAGGTGCCGGCATAGCGCTCCAGCGACAGTGAGGGCCCGACCTTGGCAGGTGCGGCCTTGGCGGCGGAGAGCGCCGCCTTTCCGCCGGCGAGACGCTGCTCCATGAACTCGCCGAAGCGCGCCGGCCAATCCTGGTCGGGGACGCCGAGATAGTGATCGGCCAGCATGTGCGCGATCCCGCGGAGCAGTGCTATGTCCTCGGAATTGACCACCACGGCGATGCCGACGTCCTGATCGGGGAGCAGGATGATGTGGGTGATCGAACCGAACACGCCGCCGCCATGCGAGATGATCCGGGCGCCGCGATAGTCCTCCACCTCCCAGCCAAGGCCGTAGGTGCTGAACTTGGGGGTGAGCGGCGCGAGGCTGCCCGGATAGGAGGTGATCGGCTGGACGGTGACGCCCTTCCACATCTCGGCGGCCTGCGCCTCGCTGAACAGCCGCCCGCCGCCGGGCAGTGCGCCATGGCCGAGCTGGATCTTGAGCCATTGCGCGAGATCGTTCGCGCTGAGCGCGAGGTTGCCCGCGGGCGCCGCGGCGCGGCCGAGTTCGTCGCGCTCGTTGAGTTGCTGGTTCGCGCCGTCGCCGCGGACCGCGCCGCCGATCCGGGCGTGGGGGAAGGCGCGGTCGAGCGTGGCCCAACGCGCCTCATAGGTGGCGGTGGCGCTGTTCATGCCGCCGCGCTTGAGGACTTCGGCAGTTACGAAGTCCTCCCAGGTTTTTCCGGTAACCTCTTCGATCAATTGGCCGGCGACCATGTAGAGGATGTTGTCGTAGGCGTAGTTCGAGCGGAAGCTCGTCGCCGGCTTGATATACGCCAGCCGCTTGACGCTCTCCTTGCGCGACAGGCTGCCGCGGGGGACGAAGAGCAGGTCGCCCGCGCCGAGACCTAGGCCGCTGCGGTGGACGAGCAGGTCGCGGATGGTGATCTCGCGCGTGACCCAGGGATCGTACATGCGGAACCACGGCATGTGATCGATCACCTTGTCGTCCCAGCCGATCTTGCCCTGATCGACCAGGATCGCGAGCGCGGCCGCGGTGAACGCCTTTCCGGTCGATCCGGTCTGGAAGATCGTGTCGGCGTCCACCGGCGCGGGATCGCCGAGCTTCCGGACGCCCCAGCCCTTAGCGAGCGTGGTCTTGCCACGCTCGACGATCGCGACTGCGATGCCGGGTGCACCGGTCTGCTTGCGGAGCGCTTCGACCTTGGCCTCGAGGCCCGCGGGCGGATCGGCGAGTGCAGGCATTGCGAGCGCGAGCAGCGGCAAGGCGAGCAGATGGCGCAGGATCATGCGGCGACCTCCCTGGGAGTGGCGGAACGGCGCCGGATCAGCCGCGCCAGCCCGATCGTCATCAGCGGCAGCACGAAAACGGCGAGGAACATGTAGGCGAGCAGGCGGTAACCGCTGGCGATCAAGGCGATCAGCCCGACGCGCTCGGCGACGAACATGCAGACCAACAGCAGCCCGCCGGCGATCGCGGCCCGCGCGCGTGGGCTGAGCTCGATCCCGCGACGGCGGCGCAGCACGCCGGCGACGCGCTCGTTGATCGCGTGGACTGCGCCGGCACCGCTTTCCAGCAACGCGGCGAAGATCATCAGCTGGAACAGCCAGTGGAAGACCGGGGCGTTCAACTGGCGGAGCAGGAAGTCGGAAGGCAGCGTCTCGGCGCCGATGCCGGGATAGAAGGCGACCATGCAGACGAAGAACAGGATCGCCGGCGCCATCGCCAGCGGCCCTGCGATCAGCCCGGCGGTGATGGCGTCGCGCGTGCTGGTGAGGTGGCGCAGGACGGGCAGGATCACGACCGCGCCGATGATGTTGTAGCTGGCGTAGGTCAGCCCGCCCGAGGCCCAGCCGGTCCAGGGCGCGGGCGTCGCGAAACCGGCGGCGATCCGGTCGCCGAAGTTGAACATGCTGAGGATCAGGAACAGCGCATAGACGCCGTAGAGCAGGAAGGAGACGTATTTGAACACGCCTTCGACCGCCGAATTGCCGAGCGACACGGTGGCGAGGATCGCGACCGCGAGCAGCACCGCGCCGACGAAACTGGGCCAGCCGAACATCGCCGCGCCGATCGCCCCCGCGCTCGCCCCGAACACGGCGAGGATCAGCACGACGAAGAGGATATAGGCGATCTCGAACGCGATCCAGGCCGGGCCGAGCAGGTCGGCAAAGAACGCGCGATAGTCGAGGGCGCCCGCCAGCCGAGCATAAGCGAAGGTGGTGGCGGCGATGACGCTCCACAGGAGCATCGCCAGCACCATGCCGGCGAGGCCGCCCCAGGGGCCCGAGGGCAGGAAATACTCGGCCAGCTCGCGTCCGGTGGCATAGCCGCCGCCGATGATGACGGCCTTCATCGCGAAGCCCGGCAGCAGGAAGCGCTGGAACCAGCTCGATCCTGCCGCCGGGATGCTCATGCCAGGCAGCTGGAGACGAGGGCTTCCAAGGCGGGGCCGCCGCGGATCGGATCGGCCACGGGGAGCCCGAGCCGCTCGCTCTCGCGCTCCATCAGCGCACTAGCCTCGGCTTCGTCGAGCGCCGACGTGTTGAAGCTCACGCCGCCGCAGCGGATGGCGGGATTGGTTCGCCGGCCGAGCGCGAGGGTGAGATCGATGATTTCCTCGATCGTCGCGACCTTGTAGCCCGCGGTGCCGAGCATGTCGGAGCGGCCGGGCTCGTGGCAGACGACGAAGACGTCGGGCTGGCTGCCATGGAGCAGGCCGAGCGAGACCGCGGCGTAAGCCGGATGCGCGAGCGAGCCCTGGCCTTCGATCAGGTCCCAATGATCGGGCGCCGCGTCGGGGGAGAGCATCTCCGCCGCGCCCGCCTCGAAATCGGAGACCACGGCGTCCATCGGCATGCCGCCGCCGGCGATCATGATCCCGGTCTGGCCGGTGGCGCGGAAATCGCTGTCCACGCCGCGCTCCCGGAAGGCGCGGGCAAGCGCCAGCGCCGTGTATTTCTTGCCGAGCGCGCAATCGGTGCCGACGGTGAGCAGCCTCTTGCCGCTGCGCTTGCGCCCGGTGGCGACGGGGATGTCGGCCGGAGGCACGCGGATGTCGATCAGCCGCCGCCCGAGCAGGGCCGCTGCCTCGGCAAGCTCGGGGATGTCGGTCAGCCGGACATGCATCCCCGAGACGATGTCGAGCCCCGCCTCCAGCGCCTCGACCAGCGATTTGCGCCACGATTGCGGGATCACCCCGCCGGGATTGGCGACGCCGATCACGAGGCCTTTCGCGCCTTCCACCACTGCCTGGGCGGGCGTCATGTGCGGGAGATCGGTGGTGACGGTGGCGCCGCACGCGAACTCGCCCACGCATTTGTCCCCGGCCCAGTCGCGAAGCCCGAACGCGGTCTTGGCGAACCCCGGTTCGGTCGTGTCGCCGAGGAAGAGGAGATAGGGCTGGGGCAGCACGCGCACGCTCCGATCAGAATGCCAGCTCGGCCGCGAGGCCCAGCGTGCGCGGCTGGAGGGGGACGGTCGAGAGAAAGCCGGGATTGACGGTGGCGACATTGGTGGTGATGCGGCCCGCCTCGTCGGTGAGGTTGCGGGCATAAGCGCGCAGCGTCCATTTGCCGCCGAAGGTGACCGAGGCGTTGAGGTCGAGCGTGGCATAGCCGTCGACCGGTACCGCGAGCGGCGAGCTCTCGACCGCCGAGATGCGATCGCCGACGATGCGGACCGCGCCGCCGACATGCGCCTGCGCCGAGCCGCCGACCGGGAAGCTGTAATCCGCGGTCATCGCCGCGGCGAGCTTGGGCACGTTGGGCAATTGATCGCCATCGGTGCAGTTGTCAGTCGTCTCGGTGCAGCGAGCGTCGGTATAGGCGATGTTGCCACCGACGCTGAACCCGGCGATCGGCTGGAGCAGCAGCGAGGCTTCGAAGCCCTTGCTGCGCGCGGTACCGGCATTGACCAGGCCGTTGATGCCGTTGGAGAAGGCCGCGCTGGTCTGGAGGTCCTTCCAGTCGAGCAGGAAGGCCGCGGCGTTGAAGGTCACTGCCCGATTGAGGAAGCGGGCCTTGATGCCGGCTTCGTAGCTGGTGACTCTCTCCGAATCCACGGTCGTCGGGAAGCCGGGCAGGGCGATGTTCGGGCCGCCCGGGCGATAGCCGGTGGCGGCGCGGGCATAGACCATCGTGTCCGAGTTGATGTTGATCTGGGGGCTGACGCTCCAGGTGACGATTTCCTCGGAAGAGCTGCCGTCGCCGCTGGTGTCGAGGCCGATCAGCGGGATCTGGGTCACCTGCGTGAAGGTCTGATCGTTGCGCGCCCAGCGCAGGCCACCGGTCAAGTGGAAGACGTCGCCGAACTTGTACGTCGCGTTCCCGAAGACGGCATATTCCTTGTAGGTGTTCGGCAGCGCGACGACCGCGAAGGGATCGAACGCCGGGAGCACCGCGCCCGAGGCGTCGAGCGCGCGGACGATCTGGTCGTGGCTATTGTCCTCGTCGGTGTAGAAGAAGCCGAGCTGCCATTCGAACCTGTCGCTCGAAGCCGAAGTGAGGCGGAGTTCCTCGGTCCATTTCTTCTGGTGGAGCGTCGCCGGATAATTGGCGAGCCCGCCCCAGATGACGCCATAGACGCGCGAGGCATCGCTGGTCTCGAGGATGTCGAGCTTGCTGTACGAGGTGGTCGAGCTCAGCTCGGCGAAACCGAAATCGTAGGCGAGCGTGCCCGCATAGAACTGGAAGTCGCTGGTGAAGGGTTCGGGCAGCTGCGAATTGGTGCTGAGCCAGTCGGCGCCGGGCTCCAGCGGACCGTAGGTCGGCGTCTCGTAGAGGATGCTGAAATTGTCCGAGTCGACCGACTGCCACAGGCCGCTGAGCTTGATGGTGAGGTTGCTGTCGGGCTTCCACAGCAAGGCGACGCGGCCGCCCTGCTGGACGGCATCGTTCACGTCCTTCTCGCCGGTGAAGATGTTGTCGATATAGCCCGGCGTTTCGCGGCGCGAATAGCTGGCGCTGACGGCGAGCTTGTCGCTGACCAGCGGCACGTTGACCATGGCGTTCGCCGCCCAGCCCATGTCGCCCCCATGCGCGATGGTGAAGATCTCGCCGCCGGCGCGGACCGACAGGCTGTTGAGATCGGGCTGCACGGTGACGTATTTCAGCAGGCCACCGATCGAGCTGGCGCCATAGAGCGTGCCCTGGGGCCCGCGCAGCACTTCGAGCTGGGCGATGTCATAGGGCATCAGATCGAGCGAAAAGGTCTGCGCGCGATTGTAGATGCCGCTCGATCCGATCGGCGCGTCGTCGAGATACATGCCGACCGTGGCGCTGGGGCCGATCGGCGCGACGCCGCGCAGCGACAGGGTCGATCGGCCGGGCGAGCCGGCATTGTCCACCTGGAAGCCGGGGACATAGGCGGCATAATCGGTGAGCTGCGATCCGCCGGCCTGCTGCATCTGCGCGCCGCCGACGACGCTGATCGAGATCGGCACGTCCTGGAGCCGCTCCTCGCGCTTCTGCGCAGTGACGACGATCTCGTCGTCGCCGGCCACGGCGGCCTCGGGTGCCGACGGTGGTGCGTCCTGCGCCAGCGCTGCAATAGGCAGGAGCAGCGCGCCTGCCGCCACGGTGATCAGCAATTTGGTCCGATTGGTCGTGCGCGTCATCGTCGGTCCTCCCCCAGGAGTTCGATGGCTAATTCTCTAATCAGGATTGTATGATCCGGATTGGAGAATAGTCAACCGATATTGCAATTAGATTGCTGCGGCAGCGCGCGGTGACCCCAGACCGCTTCGGGGCAGCGGATATAGCCGTCCTCGTAGCGGATGCCGGGCTCGCGATCGGCGGCGAGGAAAGTGGGTCCGTCGAGGTCGACGACGTCGCAGAGCTGGCCGAGCAGGAAGGCGGGCGCCATTGCGAGGCTCGACCCGACCATGTTGCCGACCATCACGTCGAGGCCGAGCATCCGCGCGCGCCGGGCGATCGCGATTGCCTCGGTGAGGCCGCCGCATTTGTCGAGCTTGATATTGACCGTGTCGAAGCGGCCGACCAGCGCATCGAGATCGGCAAGCGTGAGCCCGCTCTCGTCGGCGGCGATGGGAATGGGCGAGTCGAACCCGTCGAGATCGGCTTCGCGGCCGCGCGCGAGCGGCTGTTCGAGCAAGGCGATGCCGCATTCGACCAGCACGGCGATCAACGCGTCGAGCTCGTCGACCTTGAACCCTTGATTGGCATCGACGCCGACCCAGCAATCCTTTCGCGCTGCGCGCACCGCGCGGACCCGGGCGACGTCGAGGTCGAGATCGCCGGTGAGCTTGAGCTTGAGCGCGCGGGCATCGGCATAAGCCAGCGCGCCCTCGGCCATCACTGCCGGGTCTTCCGCGCCGAGCGTGAAGGTGGTGAGAAGCGGGCGTGGCTCCGGCAGGTCGGCGAGTTTCCATACGGGCACGCCGGCGCGCTTCGCGTCGAGTTCCCAGAGGGCGCAATCCGCGGCGTTGCGGGCTCCGCCGGGAGGGAGCGCCTGCTGGAGATCGGCGCGTGTCATGCCTTTGGTCAGGCCCTCGCGCACCGTCTCCAGC
Source organism: Sphingomonas sp. Root241 (assembly GCF_001428865.1). Taxonomy (GTDB): domain Bacteria; phylum Pseudomonadota; class Alphaproteobacteria; order Sphingomonadales; family Sphingomonadaceae; genus Sphingomonas. The sequence continues at coordinate 302,654 of NZ_LMIV01000004.1, forward strand.
GCGGCGGTCATCGCTGTTTCGTCGTCGCCGAGATAATAGACGCCGCTCGCTTCGCCGCGCCCGGTGTGGAGGCCGTCACTCAGCGTGACGACCACCACCGGAGACTCGGTGAAGACATGGCCCGAGATCCGGAACGGCTTCGCGAAGGGAAGCCGTTCCACCGCCACGTCGCACGAGAGACGCTGCACCATTGCCCTAGAACTCGGTGCCGAAGCTGATCAGCTTGAAGGCCAGCGCCGTGTACAGGATGAAGAAGGCGTCGAGCACGAGCAGCACGCTCCAGATCCGGGCGAACCAGCCGCGCCTGGCCTTCCAGGTCAACCAGGCGTTCCAGATCGACAGGCCGAATATCCCGAAAAAGACGAGCGTGCCGACGATCTGGAGCAGCAGGATCAGCCAGTCGGTCGAGCCGTGGCTCTCGAAATCCTCGAGACCCGAGATAGCGATTGCCCAGCCGACCAGCACGAGCAGCACCAGCCAGGTGAAACCGCGGACCGCGCGATAGGTGCGGCGTGCCTCGCCTTCGAGCGCGAGTGGGGCGCCGTAGCGGCGGCGGGCGAACCAGCCGACGGGCCAGGACAGCGCGGTGAGGAAGACCACGCCGATGCCGAACAGGAGCGCGGGCATCACCCAGGCGCTGTCGAGCGAAGCCGGCGTACGATACCAGATCATGAAAGGCGAGACTTCGCCGAAGCTCCAGCGCACGACCTTGCCGTCGACGACCTGCGCGGCGAGCCGCTCATGGCCATAGGCGTCCTGCCAGACGAACGGCTCGACTTCGATCAGCTTGCGCGGCGCGCCGCCGGGGCTGGTCAGCGCGGGGATGACCGGACGACCATCGGCGTCGAGGCTGACCTTGGTATCGCCGAGCAGGCCGATGATCTTGGCGAAGCTCGAATCGATGCGGCGGCTGTTGGTCCAGCTACCGACGAGCAGCTTTGCATGCTCCTTCGCAGTCGGAAGCTCGACCGGGGCGGCCTTTTTGGAATCGGGAAGGTAGCGATCGGCGAATTCGTCGAACAGCGAGCCGCGCAGCACGCGCGTGACGCCGTCCTTCCCGCTGCTGTTCATCGAGATGTAGAGCCCGACATTGTCTTCGGGGAAGATCCACAGATCGCTGTGGAAATAGACCGTGTCGCCGCCGTGCGCGATCGCGCGGTGGCCGTTGATGCGCTGTTCGTAGAAGCCGAGCGCCATCTGGTTGATCGCGGGGATCGCGCTGGCCTGGGGCGCGTGCATCAGCTTCGCGGTTTCCGGCTTGAGCAGCGGGCCGCCATTGGCGAGGTGCGCGATCATGAACTTGGCCATGTCGCCGCCGCTGATCGCCGATGCGCCAGCGGGGGCCATGCCGATCAGCTCATAGCCCTTGGCCGGGCCCGAGCCGAGCTCATAGCCCTGTGACATGTACGGCTTGAGGCGGGCGGGCAGGGGCTGGCGGAAGCTGGCGTACTGCATGCCGAGCCGGCCGAAGATGTTGCGCTCGACATAATCGTCGAAAGACATTCCCGAGACGCGCTCGACGATATAGCCGGCCAGCGCGGTGGCGTAGTTGGAATAGGCCGGGGTGGTGCCGGGGGCGTAGATCCGCTCGGGTATGCGGTGCTTGAGCACGTCGCCGAGGCTGGGGACGGGCTTGTCGAAGGTGAGCAGGCCCTTGATGATCTCTTCGAAGCCGGCGGTGTGCGTCATGATGTTGCGCAGCGTGATCGGCTTGCCCTGGTAAGGCGGGATCTTGAAATCGAGATAGCGGTTCACGTCCGCATCGAGGTCGAGCTTGCCCGCCTCGACCTGCTGCATCACTGCGGTCCAGGTGTAGAGCTTCGAAGTCGAGCCGGGGCGGAACAGCGTGGTTGCCGGGTCGACCGGCTTTCGCTTCGCGACGTCGGAATAGCCGAAGCCACGCTGCGTAACGACTTGTCCGTCCTTGACGACGACGACCACCGCGCCGGCGACGTCACCGCGCGCGAGCGCGTAGGGCATGAAGCCGTCGAGCCAGGCGTCGGCATCGGCCTTGGTCAGCGTGGCAGGACCTGCGGGAGTCGCTGGCGCGGCGGCTGGCGGCGGCGTCTGCGCGACCGGGGTCAGCGGGGCGGGCGCCTGCGTGAAGGCCGGTACCCCGATTGCGATGCCGAGCAATCCTGCCGCGAGCACCGCCAGCGAACGTTTCCACATCGCGCTTCCCCTTATGTTTCCCCGCGACTCCGGCATGTGATTGCGCCGGTTTGCGTCTGCGGTTAGGCTATATCCCAAGTGAACTAGTTACGCCTGATTGAGACATAATGATCCTGTTCGGAAAAATGTCAAACTGGGGAATCGGATGGCCACGCGCCTGAAGCCGGAACAACCAACGCTCGGTACGCTGGTGCGTGCGCTGCGCAGCCGCAACGGCTGGACGCTCAAGGAGATGAGTGTCCGCAGCGGCATTCCCGTGTCGACTCTGTCCAAGGTCGAGCATGACCGGCTGACGCTGACCTATGACAAGCTTCTCCAGCTGAGCCAGCGGCTCAACATCCGCATGTCCGAGCTGTTCGCGGAGAATGATTCGGCGGCCGAGGCCCCGGTCACCGCGCGGCGCAGCATCGGCGATCTCGATCATGCGGTGCGCGTGAACACGCCGAACTACGATTATTACTACCTCTGCACCGAACTGCGGCGGAAGCGGATGATCCCGGTGATCACGCGCGTGCGCGCCAAATCGGTCGAGGAGTTCGGTGATCTCGTCCACCATTCGGGCGAGGAGTTCATCTACATCGTCAGCGGGCGGATCGTGGTGCACACCGAATTCTACGATCCCGTGACGCTCGATACCGGCGAATCGATCTACATCGATTCGAACATGGGCCATGCGTACGTCGCGGACGAGGGTTGCGACGAGGCGGTGGTGCTGGGCGTATGCTCCAGCGCCGAGGACGGGCTGATGGATTCGCTGCTCAACCTCCACGGCTGAGGGGAATGTTGCCAGCGGGCGGTTCGTGCGTTCATCTGGTCGAACTCCCTCGAGGCAGACCCTCATGAAACCGCTCACCGAAGCGCATCTCGCGATCCTCCGGCGCCACATGGTCGAAGTGATCGACATCGAGTTCGACTTGCTGAGCGAGGAGATCGAGCGGACGGCACCGAGCCCGCGCGTGCGCGAGGCGTTGCTGGCGGTGCCGCGGCATCTGTTCGTGCCCGCGCAGTTTGCAGCGCTCGCCTATCAGGACAGTCCGCTGCCGATCGGCTTCGACAAGACGATCTCGCAACCCTTCATGGTGGCGCTGATGACCGAGCTGCTCGATCCGCAGGAAGGGGATTCGGTGCTCGAGGTGGGGACCGGGCTCGGCTACCAGACCGCGATCCTCGCCGGGCTGGCGGCGCGAGTGTGGAGTGTCGAGATCGTCGAGGAATTCGCCGGCATCGCCGATGCGCGGCTGCTCGAGCTGGGATACCAAAACGTCGCCATCCGCATCGGCGATGGGTCGCGCGGCTGGGCGGAAGCGGCGCCGTTCGACGCGATCCTGGTCAGCGCGGCGGCGAAGGAATTGCCGGAGGCATTGGTGGGTCAGCTCAAGCCCGAAGGCGGGCGGCTGGTCATGCCGCTGGGCGAGTCCGGCGCGCAGCGGCTGGTGCAGGTGACGCGCGACGGAAACGAGTTGACGATCCGCGAAGTGATGGCAGTGCAATTCACCGAGCTGGAGACCGTTTAGCCGCATGCGGCGCACTCATCGCTTGACACCGGGCGCGCGGACGGGCGTTGAGGCGCGGCTATGGCAAAATCGGCAACCGACCTGATGCAGGAGATCCTGTTCTCCACCGTCCTCGATTCGATCGTGGCGCTGAAGGATGCCGCCAACGGGCTTCCCAACCCGTTGCTGCGCGAGCTCAACAGCATCCACCCGAACACGACCTATGCCGATCTGCCCAAGGAAGTGCAGGCGGCGATCGTGACCAATGTCCGTTCGGCGTTCACCCGGCTGCTCAAGGAGGGCTATTCGGTTGCGCAGGGCGTCGAGCAGCGCCGCGCACCGCCGGCGGCTTCCGCACCGACGCATCGCCCGAGGGGCGGGCCGGGGGATCGCCCGCGCGGGGGATCGGGTGATCGCAGGCCACCGCGCGACGGCCAGGGGCCCAAGCGTGGACCGGGGCCTGGAAACAAGCCGCGGCGGCCGTAATTCCGGTACCCGCGTCCTGACTGTTATTTGGCTCCCGGTTTCGCTGCACCTGCCTGCATCCGGCGCAAATTGACCGATTTGGGTTTGGGCTGGGCGTCTAGAAGTACTTCGAGTTGGCTGCGGATCCCAGGCTGCGTCGCGGCGACGTTGCGTGTCTCGAGCGGGTCGCCGACGAGATCGTACAGCTCGTAATCGCGCGCGCCGGTCTGTTCCTGCGTCCAGCGGACGAGGCGGTAGCGCTCGGTGCGGATCGCCTGGCCGATCCGATTGGGGCGCGGATAGGCGTGATACGCAAAGCTGCGCACGCGCGCCGCGGGATCGTGCAGCACCGGCGTCAGATCGGTGCCGTCGATCGGCTGCGGCCCTGTCGGCCGCTGCAGGCCGGCCAGCGCGGCGAGCGTGGGGTAGATGTCCACCGTTTCGGCGAGCTGGCGCGTCGCCTGGCCCTCGCCGATGCCGGGGCCGGCGAAAACGAGGGGCAGATGCGTCGCCTGTTCGTAATTGGTGTGCTTCGTCCAGATCGCATGGTCGCCGAGATGATAGCCATGGTCGCCCCACAGTACGACGATGGTGTTCTTCGACAGGCCCGAGCGGTCGAGCTCGGCCATCAACTTGCCGATCTGCGCGTCGACATAGCTTACCCCGGCATAATAGCCGTGGATCAGCGTGCGCTTGAGCTCCTCGGGATATTGCGCCTCGGGCGTCTTCTCGTCGATCGGGGCATAGGCGTTGATCTCGCCGCCGACCTTGCCGGCAAATGCCGGCGCGCCGTCGGGCAGGTGTTCGAAAGCCGGCAGCGGCAGCTTCGCGCGGTCATATTTGTCCCAGTAACGCTTCGGCACCGAGAAGGGCAGATGGGGCCGGGCGAAGCCGACCGCGAGGAAGAAGGGCTGGCCGGACGCTTTCAATTCGCCGAGCCGGGTGACGGCCTTGGCGGCGACGCGGCCGTCGGCATAGGCCTGGTCGGGAACGTCGGGCGATTCCCACGCGATCCCGCGCCCGAGCGTGCGGGCATAGGCCCAGACATCGCCCCGCGGGATCTCGAACTCGTTGAACAAGGCGGCCTCGCGGGTCTTGCCCAGCGCCTTGCCCTCGGGCGAGACATATTCGATCACATGATCCTTGTAGGGCGGTGCGGACCAGCTCTGCGGATCGCCGACCGTGTTATGGCCGATATGGAAGGTCTTGCCGATACTCTCCGCGCGATAGCCAGCCGCCATGAAATATTGCGGCATCGTCACCGCGTCGGGCAGATAGTCGCGCAGATTCTGGCCGAAATCATAGATGCCGGTGGAGGTCGAGCGCGCGCCGGTCATCAGGTTCATCCGGCTCGGCGCGCAGACCGCCTGATTGGCATAAGCCAGCTCGAAACGCGTGCCGCGCGCCGCGAGCCGATCGATGTTGGGCGTGATCGCCACCGGATCGCCGAAAGCGCGGATCGCCGGCTTGAGGTCATCGACGAGGATCAGGAGGATGTTGGGACGTTCCGAGGCGGCGGGCGTGGCCTGAACCGGACGGGAGGCATCGCGCGCGGCGGTGCAGCCGGCGGACAGCAGCATCGCCGCGACGGCGCAGGCAGCGCCTGGCCGCCATCTCGCGCTCGAAAGCCCGGCGATGGTGGCGCGAAGCGAAGCCTTGGTGATGCGCAGCCGCATGAGACATCCTTTCCATTCGTGCGGTGAAGAGCATCGTGGGGACGCTCCGCCCGGTTTTCGGTCAGCTTTTGCCGGAGAGGTCGCGCTCTGATGGCGATTCATGGCGTGCTTTGATCATATAAATAGCACCAATACTCGACAGATAAATCATTTTAATGTGCGCCTGAGCCGTGCCGCGGCGTGGTGTCGACCGATGGGCGTGATCGAGCGTTATCGGGCCGTGGTCCGCGCGACAGAGATGCGTGGACCCGAACAGTCGTGGCACGAAATGACGGCATTGCTGGAACTGGTGTTCGAGCCGATCGCGGGCAGGCCCGCCCCCTGATCAGTCCCTGGGCGACCGATCGATATAGTCCAGCACATCCTCGATGAGTTTCGCCATGGCTGCGCTTGCCGCCTCGGGTTTGCCCGCAGCGATCGCATTGTAGACGGCCGCGTGATCGTCGATGCAGGCCTTGCCGCCGGCCTGGCGGTTGGTGATCCGGATCGAGGTGCGCAGCGCCGTCGTCACGATATCGCGGAATTGCGACAGGAACGGATTGCCCGAGGCGCGCAGGACCGCGACATGGAAGTCGATGTCCGCGGCGAGTGGATCCCCATTCCCTTCGGCCGCCTCGCGCATCCGGGTCAGCCCCGACAGGATCGCAGTGACTTGCGCCGGAGTCGCGCGCCGTGCGGCCCATGCCGCCGCCTGCGGCTCGACGGTGAGGCGCAGCTCGTTGAACTGCCGGAGCAATGCACTGGAGAGCTTCTGCTCCATCAGCCAGCGCAGCACATCGATGTCGAACAGGTTCCAGCTCTCTTCGGGCTGGATGAACGTCCCGATCTTCGGCCGCGCGCCGAGTAGCCCCTTCGCGGTGATCATCTTGATCGCCTCGCGGGTTACCGAGCGGCTGATGCCGTGTTCTTTGCTCAGGTCCGCCTCGGTCGGGAAGGACCGGCCCGCATATTCGCCGCGCACGATCGCGCTGCCGACACTGTCGACCAGATTCAGGGTCAGCGTCCGACCGAACTGGCTGCCATTATCCAGGTCCTCTTTCGGCATCGTCGCCATCGCCTTGTTTTTCCCTATTGGCGCCGGCATCCGGACGCGTCTCCGGTGCTAGCGGAAAAAGCCGAGGATGAACACGCCGCGGCGGGGGCGGCACATAGTTGTGTCCCCCAAGGCCGTCCCTAAACCCGCTGACGAGGAAGACGGGTCCCCGCCCGTTGAGCGGCAAAGCGAGGGAATAAGCAAAAGCGTGCCGCCCGTCGGACGACACGCCTCCACTTCCTTCCCGACTGCCGGCGTCAGAACCGGAAGCGGATGCCCAGACGATAGACGCTTTCGAGGAACCGCGTCTGCCAGCGATAGCTCTGGCCCGCCGCATTGAACACGCGCGCGTTGGTCGCGGCGGCGCCCAGCAAATTGGTGGCGTTGAACGAGAGCGTGATGTTCTCGATCGGTGACAGCGTGGCGGCGAAATCCATCGTGCCGCGGCCATCCTCGGTGATCGGGAGCGTCGGGCCGAGCACGCCCGCGCCCAGTGCCGGATCGGCGACCTGGCCGTAGCCGGAAACGAAGTCCGACCGGTAATTGTACGAGAGGCGCGCCGAGAACGACTTGTTCTCGTAGAAGCCCGAGACATTGAAGATGTGATCGGAGATGCCTGCGATCCGCTGCATGCCGGGAAGCGTTGCTGCAAGGCTCGGGGCCAGCTCGGTTCCGTGATCGAGATAGGTGTAGTTCACCAGCGCGCCGAAATTGCTCATCCAGTCCGGAAGCCAGGGCGCGCGGAGGAAGGTGCGCGCGCCGGCTTCGATGCCGTTGATCCGGCCCTTGCCGCCGTTTTCCGGACGGTTGATCCGCAGGCGGCCGAATTCGGCGTCCGCGATGTCGGTGGTGAAGTTGTTGATGAAGCCGTTCAGATCTTTGCGGAAGATGCCCAGGGTGATCGAGCCGCTCTTGCTGAAATAATATTCCAGCGACGCGTCATAGTTGTTCGACTCGATCGGCTTCAGGTCCGGATTGCCGCCCGAAGCGGTGCGGATGCAATCCGGGCTGTTCGGGCCGCTGTCGGGGTTCGTCGGGTCGACCGTACAGATCGGCGGGGCCGCGCCGATCGTGAGCGACGGGTTGAGCTGGCCGAAGCCCGGCCGTGTGCGCGTCTTGGTGAAGGCGAAGCGCATCTGCAGCTCGGGCAGGAAGCGGATCCGCGCGCTGATGTTGGGCAGGAAGTCGTTATAGTTGTTCACGCGGGTGATCGGCGTGACGGTGGTGCCACTCGACGTGGTGGTGCGTGCGAAGCCGTTGATCGTGTCTTCGGTCCGCGTCGCGCGCAGCCCGATCAGGCTATCGACCGGCACGCCGATGTCGAACTCATATTTCGCCTGGACATAGCCCGACCAGGTCTTCTCGTTGCCGGTATAGACGGGGATGCCCCAGGAGGGGCGCCCGGTCGGCTGGCCGGTGGCGGTACGCAATGCGTCGATATTTGCGACGAGGCTGTCGCGTGTCGGGCTCAACCAGGTGACCAGCGAACTTGCGTCATCATTGCGAAAGCCCCGATCCGCAGTCTCATAGTCGAGCGGCAGCAACGTGAAGAGCCGCCCGGCCGGCGCGGTGTCGGTGCGGTTATAGACATAATTGTCCGCGTCGCGCGTGCTGTAGCGAATGCCTGCCTGGAGATTGGTGATCCCGAACGCGTCGAGCTTGTAGTCCATGTCGAGCCGGCCCTGGACGCTACGGCCATGGCCGCGATTGCCGGCCTCGACGATATTGGTCCAGCGATACAGCCCCGGATTGAACAGATCGAAATTGTTCAGCAGCGTCACCGTGCCGCCGCCGACGCCCTGCGGGGTGTCGAACTCGAAATGGCGGGCGGGGGCCGCGGTCAGCTGGTAGTTGAAGATGTAATTGTGGTTGGTGAAGGTCGAATCGGTGAACGCAGCGTCGCCGGTGACCTTCAGATTGCCGCTGTTCCAGATGAAACCGCCGCCCGCCTGATAGGTGTCGGTCCACTGATCGTTGACCTGTTGGACGCCGGTGGGAAGCCCGCCCGCGGCGGCGTCCATGCTGCGGATCAGGTTGGTGCCCTCGAACAGCTGGACATTGGTCAGCGTGGCGAGATCGCCCGAATTGACCTGGAAATTGCGCGGCTCGTTCTTGCCGCGATAGCCCTGGAACAGCCCGTCGAGATAGATTTCCAGCGTCGAGCTCGGCCGCCACTGGAACGACGCCGCTGCATTGGGGCGGAAGCGCGTGCCGCTATTATAGTCGGTGTTGACGAACGAGGGATAGCGCAGCGCCGTCCCGACATGGCCGGGCACCGTCGTGCGGTTGAGGATCGACTGGCTGACGTTGCGCGACGAATCGGTGAACTTGGTGTCGGCATATGAGCCCTCGATCAGGAAACCCATCTCGCCGATTCCGGTGTTCCAGCGCGTGCTGGCGAGCAGGTTCGCCTCGAAGCCGAGCCGCTGCGACTGATACCAGTGCAGCCCGACAAGGGCGCCCGCGACGCGGCTGCCCTTGAAGTCGAGCGGCTTGCGCGAGCGCACGTCGATCAATCCGGCAAGGCCGGGCTCGAGCAGATTGGCGCTCGCCGACTTGTAGACGTCGAGCCGGGCGATGCCGTTCGACGGGAAATCCTGAAGCTGGACGTAGCGCCCTTCGGCGGTGAACACTTCGCGGCCGTTATAGGTGGTGCTGAGGTCCCCCAGCCCGCGAACGGTCACCCCCTGTGCGACGCCGGCGTTGCGGGAGACCTGGACGCCGGTGATGCGGGCGAGCGATTCCGACGCGGTGACGTCGGGCAGCTTGCCGATATCTTCCGCGACGATCGAATCGACGATCTCGTCGGAATTCTGCTTGATCGCCTGCGCGGTCTCGAGACTGCGGCGGATCGCGGTGACGACGATCTCGTCGGATTCCTGTTCGCCCAAATCGGCGTTGACCACGCCCGGCTCTTCGGCGGAACTCAATTGCGGTCCCGCCTGCGCCGCGGCGCTTGTCGGCGCCATCATCAGCGTCAGCGCGGATGTGGTCGCCAGCAGCGAATAGAAGTTTCGGTCGAACACGGATTTCCTCCCCCTTATGTTATGATAATTGACGTGCTTCAATTATCATATTAATCGGTGTTTACAAGAGGGCGCTTCGCTGCCGTTGGGCGGCGTGACAATCAATAAACGGAGGAGAGGGGGGTGAAGGCTGCGACAAGTCGCCGCGGTGTTCTGCTTGCGGGTGCAGCCGCGCTGATCGCGCCGGCCGCGTTGCGTGCGCTGCCCGCGCCGCGCAAACCGAACATCGTGATCCTCTACGCAGACGATCTCGGCTATGGCGATTTGAGCTGCTACGGCGCCACTGCGCTCCGCACGCCCAATCTCGACAGGCTCGCGGCGCGCGGCACACGCTTCGAGAACGCGCATTCACCTTCGGCCACCTGCACGCCGTCGCGATATGCGTTGCTCACCGGGGACTATGCGTGGCGCGCATCGGGCATCCAGATCCTGCCCGGGGACGCGCCCGCGCTCATCCGTCCGGGTCGATTCACGCTCCCCGCGATGCTCAAAAAGGCCGGTTATGCGACCGGGCTGGTCGGCAAATGGCATCTCGGGCTCGGCGACGGCAAGGTCGACTGGAACGGCGAGATCGCCCCGGGGCCGCTCGACATCGGCTTCGACTATGGCTTCTTCATGCCTGCGACGCTGGATCGCGTGCCGACGGTGCTGATCGAGAACCGGCGCGTGGTGAACCTCGATCCCGCCGATCCGATCGCAGTCGATTATCATGACAAAATCGGCGAGGAGCCGACCGGCGCGGAAAATCCGGACCAGCTCGCGTTCCGCGGCGATCCCGAGCATTCGAACACGATCGTCAACGGCATCGGCCGGATCGGATACATGACCGGCGGCCGCGCCGCGCGCTGGAAGGACGAAGCGCTAAGCGACGTCCTGCTGGGCAAGGCGCTCGAGTTCGTCACGGCACGCAAAGACGGGCCGTTCTTCCTCTATTATGCCGTCAACGAACCGCACGTGCCGCGCGCGCCGCACCCGCGCTTCGTCGGCAAATCCGGGCTGGGATCGCGCGGCGATGCGATCCTCCAACTCGACTGGACGGTGGGCGAATTGATGCGCCAGCTCGAACAGTCCGGGATCGCGGACGACACCTTGATCGTGTTCAGCAGTGACAATGGTCCGATCCTGTTCGACGGTTACGAGGATCGCGCGGTCGAGCTGGCCGGCGGCCACCGCCCGGCGGGCCCGTATCGCAGCGGCAAATATGCGATCTACGAAGGCGGCACGCGCGTGCCGATGATCACCTGTTGGCCCGGCGAGGTGCGCGCGGGCCATGTGTCGCACGCGCTCGTCGACCATGTCGATCTCTTCGCCTCGCTCGCCGCGCTGGTCGGACAGGATCTACCGCGCGACGCGGCGGTGGACAGTTTCGACATGCTCGCGCCACTGCTGGGACAGACCGATCGCGGGCGCGACCACGTCGTCGAGGATACCAAGCTCATGATCACTACCGGAACAAAGGTGGCGAGCAGCGGCGAGCGGATCCTCGCGCTGCGCGCTGGCAATTGGAAGCTGATACGCGGCAGCGTCGCGCCGCATGCATTTCACGGTAACGCCATCGGCACCAGCCCAGGCGACCAGCTCTACAATCTTGCGCAGGATCCGGGCGAGCGAAACGATCTGGCGGCCAGGCTGCCCGATCGTGCGCGAACCCTTGCTGCACTGCTCGACAAGATCGAACGCGACGGCCGCAGCCGTCCCTGAAACCGGAGGATAGAATGACGCGGAAGCTTCTCGGACTGAGCGCGGCACTGCTCTTTGTGTGCCCCCCCGCGCTGGCGCAGGGCGCGCTCGGCGCCAATTATAACGAGCATTTCGAAGACGTGGATTATCGCGATCTCGAAAAGGCCGATGCCAGCTGGGTTCGGCTGTTCCTCCCGATGCCGCAGCTCGATCGCCGCCCTCCCGCCGAGCATGGCGCGGTCAAGGCGATCCTCGATGCCGCGGGTCGCGGCTACAAGACGATCCTGACGCTCAAATATCCCTATAACCGCGTCGCCTTTCCCAAGGTGGGCAGCCCCGAATTCGAGAAGCAGCTTGCCCGTACCGATGCGGTGCTGCCTCTGGTGATGGGCAAGGTCGACATCCTCGTCGTCGGCAACGAGCCTTTCATCGAGAGCCGCCAGCAGGACTGGAACGACAATTTCAACGAATTCTACGAGCGGCTGGCGAAGCGCGTGATCGCGTATCGCGCGCAGCATTGCGCCACCGGCTGCAAGACGCATCTCTACATGGGCGCGCTCAATCACATGGAGCGCCCGGCCTGGCGCACCCCCGCGACCGAACGCTGGCTGTCCTTCGTCAAGGCGACGCCCGAGCTTGATGGCGTCAACATCCACCCGCACATCCGCGCGATCGGGGAGTCGAAGCCGTTCCTCGATTATGTCCTGCCGCGGTTGCGAGCGGACCAGAAGTTCATCGTCACCGAATTCTCGCTGGTCTGGTGGTGGCAGGCCAATATGGAAAAGCCGGCGCCTGCCGCGTTCGTCGCGAAATATGGCTTCCCCACGGGCACGCAGAACTGGCAGGTGATCCAGGCGGCGTTGAAGAACCCGTTTCCCAAGGAGCAATGGGATGCGTTTCTGGCGGCCAGCCCGTGGTTCGAGACGCGCAAGCATTATCTTGCCAATCAGATGAAGCTGTTCCGCGACACCGGCCGGCTCGCGGTCGCGACCTATGGGTTCAAGCAGGGCAGCTCGATGTCGGCACAATGGGGCCCGAAAAAGGTGCCGTGGTTGATCAACAGCGTGGTCGCGGCGCGATCGGTGAAACCCAATCCGGACGGCAGCGCGGCGTTCAACTATGCCTGGATCGACGACTTCAAGGCACTGCAGAAGAAGTGATGCGCATGCGCCCTCGAATGCTGACCCTTTGTCTGCTGTCGGCGCTTTGCGTGGCGCCGCCGGTGCTGGCGCAGGATCTCAAAAAGGCGGTGGCCGACGATATCTTCGCCGACCACCCCTCGATGGACCGCAATGCGGTGGTGATGCCGGCGCCGGACGCGAAGCCGGTCGCGCCGTTCTTTTCGGAGCGGGCGATCGGTGACGCCTCGGTCGCGCGCACGGCTGACGGGGGCTGGATCCTCACCGGCACCACGCTGCGCAGCGGCGTGCGTCACGGTATAGAATTGTGGACGTCGAAGGACGGCAAGACGTGGAAGGGCTGGGGGCCGGCGAAGGTTTCCGGCAACGGGATCGTGCTGGACGACGTATCGGAACGCTATCTCGCGCCGTCGGTGACGGTGGCGGGCGAGAGGCTCCATCTCGCCTTTTCCGACAAGACCGGCTGCGCACGCGTCGCCACGGGCTTGGCGGCAAACCCCGGCGGCAGCTTCGCGGCGTCTCCGTGCCTCGTCGAGGACGCGTCGGACGTGTCGCTGTTCGTCGACCGGGATGGCACCGGCTATCTGCTCTGGGGCGGCGGCAATATCGCGAAGCTCCAGCCGGGCTTTGCCCAACTCGCCGAGGCGCCGCGTTTCCTCAAGCCCGACCAGGCGCTGTTCGCCAGGCACCCGCCCGTCGGCAAGGACTGGCCGGTGCGCACGCGCATCGGGCGCTCCGGCGCGACCATGTTCCGCGACGGTGACCGCTATGTGCTCGCTGCCAGCGAAGTGACCGGCCGAATGCGCACCGCGACCGAGGACCTGTTCATGGCCGAAGGGCCAACGCCGTACGGCCCCTTCGGCATGCGGATGCTGGCGGTGCCGCATGCGGGCCGCGGATCGATCGTGCGGATCGAGGGCGGCCTAGCGGCGGCATATAATCCGAAATGCGACGACGGCTTCGCCTTGTTTTGCGAGCAGGTCGGTCTCGTCCCGCTCGAGCGCGCGCCCGACGGCCGGCTGCGCCAAGCGGCGTCGGTGATCACCGAGGACAGCGCCGTCGCGGCACGGAAGCCGCTGATCACCAGCGAGACGATGCGCGATCCCTCGGTCACCCTAGGCGGCGACGGGTTTTACTACCTCGTCGGAACGCTCGACGGTTATGGCTATCACAAGCCCGACGGCGGCGTGAAATTGTGGCGCTCGGCCGACCTGAAGAAGTGGGACGAAGTCGGCTTCATCTGGCGCTGGGAAGGCATGGGCTATGATTTCGGCAAGAACATCGCCGAGCTCTGGGCGCCCGAGATCAAATGGGTCGCGCGCGACAGGACCTATTATCTCGCTTTCTCGGTGATGGAGCGTAGCGTCGGCGGGAAGACCTGGCTCTATCGCTCGACCAGCGGCCAGGCCGAGGGTCCCTACGCCAATGTGACGAAGAGCTATCTGGTGAAGGGGATCGACGGCTTCCCGTTCGAGGACGATGACGGGCTCTATTTCCTGTGGGGCGGCGGCAGCATCGGCAGGCTCAATGCCGCGCGGAACGGCTTCGAAGGGTCGGTGCGCCAGCTGGTCGACGTCGACGGCGATCATGTCGGTTATGAAGGCAATGGCTTGATCAAGGTGAACGGCGTCTATTTCCTCACCGGCGCCGAATGGCACGGTCCGCTGCGCACGCACGGTACCTACGACATGATGTACGGCACCTCGAAATCGCTGTTCGGCCCCTATAGCCAGCGCCGCATGGGGGCGCCGCATGGCGGGCACGGCACGGCGTTCGCGGACAAGCAGGGCCGTTACTGGTACACGATGTTCGGCAACGATCCGACCGCGCCGTGGCGGATGAAGTTCGGTCTGGTGCCGATCGACATCGGCGATCCGGCGTCGATCGGCGTTCCGCGGATCGGCACCGCGCGCGAGTAAGGCGCGACGCAGTCAGCCGCGGATGATGCAGCGGAACCCGATATGGCTGGTCGCGCTCTCGATCGCCTGCGCGTGGCGCGCCGCTGGCCGATAGCGCTGGCAATAGCTTGCCGCGCAGAGATGCGATCCGCCCTTCAGCACCTTGCGCCCGATCGGCGGGCCTGAGGGATCCACGCTGTTCTTCCGATTGCCGCCGCGCGGATCGGGTATCGCGCAGCACGGGCTCTTGTCCTTGCCCGGCCGTGCGACTTTCGGAACCGAATACCAGTCGCGCGTCCATTCCCAGACATTGCCGATCATGTCGTACAGGCCGTGGCCATTTGCGGGGTAGGAGGTCACCGGCGTGGTCCGGTACCCGCCATCGGCGCGTTGGTTGGCGAAGGGGAACAGGCCCTGCCAGTAATTGGCGAGGATCGCGCCGCTCGGCGCCAGTTCGTCTCCCCAGGCATAATCGGCGGCTTCGAGGCCGCCGCGCGCCGCGAACTCCCATTCGGCTTCGGTCGGCAGCATCTTGCCCGCCCAGGCGGCATAGGCCTCCGCGTCGGCATAAGCGATGTGGACCACGGGATGGTCGAGCAGGGTCTCGACCGTGCTGTCCGGACCGGTGGGATGCCGCCACTCGGCACCGGGCACGAATGCCCACCACTGGCTGTAGTCGTCGAGTGCGACCGGCTCGGGAGTTCGTTCGAAGACCAGCGAACCCGCGCGTGCGGTTTCCGCGGTCAGGCCCGGATAATCGCGCGGGTCGGGGACGACCTCGGCAACGGTGCGATATCCCGTCGCATCGACGAAAGCGGCGAACTGGCGATTGGTGACCGGCGTTTCGTCGATCCAGAAACCCCCGACGCGTACGCGCCGGACGGGGCTCTCCTCGGAATAGAAGCGCTCCGACCCCATGGCAAAAACGCCACCGGCAATGTGGCGCATACCCGCCAACTGGTCTGAATTCGTTGACAATTGCTCCATCCGCTTCACCGCTACGCGATCGGACCTTGGGGAACAACGGCATATCGGCGCGCTCTAACGGCTCCGGCGGCACAGCGGCGTCTTCCCCGTCCGTGCAGGACCAGCGGAACCCGATCGCATCCCGCCCGTTCCCTGAAAGGGCGCGCGGGCGGCACTCGCGCTGCGCCTTGTTGCTTTGAAAGGGCGCGGACATCTCGATCGGCCGGACCAACATGCTGTCCCCACCTCCCGCATCGTTGCTGACGAATGCGAGTCTCTTCCTCGATTTCGACGGCACGTTGGTCGATCTGGCGGATCGCCCCGATGAGGTGATCGCCGACGCGGAACTGCGCGCGCTGCTCGCCCGGCTCAACCTTCGACTCGGTGGACGGATGGCCGTGATCAGCGGCCGTTCGATCGCCCAGCTCGACGCGATACTGGGCCCGGTCGCACAGGAAGTCGCATTGTCGGGAAGCCATGGCTGCGAGCATCGCTGGCAGGGCATCTCCGCCCAGCCGCACCGTCCGCCGACGCTCGATCAGGCAGCTGAACGCATGCGCCCGTTCGCCGATCGCTTTGCCGGCGCGGTGCTCGAGGAGAAGAGCTACGGCGTGGCGCTGCATTACCGCCTCTGCCCGGAAATCGAGAAAGAGGCCGTCGCGCTGGCGTGGCACGTCGCGCGCGACCTCGAACTCGAATTGCAGGAAGGCAAGATGATGATCGAGCTGCGTGTACCAGGCGGCGACAAGGGCGTGGCGGTGCGGCGCATGATGCGGCTCGCGCCGATGAAGGGCACCACGCCCATCTTCATCGGCGACGACCGTACCGACGAGAACGGCTTCGAGGCGGTTGCCGAGCTGGGCGGCGCAGGCATCTTCGTCGGCAAGCCCGGAGAGACCGGGGCGCAGTATCTGCTGGAGAGTCCGGCGGCGGTGCGTGCCTGGCTGGAGCGGGCGGCAGCATGACCGCGACGCTCGACCTCTGGCCGATCGGCAATTGCCAGGTCTCCGCGCTCGTCGACCGCAACGGACGCTTCGTCTGGGGCTGCGTGCCCCGGGTCGACGGCGATCCTGCATTCTCCTCGTTGCTCGATGCGGCGCCGCGCGCGGCGGAGGGCGCGCGCGGCTTCTGGGAAATCGACCTCGAGGACTGCGTCGACACCACGCAGCATTATCTGGACAACACGCCGATCCTGGTGACGCGCCATACCGATCGCGACGGCAATGCGATCGAAGTGATCGACTTTTGTCCGCGCTTCCGGCGCAGCGGTCGCATGTACCGGCCGGTCGCGTTCGCGCGCATCGTCCGCCCCGTGATCGGCTCGCCGCGGATCCGCGTCCGTCTGCGTCCGGCGCGCGACTGGGGGGCGAGCGATGCGGCGACGACGCGCGGATCGAACCATATCCGCTATCTGCTCGCCGATACCGTGCTGCGGCTCAGCACCACCGCGCCGATCGGCTGGATCGAGGACGAGCGGCTGTTCCGCGTCGAGCGCTCGCTCCACTTCTTCCTCGGCCCGGACGAGAGCTTCGCTGATGATATTCGCGTCGCGCTGGAGACGATGTTCGACCGCACCGCGCAGGAATGGCGCGAATGGGTGCGGGGGCTCGCCACGCCGTTGGAATGGCAGGAAGCGGTGATCCGCAGCGCGATCACCCTCAAATTGTGCCAGCACGAGGAGACCGGAGCGATCGTCGCGGCGCTCACCACCTCGATCCCCGAACATGCCGGCTCGCAACGCAATTGGGACTATCGCTACTGCTGGATCCGCGACGCTTATTACACGGTTCAGGCGCTAAACCGGCTGGGCGCGCTCGATGTGCTGGAAACCTATCTCGAATATCTGCGCAACATCGTCGACAATGCGAGAGGCGGGCACATCCAGCCGCTGTACGGCGTCGGCGGCGAGGCGCGGCTGGAGGAGCGGGAGGCACCCGGCCTCACCGGCTATCGCGGCATGGGGCCGGTGCGCGTCGGCAACCAGGCCTATGAGCAGGTCCAGCACGATGCCTATGGCCAGATCGTGCTGTCGAACACGCAGAGCTTTTTCGATCAGCGGCTGTTCCGGATGGGCGGCGTTTCCGATTTCGAAGCGCTGGAAACGATCGGCGAACGTGCCTGGGAAGTGCACGACAAGCCCGATGCGGGATTGTGGGAGCTGCGCACCAAGAGCAACGTCCATACCTATTCGGTCGCGATGTGCTGGGCGGCATGCGATCGGCTGGCCAATGCCGCGGCGAAGCTCGGCCTCGCCGAACGCGCCGCCTTCTGGCAGGACCGCGCCGACCGTATCCGCGTCCGGATCGAGCAGTCTGCATGGCGCGAGGGAACCTCGCGGCTCTCGGCGACCTTCGGCGGCGACGATCTCGATGCCAGCCTGATCCAGCTGCTCGATCTTCGTTTCCTGCCGCCCGACGATCCGCGCTTCCGCGGCACATTGCTCGCCGTCGAGGAAGGGCTGCGGCGCGGCAGCCACATGCTGCGTTATGCGACCGAGGACGATTTCGGGCTGCCCGAGACTGCATTCAACGTCTGCACCTTCTGGCTGATCGAGGCGTTGCACGCGACCGGCCGGATCGCGGACGCGCGGGCGCTGTTCGAGGAGATGCTCTCCCGCCGGACCGCGGCAGGATTGCTGTCCGAAGACATCGATCCGCTGACCGGCGAGCTGTGGGGCAATTATCCGCAGACCTATTCGCTGGTCGGCATGATCAATTGCGCGGTGCTGCTGAGCAGGCCGTGGAGCTCAATCCGATGAGCCGCCTGATCGTGGTTTCCAATCGTGTCTCGCCGCCGACCGGCGGCAATGCCAATCAGGGCGGGCTCGCGGTGGCGCTCGCCTCGGCGTTGCGCGAGAGCGACGGCATCTGGTTCGGCTGGTCGGGCGAAGAGGTCGAGCGTTTCACCGGCGAGATCGACTATCAGCGCAACGACGGCGTCGCGACGGCGACGATCGACCTAGAGCCGCAGGATACCGACGAATATTATAACGGCTATGCCAACCGGACCTTGTGGCCGCTCTTCCATTACCGCATCGATCTGGCGGAATACGAGCGCAGCTTCGCCGGCGGCTATGCCCGGGTGAATTCGCGGTTCGCCGATACGCTGCGCCCGCTGATCGAGCCGGACGACCTGATCTGGGTGCATGATTATCATCTGATTCCGTTGGGGCTGGCGCTCCGGCGGCGCGAGTGCCGCAACCGGATGGGCTTTTTCCTGCACATTCCGTGGCCGCCGCGCCGGCTGCTGCTGACGCTTCCGAGCCACGCGGCATTGGTCAAGTCGCTGTTCGCCTATGACGTGATCGGTTTCCAGACCGCGGACTCGCTCGATGCGTTCGTCGATTATGTCCAGGGCGAACTAGGCATGTTCGTCGGATCGGACGGCATCATCCACGTCGCCGGCCGCGTGGTGAAGCTGATCACCTGCCCGATCGGGATCGACGCCGCCGGCTTTCGCCGCGCTGCCGACGATCCCGCCGCGCGCGCCGCGCACGAGGCGATGCTGGAAAGCGCCAACGGGCGGGCGATGCTGATCGGAGTCGACCGGCTCGATTATTCGAAGGGGCTCGAGGAGCGTTTCCTTGCATATGAGCGCTTCCTCGCCGCGCATCCCGAGAAGCACGAACAGGTGTTCCTGCTCCAGATCGCCCCGCCGTCACGCGTCGAGGTCAACAGCTATCAGGAGATCCGCGCCTCGCTCGAAGCGGTGTCGGGCCGCATCAACGGCGCCTATGCCAGCGCCGAATGGGTGCCCATCCGCTACGTCAACCAGGGATATCCGCGCGACGAGCTGGCGGCGATGTACCGCGCCGCGCGCATAGGCCTGGTGACGCCGCTGCGCGACGGGATGAACCTCGTCGCCAAGGAATATGTCGCGGCGCAGGACCCCGACGATCCGGGCGTGCTGATCCTTTCGCGCTTCGCGGGCGCGGCGGAGCAGCTTCGCGAGGCGCTGCTCGTAAATCCCTACAGCGCCGAAGACGTCGCCGATGCGATAGCAGCGGCCCTGGCGATGCCGCGTGAGGAGCGGATTGCCCGATGGTTGCCGTTGATGGCGAATGTCGAGCGCGAGGACGTGACGTGGTGGATGCGCCGCTTCATCGCCGAGCTCGCCGATATGCGACGCGCGGTAGCCTGAGCGAGCGGCAATCGCCTCCGTCGCGGACGGGGGCGATCGCCGACCTAGGTTGAGAACCTATACAAGCTGTTGATTCATAACGGCTGCACTTCGTCCATCGCGAACCCCTTACGTCATCCCCGCTTTCGCGGGGATGACGGATTCTGAATATGAGTCCTGACCCTAGATCGCGCCGGCCTTCAGCTGCTTGACTGCATAATCGGTGGCGCGCGCGGTGAGCGCCATGAAGGTCAGCGAGGGGTTCACGCACGAGATCGACGCCATCTGCGCACCGTCGGTGACGAACAGATTGGCCGCATCGTGCGCCTGGCTCCATTTGTTGAGCACCGATTGCCGCGGATCCGCCGCCATGCGCGCGCCGCCCATTTCGTGGATGGCATCGCCGGGGACGTGCTCGCTGCGGCCGCTCGTCACGTTGAGCAGACCGGCGGCCCTGAGCATCTTCTCGCCCTCGGTCCGCGCATCGTCCATCATCTTGATCTCGTTGTCGCGGAAGGTGACGTCGAAGCGCATCAGCGGAATGCCGAAGCGATCGACCTTGTCGGCGTGCAGGCTGACGCGATTGTCCTCGTACGGCAGGCACTCGCCGAACGCGCCCATGCCGAACTTCCACCCGCCATATTGGCGCATGCCCTGCTTCATCGATGCGCCGAAGCCCTGCGGATAGGCCGGATCGCGTCGCGCGCCGCCCTGATAGCCATAGCCGCGGCGGAACCCGATACCTTCCTCGCCGCCGACATTGCGGAAGCGCGGGATATAGACGCCGCCCGGGCGACGGCCATATTCGATATATTCGGTCATGCCCGGGATATCGCCCGAAATGCCGACGCGGAAGATGTGGTCCATCACGTAGCGGCCCAGCGTGCCGCTATTGTCGAAATGGCTCTTGCCGGTGCCCGGGATCCGCGAGTTCATCAGGATCTGGGTCGACGCCATCGCCGATGCGCAGAGGAAGACGAGACGGGCGGGGATCACTTCGGCCTGCTTGGTCTTGGCATCGACCACGCGGACGCCCGTGACCTTCTTCGTCTTCGGATCATATTCGAGGTTGGAGACGACCGCGTCGGGGCGCAGCGTCAGCCGGCCGGTGGCGCGGGCGGCGGGAAGGGTGACCGCCTGGGTCGAGAAATAGGCGCCGAACGAGCAGCCGCGGCCGCACTGATTGCGGAACTGGCATTTGGTGCGGCCCTGCGCCTCCTTGTCCTCGGTCATGTTGGACAGGCGGGTGTTGATCAGCTTGCGGCCGGGCGAAGTCGCCTCGAGCCGCTCCTTCACCCATTTTTCGGCGATGTTCATCTGCATCGGCGGCTGGAAGGCGCTGTCGGGCAGCTGGGGCAGATTCTCGCGCGAGCCCGACACGCCGATATACTTCTCGACATAATCGTACCACGGCGCGAGGTCGTCATAGCGGATCGGCCAGTCGATCCCGACATTCTCGCGCTTGTTGGCCTCGAAATCCTCAGGGCTCCAGCGGAAGCTCCAGCGCCCCCAGATCAGCGACTTGCCGCCGACCGCGCCGGGGCGGATCCAGTAGAATTTCTCGCCCTCGCCATAGGCGTAGGGGTTGAGCCGGTCGTTGTTGTAGAACTTCCGGTTGCCGGGCGAGACATAGCCGTATTTGGCGATGAAATAATCGCTGTCGAGCAGCGCCTTGGGCATCATGTCGCGCGCCGGGATCTCATAAGCGGGCTTGCCGTCGAAATCGTAATCCTCGCCATGCTCGACCATGATGCCGCGGTCGAGCATCAGGACCTTGAGGCCCTTTTCGGTCAATTCCTTCGCCGCCCATCCGCCGCTCACTCCGGAGCCGATGACGATCGCATCGAACTTGTCAGCCATGCTTGTGATCCTCGAATACTGGGTTACGCGCGCAGACGGCTGAGCGTCGCGAAGCTGGTCTGGATGTCGGGAAGATACGGCGCGGGCGACTGATCGTTCTCGACGTAGAAATGCTTCACGCCGGCCGTGCCGTTGAGCGTGAAGATATCGGCGAAATCGATCACGCCCTTGCCGACGCTGGTCATCTTGCCGTCGGCGGTGCGATCCTTGACATGATAGGCATAGATCCGTCCGGGGTTCCGCTTGATGATCGCCTTGGGATCCTCGCCCGCGGCGACTGCCCAGAACAGGTCGAGCTCGAGCTTGACCAGGGCCGGATCGGTGTCGGCGAGCAGCGTGTCGTACAGGCTGCGGCCGTCGGGCTTGGTCGTGAACTCGAAATCATGGTTGTGATAGGCGAAGTCGAGCCCGGACTTCTTGAGCTGTTCGGCCCAGCGGCTGAAATTGGCGACCGCCGCCTTCCAGCTCTCGGCATTGCGCTGCTCGGCGGTCATGTACGGCAGGATCACCGTATCGGCGCCCAGCGTCTTCGCCATCTTCACTGCGCCGGCGAAATCGCCGCTCAGCGCGTCGTAGCCGATGTGGAGCGAGGGCGATTTGAGCCCGAGCCGATCCATCGTCTTGCGGAGCGCGGCATGATCCATCTTGTCATAGCCGCCGCCGCCATATTCGACTTCGCGATAGCCGATCTTCGCCACCGTCTCGAGCGTGCCCATCGGGTCCTTCGAGAAGAGTTCGCGCACGGTGTAGAGCTGGATCCCGATCGGCTTGGGCTTGAGGCCCTTCGCCACCAGCGGACCGGCCGCGAGCGTAGTCGCGAGCGCGGCACCGCCCGCCATCCATTGCCGTCGGCTGATCATCATGACGAAAACACCTTGTTGACCTTCGAATAGGGATAGGCGCCGTCATACCGCCCGGGAACGGGCAGATATTCGCGCTCCTGGGTGATGCCGACTTCCGAAGTGAAATAGCCGGTGATGACGAGCTGGCGGAACTTCTCGAAGAAGTCCTTGCCGCCGGGAATCTTGTCTTCCATCGCCAGCGTCAGCAGCGCATCCTGCTGCGCGGGCGTCGCCTTGTCGGCCGCGACCTTGTAATCGGCCTGGCTGCGCGTCTCGATCGCGTCGAGGCCGTCGACGATCGGCTTGCGATCGCCGGGCGCGGCCCAGTCGGCGAGCAATTTCTCGATGAAGGCGGGCACGCCGGCGGTGATCGCCCCGGGCGTGTCGGTGGTCGGCATCACCCGCTCGCTGAGCGCGGTCATCAGCGCCCGCTGCTGCGCGGTGAACACCGGGCTGCTCGGCGGCCCGTCGCTGATCGGTGTCATCTGCGCCGCCGCGGCGCGCGCGATCGGCGCGAAGAGGCTGGCACCGAACATCGCGACCATTCCGGCCAGCGCGTCTCTGCGGTCGATAATCATTTCACGATACCCTCAAAGTCGTAGCTCGCCGCCGCTTCGGGCAGCGGGCGTACCCAGATGTTACGGAACGAAACCGGTGAATTATGGTCCTGGAGCTGGATCGGCGCGGCATCGGCATGCGCTTCGTACGTGCCGACCTTGCGCCAGATCGTACCCCCCAGCCAGGGCTGCCGGTTCTGCACCAGCACGCCGTTCAGGAACGCGGTGATATAGGCCGGGCGCAGCAATTTGCCGTCGGCGCCGAAATGCGGGCGCTCGAAGACCACGTCGTAGCTCTGCCATTCGCCAGGCTTGCGCGACGCGTTCACCAGCGGCGGCTTCCAGCCATAGATCGCCCCGACGGTGCCGTCGGCATAAGTGGGGTTCTGATAGCCGTCGAGGATCTGGATCTCGTAGCGCTGCATGAACCAGATGCCGCTATTGCCGCGATCCTGCGAGCTCTTGGTCGGCGGATTGGGTGAGCGGAATTCGAGATGGAGCTGGACGTCGCCGAAGCTCGCCTTGCTGATCAGCGCATTCTCGCCGCCGCCGCCTGCGCGCGGCACCGAAGTGGCGGCACCGTCCTTGACCGTCCAGGGCGTCGTCTGGGGCTGCCACGCGTCGAGCGACTTGCCGTCGAACAGCACCACCGCGTCCGAAGGCGGCGCGCCCGGCACCGCACCCGGCGTGACCACCGTCGGATACGGCCGGTCCGCGTCGTGGACGTGCCACTTGCCGCCGGGCAGCATCGGCGTGTCCTTGAAGCCGGGCTTCTCCTGCGCGAGGGCGGGGCTCCCCGCCATTATGGTCACCGCAATCGCGGCGCCCCATGCGATACGCTTCACTGCTTCCTCCCTCATGCCGCGTCGATCTCGCGATAGGCGGCGATCAGCCGGTCCTCGCCGGCACGTCCGTCGATCGAATTGCCGTGCTCCATGCCGATCACGCCGGCATATTTCTTCGCGCGCAGCCAGCGCACGACGTTGCGGTAATTGACCTCGCCGGTGCTCGGCTCCTTGCGGCCCGGATTGTCGCCGAACTGGATATAGGCGATCTCGTCCCAGCAGCTTTGCAGCGTGTTGATCAAATTCCCGGCCTGGATCTGCTGGTGATAGAGATCGGCGAGCACTTTCACCGCGGGGCTGTGGACACCCTTGGCGACGGCGAGCCCCTGGGGAATGGACTGCATGAACACGCCCGGATGGTTCACCAGCGTGTTCAGCGGTTCCATCACCATCACCAGGCCGTGCGGCTCGACGATCTCGGCGGCGCGGCGCATCGTATCGATGATCCGGCCGGTCTGGATCTCGACCGGCAGCTTGCGATCGAGGAAGCCGGTGACCACCGTCGTCCATTTGGCGTTGAGGCGCTTGGCGACATCGATCGAGGCGCGGATATCGGCGAGGAAAGCCTGGCGGTCGGCGTCGTCGTCACCGCCGAGCACCGGACGGAAGTCCGCCCATCTGGGCATGCTCGCGACGAACACGCCCATCGTCATGCCGCGCTGCTGCAGCGCGCGCGCCATCGCGGTCTGCTCGGCCACGGTGCGGCTCGCCGCTTCATTGTCTTCCCAGGCGGTGAAGCCCTGATCGGCGGCGAAAGAGATCTGTTCGAGCCGATCCCCGCGGCTCTTGAAGCTGCCCTCGTGCGGCGCGAAGCCGAGCGAGAAACGCGCGGCGTTCTGGCCGGACGCGGCGCGACCCATCGTCGCCGCACCCGCCGTGGCCGCACTCGCGGCCAGCACGGAACGCCGGGTCAGCCTCATGCCGCTTCGCCCGCGAGGACGGCACGCGACTTGCCGCGTTCGCGCAGCCAGATGAAACCGAACACCAAAAGCAGGACGACCGGCAGGATCGCGAGGCGCTGGAACGATACCGATGCCGCCGCATCCTCGACCGCGAGCTTGGCAGCGCCGGCCAGCCGCGCAAAGGCTTCGGGACCGCCGGCGAACTCGATCTTCGCCTTGTCGAACATCGCGCCCAGCAGCGGCAGCACGAAGAAGCTGGCGAGCGCGCCCGCCGATCCGACCAGTCCCATCGCCCAGGATCCGCCGCGCGGATAGCGTTCGGCGACCGAGGCGAGCATCGTCGGCCACATCACGCACACGCCCAGTCCCCATACCGTCGCCGCGAGGACCGCCGTCACCGGGGTCTGGGCCTGCGAGAGCATGAACAGTCCGATCGCGGCGAGCAGGCTCGATACCCAGAGCAGCCCCGGATTGGAGATCTTGTTCGCCAGCCGGCCCGCGAAATGGCGGAACACGAACATCAGCGCGTTGACATAGACCAGCAGCAGGATGCCGCGCATGCCGACGCGGTTCGTCAGGGCGACGTCGATCCATTGGCCGGGAGCCAGCTCCGACGCGGCGGTGAGGAACATCGCGCCGAACCAGATGAAGAAGCTGGGGCGCCGGAACACCTCGCTCACCATCTCGCCGAAGCTCACGCCGGTCTCGCTGCGCAGGGGGGGCGGGAAGGTGGTCGTCGCGGCGATCACGACAGTCGCGACGGCGGGGATCATCACCAGCGCCATGATCCCCTGCCACGGCAGCGCCGCCGAGAGGAAGAAGCCGGCAAGTCCGCCGACGATGATGCCGCCCGGGAACCAGGCGTGCAGCACGTTGAGCCGATGGGTGGTATCCTCGGGATAGAGCTGTGCCGTCAGCGGATTGATCGCCGCCTCGGTCAGCCCCCAGCCGATGCCGCTGAGCAGCATGCCGAGCCAGACGATCGTATAGATGGTCATGCCGGTCGCGAGATGGCCCGCGGTGACGATCAGCAGCGGCCCGAAGAAGAAGCACAGCCCTGCGCCCAGCAGGCACCTCTTCATGCCGATCTGATCGAGCAGCGCGCTGGCGATGAACAGAGTGATCGCGAAGCTGAGGAACGCGGCGCCCAATGCCGCGGCGAGCAGCTCGCCGGCCTGCAACGGAGCGATCGGATCGATCCACTCGGCCTTGAGCCCGCTGGCGATCGCGCCGCGGATCGCGAGGCTCGACGCGGCGGTGAACAGGGCCAGCACGCCCAGCCAGAACAGCCGTCCCTTGTTCAATGTCGTGGCCATTTTTTGGCTCCCCTCCCTTATGTTCTTGCCCGCGTCACGTCGTCAGGTCAGCCCCAGCAGCTTGCGGTTGAGCCCCGGATCGCTGCCGCCCGCAAAATCGTCGAAAGCCTTGTCCGCGCGGCGGATCATGTGCGCTTCGATGAACGGCGCGCCTTCGCGGGCACCGTCCTCGGGATGCTTGAGGCAGCATTCCCATTCGAGCACCGCCCAGCCGGCGTATCCATATTGCGTAAGCTTCGAGAAGATTCCGCCGAAATCCACCTGTCCGTCGCCGAGCGAGCGGAAGCGGCCGGGGCGGTCGACCCAGTCCTGGAAGCCGCCATAGACGCCCGATCGTCCGGTCGGGTTGAGCTCCGCGTCCTTGACGTGGAACATCCGGATCCGTTCGTGATAGATGTCGATGAACGACAGATAATCGAGCGCCTGCAGCACGTAATGGCTGGGATCGTAGAGGATGTTGGCGCGCGGGTGATTGTCGACGCCGGCCAGGAATCGCTCGAACGTCACGCCGTCGTGCAGGTCTTCGCCGGGGTGGATCTCATAAGCGAGATCGACGCCCTGTTCGTCGAACGCATCGAGGATTGGGCGCCAGCGCTTGGCGAGTTCGCCGAATGCTTCCTCGACCAGCCCGGCGGGGCGCTGTGGCCACGGATAGAGATAAGGCCAGGCGAGGGCGCCCGAGAAGGTGGCATGCGCGTTCAGTCCCAGCCGCCGGCTTGCCTTGGCGGCGAGATGAAGCTGTTCGACCGCCCATTTCTGACGCTCGGCGGGCTTGCCGCGCAACGCCTCGGGCGCGAAGCCGTCGAACGCGACGTCATAGGCGGGATGCACTGCGACCAGCTGGCCCTGCAGATGCGTCGAAAGCTCGGTGATCTCGACGCCCGCCTCGCGGCAGGTGCCGGCGAGTTCGTCGCAATAATCCTGGCTCTCGGCCGCCTTGGCGAGATCGATGCAGCGGCTGTCCCATGTCGGAATCTGGACGCCGACATAACCGGCATCCGCCATCCAGCGCGCGGCCGAAGGCAAAGTGTCGAACGGCGCGGAGTCGCTCATGAACTGGGCGAGGAAAACCGCCGGACCCTTCATGCCACCGCTCTCCCTGATTCGATCGTCACTTCGCGGTTTCGGCCTTGAGATAGGCGATCAGCGCGGCGCGCTTGGCGGGATCGGTGACCTTCATCGGCATGCGCGTGCCCGGCACCTTCTGTGCCGGCGCGGCGAGAAACTGGTCGAGCGTCTGCGCGTTCCAGACGATGTTCGATGCCTTGAGTGCCGGGCTGTAGTTGAACCCTGGGACCGATCCCGCCTTGCGACCGAACAGGCCGTGGAGATTGGGTCCCATTAGGCTCTTTCCGCCGGCCGGAAGCGTATGGCACGCCCGGCACGCGGCGAACGCCTGCGCGCCCGCATCCTGAACGGGAGGCGCCGCGACGGACGGCAACGTTGTCAGTGTAAGCGCGCACAATGTTGCTGCAACGGGCAGCAGTGCGATCAGAGATTTCATTATCCTCTCCGGTCTTGCAACGATCGGTGGCTATCCTCTAACCGGTTGTTCACACGCGTGGCAACCATTTATCAGATATAAAATCGACGGGCCGTTCGCCGTCGTTAGCGCTAACAAGGAGAGACGATGGAAACGGGCACGCAGCCGCGGATACGCTACGGTATGGTCGGAGGAGGCGAGGGCGCGTTCATCGGCGCCGTGCATCGCATGGCGGCGGCGCTGGACGGCGAATATGAGCTGGTCTGCGGCGCATTCAGCAGCGACGCGGGGCGCAACCGGCGCAGCGCCACGGGGCTGGGTATCGACTCCGCACGAGCCTACGCGACGCTCGATGCGCTGCTCGCCGGCGAGGCGGCGTTGCCCGAGGGCCAGCGGATGCAGGTGCTGGCGATCGTCACGCCGAATCATCTCCACGCCCCGGCGGCGATCGCCGCGCTCGACGCGGGTTTCCACGTGATGTCCGAAAAGCCGATGGCGCTGGACCTTGCCGAGGCGCTGGCGATCGAGGCGGCAGTCGCGCGCAGCGGCAGGCTGTACGGACTCGCTTTCACCTATAGCGGCTATCCGCTCGTCGAGGAGGCGCGGGTTCGCGTCGCGCGCGGCGATCTGGGTGCGATCCGGCTGGTGCAGGTCGAATATTCACAGGGCTGGTTGAGTCAGCCGATCGATCGTGACGGTCAGAAGCAGGCCGAATGGCGCACCGATCCCGCACGGGCCGGGTTGGGTGGGTGCCTCGGCGATATCGGCACGCATGCTTTCCAGCTGGCCGAGCATGTCTCGGGCCTCGCGGTCGAGGAACTCAGTGCCGAGCTGACCACACACGTGCCGGGACGCCGTCTCGACGACGATGTGGCGGCGTTGCTGCGGTTCGAAGGCGGCGCGCGCGGCGTGCTCAAGGCCAGCCAGATCGCGGCGGGCGACGAGAACGGACTGCGGCTGCGCGTGCATGGCGAGAAAGGCGGGCTCGACTGGTCGCAGATGGAGCCCAACACGCTCACTATTCGCTGGCTCGACCGGCCGGCCGAGATCGTCCGCGCGGCCGGACCGGGCCTCGATCCGTTGACCACGGCGCGGCTGCGCACGCCCGCGGGCCATCCCGAGGGCTATATCGAGGCATTCGCCAATTTGTACCGCAGCTTCGGCCGCGCGGTGCGCAACGGAGCGCCCATGCCGCCGCAATGGGGTGCGGCGGACTGGTTTCCGGGCATTACCGACGGACTGCGGACGATGACCTTCGTCGAGGCGATGATCGAGAATAGCGGCGGTGCGGCGAAATGGACTTCGCTCGCGCGCCTTCTCGACCAGCGTCGGGCGAGCGCCGCCTGAGAGATGGCCGAACCGATTGGTGAAGCCGAAATGCCTGCAACTGGAGCCGACCGCCTCATGAAACTTTACCTTCTCCCCATGCTGGCGCTGCTCGGCGCCGCCCCCGCTCCCGCGCCTGCGAAGTGGCAGCGTATCTTCGACGGCAAGACGCTCGCCGGCTGGACGCCCAAGATCACCGGCCGCGCCGCGGGCGAGGATCCGCTGCACATGTTCATCGTGAAGGATGGCGCGATCCGCGTCTCGCACGCCAACTACACCAAGTTCACCGGCGAGTTCGGCCACCTCTTCTGGAAGGCCCCGCTCAAGGCCTATCGCATCCGCTTCGAATATCGGCTGTTCGGCGAATCTCTGCCGGGCATCCAGAGCTGGCAGGCCAGCAATTCGGGGCTGATGTTCCATGCGCAGGCACCGGAGACGATGCGGCGCGATCAGGACTTCCCGGTGAGCCTCGAGTTCCAGATTCTCGGCGTTCCGCGCCCGACGCGGGAGCCGACCGGCAATCTGTGCACGCCCGGCACCACCGTGGTGTTCGAAGGCAAGCGCGATCCGCGCCATTGCATCCTTTCCACCTCGCCGCTGGAGCCGGTAGGCCGCTGGGTTCGGGCGGGGCTGGAGGTGCTGCCCAATGGCGAGGTCACCCATTTCATCGACGGCAAGGCCGTGCTGCATTATTCCGCGATCGAGCTCGACCCAGGAGACAAGGACGCGCAGCCGCTGATCGCGGCGCAGGGCGGCAAGCTGCAGCTGCAGCAGGGCTATATCGCGCTGCAGAGCGAGGGCCACCAGATCGAGTTCCGCAATATCGAGCTGCAGAAGATCGATTGAGGGCGCGGATCAGCGGGGACGTTTCTGCCGGGGCCGTCTGAACCAGAAGGTCCAGACGGTGAGGCTGCCGAGCAGCATCAGCGCCAGGCCGGAGACCGTCATCACCAGCCGCCAGGCGAGCCCGCCGACCTTGGCGGCGTGCAGCGGATAGGCGCCGTTGAAGACCTGGGTCCCCGCGGGGAGCGCCAGCGCGTCGGTGGCGGCGAGCAGGCGGCCGTCGACGGCATCGAAGGCGAGCGTCGAGCGGCCGTTGGGCAGCCATTCGGCGGCACGCTTCATGCGGATCGCGATCGGATCGCCCGGCTTGCGGGGCAATGCCAGGAGGCGGATCTGGGCATCGGGGAAACGCGCATGCGCCGCGGCGATGATCGCGCGCCAGTCCGGATGCGCGGCGAGCGGGCCGCTCTTCGCCTTGGCAGGGGCGTTCGCGGCGAGCGCCGCGCCGGGCGCGCCAAAGGGGGCGATCACGATGGCCGCGAACGGCTTGAAGATCATCATCGTGCCGGTGACCGCCGAAAGCAGCAGCAATGGCGCCATAACGATGCCGAAATCGCGATGCTGCATCACGATCGCCGGCCGACTCAGCCTTCTGGGCCAGAGCCTGAACCTGAATGTCCCCCGCACACGCCACCACAGCATCGCGCCGGTGACGACGAACACTATCGCCGCGAGCCCTGCCACGCCGATGATCGTCTCGCCAAAATCGCCGGTGAAGAGGTGATGATGGAGATCGAAGATCCAGAGCTCGGGACGTTCCCACTGGCTCTGCCAGCGTGTGACCACGTTGCCCGCCTGATCGGCATAGGCGCCGGCGCCTTTGGGCAGGCGCAGCTGGTGCAGCGCGGACCGGTCGCTGGCGTACAGGATCGACTGTGCCTTGGGCTCCGCGGCGAGCAGCTTCTCGGTCGCTGCGCCGATCGCGGCCGGATCCGTGACCAGCGCATCGCCGGCATGAGGGAGCAGCAGCCAGCTCTCCTTGTGGACGAGGATCGTGCCGGTCAGTCCCATGATCGCCAGCACCAGACCGACGATCCCGCCGGTCCAGCGATGTATCAAGTCGAGCAGCTTCATCGGAAGCGCCCTTCACTCAAAACCGGTAATCCCAGCCGAGCGTGAACGCGCGGCCGCGCCCGGCGAAATAGCTCAGATTGTCGGTCGGCAGGCGGGTGTCGGAGCTGTAGTCGATATATTGCTTGTCGAAGAGGTTCGACACGCTGAACGTCAGTCCGCCGAGCCCGGTCTGATAGCGCAGATACACATCGGTGAGCGCGTAGCCGCCGAAATCGTTCAGATAGAGCTTCTGCGGGTGCGCCGGATTAATGTCGTCGATCGCGCGGGCCCTGCCGTCGAAACGGCGCGACAGGAAGAACTGGGTCTGCACGCGCGCGCTGAACGGGCCGCTGGAATAATCGGCGGCGAGGTTGAGGCGGTCGGGGGAGATGTTGGTGCCGTCGAGGTCGCTGTCGACCTTGCCGTCGGGCACGGTGTCGCTGTCGTAGCGTCCGGCGAGATGGGCGTAGCCGACATTCACGTGCAGCCCGTCGATCGGCAGCCTGACGCCCAGATTGACCTCCAGCCCCTGGATTTCGACGCGCAGGCGCTGGACATCGAAGATGCCGCCCGGATTGGCGATGAGCAACTGGCCCTTGTCGCTCGACGACCAGAAATAGGTCACCGAGGCATCGAGCGGCCCGCGCTTCACTTCCATGCCGATCTCGCGATTGTTCGACACGATCGGCGCGATATCGAGGAAATTGTCGATATCGACACCCGCGGTGCCGACCGCGCGCGTGATGCGGCCGATATCGGGCACGGTAAAACCCTCGGCATAGCTGGCATAAGCGCGGATGCCCGGCACCGGCTCGAGGATCACGCCGCCGTTGAGCAGGGCATCGGAGAAGGTGGGCGATCCGCCCGCCACCGCGACGCCGCCATAGGTCGCCGGATTTTTGTTGCGGAAAGTGGTCGACGCCAGCGTGTGGTAATCGTCGACGGTGATCTTCACATTCTCGTAGCGCACGCCGCCAGCGAGGCGCAGCTTCTTGTCGAAGAGTGCGAGGTTCGCCTGGACGAACGGCGCGAGGCTGCGGAAAGCGGTGGGCGGCACCCAGACCCGGCCGGTCGCGATCAGCCGCTGTTCGGTGCTGTCGGTCAGCGCATCGAAGCCGAGCGTCGCGGTGAGCGCCTCGAAGCCCGGGACGGCGCGCTCATAGCTGATCTTGCCGCCCAGCTTGCGCGAGCGGTTCTCGGACTGGTCGAACAGGGTACCAAGCGGCGCGATCGCCGGATCCTGGAAGGTCGGGATCGGTGCGATCTCGCCGCCGAACGTATCGTGCGTGCGGTTGAAGAAGATCTGGCTGACGAGGTTGCCGCCCCAGAGCGACGTGTCGGTATAGGAAAGCGCGATGCTCTCGGTGCGGCTCGCGGCGGGGGTGCCGGGTGGATCGCCGCGCACTGCGCCGGTCGGCACGCCGGTCGCGCGATTGCCGGCGAGCGCGACATAGTCGCCGTCGCCGTCGAGCTCGAAGCGGCTGGCGATCAGATCGAGCCGGCCGGTTTCGCCGACCTGATAGCCGAGGCGGGCGAACAGCGAGAGCGTCTTCGAATCCTGCGTCTCGCCCTGGGTGAGATTCAGGCCGACGCGGCGGCCGTCGCCGTCGTAGAACACGCCGCGCTTCTCATAAGCGGCACCCACGGTCGCATCGAAGCGCCCGGCCTTGTACTGGACGAGGCCCGCGGCCTTGCCGCCGATCCCATCGCCGCGGAAATCATTGTCGGCGGTGCCCTGCAGCAGGACGCGGCCGCTGACGCCGTCTTGCTGCGGTGCGCCCACCGTCACCTGATTGACGATGCCGCCGGTGCCGCCGATCCCCTGCAGCGCGTTCGAGCCGTAGATCAGCTCGACACGATCGACGAAGAAGCCGTCGATCGTGAAGCCGTCGCGGCTGCCGTCGCGCAAGGGAGTCGATTGGGGAATGCCGTTGATCGCATAGAGCGGCGAACGGCCGCGCAGCGTCTCGCCCGCGCCCGAGAGCTTCTGGCGGGTAGGGGAGAAAGAAGGCGTGAGGTTCGCCACGGCATCGGTGACCGAGCCCGAGATCGCGATCTGCTGATCGAGCGTCTTCTTGTCGATCACGTCGATGGTGAGCGGCAATGCGTTGGGCGGAAGGATCGTGCGCGCGGCGGTGACGACGATCTCGTCGGCATCGGGCGCATCGTCCGCAGCCGCGGGCGTGACGGCTACGTCTTGCGCGAACGCCGTGCAGGGCATGGTTGCGATCAATGCGAACAGAGGCAGTGAAAAATGCGAGCGACGCGACATGGGGTTCCCCCGCCTGCTCGGCCTCATGCCGGCAGGTCTGTTGCGGGGCGCCTAGCAGCGGCGATTTTATACTGCAAGTCAATCGCAATAAGATTGCGGGAGGGGGTGGCGATGCCGGTCCCATAGCGATACCCCTTGCCGTCATCCCGGCTCAAGGCCGGGATGACGAGGGGAGAATATGAGACCCGACCCTTAGGTCGGCGGCCCATATCCTAAACGCGTCACCCCCGCGAAAGCGGGGGCCCATCTCCTAGGCGAGCGGCAGAATGCACCGGTGCGCTCGTGGATAATGCTGGAGATGGGTCCCCGCTTTCGCGGGGATGACGAAATGGGGGACGGCCTGTCAGTCAAATCAACAGCATGAATGGCCTCTCAGCCAACCCCGCCCCGCTCACGTGCTGCCCGTCAGTTTGTAGAAGCGGACGGCATTGTTGTAGAAAATGTCGCGCTTCTGCTCCTCGGTCAGGAACGTGGCACTCTCGATCCCTTCGATGGCCAGCCCGATCCCGTCGGGCCAGAACATGTGGTCCGAGCCGAACATGATGCGCTTGCCGAAGCCCGCTTCCACCAGCTTGCGCAGATAATCGTGGAAATGCGCCCGGGGCAGGAGCCAGTCTACCGCCCCGGTATCGACGTTCACATTGGGATACAGCATCAGGATGGCCATGGTGTCGTCGAGATACGGCCAGCCGCAATGCATCAGGTTCAGCCGCAGTTTCGGGTGGCGGTTCAGCGCCTCCTCGACATATTCCGGATTGCCGAAGCGCGCCCGGGCCGGACGGCAGCAGGGATCGAAGGTGGTGCCTTCGGGCATCGTCCCGGTGTGGAGCGCCACCGGGATGTCGAGTTCCTCGGCCATTGCGAGATAGGGATCATATTTGGGATCGCTCAGCGACAGGCCGGCATATTGTGCAGTGACTTCGCCGAGCACCTGCAATTTGCCTCCGGCGAAGGCCCTTCGGAGCAGCTCCACCGGCGGCAGCGGCGTATCGTCGGATCCGCGAATGCCCGCGCCGACGACGAAGCGGCCGGGATCGCGATCGTGCCAATCGATCGCGGCCTGCAGCCGGTCTCCGTCTCCGCCGCTCACCACGCCCTTCACGACATTGTGCCGCTTCATCTCGGCGATGCAGGCCGACAGATGCTCCGCGCCGTTCCGGATCGGGCTCTTCACGCCGCTGATCGGATTGACGATCGGATTGCCGAACGGAGTCGCTGCCGGATAGGCGTGCATATGGACGTCGATGATCGGCCCCGCCTGCGCGGCGCGGGAGGCGAGCCCGGCGCCCGGCAAGGCGAGCGCGGTGGCGGCGCTCGCGCCCAGTTTCAGGAAATCTCTGCGGCCGAAATGCATTCCCGTCCCTCCGACTGTCACCGCAATGTTCCGCGGTGGTCCGGGAACCTGATTATCGCGACCGTTGCGCCGGCGAAATTACCTGGCAGGTCGTTGGGGCCTTTCGAGCGTAGAAACGGCAGATTGAGGACTCATATTAAAAGCACGTCATCCCCGCGAAAGCGGGGGCTCATCTCCGACAGTTTCCACAAACGCACCGGTGCATTTTGCCGCTCGTTCAGGAGATGGGTCCCCGCTTTCGCGGGGATGACGGTAAGGGATTTCGCGAAGGACGAAGTACAACCCTTATGAACCAACGACTTGTATAGGTTCTTACCCTAGAGCATTTCGCCGGCGGCGAGCCTGGCGCACACCGAGGCGGTCAATGCGTCGGCCGGAAAGGCGCAGTCGATCTGGAGCTCGTCCAGCGTCACGTCGAAAGGCGCGGCGAACGTCGTGATCGTCTCGAAGAAGCGCAGCGGCCCCGCCGGACTGCGGAAATCGAGCGTGAGCACCGGTTCGATCTCGCTGCCGATGCCGCGGAAACGCCATTCCTGCGGCACGCCGGGATAGCCGAGCAGTTCGGTCAGCAGCGCCTGGCCATATTCGTCGCCGGGCGTGATCGCGAGATGATCGTGCAATCGGCGCAGGAAGCCCGTAGCGACCGCCGGCCAGTTGAGGATCACCGGGCGGAAATCCTCTGGGTCGAAGATCTGGCGCAGCAGGTTGCTGTGGCGGCTCTCGCGCCCCTGCATCACGAAGCGATTGATGTTCATCGCGCCGTCGTTGCCACCGAGCACGTCGAACTGCCGGTTCAGGATGAAGGCGGGATAGGGATTCTGGTGCTGCAGGATCAGGTCCACGGCGTCGCGCATGCGCTCCAGCGCGGGCGTCGCGAGTTCGCGTTCGGCATATTGCGGCGCATAGCCGGCGGCGAGCAGCAGCGCGTTGCGCTCGCGCAGGGGCAGCGAAAGCGCGTCGGCGATGCGGCCGATGGCGTCGCGCGACGGCTGCGCCTTGCCCGTCTCGACGAACCCGAGATGCCGCGCGGACATGCCGCATTCGAGCGCCATGTCCAGTTGGCTCATGCGCCGCGCGGCGCGCCATTCGCGCAACAACAGGCCGACCGGAGGATAGGGGGCTTTGTCGCGGGTTTCGGCCATGATGGTTTCCCCAGTACGAACGAAACGCCGCGGGAGCCAGCGGAGCATCGCGGGCCCTGCTGCGTTGACGATCCGGGCGCGCATGTCGCGTCCGGAAACCGTGTCAGGAGAAGCCCGATGAAGCTCATTGCATTGGCCGCCGCTCTCGCCGCGATCGGCGGCGCCGCCGCCGCGCAGGATACGCCGCAACAGACTCCGCCCGCGACCAATACGCCGCAGACTCCGTCGCCGACGACGACCACGCCCGATCCCAACACGCCGCCGTCCGATCCCAAGACGGGCACCACCGGTTCGGGGACGACCAGCCTGGCGTCCGAACCGGATCCGGCACCTTCAACCACGGCTACGTCTCCGGCACCCCCAGCCACGGCTGCTGCCCCCATGACCGCTGCTCCGGCGCCTACCGCGGCACGCGAATATCCGCCCTGCTCGCGGACCGTGAAGGACCAATGCCGTCAACGAGGCGGCCGCTGAGCGCGGCTGCCTCTGTCAGTGGACGGGCAGCGGTTCATGCCCCACGGGCAAATGGTGCATGACCGCGTAGATGTCGCGTCGATCGACGGCCTGGCCGCACATCGGGCACAGCTCGAAATGGACGAGTTCGCTATCGTGAGAAACGGTGCTCCGGCTTTGGCCGGGGCCCGCAGTTCGTAAAATAGTCGCGTTTATCACCGGACCACCTTCGCATTAGCATATTGTTTACCATTATAGCGGAGCGCGGTGCGCGGCATTCATGCGATGCAAATTTTTTCCGCCGCGGTCACCGACAATGGCAAAGCGAGTTCACATCGCTTGATCGTCCGATCGGCGCAGCAGCCACTTCCCCCAGTAAAACAGGCCAAAGCCCAAAGCGAAGGGGATGCCGCCGATGAGCAGGGGCAGGATGATGATGCTCGGGTCCTGAAGCGCCATGCCGAACCCCGTGACGACGACGACCAGCGAGCACAGCCCGCTGCAGGTCATGATCAGGATCCCCACTCCCAGGAACAGGCCACCGAAAAGCTGCTTCATGCCTGCCCCCTTGCCCGCTCGAGCACCGGCGCGCCTTCCGCGCCGGGCCGATAGAAGGTGTTGTAGGTGTCGAACGGAATGATCTGCCCCTCCGGCGTCACGAAGTGCACGCAGCTGCGCTTCACTGTCGCGAGGTCGAAATTGTAGCGATCGAGGAATTGCAGGATGACCACGCGGAAGCTGTTCGCATAGCCGAGATCCTCCGGCACGAGCGCCTGGGGCAGGCAGCACAGGACCTCGGCCAGCTTCTCCTCGGTATTGCATTGCGTGGTGGCGAGGCTGAGCAGGCCGACGACTGCCTGGCGCAATGTGGGATAGGCTTCGTAGCTGATCGTGTTCGGCCCCTGCAGGATCAGGTCGCGCGGAAGCAGGGACGTGATCGGCGTCACCGTGCGGCCGTCGCGCAGGCCATAGCCGATGCAGATCTGGTCGGGATTGCAGGGCAGGGGAATCATGTCTTCCATGCCGAACACGCCGGCCTTCACCACTTCGCGGCGGATCTGCGAGAGCAATACGCGATTGGCCTTGGCATCGAACCCCTCGTTGCGGCCGGCATCCTGCACCGGCTGGAACGTGACGCCGCGCACGCAGGACCAGTCGAGCGCGTGGCTGACGATGGCCGCGACCTCCTGATCGTTGACCCCACGCTTCACCACCGCGACGAGCGTCGTCGACAGGCCGACGCGTTCGAGCGCCTCGAGCGCGGCCTGGCGGATGCGCGACAGCCGGGCGCCGCGCAGATTGACGAGCGCATCGTCGTTCAGGCTGTCGAACTGGAGATAGACTTCGAGCCGCGGCGCATAACTCGCAAGGCGCTTCACGAACGCATCGTCCTGCGCGATCCTGAGTCCATTGGTGTTGATCATGATATGGCGGATCGGCCGGCGCTTCACTGCGTCCAGTATCTCGAAGAATTGCGGGTGCAGCGTGGGCTCTCCGCCCGAAAGCTGGACGAGATCGGGTTCGCCTTCGCTCTCGACCAGCGCGTCGAGCATCGTCTCGACCGTGGCGAGCGGCAAATGCCCGCCATGCATGTCCTCGGCATCGGCGAAGCAGACCGGGCAGGCGAGGTTGCAGGCCGAGTTGATCTCGACGATCGCCAGGCAGCTATGCTGTTCATGGTCGGGGCACAGGCCGCAATCGAACGGGCATCCCACTTCTGTGCGGGTCTGGGTGCGGAGCGGGCGATCGCCGGGCTTGAGCCAGTCCTTTTGCGAGCGCCAGTAAGCGAGGTCGTCGCTGATCAGCGTCTTCTGGACGCCGTGCGACCGGCAGCGCTTGAGATAATAGACGCGGTCGTCCTCGATGATGACCTTGGCCGGGACGGGCTCGAGGCAGGTCTCGCACAGGCTGCTCGTCTGCCCATGGAAGATATAGGGCGCCGCCTTACGCTCGGGCGACGGCTGGAGGGGGGCGGTCGCGAGCGATCCAGATAAGGGCATAGGCGCTGAGTCCGATCATCACGAAGTGGAACACGTTGAACGGGCCGAACACCGGGGGATAGGGCTTGAGGAATTCCCAGGCAAATCGCTGGACGGCATAAGCGAGGACGAAGACGTGAAAGCCGTGGCGCACCGCCCAGGGGCGCCCCATCGCCAGCGCGTGCCAATAGACTGCGAGGAACGCCGCCATCGCGAGCGATTCGTAGATCTGGACCGGATGGCGGGAAATGCCGTCGCCGAGATTGACTCCCCAGGGCAGGCCGGTCGGGACGCCATAAGTCTGGTCGCCCATGCCTGCGAAAAGACATCCCCATCGCCCGACGACGATGCCGAGGCACAAGGGGATGACGAAGGGTCCGCCGGTCGATCCCCGCACGCCGCGGAGCCATTTCCAGAGCTCGACCGCGACGATCGCGCCCGCGAGCGCGCCGGCGATCGAGTGCGAGAGGACCGGCCGCGCATCGCGGAGCGTGTTGAGCGATCCGAGCAGCCAGGCGCCGAGCGCGGCGCCCGCGGCAAGGCTGATGAAATAGCCGGGCGCGGTGTGGCGGGCGAGCCCTTCGACGCTGGTCCGGCGATGTCGAAATACCCAACGTGCGCCGAGGAAAGCGGCAAGCCACGCCGCGAGATCGCCGACATAATGATACCAGGGGGCGATCGCGACGTGGAGCACGCCGTCGATTAGCATATTCCGCCGAGTTGCAAGCCTTGCGACGCACCTCAGTCGCGGATGGTTTCCATCGAGATGTAGGTCGAAGTGCTCGCGACGTGCGGCAGGCTGGAGATGCGCTCGCCCAGCACGATGCGATATTTGCGGATGTCGGCGGTGCGGACCTTGAGAAGATAATCGAAGCTGCTCGCGATCATGTGGCATTCCTCGACCTCGGGAATGCGCCGCACCGCCGCGTTGAATTCCTCCAGCGCCTTTTCGCGCGTGTCCGACAGCTTCACTTCGGTGAAGGCGACATGATCGAGCGCGAGCTTCGCGGGATCGATCAGCGCGGTGAAGCCGGTGATCACGCGGGTTTCGATCAGCCGCTTGAGCCGCTGCTGGCAGGGGGTTTTCGACAGGCCGATCCGCTGGGCGAGTTCGGTGACGGTGATCCGCCCATCCTCGCGCAGGACGTCCAGGATCTTGCGGTCATAGTCGTCCAGATCGACCGGCTTCGGGGGCATTTTCATGCAAATCGTCTTTCGGAAGCAAATATGCGTGCTGTAGTGATATCGGAAAGGGTCAAACTAAGACAGATCGTCTTTGCGGCGCGCATTATATCTGCGGCATGTCGACCAATCCCCCTTTTGCCGCCTTCGCGCCGCCGAACCTTCCCCAGACGCCGCTGCGCGTGGCGATCACCCAGGCCTATCGCCGCGCGGAGCCCGAGTGCATTGCTCCGCTGCTCGACGCGGCGACGCTGCCCGAGCCGGTCCGCGCCGATGCCGAGCGCACCGCGCGCGCGCTGATCGCGGCGCTGCGCAAGGAAGGCACCAAGAGCGGGGTCGAAGCGCTGGTGCAGGAATATACGCTGTCGAGCGAGGAGGGCGTGGCGTTGATGTGCCTCGCCGAGGCGCTGCTGCGCATCCCCGACGACGCCACGCGCGACGCGCTGATCCGCGACAAGATTGCCGACGGCGACTGGCGCGCCCATCTCGGCGGCAGCCGCTCGCTGTTCGTCAATGCGGCGACCTGGGGCCTGGT
Organism: Sphingomonas sp. Root241; assembly: GCF_001428865.1. GTDB lineage: Bacteria > Pseudomonadota > Alphaproteobacteria > Sphingomonadales > Sphingomonadaceae > Sphingomonas. The sequence continues at coordinate 342,265 of NZ_LMIV01000004.1, forward strand.
GGTCACCGGCAAGCTGGTCGACAGCGCGGACGATAAGGGGCTGGGCGCCGCGCTCACCCGGTTGATCGCGCGTGCCGGCGAGCCGGTCATCCGCCGCGGCGTCGACCTGGCGATGCGGATGATGGGCGAGCAGTTCATCACCGGCGAGACGATCGAGGAGGCGCTCAAGCGCGCACGCAAGGAAGAGGCGCGCGGCTTCGGTTATAGCTACGACATGCTCGGCGAGGCGGCGGCCACCGCTGCCGATGCGGCGAGCTATTTCGACGATTACACGCAAGCCATCCATGCGATCGGCAAGGCGGCGGGCGGGCGGGGCATCTATGAAGGGCCCGGCATTTCGATCAAGCTCTCGGCGCTGCATCCGCGCTATTCGCGTGCGCAGGCCGATCGGGTGATGCGCGAGCTGCTGCCGCGGGTGCAGGCGCTGGCGGCGCTGGCGAAATCCTATGACATCGGCTTCAATGTGGATGCGGAGGAAGCCGACCGGCTCGAACTCTCGCTCGACTTGCTCGAGTCACTGGCGCTCGATCCGGCACTCGCCGGTTGGAACGGGCTCGGCTTCGTGGTGCAGGCTTATGGCAAGCGCTGCCCGTTCGTGATCGACTGGATCGTCGACCTCGCTCGCCGCGCCGGCCGCCGGATCATGGTGCGGCTGGTCAAGGGTGCCTATTGGGACGCCGAGATCAAGCGCGCGCAGGTCGACGGGCTCGCCGATTTCCCGGTCTATACGCGGAAACTCCACACCGACGTGGCCTATGTCGCCTGCGCGCGGAAGCTGCTCGCGGCGAAGGAGGTGATCTTCCCGCAATTCGCCACCCACAACGCACTGACCCTCGCGACGATCTATCAGATCGCCGGAGCCGATTTCTCGATCGGCGATTATGAGTTCCAGTGTCTCCACGGCATGGGCGAGCCGCTCTACCGGCAGGTGGTGGGCGCGGAAGGGCTGGGGCGGCCCTGCCGCATCTATGCGCCGGTGGGCACGCACGAGAAATTGCTCGCCTATCTGGTCCGCCGCCTGCTCGAGAACGGCGCCAATTCGTCGTTCGTCAATCGCGTCGCCGATCCGGCCGTGTCGATCGACGAGCTCGTCGCCGATCCGGTCGCCGCGGTGCGCGACGCGCCGCAGCCGGGGGCAAAGCATGACGCGATCGCGTTGCCCGCAGATCTCTATCCCGACCGTCGCAACTCGGCCGGTATCGACTTGTCGAACGAGCTCGCGCTCGCTGCGCTGACGCGGGAGCTGCAGGCGAGCGCCGTGGTGCAATGGCGCACCGCTCCCGAAAAGGGAGAGGGCACCGAGCGCCCGGTGCGCAACCCGGCCGATCTTCGCGACGTGGTGGGCAGCGTGGTCGAAACCGATGCCGACGCGGCACGTGCGGCTGTGACACGGGCCGCGGCATCCTCCTGGTCTTCGGTGCCGGTCGGCAAGCGCGCGGGGATGCTCGAGCGTGCGGCCGATGCGATGGAGGCGCGCATGCCGCTGCTGGTCGGCCTGACGATCCGCGAAGCCGGCAAGTCGGCGGCGAACGCGATCGCCGAAGTGCGCGAGGCAGTGGACTTCCTGCGTTATTATGCCGTGCAGGCGCGCGCACTCGGCACGGATGCCCGGCCACTGGGACCGGTGGTCTGCATCAGCCCGTGGAACTTCCCGCTGGCGATCTTCACCGGACAGGTCGCCGCGGCGCTCGTCGCAGGCAATCCGGTGCTCGCCAAGCCGGCCGAGGAGACGCCGCTGATCGCCGCCGAGGCGGTGCGCTTGCTGCACGCAGCAGGAATCCCCGCCGATGCGCTCCAGCTCATGCCGGGCGACGGCGCGATCGGCGCGGCCCTGGTCGGCGCGCCCGAGACGGCGGGCGTGATGTTCACCGGCTCGACCGAAGTGGCGCGGCTGATCCAGAGGCAGCTCGCCGAGCGGCTGTCGGCCGACGGTAAGCCGATCCCGCTGATCGCCGAAACCGGGGGGCAGAATGCGATGATCGTCGATTCATCGGCGCTCGCCGAGCAGGTGGTGGCCGACGTCGTCGCCTCGGCATTCGATAGCGCGGGGCAGCGCTGCTCGGCGTTGCGCATCCTGTGCCTGCAGGAGGAAATCGCCGATCGCACACTGGCGATGCTTAAGGGCGCGCTCGCCGAGCTGCGCATCGGCAACACCGAACGGCTTGCAGTCGATATCGGTCCGGTGATCACCGCCGAAGCCAAGGCAGGTATAGAGAAGCATATCGCGGCGATGCGCGCGCGCGGGCACCGCGTGGAGCAGCAGGCGCCGTCGCCCGAGACCGGGCACGGCACCTTCGTCCCGCCGACGATCATCGAGCTCGCCAGCATCGCCGATCTGGAGCGCGAGGTGTTCGGCCCCGTGCTCCACGTGATCCGCTATGCCCGGGAGGATCTCGATGCGTTGATCGATGCGATCAACGCCACCGGCTATGGACTCACTTTCGGGCTGCACACCCGGCTCGACGAGACGATCGCCGAAGTGACGTCGCGGATCGCGGCGGGCAATCTCTACATCAACCGCAACGTCATCGGTGCGATCGTCGGAGTCCAGCCGTTCGGTGGGCGCGGACTTTCGGGCACCGGTCCCAAGGCGGGCGGGCCGCTGTATCTGCCGAGGCTGGTCCGGGACGGGCCGGTGCCGACGCCACGGGCAGATGCCGCGATCGATCCCGCGCTGGCCGATCTTGCCGTCTGGCTCGACGCGAAAGGCGAGCAGCAGGCGGCGGCGCTCGCGCGGCGGATCGGCGCGGCATCGCCGCTCGGGCGCGAAGTCGAGCTTCCGGGGCCCGTCGGCGAGCGCAACGTCTATGCGCTGCATCCGCGCGGGACGATCCTGCTGGCGCCGGCGAGCCGGGAGGGGTTGTTCCACCAGCTGGCGGCGAGCCTCGCCACAGGTAACCATGTCGCGATCGAGGCCGATGCCGCGCGGATGGCAATGCTGGCGGACCTGCCGGCAAGCGTGCGCGCGCGGATCCGCGGCGATGCAAGCGAGGTTTCCGCCGCGCTCGCCGAGGGGGAAGGTGCCGAAGTCACGGCGTTGCTGACCAGGCTGGCCGAGCGGGAAGGCGCCATCGTCACCGTGCAGGCGGCCTCGGTCGAGGCCTTGCGCGCCCCCGGCGCCTATAGCCTCAACCTGCTGGTCGAAGAGGTTTCGGTCTCGATCAACACCACTGCCGCGGGGGGTAATGCGAGTCTGATGATGCTGGGCTGATCGGCGCGTGTGGTCAGAGCGACGATCCCCGCACACCGGGCCTTTGAAGGCTCAATTCGCCGCCTTCAGACACCGCAGTCAGGGACGAAGTCGGCATCCGGCGGGAACCCGCACCGGGCTGCATCGTGCCATTGCCCGATCAGGCAGCGTCACCACGAAATCGAGATGCAGCGGGTCGGGCGCACCGGGATAATAATCGGTGCTGACGGCTTGCGCCCCGCTCGCCATAGCAGCGCGTGCCTTGGCGAAATTATGGGCACGCGCCTCGATCGTATTGGCGTCGGTGCGGGTCCGCACGATCATTCCCTCCGCCACCCAGCGCCGGATGCGCTCGCCATCGACCAGCGGGTCCTGCACGATCTGGATCGCGGATTCGGGCTGGTCGTCAGGATACCAGCCGAACATCGCGCGTCCGGCAAGCGACGGATGCCCGGCGCGATAGACCTCGGACACCGCCGAGCGCACGTCGAGCAGGATGTAGATCCGGCCCCGCGCCGCCGATAGCGCCGGCCAGCCCCGGCTGCGCACTGCCTCGCGCAGTGTCGGTGCCGTCCCGCGCACGTCGTCGGGCGTGATCAGGCGCTTGCCCGGCAGCACCGAACGGATCTCGCCGTCCAGCGCATCGAGCAACGGCTTGTCCGCGAGCGACAGTGGGCTGGCGATTCCGGATCGGGTCGAGGGTTGATCGGTGGCGTTGATCGTGATCATGATCGGCAGATGATCGGGATGCGCGCGCGACCAGCGGTCGACTTCGCGCAGACATCGCACCAACGTCGTGCAGGTGCTCAGATAGTCCACATCGGGAATGTGGAGCACCTTGAACCCGGGCTTGAGCATCGCCGTGCGATCGAAGCCGGTGGCCTCGCCCGCTGCTTTCGCCCATGCCTCGCCCTTGGGATCGGCATAGAGACCGCCCTTGGGATCGGCGAAGATGTCGAGCTCGATCTGCCGTACGCCGGCATCGAACTGCTTCGACAGCGGCACATGGTAATAATCGAGCCCGTCAGCCGACTTCGGCTCCATCGCCCTCAGCTTCGCCATCACCGCCGCCGGGATGCGCGCCTTGAAGCTGTTGTGCGACCCGACGACCTGAATGTCGTTCATCGCCTGCGGCGACGCCGCTGCGCCGGCCAGAACCAGCGCAGCGACGGTGAAGAGCCCCTTGAGCATCAGAACTCGGTCCTCACGCCGAACAGGATCGTGCGACCCCAATAATGGATTTCGCCGTAGCGCAGCGGATCGTCGTTATAGCTGTACTGCCGCGCTCCGGCGATGTTGATCGCCTCGAGGCTGACCGTCGTCTTGTCGGTAACCCGGAACGAGAGGTTGCCGTCCAGCGAGCCGAACGCGTCGACATAGCTCGGCGTCTGGGTGGTGCTGCCCGTGCCCGACAGATATTTGTCGCGCCAGGTGTAGGAAAGCCGCGCCGATACCGGGCCGTAATCGTAGAAGCCGACCAGATTGAAGCTATTCTTCGACAGGCCGATCAGCTGGTCCTCGATCGTGCGCGCGCCTGCCGTGTAGTTCGCCTGCACCGAAGTGTGGGTGTACGATGCCTGGAGGCCCAGTCCGTCGAACGGCTTCGGCAGGAACGTGAATACCTGGTTATAGGCGGCTTCGGCGCCATAGACCTTGGCGTTGCCGCCATTGACCTGCGTGCTCAGCAGGATCGTGCCGCGGCCGGGGATCTCGACATTGATGTTCTGCGCGGTGATGTAATTGTCCATCGCCTTGTAGAACAACGCCGCGGTGAGCGAGCCCTTGCGGTTGAAATACCATTCGAGCGAGCCGTCGAACTGAGTGGCGAGGAACGGCACCAGCTCGGGATTGCCGCCGCTCCCGGTCGGCGCATCGGTCGACACGCTGATCTGCGGCGCGCTCTGGGTCACGTTGGGCCGGGTGAGCACGCGGCTGGCGGCGAGGCGGGCGACCAGGGTCGGGCTCAGCTCGGCGCGCAGGTTGAAGCTCGGCAGCCAGTTATTGAAGGTTTTGGGGAAGCTCGCCGGGGTCGGCGCGGTACCGATCGTCAGCGTGCCGCTCGCCACCTGATCGGTATGCACATAGCGCACGCCGATATTGCCGGTGATGCTGGTGCCCAGCGCGTAATCGGCGCGGACATAGCCGCTCGCCGTCTTCTCGGTCACGACATAAGAGGCACGCAGATCGCCTGCGCTCAGCGGCGCGTTGGCCACCGCGTCGGTGAACAGCTTGTCGTAGAAGACGCTGGTGATCGGCACGAGCCAGCTGCGCGGCGCATTCCGAGCACGTCGCCCAGGAAGTCGTCGAACGGGATCTGCTCGAACCCGTTCGGCGCGAAGCTGGTCAGCGGAACCTGGCCCGGATTGACGGTGAAATCGCGGCGCCAATAGTCGCGTTTGCGCCAGTGATATTCGCCGCCGGCCGCGATCTTGCTGAGGAAGCCGTCCATCTCGTGGCCGACGTCGAGCCGGGCGTACCAGTCCCAGTCCTTGCTGTTCTTGGGCGCGATGTTGAACGGGTAGAGCACATAGTTCGCGGCATTGGTCGGGTCGACCGGCGTGGTGAAGGTCGGGATCACCTTGTACCCGCCCGACGCGTCATAGGTCAGCGGTGCGAAGAACATCGCACGGCTGCGCACCGTGCCTTCGGCATAGCTGGGATGGAAGCTGTGCGCGTAGGACCAGTTGATATTGGCGGAGACGTCCCAGCCCTCGGGCTTCCAGCTCTGCTTGAGACCGACACTGAGCAGGTCGTGGCGGTTGAGGCTGTATTCGCGCGACGCCATGAAACGCACGTCGTTGATCGTCGCGGCGACCACGGTGTTGCCGTCGAGCTTGGCCGATCCCGGCACCAGCGTCGGGCGGTGTCCTGCGACGCTGGTGTCGTCGGGATAGATGTCGAGGCCGAATTCGTCATAGGCGACGTCGAGCCGCGTCCCGAGCACGTCGAGCGTGGTTTCCAGCTCGGGCGAGGGCCGCCACTGCGTCGAGATCAACCCCGAGACGCGCTTGCGCTCCTCGGTCTCGATCGTCGGTCGGGTGCGGGTTGGCGTGTAATAGCCGGTGCCGAGCACCGAGATGAACCGGTCGAGAGTCCAGCCGGTATTGTACCAGCGATCGTTGCGGACGGACTTGGCCCAATATTGCGCGCCGGCCAGGAGGCCGAAGGTGCCGTCGCCGCTCTTGAAGCTGGTGAGCGCGGTTGCGTTCGGCTTCACCTTGTCGGTCATCGTCGTATAGGTGCCGCGCAGGTTCAGCGTCGTCTTGTTGCCGACATCGAGCGGATGGAACGTCTTGACGTCGATATTGCCGCCCAGCGCGCCCTCGGTCATGTCGGCGGTCGGGGTCTTCACCACGTTGATCTGCGACACGAACTCGGCGGGCAGCATCTCGAAGCGGAACTGACGACCGGCGGCGCCGCCATTCTCGATCAGATCGTTGATCGCGACCGAGCGGCCGTTGAGCATCGTGCTCTGGAACTGCGGCCCAAGCCCACGGACGCTGACATAGAGCCCTTCGCCGCGCGGGCGGGTGATCGCGACGCCGGTGACGAGCTGCAGCGCCTCGGCGACGTTTTGGGTCGGGAATTTGCCGATATCGGTCGAGTTGATCGAGTCGACGCCGTAAGCGGCCTGGCGTTTGGTCTCGGTCGCCGCGGCGAGGCTGCGCGCATAGGAGCCGGTGACGACGATATCCTCGTCGCTGTCGCTCTGCGCGTCGGTCGGGCTGGACGCCACATCGTCGGCGGCAGCCCCCGCAGTCTGCGCGCGAGCAGATGGCGATATGCCCAATGCAAGCATGGTGAACGGCAGCGTCGCCCAAAGCAGGCGGGAATATCGCGACATTTTCTGTTTTCTCCCCCGGGCCAGATGGCCGGCGGAGCCGCCAATAGGGTCACGCTATTGCGGTTTGGCGGCGTGGTCGTTGCAGAACCGTTTAATGTTTCGGGCAGCTGGATGACGCCGGACGGAATTCCGGGAACCGCCGGGCGCGGAGCCGCCGATCCGCCAAAGGCCGGTCTCACCCAAATCCCTTCAGGCGATTCGCGATCATGATCTCCGAGTCGTTTTGGCTTCCCAGGCTTGGGAACGGAGCGAAGGACACATAGATGCAAGGAATCATAATTTTATTATAAGTCGGCGTCGTTTTTTTGTTGGCCATTTTAACCCATTTCATCTTGTCGGCGGCGCATCACTCAACCCCGGCCGGCTCGAACTGCGGCAGTTGACCCGATGAAATACTAGACTGCGACGCTTAAGAACCGACGAAAGCTGCCGGATAGGTTAAATATAATACTGTGACGTAAAATATTTGTCTCGATATTACACAAGTAATAGCCCTGGTATTCTGACTCGTTATATCCAAAGTTATATTTATATATCCTTAGGCGGTATAGGTATTTCTTTAGACTCATCAAATGGTTAATTAAAGCTTTAAAAAATCTTCTTGCGTTTTAGCGAGATGAATCGATCATTAGCCAATCGTTCATTTGCCTTGGGAGGGGCGGGAACTGTGATTGGCCGGTGTTCAATAGGCATATATTTGTTCGCGATCGGTGCCGCCATGCTGCCGCATGCCGCCGACGCACAGACGGTATATGCCGCCGGCCAGCCCGGTGTCGTGGGCGGCAACCGCCAGTTGCCGGTGCAGGTGACCGCTTCGGTCGGGGGCCGTTGCGGCTTCGCGACGGGGTCGGCGCCCTCGGGTAGCTACAATCAGCCCGACTTCGACGTCACCGGCTTCAGCCACGATTTCAGCTTCCAGCTCGATTGCACCGGCCCTTCGCGGGTTGCGGTAGTCTCGGCGAACGGCGGGTTGCAGACCGGCGGATCGGTCTCGCCCGGTTATGCAGCGCTGGCACCCTATGACGTGGCGCTCAACCTGGTCGGCTCGTCGAGCACGGCGACGGGCACCTGCACCGTAGCGACGCTGGCGGCTGCCGCAGCGGCACCCTGCACGTTCCGCGGGCCGGTGAGCACGTCGCAAGGCCTTCTGCTCAATTCCACGTCGGTCAATCAGCCCGGCACGTATCTCCGCGTCAGCGCGCCCGCCTATAACGGCTCGAGCGCGCTGATCGGGGGCATCTATTCCGACACCTTAACGGTGACGGTGAGCGCGGCGTCATGATGGCGCCTTGCACAGAGCGGCTCTCCCAGCCTCGGGGCAGTCGGTCGATTGTCAAAGGGGAGGGGTACCGGGTCGTCGACCCGGCGCACCGTCGGATTCAATCTGAATGGGAAAAGGCAAGACAATGAACAAGTATCTGATCGCGGCGCTCGGCGCCGGCACCATGCTCACCATCGCCGTGCCGGCATCGGCCCAGACGGTGACGGGCACCGTCAACATCACCGGCAGCGTCGCCAACAAGTGCGCCGTCCTGCCCGGTTCGGGCAGCACCTTCACCAGCACGGTGGCGCTCGGCGAACTGGCCCAGGCGGACGGCACGATGGCGACCGACCTCGCCACGCGCTTCAACGCGTCGGGCCCCGCGACGCTCGCATTCCGCGTCGTCTGCAACACGTCGAACCCGACCATTGCGGTCGACTCGACCCAGCTGACCACCGCGGGCGCCGCCTCGGCCGGTTATGCGGCCCGGATCGACTATAACGCTAATGTCGCCGTCGCGCTCTCGCCGAGCGGTTCGACCACGGTGAGCAACGATAGCCGCAATGCGCCGACCGTTGCGACGCCGGCTGGCGGCCCTCTGGCCAACACCGGCAGCGCGAACGTGACCATCACGGCCAGCGCCTTCGGTACGGCCAATGCGACCGACCTGCTCGTCGCGGGTGCGTACACCGGCAACATCTCGATCGTCATCGCGCCGGGCGCGTGATCGGCTTCATCGGAGCATAATGACATGAAGAACTCGATCCTTGCAGTCGCCGCAATTGTCGCCGCTACTGCCGCTCTTCCCGCCGCCGCGCAGTCGACGTCGGCGACGGGCACTGTCACGGTGAACGGTTCGGTCGCCGACCGTTGCCAGTTCACGACGCCATCCGCCGTCATCAATGCCGGCGAACTGGCGCTGCAGGGATCGGGATCGACCGCGGGCAAGCTGGATACCAGCAAGCTCGACGGCCAAACCCGCACGCTGGTCGGCTGGTGCAACGGCACCGCCGCATCGATGAGCGTCGAGGCGCAACCGCTGGTCGACACGACCTTTGCCGGTGCGGCCCCGACGGGCTTCGACAGCGTGGTCAATTATTCGGCGAGCGCGCTCGCCAACAGCGCAACGGCCACCGACACGTCTTTGGCGGCGGGCGCCGGCACGGCCGTTCCGGTCGGCCTGTTCACCGGCAACGTCGTGGTGACCTTGGCAGGCTCCTCGTCGCCGACCGGCGGCATCCTCGTTGCCGGCAGCTATTCGGGCCAGGTCCTGGTCACGCTGACTCCCAACGTCAGCCTGCCACTCTCTGATTGAGGAAACCGGGACCGTGAAGCGCCTTATCCTTCCATTGCTCGCCGCGATCGCCCTGCCGGGTATCGCGCACAGCCAGACGGTGACCGACACCGCAACGGGTGACGTCGCGGTCGGGGGCAACGTCTCCCAGCTGTGCATGCTGGGCACGCCGACGCCGGCACCGGTCGATCTCGGCCAGCTGGCGACGACGTCCGGCACCCGCGTGGGCAGGATCGCCGCAATCGCGCCGCGCTCCGTCACGCTCGCCGGCTCGTTCTGCAACTTTGCCGGCTCCGCGATCACCGTGACCGCGACTGCTTTGGTCAACAATGACGCGACGCCGGCTCCGACGGGGTTCGCCCGCGCGGTGAACTACACGGCAGCGGTCACCAACTGGGCCCCGGGCGCGGCAACCGCGACTACCGGCGCCACAGCGGGCGGCGGAACGCCGAGCGCATCGAGCGTGGGAGCGACGCAGGGGGCGCCGAAGATCGCCGACCTGACCGTCAACCTCTCCAATTTCACTGCACCGTCGGACGCATTGCTGACCGCCGGTTCCTATAGCGGCCTCGTCATCGTGACGCTCGGCCCGGCACCTTCAGGGGGAGGCTCGTGATGAGCATGCATCATCGACTGTTCGGACTGACGGCGCTCGCCGCTTTGTCCTGGGCGGGATCGGCATCGGCGCAGAGCGCGACCGATACCAAGAACTTCATCGTCACCGGCAACGTGCCTTCGATGTGCGTCGGAGGGACCGTAGGGGGTACCGGCTCGACCTTCGCGCTCGGCGTGCTCATCGACGTCAATACCGGCCTGCTGCGCACCGATCTGGCGGCGCCGCCCAAGGTGCTGGCGGGATCGTTCTGCAGTTCGCGCAGCACGATCACGGTCAATGCGACGCCGCTCGCGGCGCAGACCTTCACCACCACGCCGCCCACGGGCTTCTCGCGCTCGGTCAACTATACCGCGAGCGCGGCCGGCTGGACGACGACCGCGGCGAGCTTCACGACCGGTGCGGCAACCAATCCCGCAGCGGTACAGTCGCGGCTCACGGCGTTCTCGGGGGACATCACGGTCTCGATCGGCGGATTCTCGACGGCGGGCGGTGCAACGCAGCGCCTCGTCGCGGACACCAACTATCAGGGCAATGTCACCGTCACTCTGGCGGTGGCCTCCTGATATGAACCGCTCACCGCTCCTGGGAATCGTCTTGGTCGTCGGCGGTCTGCTTTGTGCACCCCCAACCTCCGCACAATCGGCCGTGGCGGCCAAGACTTTGCCGGTCACCGGCAACACCCCCCCGGTCTGCGCGGTGGGTGAGCCCAGGCTGCAGTCGGGCAATCAGATCAATTTCCGCGGTCTCGCCGGCAATACCCTGCAGATCGACCGCATGGTTGATCCGACCACTCTCGCGGTCAGCGCGGCTTCGGTCAATGTCCGCTTCGATGCGGTGTGCAACTATCCGCACCGGCTCCGCATCGAATCGCAGAACAACGGCCTGTGGCCGACACTGCAACGCACCCAGGCCCCCGCGCCCGGCTTCGCTTATGCGGTGCCGTATCGGGCGACGCTGACATGGGGCAACGTCAACGGCTCGCTCAACGCCGACGCGCAGGCACGCCGCGTGGCCGACCAGCGCTTCAACATCGATGAGGCGACGGCGGGTCAAATCGACCTGCGCCTGGCAGTCGCATCCGGAGCGTCGAATATTCGCGACAACGCGCCCATTCTGGCGGGTGACTATACGGACACCCTCCGGATTTTCGTGGAGCCACGCTGATGCTGCGTCTTTCCTTTTTCGCGGCCGGCCTGGTGATCAGCACCGGGGCGCAGGCTCAGGATCTCGCGACCGGCCAGGGCCGGCTCGAGATTGCCGGGCAGGCGCCTGCCGCCTGCGTGCTCAACGCGCCGATCGTGTCGAGCGCGCAGAACGCGGCCTTCGCGTCGACCGGCGCAGCCAGCGGCGAGATTCGTATCGTCCAGCTCGGCGACCCCCAAACGGCGCAGCCGCGCGCGGCTGCGATCGATCTTGCGCTCCCGGTGATCTGCAACGCGCCGCACCGGCTGACCATCACCAGCACCAACGGCGGGCTGCTGCGCGACGGCGGCAACGCCCGCAACCGGCAGTCGCCGACGGGCTTCGGCGAGCTGCTCGGCTTTCAGATCAACGCGAGCTGGGCAGGGCAGACGAGCAGCGTTTTGACCACGACCAGCAGCACACTGGTGATCAACAGCGCCGGTGGCGGCGCCGGTGACATGGACTTGAACATCGTCGTTCCGCCGGGGGGCGGGCCGCTCGTCGCGGGGCGGTACGCCGATACGGTGACCGTGCAGTTTCAAGCGGCAATCTAGAGTAATTGGAGGGGGCAACGTGAAGCGTATTCGATCATTGCTAGCGGGGGCGGCGCTGACGGGGCTGCTCATCTTTCCGCAGCAGCTTGCCATTGCGATGACGGTGCAGCCCGTCATCCTGAACCTGACCCTGTCAGGCAGCGGCATGGCGCAGCTCATCACTGTCGAAAACACCTTCGCGACGCCGCTGCCGGTGGAATTGCGCGTCCAGGCGCTCGATTTCGACCAGAACGGGATCAAGGAAACCGGCAAGGATCCCGGCGACCTGCTGATCTTTCCACCGCAGGCGCTGATCCAGCCCGGCCAGACCCAGTCGTTCCGCGTGCAATATGTCGGCGATCCCGATCTGAAGACCAGCAAGCATTATTACGTCACGGTCGCACAGCTTCCCGTGAAGTTGCCTGCCGGTCAGTCGGCGATCCAGATCCTCTACAATTTCCAGGTGCTGGTGAGCATCGCGCCCAACGGGGTGAAGCCGGCGATCAAGGTGCAGAGCGCCGAGGTCGGGCACAACGAGCAGGGCAAGCCGATCCCCGTGGTGACGCTGACCAATGCCTCGACGGCCTATGGCTATCTTTCCAACGGTCGCCTGCGGATCACCGCAAAGAATACGACCGGCAAGGAAGTGTTCCGGCGGACCTTGTCCGGCCCGGAAACGCAACAGACGATCGGCTTCGGCCTCGTCGGTGCGAACCAGACGCGGCGCATGGCGCTGCCGATCGAATTGCCGGTGGATGGGGGCAGCGTCGATGTCAGCTTCACACCAGACGGCTAAGCGCCGCCCGCGCCGCTTGCTGGTCCTGATGCTCGCAGGGACCAGCATCGGATCGCTCTGCGCACCCGCGCACGCATCGGACCAGCAGGGCACGGTTCCGCAGGTGCAGGAACGGCGCGTGACGCTGGACGCGCCGATACCATCGGCCAACGTGTCGCAGACCAACCTGAACACGACCGGCCGGGACATCGTCCTGACCGTGCCGGTCAAGGACGGGGGCATCTATCTCGGCGACATTCCGCTGACGGTGACGGCCGACAGCAGGCTGGAACTGCCCGCGCAGCGCCTGCTCGATCTCCTCTCGAACGTCCTGAACCAGAACGCCTTCACGGCACTGCAATCGAGCCTGTCGACCAAGGCCACATTGACCCCCGCCGATTTTGCGGGTGCGGGAGTCGTGATCCGCTACAATCCGCAGACGCTGGAGCTCAATCTCGAGATCGCAGCCGAGCGTCGTGCGTCGCGGTCGCTTCAGGTCAGCCCTCTCGACCGGACGAGGGTCGGCAACTTCGCGCCACCCGCCGCGTGGAGCGCCTATCTCAACATCCGCGGCTCCGAGGACTACATCCACGCGGGCGGCGACAAGGGCTTCGCTTCTCCGATCTTTTCGCTCGACGGCGCGATGCGCATCGGCGGCGTGGTCGCCGAGGGCGAGGGGATCTGGCAACCGGGCGCCAACGGCGTGGACTTCCAGCGTCTCGGATCGCGGTTCGTCTATGACGACGAAAAGAACCTCGTGCGCTGGACTGCGGGCGACCTCCAGACGGTGTCGCGCGGCTTCCAGTCGGCTCCGGACATCGCGGGCCTGTCGATTTTCCGTTCGTACAGCGTCCTCCAGCCGCAGCAGCTGATCCGCCCGCGCGGTGATCGTAGCTTCCAGCTCAGCCGGCCCTCGACCGTCGAGGTCCAGGTCAATGGCCAGATCGTTCGCCGCCTCCAGCTTGCGCCGGGCACCTACGACCTGCGCGATTTCCCGTTCACGCAGGGCGCGAACGACATCAGGCTGTCGGTGCTCGACGATACCGGCCGCACCGATCTGCTGCGGTTCAACCTGTTCCTCGACCAGTCGCAGCTGGCCAAGGGATTAAGCGAATTCGGCCTCTATGCCGGCGTGCTCAACCCGCTCGGGCCGCATGGGCCGCATTATACCGACAATCTGGCCTTCACCGGCTTCTACCGCCGCGGCATCAGCGATTTCCTCACGCTGGGCGTCAACGCCCAGGCCGATGAGCACTCGCAAATGGGCGGCGTCGAGGCCGTATTGGCGACGCCGGTCGGCACCTTTGCCGGCAATGTCTCGCTGTCGACGGTAAAGGGGCTCGGCACCGGACGGGCGTTCTCCGGGACGTTCCAGCGGTTGATCCAGCGTTCGGGGGGGCAGGCGGACTCGCTCAACCTGTTCGTCGAATCGCGCAGCCGACAATTCTCGCCGGTGGGCGTCTTCTTGCCCACCAATGCGTTCAGCTATGAACTCGGCGGCGGCTATTCGCATGCATTCGACCAGCGTCTTTATGCCGGCGTCGATGGGCGTTTCTCCAAAGGCCGCGGTATTCAGCGCGACCTCCAGAGCTATCGCCTGACCACCGGCTATCGCATCTCGTCGACCGCGACGCTGACCGCCGATGCGCGGTGGGACAGGGACAATAGCGGATCGCGCTTCGGCGGACTGCTGTCGCTGGTCGTGCGGATGGGGCGCTATTCGACCGGGCGCGTCGACTATGACTCGCGCGCGAACCGCACCCGGGCGTCGTACCAGACGCTCTACGGTTCGGGCGTCGGATCGTACAATTTCACCGCCGATGTCGAGCGCAGCGACAATGGTTCAGGGGTCAATTTCAACGGCAATTACTATACCAACCGGGCGGAGCTGGGGATCGGGCATTTCGGCACGTTCGAAAACACGTTCGGCTCGGTGACCAGCCAGCGGACATCGCTCCGCTTCGGCACTTCGATCGCGGTTGCCGACGGCGCGGTGTCGATCGGCCGGCCGATCTACGACAGCTTCGCGATCGTCCAGCCATACAAGAAGATCCGGGACACCAACATCGTCGTGTCGCCGAGCCCGTTCGGCTACACGGCGAATACGGGGGCGCTGCGCGCCGCCACCGAGCCCAGCCTGAGCTCCTACGCCGAACGCTCGATCTCGGTGAACGCGCCCAATGCGAAGCCGGGCCTCGATCTGGGCACCGGGGCATTCCGCCTGCTGCCGCCGTATCGCAGCGGCTACAAGCTCGTTGTGGGTTCGGCCTATTCGGTTACCGCGATCGGCACATTGCTCGACATCGACGGGGAACCGGTATCGCTGGTCACGGGCTCCGCGACCGAGCTCGCGCATCCCGAGCGGCCGCCGATCACCGTCTTCACCAACCGCGAGGGCCGGTTCGGCATCGGCGGCCTCGCGCCGGGCAAGTGGCGGGTCGAGATGCTCGACGACAAGAAATCGGTCTTCGAAATCACCATTCCCGACGGTGCCGACGGACTGATCCGCATCGACGCGGTCAAAGCGATTAAAGGGCAGTAATGATGGCCAGGCCTCTGTTTAGATACGCAATGTTGGTGGCAGCGGCCGCCGCCGCCTCGCTGCCCGGCACCGCCTGGGCGGCCGGGCGATGCGGCCTGACCACGGTCAGCGGCGGCACCGCCAACCTGACCTATGATCCGTTCAGCGGCAACAACACCACGATCACCCTCGCCGGTGTCCAATTGTCGCGCGTCAACGGATCGGGCGGCGAGAAGACCGCGAACATCGAATTCTACGTCAAGGGCACGACCTCCGCGCAGAACGGGACGGTGCTGACCCCTACGAGCGCGACAGGATCCGGATCGGGCGGCCCGACCGGCGGCAACATCTTCTTCGGCACCAACCAGTCGCCGCCGATCCTCAACATCAACAGCGGCAGTCCGGCCACGGGCGTGTTTCGCTGGGCGTTCACGGGCAACAACGCCGCGTCGGACGTCTTCACGCTCAACCTGCAGATCCAGCTGCCGGCCAACCTCAATCTCAACGCAGGTACGACGCTGCCGTTCGACATCGTCTACAGCTGCAACGGGACGGGCGGCGGCGGCCCGTTCACCGATACCGGCACCGTGTCGAACGCGCTGGTGGTCAACGTGACCGTGCTCAGCGGGCTGCAGGCGAGCTATGTCGGTTCGGTGCTCGATTTCGGCGAGGTCGGCAATGTGACGACGACCCAGGTCACGACCACGCCGGCTGCCTATACGACGCCGAACACCAACTATATCCGCGTCGCCAGCTCGGGCCCCTATTCGGTCGCGATGTCGTCGCAGAACGGCTACAAGCTGACGTTCGCCGGCGGATCGCTCGGCAACGCCGCGCAGACGCTCAATTACCAGGCGCAGTTCCTAGGGCAGACCCGGTCGACCGCAAGCCCCACCTTTTCGACGGTGACCTGCGTACGTGCCGGGACCGACGCGGCATCAGGCATCCTGCCGATCCGCGCGACGTTGCTCGAGGGCGGGCAGGGCAAGACGCCCGCCTCGGTCTACAACGACATCCTCACCGTCACGGTGACGCCGCTGCTGTCGACGGTTCCGTCGCAGCAGAATTGTCCGGCGTTATAGCGTGACGACGCGGAACGAGATGGAGCCCGACTGAACGTCCTGGGGAAGATCGAGAGTCACCGAACGCGCCACGATACCAGCGCGATTGGACTTGCTGATGCGCGTCGAACCCGCATTGCCCAGCGGCACCTTCTGGCCATCGACCAACAGGCTCGCCTTCCCCAGGTTCGGCGAATAATCGGCATAGACTTCGTAGCCGTTGGGGTTGTTGCAGAATTCGTTGAGCGAACCCAGCGACACCTGACCCGGCTGGGTCGGCACAACCGTCGCGTCGACCGTCGCGCGGCAGATCACGGGCACGAAGCCACTGATGCCGATCGAATACTGCGCCGAACCAACCGCAACGTGCGGATCGACGGCCTGCGCACCGGTGGCGACGCAGGTCATCGCCGCAGCAACAACAAAAGCAACCTTCTTCATGTCCGCATTCCTTCAAATTACGGAATGCTTTTCTCATTGACGTGTGAAGATGCGGTCGTCCGGCGTGGTTAAGCCGCTGATAATCTTCGCGTGCGGCATGGAAGCCTCGATCGGATGTGCTCTTGTCGAAGCGCCAAGGCCGACTAGGCCGTATCGACATTCAACTCTTCCCCTCCCTTTTAGGGAGGGGTTAGGGGTGGGTAAGGAAAGCCGGGCTCGATGCCCGGCCTTTCCTTCTCTTCCGAGCCGCTCGATGGGCTCGCTGACGCTCGCACCCACCCCCAGCCCATCATCGGGTGAACAGCGCCCCGCGCTGTTCAGGCCATGCCGGGGGCATGGCCGACCCGATGATCTTGCAGGGAGGGGAGTCAGTTGAATGTCGAAGCGCCACGGCCGACTAGGGAAACCCCTGATTTGTGCCGACCGGCCTGCCATGCGACCCCATTTGCATGGAAATCGGCGCGCCTCGGGGGTCGGGCTCGTTGAACGGGCTGAGGGACGCGGCCGTCCGATTGTGGACGCGGGACCTGGGCACCGCCGCGGCGCGCGACGTTGCGGGTGCGACGCGGCTGTTGCTGGCGATCGTGTCGCTGGATTTCCCGTTCCGGTTCGGGGCCGGGAACGCCATTTGGTCAAATCCGGAGCAGATCGCGCTTGCGGGCTATATGCTCATCGCGGCCGGCACGCTGTTCGGGCGGTTCATTTCGTGGAAGCTCGATGTGCATCTGCGCCCGGTCGCGTGGAGCGCCGACCAGCTGATCTGCCTGCTCATGCTGTTGGCCTATCCGCAGGCGATCGGCCTCTATTTGCCTTTCGTGATCTTCGCTCTCGGCGTTTCGCTCGGGCGATCGCGGGTCGTCTGGGTCGCGCTCGATTATCTGCTGTTTGCCGCAATCATCCTCTTTCACAACCGCCTCGCCGGCATCATGCCGGGGATCGGCGCGGCGAGCGACGAGGCCCTGCGCCTGCAATTCACGCTGGTGACACTGGTCGCCGCCGCCATCCTGGCGTTTCGGGCCAGCCAGGCGGGGGCCGCGGTCGGCGACCGTTGGAACGAGGAATTGCTCGACGCCGGCATCCAGGCGCGAACGTTTCCCATGGCAGGCATCGCGACGAAGCTGTCCGAACGGTTCGGCACCTCGGAGATGCTGATCTGCTGGCAGCGCGAAGTGGACCGGATTCCCGAATGCTACCGGTTCAGCGATGGCGAATTGTCGAACGTCGAACTTGATCCGGCCCTGCTCGAACGGATGCTCGCGCCCGACGCAAGCGGCGAAGGGTTCATCCGGGATTCGGAGAGCGGAAGCGCGCTGGTCGATGCGAAACTCCGGCTGGGGCCGGCCGTGCGCACGATCCCGGCGGGATTCCTGCCGGCGCCGGAGACCGCGGCAGGCGGGAACGTCGCTGCTTTGCCGATCCGGACCGGGGCGCTCACCGGCTATATCTATTTGCTGGATTTCCCCCGGATTTCGGAACTGATGCTCAGCCAGGTCGCCGCCGCGTCGCGCGCGGTGAGCGCGACGCTCGATCGCTATCTGATGTTCGAGGCATGGCGCGAACGGGCGTTCGCCAATGCCCGGCTCGATCTGAGCCGCGACATGCACGACAGCGTGTTGCAGACCCTCGGCGGGCTTCGCATGCAGGTGGCGTCGCTCATCAAGGACAAGGACCTGCCCGTAGCGGCGAGGACCAAGCGGCTCGAATCGCTGCAATCGATCATCGCCGCCGAACAGGCGTGCCTGCGCGAGCTCGTCACCGACGCCAATCTGCCGATCGGCGAAAAGATCGATCTCGCCAGCCATCTGGCGCAGCGCGCCGAGTTGCTGTCGCGGCAGTGGGCAATCACTTGCACGCTCACGACGGATCCGGCCGCGCTCTGGGTATCGCCGGATGTCGCCGTCGAAGTCGAGTTTCTCGTCCGCGAGGCTGTGTCCAACGCCGTCCAGCACGCCAAATCGTCGAGCGTGAATGTCGTGGCCGCGCTGCGCGACGATGCCTTGTTCGTCACACTGAAGAGCGACGGCGCCACCGTGCTGGCATCGGGAACCGGTGCGTCGGGTGTCGAGGGCGTAAAGTCCCAATCGCTGACCCGTCGATTGAACGCGCTCAACGGCCGCGCTTACGCCGATCCGATGGAGCGCGGCGTTCTCTTGTCCATCCGAATTCCACTGGAGGCGATGGTCGATGTCCCGACTGCTGATCGTTGACGACCACCCGATCTTTCTCGAGGGACTGAACCAGTTCCTCGAGACCAATGATCATTACGTCGAATCGACGGCCCGAACGCCGAGCGCGGCGTTGCGGATCGTCGAACAGGGAACGATCGACCTCCTGATCATCGATGTCTGCATGTCCGAAGGCGGCGGGCTGCACGTGCTGCGGACGATGCGCGCCGGCGGAAACCGCCTGCCGGTCATCTTCCTGACGGTCGGCCTGAAACCGGTCGAGACGATGGAAGCGGTCAATCTCGGCGTGAACGGGATCGTCCTGAAGCACAGCGATCCGGAAAACCTGCTGACCTGCATCGAGGCAGTGACTCGCGGCGATACCTGGATCGATCCGACGATCCTCGAAAGCGCGCTCCGGCGCAGCCTGACCGCACATACCGTGCCGGTCCTGCCCAAATACAATCTCACGCGGCGGCAGGAGGAGATCGTGCGGCTGGTCGGGGAGGGGCTGCGCAACCGCGAGATCGGCCAGCGCTGCGGCCTGACCGAGGGAACGATCAAGCTGCACTTGCACCGAATCTATTCGACCCTGGGCATTCAGTCGCGCGCCCAATTGATCATGATGCTAGCCGCGGAATCGCTCTGACTCTGCGTCGCGCCGATCCGTAACGGGCGCAAATACCAGGGAATGGGCTGCGGGCTGACCTGGCCGCTCAGGACTGCGAGCAGCGCGCCGCCGGCGATCGCCACGCCATAAGGGATGGGCCCTCGCGCCTTGAGGCTGGGAATATTGCCTTCGCTCGTCAGGCGGGCGGGGGCGATCCGGCGCAGGAGGATGAACACGATGCTCAGCAGCGCGCCGCCGATCGCCACGAACAGGAACAATGCGGCCGCGCCCCTGAAATCGAACCACAAGGCAGTTGCCGCGAGCAGCTTGACGTCGCCGCCACCCAGCCAGCCCCGCGAAAAGATCAATGCGCCGCCGAGGAAGGTCGCGAGCATGAGGACTGCGTTCTGCCACAGCGTCGGGGTCCAGCCGGCGTGATAGACCCACAGCGGAAACAGCAGGAGGATCGCGATCGGGAACAGGTTCGGGATTCGCAGTTTCCAGATGTCCACCACCGCGGCCAGCCACAGCAGGAGGCAGAGTGCGATCGTCACGAAACTACCGAGCGAGATCATTTCCGGGCGTCCAGTCGCGCGAGGTTGGCGGCCGCGATTCCCTGAAAGACCGGGTCGGCGGCGACGGCCATGGTCAGCCATTTGCGCGCATCGTCGCTGCGTCCGGCGAGCATGGCGGCGTATCCCGCATTGTTGAGCCGCTCGGCCCAGCGCGACGTGCCATCCTTCGGGCCGCGGACCGGTATCCGCCCGAGCGCGCCGGCGGCGATATCGAGATTGTTCGCGATACGCAGGTCGTCGGGAGCCCTGGCACGCGCGCGCGCCAGGATCGGCTCCGCTTCGGCGAAGCGACGCTGCCGGATGCGCGACGCGGCGACGTTGTTGAGCAAAGCAGGCTGCTCGCCCCCGCTCGCCATGGCGCGGGCATAAGCGGCGTCGCTGTCCCCCCAGCGCTCTCTGGCATCATAGGCAAAGCCGAGCGCGGACCAGGCTTTCCAGTCCGCCGCGCAGGTCCGGGTCGCGCCTTCGAGGTGCACGATCGCTGGATCGGCGTCGCCCAGAGCGGATTCGGCCATGCCGAGCCCCAGCAGCACGCGACAATCGCCGGGCACGCGCAGCGCAAGCGCGACGAAATCGCGCCGGGCATCCTGGTGGCGCTCCTGCGCAAGTGCCAGCTGGCCGTGCAATATCTCCAGCTCGGTCGTCGCTTCGCCGGCCTGCGGCGTCATCCGGGCGAGCATCAGCTCGGCCTGCACCAGCCGGCCCGAGCGGATCGCAGCAGCGACCAGCGGCATATCGTCGGCCGGGCTGGCCTGGGCGGCAGTGGAAATCGCCACGGCGCCGAGCAGGATCAGGCGCAACAGGGCGATCATTTCCGTTTCAGCCGGGCATCGAAACCCACGGCATTCGCGCCGACGAGCAACTGCACGCGATTGGCGCGCGACGACGGATAGAGCCGCGTGCGGAACGGCAGCGCGCGGGCAAGGCGGCGTGCCGCGTCACTCGATCCGACGGGAAATACGATTCTGCTTTCGTCGAGCCGCACCGCATTGTCGCCCGTGTCGAGCCGCGACCAGCCGCGGCTGCCCAGAAAGACCTGGATCTTGCGCGCTATCCCCTGCCGCCCGGCGGCGTTGACGATCCGCGTCGGCAACGAAGCGGGCGGCACCGGCGGCGTTGCACGCACAGGCTCGCGCGCGGCAGTGCCGTAGGAAGCCGCGTTGCCCTCCGGCGGCAAGACCAGCCTGACTTCGCCCGCCGACGAGCGATCGAGCCGGGCCTTCGGCGCTGCCGCCCCGGCCGCGGCGACCGGAAGGATCGCCTGGCTCGCGGCAATCACGGGAGCCGAAGGCGTCGCCGCCGCGACCCCGGCATTCGGCGCGTCCTGCGCAAGCATCGCGCGCATGTCGACGTCGAGCAGATCGGCGTCGAAATCCTTCCCCTGCGCCCGCAGCGACTTCCCATAAGCGACGTAGATTTCCGGATCGCGCGGTGCCAGCGCCAGTGCCTGCTGGAAATAGCGGTCGCTGAGATCGAAGCGCTGCAGGCGGTCATAGGCGATCGCGAGCCCCTCGACCGCCTTGGCGTCCTCCGGATTGGCGGAGAGAAAGCGGCGGTAGGTTTCGATACCGAGCCCGTAATTGCCGTTCGCCACGAAACGCTGCGCCGCTGTCAGCGAAACCTCCGACTTCCCCGTGAAGCGCGTGCCCTCAGGCAGAGCGAGCCTGCCGTCGGAACCCATGCAGCCATTGGCGGCCAGCAGGATGCCGCACAGCGCCAGGCGCGAAGGGGGCCCCCTGCGCATCAGCCCGCCATCATCGGCATGAGCTGGCGGACGACGCGGATCGCCGCGGGCAGCATGAGCACGCCGATCATCACCGGCAGCATGCAGGCGACCAGCGGAATCGAGAGCAGGACCGGCAGCCGGTGCGCCTTTTCCTGGGCGAGCATCTTGCTCCGCTCGCGCATCTCGGTCGCATAGATCCGCAGCGTCTGGCCGATGCTCGATCCCAATTTGTTCGACTGGATGAGCAGGGTCGCGAAGGATTTGATCTGGTCCACCCCGGCCCGCTCGCCCATCCGGCGCAGCGCATCCTCGCGCCTGCGGCCCGCGCGGAGCTCGAGAACCGTGTTCGCCAGCAGGCCGGCGACCAGCGGATGCGTGGTCGCCATCTCGCGCCCCACCCGATCGAAAGCCGCCTCCATGCCGAGCCCGGCCTCGACACAGACGAGCATCAGGTCGAGCGCGTCGGGAAAGCCGCGGGTGATCTGGTCCTGACGGCGCGACGCCCGCGCCGACATCCATAGATTGGGCAGATAAAGGCCCAGCACCGCAAGCAGCGAGCCGAACATGTAGAGCTTGAACAGCGAGGGCGGCGCGCCGTTGATCAAGGTCGCGGCGACCAGCAGCAGCGGCAGGCACAGGGTCGTGCCGACGCGAACGAGCGTGAAGACGCGCGGCGCCTGAGGCGAGGTGTAGCCGGCCGCGGCAAGCGTGGCGACCAACCCGGCATTGTTGGTGTCGAGCAACGAGATTCCGCGCTTCTCGATCGCATCGACGAGGCTCGACCAGGCATCGGGGCCGGAGGGTCCGCGCAACGAAGCCGCCGCGCCCGGCCCCCGCGCAGTCGCGGTCTCGGCCAGCCGGCGGCGGATCGCGGCGCGGCTCGTGGCGACGGTCGAAACGCCGATCACCAGCAGAACGACCACCAGGAACAGCCCGCCGAGGATGACGAAGCGCGGAAATTGGTTGAGAGCGGCTTCCCACATCGTCCTAGACCTTCAGGTTCACGAGGCGGCGGATGATGACGAACCCCACCGTATAGAGCGCGATCAGGCATCCGAACCCGACCGAGAACGCCGGATCGTTGGCCACCTGCAGGTAGAAAGGCGGATTGAGCAGGAACAAGGCGACGAACGCCATCACGGGCAACGCCGTCAATATGGTCGCGGTCATCCGCCCTTCCGAGCTCAAAGCGCGAACCATCAGCACCATGCTCGCGCGGTCGCGGATCACCTTGGAGAGGTTCTCGAGGATCTCGGCAAGGTTGCCGCCGGTCTCGCTCTGCACCGACAGCGAAACTACGAACATCCTGAGGTCGTCCAGATCGCAGCGATTGGCCATGTTGTGCAGCGCGTCGCGCAGGTCCGCGCCATAAGCGACTTCATCGGTCACGATGCCGAACTCGCTGCCGATCGGATCGCTCATCTCGTGCGTGAGCAAATCGAGCGCGGCGGCGACCGGATGGCCCGCGCGCAGGCCGCGGACGAAGATATCGAGCGCCACCGGGAATTGCTCGGCCATCCGCTTGCGGCGGCGGTCGGCGCGGCGCGCGATGAACATCAGCGGCAGTCCCAGCCCGGTCGCGCCGGCAAAGCAGGCCGCCATCAATATCGTGCCGAAGCTGATGGTCAGGCCGGCGGCGAGCGCGAACACGACCGTCGCGACGAAGAGCAGGCCGACCGCCAGCACCATCAGAAACAGCAGCCGCGCCGGCGACATGCCGAACGATGCGCCGCGCAGCAGATTGTCGAGCTTGCGCCCCGTATCCGCGAGCGGCCCCGGCAGATAGATGCCGCCGCCCCAGGCATCGCGCCTCAGGCGCGCGAGGACTTCGGGGCGCTGGTGCCCCGTCGCGATGAGGCGCAGGCGCTCGTTGATTGCGCGCACGCCGCCGCGATTGGCGCGGACCCATGTCACCGTTCCCTCGACCGCGAGGATCACCGCGGCGAATATCAGCGCGAGGACGATCAGTCGGATCGAGGTCATCGACATCAGTCGAGCACCGTGTTGGGATTGAAGATGTCGGCCGCCAGGCTGATCCCGCGATCCTCGAGCTCGCGCATGAAGTGCGGCCTGATCCCGGTCGCTTCGAACCGGCCCAATACGCCGCCCTCGTCATCGCGGCCGGTCAGCCGGAAGCGGAAGATCTCCTGCATCGTGACGACCTCGCCCTCCATGCCGATAAGCTCGGACAGGCTGAGCAGCCGCCGCTTGCCGTCGGCGAGGCGGCCGACCTGGATGACGACATTGATCGCCGAGGCGATCTGCGCGCGGGCGGAGCGCGGTGCGATGTCGATGCCGCTCATCCCGATCATCTGCTCGAGCCGGGACAAGGCGTCGCGCGGCGTGTTGGCGTGGACCGTGGTCATCGATCCGTCATGGCCGGTATTCATTGCCTGCAGCATGTCGAACGCCTCGCCGGCGCGGACTTCGCCGACGATGATTCGATCGGGCCGCATGCGCAGCGCATTCTTGAGCAGGTCGCGCTGGGTGACCTCGCCATTTCCCTCGATATTGGGCGGGCGGGTCTCGAGCCGCGCGATATGCGCCTGCTGCAGCTGGAGTTCGGCCGAATCCTCGATCGTCACGATGCGTTCGGCATCGTCGATATAGGCCGACATCGCATTGAGCAGCGTCGTCTTGCCCGAACCGGTTCCCCCCGAGATCAGGATGTTGCGCCGCGCCTCGACCACGGCCCGCAGCACTTCCGCGACCGTCGCGGGAATGCTGCCGAGGCTGGTCAGGCGCGCCATGTCGATCGGCGTGCGCGCGAACTTGCGGATCGAGAGGAGCGATCCATCGACCGCGAGCGGCGGGATGATCGCATTGACGCGCGATCCGTCCGCGAGCCGGGCATCGACATAAGGTGATGCCTCGTCGACCCGGCGGCCCACCGCAGAGACGATCTTCTGGATGACGCGCAACAGATGCCGCTCGTCCTTGAAGCGGACCGGCGAGGGTTCGAGCCGTCCGCGCCGCTCGACGAAGACCGAATCGTGGCCGTTGACGAGGATGTCGGTGATCGACTCGTCCTTGAGGAGCGGCTCGATCGGCCCCAGGCCGAGCAGCTCGTCGAGAATATCGCTGACCAGCCGCTGACGCTCGGCCAAGTTGAGGGCGTGCTTTTGCAGGGATAATTGCTCGTAGACGATTTCGCCGATCTCGCCCTGGACCTGTTCGCGGGTCATGCCGTCGAGGGCGGAGAGGTTGATCAGGTCGAGCAGGCGCTGGTGGAGTTCGACCTTCAGCGCCGTGTTGCGGTCCACCCCCTCGCATGTCGGATCGGCAGGCGCCTCCGCAGCCTTGGCCGCCGCGAGCTCGCCCGCCCGCCTGATCTGCCAGACGCTCATCCGCCGCGCTCGAGCAGCATGTCGATGGCATCGAGCATCTTGCCCAGATCCCGCCCGATCGCGCTCTTCGACTTGATGTCGCGGATCATCGTGCCGCGATTGAGCGCCGTGTTCATCAGCGCGAAGTCGCTGGTCACGCTCAGCCCGATCGGCTTGCCCAGAGTCTCGGACGCGTCGCGCAGGTTGATCTGCTTGAACATCTGCTTCTCGACGCGATTGACGACGACCTGGACCGCGTCGGGACTGACTCCCAATTTGGTCAGCAGCGAGAGCTGCCGCTGCGCCTGACGCAGGCTGGCGATCGACAATTCGATGACCAGGAACACGATGTCGGATTGCGCGACCAGCGAGAGCGACCAGTTGGTCCAGTCGCTCGGCAGGTCGAGAAAGACGGTGCCATATTGCGTCATCGCGAGATGGACGATGTCGCACACCTGATCGGTGCCGACGGCGTCGGTCGGCATCAGTTCGTTCGGCGCGCCGAACAGGCTGAGGCCGGAGGAATGCGTGGCGGCGACCGAGGTCAGGACGGCGGGGTCGAGCCGCTTGCCGGCGTCGAGCAGATCGCTGACCGTCAGATCGGGGTTGACCCCCAGATGCGTCGCCGCGTTGCCGCCCTGCAAATCGAGGTCGAGCAGGCAGGCCGTTCGTCCGCGCTCGCCTTCGCGTTGGGCATAGAGCGCCGCGGCCTGGCTCAGCAACGCCGTCGCGCCGACGCCGCCCACGCTCTTGATGATCGAGATCGTCTTGCCCCTGGCGGTCTCCTCGCTCGTGCCGCGTTCCAGCTCGCTGCGGATCCGCTCGAGCGCGGCTTCCAGATCGCGTCGCGTCAGCGGCAAGGCGACGACGTCGTTAATTCCGGCGCGGAGCAAAGCCTGCATCGCAGTGATCGACGGATCCCGGACTGCGGCGATGATCACCAGCGCCCGGTTCTCATTGTGCAGCCGCGTCAGCCGGCGAAGCGATGCCGGCCGATCCGTGCGCACCTCGACGATGACGACGCGGGCGCGCTTGACGATCTCGGCGGGGATATCGGCCTCGGCATCGAGTTCGCTGGTGTCGAAGGCCATGCCCGCGACCACGCTCTCGCCGAATTCCGCCGCGACGATCTCCTCGTGCGACAGAATCAGTTCGACCATCGCGTCGGTGCGCTTGATGGTCCAGCCGGTAGACGCGAGTTCGGACAAATCTACTTCCACGTTACTAACCTCTAATCGGAGACGTTGCCGATTCCGTCCTCCAGCGTGAGCGCCGTGCTGAAACTGGGCAGCGTGACGCTCGACGAGCCGAAGAAACGGAACAGCATCGGAGTGAATGTGAGACCGTTCAGCTTTACCGTGACCAACGGTGCGACATCGCTTCCATTGGGATCCCCGGCAAAGCCCAGCCCGGAATATTCATATGCCACAGTGACGTTGTTTGCCGTGATTGCCGGATCGAACAGCCGCATCCGGTTCACGATGTTGGCGAATGCGGCAGCGTCGACGGGCGTCAGCGTCGGGCAGGTCTGACCGGTAGCGCAGGTGCAGCTTACCGTTCCGCCGGTCGATTTGCAGCTTGCGCCGCCGAACGCGCTCGACGGGATCGGATCGCCCTGAACAAGGTTGCCGCTGACCGCGAAGCTATAGTTCGAAAGGCCGGTCGGGATCATGTTCGTCGCGACTGCGAAACGCGCCCCCATCTGGGTCGCTTTCTCCGCCCGGTTACATTCCCAGAGGAACCGGCCCATGTCGATCGTGCCGATCAGGAAGGCGATCAGCAGCGGCGCGACCAGGCCGAATTCGGCTGCTGTCGATCCGCGGCGATCGCCGAGCAGCTTCGCCAGCGCGCTCACAGGCCCATCACCGCAGCTTGCGAACGCGCCCTCAGCGACAAATTGGTGCTGGTGAAGCCGAGATTGTTGAACAGCGAATTATAGGGGACGGTGGCCGAGACATTGACCGTGGGGGCCAGCGTCATCCCCTTGTAGAGGCCGGAATAATCGGCCCCGCTGTTGGTGGTCACGCAGTCGTAGCTGACGGTGATCGTCG
Source organism: Sphingomonas sp. Root241 (assembly GCF_001428865.1). Taxonomy (GTDB): domain Bacteria; phylum Pseudomonadota; class Alphaproteobacteria; order Sphingomonadales; family Sphingomonadaceae; genus Sphingomonas. The sequence continues at coordinate 369,436 of NZ_LMIV01000004.1, forward strand.
TCGTGTCGGTCCAGCCGACCAGGCGCGGCGACCCGCCCGATACCAATTGGTTGCGCGCCACGTTGCCGACGTCGGTGACGACCGACCCGCCCGGCACGTTGCCGGTGGACGCGGATGCGCAGGGATAGTTGGAAAAGTTCAGCCGCGATGCATAGCGGGCGCCGTCGCGCACTGCCTTCACGACGACATGCTCGCTGAGGAAATAGTTGCCCAGTTCGACGGCGCCGAACATCAATACGACGAAGATCGGCGCGACCATCGCCATTTCCGCCGCGGCCGAGCCGGCGGAGGAGGCGATCATTCGGGCGAGGGTTGGGTGTCGCATCTGCCGCTACCGGATCAGGTACGGCACGGCGCGCTGGATGACCTGCGCTGTGGAGGCTCCACCGGTGCCCGAGCCGGTCTCGCCGATTTCCTCGACATAGATGTCGGACATGTCGGTTTGCGCGTTGGTGCCGTTGCCGCGCTTGGCAACCGGCTGGACGAGGAAGACGTCGAGCCATTTCGTCACCGTCACGTTGGTCGTCTTGCCATGCAGGTTGGTGGCGTTGCAGTTGATGACCGCAACCGACAGCCGCCGCCGGTCGATTCCCGAACTCGGGCTGATTCCGGCGACGCCGTTGGCCGGCTGGCCGAACGCCTTGTCGTTGCCCAGCGGCTGGCCGACGCTGATCCCCTTGGCCACGCCGCCGACGGTGACGGAAGGGTGGGCGAGTTCCCATTGATAGACCTGGTAGCGGGTGACCGTCGCCGCGGTGTAACCGGCATTGGCCATCGCCGTCTGCCAGTCGAAGGTGCTGCCATAGTTCACTCGGAAAAAGGCGGCGCGATCCCAGGTGCCGTTGCCGATGACCCCACAGGTTGCCGCATCCTTCTTGGCGACCGCGTGGCAGATATCGACTGGATAGCCCATGATCGACGGATCCTCGCTGCCATCGCTCTTGAGCGCGGCGGGCGGATAGGGCGGCTGATAGAAATTGGCGGGAATGTCGTAAGCGCCGGTGCAGCTGTTGCCCGGCGCCTTGCACACCATGTCCTTGCGCACGTTGGTGGAGGGCGAACAGGGTCCGCTGCACCCGATATTGCCGTTGTTGTAGATGTCGAAGCGCGTGTTGAAGGCATCCATGACCGACGTCTTCATGCCCGTGCTGGTCGTCACCCCGCTGACCGGCTGGCAATCGACCTTCAGCGTGTCGTTGCCGAGCAATGCGGCCAGGCCGGGCGCGCCATTGCCCAGTCCGGCCTCCAGCCAGCCGAAATTGCCGGGCGCATCGGCATTGCCCGTGATCAGTTTCAGCCCGAGCCCCGCCACCGCGGTGAACGCAAGATTCTCGTCGGCATTGTTGGCCGGCTCGCCGGGATTGCAGATCATCACCGGCGGGACCTTGCAGATCGACTGGCCCAGGCCGGCAGTGGCCGATGCAGTGATGCTGCCCGAACGCAGCGCCGCGACGACCGGCGTGAGCGCGAAAAATGACTCGCGCCCGGCGGTCGTCACCTTGACGATTGTCGCCGCCGCATCGGTCGTCGTGGCGGTGCCATAGGTGTCGTTGGCGCGATCGTACCCGTCGTAAAAGACCAAAGTCAGGTCGGTCCCCGAAACCGCGCCGGACTTGGCATCGTTGGCGAAGCGGGTCTCGTTCGCGATGAGCTGGCGCGCGGCTCTCGTGGCACGGGCGATCGCGTTCGTCTTGCCGTCGAGTTGCGTCGCGGCGGCCAATGCGGCCTGGTCGGCGACACCTTGCAGCTCGCTGTCCATCCCCGCCATGCGGGCATAATCGAAGCCGATGCCCGCGGCACCGATCAGCGCGAACAGTGAGATGGCGACCAGTGGCGCGACAGAGCCTTCTTCCGAACGCCAGAGATGCCGTCCAGCCCGTCTCATGTCAGTTCGGTCCCGCCCCGCCGCTCGATTTGGTGGTCGTCTGGACCGGCTGCGGCTGCCTGACCGCGCCCTTGCGATAGCGTTCGGATGCGGCGCCCGCGAGATCGCCCGAGCCGCCTTCCATCACCGCGGTTTCGGCGGAGACCGGTCTCGGCTCTGGATTGATGACCTGCAGCGCATAGTCGGTCTTCACCGCATCGCCGAAGGTCGCGTCGATCGGCGTGCAGCCGGCCAGCAGCAGCAGCGCCGGCGGGATGAGGATCTTGGTGCCGCGCATGTCCGCTACCTCCCTTGATGGCCGTTGGGACCGGAGAAGCCGCCCTCCGGCGCCGCCGGAGCGGGCTTTGCCGGATACGGGTTCTTCGGCGCGTCCTTCGGATCCAGCGGATTGGTGCCGACCGCGCTGTCCGTCCTGCCGTTCAGGAACAGGTCGAGCTCGCTGGGCGGCCGCACGCGATCGGTCGGCAGCTTCATCTGATCCGCGGGGACCGGGCGGACCAGCCGCGGCGTCACGATGATGACCAGCTCGGTCTCCTGCTTCTGGAAGCCGGTCGAGCGGAACAGCGTGCCGATGATCGGGATCGAGCCGAGCAGCGGAAACTGCCGGACGGTGCTCTGGAAATCGTTGCGCAGCAGCCCGGCGATCGCGAAGGATTGCCCGTCGCGCAGTTCGAGCGTGGTCTTGGCGCGGCGCGTCTGCAGCCCCGGGATCGTCAGTCCGTTGACGTTGATCGATGCCGAGGGATCGATCGAGCTGACTTCCGGCGCGACCACCAGGTTGATCACGCCGTCGTCGAGGACGGTGGGCGTGAAGGCAAGGCTCACGCCAAACGGCTTGAACTCGACCGTGATGCTGGTGTTGCCGTTCCCGGTTCCCCCGCTGCCCTGCGCGACCGGCACCGGAAATTCGCCGCCGGCCAGGAAGGATGCGGACTCGCCCGACAATGCCACCAGGGTCGGTTCGGCAAGCGTCGTCACCACGCCCTTGCGCTCGAGCGCGTCGAGCGCCGTGAAGATGTTGAGATTGCCGAGCGTGATGCCCTTGGCGACGATGCCGAAGCTGCTCAGCACGCCGGCGAGATCGATCGTCGGCGAGCCGTTTTTGTTGGTCAGCAAGGTGGTGGTCGGCGCCGTGTTGCCGAAGCCGCCCTGGAAGGTGCGCGGGCCGTTGCCGTTGGTGAAGCCGGTGTTCAGGCCAAGATTCTTGGCGGCGGTGCGGTTCATTTCGGAGAAGCGCACTTCGAGCATGACCTGCTGCGAGGCGCCCACCGTCAGCAGGTTGACGACCTTTTCGCCCGAATAGGTCGTCGCGATCTGCTTGGCGCGATCGACCGCGGGACCGCTCGACACCACGCCGGTTAGCACCACCGAATCGCCGGAGATCTGCGCGCCGATGGTCTCGCTGGGCATCAGATCGCGCAGCGTCCGCCGCAGCGTGATCACATCGGGGCCCACCGCGACGTCGACGACCGAGATCAGATTGTTGTTGCGGTCGTACAGGGTCAGGCTGGTCGTGCCGATCTTCTTGCCGAGGACGTAGAGCGACCGGTTGGTCAGCGGCAGCACGTCGGCGATGTCGGCATTGCCGATCAGCGCTTTGGTGAAGGGCCGATCCGCGGTCAGCACCTGGCTCTTGTTGACCGGCACGTCGAGCTGGCCGGCGAGGACGTTCGCGCCCGGAAGCGAAACCGCATCCTGTGCCTGCGCCGCGGCCGGCACGGCCAGCAGGGCGGCGACCGCCAGTGCGCGGGTCAGCGCCCGGCGCGGGGCTATCTCAGTGCGCGCCATAATGACGAACCTCATAGCTGCTGTCCTTGGTCCCGCGGACGATGAGAACGGTCGAGCTGTCGGCAGACGGCGCCGCGGCGATGCTTCTCGCTCTGCGCGGTGGCGGCGGCGCGGCCGACCAGGCCATCGGCGGTTGATAGGTCGGCGCCCTGTCCGAATAGCCGCCGACATAGGCGCCGTCGCGCAGGTCATCGACGCTCACCGTCTCGACCGTCGGGCTCGTCACTGCCGAAGGATTGGCGAGAACCAGGCTGATCTGGCCGACTTGCTGGGCGAGCGCGAGCTTCTGCGCGTCGACTTGCGAAACCTCCAGCGTCGCGGTCTTGCCGATCACCGGCTTGTCCGCGGAATCGCTGGCTTCCTGATCGATCGCGATGACGCGGATCTTCTGCAGCAGGATGTCGGTGATCTGCCCGCCGCCATTGGCGTTGGGCGGGGTTCGGGTGACGAGCACGTCGACCACGTCTCCCGGCAGCACGAACCCGCCGACCCCAGCGACATCGCCGACCCGGACCGCGGCGGCGCGCATGTCCGGCTTGAGCACCGCGGAAATCGCAGCACGCCCGCCCTCGCCGGAAATCTTGGAGCGCAGGATCGGCTCGTTGACTGCCATCGGCCGCAGCGCGACGCGGTTGCGGTTCATCGGCAGAAGCTGCGAGACCGACGAGAAGGTGCCCGCGGGCAGCGTGTCCATCGGCAAATCGATCAGCGTGATCTTGTCGGGCGTGATCACCGTGCCGAATTCGAGCGGCACGCGCGCAACGGCGACCTTGGCCATGCCGCGCGGCGTCGTGGCCTGTCGTTCCTCGACACGCCCCAGATAGCTGTTGGCGAGGAATACCGCCGCGAGCCCCACAAGGATCGCGACGCCGAGAATGATAAGCCCTTGTCCACGCATGACCGCCGCCCCCGCTTGGTCGAATGCACTAATAAACAATCGACAGGGACCGCGCCGAAGCGCGATCCCGTCAGATCGTCAGCAACCCGCGCTGCTCGGCGCGGTGCTGATGCAGTTCGACGCCTTGTTCATGGCGTTGCTGATCGAGCCGCCGAGCGTGNCGCCGTGCGGCTGATGCAGTTCGACGCCTTGTTCATGGCGTTGCTGATCGAGCCGCCGAGCGTGAAGGCGGCCACGGCGATGCCGGTGCCCACGATCGCCAGGATCAGCGCATATTCGGCGGCCGAAGCGCCACTGGTGTCCATCAGAAGATTCTTGATCGTCGTCATGGTGATTTCCTTTCCTGTGCCGGGACCAGCCCGGTCCGGAATGGCGGGGCGCCGCAAGGGCGCCCCGTCGGGATCAGCAGGCCGTGCTGCTCGCCGTGCGGCTGATGCAGTTCGACGCCTTGTTCATGGCGTTGCTGATCGAGCCGCCGAGCGTGAAGGCGGCCACGGCGATGCCGGTGCCCACGATCGCCAGGATGAGTGCGTATTCGGCGGCCGAAGCGCCGCTGGTATCCATCAGAAGGTTCTTGATCGTCGTCATCACAATTCCCCAAACCCCGCCGGAAGAAGACCCCCCGGCCTATGCCCATTCCAAAGCGACGTCGGGAGCGATGGACGCTGGTCTTTTCGCCAGCTGCGCCGGAGCATCCAAAAGCCCGAAAGGCCCGATACGCCTGGATTGCAATCCGACAGGGAACCCAACTGACAACCAAGTCAATAACGCTTTATTTAATGTTTAATTTCCGTGACTTAGCGCTAATTTGCGTTAACTATGATTGAATTTATCCTGTAAAAACAGATATATAGCCTGTATCACCTCCATAACCGATGCGTTCCGTTAACCATCCAGAATCGCTGAAAAAATGTGTCATTCGAGACAAGGGTTATAATCGTTATATCCTTTGACATACATATTCATGGACCGCTCCGGTTATATACCTAGGCCGTTTTATCCCATAACTTCCAGGTTACAGTCTGTTTTCCACGATTAACCAGATTCGGCCTTGCCGGGGGCGACTCGGGCGATAGAGTGAGTCGCGATTGGAGGGGGCTCCATTTCGCGGAATCTTGGGGGATCGAAGTGGAGCGGCCGCAGGTCACCGGGCCTGATCTTTCCGGAACCACCTTCGTGCTTGCGGCGAGCTTCGCCGCCTTCGCCATTGTCGTCGTCCTGTCGTCCGCGCTCGCCGACGGGGATACCGGCTGGCACATTGCGACCGGGGCGTGGATCGTCGCGCACTGCGCCGTCCCGCAGGCCGACCCCTTCTCGTTCACGGCGCGCGGCCAGCCCTGGGTGGCGCATGAATGGCTGTCCGAAGTGGCGATGTATGCGGCCTGGCGCTGGGGCGGCTGGAGCGGGCTGATCCTGCTGTTCGGCGCGGCGGCGGCCGCACTCTATGCCATCATCGCGCTCCATCTGCTTCGTTGGCAGCGGCTCGGTGGGGCGGCGCTGATGCTGCTCTATCTGTCGCTCGGGCTCGCGCAGTCCGTGCTCGCGCGCCCGCACCTGCTCGCGCTGCCGATGCTCGCCGGGTGGCTGGTCGCTTTGCTTCGTGCACGCGAGCGCGAGCGCGCGCCCCCGCTGGCGCTCGCATCGCTGATGCTCGTCTGGGCCAATGCACATGGCAGCTTCGTGTTCGGGCTGGCACTCGCTGGCGGGTTCGGCCTCGAGGCGCTCGTCACCGCGCCGGCGGACAACCGAATGAAGGTGGTTCGCGACTGGGGCCTGTTCGGTGCGGCATGCCTGGTCGCCGCCTTGCTGACGCCGGGCGGGATCGGCGGCCTGTTATACCCGTTCTACGTCAACCACCTGAGCCTGCTCGCTTATATCGCCGAATGGCAGCCGGCGCGATTCGGCGGGGCGTCGGCCCTCGAAGTCCTATTTCTCTCGGGCCTGTTCTTCCTGTTCTTCCGTCCGACGCGCATTCCGGTCCTGCGATTGCTCATCCTGCTCGTGGCGCTGCACCTGACGCTGGACCATGTCCGCAACCAGATGGTGCTGGTCACGCTCGCCGTGATCCTGCTCGCCGAGCCGCTCGGCCGGGCATGGGCCGATGGCGCGGACCGGCCCCGCCCGGCGATACTCCCGCAGGTCTGGACCGCGCGGCTCGCGCTCGCGCCGCTCCTGATCGTCGGGCTGCTGCTGTTCGCCGGCACGGCTGCGTGGCGACTGATCGCGCCGTTCGACCGGACCGACAGCTACGGCGTGCCGATCACGGCGCTCCGGCATGTCCCGCCCGAGTTGCGGCGCCAACCGGTCTTCAACGAATACAGCTTCGGCGGGCTGCTCATATTCGATGGCATCGCACCGTTCATCGATGGCCGATCGGACATGTACGGCGACGATTTCACTGCCCGTTACTACAAGATCTCCAGGGGTGATGCTGGAACCTGGCGTGAGGCCGATGCCCGCTGGAAGTTCGGCTGGACGATCCTGCCGCCCGACAACGCATTGGTGCCTGTGCTCGACAAGGAGCGGGGATGGCGGCGGCTCCATGCCGATAAATGGGCAGTGATCCACGTCCGCGACCGCCCCGCGACCGCACCGCTTCGATGAACGCGCCGTCGCCGGTTTCGATCGGGATGCGCGAATGGCTGCGCGCGAATTCGCGCACGGCGCTCCAGATCGGGCTCTCCACGCTTCTGGTCTACGGTCTGTGCTGGCCGATCGTCGCGCCGGACTTGCCCGAATTCTTCTATCCGTGGATCGACCACATCCTGTCGGCGGGCCGGATCAAGGCCTTCGCGGTCCCCTTCAGCAACTACACGCCGCCCTATCTGTATTTGCTGTCCGCGGCGTCGCTGGTGACCACCAATCCGCTGGCGATCGTCAAGTCGCTGGCGCTGCTGTCGGTGCTCGCGGCCGCCTTCGCGGTACGTCGGCTGATCGGTCGGCGGCCCTTCGCCAACGAGGCGGTGCTGCTGCTCGCGTTGTTGCCGAGCGTGATGACCAATGCTGCGATATACGGCCAATGCGACGGTTATTGGGCTGCCGCCTGTGTCATGGCGACAGTCTCGGCGGTCGATGCGCGGCCACGTGCGATGCTCGTCTGGTTCGGCATCGGCCTTGCGTTCAAGCTGCAGGCGATGTTCCTTGCGCCGTTCGTGCTCGTCATACTCCTGCGGCACAGGCTACGCCTGATCGAGTGGCCGATCCCGCTGGCGATCTATGCACTGGCGATGCTTCCGGCGTGGCTGGCCGGCTGGCCCGCCGCCGATCTGGCAGTGATCTACCTGCGGCAAGGTGCCTATTTCAACACGATCGGAACCGCTCCCGGCCCCTGGGCTATCGTCGCGGCATTTCATGCGCGGGAGCCATTGGCGATATTCGCGCTGGGTTATGCTGCGGCAGCGATCGCGGCCGTCTCCTATGTCGCGGTCTTCGCGCGCAGGCGCCTCGATCCGATGATGACGATGCGCATCGCTCTGCTGTCGGCAATGATGGTCCCCTATCTCCTGCCGAAGATGCACGAGCGCTATCTCCTGCTCGCCGATCTGTTGTCGTTCGCAATTGCAATCATCGCGCGCGATCGCCGATCGGTGCAGATTTTCCTCGCCTGCCAGCTCGCCTCGACGATCGCGATCGTCGGATCGATGTCCGATTTCCTGTATGTAGTTGCGGCAAGCGCGGTTCCGGCCACCGTGGCGATTGCGCTGTTGCTGCTCCAGCTCCGCGCAGACCCGGCTCAGGCAGGCACGCGCCAGCGATAGGTCAGGTTCACGCGGCGCGACAGCAGCAGATAGGGCAGCCAGAGGGCGACGCTGATCAGCACTTTCTTCAGATTGCCCTCGAGCATGTCCGCCAGCGAGGCGCCGACCGGTCCGGGCAGATCGGCGACATGGGCCATCGCGCGCGCGATGCAGATCTGCATCAGGACGTCGATCACCCACACGCCGGCGAGAAAGCGGGGGAAGACCGGGACATGGCGCAATGCGAGGACGAACGCGAAGGCGTAAAGGCCAGACAGGAAGACGAGATCGACGAACATCATCATGTAGAGCATGCGGAACCAGTCGGGCGCCATTCCGCCCAGTGCCGGCATTCCCGCGAGGAACTCGAACGTGCGGAAGGGCACGTTGATCAGAATTCCGATCAGCAGCGAGGCCATGAACCCGCCGGCACCGAACAAGGGCAGCGATCGCGCGGTCACTGCGTCGATGCGCCGCCAGCGGCCGAACTGCGCGAGCCGTCCGGTCGGCTGGGGGACGAACGCGCCGGACGGGAAGGCGCGCAGGCCGAAGAAGATCGTCACGATCGGCGCCACGATCACGAGAAGATAGGGCAGGGCATTCCGGATCGCATCGAGCGGAGTCATGATAGGCGTCGCGGCATAGGCCAGCCGCAAGCCTGCGGCGAAGCTCACCAGAACCACCCAGAAGATCATCAGGCGCGGCAAGCCGACTTCCAGCTTGCTCACCAGCGCCAAACTGCGCGCGCCGAGATGGCGTCTGATCGGCAGGCTGCTCAGGCGATCCATGCGTGCGCGTTCCTCGTACCGCCCGTATCGCCGGCATTATGCCGTCGGAAGCGTTGACGCCACGTAAAGGTTCCCTTGGCCGGAGCGGAGGGGGTCACATTCTCTTGCTTGGTTGCAATCCTGCAGTCACCCACTGGCGGGCGTTCGGATAGCTGCTAATTGATCCTCCGAAGCCGCCGCTGCGGAACGCTGCTTTGCAAGGGGGAATGATGCGGGCGATAACACGGATCGCGGGCGGGATCGCGATGATTGCCTTGCTGGCTGGCCCGGCGCTCCCTGTCGCGGCGGCACCGCCGCAAAGCGCGCCGTCCGTCGATGCCTCGGTTCCCGCCAGCATCCCCGTCACCATCGAGGTGGATGCTGGTGTCCGGCGCGGTCCGCTCAAGCCCATCTGGCGCTTCTTCGGCGCCGACGAGCCTAATTACGCGACGATGAAGGACGGCCGGAAGCTGCTCGCCCATCTGGGCGAACTGAAGCCGGGAGCCGTGTATTTCCGCGCGCACAATCTGCTCAACACGGGCGACGGCACGCCGGCGTTCAAATGGGGCAGCACCAACGCCTATACCGAGAGCGCCGACGGCAAGCCGGTCTATGACTGGACGGTGGTCGACCGGATCATCGATACCTATCGTGCGCGCGGCGTCAGGCCCTATCTCCAGATCGGCTTCATGCCCGAAGCGCTGTCTTCGGCACCGGCGGGGACGCCGTATCAACACAGCTGGCGTCCCGGCTTCGCCTACCACCTCATCGCCGGGGCTTGGAACGCGCCGCCCAGGGATTACGGCAAATGGGCGGAACTCGTCTATCAATGGACGAAGCACAACGTTGAACGTTACGGCCGCGAAGAAGTCGAAAGCTGGTATTTCGAGGTCTGGAACGAGCCCAACGGACCATCCTATTGGACGGGCACGCAGGAAGAGTTCAACAAGCTCCACGACTATGCGATCGATGCCGTTCGCCGGGCGCTTCCCACTGCACGCGTGGGCGGACCCGACGTCGCCGGATCGGGCGGCGTGTTCATGGACACGTTCCTCGCCCATGTCGCGCGCGGCACCAATCACGCCACGGGCAGGATCGGCACGCCGACCGATTTCCTCGCCTTCCACGCCAAGGGGCAGCCGAGCTTCGTCGACGGGCACGTCCGCATGGGGATCGCGACGCATCTGAAGGGCGTGAGCAACGGCTTCGCCAAGATCGCGGCCGTGCCCGAACTGGCGAGCAAGCCGATCGTCATCGGCGAAAGCGATCCCGAGGGGTGTGCCGCCTGCCCCGGTCCGCAGAACGCCTATCGCAACGGCACGATGTATTCGAGCTACACCGCCGCGAGCTTCGCGCGGATCTGGGATCTCGCCGACCAGCACAAGGTGAACCTCGAAGGGGCGCTCACCTGGGCCTTCACCTTCGAGGACCAGCCTTGGTTTGCCGGCTATCGCCAGCTCGCCACCAACGGCATCGACTTGCCCGTCCTCAACGTGTTCCGGCTGTTCGCTCAGCTGGGCGACACGCGCGTCGCAGCACGGAGCAGCGGCCAGATCCCGCTCGCCACCATGATGGAGGCGGGCGTGCGCGATGCTCCCGACATCGGCACGATCGCCACCACGACTGCCGACGGGAAGCTGGCGATCCTCATCTGGTATTATCATGACGACGATCTTGCCGGCCCCGACGCCGCCATCCGCGTGAATCTGGCGGGGCTGGGCCGCGGCAAGAGCCGCCAATTGACAGAGTGGCTGGTCGACGAGAGCCATGCCAATGCCTTCAGCGCATGGAAGGCGATGGGGTCTCCGCAATCGCCCGACGCCGCCCAATATGCCGCGCTGGAGAAGGCCTCCCAGCTCGCGCCGGCGGGGCCGGCCCGTGCCGTCACGGTCGATGGCGGGCGAGCAAGCGTGGAGGTGACTCTGCGTCGGCAAGGCGTCGCCCTGCTCGTCCTGGGAGATTGAGCGGGGAACGCATGCGATCTGCTAACGGGGAGAGCCGTGCACGACCCTCCCCGGCAACCGCAAGCCTGTACCTCGGTCACACGGCGAATATCTGCGATTTTCATGAACCGGAGATGAGTACTAACCTAAGTTGTTTTCCGCGGCGGAAAACCCCGGGAGCCGAATGGGGGCTCGTCCCACTTCACGTTCCGGCGCTTCCCGCTTCCTTGGTCGGCGAGGCGCACTATTGTGCCTGCACTCGGTGTTTCAGACAGAGGAACCAGTCACGTGACGGGCAGGAGAGAGTACAGCGAAGCGGAAAGACGGGAGAGGCGGCAGATTGCGCTGGATGAGCGGACCTGCCGCCTGATCTGCCCGGTCGCCGCCGCGCTGGTCGGCGTCTGTCTGACCGGCATAGGCCTCCTCCGGGTGGTGGCAGTCGTCCACGGGCACGAGACGCTCGCCGACGACATCCTCTCGGTGGATGCCGTGCTGTTCCTCATCGCCACCCTCGCTTCCTATGTCGCGATCCGCAGGCAAGCGCACCGCCGTGTCCATTGGCTCGAACAGATTGCCGACCGCGCCTTCATCGCAGCAATGCTCCTGCTCACCTTTGCCTGTTTCGTGATCACTTATGCAGTGAGCAAGTGAAGGGGCGGGGGCTCGTGAGCGACCCTGGCCGTGCCCGCTTTCCGAAGATGAACTATAGTTCATTCAGCCGCCACCGCTTCGACAGGCGGGATGCGGCAATATCGATGCATGACACGGTCCACGAATCCCCGTCCTCGTGCGCGCTGGCTTCCGGGGACCGGACTCAGCTGGTTGTTTATCGTGCTCGCGACGGTGGGCGCCGTTCTGCTGGGCCTCTATGCGGCGGCCGGTTTCTTCGACCGTGATCCGATTCATATGTTCGGCGCGGGGGGCCGCGGCAAACCCGTAGCGGCAGTGTTCTTCTCCGGGGACATGGGGCTGCGGTTCGGAATGGGGCCTTATATCGCCGACGGGCTCGTCAAGGTGGGCATTCCTGTTCTCGGCGTTTCTTCCTCAACCGCGTTCGCATCGCATCGCACGCGCGCCGAGACCGACGCGATCGTCGCGAATGCGATCCGGCAGACCCTGCAGCAGACGGGCGCGAACCGCATCGTCGTGCTTGGGCAATCCTTTGGCGCGGACATCGTTCGCGTCGGCCTGGCCGACCTGTCGCCGGATCTGCGCGGCAGGGTCGCCGCCGCCGTGCTGGTGGTGCCGGGTGCGGACGCCTATTTCCACGCCGATCCGTCAGGGTTGAGCTATCGCGGCACCCCCGATGCCGATGGTTCCGAAGCGCGGCGCCTCGACTGGCTGCCGCTCACCTGTATCCAGGGTGTAGCCGAGACCGATACGTTGTGCCCTGCACTTGAGATGAAGAATGCCCGGCGGATTGCACTGCCGGGCGGACATTTCCTGCGCAACGATCATCGTCTGCTCGTGCAGACGATCCTTCGCGAGCTGGGTCCTGTGCTGAAGTTTCAGGAGCGTTTCTGATGCGGCTTTTCCTTCCCTCCACATTGGCGTTGTGCGTAGCGGCTGCAACGGCCGCCCAGGCCTCCGGGCCCGCGCACACGCCGGCGGCCTCGACTTCGCGCGATCCGATCTTCGGCTCCTGGACGAACCCCAGCCGCACCATCGTCGTGAAGACCTTGCTTTGCGGCAGCGAGCTGTGCGGTGCGATCGTCGCTGCCGACGCTGAGGCGCAGAACGACGCACGCGAGGCGGGGGTCGAACACCTCATCGGCACCGAATTGCTGCAAAATTATCGAAAGACCGGGAGCGGCCGCTGGACGGGAACGGTCTTCGTTCCCGACATGGCCCGAAGCTTCACGTCGCACATCGTTCAGCGCTCGCCCGATGTGCTCCGCATTTCCGGATGCATTTTGGGAGGCCTGATCTGCAAGTCGCAGGACTGGACACGCATCTGAGTGCGATGATCGCCCTGGCTGCCCCGGTCCGCGTCCGCGACCTGGTGTGGCGGCGGCGCCGTCAGTTGCTCGCCCTCGCGGTGCTCGCCATCGCCATTCTGGCGTTCGAGGCGATCCGGGGTATCCTCGTCGAGGTTCATTATCACGAGATCCGCGAAGTCGTCGCCTCGGTGGAGATCTGGCGGCTCGTTTTGGCCTGCTCCCTCACCGCGGCAAGCTACCTGGCGCTGACTTTCTACGACTGGGTCGCCTTGCGCGCCATCGGTCGCGATTTGCCCTGGCGCACCGCCGCCATCGCCTCGTTCACCAGTAACACGCTCAGCTACAATCTCGGCTTCGCGCTTTTGACCGGAGGATCGGCACGGCTTCGTGCCTATGGCGCGGCCGGCCTCGACTTCGCGGACGTCGCCCGGATCACAGTGCTCACCTCCGCGGCATTCTGGCTCGGCATCCTCGCCGTGGCTTCGGTTGCCCTGCTGTTTGCGGGGACGAGCATCCCTATCGCGGGTTTCCAGATCGAGCCGGCGACGCAGCATCTGCTCGGGGCCATCCTGCTGATAGGGCTCATCTCGGCGCTGGTGTTGCGAGGTCGCGGCGTTGCCGAGCTTCGGATCGGCGGGAACGCCATCCCGCTTCCACCGGTCCGGCTCCTATCCGCCCAGATCGCCACGTCCGTGATGGACCTGGCCTGTGCCTCGGCGGCGCTCTACATCCTGCTGCCCGGAGTGCCGCTTGCGCTCTTTGGCACCTTCTTTCTAGCTTATGCCCTGGCGATCATCGCCGGGTTCATCTCGCATGTGCCCGGCGGGCTCGGAGTATTCGAAGCCACGATCCTCGCGCTGGTTCCCCTAGGGCACGCCGAGCTGTTCGCCGCGCTGCTGCTGTACCGCATAATCTATTATCTGCTGCCGCTCGGAGTGGCCGGGGCCATGCTGGTCGTGCTCGAGGGGCACCGGCTTCGCAAGCCGCTGCTGGCCGGGCTGGGCGCCGCGAGCCGTATCGGCCAGGCGCTCGCGCCGCCGCTCCTGTCGGTGCTCGTGTTCGCAGGCGGCCTCGTCCTGCTCGTGTCCGGAGCCTTGCCGCCGCTTCATGGGCGCATAGCTGCGCTGCGGGACATCGTGCCGCTCCCTTTCATCGAGGCCTCGCATTTTGCGGCGAGCCTCGCTGGCACCGCGTTGCTGCTCGTGGCACCGGCGATCCAGGCGCGGCTGAAGAGCGGGTTCCATGTCGCGCGTGCGCTCCTCCTGACCGGCGCGCTGTTCTCGCTGCTCAAGGGGATAGACTTCGAGGAGGCGAGTGTATTGCTCGTGGTGGCAGCGCTTCTTCAGTATAGCCGGCCTGCCTTTTACCGCCGCTCGGGCATCGGATCGGCGCCCGTGGAAAGCTGGTGGTGGGCGGCTGCGATGATCGCGCTCGCGCTCAGCGCCTGGGCAGGCTTCTTCGCCTATAAGCACATTCCTTATTCGGACGATCTCTGGTGGGACTTTGCCTGGCGAGGAGACGCGCCGCGTTTCCTGCGGGCGACACTGGGGGCGACCATGTTCGTCGCGGGCTGGGCTTTCTGGCGAGTCCTGTCGGTCGCACCCGCGACGAGCGAGTCCTCGGCTCTTCCTGCGGAAGTAGCGGCGACGGCGCTGGCGTCGACGCGCCGGGCCGACTCCATGCTCGCGTTTACGGGAGACAAGAGCTTTCTGATTTCGGCGGCTGGCGACGCGTTCCTCATGTACCGCGTCCAGGGCCGGACCTGGATCACGATGGGCGACCCGGTGGGCCCCGCCGCTGCCTGGCCCGAGTTGATCTGGGAGTTGCGCCGTCGATGCGACACCGGGCGCGGGCGATTATGCCTCTACGAGGTGAGCACAGACATGCTGCCCCTCATCGTGGAGCTGGGCCTCCAGCCGATGAAGTATGGCGAGGAGGCTCTGGTAGATCTCACGCAGGGCTACGGACTTCAGGGCGGCCCGTACAAGTCGCTGCGGCATTCAACCAACAAGGCGATTGCAGCGGGGCTCGTGTTCGATGTCATTCCGGCCGATCAGGTCCTGGCGCATGCAGAGCCGCTGCGCCGCGTCTCCGACGCCTGGCTTGCGCGCAAGGCAGGTCCGGAGAAAGGGTTCAGCCTCGGCCGTTTCGACATGGGCTATCTGTCGCGTTTCGATTGCGCGATCCTGCGCCTCGAGGGTGAGATCGTCGCATTCGCCAATATCTGGGAAACACCCAATCGCGAGGAAATGTCGATCGATCTGATGCGGCACCTGCCGGACACGCCATATGGCGCGATGGACCTCTTGTTGGTGCGGCTGCTGCAATTGGGAGCTGCGCGGGGGTTTCTTAGTTTCAATCTCGGCATGGCACCGCTTTCCGGCCTTCAGGGTGGCGCGCTTGCGCCAATCTGGTCGCGATTGGGCGCGGCAGTATATGGGCATGGCGAACGGCTATACGGCTTCTCGGGCCTGCGCGCGTTCAAGAGCAAGTTCGCGCCCCGCTGGATTCCGCGCTATGTGGGGATATCTCCGGGCGTATCGGTGCCAACCGCGATCCTCGACCTCGCGCGCATCGTTGGGGGCTGAAGCGCCAGCGCCGGGCCCGGATTGAGCCGCTGTGGCGATCTCATCATGCCAACCCGCGCATCGATCCATCGCGGCTTTGGCTTGGACGGAGTGCCGGAGACCGCCTAATTGAACAGGCGAGACCCGCGGCGCATCGATCGCGGCGCGGCCTGGGAGATGCCTCTGTGACGACGATGAGCCCGGCCGACATGGCCCGCACTTTGGGTGGCGGGCTTTTGTCCTTCCCCGTGACCCATTTCCATGCCGACGGCGCGTTCCTCGAAGGGCCGTATCGCGCGCATTGCGCATGGATGCTCTCGCACGAGCTGGCGGGGCTGTTCGCCGCCGGCGGGACCGGCGAATTCTTCTCGCTCACCCCGAACGAAGTCGTCGATGTAGTGCGCGCCGCGGCGGCCGAGGCGAACGGCAAGCTGCCGGTGATCTCTGGCTGCGGCTACGGCACCGCGATCGCCGTCGAGATCGCACGTGGCGCCGAAAAGGCGGGGGCCGACGGGCTGCTGCTGCTCCCGCCTTATCTGGTCGGATCGTCGCAGGCCGGGCTCGCCGCGCATGTCGAGGCCGTGTGCAAGGCGACCGGGCTGGGCGTGATCGTCTATAATCGCGACAATGCGGTGCTCGACGACGAGGCACTTGCGGGACTGTGCGAACGCAACCCCAATCTGGTCGGCTTCAAGGACGGCGTCGGCGATATCGAGCTGATGACGCGGATCTATGCGCGGATGGGTGATCGGCTGACCTATATCGGCGGGCTTCCCACGGCGGAGACTTTCGCCACGCCCTATCTGACGATGGGCGTCACCACCTATTCCTCGGCGATCTTCAATTTCATGCCCGAATGGGCGCTGAATTTCTATCGCGCGGTCCGCGCCGACGATCGCGCCGAAGTGCTCGCCCAGCTCCGCGCTTTCGTCCTTCCCTATATCGCACTGCGCAACCGTGGCCGCGGCTATGCGGTGTCGATCGTAAAGGCGGGGATGCGCGCGGTCGGCCGCGACGCGGGCCCGGTACGCTCACCGCTCACCGATCTGACCGCCGCCGAGCAGGACGAGCTCCGGGCACTGATCGAGCGCGTCAATGCCGGAGCGATCGCGCACGCCGCGTGACTTGGGGCGCGGGGGTGCGATAGACGGGCCCATGTTCGAGCTGAGCCAGCTTCGCTGCTTCGTCGCCGCCGCCGAGGAACTCCATTTCGGCCGCGCGGCGCAACGGCTGAACATGACCCAGTCGCCGCTCAGCCGCCAGATCCAGCTGCTCGAGCGCATTCTCGGCATCACCTTGCTCGAACGGACCAGCCGGCAAGTGAGCCTGACCCCGGCGGGCCGCGTTTTCCTGATCGAGGCCCGCCGCATCGTCCGCCTTGCGGAGAGCGCGGCGCTTTCCGCCCGTCGTGTCGCCAAGGGCGATACCGGCAAGGTCGCGATCGGCTTCACCGCGGTGTCGGGATACAGCCTCGTGCCCCGCATCGTCGCGCAGGCGCGTGCGCGGCTCCCCAATATCGATCTCGAACTGCGCGAGATGGTATCGGGCGATCAGGTCGACGCCTTGCTCACCGGGCTGATCGACATCGGCTTCGTCCGCCCGCCGGTCGACCGGCACGAGTTCGACACCTTGTGCGTCGCACGCGAGCCCTTGGTGGTCGCCTTGCCGCCGGGCGATCCGGGCCTCGGCAAGGCCGAGTTCGCGCTTGCGGACTTCGATGGCGAGCCGCTGATCATGTATTCGCGCGAGGGCGCCGGCTATTTCCACAACATGTTGTTGCGGCTGTTCGACGATGCCGGGGTGTCGCCGCTTTACGTCCAGCACGTCACCCAGATCCATTCGATGCTCGGGCTGGTACAGGCCGGGCTGGCGGCGGCGGTGGTGCCGCAATCGGCCTCGGGCCTGCATCTGATCGACGTCCAGTTCCGCACGCTGCAGACCGAGCCCGAGGCGCCGGTCGAGCTCCACATGGCGTGGCGCCGCGACAATGCGAACCCCGCATTGGAGCCGATGCGCCTGCTCTGCGCGCAGACCGCCGCGACGTGATCGCGCGGCGCACGCTGCTTACGGGCACGCTGCTGCTGCCCGCGGCCGCGTGGCCACGCGGCACCGATCCGGTGGCCGCGACGCGCTACGGTCGGGTGCGGGGTCTCGCGGAGAAGGGCGTCCTGATTTTCCGCGGCATCCGCTACGGCGCCGACACCCGGCCCCGCCGTTTCCAGCGTGCTCTAGCGCCGACCCCATGGTCCGGCGTCGCCGATGCCACGCGCTATGGACCCGCCGCGCCGCAGACTCGCGCGGAGGAACCGACCAGCGAGGACTGCCTGTTCCTCAACATCTGGACTCCGGCGCTCGATCGCGCGCGCCGGCCGGTGATGGTCTACCTCCACGGCGGCGCGCATGCGCACGGCTCGGGCTCGGATCCGCTCTATGACGGCACCAATCTCGTCCGTCGCGGCGATGTGGTGGTGGTGACGCTCAACCACCGCCTAGCCGGGCTCGGCTATGCCTATCTGGCGGGGCTGGGCGGCCCTGCGGAATCGGGCAATGTCGGCAATCTCGACATCGTCCTCGCGCTGCGATGGGTGCGCGACAACATTGCCGGTTTCGGCGGCGACCCTGACAATGTGATGCTGTTCGGCCAATCGGGCGGCGGCGCCAAGGTGGTCACCTTGATGGCGATGCCCGAGGCGCGCCCGCTCTTCCACCGCGCTGCGACGATGAGCGGCCAGCACGTCACTGCCGCCGGCCCGATGCACGCCACTGCGCGGGCGAAGGCGTGGATGGTCAGGGCGGGCGCCGCCGATGTCGCCGCGCTCCACGCGCTGCCGGTCGAGAAGCTCGTCGAGGCGATGGCAATGACCGATCCGCTCGAAGGAAAGGGCGAGATCAGCTTCGTCTCGACGCTCGATCACGGCGTGCTGCCGCGCCATCCTTTCGTCCCCGACGCCCCGCGCGAAGCCGCGCACATCCCGCTGATCGTCGGCAACACCCATGACGAGACCGCGGGCTGGATCGCCGACTGGCTCAAGCGCGGCGACACCAATTGGGAGAACCTTCCCGCGCGCATCGCCTCCCAGATCACCAAGGATGTCGCCCCCGATTGGGTCGCCCGGCGCTATCGCGAAATCTATCCGGAGAAGACGCCGGGACAGATATTGCTCGCCGCGACGACGGCGGGGCGCTCCTGGCCCGGCCATCTGATCCAGGCCGAGGAGCGCGCGAAGATCGGCGCGCCGGCGTGGATGTACCAACTCGATTTCCCCGCGCCCGAACATAATGGCGTGCTCGGTGCGTTCCACACGCTCGACATCCCGCTGGTGTTCGACAATGCCGCGGCGCCGGGTTCGCACACCGGCACCAGTCCCGAGGCGCGGCGGCTGGCAGGACGCATGGCTGATGCGTTCATCGCCTTCGCCCGTACCGGAGACCCGAATTGCGCGAGCATCCCCGCGTGGCCGAAATACGAACTCGACCGGCGCCTGACGATGCTCTTCGACGCCGACACGCGGGTGGTGAGCGATCCGCGCCGCGAGGAGCGGCTGCTCTGGGCGGTGGCGCCCTATATCAAACCGGGCGGTTGACCCCGCTTGCAATGTTGGATTTCACCTGCTTGGCTCGGGCGTCCGCCGCTGCCGGCCGCTCTTTTGACAGGATTTTGATACAGGCGAAATCGCAGCCCGGAAACATGCGTGGCAGTGTCAACTTAGTGTGACCTTTCGCTTCGGTCGCCTCAGCGATGCCACGGGAACGCCAGTGTCGGCCGGTTGGCGTAGCGCCGCATCGCCAGTCGTAGCCGCGCGCCGCAGCCGGGCTCGAGCCGGATCGTGAAGTCGCGGCTGCCCACCGGTGTCGCGCGTCCATCGA
This sequence comes from Sphingomonas sp. Root241, assembly GCF_001428865.1. Classification (GTDB taxonomy): domain Bacteria; phylum Pseudomonadota; class Alphaproteobacteria; order Sphingomonadales; family Sphingomonadaceae; genus Sphingomonas. The sequence goes on from NZ_LMIV01000004.1 coordinate 388,828, forward strand.
GCACCACGTTCTCGATGCGATGCTCGGCATAGGCGCCGCCCTGCACCGTGACGGTGCGTGCCTGCGTGCTGCTCAGATTGACCAAGGTCACTTCGGCCAAAGCGTCGCCGAGCGCGTGCACCAGAGCCGCGACGTCCTCGGGTACGCCGGCGCGCCGCCGGTCGGCATCGAAATAGCGCAGCCGGCAATGCAGCGGCACGCCGCCTTGTGGGGGTGAGGTCGGCGACCAGGACGGCCGGGCGATGTGCAGCCCGCCGGTCATCAGCTGGACGAGGCTGGTCACGCTCGCCGGATTGATCCCGATCGGCCAATCGGCGAGCCGGGTCTCGGGCGTGGTCGGATCCTTCTCGCGTGCCGCCACGCGCGCCGCGATCCGGTCGAGATCGGCCTGCAACGCCTTCACGGGATAACCGGAATTGCGCCCCTCGAGGAAATCGAGCCACGGATGGTCGCCCGCCGCGGCGCGGTCGTCGGCGCGCTGGGTCATGTACCAGATCTCGAAACCGTTGATGCGGTAGGCGCCCGGCTTCCAGCCATACCAGCCCTGCGGCCCATACATCGTAGGCGTCTGGCGCATGCCGTCGACCTGCTTGCCGGCCTCGTTGATCCGCGCGGTCTGGCGCCGCCACAGCTCGATATAGGTCGGGTCGCCGGTCAGCAGCGTACCGTTCATGAACGCCGTGATCGATCGCGGCACACGGTTGCGGTCCTCGCGCTTCCCCGTCTGCGGCACCATCGGCGAGAAGCCCCAGCCATAGACGCCGCCCCACCAATCGGGCGCGATCCGGCCGTCGAGCCCGATTTTGCTCGGCAGGATGTCGTTGTTCGCCTTGGCGCGCTCGACCCATGCGTCGAGATAATCGAGTGCCCAGCGCCGATAGCGCTCGCTGCCGCCCAGCGCATAAGCGTTCAGCCCCAGGGTGGTGGCCTGCAGGTTGAGCGGATTGTCGCAGACCACGTCGCCATATTCGGCATAGTGGTCGAGCGTCTGCTGATAGCTATTTTCGCCGTGCTCCATATGGAAGCGGGCGCCCGCCTCGAACGGATCGCCGGCCCAGTCGAGCGGCGTCGCGGTCCGCAGCATCGGTCCGCGGCTGCCGTTGAGCATCGACCGGATCACGTGGCGCTGCGGATCGTAATTTTTCGCGATGGGATCGCGGCCGGTGTAGAAATCGGCATAGCGGCGGGTGCGCTCGAGCAGCTTGCGGTCGCGCGGCGTCGACATGCCGATCAGGTTGAAGGTGGTGAGCCCTTCCGAATTATGCTGCCAGTCCATCTGGACCGGGAATTCGCGGGAATACATGCCAGCGCGGGCGATCGGCACCTCGACGGTGCGCGCGGCGGTATATTGCCGGAGATGCCCTTCCCAGAAGCGTCGGGTCAGATCGAGGATCCGGTCCGCCCCGCCGAGCGCGTGGAGCATTGCCCAGTCGTTGGTCGCCTCGGCGGCATCGTCGGGGCCGTCATTCGCGCCCCAGCGCTCGAACACGCGCAGCCAGTCCCGCCGATCGACATATTTCGCGTAGAACGCCTCGCATGCCTCGGCATTCGCCTGCAGCAGCCGGCGCTGGAGCAACGCCCAATCCGGCGCCGCCATCGGCGTGCGTGCCACCAGCTCTCCGGAGGCCGCACGCCCGGCGGCGGGGATCATGGCTGCAGCCGCACCGGCAAGGAGATTGCGGCGGCTCAGCTTCATTCGGGCAGCTCCATGCGCCGAATCGGCCCGGCGATGACGAGGAAGGCGAAGATCGTCAGCAGGCAATGCGCGCCGACGAAGATCAGTGCCAGGTCGAACGAGCCCGTCGCGCTGACGATATATCCCACCACGATCGGCGTGACGATGCCGGCGATGTTGCCGAACATGTTGAACACGCCGCCCGACAGCCCCGCGAGGCGGCGCGGCGCGACATCGGCCATGATCGCCCAGCCGAGCGAGGCGATGCCCTTGCCGAAAAAGGCGACCGACATCAAAGTCACCACCAGCCACTCGCTCGGCGCCCAGACGCAGGCGATGATCAGCGAGGCGAGCAGCATCCCGATGACCAAAGGCGTCTTGCGTGCCCAGTCGAGCGAGCCGGTGCGCTTGAGGATGCGATCCGAGATGAAGCCACCGGCCAGCCCGCCGGCGAAGCCGAACAAGGCCGGCGCGGCGGCGGCGAAGCCGGCTTCGAGCACGTTCAGCCCGCGCTCCTTGATCAGATAGATCGGGAACCAGGTCACGAAGAAATAGGTCAGCACGTTGATGCAATATTGGCCGAGATAGATGCCGAGCATCATCCGGTTGGCGATCAGATGCCGAACGTTGCTCCACGCGAAGGCGGGTGCCTTGCCTGCGGCGGCGTCTTCCATATGGATCAGTCCGCCACCGGCCTCGATATGCGCGAGCTCCGCTGCATTGACGCGGGGATGGTTGGCCGGACTGTGAATGAAGCGGATAAACGCAAGGGTCGCCAGCACCCCGAGCACGCCCATCGTCCAGAAGATCGAGCGCCAGCCGTAATTATGCGCCAGCCACCCCATCAGCGGGGCGAAGGCGACCAGCGAGAAATATTGCGCCGAGTTGAAGATCGCCGAAGCGGTGCCGCGTTCGGCGGCCGGGAACCATGCGGCGACGAGGCGGGCATTGCCGGGGAAGGAGGGCGCCTCGGCGAGGCCAACCAGGAAGCGCAGTGCGAAGAGCATCGCGACGACGGGGATTCCGATGATCCAGCCGGCAAAGCCTTGGGTGGCGGTGAACAGCGACCAGAGCAGGATCGCCGCGGCATAGACGCGCTTGGTGCCGAAGCGATCGAGTAGCACCCCGCCGGGGATCTGCGCCAGCACATAGGCCCAGGCGAAGGCGGAGAGGATGAAGCCGGTCTGGACCGGCGTGAGGGCGAGTTCGCGCGCCGCGGCGCTGCCGGCGATCGAGAAGGTCGCCCGGTCGGCGTAATTGACCGAAGTGATCAGGAAGATCAGCGCGATGATCGCGTAACGCACGCGGGTCGGTCTCGCGCCCAGGTCGTTCAAATCGTCTCTCCTCGCCTGGCGCCGCCTGATGGACGGTCTGACCGACGTTCCATCCCTAACCGTGGCGCTCCGGGCGGTCCAAGCCAAAAGGGGGGATGATCCAGTCAGAGTCTGGCTCAATGGCGCCGCGCGTGCGCACAGCCAGCCACCGATCAGTGCAGGGCGTGCATCGATCCATGTCCGATTGAGGTTGGCGTTTGCCGCGCCGGGACGGCTACCCACAGCCTGTACAGCCGGCTCGCCACGAAGCCGGGCGCCCAAGGAGAGGCTGAAGGCATATGTCGCATATTCGAATCCTGAAGACCGTCTTCGCTTTGTCGAGCGCGGCCGCCGCGCTCGCTGCGTCCTCCGTCTGGGCACAGGCTCGGCCCGAGACCAGCGCCGCCCCCGACGCGCCGGCTGAAACGCCCGCGCTGCAGTCCGAACCGGACGACGCCACCGGACCCGAGATCGTCGTCCAGGGCTTCCGCGCCAGCCTGAGCAGCGCGATCAACGTCAAGCGCAACGAGACCGCGACGGTCGACGTGATCAAGGCCGAGGACATCGCCGAATTCCCCGACCTCAACCTCGCGGAATCGCTCCAGCGCATCCCCGGCGTCGCGATCAGCCGGGTCAACGGCGAGGGCCGCAACATCTCGGTCCGCGGGCTCGGCCCCGAATATAGCCGGGTGCGGATCAACGGCATGGAGGCGATCGGCACCACCGGGGGCACCGACAATTCGGGCGGCGTCAACCGCGGCCGCGGCTTCGATTTCAACATCTTCTCGTCGGACCTGTTCAACAGCCTCGCGGTGCGCAAGACCGCGACCGCCGATGTCGAGGAGGGTTCGCTCGGCGGCACCGTCGACCTGCAGAGCGCCCGGCCGTTCGATTACAAGAAGAACACCGCGGTGATCGCGGCGGCGGCGAGCTACAATGACCTCGCCCGCAAGACCAAGCCCCGCGTCTCGGGCCTCGTCACCGCCACCACCGACGACGGCAAGTTCGGCGTATTGCTCTCGGTCGCCTATGAGGAGCGCCGCCTGACCGAGGAAGGCGCGAACATCACGCGCTGGACCTATGGTGGCTTCAACGGCGGCTTCAATCCGGCCTCGACGATCGCCGGCAAGACGATCGCCCAGATCAACGACACCAATCCCGAAACCGCGCTCTATCATCCCCGCATCCCGGGGCTAGTGAGCTACGATATCGAGCAGAAACGCCTCGGCGCGGCGCTGTCGTTCCAGTTCCAGCCGACCGACAAGACCCTGCTCTCGATCGACGGCCTCTATTCGCGCCTCGACGGGACGCGCACCGAAGCGCAGTTCCAGGCGATCGGCTTCAGCCGCTCAGGGACCGGCAAGCCGCAGACGATCATCCGGTCGGGCACTGTCGATGCCGACAACAACATCATCAGCGGCACCTTCGACGCCGTCGATCTGCGCACCCAGTCGCGCTACGACGAGCTCAAGACCGATTTCTACCAGGTCACCGCGACGCTCGACCAGAAGATCGGCGAGAACCTCAAGGTCGGCGGAGTCGTCGGTTATTCGCGCTCGGAGTTCCGCAACCCCGTCCAGACCACCGTCACGATGGACGCGGCGAACACCAATGGTTTCTTCTACGATTTCTCGACGCGCTTCCCGACGATCCGTCCGGGCGTGGACGTGACCAATCCGGCCACCTTCGCGTTCACCAACGGCACGTCCGAGGTCCGCATTCGCCCGCAGACCGTCGACAACAGCTTCACCAACGCCAAGGGCTTCGTCGAATGGACGGTGAGCCCGATCGTCAAGCTCAAGGCCGGGGCGGACTGGCGCAAGTTCGAATATATGTCGACCGAGCGCCGCCGCCTCCAGGGCGAGACGGTGGTGACCACGCTCACCGCCGCGCAGCTCGCGCCGTTGACGATGCTCTATTCGGGCTTCGGCCGTGGGCTCGACGTGCCCGAGGGAACGCCGACCGCTTGGGTCGTCCCCAATCTCACTGCATTCCAGAACGCGCTCAACACGTACAGCAATCCGCTCTACGCGACCGGCGGCGTGCAGAACGCCACCGCACGCGGCTCGTTCGTCACCGTCGAGGAGAAGGATCTCGGTTTCTGGGGCATGGCCGAGTTCAACCTCGCCGATGCCGGCCTGCCGGTGCGCGGCGACGTCGGCGTGCGCTACGTCAAGACCGACCAGTTCTCGACTGGCTATGCCGGCCAGGGCGCGACGGTGGACCTGGTCGGCGCGGACCGCAGCTACAATCGCTGGCTTCCTTCCGCGAACCTCGTTTTCGACGTGAGCCCGAACCTGCTTGTCCGCCTCGCCGCGGCCAAGACCATCGCCCGCGCGGGGATCGGCTCGCTGACCCCGGGCGGCAACCTCAACGTCTCGGGCGGCAACCGCACCTTCAGTTCGGGCAACCCGAACCTGCTGCCCACCGAATCGACCAATCTCGACGCGTCGGTCGAATGGTATCCGGCGCCAGGTTCGCTCTACGCGGTGTCGGTGTTCCAGAAGGATATCGGCACCTTCGTCCAGACGCTCAGCACCACCGTTCCCTATAGCAGCCTCGGTCTGCCTGACTCGCTGCTGGCGGGTACGACGGCGAGCCCCTCGGACGCCTTCATCGTCAGTCAGCCGGTCAATTCGAACGGCGGCCTGCTGCGCGGCTTCGAAGTCAACGTGCAGCAGCCCTTCACTTTCCTGCCGGGCTTCCTCTCGAACTTCGGCGTGCTCGCGAACTACACCTATGTCAGCTCGGACATCGAATATCTGCTGGCGGCCAACGGCTCGGCGACGGTCGAGGCGTCGCTGCTCGGGCTCTCGAAGAACGCCGCGAACGCGACGCTCTATTACGAGACGAAGAAGTTCTCGATCCGCGGCTCGGTGGCGTATCGCTCGAATTATCTCACGGCTGTGCCGGGGACCGAGGGCAATGCGTATAACGGTACCAATGAGACGACCAATTTCGACGCGCAGATCTCGTACAACGTCACCGACAATCTCAAGCTCAGCCTCGAGATGATCAACCTCACCGACGAGAAGAACGACCAGTTCGTCGACGAGACCAACCGGCTCAATGTGCTCACGCACAGCGGACGGCAATTCGTGCTCGGCGCACGCATGGCATTCTGACGCCCTCCTGTCGAATGCCGGTTCAGGGCCAGCCGCCATGCGGCTGGCCCTTTTTTATCGCGATGAGCGCGGTTCCATCGGCACTTCGCCGAGGATGAACTATGCAACTGGTGTTTGAACGCGGATGCTAGCCTGCGCGCGAAAATATCCCGGCGCTAGGCGTTTCGCGTGGCATTGGTGATTCTGGGGAGAAGCAGGAAGAAGCCCGCGGCGGAGAATGCCAGCGCCACCGACAGTAAAGCCATCGGCGCCAGGTTGCTCCCTGTCGCGTCGCGCACTGCCGGCACGGCGTTCTGCGCAACGAAACCGCCCAGATTGCCGATCGAGTTGATCGCCGCGAGACCAGCCGCGGCATGGGCGCCGGTCAGCAGTCGCTGCGGAACGCTCCAGAACATGGGCTGACCCGCGAAGACGGCGGCGGCAGCGAGGCAGAGACAGGCGAACTTCACTGCGGAGCCCGGCAGCACTACGCTGCCGAGCAGGGCCATCGCAGCGATCAGCATCGGTGCCACGATATGCCAGCGGGTCGCGCCATGCCGGGCGGCGTGGCGCGGCACCGCCCAAAGCGCGAAGGCGACGCAGATCCAGGGAATTACGTTGATGATCCCGTTCTGCAGGTTCGAGGCGCCGAATCCCTTGACGATCGTCGGCAGCCAATAGCTGAGCCCATAGGCGCCGAGCGGCATCCCGAAATAGAGTGCGGCCAATAGCAGAACGCGTGGATCGATCAGTGCACGCCAGGCAGAGCCCTCCAGCGCCTGCCTGGGTTCGGCCGCGAGTTCGGCTGCGAGCCAGGCCTTGTCCACGGCGCTCAGGAACCGCGCCTCGTCGGGCCGATTGGGCAGCGCCATCAGAACCACTGGAACCAGCAGCATCGCGGGGATGCCGGTGGCGAGGAATACCCATTGCCAGCCGGCGAGGCCTGCAACGCCGCCGAGTTCCAGCAACGCGCCGCCGATCAGCGAGCCGACCGCATTGGCGATGGCGCTCGCGATCATGAACCAGCCGACCATCTGCGCGCGCCGTGCCTGGGGATACCAGAGCGTGAGCACATAGAGCACGCCGGGGAAGAAGCCCGCTTCCGCGACGCCCAGAAGGAAGCGCAGCACATAGAACATCGTCGCGTCCTGGGTGAAGCCGAGCGCCAGCGTGATCAGCCCCCAGGTCCCCATGATCCGCGCGAACCACAGGCGCGCGCCGACCTTGGCCAGAATCATGTTCGCGGGGGCCTCGAACAGGAAATATCCGAGGAAGAACAGGCTGGCACCCAGCCCGTAGGCCGCTTCGGACAGGCCCAGTGCGTCGACCATCTCGAGCTTCGCGTAGGAGACGTTCTGCCGATCGATATAAGCAATTAGGTACATGATGCAGAGCAGCGGCATGAGCCTGCGGCTGATGCGGCGGAGCGTGCCTTCGCCTTCTGGCGCGTTCGTCGACTTCTCGGCCGCGGTCTGTTGCATGTCTTCCCTCTCCCGAGCGCATTATGGCTGGTTGTGCCGCATCCGGCCAGCACGAGCAGGGCGATGCGGGCCGGTTGCGATTGTCGATCAGTGAGACAGCGGCGCATCGGTGCCCGCGCGCCGGTTTGGCCAGGGCCACAATTTTCGGCCGACGACGCGACCGATTTGATGCACGACGTCTACGAGCTGGCGATCACCGGCGAGCGGCTGCCGCTGCCCGGCCTGTCGCGCGACAGCTTCACGCTGATCGGCTATTATGAGGACACCTTTTCGGTGCGCGCGCCCTATACCTCGCGCAGCGAATATCTGAACAGCGTCGGTGGTGCGGCATATCGGGCACGGCGGACCGGAACAGCAGCGTTCGAGACGTACATGGGCAAAAAGGGTCTCACCGGTCCCCTCGGAAATCGCGGGCAGGGACAAGGTCGAGAAGGCGCTGCAGGGGTTTGCGGAGCGCGAAGATCAGCAGTGCGCCGGCAAAGGCTATCGCCGCGTCGAGCGTCCAGAAGGCGGCATTGCTCATCCGATCGTAGAAGCTGCCGACCCAGCCCATCAGCGTCGATCCCGCGAACAACGACAGATAGGCGCCGCCCATCAGCGTTGCGTTGACCTTCGCCGGCGCGGCCTGCGAGATCAATGCGAGCAGGATCGGCCAGAACCACATGAACGCCACGCCCATGCCGACAAAGCCGAGCAGCGCCCATAGCACCGAAACCTGGCCATCCGCGCCGGCGGTGACGCCGCCCAGCGCGAACAGCAAAGCCGCGGCGCCGATGATCGCAGAGCCGATGCCGATCTTGACGATGTTGCCGGGCTCGCGCCCGCGACGCGCCTGCCACGCCCAAAGCGCTACTAGCGGCGCCGCGATGGCGATGCTCGAAAAGCTCTCGACCGAATTGAACCAGCTCGCCGGAACCGCGCCGAAGGGCGAGAGCAAATCGACATGCTGGTCGATCCAGACGATCCCGATGTTCCAGATCATCGGATAGGCGATGTTCGCCGGGATGGTCAGCGCGATCAGGCCGATCAGCGCCCAGGTTCTGCGCCGCTCCTCGGCGGTAAGCGGAGGGAGGGCGACGCGATTGGCACGCTTCGGTCCGTCCCCGGGGAAGTGGCGCTGCCCGGCGAGATAGATGCAGAATGCCGCCAGTATCACCGTAGCCGCCAACGCGAAGCCTGCATGCCATCCATATAGCGCCGCGACGCTCCCTGTGGCGAGCGGGCCGAGCACCGCGCCGATGTTGATGCCGGTTGCATAGAGCGTGAAGCCGCGGGCGCGCAGAGACTCGGCAGCGGGCGGATAGAGCGTGCCGACCTGCGCCGCGATATTGCCCTTGAGACAGCCCGAGCCGAGGATCAGCATCACCAGCGCGGCCAAGAAGCTCGGGTCGAACGACATCGCGATATGGCCGCCGCTCATCAGCAGCGCGCCGAGAATTACGGTGCGCCGTGGCCCCAGCCAGCGATCGGCGAGAAGTCCGCCGAGGATCGGGGTGAAATAAACGAGGCCGCTATACCAGCCGAAGATCAGCGAGGCGAAGGCCTGGTTCGAAATCGGCCCGCGAAGCTCGAACAGCGCGCGGAGCTGGGCAAGGCCGAGGACCTGCGATGCATGATCGGGCAGCAGCAATTGCTTGACCAGGTAGAGCGCGAGCAGCGCGGTCATGCCGTAATAAGAGAAGCGCTCCGCCAGCTCGGTTACCGCGAGATAGGCCAGGCCCTTGGGATGGCCCGCGAGGCGGCCGCCTTGCTCGACAGTGTCGGTCATCGTTGCACCTCTATCGAGCGTTTCATTTCCGCCACACGTAATTCGGCGTGGCGGTGACTTCGGCGGGCGCGCTCATCAGGTTGGCACCGCGCTTGGGATCGCTTGCCGCTGCTTGATCGACGAAGCCCGAATAGGCACCGCGGGCGAAGGAGGCGCCGCGCTGCTCGACATCGCCGATCAGCTGCGCGGTCCCCGACAGGACGATATTCTGCTCGAACTCGCCGATGCCGGCGAAGGTCGTGGTGACGCGGGCGTCGTCCCTGAGGATCGTATTGCCGCGGATCACCGACAGCGCTGAGGCGCGGGCGTTGCCGAGCAACTGGCCGCCATGGATCACGGCATGGTCCTCGACGCGGGCATTGCCGCGCACGCTGCCCGAGAGCACCCGGGCGTAGGGTCCGACATAGGCCGAGGCGCCGACCGTGGCACCCGCCGCGACCCAGCCGCCGCCATAGGCGTGGCGGTGCCCGCCGGCGATCGGGGGGACGCTCGCAGGCATCGCGCCGGCGAATTGCACCATCCACGGATAGCGGTAGATCGCATGATATGGCTGTTCCCAGTGGATATGGTGGAACTGCGAAGGCGTGCCGACCACGACCATGTACAGGCCCTGGTCGTCGGGACGGACGGCGAGGGTTGCGGTGCCATCGGCACCGCGCTGGAGCGGTGAGTAACGGCTCTCGCCTGCCGCATCGACCGCGATTAGTCCCCAGCGCCAGCCAGAGGCGGGAGCGGGGATTGCAGCGGGTTCACCGGCGAGGCCCGGCAGTTTCATGATAGCCGGAGCAGTTTGCACCACGCCGCGGAAAGTGGCGGTGATGCTGGCCGCGTCCTTGTCCGGGTGGAGCCTAACGATATTATAGCCCCAGCGCTGCGGCGCCCATGCCGCAGGCACCGTGAAGCGTCGCTTCTGCAGATCGAGCGGATCGAGTACGGTCGTGCGCAGCGGCCGGTCGTTCGCTTGCTCGTAGCCGCCATATTCGCGGCGATACACCGCGCCTTGGTCCGATCCGTCGGGATTGGTGTAGTCCCAATGGGCGTTGTGCATCGCCCAGTCGCCGAATGCGTCGTTGAGCTGCGCCAGCGTCCAGCGCTGATTGCGCATCAGCACTTCGATCGGGTCCGCCTTGTCGGCGCCGGGCTCGCCGCGCTTCGGGGCCTTGCGCCAGATGTCGTTGACCACCGCATAGCCGAAACGGTCCTTGAGATATTCGAGGAACTGCCAGTTGCAGTAACGGACGCGGGTCGAGCCGTAATAGAGGTGCGGATAGTTGACCGACAGCACCGAGCAATGCGTGTTGCCGCGGAATTCGGGAAGCTGGGTAGTCATCCAATTGGCATGGCTCTCCCACAGCCAGCCGCCATAGGGCGTGTCGCGGAACGAGCCGGTGCCGCCCTGCAGCGAATGGGTCAGCTCGTGCGCAAGGCCGAAGCGATCCTTGAGCCCGCCCGGCCCGATCCACATGCCGATATTGCCGGCATCGTCGACGCCGCCGGTCAGGCCATAGCTGGCATCGATGAAGACATTCGCCTTGCGCTTGGTGGCGGTGGCGCAATCCGGCTCGGGAAAGTCGAGCGTGGCGAGGAAATAGGACCAGACATACTCGAGGTGTTCCCCGGCCGATCTGGCGACATCGGCGGGCACGAGGTCGCCCGCCCAGTGGAAGGCGAAATGCGGCGTCTCATAGCGCAGCGGCAGTTTGGAGTTGGGGTCCGCCGGATTGGTGGCGACGGGCTTCCAAATGCCCGCGACGCACGTCGCGCTCGCGTTGCCGCCGCCGAGGATGAGCGCCAGTCCCATGGTGACGGCGGAAACACGAAGCCGCATCAGCGCGGGCTGAGCTCGACGATCGTCGGCGTGCTGCCGAGCGGGATCGTATAGGCGTCACGCTCCAGCGTGCCGGTGGACGGTGTCAGCGCCTTCGCGCCGGTCGTCGTCGTTTCGATCCGCAGCCGCGCCACGGGGGTTGTCGCCGTTGCAGGGTCGAGCGTCACGTTGATCGCGCCGTTGACCGGCGTGTAGGTGACGTTGGCGATCTTGCCGGCGTCGAGCGTGATCCACGCCCCCGCAGGGGCAACGAACAGCCGCGATCGGGCGCCGTCCTTCGGCGCAATCTGCACGCCGTCCTTGCCGATCGTCACGTCGCCGCCGAAGCCGAGCCAGCCGAAGGTCGGATCGTTGACAAGGTAGGTCGCTGCCGCGAGCGCATGGCCATAGAAGCCCATGCCGTAATCGCCGGTATACGGGTCCCATTTCATCATATCCGGCCAGGCGTGGAACGCCGCCGAGGAGAAGCCCTCCCGGTCGATATTGGTGATGCCGCCCATCATTCCGCCGTACGCGACGCGGAGCAGATGCAGGTCCTTCGGGTTCTGGCGATAGGCGTCGAACAAGGGGACTGCGTTGAGCGCCGAGCCGTAATGGTGGATTTGGCGCTCGATCCGCGGATATTTGCCGCCATAGAGGAAGTCCCAATAGCGGCGGGCATTGCCGTTATAGCCCCAGCTCGGGATCGTCGGATCATAGCCGAGGATCACTTCGCGGGTGATTTCGGCCTGCGGCTGGTAGCCGAAATAGCGCATCCATGCATAGACTTCGGGCTGACCGGTCGAATCCCACGGCATCTCCGATCCGAACGGGAATTTGAGCGTGCGCCAGTGATCGGCGCGCTTCTTCATCAGCTTTTCCATCTCGGCGGCCTCTGCGGCGAGACCCTCGCGCTTCAGGTCCTTGAGGATGTCGACGAAGACATCGCCCTCCATCAGCCCGAATTCGGCATAATAAGGCGCGTCGCGCATCATCGCGACAGTGGTCTGGTATGCGTGTTCGAGATACCAGCGCCAGTCGTGCGTCTTCACAAGGCCGGGATGGTTGCGCGCGATGCGATAGAGCACCCAATGCCCGATCGCGACGTGTGGATAGTTATAAGCGCGGCCGAGATCGTTCGCGTCCTTCTCCTTCCACGAGGTCCACGATTTCCACTTGTCGGCGTCCTTGTAGAGATCGGGGAACTTGGCCGGGTCATAATAGAACAGGCTCTTCTTGACTGCGCCGGCCTGCGGGCCCTCGGCGATCTGGAGGTTGCCGACGACGGTCTCGGTCACCAGCCGTTCGAGCTTGGCGACCTCGGCGGGATCGGGATTGTCGAGCTGCTTCATCGTCGCGGCGACCCACGCGCCGCCGCCGCCCTCGTCGCTCATCCCGGCGATCCACACGCGCGGCTCGACATCGACGATCTTCTTCGCCTCGTTGTCGTATGTCAGGATCGCCGGCGAACGCCCGAACGGATCGCCCTTGCCCTCATACCATTGCTTGGTCGTCGAGAAGCGTCCGAGATCGGCCATAGTCTGCTCGAGCGGCTTGGTGACGAAATAGCTGACCGTCTGCACCTGCCCGTCGGCATAAGTGAGCGTCAGCCGTGCCTGGCCCCATTGCCTGCCGCGGATGTTGAGCCTGGCCCAACCCTTTTGCGCACCCGCGGGCGTCGCCTCGACCGCGCCCGCCGGATAGCTCTCGATCTTGCGGATCGCGCTGGGCGCCTTGATGAACAGCGTGGCGGACTGGTCTTCGGGCACGACATAACCGGGAATGCCGACGGCGACCGGGCGCTTGTTGGCGATCAGCGTGGTCTCGATGTCGCGGATCGACGGCGTCTCGGTCATCCGCACCCCGACCTCGATCGTCTGACCGGGCGCGAGGGTGCGCCTGGTGGGTGCGTTCCATTGCTCGCCGGCGTCCTTCCACTCGCGGTCGGCATAGCCGACGCTGTGCACCGTCCAGTCGTAAAACCCTTCCGAGGTCTGGCCGCGCTGGCTCTTGTCGGTGAAGATCGAGCCTTTGGCTTCGCGCGGATTCTTGAGCGGGGCCCAAGCCTCGAGCGGGCTGCCCTTTTCGGGGAGCACGAGCAGCGCGGGACCTTGGCCGTTGAGGCGGGTGACCTGCAGATAGCCGGCGTCGCGGCCGATATAGGGATCGACGAAGCTCGCCTCGGCATGCGCCTGATCGAGGTTGCGATCGGTGATGATATTGTCGAACACCATCGGCATGCCGAGCGCGCCGATCTCCAGCGGCGCGCCTGAGCTGTTGGTGATGCGGAAGCGCAAGGCGAGCAGCCCGGCCTCGTTCACCCAGCGACGCTCGACCTTGAACGGCGGGTCGGCGCCCATGCTCGCGGTGATGTCCGCCGCCGCGATCACCTTGCCAGTCCTCGGAAGCAGCCGGATCGGCTTGCGTGCCTGCGCCGAGGCGAAGTCGCGCCATTCGCCGCCGGGCGCGCGGACGCGCAGGTTGAGGTCACCGATATGATTGTAGCCGTCGCCGGCGCGCTCGGGCTCGCGCGCAGTCGGCACGAAGCTGAAAGCGGGCTCGGCGGCGGGCGAGAGACGCGCCAGCGTCTGGGTGTCGCTGCGCAGCGCGACTTCAAAGCTGCCGACCTTGTACGGCGTGGTGTGGACCGGCGGATAGACCGGCTTGGGCCGCTCCTGCGCCATCAGCGCGGGGACGCAGACCGCGGACGAGGCGCCGGCGAGGAGAAGGGTCGCGGGGCCGAGGAAGCGGGCAGTGCGCATGGGGGTTCTCATTTCTCGGTTGCGCCGATCGCCGGCATGGCGGGATCCGGCTCGGGCAAAGATAGCACCGGCGGTTTCTCGTCGAGCAGATGGCGTGTGAAATAGTCGCGGAGCTTGCGCCAGAAGAAGGGCTGGGCGACGCGGTGCGTGGTGTTCGGCAGGATCACGACATCTACGTCGCGCCCCGCGGTGATCAGCGCATTCGCCAGGCGCATGCTCTCGGTGACGGGAACATTGTCGTCGATGTCGCCGTGGATCAGTAGCAGCTTGCCCCGCAGGTTCTTCGCGACCGACATGTTGGAGTTGCGCTCCCACACGGCTTCGTCGGGATTGCCCATCGAGACTTCGGGCCACCACGCCTTGTCGAGCCGCAGATCGTGATTCCCCGACGACGCGACGGCGACCTTGAAGAAGTCGGGCCGGCGCAGCACGAATCGTGCGGCGTCATAGCCGCCTGCCGAGCCACCATAGACGCCGACACGGGTGGCATCGATGTACGGATATCGGGCGGCCATCTGGCGGATCATTGCGATATGATCGTCCAGCCCGACTTCGCCGAGATTCTGCCAGGCGGGAAGGCGGAAGGCCTGACCGCGGCGTGAAGTGCCGGTGCCGTCGATGGTGACGACGATCGCACCCAATTGCGCGACGCTGTTCGCACCGGCGGTGACCGCACCGTTCCAGCTTGTCGGCACGTTGGTGGTGGTCGGGCCGGTATAGACCGCGTCGATGATCGGGTAGCGCGCCTTCGGATCGAAGTTCGCCGGGCGCCAGATCATCCCATAGAGCCGAGTCTTGCCGTCGGCGGCGAGGCCGGTGAACGGCTCGGGCGGGGTGTAGCCGCTCGCGAACAACGCGCTTCCGTCCGCCGTGGCGAGGTCGGTGACGATGCGGCCATCGCGTGCGTCACGTACAACCGTGCGGGTGGGGACGGTCGGGCTCGACATCGCATCGATGAAGTATTTGCCGTCGGGCGATACTTCGACTTCGTGATCGAGCGGCTCGGGGGTGAGCAAGCCGGGTTGCTTGCCGTCCAGCGTCACGCGATAGAGCGCGCGGTAATAGGGATTGCGGTTGCGTTCGCGGCCGACGCCGGTGACGAGAAGCGTACGCTCTTTCGCGTCGAGATGCGCGACGTCGAGCACCTCCCAATCGCCGCGGGTGAGCGGGATGCCGCCGTCCGGGTCACCGGGCCGGACGAAATAGAGCTGTGCCCAACCGGAGCGCTCGGAAATGGAAAGCTCGCCGCCAAGCTCGGGTGCGGGGCGCAGATTGCTGGAAGTCACTGTGACGATCGGCTGGACCGCTTCGCGCGCAGTGATGGTCGCCTTGCCGGTCTTCGGATCGGCTTCGTAGACGACGAGCTGTTTGTAGCCACGCTCGGTCCATTGGACGCGGACCTTGCCGCCCGACCAGCCCATGTCGGGCGGGGAGGGGTAGAGGATCGATTCCGAAGGCACGTCGAGCGGAACGAGGGTCGCGCGCCTGCGCTTGAGGGCATCCTCGACATCGACCGTGAAGCGCGTCGCCTGCGGCAGCTTGGCGGCGCCGGCGAGCGGATACACATATTGGAAGCTGCGCGGATAGAAGCTGCCCGGCGGGTTTTCCTGCGTGATCGAAAGCCGTTCGACGCCGCGCGTGTCGAGCCGCCAGCTCAGGATGCTGCGGCTGTCGGGTGACCACATCACCGACACCGGCATCTTCGGTTCTTCGGTGCCGGCCTTGAGGATGTCGGCGAGCTGCGGAATGCTGCGGCCATAAGACTGCTCGCGCGTGCCGTCGGTGGTCAGCGCGACCTGGCGGCCGGACTTTCGATCGCGCGCGAACAGGTTGAAATCGCGCGCGACGATCTCGAAGCGGCCGTCGGGCGATACGGCGCCTTCGCCGTCGGGCGCGCCCTTCTTCGCTTCGGCCAGTTCGCCGGCGCCGCTCAGCGTCCATTGCTTGTCGGCGACGCCGAAGGTGAGGGTGCCGTCCTTCGCACTGTAATCGGCGTCCTCGAGGCGCAGTGCGAGTGCGTCGACTTCCTTGCCGGTCGCCTTCGCCACCAGTTCAGCCAGCCGCGCCTCGTCGACGATCGTACGCGACTGGCTCGTGGCGAGTTCGAGATAGCGGATCTGCCGCTTGCCCGCGCTGCCGAGCCGGTAGAGGATGCCGGTGCCGTCGCGCGTGAAGGTCGCGCGCAGATCGGCGTTGACGATCAGTTTGTCCAGTTCGGGACGCAAATATCGATCGGCGCGGGCATAACGGTCGGCGATGCTCGGGGTCGGCGTCGGATCGGCATTGGCCGCCAGGAGCAACGGCCCCGACAGTAAAGCGACGATCAGCCCCGGCCGCCATCCTGCTCGATCCTGTTGCATCCGCGCCCTCCCTTGTCCCGGCATATCGAGGCAGAGACGCCAGCTCAACTAAAATTATACGGTATATGGTATGACGCCGTTGCATTTCGCTCCGGACCCGGTAGCGTTGAGCCAGGAGAGTTGGGCTTGGGCGGATATAGTACCCATATCAGGCGGGGCACGCTGCTCCAGAGCGACAGTGCGCAGCGGCTGCAGGGCTCGCTCGCCCAGCAGCTTGCCGTGATGATCCTGTCCGGCGAACTGCCCGAAGGACATGTCTTCCCGAGCGAGCTTGATTATGCCGAGCAGATCGGCATGTCGCGTTCGGCGTTGCGCGAGGCGTTCCGGATGCTCTCCGCCAAGGGGCTGGTCGAGAGCCGGCCCAAGGCGGGGACGCGCGTGGCCTCGCGGCGGCAATGGAGTCTGCTCGATCCCGATCTGCTCGCCTGGCAGTTCGAGGCGAAGCCGAGCCTCAAGTTCGTGTTCGACCTGTTCGAGCTGCGCATGGTGGTGGAGCCTAATGCCGCCGCGTTCGCCGCCGAACGGCGCAGCGAGGCGCAATTGGCCGCGATGGGCGAGGCGCTCGACATGATGGCCCTGTACGGGCTCGCCACCGAGAAGGGGCGGTACGCCGACCAGCGCTTCCACATGATCATGATGGAGGCGACGCAAAACGAAGCGATGATCGCGTTGGCGAGCTCAATCCTCGCGGCGATCGCCTGGACGACGATCTACAAGCAGCGCAAGCGTGCGCTGCCGCGCGATCCGATCCCCGAGCATCGCGCGCTGCTCGATGCGATTGCTGCCAGCGAGATCGAAGGCGCCCGTGCGGCAATGACCGAACTGGTCCGCCTCGCGCTCTCCGACACCGAAATCTCGCTGCTCGACGAGCCTTGAAAGGGAGGAATTTGTGACGCTCCATTCGAGGATTGACGCTCCACATCCTCAACGATAATCGTATACGGTATTCAGGAGACCAAGATGCAGATGATGCGCGCTTCCCGGCGGGAATTGATGTTCGGAGCCGCTGCGCTGGCGGTGACGGCGCAGGCCGGGATTGCGCGCGCCGCGGCCGCCGGAGCGTTCGCGCCCAGGGGCGTCAAGCCGCTGCCGCTCGCTTCGGTCCGCTTGCGGCCGTCGGACTATGCCACTGCGGTCGAGGTCAACCGCAAATATCTCTATCGGCTCAGCCCCGATCGACTTCTGCATAACTTTCGCAAATATGCCGGGCTCGCACCCAAGGCCGAGATTTATGGCGGATGGGAAAGCGACACGATCGCGGGCCATACCCTAGGTCATTATCTGACCGCTTTGGTGCTGATGTGGCAGCAGACCGGCGATGCCGAGATGCGCACCCGCGCCGATTACATCGTCGATGAACTCGCCGAGGCGCAGGCCAAGCGCGGTACCGGCTATGTCGGTGCACTCGGACGCAAGCGGAAGGACGGCAGCGTCGTCGACGGCGAGGAGATCTTCGGCGAAGTGATGAAGGGCGAGATCAAGTCCGGCGGGTTCGATCTCAACGGCTCGTGGTCGCCGCTTTACACCGTGCACAAATTGTTCGCCGGGCTGCTCGATGTCCATGGCGCATGGGGCAACAAGAAGGCACTGGCGGTCGTCGAGGGGCTAGGCGGCTATTTCGAACGGGTGTTCGCAGCGCTCACGCCCGCGCAAATCCAGGAAGTGCTGGGCTGCGAATATGGCGGGCTCAACGAGAGCTATGCCGAGCTGCACCAGCGCACCGGCCATCCGCGCTGGCTCAAGATGGCAGAGACACTCTACGACAACCGCGTGCTCGATCCGCTGAGCAACCGCGAGGACAAGCTCGCCAATTTCCACGCCAACACCCAGGTGCCCAAGCTGATCGGGCTGGCGCGGATCTACGATATCACGGGCGACGAGAAGCGCCGGACCGCGGCGACCTTCTTCTGGGAGCGGGTGACCGGGCATCATAGCTATGTCATCGGCGGCAATGCCGACCGCGAATATTTCTTCACGCCCGACACCGTCGCTGACCACATCACGGAGCAGACCTGCGAGCATTGCAACACCTACAACATGCTCAAGCTCACCCGGCATCTCTATGGCTGGCAGCCCGACGGCGCGCTGTTCGACTTTTACGAACGCGCGCATCTCAATCATGTGATGTCGGCGCAGGACCCGGTGACGGGCGGCTTCACCTATATGACCCCGCTGATGACCGGCAGCGAGCGCGGCTATTCGACGGTGGACGACGATGCCTTCTGGTGCTGCGTCGGCAGCGGCATGGAGGTCCATTCCAAGCATGGTGAGTCGATCTTCTGGGAAGACGATGCCGGCGGGCTGATCGTCAATCTCTACATCCCCGCCGACGCCAGCTGGGCGAAGCGCAGTGCCGAGCTGACGCTGGAGACCAATTATCCGTTCGCGCCCGAAAGCACGCTGACCTTCAATAAGGTCAAGGCAGGTCGTTTCCCGGTGGCGCTGCGCGTGCCCGGCTGGGCGGCGGGCAAGGCGGTGGTCAGCGTCAACGGTAAGCCGGCCACGCCCGCATTCGAGCGCGGCTATGCCGTGGTCGACCGGCGCTGGAAGGCTGGCGACACGGTGTCGATCGCGCTGCCGCTCGAGCTCCGGATCGAGGCGGCGCCGGGCGACGAGAATACCATCGCCGTGCTCAGCGGGCCCATGGTGCTCGCCGCCGATCTGGGGGCGAAGGAGACTAAATGGGAGCAGGCTGATCCGGCGCTGGTCGGTGCCGATCTGCTTGCGGCTTTCACTCCGAGCGACCCTGCGAAGGGTATCTTCGATACGCGCGGGGTGGTGCGTCCGGCTGACTTGCAGTTCGTGCCCTTCTATCGCCAGTACAACCGCCGCAGCGCGACCTATTTCAAGCGCTTTTCGGAGAGCGCCTGGGCAGCCGAGGAAAAGGCGTTCCTCGCGGAGCAGGCGCGGCTGAAGGACATTGCTGCGCGTTCGGTCGACGTGATGTTCCTCGGCGAGATGCAGCCCGAGCGCGACCACAACCTCACCTCGGAGATTTCCTACCCGGTCACCTATCGCGGCCGGCAGGGGCGCGACGCGCGTTCGGGCGGGTTCATCGAGTTCACCCTCAAGCCCAAGGATGGCCCGCTGATCCTGCAGGCGACTTATTGGGGCGGCGAGCGCAAGCGCGACTTCGACATCCTCGTCGACAATGTGAAGGTCGCCACCCAGACGCTCGACAACGACAGACCGGGCAAGTTCTTTGACGTGGAGTATCCGCTCCCCGAGCCGCTGACCAAGGGCAAGAAGGAAGTGCGCGTTCGGATCGTGCCGCATGATCGCAGCACCGCCGGCCCGATCTTCGGGGTGCGGCTGTTCACTGCCAAGCCGGGCGTCAAGATTTGAGCGGGGCCGCGGCCGGCGTCGCGATGACGCTCGACGAATTGCGTGAACTCGCCCGGGCCAAGCTGCGCGCGGCCGGGCTTGCGGGCGAGCATGCCGATGCGGTGGCCGAGACGATGGTGTCCGGCGAGCGTGACGGTTGCGCCAGCCATGGCATCTATCGTTTGCTCGTCGCCGATCGCAGCATCCGCGCCGGGGTGGTGGTGCCAGATGCGGTGCCGCGGGTGTCGGAGCCCAAAGCTGGCTTGGTACGCGTCGATGGCGGAGGCGGGTTTGCGCAGCTCGCGTTTGAGCGCGGCATGCCGTTGCTCGTCGAGAAGGCGCGCGCCAACGGGATTGCGGCTTTGGCGCTGAACAATTTCGTCCACTTCGCTGCGCTCTGGCCCGAGGTCGAGGCATTGGCAGAGCAGGGACTGGTCGCACTGGCCTTCACTCCCAGCCATGCCTGGGTCGCGCCGACGGGCGGGACCAAGCCGGTATTCGGCACCAATCCGATCGCGTTCGGCTGGCCGCGGCCGGGACGCGAGCCGTTCGTGTTCGACTTCGCCACCAGCGCGGTCGCGCGCGGCGAGATCGAGCTGCATCGCCGCGAGGGCCGGGCGATCCCCGCGGATTGGGGCTATGATTCCGAGGGTCGCAGCACCACTGACGCCGAGGCGGTGCTGAACGGGGCGATGCGGACCTTTGGCGGGCACAAGGGCTCGGCGCTGGCGGCGATGGTCGAATTGCTCGCCGGGCCGCTGATCGCCGACATGACCAGCGCGGAATCGATTGCCGCCGACAAGGGCCGCGGTGGCTCGCCGATCGGCGGTGAGCTGATCCTCGCGATCGATCCGGCGGGGTTTCTGGGCGATGCGGTGCAGGAACATCTGGAGCGGGCCGAGGCGCTGTTCGACGCGATCGAAGGGCAGGGTGCCCGGCTGCCCTCGCAGCGGCGTTATGCCGCGCGGACGCGGAGCCTGACGCAAGGCGTGACGATCCCCGCAGCGCTGTATGCGGACATCATGGCGATCGGAGTTTGAACGTGCAGGCTTGGCGCAAGGCAGGGATTTTGCTGGCGGGGGCGGCCATGCTGACGGCGGCCGCGCCGTTGCCCGGACCCGATGCGCAATTGCGGAAACTCTACACCGAGGAATATGCATGGCGGCAGCGCCAGCAGGCGCCCAATGAGGACAGCCCGAAAGACCAGAAGCTCGGGCTGCCCGATGTCGGCCCCGCGGCGCAGGCCGAGCGACTGGCGCGCTGGACGGCGACGCTCGCCGCGTTGAGCAAGATCGACCCGGCGCGGCTCTCGGCCGCCGAGCGCGTCAATTACGCGGTCTTCAAGGGCCAGATCGAAGCTTTGCTCAACGAGCAGAAATACCGCGACTACGAAAAGCCGCTCAACGCGGATTCGAGCTTCTGGGGCGACTTGGCCGAATCCGCGCGAGGCGATTTCTTGCGCGAGGAGGATTATCGCCGCTACCTTGCGACGTTGCGCGACGTGCCTCGCTATTTCGACCAGCAGATCGCCAATATGCGCGCCGGCCTGAAGCGTGGCTTCACGCCGTCGCGGATCACGCTGCAGGGGCGCGATGCCGGCGTCGCCAAGGTCGCCGAGGCGAAGACGCCGGCGGACTCGCCCTTCTTCGCGCCTTTCGCCAAGTTTCCTGCGGGCATGCCGGCAGAGACGCAGGCGAAACTGCGCGCCGAGGGTGAGGCGGCGATCCGCGAGGCAGTGGTGCCGGCGTACGCCAAGCTGCTGCGCTTCCTCCGCGAGGAATATATCCCCGGCGCCCGCACCACCCTCGGGGCCTATGACCTTCCCGACGGGCGGGCCTATTACCAGTCCAAGGTCGCCGAATATACCACGCTCGATCAGACGCCCGAGCAGGTCCATGTGATCGGCCTCGCCGAAGTCGCCAAGATTCGCGCGCGGATGCACGACGTGATGCGGCAAGTTGGCTTCAAGGGCGACCTTGCCGCCTTCCTCAAGTTCCTGCGCACCGATCCGCAATTTTACGCCAAGACCCCGCAGGCGCTGCTCGATCGCGGCGCGTGGATCGCCAAGACCTTCGACGGCAAGGCTTCCAAATACTTCGGCCGGCTACCGCGCAGCCGCTTCGCGATCATTCCGGTGCCCGACGACATTGCGCCTTTCTACACCGGCGGACGTGGCGGGCCGGGCGTTTACCTGATCAACACCTACAATCTGCCCGCACGCCCGCTTTACTCGCTGCCGGCGCTGACCTTACACGAGAGCGCGCCGGGCCATGCCTTCCAGATGCCGCTCGCGGCGGAGAACAAGGACCTGCCCGCGTTCCGCCGCGACACCTATCTCTCGGTCTATGGCGAGGGCTGGGCGCTCTATTGCGAGGCTCTGGGCGAGGAGATGGGGATGTACCAGACGCCGTACGAGGTGTTCGGCATGCTCTCCTACCAGATGTGGCGCGCCGCGCGGCTGGTGGTCGATACCGGCATCCATGCGCAGGGCTGGAGCCGCGAACGGGCGCAGCAATTCCTCCACGACAACACCGCGCTGGCCGATCACGAGATCGAGACCGAAGTCGATCGCTACATCGCTTGGCCGGGTCAGGCGCTGAGCTATTACACGGGCGAGCTGGCGATCCTGAACGCGCGCGCCCGGGCCGAAAAGGCACTCGGCGCGAAGTTCAACCTCCGCGCTTTCCACGACGCGGTGCTCGCTTTGGGATCGGTGCCCATCCCCGAGATCGACCGCCGCGTCGACCAGCTCATCGCCGAGGGCGGCAAGGGCCCCTATCCCGACGAGGAATGACATGACCCGACTGCCTGTCTTCGCCGCATTGCTGGCGATGCTGCCGTGCGCCGCCTGCGCCCAGACGGTGGTCTCGAAGGGCAATCCGATCCTCGCCGACGGCCGCTTCTACACGACGGACCCGGCGCCGCTGGTCGACGGGGACACGCTCTATGTCCTCACCGGGCGCGACATCGCCGAGCCCGAGGTCAACGACTTCATCATGCCCGAGTGGCAACTGCTGTCGACGCGCGATCCGGCGTCGCGCAAATGGCAGCACATTCCCGGCTTCATCCGCCCCGAGAACGTCTTCGCCTGGGCCGAGCCGGCGCGGGCTTATGCCGGGCAGATCGTCAAGGGCGCGGACGGCCGCTTCTATTTCTACGCGCCGGTGCTCGAGAAGGACAGCGACGCGAAGGACCGGTTCGCGATCGGCGTGGCGGTGGCGGATCGCCCGACCGGGCCGTGGAAGGATGCCCATCCGGCGGGGCCGATCATCTCGCAGAAGCTGCCCGTCGCGAACAATATCCAGAATATCGATCCGACCGTGCTGCTCGACGATGATGGCCGGGCCTACATTTATTGGGGCACGTTCGGTCAGCTGCGCGGGATGGAGCTCGAACGCGACATGATCACGCCCACGGGGCCGGAGACGCGGATCGAAGGGCTGACCGGCTTCTTCGAGGCGCCGTGGATCCTGAAGCGCAAAGGCGTGTATTACATGCTCTATGCCGGCAACAAGGCGGGCCCGGATAGCGACTGCACGCCGGCAGTATATTATGCCTGCCAGGCCTGGGGCACCGCGGCCTCGCCGCTGGGGCCGTGGACCTATCGCGGCGTCGCTTT
Source organism: Sphingomonas sp. Root241 (assembly GCF_001428865.1). Taxonomy (GTDB): domain Bacteria; phylum Pseudomonadota; class Alphaproteobacteria; order Sphingomonadales; family Sphingomonadaceae; genus Sphingomonas. The sequence goes on from NZ_LMIV01000004.1 coordinate 412,041, forward strand.
GCGCCCGGTTTCCTCGACCACCTCGCATGCCGGTGCCGTGGAATTCAAAGGCAAGTGGTACATGGCGTATCACACCGCCGACGCTATGGGCGGGGGCCATTTCCGCCGCAGCGTGGCGATCGACGAAATGCAGTGGGACGACAGCGTCTCGCCCGCGGCGATCCGCCCGGTGGTGCCGACCCGTGCGCCGCAGTCTGCGCCCAAGCCGACGCGCAACATTGCCGGCTCGGCTTCGGCGGTGTCGTCGAACGTCGTGCCGGTGCAATATTGGATCGCCGCGCTCAACGACGCCAAGGTCCGCGCCAATCCGCTGCCGCCCGAGATGTGGGGGACGTGGACCGGCAACAATCCGAAACAGCCTTGGGTCGAATATCGCTGGAAGGAGCCGGTGACGATCGACGGGTCGCGTGTCTATTTCTTCGCCGACCAGCCCGCCGGATCGGGGATCGGCGTGGCGCCGCCCGCGGCGTGGCACCTCGAATATTGGGACGGCGGGTGGAAGCCGGTGGCGGGAGCCGGCAGCTATGGCACCGCGGCCGGGGTGTTCCAGTCGGTCAGCTTTCCGAAAGTGACGACGCGCTGCCTGCGGGCGGTATTCGATGCGTCGGGCACCGGGGGCACCTTCGCGGGGGTCGGCGTGCAGGAATGGGAAGTGCTCGCGCCGCGGCCCCGCGTGCCGGCGGCGCCGGGCGTTGCCGCCTCTGGGTGCGGGAAGAACTAGACGCCTGTCCACCTGCTGGTTGAGCGTGCGGCGGCGATGCGCGTTAAATGATTGATATTAAACAAGGAGAAGAATGGAAGTTGACACTGGGTTGACACTGCCTCGCTTGATGCGCCCGCTGCGCGACATCGAAGCGACCGCACGCGCGCCGTGTGAATCTCCTGGTCCTGGTATGGATCCGCCCGACAATGTCAAAGAGCCGGTTGCGAGACCGCCCACCCCTCAGGCGGAGAGCTCGACAACCCTTGATAAAATACCGTCATCCCGGCCTTGAGCCGGGATCCCGCTTCTTCGTCCGAAAGGCAGCGGGACCCCGGCTCGAGGCCGGAGTGACGAGGAGTGAGGCAAGCAGACGAAATCCTACATTTCAAGATTGAAACCGCGCCGCGCAGGTTCAGCAGATCTCGGCGGTGCTTTTCGGGATCGGCCCTGGCGGCACGCGCGCGGGATGCTTGTAGAAGGGATCGCCCGGCAGGCGATGCCGGTCGCCATAAACCGCGCGCAGCACCGCGGCGAGCGCCGGGTCGTGCCGGCGCAGATCCGTGTCGGACAGGATGCGCACGCCGTCCACCACGGCTAGCTTGTTCGAATTGAACCAGAATTGCGTGCCCTCGGCCCAATATTCCTGGACCGTGGTCGCGCCATATTCGCCGGTCCACAGGCCCTTGTCCTTCGCCACGGCATAGGCCTTTTCGACCTGCCTATAGAGCCTGGGATCCACCGCCTCGACCGCGTAGAGGATCGCGTGCGAGAATTCGTGGACGAGGATCGTCTCGCCATAATATTTGGTGCCGGGGATCGCGAGGAGGTTCTCGGTTGCGGCGCTGGTCAGCAGCCCACCCATGCCGCGCGCGCGGCGGCCCCAATATTCGCGGTCGGTCAGCCGGCCGATCCGCACGTCATAGAGTTTGCGCTCGCAGCGCGTGAGCCGCGGATCGTCGATCGCCGGCTTCTTCCAGTCGCGCTGCTCGGGGACGTCGGTGGCGCGTTCGTCGACTCCCATCACCATCACGCGCTGCCCGGCGCGGACAAGTTCGCGGGCGAGATCGGGACGGTGCGCGAGCATGGCCACCATCATTCGCCGCGCCACCCGCAGCGCTTCGTCGGGCACTGCCTGCGACGACGACACCGGGATGCCGTCCGCGTCGACCGATTTGACGTAGAAGGAGTCTAGCCCGAGCGCCGCCGGCGGCGGGCCGACCGGCGCGGGCTTGCCGGCGCATGCGCCGAGCGTGGCGGCGGCGATCAGCAGCGGAAAGGCACGCCTCATGCGAAGGGTCGGTCGATCGAATGCTGCGGCTCGGTGAACCAGGCGGCGCCGGTCTCGGTCACGTACATATGGTCCTCCAGCCGGATGCCGAAGCGCTCCGGTACGACGATCATCGGCTCGTTCGAGAAGCACATGCCCGGCGTCAGCGGCGTCCGATCGCCGCGGACGAGATAGGCCGGCTCGTGGATCGCCAGCCCGATGCCGTGCCCGGTGCGGTGCGGCAGGCCGGGCAGGCGATAATCGGGGCCGAGCCCGGCGCGTTCGAGCACGCGGCGCGCGGCGGCATCGACACTCTCGCACGGCGCGCCCGGTTCGACTGCGTCGAACGCGGCGGCCTGTGCCTCCTTCTCCAGCGTCCAGAGAGCGCGGATCTCGTCATCGACTGCGCCAAACGCATAAGTGCGGGTGATGTCCGAATGATAGCCATCGACCGTGCAGCCGGTATCGATCAGCACCAATTGGCCTTCCTCGAGCTGCTGGTCACCCGGCAGCCCGTGCGGATAGGCGGTGGCGGTCCCGAACTGCACCGCGCAGAAGGTGGAGCCGGCAGCGCCGAGCGCACGGTGGGCATCGTCGATGAAGCGCTTGATCGTGCTGGCGCCGATGCCGGGTTCGAGGATGCGCGCGGCGCGGCGATGGACCTCGAGCGTCATCGCCTTGGCCTGATGCATCAGTGCGAGCTCGGTCGCGGATTTGACCATGCGCAGACCGTCGATCACCAAAGCGCCGGAGACCGGCCGGAACGATGCGCGCAGCGGCTCGGACCAATGGAACGGGAGCAGGGGATCGAGCGCGAGCACCGCGTTCGGCGCAAGGCTGTCGGCGATCAGCGCCAACGGGCTCTCATCCTCCTCCCACAGCAGCAATTCGGCGTCGATCGCCAGCTCGGCCTCCAGCGATCCGCGCTCGAAGGCGGGGCAGAGGATCCAGGGCTTGCCGCTGGCCGGCAGCAGCATCGCCACCAACCGCTCGGTCGGCGACCAGCCGATCCCGGTAAAGTAGCGCAGGCTCGGCCCGGCATTGACCAGCAATGCGTCGGCGCCGATCGCCGCAAGTCGCGCGCGGGCGCGCTCCAGTCGCGTGTCGCGCTCGTCTTTGCCGATGGGCGGGGCAGGGGAAGGCCATTGCTCCAGCGCGGCGAGTTCTGCCGCGATGGTCGAGCCGCCGATGGTCATGCGCGTCCTCCTTTGCCGTCGAAACGTTCGAGGTCGAACGGCGTCAGATCGATATGGGGATTGGTTTCGTTGGCCAGCGCCGCTACCAATTCGGCGGTGATCGGCGCGAGCGTCAGGCCCAGATGCTGGTGCCCGAAGGCATAGAGCAGATTGGTCGCGCGGCGCGACCGGCCGATCGCCGGCAGATAATCGGGCAGGGTAGGGCGGGCGCCCATCCAGCGCGTGAACGGCGGATGCATCGGCAGGCCGAGCTCGGCGACATGGCGTTCGAGCCGCTCCCATTTGCGCGGATCGGGCGGGGCATCGGGACGCGCGAGTTCGACGAAGCTCGCCGCCTGCACGGTATCGGCATAGCGGGTGACGATCATCGAGCGATCCTCGAACACGATCGGTGGAAGGTCGGCCGGCCAGTGATCCGCGGCGGCGCGTATATGGTAGCCGCGTTCGGCGATGATCGGGGCATTGTGGCCGGCATGCTCGACCAGTGGCTTGCTGCCGACGCCCGCGGCGACGAGCACGAGATCGGCATCATGGCCGGGTATCCGGGCACGGCCGTGTTCGACGGTCAGCGTGCCGGACTCGCGCAGGATCTGCCCGCCGTGGCGGACCACGTCGTGTTCCAGTGCGTCCGCGAGCTTCCCGAGATCGGCGATCTGGCCGGTGCCTTCGAAGCGTAGGGCGCCTGCGATCGGCGCGCGCGTCACCGCTCGTATCCGCGCGAGATCTTCGGGCTTGGCGTCGCCGATGCGGGCGGTGCCGATATCGGCGGCGCGCCACGCCGTCTTGCCGGCTTCCGCCTTCGCCGAATCTGCCCAGGCGACGAAATGGCCGTCGGTCTTCACCAGCTCCGGCGCCCAAGGCGCGCGCTGCCATGAAGGGAGCGCCTCGGCGAGCAGGCTGCGCAGGGCATCGCTGCCCGCGCGGAAACGGTCGGGTCGCGTGGCGGTGAGGAAGCGCAAGGCGAAGGGAAGCCAGTCGCCGATCGCGCGCACCGGCATGTCCAGCGCCCCACCGGCGGCGAAGCGCCGGCCCCAGGCCGAACGCAGGCTCGCGATCGAGGCGAGCGGCGCCACCTGTTCGGTCGCGATGTGCCCGGCATTGCCCCAGGACGCCGCGTCGCGAGTCTCCGATGTCTCCAGCACGGTGACTCGATGTCCGGCGCAGAGCAGCGCGGACGCGCAACTCAACCCTATCACCCCGCCGCCAACGATCGTAACCTGCTTCACCGCCACTCCTCTATTGCAACGCAAAAATCCGTATCGTATACGTTATTCGACTTCAAGAACGGGGTATCAAATGACGATCGGTTGGAAGGGCGTTTTTCCTGCAGTGACGACTCAGCTGAGGGAGGATCTGTCGATCGACCTGGCCGATACCCAGCGCGTAGTGGACGATTTGATCCGTGACGGCATTACCGGCGTGATCGCGCTGGGGACGGTGGGCGAGAACAACTCGCTGGATTTCGAAGAGAAAGTCAGCGTGCTCTCCGCGATCGTCGAAGTGGTTGATGGCCGGGTTCCGGTGATCACCGGCGTTTCGGAATATGATACGCGGCGCGCGGTTCGTTATGCCCAGGCCGCGGAAAAGGCCGGCGCCGATGGCCTGATGGTGCTGCCGCCGATGGTCTATGTGCCGAAGCCGCATGAGATGGTCGCCCATTTCAGGGGAGTGGCCGAGAAGACCGGGCTCCCGATCATGCTCTACAATAATCCGCCTGCCTATCGCAGCGTGATCGACAACGAAGTGCTGGAAGCGCTGCGCCCGGTGAAGAACATCGTCGCGGTCAAGGAATCGGCGCCGGACACGCGCCGCTTCACCGATTTCCGCAATGCATTCGGCGAGCGCTACGTGCTGTTCGCGGGGCTCGACGATGTCGCGCTCGAAGGCCTGTTCCTCGGCGCGCAGGGTTGGGTCTCGGGCCTCACCAATGCGTTTCCCAAGGAATCGGTCGAGCTGGTCGCGGCGTTCGAGCGCGGCGACTACGCCAAGGCGCTCGAAATCTATCGCTGGTTCATGCCGTTGCTCCATCTCGATGCCGAGCATGACCTCGTCCAGTCGATCAAGCTCGCCGAGCAGGTGATGGGCCGCGGTTCCGAGCGGGTGCTGCCGCCGCGCTATCCGCTCGAAGGCGCCCGCCGCGCCGAGGTGATCGCCATGGTCGAGAAGGCAGCGGCGACGCGGCCTTCGCTGAGCGTCGCGCAGGCGGCCTGACGCACAAGATGCGGCATACTTTCTTCTGCATCGACGGCCATACGGCGGGCAATCCGGTTCGGCTGGTGGCCGGCGGTGCGCCGTTGCTCAAGGGCGCGTCGATGTCGGAAAGGCGGCAGGACTTCCTCGCGCGCTTCGACTGGATCCGCACCGGCCTGTGCTTCGAGCCGCGCGGGCACGACATGATGTCGGGTGGGTTCCTCTACCCGCCGACCCGGCCCGACGCCGATATCGGCATATTGTTCATCGAGACCTCGGGCTGCCTGCCGATGTGCGGGCACGGCACGATCGGGATGGTCACGTTCGGGCTCGAGCACGGGCTGATCCAGCCCGCCGAGCCCGGCAAGCTGCGGATCGAAGTGCCCGCGGGGGTGATCGACATCGCCTACACGCAGGAAGGCGACAAGGTCACTGCGGTGCGGATCACCAATGTGCCCGCTTATGTCGCGGCGCGAGGCATCCAGGTCGATGTCGAAGGCATCGGCCCACTTTCGATCGACGTTGCCTATGGCGGCAATTATTACGCGATCATCGAGCCGCAGGGCGGCTATGCGGGCCTCGACGATCTCGGCGCGTCGCGGCTGATCGACCTCAGCCTGCGTATTCGCGAAGCGGTGCGTGAGAAGTTCGAGCCGGTGCATCCGCTCGACTCCACGATCCGCGGAGTCAGCCACATCCTGTGGGCGGACAAGCCCCGCGGGGACGGCGCCGACGGGCGCAACGCGGTATTCTATGGCGACAAGGCGATCGATCGCAGTCCGTGCGGCACCGGGACCTCGGCGCGGCTCGCGCATCTGGCGGCGGCGGGAAAGCTCGCGGTCGGCGATCGCTTCGTCCACGAGAGCTATATCGGCAGCCGCTTCATCGGCCGCGTCGAGGCGGAAACACGCCTCGGCGATCAGCCTGCAATCATTCCGTCAGTGGAAGGGTCGGCAATCGCAACGGGTTTCAACACGATCTGGATTGATCGTGCTGATCCTTTCTGGGAAGGGTTCCAGGTCAAGTAATGCTTCAGAATCCGCGCCGTTCATCCGAACACAGGCGCTCCCACTGCAAGGAGAGACGGTCATGAGCATCGTCGTACGTACGCTTGCCGATCGTGTATTCGAGATCGTGCGCGAGCAGATCGTGATCGGACAATTGCCGGACAATTTGCCGATCCGTCAGGATGCCTTGGCTACCGAACTGGGGGTCAGCAAGATCCCGTTGCGCGAGGCACTGGCGCGGCTCGAACAGGAAGGGCTGCTGACCAGCCACGCCAATCGCGGCTATTTCGTCCAGCCGATGTCCGCGCAGCAGGTCGACGAGATCTACGTACTCCGCCTCGCGATCGAGCCGCCGGCCGCAGTCTATGCCGCCGAACGCGCGACCGAAGCCGATCAGGCCGCCGCGATCCAGGCCTTTCACGAGCTCGACGGCGCAGCCGCCAGCAACCTTGCCGAAGTCGCAGTGCGCAATCGCGATTTCCACACCGCATTGGTGCGGCCCGGCGGCCGGCTGCTGACCACCCAGTTGGTGGAGCGGCTGTCGATCCTCGCCGAGCGTTACGTCGTCGCGCATCTGCAGCCCGCGGGCCGCGAATCGCGGGCGCATACCGAGCATCAGGACTTGCTCGACGCGTGGCTCGCGCGGGACGGGGCGAAGCTGACGACGCTGCTCACGGGTCACATCCAGGGCACGCTCGACGACCTGCGCCAGCAATTCGGTTCGACGACCTAGACGACAAAAATCAGGGGGAAAGCTGCATGTTCGGTCCGCGCAAGTCGCTCGATTCAGTAACGAAGCACGCGGAGGGCCATGCACTCGCCAAGACGCTCAGCTGGCCGCATCTGATCGCACTCGGGGTGGGCGCGATCGTCGGCACCGGCATCTACACGCTGACCGGCGTCGGCGCCGAGCGCGCCGGGCCGGCGGTGATCCTCGCCTTTGCGATTGCCGGCGCGGTCTGCGCCTGCGCGGCGCTCGCTTATGCCGAGCTGGCGACGATGATCCCCGCCGCGGGCAGCGCCTATACGTTCAGCTATGCTGCGCTCGGCGAGAAGGTCGCCTGGGTGGTCGGCTGGAGCCTGGTGCTGGAGTATTCGCTGGCCTGCTCGACCGTGGCGGTCGGCTGGTCGGGCTATCTGGTCGGCTGGTTGCAGGCGGCGGGCGTGCATCTGCCCCCCGAGCTTCTCGCCGGGCCGCATGCGGGCGGCATCATCAACCTGCCAGCCGTGATCGTCGCGCTGAGCGTGATGGGGATGCTGGTGGCCGGCACGCGGGAGAGCGCCACGCTCAACATCGTCCTCGTCATCATCAAGCTGGTTGCCTTGGGCGTGTTCGTCGCCTTCGCGCTGCCTGCGTTCGATGGCCACAACCTCGAGCCGTTCATGCCCTATGGCTTCGGCTCGACCGAAGTCGGCGGAGAAAAGCGCGGGGTGATGGCCGCCGCTGCGATCGTCTTCTTCGCATTCTACGGGTTCGACGCGGTCGCCACCTCGGCCGAGGAGGCCAAGCGGCCCGGCCGCGACCTGACCATCGGCATCGTTGGTTCGATGCTGGTCTGCACGATCATCTATATGCTCGTCGCCGTCGCCGCGGTCGGCGCGCTGCCCTTCCAGCAGCTCGCCAATTCGGCCGAACCGCTGGCTTTGGTGCTGCGGTCGCTCGGCCAGCCGGTGGCGGGCCATCTGATCGCGCTTGCCGCGGTCGTTGCGCTCCCGTCGGTGATCCTCGTGATGATGTACGGCCAGAGCCGGATCTTTTTCGTGATGGCGCGCGATGGCCTGCTGCCGCGCAGCCTTGCCAAGGTCTCCCCGCGCACCGGCGCGCCGACGCGGATCACGCTGATCACGGGCGTGGTGATCGCAGCCGTCGCGGGCTTCTTCCGCCTCGACGAGATCGCCGAGCTCGCCAATGCTGGGACGTTGCTGGCGTTCATCGCGGTCGGCGCCTGCCTGATGGTGCTGCGCAAGCGCGCGCCCGATGCGCCGCGGCTGTTCCGCTGCCCGGCGCCCTATGTCGTTGGCACGCTGGCGATCCTCGGCTGCCTCTATCTGCTGTTCAGCCTGCCGTCGGCGACGATCCTGCGGTTCATCGTCTGGAACCTGATCGGGCTGGCCGTCTATTTCGCTTATGGCTGGCGGCACAGCGAAGTGAAGCGGCAGGCGCTGCCCGCCTGACCTGAGTTTCGGACTTTTCATTACCGCTCACCGACAAGGAGTAGCCCCGTGCGACACCTGCTGACTGCGCTTGCCCTCACGACATCGCTCACGTCCGGAGCGGCGCTCGCACAGACGCGCTTCGACGGCGTCTGGCTGTTCGACCACGCCGGACCCAATCCGGGCGTCACCATGCTGCAGGTCGCCAGCGACGGCGCCCGGATCACCGGCGCGGTGACCACTAAATGGTACGGCCCGGTGACGATGCAGAATGCGCGGCTCGACAAGGGCGTACTCACCTTCGACGTGCGCAACCTCAACGACCGCGAACATCCCACGCGCACCTGGACCGTGAAGCAGACGCCGAAGGGCGTGCGGCTCGTGGGTCAAATGTGGTTCTCCAAAATCGACGCGGCGGGCCGCCGCGGCACGGTGAAGCAAGCCGAGGCGCGGGCCTTCCGCTTCCAGACGCTGCCCGATTGGCGGGTAGTGGAACAGGTGCCGCTCGCGCCGAGGCCGCCGATGGGCTGGAGCAGCTGGAACAAGTTCGCCGAGAAGATCGACGACAAGACGATCCGTGCGATGGCCGATGCGATGGTCTCCACCGGTCTGCGCGACGCCGGCTACGTCTATGTGAACATCGACGACGGCTGGCAGGGCACGCGCGGCGCCGACGGCCGCATCCGGCCGAACGCCAACTTCCCGGACATGAAAAAGCTGGCGGACTATGTCCATTCGAAGGGGCTCAAGCTCGGCATCTACAGCTCGCAGGGGCCGCGCACCTGCGCCGGGTTCGAAGGGAGCTATGGCCATGTCCGGCAGGACGCGCAGACCTTTGCCGACTGGGGTATCGACTATCTCAAATACGATCTGTGCTCGGGCGAATATTTCTACGCCGATGCGGATACGGTGAAGCGCAGCTATGCCGAAATGGGCGCGGCGCTGAAGGCGACCGGACGGCCGATCGTCTATTCGCTGTGCGAGTATGGCCGGTTCGACGTCGGCGCCTGGGGCCGGCAGGTCGGCGGGCACCTATGGCGTACCACCGGCGACATCACCGACGATTATCCCACGATGGCGCGCATCGGCTTCGACAGGAACGGCAAGCCCGAGCACACCGGCCCGAACGGCTTCAACGATCCCGACATGCTCGAAGTGGGCAATGGCGGTATGTCGCTGGACGAATACACGACGCACATGACGCTCTGGGCGATCTCGGCCGCGCCGCTGTTGATGGGACACGACCTGCGCCGGACGCCGCCCGAGATGCTGGCATTGCTCGAGAACCGCGAAGTGATCGCCGTCGATCAGGACGAGAAGGGAATCCAGGGCAGGGCGGTGCGCAAGGACGGCGCTCTCGAGATCTGGGCCAAACCACTGGGCGACGGCGCGGTCGCGTTGGCACTGTTCAACCGGGGCGATGCCGCAGCGAGGATGGAAGCGCGCGCCGCCGACGCAGGCTTCGCTACGCTCACCGCCGCGCGCGATCTTTGGCGCGGGAAGCCGGTGGCGACCGACGCACTGACGTTCGACGTACCGGCGCACGGCGCGGTGATGCTGCGGGTGCAGGGCGAATAGCCAAAAGAAAGGGCGGGCCGCTTTCGCGACCCGCCCAGTCGGGGCAAATCTGGCCGCCGCTAGAAGCGGAAGCGGGCGCTTGCCTGCACCGTGCGCGCCTGCTCGCGCACGCCCACGGGCAGCGAATCATATGCACCGAAATAGGTGCTGGCGTTGTTGCGCAGGATGTTCGTCGCCTCGAGACTAAGTGTCATGAACTTGACCGGCGTCACGTTGATCGCCGCGTCGAGGCGGGAGGTCGCCTTCATATAGACCGAGTAGCCCGGGTTCACATAGTCGATATAGGTCTTGAACTTGGAGCGGACATTGTAGGCTACCCGCGCGCTGAACGTCGGCGTGTCGTAGAACAGTGCGACGTTCCCGGTATATTTCGAGGTGTACGGCGCGTCGAACACGCCGGGCACATCGGGCGTATTGTCGTCGCGATAGAGCTCAAGACGCGAAACCGGAATGTAGGTGAAATTGGCATTCACGCCGAAATTCCGCGCGAACCCGGGCAGGAAGCCAAACATCGTATTGCCCTGCAACTCGAAGCCGAAGATCTTGCCGGGGCCGGCGTTGCGCGGCTTTCCGACACGATAGCGGCCGCCGAGTTCGGGAATATATTCATACGCGTCGATGTCGCCGATCTTCGGCAGGGTATAATAGATGAAGCCGTTCTGATTCTTGAGGAACGCGCCGAGCGATACCATGCCGCCGGTGAAATAATGCTCCAGCGAAGCGTCGAAATTATTCTCCTGGATCGGTTTCAGATCGGGGTTGCCGGCATATACCGGGTTGGTCGGGTTGATGATGGCGTCGCGCAATTCCTTGAAAGTGCGCAGATCGTAGAAGCCCGGGCGCTGTACGTTGTGGGTGTAGGATAGCCGCAGCTGAAGCTTCGGGGTGAAGTGGAGGTTCACCGTCGCGCTCGGCAGCATGTCCGTGTAATTGCCCTTCGACGACGTCAGCCGGTGCTGGACATTGTAGTCGATGACTCCGTTGATCACGTTGAAGTAATTCTGCGTGCTCTGCGCGGTGCCCCAAGTGTTGACGTAGCGAAGCCCGATCGTGCCGTCGATTGGGAAGGGCGCGTCGAGGCCCCAATTGAGGATGCCGTATGCAGCGAAGGTTCGCTCGGTTTCGCGATAGGACGAGCCCGGATCATTGTTGCCCGGCTGCTCGGGGTTCCAGTCGTTGCCGAGCAGGTCTGCGCCGTTGGCCATGACATAGTCGCGCATCGCGCTGAAGTTATCGTAATATTGCGCGTTGTCGAAATGGTACCAGCTCGGCACCTCGCCGCTGCGGATGTCGGGCGTCGAGGTGACGAAGCTGTTGCCGGTCGCCGCGGCCGCCGCCTCCATCGACGGTGCGGTCGCCGTGTTGAAGTAGAACGCGTCGCGATAGCCGTAGGTGTAGCCCATCGTGCGCTTGGTGAAGCGGGCGCCGAACTGGATCGAGCGAAGCAATCCCTTGCCGGTGTCGATGGTGAAGTCGAGATTGCTAGCGAAGAACGTATCGTTGTTGCCGCCATTCTGGTCATGGACCTGGTAGAGGCGATAATCCGCGAGTGTATTCAACGAATTGTTGGGAAAGGTGATGTACGGTCCGCCACCGGGAACGTTGTCCGAATTGAAGTAGACATCTACCGAGGTTGCGCCGGCAATGCGGGACTGCTGCTGGACGAAATAATAGTTCGTATCTGACCAATTATACTGATTTGAGAAGGTGATGTGCACATTGCCGCCGGCCCAATTCGTCACGAAATTGGTGCCGTAGGTGTCGGTGCGCGTTTTCTGATAGAGCGAAAGCGGCCCGCCGGGGACGCCGTTCAGGTTATTGAGCGTGACCGACTGGATCGTGCCGTTCTCGTCGACGACGAGGTTTGAATAGCTGCCCTGGTCGGTATTGGTCTGCAGTTTGAGATAGTCGCTGACCGCCGTCTGGCGGGCGCCCAGATACGAGCCTTCGAGCACGAAATCGAGCTTCGGGCTTGCGCGCCACTGCCACGAGGCGTTGAGCGAGGGGCGCTTGATCGAGCCCGATTCCACTCCATAGGTCACGGCATAGGGAACCAGAGTGTCGCGGAGTGCGACCGGAACGCTGGTGTTGGACGGGCTGCCGGTGAAAAAGCCGATCTGCCCCGGCGATTCCGCGGCGACGAAATTCTCATTATATTTGTTGTTGGTCAGCGAGCCGTTGAACAGGAAGCCCATTTCGCCGATCGGCGTATCGAAGCGCTCGGCGAGCAACAGGCTCGCATAGGGGCTCTTGGTGTTGCCGATGTCCGAGAAGGTCTCGCGGAAGCTGCCCGCGACCGTCAGGCCCTTTCGCAGGTCGAGCGGACGGCGCAGCTCGATATTGACCGTGCCGGCAATGCCGCCTTCCGGCTGATCGGCGCTGCGGGTCTTGTAGACATCGACCGACTTCAGCAATTCGGCGGGAATATCCGCGAGATTGAGCGAGCGCGAGCCGGCCACCCCGGCTTCGTTGCCATTGATCGTGGTCTGCACGTCGCCGAGGCCGCGGATTGTGACGCTCGATCCTTCGCCATGGACACGATCGATCTGCACGCCGGTGACACGCGACAGCGCTTCGGGAACGTTGTTGTCGGGAAGCTTGCCGACGTCTTCTGAAACGACCGAGTCGACGATCTGCTTGGCGTTGCGCTTTTTCGCGTTCGCCGAGTCGACGCTGCCGCGGATGCCGACGACGAGGATCTGGTCCTGCGAAGGTTCTGTCGTCTCGACCTCGTCCTGCGTCTGAGCGTCCTGCGCCATGGCCTGTGTCGCGGCCAGTGCGCCTGCCGAGACCGTAGCCAATGCGAGCGCCCGCGTGATGCTTTGAAAACCAGTGCCAACCCGAATCTTCATCTCGTGTCTCCCCCTCTGCCGTTCTCGGCTATACTATATAATGTATACCATATGACCGAGTTTGCCGCTGTCAAGAGACTGAAACAGTCGTTCGACGGGTGAGCGGCACAGGCAATGTGTCTCGGACGGCGCCCATTGACGGCGCCGATATGCGCTCTCGGTCCAAATGGAGGAGGGCCGTCCGGGTCTGCAGGATGAGGCGGGGCGGAGGTGAGCTGTGTCTGGCTCGTTACAATCCCGTTGCAAAGCGCATTGATCGCTGACATTGTATACCGTACACGATATCAGATATATGATGAAGGGGACGAGATATGCGGAAGCATCGTGCATTGCTGGTCGGTAGCGCCGTGGCAGCCTTGGTCGCCTACAGTTCGTCAGCAGCAGCCCAAGGCGTCGAAGAGGGCGTATCCCCTCAGGAAGCATCCCCGACCGAAATCACGGTCACCGGCACCCGGATCCAGCAGCCGGGCCTGATCAGCACCAGTCCCGTCACCACGGTCGATTCGGGCGAGATCCGTCTCCAGGGCGCTACGAACATCGAGAATGTGCTCAACCGGCTGCCGCAGGTCACCGCGGACGCCAACGAGAACGTCTCCAACGGGTCCGACGGCACGGCGCGAGTCAATCTGCGCAATCTCGGCAGCAACCGGAACCTGATCCTGGTCAACGGGCAGCGCTTGCTGCCGATCCAGGCCACCGACGTGAACTTCCTGCCTTCGTTCCTGGTCGATCGCGTGGACGTGGTCACCGGTGGGGCCTCGGCGGTTTACGGCTCGGACGCGATTTCGGGCGTGGTCAACTTCATCCTGCGCAAGGATCTGAACGGCGTGCTCGCCGACGTCCAGTACGGCTTCTCCAATCATCACAACGACGATCAGGCGCGCCGCGCCCTGATCTCCGCCAGCGGTTATCAGAACGCCTTGTCCTCGCCGATCGACGGACAGCGCTTCGACGCCAATATCGCAGTCGGCAAGAACTTCGCCGACGGGCGCGGCAACATCATGGCCTATTTCGGCTATCGCGAGGTGCAACCGATCACCCAGGCCAACCGCGACGTCTCCGCCTGCGCGCTCGATCCGACCAACAATAATACAGAATTCACCTGCGGCGGCTCGTCGAACAACGAATTCGGGCTGTTTCAGCCGTTGACCGGGCCCAATGCCGGAGTCGCTTTCAACAACACCCGCGACGGCGCCAAGACCTGGGTACCGTACGACAGCAGCTTTCGCTATAATTACGCGCCGCTCAACTATTTCCAGCGCAACGACAAGCGCTACACCGCCGGCGCCTTTGCACGGTTCGAGGCCGATCCCGCGGCCGAAGTCTACGCCAGCTTCATGTTCATGGACGACCGCACCAATTCGCAGGTCGCGCCCTCTGCATTGTTTCAGGGCACGACTTACACGGTCAATTGCAACAATCCCCTGATAAGCGCGCAGCAGGGGCAATTGCTGTGCGGTGCGGCGTATGGCACCGCGGCGACGCAGGACCTGTTCATCGGCTATCGCCCGGTGGCGGCGCCGGCCCGGCCGCGGCGCGACGACCTGCGCCACACCGACTTCCGGGTCAGCGGCGGCGTCCGCGGCGAGGTCGCGCCCGGCATCAGCTATGACGTCAACGGCCTGTTCTCGCGCGTGCTGTTCAACGAGAACTATCAGAACGATATCGACCCGGTCCGCGCCAATCGCGGCCTCAACGTGGTCAACGTCAACGGCGTGCCGACCTGCAGGTCGGTGGTCGACGGCAGCGACCCCGCCTGCGTGCCGCTGAACGCCTTCCAATATGCCGGGCTGTCGGCAGAATCGCTCGATTACATCTATTCGCCCACCTTCACGCGCGGGATGGACAAGGAAACTGTGCTCAGCGGCACGGTCACTGCCGACCTGACCAGCTATGGCGTGCAGAGCCCCTGGGCCGATCAGGGCCTGGGAATAGTGCTCGGCGTCGAGCATCGCCGCGAGAGTCTGGTCTTCCACGCCGACGCGCTCGCGCAACAGAAGGGCACGCTCGAGGCTCGGGGGGCGTTCAACGTCACCGAGTTCTTCACCGAAGTCCGCCTGCCCATATTCGAGAACCGCCCCTTCGCCGAGGAGCTGACGCTGACCGGCGGCTATCGCTATTCGAAGTACAGCACCCGCGACGAAGGCATATCGACCTACAAGGGCGAGATCGCCTGGGCGCCGATCCGCGACATTCGCTTCCGCGCCGGCTACAACCGCGCGATCCGCGCACCCAACATCTCGGAACTGTTCGCGGCGCAGGGACTGGGCAACATCTCGGCGCAGGATCCGTGTTCGGGGGCGTCGCCCAGCGCCACCGCGGCGCAGTGCGCGGCGACCGGCGTCTCCGCGGCGCAATATGGCCATATCATCGAATGCCCGAGCGAGGTCTGCGTCGCGCAGGGCGGCGGCAATCCGGCGCTGCGGCCCGAACAGGCCGACACCTATACCGCGGGCGTCGTGCTCTCGCCGCGCTTCCTCAAGCGCTTCTCGCTGTCGATCGACTATTTCAACATCAAGGTGCGCGACTATATCTCGTCGATCCCGGCATCGCTGACGATCAGCCAGTGCATCGCCACCGGCGATCCGTTCTTCTGCTCGCTGTTCCACCGCGACCCGCGCACCGGCGTGCTGTTCGGCGAACAGGGCTATGTGATCTCGACCACGCAGAATACGGGTTCGCTCAAGACCTCGGGCTTCGACATCGGTGCGAACTACGCGGCCGATACCGGAGTGGGCGGGTTCAGCCTCTCGTTCATCGGCACGTGGCTCAAGGAACTGCGCAACGAGCCGCTGCCGGGCCTCGGCAGCTATGATTGCGTCGGGCTGTTCGGGCCGACTTGCGGCCAGCCGAGCCCCGAATGGCGGCACCAGGCGCGGCTGAGCTGGTCGGACACCACCGACATCGCCTCGGTTTCGCTCAACTGGCGCTATATCGGGCCGACCAAGCTGAGCAACAACACCGACGATCCGTTCCTCACAGGCCCCGCCTATGTGCTCAACGCCAGTCTGCCGGCGTACAGCTATTTCGACCTAGCGCTCTCGGCTAAGGTCCAGAAGAACATCGCCTTCCGCCTCGGCGTGAACAACCTGCTCGACAAGGACCCGCCGGCGGTCGCCCAGGGGCTGCTCTACAGCTTCGGCAACGGTAACACCTATCCCGGCGTGTACGATGTGGCGGGACGGACCTTCTTCATCGGTCTCAACGCCGAATTCTGAGGACGAATTTTCGAACGGGGCGCGGCGAGGTGGTCAGGATGCATCTGATCACGCTGCGCGACCGTCATGATGATGGGGTATCGGCGCCAGGTTGATGCGCTGAGCGCTGCGCTCGCGGCGGCGGAGGCTGCCATCGAAGGTGGCCCGCGACTCCGCGCAATAGTCGCTCGAATTGTGGTTACCCCCTCGCCAGGAAGTGGTGGCATTCGCCACTTTGCGCGCACTCTGGGCGGCAACGCCTGGAGTAGGCCATCGCGTGTCGAGGCAGCCGCATCGACACTTTGACGTCGCGGACCCGGGTCGAGAACGGTATTATTTGTCTCCCCTGCATTAAGGCCTAAACAAACTCCGATTTCCCCCGATCAAAGCTGTGAGGGGGGCCACCGGCCGCTCCGTTTTGAGGGTGGGACGATGGTTGCGATCTTCACGGGTGCGGGGACCGGTCTTGAGCGCGGTTCGGGCAATGTGCTGGGATCATCGGGGCTGCTCGGTTCGGCGGGCTTCGGGCGCAGCGGTCAGGGCATCTTCCTGAATGCGGCGAACGGCAATCTGCTGATCAATCGCCAGGACGAGTTTCTCGTCGGGCGCGGGCCCGATGCGGGGGTTGCCCGCACCTACAACAGCCTCGGCAACATGTCCGACGACAATGGCGACAACTGGCGCCAGAGCACCCAGCGCGCGGTGCGTCTCAACGGGACGGCCAACAGCTGGGGCAGCTCGGTCACCCACCGGATGGGCGACGGTTCGGAAGTTGCTTATTACTGGAGCGGCTCCGCTTATGTCGCGGCCGGCGGGGCTGGTGTCCGTGACAAGATCATCAACATCGACGGGTCCGTGCTCCGCTGGACCGATGGCGACAGCGGCATCGTCGAGACCTATGAGAATGACGGCATAACCGAATGGCGACGCCTGAAGACCGTCGCCGACACCAGCGGCAACGCAGTCACCTATGGCTATACCGGCGACAAGCTCACTTCGATCACCACCGCGAATGGCGAGACGATCACCTATAGCTGGACCGGCAACCATATCACGCAGGTGAATTCGGGCGACGGCACGCTGACCCGATATTTCTACGACAGCTACGACCGGCTCAATCGCGTCGATGTCGAGCTGACCAGCGGTGGCAGCGTCTATTCGACCTCGTACACCTATCACGGCAGCTCGAAGCTGGTCGCCACGATCAGCGAGACCGCCGGCTCTTCTGACCCGATCGCCTTTGTCTCGATCGCCTATGACAATGACAACCGGGTCACCAGTTTGACCCAGACGGTGTCGACAGGTGTCACGCGCACGACGAGCCTCGTTTATGGCGAGGGGTACACCAGCGTCACCGATCCGGCCGGGCAGGTGACAACACTTTCGTACGACTGGAACGGCGCACTCATCCAGATCACTGCCCCGCCGGCCCAGGCTGGCGCCGCGCAGCAAACCGTGACTTTCGGCTACAATGAGGACGGCGATCTCAGCAGCGTCACCGACGCGCTCGGACAGGTCACGAATTATAATCGCGATAGCTGGGGCAGGGTGGTCACGCAGACCGATCGGCTCGAAAACATCACTGAACGCACCTTCAATGCCGCCCACCAGGTGCTCACCGAGACGCGCGCCGGATCGGGCACGACCCGCTATGTTTATGACAGTCTGGACCGGCTGGTCTACGTCGTCACACCCGAAGGGCGCGTCACGCGCAACTGGTACGATACCGTCGGCCAACTCTACTTCATCAGCGATTTCCCGGATTATCTCTACGACCTGAGCGGCTTTGCAGTCGACGAGGCTCCAAGCCAGGCGCAGCTCAACAACTGGTGTGATGGCCTTCCCGAAACCGCCAGTTCTGAGATCGCGTACATGCTCTTCGACGCGCGCGGTAACGTGACACAGCGCCGTCAGGCGAGCCAGAACAATCACTATGGATCGCCGAATACGGCAGGCGGTTATTCCGACGAATTCTTCACCTACGATTCAGCGGGTAGGCTGCTCACCCGCCGTATCGAGGGGCAAGCCACGGAAAGCTTCGTCTATGACGGGCTCGGCCGGATCACTGCCAGCACCGATCTGAACGGTGGGACGACGAGTTTCGTCTTCAACGATGCAGCGATGCAGGCGGTGGTGACGCTCGCCAACGGCTTCGTCCAGACCTCGGTATACAACAAGGCCGGGGAACTGGTCAGCTT
>NZ_LMIV01000005.1:0-3716 GCF_001428865.1 Sphingomonas sp. Root241
CGAACGCGAAAGATGCGACCACCAGCTTCACCTACGACAAGCTCGGCCGCGTCAAGACCACCACCGATGCCGAGGGCTATGTAGAGACCAACTGGTACGACGCCTTTGGTGGAATCACCCAGACCCAGAGCAAGCTGGGGCTGATCACGGATTTCAAGTACAACAAGCGAGGGCTGGTCGAATCCGAATATGTCAACGCGCCGGTGTACGGTGCGGCAGGCAATCAGGTGGCTGCGGGCTATTACCGCAACAAGTTCGAATATTATGCGAACGGCAACGTCAAGCGCCAGATCGAAGCCGACGGTCTGGCTGAACGTCGCGACACGGTTTTCGCGTACGACAGGGCAGGCCGGCTGATCCTGAAGGAGGGCACGCCCGTTGCGGTCGGCCAGGCCGGGTCGCTGGTCACGCCGGCTGAGCATTATGCATACGACAAGCGCGGCAATCTCATCGAGACATGGGACGCGGCAGGCGGGCATAGCTGGTACTGGTATGACGATCTCGACCGCAAGGTTGCCGAGATCGTGGCGGTCACGACGACGCAGGGCACGTACAGTGCATACGGCTACGACGATGTCGGCAACCTGAAGTCGAGCAAGGTTTATGCCGGCTGGGCATCGCTGCCTGCGAGCGCTGGCGGCACGCCGCCGGCGCCGCCCGCCGGCGAATATCGCGAGACGACTTTCGACTACGACAATATCAACCGGCTGACGAGCGAGAGCGTCGCGGGGCAGGCGATCGGCTATTGGCAGAACGGCAGCTACGTCTACACGACGGGCACGCTGACGACGTCGTACCAGTATGACGCCACCGGCAACGTCGTGAAGATGACCGACCCGACCCTGGTCAGCGTCTACAGTTATTACGACAAGCTGGGCCGCGAGACGGCCGAGGTCGATGCGCTGGGCTATGCGACGAGCTGGGTGCGTGACGCCGAGGGCAACGTCCTCACCGAGCGGCGCTATTCGGGCGTCGCCAGCAACGTGAGCACCAGCGGCTATACCGCTCCGGGCCAGACCAATTCGGATCGGCTCACCAGCTTCGAATATGACAGGATGGGCCGGCGGCGGAAGGAGATGCGCCACGATGTCGTGGCGTGGTCGCTCAACACCGCCAACGGGCAGCTCGATTTGCGAACCGGCCCCGCGACCATCTCGGTCATCGAGTATCTCTACAATGGGCTGGGCGAGGTCACGCAGAAGATCGAGGCGACCGGCGACACTACCACCTACATCTACGACAGCGCCGGGCGGCTGACCACGGAGCATCGCAACGGCTTCGTCGATTACGCCGGCACCGCGGTCACGCCGTCGGTGCGCTATTATTATAACGGCCTCGACAGCCTCGTGCGCACCGAGCAGGGCGGCGCGTCCGCCAGCAGTGCCGACCGGGTCACGACCAACAGCTATGGCGCGGGTGGACGACTCACGGGTACGACCGACGCCGCGGGTAACGTCCGCAGCTATATCTACGACGCTGCGGGACGAAAGACCGGCGAATATTACAGCCGCGATCTCGGCAACGGCACGAGCGTGACCGAAGGGCTCGGCTTCGAATATGACCGCGCCGGCAATGTGACGCGCCAGTCGGTCAACACGATTTCTGGCGGCGTCTGGAGCGCGGTGAGCGCGACGACCTCTTCCTTCAACGCCTATGGCGAAGTGACCACCCGCGGCACCAATGGCGGCGCCCAGGAGCAGTTCGCTTATGATGGCGCGGGCCGACTGATCCGTACCAATTCGGGCGACGGCGTATGGCGGCATTTCTACTACGACGCCGCCGGTCGCCAGACGATGGTACTCGAGAGCGAGGGGATGGACCTCTCGGGCCTCTCGCAGGCGCAGGCGTACGACAACGCCAGCACCGACGGGGTCAATACAACCGTCACGGTCTACGACAGGCGCGGCCAGGCGACGGGCACGATCCAGCGCCTGCGCGAGACCGCTGTCGGCGGCGCGCGGCCGGATATCGCAATCGACCGCGGCTATAATGCGTTCGGCGAGATGCTGTGGGAGGAGGACGCCTATGACCGGCGGACCGACTACACGGTCAACAGCATGGGCCGGGTCACCCAGATCCAGCGCCCGGCCGTCTCGGTCACCGCCGAGAGCGGCGCACAGTCGAGCATCCGCCCGACCGAGAAGCTCTTCTACGACATTTCTGGCCGCCTGATCGGCACGCAGGACGCCAACAGCGTCCAGGCGGAGACGCTCACCGGCTTGTCCGGCTACAAGACCACGCGCCAGCTGCTCGCGGGCACCGGCTATGGCGGCGGCGAGGCGATGGTCGTCAAGGAATGGCACCCCGACGGCGGCACGCCGGTAAACAGATATGACGTGTTCGGCGATCTGCGGACCGCGACCGACGAGATCAACCGCACCACGAGCATGGCCTGGAACAAGCTCGGCCAGCTGACCCAGGTGACGCGGCCCGGCGGGCTCGACGAATATTATGCCTACGACCTGCTCGGCAATCGCATCGGCCACTGGAATGAAGTGACCGGCTACGCCGCGCGCGAGCGCACCGAATATGACGCGATGGGACGCGTCACGCTGCAGCGCGTCTTTGGCGGCGACACCACGACCACCAGCTACAGCTGGTCCTCCGGCCTCGCGACCTCGGGCATGGGCAATTTCGGCGGGTGGGTCGAGACGACGACCTATCAGAATGGACTCAGCGCGACCGAGTATACCGATGTGTTCGGACGGGTGACGTGGAAGTCCGATCTGGGCGGACACACGACCGACACCACCTACGACCTTGCCGGCCGGATGACCGGCCGCACGACCAGCGGCGCGCACGGCACGGAGACGGCGAGTTATGTCTGGCTCAACAATGGCCAAGTGGGGACAGTCACCACCATCGGCGGCTATACCACGACCCAGAGTTCGAGCTACGACCTCACCGGCAACAAGCTCACCGAAACCACCACGCGCGACGGCGTGGTGATCCAGAACGCCACCGCGACCTATGATGCGCTGAACCGGCTGCTCACCTGGAGCGAGGCGGGCAACACGACGCTGCCTGCGGCGTCGATGACGTACGGCTACGACGCCGCTTCGAACGTGCGCCGGATGCAGTCGAGCTTCCGCTGGCTCGACCAGAACGGCGTGGCCTCCACTTCCGTCGCGACGCAGGATTACTGGTATCGCTACGACAGCATGAACCGGATGACGACGTCGCAGGGGTCGCTGTCGGGGGGCGTGATCGGCGGCGGCACGCAGGTCACTTACGATGCCGCGGGGCAGCGGATGAGCGTTTCGACGATGTCGAGCGGGCTGGTCTGGTCGGGCTGGAAGGCGGTCCTGAAGGGGAGCGGCGGTCAGGTCGCAAGGTACGCCGATTATCCCGAATCTGAGGACGACGGCTATATCTATATCTGGAGTCCCTCGGGTCCGGTCCATTTCAGCGGCAAGGCGATCGAGACCTATAGCTATACCGCCGACGGCCTGCTGGAGACGGTATCGGTTGCGGGGGAAGGCGGCACTGCGGAGAGCGGCTGGCCGGCCGGCAACGGCGTGATGGGCGCATCCGAGCTGCGCGCGAGCTACGGCTATGATCCCCAGGGCCGGCTCGCCTCGCAGATCGATTACGAGAATGCGACGACGGTGGCCTATAGCCGCACGGGCATCGTCTACGACACCGCGGGCCGGGTGACGAGCGAGACGATCGCCGCGCGTCAGACCGTCACGGGCAGCACGTCCGCCACGACGACC
>NZ_LMIV01000005.1:3751-4118 GCF_001428865.1 Sphingomonas sp. Root241
GGTGCGGTGGTGACGATCGATGCCGATACCTGGCAGGGGGGATCGGATTCGGCGGTGCCCGATACCCGGACCACTTATGGTTACAGCTGGTTCGACGGGGCGGTGCAGTCCTCGATCCAATATCGCCCCGACATGAACAATTCGACGACCTACAATACCAACTTCGGGCTCACCGCCTCGGGGCAGGTGGCGAGCGCGACGATCGCCGACGGCCGGCCGCGCAGCGTCGCCTTCACGCTCGATGCTTACGGCCAGGCGCTCAGCCGGGTCGAGGCCGACAGCAATCCCAATCTCGGCGATCCGCACCAGCTCTGGTACCGCTTCAACGGGCGCCAGCTGGGCACGATCGGCAACGACACGCTCGAGG
>NZ_LMIV01000006.1:0-2077 GCF_001428865.1 Sphingomonas sp. Root241
CCGCGAGCGGGACGGTCACGGGTACTGGCGCCGAGGGCATCCTCGCGACGGGCAACGACGCGATCACCGTCGCAGTGGACAATATCGTGACCGGCGCGACGCGCGGCCTGACTTTGGTCGGCGGTACCGGCGGCGCTGGCGATATCAACGTCTTCGGCACGGGCGGTTTCGTCGGCGGTACCGGTGATGCGGCGAACATCAAGAATGCGGGCTCAGGCAACGTCACGGTGAATATCGCGGGTGCGTCGAGCTCGACGGGCGGCGAAGGCATCGTGGTGCGCGACACCGCCGCGGGCGGTTCCATCTCGGTGACCACCGGTTCGGTAACGGCGGCCACGGCGAGCAAGGACGGGATCGACGTCCAGACGCAGACGCAGACCGGCGACGTCACGATCGTGGCGAACGGCGATATCAACGCGGGCAACGCCGGCATCGTCGCGGCGCTGATCCCAGGTGGGGCGACCGGGAACGTGTCGGTCACGGCCAATGGTGCGATCGACGCGCGCTTCGGGATCGATGCCGAGAATTTCGGCTCGGGCGATACGCAAGTGACGGCGGTCGGACCCATCACGGCGACGACGGGCAATGGCATTTTCGCCAAGACGACCGGCGGCACCGTCAGTGTGTCCGCGGGCGATGTGAGCGCGGTCAGCAACACCGGCATCATCGCACGCCAGACCAATGCGGCGGGTGCCGGCCCGATCTTCGTCGGCGCCGGCAATGTCTCGGGGTCGGGATCGAGGCGACCAATTCGGGAACCGGCCTGATCGACGTCAGCGCGACCGGCAATGTGACCGGCACCGGCGGCGAGGGTATCAACGCGACCGGCAACGCCGGAATCAGCGTCGGCGTGGCGGGCACCGTGACGGGCGCAACGACGGGCTTGCTGGTGACTGGCGGCACGGGTGGCGCGGGCAATATCGACGTCAGTGCAGGCAGCGTGGCGGGCGGCACCGGCAATGCCGTGACGATCCAGAACAATGGGGCGGGCAGTGTCTCGGTCAACATCACGGGAGCGACGAGCTCGACCGGTGGCGAAGGCATCGTCGTGCGCGACAAGAGCGTGGGCGGCAGCATCAGCGTCACCACCGGCGCGGTGACGGCGGCCACGGCGAGCAAGGACGGCATCGACGTCCAGACGCAGACGCTGACCGGCGACGTCACGATCGTCGCCAATGGTGACATCAAGGCGGGCAATGCCGGCATCGTCGATCGACGTCCAGACGCAGACGCTGACCGGCGACGTCACGATCGTCGCCAATGGTGACATCAAGGCGGGCAATGCCGGCATCGTCGCGGCGCTGATCCCTGGTGGCGCATCGGGTAACGTGGCCGTTACCGCCAACGGCGCGATCGACGCGCGCTTCGGGATCGACGCGGAGAATTTCGGGTCGGGCTTTACCAGCGTTACGGCGCTGGGTCCGGTGACGGCGACGACGGGCAACGGCATCTTCGCCAAGGCGACGGGCGGTAGTGTGCTCGTGGTTGCGGGTGACGTGAGCTCGGTCAGCAACACGGGCATCATCGCCCGCCAGACCAGCGCGGCAGGTGCCGGCGCTGTCGCAGTGCTCGCCGGCAATGTGTCGGGCTCGGTGGGGATCGAGGCGACCAACAGCGGCACCGGGGTGGTTAGCGTCTTTGCCAGCGGAGCCGTCACCGGTACCGGCGCCGAAGGCATCATCGCGACCGGCAATGATGCAGTGAACGTTACGGCGGACAAGTCGGTGACGGGCGCGACACGCGGCCTGACGCTGGTCGGCGGAACCGGCGGCACGGGTAATATCAACGTTTCCGGTACTGGTGGCTTCGTCGGTGGGACCGGCGATGCGATGAACATCAAGAATGCCGGTTCAGGCAGTGTCACCGTGGACATCTCGGGCGCGAGCGGCTCGACGGGCGGCGAAGGCATCGTGGTGCGCGACACCGCCGCGGGCGGTTCCATCTCGGTGACCACCGGCGCGGTGACGGCGGCCGCTGCGAGCAAGGACGGCATCGACGTCCAGACGCAGACGCTGACCGGCGACGTCACGATCGTCGCCAATGGTGACATCAAGGCGGGCAATGCCGGCATCGTCGC
>NZ_LMIV01000006.1:2114-2362 GCF_001428865.1 Sphingomonas sp. Root241
GCCAACGGCGCGATCGACGCGCGCTTCGGGGTCGACGCCGAGAACTTCGGCTCGGGCTATACCAGCGTGGTGACGCTGGGGCCGGTGACGGCGACGACCGGCAACGGCATCTTCGCCAAGACGACGGGCGGCAACGTGACGGTGCTCGCCGGCGATGTGAGCGCGGTCAGCAACACCGGCATCATCGCACGCCAGACCAATGCGGCGGGTGCCGGCCCGATCTTCGTCGGCGCCGGCAATGTCTCGGG
>NZ_LMIV01000006.1:2391-2697 GCF_001428865.1 Sphingomonas sp. Root241
GATCTTCGTCGGCGCCGGCAATGTCTCGGGATCTGTCGGGATCGAGGCGACCAATTCGGGAACCGGCCTGATCGACGTCAGCGCGACCGGCAATGTGACCGGCACGGGCGGCGAAGGCGTTATTGCGACTGGCAACGACGCGGTGAGCGTCGCCGTAGCGGGTACCGTGACCGGTGCGACTACAGGCCTCCTGGTGACCGGCGGCACCGGCGGGGCGGGCAATATCGATGTCAGCGCGGGTGGTGTCGCGGGCGGCACCGGCAATGCCGTGACGATCCAGAACAACGGCGCGGGCAGCGTCTCGGT